>CAMFGY010000024.1 GCA_945952065.1 uncultured Burkholderiales bacterium | reverse complement strand
TTCAAACGCCCACGCTTATCGGCTGTTAATTTTTAAAGAACTCAAACAAAACAGCTACTGCATGGTTTGTTTTGACCACCGACCAATTCGTCAGCAGCAAAGAAGCGAGATTATGACTGAATTTCTTCAGCGCCGTCAAGTGTTTTGAAATTTCTTTCAGATCCTGACTGAATCTCGCCTCGCGCTCAGAGCAAGCTCTTGTCAGCGCAGCCCGCCACTATAGCACCACAAACACTGAGCGCTAGAGGATTTTTTAAAAATCTTCAGCACTGCACCCAAAGCTCGCGGGCGACAAGCGCTGCAAACGCAGCTGAACGATGGACCCTGCCCTCTTCCGCCAGAACGCAAGTTTCAGCGATGAAGAGAGCTGGCGGTACACGCATCACTCCTCTTGGAAGGCCTCTTCACGCTTGTTCTTGATCGAGGGCAGCATCACCACCACCACCATCAAGAAGGCAGCAATCAACAGACCCGCTGACAAGGGGCGGCTCATGAACGTGCCCCAATCGCCTCGCGACAGCAGCAGCGCTCTGCGCAGGTTTTCTTCCATCATGGGGCCCAGAATGAAGCCCAACAACAAGGGTGCGGGCTCGCAACTGAGCTTGTAGAACACATAGCCCACCAAGGCGAAAGCGGCCGTCATGAAGACGTCGAAGTTGTTATTGCTGAGGGTGTAGGTGCCAATGCAGCAAAAGGTCACGATAGCCGGGAACAAGAAGCGATAAGGAACCGTCAACAACTTGATCCAAACTCCGATCAAGGGCAGGTTCAAAACCACCAGCATCAGATTGCCCACCCACATCGAAGCGATCAGGCCCCAGAACAAATCGGGATTGCTGGTCATCACCTGCGGGCCGGGTTGAATGCCCTTGATTGTCATGGCCCCCACCATCAGCGCCATCACCGCATTGGGCGGAATGCCCAAGGTCAGCATCGGAATGAAGCTGGTTTGTGCGCCGGCATTGTTCGCCGCCTCTGGGCCCGCGACGCCTTGAATGGCTCCTTTGCCAAATGGAATGCGCGGGCTTTTGACGATCTTTTTCTCCAAGGTGTAGGAGGCGAACGAAGCCAACAAAGCACCGCCACCGGGCAAGACGCCCAAAACAGACCCCAAGGAGGTGCCGCGCAGCACCGAGGGCCAGGCCTCTTTGAAGTCCTCTTTGGTGGGCCACAAGCCCTTGACATCCTTGGTAAACACCTCGCGCTGCTCCGCGGGTTGACCCAGGTTGGCGATGATCTCGCCGAACCCAAAAATGCCCATGGCGATGACGACAAAGCCGATGCCGTCAGTAAGCTCAGGAATGTCAAACGAAAAACGCGGCGTGCCGGAGATCACGTCGGTATTGATCTGCCCCAGCAACAAGCCCAGCAAGATCATGGAGATCGCTTTGACCAAGGAGCCTGAGGCCAAGACCACGGCACCTACCAGCCCCAGGACCATCAACGAGAAGTACTCGGCAGGCCCGAACTTGAACGCCAACTCCGTCAGCGGCGGCGCAAAGGCGGCAATGATCACCGTACCCACACATCCCGCAAAGAAAGAACCCAGGCCCGCCGCAGCCAAAGCCGCGCCGGCTCGGCCTTGGCGAGCCATTTGATAGCCATCAATGGCCGTTACGACGGAACTCGACTCACCGGGCACATTGATCAAAATCGCGGTGGTGGAGCCGCCGTATTGAGCGCCGTAGTAAATACCGGCCAGCATGATCAATGCAGGAGTCGCATCCAAAGCGTAGATGGAAGGCAGCAGCATGGCGATGGTGGCCACCGGCCCCAAGCCCGGCAAGACACCAATCAAAGTCCCCAGCACCGCGCCACCAAAGGCGTAGAGCAGGTTCTGCCAAGTCATGGCCACATGAAAGCCAAGCGCCAGATTGTTCAAGAGTTCCATGCGTCAGCCCTCAAGCACCAAAACTCGTGGGCCACACCGGGATCACCAGTTTCAGACCCCAAACAAAGATCACCCAGCTGCCGGCCGTCAGGATCACGCTATTGAGCAAGGCATCCTTCCAGTGAAACTCTTCGCTGGCCATGGCAGACACCGTCACCAAAACCGGCAAAGTGATCAGCAAGCCAAAGCGCGGCAACATCAGGCCAAACAACACGATGGCCGCCACAATCACCAGCAGCGGGCGCCATGCGATGGCCCCGATCGGGTCGCCGCCTTCAGACTCGATGGTCAGGGCCTTGAACAAGACCAGGCCGCCCAAGATGGCCAGCAACACCCCCAAACCAAACGGGAAGTAAGCCGGCCCGGGCCGGGCTGACGAGCCAAAGCTGTACTCGCTGGAGGCCACGGCAAACGCCAGCCCCACCAACACGAACATCAGCCCTGACCAGAAGTCTCTTTGACTCTTGATCTTCATTGCAAACCCCTTGTTGCGATCTATCGCGCTCTATGGACGGCGCATTCTAGGCAGGGGTCACAGGTCAGCGAGTGTGGGTTACACGTAAACGCCTAGCATGGGGCGAGCCGCCGGCTTGATCAAACCTCAGCCAAAGCGATCAACTCTGCCACTGCGGCGTGCTGCGCAGAATCTCTTCCAAGGTGGTGACACCCTCAGCCACTTTCATGGCGCCAGCCAAGCGCAAAGGACGCAAACCCTCTTGCACGGCTTGACGACGCAGCGCAGAAATGTCGGGCGAAGGATGCAAATGGGTTTTGATCGACTCCCCCACGGTCAGCAGCTCGTACAGGCCCGCGCGACCGCGGTAGCCGGTGTGTCTACATTCCAGGCAGCCGACCGCTTTGTAGGGCTTGACGCCGCCATTCATGCGCCAATGCTTGAGCATGTCGTTCAAGGTGTCGCGTGTCACCGTGGGATCCGGCACCTTGCAATGCGGGCACAAGGTGCGCACCAAGCGCTGCGCCAACACGCCTATCACCGTGGCACTGATCAGGTAGGACGGCACCCCCAGGTCCGTCAATCGCGTGATGGCCGATGCGGCATCATTGGTGTGCAAGGTACTGAACACCAAATGCCCCGTCAAAGAGGCTTGAATCGCCATCTCGGCCGTGGCCAGATCGCGAATCTCGCCCACCATGATGATGTCCGGGTCCTGGCGCATCAAGGCCCGCAAGCCCTCGGCAAAACCGAAGTCCAGCGCGGCTTGCACCTGGGTCTGATTGAAGGCCGGCTCGATCATTTCGATGGGGTCTTCAATCGTGCAGACGTTGACCTCATCGGTGGCCAAGCGTTTGAGCGTGGAATACAGCGTGGTGGTCTTGCCGCTGCCGGTGGGGCCGGTCACCAAAATGATGCCGTGCGGCTGGGTGACCAGCCTTTCCCAGCGCTCGGTGTCATGGCTGGAAAAGCCCAACATGGCCAAATCTTTGACCGCGGTATCGGGGTCAAAAATCCGCATCACCATCTTCTCGCCAAAGGCGGTGGGCAGGGTGGAAAGCCGCATTTCCACTTCGTCACCCGCGGGGTTGCGGGTCTTGATGCGTCCGTCCAAGGGCCGGCGGCGCTCCACCACATCCATGCGCCCCAAGAGCTTGATGCGCGAGATCATGGCGTTCATCACGGTCGGCGGCAACTGGTACACCGTGTGCAAAACCCCGTCGATGCGAAAGCGAATCACGCCCATCTCGCGGCGAGGCTCTAAATGGATATCACTGGCGCGCTGGTCAAAAGCGTATTGCCAGAGCCAGTCCACCACCTGCACCACACCTTGGTCATTGGCGTCGAGTTGCTTATTGCTGCGCCCCAGCTCCACCAACTGCTCGAAACTGGCCACTTGGGTGGACTCACCCGTCTTGGCGGCGGCCCGCACCGAGCGCGCCAAGGTGAAAAACTCGGTCGTGTAGCGCGAGATTTCCAGCGGGTTGGCCACCACCAGCTTGATCGGCTTGCGCGTGTGCGACTCAATTTGCGCGACCCACCCGGTATCAAAAGGCTCGGAAGTGGCGATCGTCACTTCGTTCAAACCCACCAGCACCGGCAAGCAGCGCTTGGCTTCCGCATAGCCCACCGACATCACATCCGACACCCGGCCCACATCCACCTTGAGCGGGTCAATGCGCAAATAAGGCAGCTGGGCACGCTGCGCCAGCCATTCGGTCAGGGCATCCAGGTCCAGCGCCTTGCCGCCGCTGCCCACGCGGCTCAGGCCCGCATGGGCCAAGCGCACCAATGGATGGAGTGAACTGTCTCCGGCGGCAAAACGCTGCTGCGTGCGCGTCACTTGCTCTGGGTCGATGACGCCATCATCCAACAACCAGTTCAACAAAGTCCGCCATTCCAGCCGCCCTTCTGACTTGGCTGCCCCTGCGACCGGGTTCTCGGTTTTTGGCTTGGCGTTCATGTCTGCGGCTCGGCTCTCAGCTGATTGATGATGCTCATCGGCAGGGGACGCACCAGCCGCAGCCATTTGCGCGCTGGCAACTCAAACTCGGCCTCGATGGTAGCCGCTCGGCGCTCCAATTCCTCACGCTCGGGCACTTGCACACCACGCGCGGCCACCACAATGGTGTTGCCCTCCTTCGTGGGTGCCAAGCTCCACACTTGATCACTGCCAAAGACCGAGGCAATGCGTGCCGCACTGCGAGCAAAGCTGGCATTGCGCCCGAACAGATTCACCGTCATCAGCCCACCATCAGCCAAGACGCGGTGGCAATGGGCATAAAAAACTTCATCATCCAAAACAGGGGATGCCGCCTCATGGTCGTACAGGTCCAGGTTCAAGACATCGACCGTTTGCACCCGCTCCGGCTCAGCCACCCAGCGCGCCGCATCGGCGTTGAGCACGGACAGGCGTTGATCATCCTCGGGCAAGTGAAACCAAGCGCGGCAGGCGCTGATCACTGTGGGGTTGATCTCCACCGCTGTCGTCTGCATGCGCAAGACCTTGTGGCAAAAGCGGGTCAGCGCAGCGGCGCCCAAGCCCAACTGAACGGCATGCCCCTCGCGCACCTGAGCGGACTCGCGCCACAACATCCACACCATCATGCGCTGGATGTACTCCAACTCCAACTGCTGCGGCTTGCGGATGCGCATGGCCCCTTGCACCCAGATGGAGTCCAGATGCAAGAAGCGCACGCCGTCATACTCAGACAAGGTGGCCGGAGCCCAAACTGCCTTTTTGCTCTTTTTGTTATTCATGAATGGTCTATTCGCTGGGATGCACTGAAAAACTCGGGGGCCATTTGCTGCCAAGCAGCCAGTTTGCCTGCATAGGGCAAGGTGTAGGCCGGGCTGCTGGAAGGCAGCTGAAAAATTTTGTAGCGCTCGGCTACCGGCCCCAACTGCATCAGGCCCATGCGCGAGGCCGTGCCACCATTGAAGGCGATCATGCGCAAGGCTGGCAGCGTGGCCAAAAGCGTGTGCAGATCGCTGGCCTGCGGCTGGCGGATCTGGCTGTCCAAGCTGCCTTTGCGCTGCGTCTCGCTGATCACATCCCAGAGGCCGATTTGCTGCTGCCGCAAGATTTGCAAACGGCTGCCATAGTCGGCGCCCAGCAAGGGCAAGTCAAAAACGTCCGACAACAAGCGCCAAAACTGATTGCGCGGATGGCCGTAGTACTGCTGCGCTTGCAGCGAGGCCACGCCGGGAAAGCTGCCCAGAATCAGCAAAAGAGTGTCCGGCGCGACGTGCGGCGCCAAGCCCTGCAGGCGCGGCAATGCGGTAGCGTCTTCAGCCATGCGCAAGCCAAATTGACTGCAGCTTCGGCAGAGCCGACACCACATTGGCCGAAGTCAGCTGTGCCGTTTGCGCCATGCTCCAGCCGCGCAAATCGGCGAGGCTTTGCGCAATGCGTGGCAACTCGGCCGGCTCATTGCGGCCGTTGACGGCTCCTGCAGCGCGTTGCTCGGCGGTTTTGTACAACCATTGCGGCGGGATGTCCGGCGCATCGGTCTCCAGCACCAAGGCACTGGCCGGCAGCCCCGCGGCCAAACGCCGAATTTGCGCGGACCGCTCGTAAGTCAAAGTGCCGCCAAAGCCAAGCTTGAAGCCCCGGTCGACAAAGCGCTCAGCCTGTTGCTCGCTGCCATTGAAGGCGTGGGCGATACCACCGCAAACCTTGATGCTTGCCAGACCAGCCAACAATGGGTCGGCACTGCGGCGCACATGCAGCAAGACCGGCAGATCAAAGCGACGCGCCAGCTTCAATTGCTCGCGATAAAAAAATTGCTGGCGCTCGGCGCTCAAACCGGGCACAAAAAAGTCCAGTCCGATCTCACCCACCGCCACCAAGCGCGGGTCGTCCGCATGACGCGCCAGCAGCTCGGCCAAGAGGGTCAGGTCTTGCTCCCCCGCCTGCATCACATAAAGCGGATGAATGCCCAGCGCATAGGCAAAGCCGTGCTGATGCGCCAAGGCCCGCGCGGACTCGAAATCAAAGGCCGCAACGGCCGGGATCACCAGCATCTGCACACCCGCAGCGCGGGCCCGCGCCACCACCGCGGACCGGTCGGCATCAAACTCCGGCGCGTCCAAATGGCAGTGGCTGTCGATCCACATGGGCTGCGCCCCTTTGCTGGGCTCAGCGGAACACCACGGTGCGACGGCCGTTCATCAAGACCCGATGTTCCGCATGCCACTGAATGGCGCGCGCCAAGGTGACGCATTCCACATCGCGGCCAATGGCCACCAAGTGCTCCGGGGCCAGACCATGATCAATGCGCGCCACTTCTTGCTCGATGATGGGACCTTCGTCCAGATCGGAAGTGACGTAATGTGCCGTCGCGCCAATCAGCTTGACGCCGCGCTCATGCGCCTGGTGGTAGGGCTTGGCGCCCTTGAAGCTGGGCAAAAAGCTGTGATGGATATTGATCGCGCGGCCCGCCAAATCGCGGCACAACTCGGGCGAAAGAATCTGCATATAGCGCGCCAGCACCACCAGGTCGATCTGGTTCTCGGCGATCACTTCACGGATCTTGCGCTCCTGAGCCTGCTTTTGCTCTTCGGTTGAATTCAGCAGCGGGAAGTGATGGAAAGGGATGTTGTGCGAGGCGGCCAGTTGATAGAAATCGCGATGGTTGGACACGATGGCCGGGATCTCGATCGGCAAATGCCCGGTCTGCACCCGGAACAACAAGTCATTCAAGCAATGCCCCAGCTTGGACACCATCAACAAGACCCGCGTCTTGGCCTGACTGGACACCAGCGTCCAATCCATTTGCAGCCGGGTCGCCAAGGGCGCAAAAGCGGCACGCAAAGCCTCTACCTTGGCCCCTGAAGTGCACTCGAACTCAATGCGCATGAAAAAGCGCTGATGGTCGGCGTCGCCATGCTGGGCCGAAGTCAAGATATTGCCGCCCTGCTCCAACAACAAGCCGGTGACCGCATGGACGATGCCGGCTTGATCAGGGCAGCTGAGCTTGAGAATGAAACGAGAGGAGGTCATGGTCCGAACAATATTGGAATAGAGGTCAAGAACGTGGTCAAAGCGGCACTACCGACTTAGGCCGGAGCCAAGCGCGCCGCCGCTTGCATGGTGCCGCCCAGCAACTGCAGCTGCGCCTGGCATAGCTGCGCCAGGCCTTGGTCATGCGTCACCATCACAAAAGCGGTGCCCATGTCCTTGGCGGTGCTCAGCATCAGCTCAAACACAGCCTGGGCGGTGTTGCGGTCCAGGTTGCCGGTGGGCTCATCGGCCAAGACGCAAGCAGGCTGGGTGACCAAGGCCCGCGCAATCGCGACGCGCTGACGTTCGCCACCCGACAGCTCTGCCGGCCGGTGCTGCACCCGCGCGCTCAAGCCCACACGGCCCAGCATGGCGGCCGCCACCTCGCGCGCTTGCGCTTGCGGCATGCGGCGAATGCGCAGCGGCATGGCCACATTGTCCAGAGCACTGAACTCGGGCAATAAATGGTGGAACTGATAGACAAAACCCAGGTGCTGGTTGCGCCAACGGCCCAGTTCCGGCTCGCCCATCTCGGCCAGATTGCGGCCCATCAGGCTGATGCGCCCGCTGCTGGGCTTGTCCAGGCCCCCCAGCAAATGCAGCAAGGTGGACTTGCCGGAGCCCGAGGCACCAACGATGGCCAGCGTCTGGCCGCGCCGCACCGTCAGGTCCACCCCCGCCAGCACCTGCACATCCAAGTCGCCCTCGGTGAAACGCCGCCCCAGCCCCAGGCCTTGCAACACCACATCCGCATTCACTTCATTCATATCGCAAAGCCTCGGCAGGCTGCACGCGGCTCGCGCGCCAGCTGGGGTACAGGGTCGCCAAAAAGGCCAAGGCCAGCGAGATCAGCACCAGCGGTGCGATATCGCTCATGCGCGGGTCGCTGGGCATATGGCTGATCAAATACATGCTGGCCGGCAAGAACTGGGTGTTCAAAGCCCACTCAATGGTCGGCACGATCACATCCAAATTGAAGGCCACCAGCAGGCCCAGGGCGACGCCCGACAAGGTGCCCAACACCCCGGCCAAGGCGCCTTGCACCATGAAGATGGCCATGATGGAGCGCGGGCTGGCGCCCAAGGTGCGCAGGATGGCAATGTCCGCTTGTTTATCGGTCACCGTCATCACCAGGGTGGAGACGAGATTGAAGGCGGCCACCGCCACGATCAAGGTCAGGATGATGCTCATCATGCGCTTTTCCACCTGCACCGCGTCGTACCAGTTGGCATTGGTGCGGGTCCAATCGCGCACACGGATGTCGCCCCCCAGGCTCAGCGCCAACTGATCCCCCACCTGCCGCGCCTGGTGCACATCCTTCAAGCGCAGTTGCACACCGGTCGGGCCATCAACGCGGAAAAAGCGCGCCGCATCGTCCACTTGAATCAGCGCCAAGCCGCTGTCGTATTCGTAATGCCCGGCATTGAAGATGCCGACCAGGGTGAACTGCTTGTAGCGCGGGATCACGCCCGCCGGCGTCACCTGACCACTGGGGGCGACCAGGGTCAGCTTGTCGCCCTCGCGTACGCCCAAGCTGCGGGCCAGCTCGGCGCCAATGATGATGCCCCACTCGCCGGGGCGCAGTCGCGTCAACGGCCCTTCTTTGTTCAGCTTGGCGGCCAAGGGCGTCAACTCCGCTTCCAAGGCGGGCTCAATGCCGCGCACCACCGCGCCGCGCATGTCTTCGCCGCGCGCAATCAAGACCTGCGAGGCCACAAAGGGCGCTGCCGCCGCCACGGCCGGGTTGAGCTTGGCCTTGGCCGCGGTGGCCTGCCAGTCGGGCAAGGCCTGACCCTGAAACTCCAGCAACTCCACATGCGCGATCACCGAAAGCATGCGATCGCGCACCTCCTTCTGAAAGCCATTCATCACCGACAGCACGATGATCAAAGCCGCCACGCCCAGGGCAATGCCCAGCACCGACACGCCTGAAATAAAGGAAATGAAGCGATTGCGCCGCCCGCCCCGCCCGGCGCGGGTGTAGCGCCAGCCAATTTGCAACTCATAAGGCCAATTCATGGGCGGGGATGCTAACCGACGCCAGCCCGCTCACCCGAGCAATCAGGCTCGGCTCCCCCTGCCACCCCGCAAACAACTCCAAAAATCGAATAAGCAAATTCCAAAACAGTTGTTTTCAGAATAAGCGGGGCAAGGCAAGCTAGCGGCCTTCGCTGCCCCAGCGTCCCCTTTTTTTGATTCGGAGCTGCCATGACCAAGTCCCAATTGCTGCCTACCTTCACTCGACGCCGCCACCTGATGCTGGCTTCGGTCTTGGCCAGCCTGCTGAGCGCGCCCATGGTCGCTGGCGCCCAAGCCCCTGCCGAAACCCTGCTGAATGTGTCCTACGACGTCAGCCGCGAGCTGTACAAGGAAATCAACCCAGCCTTCATCGCCCAGTACAAGGCCAAGACAGGCAAGACCTTGACGATCAATCAATCGCACGGCGGCTCCAGCAAGCAAATCGGCTCGGTCATTGGCGGCCTGGAAGCGGATGTGGTGACCATGAACCAAGCCACCGATGTGGACACCTTGGCCGAAAAAGGGCTGACCCCTTCCGACTGGCGCAATCGCTTCCCCAATAACGCAGCGCCTTACAGCTCCACCATCTTGTTCCTGGTGCGCAAGGGCAACCCCAAGGGCATCAAAGACTGGGCCGACCTGAGCCGCGCGGGTGTGCAAGTGATCATCCCCAACCCCAAGGTCACGGGCAACGGCCGCTACAGCTATTTGGCCGCCTGGGGTGCGGTGCTGGCCAAGGGTGGTACGGAAGCTCAAGCGCGTGAGCAAGTCGCCAAGATTTTTGCCAATGTGCCGGTGCTGGACGGCGGCGGCCGCGGTGCCACCACCACCTTCACCCAGCGCGGCATCGGTGATGTGCTGCTGACTTTTGAGTCCGAAGCCGAAATGATCGAGAACGAGTTCGGCAAAGGCCTTTTTGAAGTGGTGAACCCCAGCGTCTCCATCGAAGCCGAAGCGCCGGTCGCCATCGTCGACAAGGTTGCCGCCAAGAAGGGCACGACCGCGGTCGCCAAGGCCTATCTGGACTATCTCTACACGCCGGAGGCGCAAGCCATCATCGCCAAGCACAACTTCCGCCCGCGTGATGCCGCCGTGTTCAAGCGCGAAGAAAAGCGCTTTGCACCGATCAAGCTGTTCAGCGTCGACCAATTGCTGGGCGGCTGGTCCAAGGTCAGCAAGACCCACTTCGCGGATGGCGGCACCTACGACCAGATCGTGGCTGGCATCAAGCACTAATTTGAAATTTCAGCGCACTTATTCTTCATGAGCTCTGCCGCACTCGCTGCTGATCACGCTGCTTCAGGTGAAGCCCTGCCCAAGCGCGCCAAACGCCGGGTCTTGCCGGGTTTCGGCCCGACCATGGGCTTCACCTTGTTCTATTTGTCGCTGATCGTGCTGATCCCGCTGTCGGCGGTGTTCATCAAGTCAGCCGGCCACGGCTTTGATGCCTTCTGGGCTGCGGCCAGCGCGCCACGCGTGGTGGCGTCTTACAAGCTGAGCTTTGGGCTCTCCCTGCTGGCAGCCGCCATCAACTTGGTGTTCGGCTTGATCCTGGCTTGGAGCTTGGTGCGCTATGAGTTCTTCGGCAAAAAGGTGGTCGACTCGCTGATCGACTTGCCGTTCGCCCTGCCCACCGCTGTTGCCGGCATCGCCCTCACGGCCTTGTATGCCCCAAATGGCTGGCTGGGTCAGGCCCTGGTGCCCTGGGGCATCAAGGTCGCTTTCACGCCGCTGGGCATCTTGGTGGCACTGATCTTTATCGGCCTGCCCTTCATCGTTCGCACCGTGCAACCCGTTTTGGAGGACATGGAAACCGAGTTGGAAGAAGCCGCCGCCAGCCTGGGCGCGCACCGCTGGCAGACCTTTCGCTTGGTGGTGCTGCCCACCCTCACCCCCGCACTGTTGACCGGCTTTGCCTTGGCTTTTGCGCGCGCGGTCGGCGAATACGGCTCGGTCATCTTCATCGCTGGCAACTTGCCCATGGTGAGCGAAATCACGCCCTTGATGATCATCTCCAAGCTGGAGCAATACGACTACGTCGGCGCCACCGCCATTGCCGCTGTGATGCTGCTGTTCTCCTTCACCCTGCTGCTTTTGATCAATGGTTTGCAGGCGTGGAGCTCCAAACGTAACGGTCAGGAAGGACGTAAATAATGGCCGGCATTGTTTCTAGCTTGGGGGCCTCGCAAAAAAGCGGCGGCCGCTACCAAAGCAACCCCGCGACCCGCGAAGCGCCCTGGGTGCGCTATTTGCTGCTGACCCTGGGCCTGAGCTTTTTTGTCTTGTTTTTGATCATGCCGCTGGTGGCCGTGTTCACCGAGGCGCTGCGCAAAGGCTGGGAGGTCTATCTCGCGGCCCTGGTCGAGGCGGACGCCGTCTCGGCCATCAAACTGACCCTGATCGCGGCCTTCATCTCGGTGCCGTTGAATCTGGTATTTGGGGTCAGCGCCGCCTGGGCCGTGGCCAAGCATGACTTCCGCGGCAAGCAGCTGTTGATCACCTTCATCGACCTGCCCTTCTCGGTCTCGCCCGTGGTGGCCGGCTTGGTCTATGTGCTGCTGTTTGGCGCCCAAGGTTGGTTTGGCTCTTGGCTGCAAGCGCATGATCTGAAGATCATCTTCGCCGTGCCCGGCATCGTGCTAGCCACCCTCTTCGTGACCTTCCCCTTCGTGGCGCGCGAGTTGATCCCGTTGATGCAAGCCCAAGGCCGCGACGAAGAAGAAGCGGCCACGGTGCTGGGCGCCAGTGGCTGGCAAACCTTCTGGCGCGTCACCCTGCCGAATGTGAAGTGGGGCCTGCTCTATGGCGTGATTCTTTGCAATGCACGCGCCATGGGTGAGTTCGGCGCGGTGTCGGTGGTGTCGGGCCATATCCGCGGCCAGACCAACACCCTGCCCTTGCATGTCGAAATTCTCTACAACGAGTACCAGTTTGCCGCCGCCTTCGCGGCAGCTTCGATCCTGGCCCTGCTGGCCCTGGTGACCCTGGTTCTCAAGCAATTCGTCGAGTGGAATGCCCACCGCGCCCTGAAGGAAGCCCCATGAGCATTCAAGTCATAAACATCCACAAATCTTTTGGCGCCTTCACCGCCTTGGGGGACGTCAGCCTGGACTTCCCCACCGGTGAACTGGTTGCGCTGTTGGGCCCCTCGGGCTGCGGCAAGACCACGCTCTTGCGCATCATTGCCGGCCTCGAGACCGCCGATCGGGGTCAGGTCTTGCTGGACGGCGAAGACGCCTCCGACACCCATGTGCGCGAGCGCCAGGTCGGTTTTGTGTTCCAGCACTATGCGCTATTCCGCCACATGACGGTGTTCGAGAACGTGGCCTTTGGCCTGCGTGTGAAGCCACGCAAAGAACGCCCCAGCGAAGCCGAAATCAAGCGCAAGGTGCACGAGTTGCTGAGTCTGGTGCAACTGGACTGGCTGGCCGACCGCTTCCCACCCCAGCTCTCCGGCGGCCAGCGCCAGCGCATTGCCTTGGCGCGCGCCCTGGCGGTGGAGCCGCGCGTGTTGCTGCTGGACGAACCCTTCGGCGCCCTGGACGCCAAGGTGCGCAAAGAGTTGCGGCGCTGGCTGCGGCGCTTGCACGACGAACTCCACATCACCAGCGTCTTCGTCACCCATGACCAAGAAGAAGCGCTGGAAGTGGCCGACCGCGTGGTGCTGATGGACCATGGCAAGGTCGAGCAGATCGGCACGCCACAAGAGGTCTACGAGCGCCCGGCCACGCCCTTCGTCTACGGTTTCCTGGGCGCGGTGAACCGCTTTGTGGGTCAAGCCGAGGGCGGAGTGGTGCACATCGGCGAGCGTCAGCTGAGCCATGGTGGCCCGCAGCTGCCCCAGGGCAGCCGAGTGCAAGCCTATGCTCGCCCGCATGAGCTGCAGATCCTGACGGCCGCCGATGCTCAAGGCCTGCCGGCCACCGTGGATCGGGTGCTCAGCTTTGGCGCCGCCGCCCGGGTCGAGTTGATTGGCCTGGACGGTCAACCCCTGGAAGCCGAGCTGACCCGCGAACAAGCCGCCCAACTGAATCTACAAAGCGGTCAACGCGTCCACCTGAGCGCTTCCCGTCTGAGCCTGTTTGAGGCCGGTTCAGGCATCTGATACTCAGCGCGCACCCTTCTGCCCCCGTCCGGATTCAATCGCGAGGCCCGCTGAGCAAGACTTGGCGGGCCTCGCCGCCTTGAGGGTCACAAAAATGCTCACCCTCAAGTCAGCCCAGACGTTGGTGCGGCAAGACCCTCCGATTGGAAAATACCACTTAATTACCAGCAAAGCCCAATGGGTTCTTGGATCAAAAAAGAACACTTTGGCGCTCAACACTTGAAATCACCCCCAAAAGAGGGGCAAACGAAGATTCATACCCCCGATTCAAGTGTGGAAAAGCTCGCAAATCAACAAAAAACCCCCGCGGGCGCGGGATTTGGTATCCAAGTGGTCATTCCTACACTGTGCCCAGCAGTTTGAAACCCCGATCAAGGGGTGAGACAAGCCCTCTATCAAGGAATCCCAATGGCACAGCGCAATATTCTGAAAAGTGGTCTCGCAGCGGCGGCGATGACTTTGTTCGCAACGACCAGCTTTGCTGGTCCCGTGCTCAGCAAGCAGCTCACAGGCTTGAACCTCTCCATTCGAGACAACCGCAGCGTCGACAGCACCATCAGCTTCGCTGACAGCGTCTGGATCCAATCGCTGAGCGTTTCGATCGGCATTGACCACACCTTCATCGGCGACTTGTTCATCAAGCTCCAACACAAGGGCCGCGACGTTGTCTTGATGGACCGTCCGGGCTACCCTGCAAACGCAAGTGGCGACAGCTCAAACCTGAGCTCCGAATTCGCATTGGTCTTTAGCGACGCAGCCTTGTTCGGCGCCGAGACGATTGGCTCCGGATGCAGCAGTACAGACGCTGTCGTGGGTCGCACCCAAGGTTGCACCAACACAAGCTTCAAGCCGACTGAACTGCTGTCCTCGTTCAATCGGGTCGGGAACAGCAACGAAGCCTTCTACAACCTCAAGGGCGACTGGCGCCTCGTGGTGGCTGACCAGAATGGCAATGACACCGGCAAACTGGTCAGCTGGTCGATCAGTGCCAATGCATCGGCCAACGACAACACAAATGCCGTGCCCGAACCCACGAGCCTTGCCTTGTTGCCTTTGGCCTTGGGCGGCGCTTTGTTGGCCAGCCGTCGTCGCAAAGCCAAGTAAGCCCTGCGCTGCTGCGCTCTGGCTGCGGATCCGTCCCGAGTCAGCGGTAACAAAAAGCCCGTTCAAGCCAAGCGCCTGAACGGGCTTTTTCCATGGCCGCGGATCAAGCGCTCAATGCGCTTGGTCCCAATTCACGCCCACGCCCACTTCCGCCAGCAGCGGCACTTTCAATTGCGCCACGCTGGCCATCAGGCGCGGCACCTCGATTTTGACCCAATCCAATTCGGCCTCGGGCACCTCAAAAACCAATTCATCGTGCACCTGCATGACGATGCGAGTCGCCTTGCCTTGGGCGTCTAGCGCCGCCTGCACCGCGATCATGGCCAGCTTGATCAAATCGGCCGCCGTGCCTTGCATCGGCGCATTGATGGCCTGACGCTCGGCGCCAGTGCGGCGCGGGCCATTGCCGGAGTTGATTTCCGGCAGCCAAAGGCGCCGGCCGAACACGGTTTCCACATAACCCTTGGCCTTGGCGGACTCGCGGGAGCTGTCCATATAGTGCTTCACGCCGGCAAAGCGGTTGAAGTAGAGGTCGATATAGTCGCGCGCCGCCTTCGGGTCAATGCCCAGCGACTGCGCCAAACCAAAGGCCCCCATGCCATAGATCAGGCCGAAATTGATGGTCTTGGCATAACGGCGCTGCTCGGAAGTGACCTCGGCCAGCGGCGTGCGGAAAACCTCCGCCGCGGTGGCGCGGTGCACGTCCTCGCCCTGACTGAAAGCGCGCAAAAGGCCTGGGTCTTCGCTGATATGCGCCATGATGCGCAACTCGATCTGCGAATAGTCGGCGCTGACGATCAAATGCCCCGGCGGCGCGATGAAAGCCTCACGCACGCGCCGGCCCTCGGCGGTGCGGATCGGAATGTTTTGCAGATTGGGGTCATTGCTGGACAAACGCCCCGTCACCGCCACCGCTTGTGCATAGTTGGTGTGCACCCGGCCCGTCACGGGGTTGATCATCAAGGGCAGCTTGTCGGTGTAGGTGCTCTTGAGCTTGGCCAAGCCCCGGAACTCCAAGATCTTGGCCGGCAGCGGATAGTCCGCTGAGAGCTTTTCCAACACCTCTTCATCAGTGCTCGGGGCGCCTGTGGCGGTCTTCTTCAGCACCGGCAGGCCCAGCTTGGCGAACAAGATCTCGCCGATCTGTTTGGGGCTGCCCAGATTGAAGGGCTGGCCCGCAATGTCATAGGCCTCTTGCTCCAAGGCCAATAAACGCTGCCCGAGTTCATGACTTTGGGCTTGCAGCACTGCGGCGTCGATCAGAACCCCGGTGCGCTCGATGCGCGCCAGCAAGGCGCTGGTCGGCAATTCGATTTTTTCGTAAACGAAGCGCAAGCCCGACTCATCCTCCAACTGCGGCCACAAGCGCTGGTGCACCTGCAAACACATGTCCGAGTCTTCGCTGGAATACTCCGCGGCGCGAGCCACATCCACCTGCGCAAAAGGAATTTGATTGACACCCTTGCCGCACAGGTCTTCATAACTCAGGCCGCTGCGCCCCAAAAAACGCTCGCCCAAGGCCCCCAGGCCGTGACTCTTGTGCGCTTCCAGCACATAACTCTGCAACAAGGTGTCATGCTGAATGCCTCGCAAAGCGATGCCATGGTTGGCGAACACATGGGTGTCGTACTTCAGGTTCTGGCCCAGCTTGGGTGCATCGGCGTCCTCCAACCAAGGTTTGAGCTTGGCCAAGACCTCGTCCAAGGGCAGCTGTTGCGGTGCATCTGGGCCGTCATGGCGCAAGGGGATGTAGGCCGCTTCACCCGCTTGCACGCTGAAGGAAATGCCCACGATGCGCGCCTTCATGGGCTCCAGCGAATCGGTTTCGGTATCAAGCGACACCAAGTGCGCGGCCTTAAGACGCGCCAGCCAAGCCTCCAGGCGCGGCCAATCCAGAATGGTCTCGTAGTGACGGGCTGGCGGTGCAAGGGGCGCGATGCCGGGCGCTGCGGCCACCGAGGGCGCATCGGCAAACAGATCACCACTCTCCCCCACGGCCGGCGCTACCGCAAGCGGCGCACCGCCCAATTCCTTCAACCAGGTCTTGAAACCGTTACGGGCATAAAACTCGCGCAAACCGTCTTCATTCACCGGCCTCAAGGCCAAGGCGTCGAGTGACGGCCATTGCGGTACATGGCCCTGCAAATCGCAATCACACACCACGGTCACCAATTTGCGGCCCATGGGCAGCCAGTCCAGCGCCTTGCGCAGGTTTTCCCCTGCCACGCCCTTGATCTGGTCGGCATGCGCGATCACACCGTCCAGCGAGCCGTATTCTTGAATCCACTTGGCGGCGGTTTTGGGGCCCACCTTTTCAACGCCGGGGACGTTGTCGACGGTGTCCCCCATCAGCGTCAGATAGTCCACGATGCGATCGGGCGGCACGCCAAACTTGGCCACCACACCGGCAACATCCAGGCTCTCATTGCTCATGGTGTTGATCAGCGTGACCTCATGCGTGACCAACTGCGCAAGGTCTTTATCACCGGTCGAAATCACCACCGCATGACCGGCATTGGCGGCCACTCGGGCCAGTGTGCCAATCGCATCGTCCGCCTCAATGCCCGGCACCTCCAGAATCGGCCAGCCCAGCAGGGCCACCACCTCATGGATAGGGGCAATCTGCTCGCGCAAAGCATCGGGCATGGGCGCGCGCTGGGCTTTGTATTCGGGGTACCACTCATCGCGAAAGGTCTTGCCTTTGGCATCGAAGACGCAAACCGCGTGATCGGCCCCGATCTGATCGCGCAAGCGCTTCATCATCGCCACCATGCCGTGCACCGCGCCGGTCGGCACACCGCCGGGGCCGCGCAAGTCGGGCATTGCATGATAGGCACGGTAGAGATAGCTGGAACCGTCGACCAGCAACATGATGGGTTTGCTCATGGCCCGCATTGTCGTGCAGGCCAGCGGCATAGAATGTCAGCATGTCATCTGCCCATCCCCCCTTTTCTTTCTCCGGCCCCGCCCTGCTATTGGCCCTCGCGCTTTATGGCGCGCCAACGCTGGCCGCCGAGAAGACTTCGGACAAACCGGCCAGCCCCGCCGTGGTCGCAGCCGGCGTGCCTGATGCGCAGGTGACCGAAACCGTGATTGAAGATGACAGCACCCGCATTGAAGAGCTGCGGGTGCGCGGCCAAACTCAAAAGGTGACGGTCCAATCCAAGAACAGCAAACTACCCAGCTACGAGATCATCATGGGCGACGGCAGTCGCGACCTCTCGCCCGGCGCTGGCACCAGCCGAGGTGCCGCCGGTCGGCGCGTGTGGAGCGTGCTGAATTTCTGATGGCCGGGCCAGCCTGCCAGTCGGCAGCCCCTCTCTTGCTGACCCGGGCCCGAACTCTCTCGAGCTGAAGACATGGCCGTATTCACCGAAGTTACCTTTCGCGACGCGCAAGCGCTCGCCCATCGTTTGAACCTGGGCACGCTGCAAGAGCTGCGTGGCATCACCGCGGGCATCGAAAACACCAACTATTTCTTGACCACCGAGTCGGGCGAGTTTGTGCTGACGGTGTTTGAGCGCTTGGGCTTTGAGCAACTGCCTTTTTATTTGCAGTTGATGAAGCACCTGGCCTCGCGCGGCTTGGCCGTGCCAGACCCGCAGGCTGATGCGCAGGGTCAGATTCTTTTTGAGCTGGAAGGCAAACCCGCTGCCGTGGTGAACAAGCTGCGTGGCAGCCATCAATTGGCCCCCGACCTGTTCCACTGCGAGCAAGTGGGTGCTGAATTGGCCCGCATGCATTTGGCAGCGCAAGACTTCCCGCTCTCGCTCCCCAATCTGCGAGGCTTGGCTTGGTGGACGGAGACGGTACCGGTGGTGCTGCCCTTCCTCAGCCCCGAGCAAAGCGATTTGATCCGCACCGAGTTGAGCTTTCAACAACAGCTCGCCGCCTCAGCCACCTATGCTGAACTGCCGCGCGGCCCCATCCATGCCGACCTGTTTCGCGACAATGTGATGTTCGAAGGCCTGCCGGGCCGTGAGCGCTTGAGCGGCTGCTTCGACTTCTACTTTGCCGGGGTGGACAGCTGGCTGTTTGATCTTGCGGTCTGCCTGAATGACTGGTGCATCGACCACAGCAGCGGCCGCCTCGACGAACAACGCGCTGCGGCTTTTGTCCACGCCTATGAAGGCGTGCGCCCCATGAGCGGCGCCGAGCACCGTCTGCTGCCGGCCCTGATGCGTGCCGCCGCCCTGCGTTTTTGGATCTCGCGTCTTTGGGATGCGCATCTGCCGCGCGAGGCCAGCATGCTCAAGCCGCACGACCCCAGCCATTTCGAGCGCGTGCTGCGCGAACGCATTGCACGGCCCTGGCACGCCATGCCCGAGTGAGTGAAGCTCCGCACAGCCTGACTCACTTCATCTTTCCAACCTTTCGCTTGAGCGCCCTACCCCCATGATGTTGCACCTGCAAACCGTGCCCGCCCGCAACGGCCTGCTCTGGATTCGCCATGGGTTCAAGGTGTTCCAACGCAAGCCCTTGGTCTTGTCGGGCCTGCTGTCGGTGTTCTTGTTCGCAGCCTTTGCCACCATGTTGTTGCCGGGCGTGGGCTTCATGCTGGTGCTGATGTCCATGCCGCTGCTGTCGCTGGGCTTCATGCTGGCCACCCATTTGGTGCTGCAAGGGCAAGCGCCCAATGCCGCGGTCTTCATTGCCCCACTCAAGCTGACGCCGCAGCGCCGCAACAGCCAATTGCTGCTGGGCGCTTGCTATGCCTTGGCCACGGTCGGCATCGGCCTGCTCTCCGAAGCCATCGACGGCGGCAGTTTCGAAGCCTTGCAACAGTTGATGGTGGACAACGCGCCCGCCGAGAAGATTGCCGAAGCCAGCGCAGACCCCCGATTGTTCTGGGGTGCCGTCACCCGCTTGGGGCTGGCGGCATTGCTGTCGGTGCCCTTCTGGCATGCGCCGGCTTTGGTGCACTGGGGCGGCCAAGGGGTCATGCAGGCATTGTTCTCCAGCACCTTGGGCCTGTGGCGCAACCGAGGGGCCTATGCCTACAACGCTCTGCTGTGGTTCGCCCTGGTGATGAGCATGGGTCTGGGCCTGAGCCTTTTGATGATGATGTTGGGTCTGGGCCAAAAGCTGGCCCTGGTCCTGATGCCCATGGGCCTGTTGATGACCACGGTGTTCTACGCCTCGCTGTACTTCACCTTCATCGATTGCTTTATGTTCGGCGCCCCCAAAGAGCTGCCGGCCGAAAGCACCGACAAGCCCGACGGCCTGGCTTGAATACAAACCCATCGCACCCTGCGCCATTCGAAGCAATGGGCGTACACCAGAGTGACATAAACCCACAAAACCACAGGCGCACACAAAAGCAGTCATCGTGATGACATATGCGCTCTCTACATTGCGGGCCTTGTTGAACACAGGCGGGCAGACCCTTGCCGGCTTGTCGTTTGATTCAGCCATGCCATCCGGCATCACTCCCGCAGTATTGAGACCGCAGCATCTATGTCGACTCCTTCCCAGCCCTCCCGCCGCCAAGCCCTGAAGTTTTTGGGTACTCCGTTTTTGCTCCCCGTGGGCGGCGTCGGTGCCAGCCTCAGCTTGAGCGCCTGCGGCGGCAGCGATGATCCCGCCCCCAGCTTCGTAACGGCTGCTTTCAGCGGCATGGCCGCGCCAACATTGAGCACGCCAGACGCCATGGCACGCGTTGAAGTCGGCTCCAGCCTGCAAGTGCTGCTGAGCGATCAAAGCAAGCAAACGTTCAAACTCAAGTACGAGCCCTTCTTCTTGACGGGCACGCAAGTTCCGGACGGCAAAGGCGGCACCCTGTTGGCCGGCGCTTACTACGACATCAACAACAAGCCGATTCTGGACACCACGGTGGCCGGCAAAGAGCGCCACTTCTTCTCCGATTCGCCCGACGGCACCTCGCTGCTGAGCCTGCCCAACCCCACCGTGCCTGGCATCAAGGGCAAAGCGGTGTTCGCGGTGGTGCAATTCGAGTACACGACGCGTGCGCAAGACGAGAAGACCGATATGTACGGCAAGCTGCCTTCCCCCATTGCCGTTTTGACGCTGGACCAAGACCAGAGCACCGGCAAGCTGAGCTTGGTCAAGTATCACAATGTGGACACCTCCTCGGCTCATGGCCTGTGGATCACCTGCGGCTCCAGCCTCTCGCCTTGGGGCACCCATCTGTCGAGCGAAGAGTACGAGCCCGATGCTTTTGCGCTGCTGGCGAAGACGCCCAGCAAGTCTCAGGCGGATGCTCAGGCTCAATTCAAGGCCTACAGCAAGAATCTGTTCGGAGACGAAACCAAGGCCAACCCGTATCACTACGGCCACCTGCCTGAAGTAACCGTCAATCCAGACGGCAGCGGCAGCATCAAAAAGCACTATTGCTTGGGCCGCCTGTCGCATGAACTGATCCAGGTCATGCCTGACAACCGAACAGCCCTGATGGGCGACGACGCCACCAACAGCGGCCTGTTCGTCTTCGTGGCGGACAAAGAAAAAGACCTGTCTTCCGGCACTTTGTATGTCGCCAAGATTGGCGCGGGCTTCTCGCTGGACCCCGCTGCCGCCGGCGCGCCGCTGAGCTGGATCAAACTCGGCTCGGCCACCAGCGCAGAGATCGAAAAGCTGGCCGACACCTTGAAGCCCAACGACATCATGGACGTCGCCTTCAGCGACCCCAAGGATGCCAGCTTCACCAAGATCTGGGTCGATGGCGGTAACCAGTGGATCAAGATCAAGCCCGGCATGGAAAAGGCCGCCGCCTTCCTGGAGACTCACCGCTACGCCAGCTATATGGGCGCCAGCATGGCCTTCACCAAGATGGAAGGCACGACCGTCAACGCCAAGGACAAGATTGCGTACTCGGCCCTGCAGAACATGCAGAAGTCCATGGTGCGCAACGGCGCGGGCTGGAACGAAGCTCATGGCGTGACGCTGGAGAAGGCGGTCAATGCCGGTGCGGTTTTGGCGCACACCCTGGCCGGTGGCCAAAAGGACACGGCTGGCGCCGCCATCAACAGCGAATGGATGCCCACGCTGACCAAGGCCTTGTTGGTGGGCGAGGATATCGCCGCCGACGCCCTGGGCAATTTGGCCAACCCCGACAAGATCGGCGCGCCTGACAACCTGAAGTTCTCTGAGAAGCTGCGCACCCTGTTCATCGGCGAAGACAGCTCTTACCACGTGAACAATTTCATCTGGGCCTACAACGTGGACACCAAGCAGCTGTCGCGCCTGGTCTCAATGCCGGCCGGCGCTGAAGCCACGGGCCTGGGCGTGGTCGATGATCTGAACGGCTGGACCTATATCACCAGCAACTTCCAGCACCCTGGCGACTGGATCGGCAGCCTGCACGGCAAGGTGCAAGCGCAGTTGGACCCCCTGGTTCGCAGCAATTACAACAACCGCTTTGCGGCCGCTGTGGGCTATCTGACCGCTGACACCACCAGCGTCAAACTGAGCCAGATCTGATCTTGCGCGCATCCTCTGGGCACTGACCGGTCAGCCCAGAGCCTATAAAAAAGAGCCCGCTTACCGCGGGCTCTTTGCTTTTGCCGACTCCAGATGCCTCGGCTCCATCAATCAATCAATCAATCGGCGTCAGCTTGGCCACGCTCAGCGCCAGCCACTTCATGCCGTGACGGCCAAAGTTCACCTGGGCGCGCGCATCGGCCCCGCTGCCCTCCAAAGTCAGCAACACGCCTTCACCGAACTTGGTGTGAAACACGCCCTTGCCGACCTTCAGACCGCCATGCTCGTCGGCCACTTTTTGCGCTGCCGCCTGCTTCATGCTCTTGGGCACGGGCGTGCTGTCATAAGCCGGTTTTTCAACACGACCGGCACCCACCATGGACTTCAAGCCCGAGCCGCGCTCCCAAGCGCTTTGGTATTCCTTGGCGAAGCCCGAGCCAAAGCCCTGGTTGCGTGGCGTCAGCCACTTCAGGGCGGCCTCAGGTAACTCATCGAAGAAGCGGCTCTTGACGTTGTAGCGGGTTTGGCCGTGCAGCATGCGCGTCTGACTGAAAGCCAAATACAAGCGTTGCCGCGCCCGGGTGATGGCCACATACATCAGGCGGCGCTCTTCCTCCAAGCCGTCGCTGTCAGACATCGAGTTCTCATGCGGGAACAAGCCTTCTTCCAGGCCGGTGATGAAAACCGCATCGAACTCCAGGCCCTTGCTGGAATGCACCGTCATCAGTTGCACCGCGTCTTGCCCCGCCTGGGCTTGGTTGTCGCCCGCCTCCAGCGAAGCGTGCGTCAAGAAGGCCGCCAGCGGCGACATGATTTCGCCGGTTTCGGCGTCCGGCGTGAAATTGGCGGGCGCCACGGCGGCTGGGAATCCTTCTGCAATCGCGCCGGGTGAGAGTTCATCCACCGGCAAAGCAACCGCATCTTTGCCAAAGCCTTCTTGGGTCACAAAGGCTTCGGCGGCGTTGATCAGTTCGCCCAAGTTCTCCAAGCGCTCGGCACCGTCTTTGTCATTGCGGTAATGCTCGTTGAGGCCGGAGATCTCAAGAATCTGCTCAATGATTTCGCGCAGCGTGTGGCCCTGGGTGAGGTTGCGGGTTGAATCGATCAAGCCGGTAAAAGCCTGCAGATTGCTGCCCGCCTTGCCGGCCACTGCGCCCACGCTTTGGTAGAGGCTGCGCCCGGACATGCGGGCCGCGTCCTGCAGCAGTTCGATGGCGCGCGCCCCAATGCCCCGGGTCGGGAAATTCACCACCCGCAAGAAGCTGGTGTCGTCGTTCGGGTTCTCGAGCAAGCGCAGATACGACAGCGCATGCTTCACTTCGGCGCGCTCAAAAAAGCGCAAGCCACCATAAACGCGGTAGGGCACGCCGGCATTGAAGAGCGCCGACTCGATGACGCGCGATTGTGCATTGCTGCGGTAGAGCACCGCAATCTCTTTGCGCTCCATGCCCTGGTTGTGCAGTGCCTTGACCTCTTCGATCAGCCACTGCGCTTCGGCAAAGTCACTGGCCGCCTCATACACCCGCACCGGCTCGCCGGGGCCCGCCTCGGTACGCAAGGTCTTGCCCAAGCGCCGGCTGTTGCGGCTGATCAATTCATTGGCGGAATCGAGGATGTTGCCGAAGCTGCGGTAGTTCTGCTCCAGCTTGATCACTTTCTTGACCCGGTACTCACGCTCAAAGTCGGCCATATTGCCGACACGCGCGCCGCGGAAGGCGTAGATGCTCTGGTCATCATCGCCCACCGCCACCACACCCTGGCCCTTGCCAGGCGGCGCGAACATCTTCAGCCAAGCGTACTGCAGCTTGTTGGTGTCTTGGAACTCATCGACCAAAAGGTGCTGGAAGCGCCGCTGGTAATGGTCGCGCACCGCGGGGTTGTCGCGCAGCAGTTCATAGGAGCGCAGCATCAACTCGGCAAAGTCCACCACGCCCTCACGCTGGCATTGGTCTTCGTAGTTTTTGTAGATCTCGATCAGGGTCTTGGTCTGCTCATCGCGCGGTTCGATATCGCCGGGGCGCTGTGCTTCCTCTTTGGCGCCCGCAATGAACCAGCCCACTTGCTTGGGCACATAACGCTCTTCGTCCAGCTTCATGGCCTTGATGACCCGCTTGATGGCCGAGACCGAGTCCGAGGAATCCAAAATCTGAAAGCCCTGAGGCAAACCGGCCAGCTTCCAGTGAGCGCGCAAAAAGCGGTTGCACAGGCCGTGGAAGGTGCCAATCCACATGCCGCGCACATTCACCGGCAACATGGCGGAAAGCCGCGTCACCATCTCCTTGGCGGCCTTGTTGGTGAAGGTCACCGCCATCACGCCGCCGGGCGTGACTTGGCCGGTTTGCATCAGCCAGGCGATGCGCGTGGTCAGCACCCGGGTCTTGCCCGAGCCGGCTCCTGCCAGAATCAAGCAGGGCTCAGCCGGCGCGGTAACGGCCGCGTATTGCTCGGGGTTGAGGTTCTTCAGAAGGCCCGTGCCTTCAACGGCCACGGGCGGAGCGGCGAACAAATCGTCTTGCGGGGGCAGGTTCATTGCAGCATTTTAGAGAGGCCTGCGCGGCGAGCGCTTCAGGCATGATGCGCGGCACGATGAAGGACCTTCTGCACTCCCCTTGCCCTTGCGGCCTGAAACCACGCTACAGCAACTGCTGCGGCGCCTATCACCAGCGCTTTGCCGACACAGGCATCTTGAGCGCACCGACGGCCGAGGCGCTGATGCGCTCGCGTTACAGCGCCTATGTCTTGAACCTGCTGGACTATCTCTTGGCGACATGGCACCCGAGCACCCGCCCGAGTTCACTCGAACCCAACGAGGCCGGGCTCAAATGGCTGGGCCTGGAAGTAAAAAAGCATGTGCAGCTCGATGACGCACATGCTTCAGTGGCCTTTGTCGCTCGCAGCAAGCTGGGAGGACGGGCTTACCGTCTGCAAGAGACCAGTCGCTTTGAACGGGTCGACGGCGCTTGGTTGTATCTTGACGGCGAGCTGAGCTGAGGCCTCTCAAGGACTCAGGCGAATTCCTGGCGAACCAGCATGGAGTTCAGCGCTCGCAAGGCCCAAAGCAAGCCTGCGCTGATCACCAAGCAGCTGATGCCCAGGAACAGCGGCGAGCCCGCCAGCCAAGGCAGCGCCGGCAGCGACACCAGGAAGAAAGCGAGCAAGCCCAGCGACAGACGGCGCGCCCACTCCAGGCGACGGAGCAAACCCTGACCGGCGGTCAATGCGGTGCCCGAGACCAACAGCAAGGCGCCCAGCCCGGCCAAGCTCAGACGCAAATGCCCGGCCGCGGCAAAGGCATTGAGCTGCCCCAGCCAGTAGCCCAACAAGCACAGGCCGCAAAGGCCCGCGATCATCAGCAGCCAAGCAACGGCGCTGACCAAACGAGAACGGTATCCAACGCGAAAGGTGATGGGCATGGCGGGCTCCTGGCGGCTTGGGGCGGTGCTGATATGGTGTTGTGCTGTTGACCCTTGGCATGATGCGCGGGCCTTGTGACAACATTCTTTCGATGCGCTGCAAGCCAGGCCATCCCCCCTGAATGGGGTTCCTCGCAGGAATTCACTCTTGCTGTGCGCTTGTGCGCACCCAGGCCTCGGGCAGCAGTACGCCCAGGTAAGACTTCACAATGCCGTATGTTGCAGATCATCTACATGGACGAGCATCTCGTCGCCATCAACAAACCCGCCGGCCTGCTGGTGCATCGCAGCAGCATTGCCGCGCAAGAGTCAGTCTTTGCGGTGCAGCTGCTACGCGATCAACTGAATCGCCATGTTTGGCCGGTGCACCGCCTGGACCGAGGCACCTCCGGTCTGCTGCTGTTCGCGCTGAATGGCGAGTCGGCATCCAGTCTGTCCCAGGCCTTTGAGCAAGGGCTGGCACGCAAGCGCTATATCGCACTGGTACGGGGTTGGCCGGAGCCCGCCGCGGGCGTGATTGAGCACCCCTTGGCGCGCGACCCCGAACTGCCTTCCAGCGGCCAGCCCCTGCTGGAATCTCGCACCGACTGGCAGCGCCTCGCGCGGGTCGAGTGGCCCTTCAGCGTGGACGGGCGCTTCCCCAGCAGCCGCTATGCCTTGGTCGAGGCGCAGCCCCTGACCGGGCGACGCCACCAAATCCGCCGCCACTTGCGCCACATCGCCCACCCCATCATCGGGGATGCCACACACGGCAAAGGCTCCCACAACCGCGCGGTGGCTGCGCACTTGGGCTTGCAACGCTTGTGGTTGCATGGGCTGAGCTTGCACATCCCTCACCCCGTCAGCCAAGCGCCTCTGCAACTGCAAGCCCCCTTGGGCCCGGAGTGGGCGGCGCTGCTGCAGCGTGGCGATTGGCAACACGAGGCCAACTCCCCCTGGCAAAAGGCATGAGCAAGGAAGGCGCCGGGCGGGCACAATCCAGCGCCAGCGTCTGGGCCGAAGTGGCCCCGGCATCAAAGGATTGCCCTTGAAGATTCAGCCCGGCATTGTTTACGCCGCCCTGGCCTATTTGGTCTGGGGTTTGTTTCCCATCTATTTCAAATTGCTGGCCCAGGTGCCGTCGCTGGAGGTCGTGGCCCATCGAACCCTTTGGTGCATGGTCTTCATGCTGGGCCTGCTGACCCTGCTGCGACGCTGGGCCTGGCTGGGACAAGTGCTGCGCCAACCCAAGGTGCTGGCGGCCTTTGCGGCTTCGGCCCTGCTGCTGTCACTCAACTGGCTGACCTATGTCTGGGCGGTGCAAAACGACCATGTGCTGGACGCCAGCTTGGGCTACTTCATCAACCCCTTGGTCAATGTGGCCCTGGGCTATTTGGTGCTGCATGAGCGGCCACGGATTTGGCAGTGGGTGGCCGTGGGCTTGGCCGCCGCGGGTGTGTTGTGGTTGACGGTGCTGACCGGCAAATTGCCCTGGGTGGCCCTGATGCTGGCCGCCAGCTTTGGGGTCTATGGCCTGCTGCGCAAAGTCGCCAGCTTGGGGGCATTGGAAGGATTGGCCCTGGAGACCCTGCTGCTGACGCCCTTGGCCGCCGCCGCCATGCTGTGGTGGACCGCGCAAGGGCAAAGCGCTTTTGTGCGCGGCGAAACCAGCACTTTGCTGTGGCTGTTTTTGGCCGGCCCGCTGACCGCCCTGCCCTTGCTGCTGTTTGCTGCCGGTGCGCGCCGCATTCCGATGACGACGCTGGGCCTGCTGCAATACATCTCGCCCAGCATCCAGTTCATCTTGGGCGTATGGCTTTATCACGAGGCCATGCAGCCCGCCCGCCTGATCGGCTTTGCGCTGATCTGGGCGGCGCTGCTGGTGTACAGCAGCGAGAGCTGGCTGCGCTCACGACAGGCTGCGCCTGCCGTGAGCTGAGTGGCGCCCGCCCAGCCCCGGCCCGCCCCGCTTCAGGCGGTGGCAACCGGCTGGCGCATCATGTAGTCAAACGCACCCAAAGCGGCCTTGGCGCCATCGCCCGTGGCGATGATGATCTGCTTGAAAGGCACGGTGGTGGCGTCACCGGCAGCGAACACACCGGGCAGCGAGGTCTGGCCCTTGGCATCCACGACGATTTCGCCATGCTTGCTCAGCTCGACCACGCCCTTCAACCACTCGGTATTGGGAACCAGGCCAATCTGCACAAACACGCCTTCCAGCTCAATGCGATGCGCCTCGCCGCTGACGCGGTCGGTGTAGTTCAAACCATTGAGCTTGCCACCTTCGCCGGTGAACTCGGTGGTTTGGGCCGAGGTGTGAATGCTGACATTGGGCAGGCTCTTGAGCTTGTTGACCAAGACCGCGTCGGCACGCAAGGCCTCACCGAATTCGATCAAGGACACATGGGCCACAATGCCGGCCAGATCAATGGCGGCCTCCACACCCGAGTTGCCACCGCCGATCACCGCCACACGCTTACCCTTGAACAGCGGGCCATCGCAATGCGGGCAATAGGCCACGCCCTTGTTTTTGTACTCCTGCTCGCCGGGCACATTGACCTGCCGCCAGCGCGCACCGGTGGACAAAATGACCGAGCGGGCCTTCAATGAGCCGCCATTGGCCAGCTTCACTTCGATCAAGCCCCCCGGCTCGGTGGCCGGGATCAATTGCTCGGCGCGCTGCAGATTCATGATCTCCACGTCGTACTCTTTGACATGCGCCTCCAAGGCGGCGGCGAACTTCGGCCCGTCGGTCTCCAGCACCGACACATAGTTCTCGATCGACATGGTGTCATTCACCTGGCCGCCAAAACGCTCGGCCGCAATGCCGGTGCGAATGCCTTTGCGCGCCGCGTACACCGCTGCAGCCGCCCCCGCCGGACCGCCGCCGACGATCAGCATGTCAAAGGCCGGTTTCTCGCTCAGCTTGGCCGCTTCACGGGCGGCTGCGCCGGTGTCTAGCTTGGCGACGATTTCTTCCACGCTCATCTTGCCGGCGCCAAAGACCTGGCCGTTCAAATAAATGCTGGGCACGGCCATGATCTCGCGGGCATTGACCTCGTCTTGGAACAAGCCGCCGTCCACCACCACCGTCTTGACCTTGGGGTTGAGCACCGCCATCAAGCTGAGGGCTTGCACCACGTCCGGGCAGTTGTGGCAGGTCAAAGACATATAGACCTCGAAGCTGAACTCGCCGTCCAGGCTCTTGATCTGCTCGATGGTTTCATCCGACACCTTGGGCGGGTGACCGCCGACCCACAACAGGGCCAGCACCAGCGAAGTGAATTCATGGCCCAAGGGAATGGCGGCAAAGCGCAGCTTCATGTCCGAACCGATGCGGTTCAGGCTGAAGGAGGGGCGGCGCTCGTCTTGGCCGTCGGTCTTGAGGGTGATCTTGTCAGACATCGCGCTGAGGTCTTGCAGCAAGCTCAGCAACTCGGCCGATTCGGGCCGGTCATCCAAGCTGGCAATGATCTCGAAGGGCTGCGTGACGCGCTCGAGGTAAGCGTGCAGCTGAGATTTGAGATGGCTGTCCAACATGGCGGATCCTTTCATGGGTTTGTTCAGGCGTGGCGCTTCAAGCCACTCTGAAACCGCCCGTGCAGGCCCGGACAGTTTCAGCGTGGCTCGGAGTAGTGTTCCGAGCAGACCCCCTGGCGCCGGCACTGCCGGGCCAAAGGGCTCGTCCCTAGGGGGGAAGGAGCGCCGCAGGCGCTCCGAGGCTGGGTCATCAGATCTTGCCGACCAGATCCAGCGAAGGCGTCAGCGTCTTGGCGCCGTCGTTCCACTTGGCCGGGCACACTTGGCCGGGGTTGGCGGCGGTGTAGCGAGCAGCCTTGAGCTTGCGCAGGGTTTCCTTGACGTCGCGAGCGATTTCGTTGGAATGCACTTCAGCCGTCTTGATCACGCCTTCGGGGTTGATCACGAAGGTGCCGCGCAGGGCCAGGCCTTCTTCTTCGATGTGCACGCCAAAAGCGCGTGTCAGGGCGTGGGTGGGGTCGCCCACCAGCGGGAACTTGGCCTTGCCCACGGCCGGCGATGTCTCGTGCCACACCTTGTGCGAGAAGTGGGTGTCGGTGGTGACGATGTAGACCTCGGCGTCAGCCTTTTGGAACTCGGCGTAGTGCTCAGCCGCGTCTTCCACTTCGGTCGGGCAGTTGAAGGTGAAGGCTGCCGGCATGAAGATCAGCACGGACCACTTGCCCTTCAGGCTGGCGTCGGAGACTTCGACGAACTTGCCGTTGTGAAAAGCCTGGGCCTTGAACGGTTGAACTTGGGTATTGATCAGCGACATGGCTATCCCTTTGCGTTGGTGGTGAAAAGAAAACAATCAAAACTTGCTATGGGTGAATCATATGAGCAAGAAGAAGCTCTTAGTTTTGATTAATCAAATCACCCTCATTGCCTGTGCCTATGAGCGCCGGCCATGCGGCGCTGAATCGCAGCCGATTGGCGCACAAAACCCAAGGCGGGCGTCACATCATCGTCACACAGACTCCAGCGCCAAGAGCTCTTCCACGGTTTGGCGACGTCGAATCAGGCGCTGCTGTTCGCCCTCCACCAAGACCTCGGCAATCAAGGGCCGGCTGTTGTAGTTGCTGGACATGGACGCGCCATAAGCACCGGTGTCGTGAATCACCAGCAAATCGCCCACCTGGGCCTGAGGCAGCTCGCGCGGCAACACCACCCCACCATCGCCTTGGGTGAACACATCGCCGGACTCACACAGCGGCCCGGCCACCACCGTGGGCTGCGAGGGCCGCACCGAGCCTTCATGTGGCACGATGCTCATCTCATGATGGCTGCCGTACATGGCGGGGCGCATCAGTTCGCTGAAGCCGGCATCGACCAGCACAAAGTGATTGTTCCCGGCGTTCTTGGCGGCGCGCACTTCGGTGATCAGCACTCCAGACTCGGCCACCAAATAGCGCCCGGGCTCGATCTCCAAGAGCAGCGAATGCCCCAGCAGGGCCTCCGCCTGCTTGCGCGCCGCATCCCACAAACCAAAGTAATGCGCGGTATCGATCACCGGCTCCCCCTTGCGGTAGGGAATAGACAATCCACCACCCGCCGAGATCGCCAACACATCATGCCCGGCCGCCTGCGTCTGCCGCACCAGTTCCACCATGGCCCCGCAAACCTCGGACAGATGCGCGTAGTCAACGCCGGAACCGATATGCATGTGCAGGCCAATCAGCTTCAAGCCATGCTGACGCACCGCTTGCAGCGCGGCCAACAATTCGCTGTGCCAGATGCCATGCTTGCTGTGTTCGCCACCGGTATTGGTCTTGTTGCTGTGCCCATGGCCAAAGCCCGGGTTGATGCGCAACCAGACCGCATGACCGGGCGAGCGCTGGCCCAACTGATGCAGCATGTCGATGGAGCCCGCATTCACAGGAATTTGCTGCTCGACCACCGTGTCCAGCGTGGCGTGATCGAACAAATCGGCGGTGAAAACAATATCGCTGTGCAGCGCATCCTGAGCCCCGCCGGCGCGATAGCCCGCTGCCAGCGCCCGCAGCACTTCACCGCGCGATACCGAATCCACCTTGACGCCCTGCTCGCGCATCAAGCGCAGCAAATGCGTGTTGGAGCAGGCTTTTTGCGCGAAACGAATGGTGTCAAAAGCCCGCAGCGCGGCGATGCGCTCACGCACCGTGTCGGCGTCATACACCCACAAGGGCGTGCCGAACTGGGCGGCAAGCGATTGAATACGGCGGGGCGTCAAAGTGGCAGCAGGCATGGGCGCTCTTTTCTTGAAGTCGATGGGGATTGGGCTGCAGGCAGCTTCGCCCGCAAGATCTCGACAGCATGCCAGCCTGAATTCATTCATTCAAATATCTGTTTATCGATTGATCATTCAATTTGGATATGCTTCAGGCATGAGTCTCGAAATCAGCCTGCGTCATATCGAAGTCTTCCGGGCCGTCATGACGGCCGGCAGCGTCACCGAAGCCGCCTTGCTGTTGCGCAGCTCCCAGCCCACACTGAGCCGCGAACTGGCGCGCCTGGAACAGCTGCTGGGCTATGCCCTGTTTGAACGCCAACGCGGGCGCTTGCGCGCCACAGCGCGAGGCCTGGCTTTGTTTGATGAAGTGCAGCGCAGCTTTCAGGGCCTGGACCGCATCCGCAGCCGTGCCGCGCAATTGGGGCGCGATGAGCAGGTACAACTGGCCGTGCTCTGCCTGCCCGCGCTCAGCCACGCGCTGCTGCCGGCAGCCAGTGCGGAATTTCTCGCCGCCCACCCAAGCGCCCAGCTCTCCATCACCCCGCAAGAGTCGCCGCTGTTGGAAGAATGGATGGCGGCTCAGCGCTTCGACTTAGGCCTGAGCGAGCAACTCAGCCACAGCAGCGAAGGCACACAACAAGTGCCAGTGCTGAAGCTGGACGAGGTCTGCGTGCTACCGGCAGGCCACCACTTGCTGGAACGGCGCGTCTTGCAAGTCGCCGACTTTGAGGGCCAGGACTTCATCAGCCTCTCCGCCGAAGACCCCTACCGCGCCCAGCTTGACGCCTTGTTTGCCCAGGCCGGTGTGCAACGACGCTTGCGCGTAGAAACTCATAGCGCAGTGGCGGTCTGTGCTTTGGTCCAGCAAGGCCTGGGCACAGCCATCGTCAATCCCTTGACGGCACTGGCCTTGGCTGGGCAAGGCTTGCATCTGCGGCGCTTCGGTGAGTCCGTGCCGTTTCAGGTCTCGGCCCTGCTGCCGCTGTACCGGCCAGCGCAACCCTTGGCGCAGCGCTTTCTGGCGGCCCTGCAAAACCAAGCCAGCCAGATGGAACAGGCCTTGGAGGCTGCGCTGAACTAACCTTGCGGTGTTTGCATGCCTTGTGCGCTGCGCGCCGCTTAGGCGCGCTCAATGCGCGCGTAAGCCCGTCTATGATTTTCATTGTGTCAAGACTCACATCGCTGCGCGATATGAGTCTTGCCCAATCATTCGGGCGCCAAAGGCGCCGGCGCTTTGCGCCGCTTAGGCGCGCTCAATGCGCGCGTAAGCCGAATGATTGTGAATCGACTCATAGTTCTCGACGTCGACGCTGTAGCGGCCAATCCGCGCATCGGCATTCAGGCGCAAAGCCACTTCACGCACCAAATCCTCAACGAAGCGCGGGTTCTCGTATGCATGCTCGGTGATCCATTTCTCATCGCTGCGCTTGAGCAAGGGCCAGATTTCGCTGGAGGCGCTTTCCTCAGCAAAACGCACCAACTCTTGCCAGCTGACCGGCTGCGCCCCCATCTCGGCGCGCACAGTCACCAGCGAACGTTGGTTGTGGGCGCCATAGTCAGAGATTTCTTTGGAGCACGGGCACAGGCTCTTGACCGGCACCGCCACCTCGGCCCACACCGTGGTCTGGCCCGCACGAGTTTCCGAGATCAGGCGACCTTGATAGTCCAGCAAGCTTTCAATGCCAGACACCGGCGCCCGTTTGCGAATGAAGAAGCTGAAGGCCACTTCGATTCGGCCTTCGCTGGCCTCCAATTTGGCCAACATCTGTCCATGCAAAACGCGCAATGACGCCGCATCCAAAGGCGCTTGCAAGGCATCCAGCCACGCCACGAAGCGCGACATATGCGTGCCCTTCTTCTCGGCGGGCAGGCTGACATCCAGCGTCCAGGTGCCGACGGTCGGCTGGGCCTGCGCGCCGACCAAGATCTGCAGCGGGTAGCGCACATCCTTCACGCCAACGCGCTGGATGAGGAGATGGCGTTCGTCGCGCTCACTCTGGGTGTCGGGGATATGAAGTGCGCTGGTGACTTGATTCATGCAATCGAGGGCGCGGCCTGCCGGAGCGGCCGCTGTGTTTACGGGCTAACCCTAGGTCCTACAGCTTGCCAGCAAGCCGCCAACCTTGCCAGAGCAAGGTTTTGCGGCCTGCGCCTTACTGGTTGGCGGCTTGTCGCAGCAAGCTGGGGCGGGCACCAAAGCGTTTGAGAATGGCTTGTTCGATACCGCTGGCATCCAGGCCGTACTGCGCCATCAGCTTGGGCACTTCGCCATGCTCGATGAATTCATCCGGCAGGCCCAGCACCAAGATCGGTGTGTGCATACCCGCAGCCTGCAAGGCCTCCATCACCGCCGAGCCTGCGCCGCCCATCAGACAGCCGTCTTCCACGGTGACCAGCGCATCGTGGCTGCGCGCCAACTCGGTGAGCAGCTCGACATCCAGCGGCTTCACAAACCGCATATTGGCCACGGTGGCATCGAGTTGCTCGGCAGCAGCCAAGGCCGGGTACAGCAGGGTGCCAAAAGCCAAAATCGCGATGCGGGGCGCACCGGCTCCACCGGCCGACCCCAAGAGCGGCTTGCTGGATTCGCGGCGCACTTCGCCCTTGCCCCAGGGCAAAAGGCTCATCGTCTTTTGGACTTCAACGCCCACCCCAGCGCCGCGCGGGTAACGCACGGTCACCGGCCCCTGGTGCTGGAAGCCGGTGTAAAGCGCCTGGCGGCATTCGTTTTCATCGGCCGGCGTCAACACCGCCATATTGGGAATGCAGCGGGTGAAGGCAATGTCGTAATTGCCGGCGTGGGTAGCGCCATCGGCACCCACCAGACCGGCCCGGTCCAGCGCGAACAAAACCGGCAGGTTCTGCAAAGCCACATCGTGGATCAGTTGATCGTAGGCACGCTGTAAAAAGGTGGAGTAAATCGCCACCACCGGCTTCATGCCCTCACAGGCCATGCCACCGGCCACCGTCACCGCGTGCTGCTCGGCAATGCCCACATCGTGATAGCGGGTCGGGAAGCGTTTGTGGAACTCCACCATGCCCGAGCCTTCGCGCATGGCCGGCGTGATGCCAATCAAGCGGGCGTCCGCCTCGGCCATATCGCACAGCCAATCACCAAACACCTGGGTGAAGGTGATCTTGGCCGGCGCCGTCGATTTGACGAAGCCCACCGAGGGGTCAAAGATGCCCGGCGCGGCGTGGTACTTGACCGGGTCGGCTTCAGCCAATTTATAGCCTTGGCCCTTTTTGGTCACCACATGCAAAAACTGCGGGCCTTTTTTGCTGCGCAGGTTTTCCAAGGTGGGGATCAAGGCGTCCAGGTCATGCCCATCGATGGGCCCCACATAGTTAAACCCAAATTCTTCAAAAATCGTGCCGGGCGCAACCATGCCCTTGGTGTGCTCTTCAAAGCGCTTGGCAAACTCATACAAGGGCGTGTTCTTCAACACCGACTTGGCCCCTTCGCGAGCCGAGGCGTAGAAGCTGCCGCTCATCAAGCGCGCCAAGTACTTGTTGAGCGCCCCCACCGGCGGGCTGATCGACATGTCGTTGTCGTTCAGAATCACCAACACATCGCCCATCACGCCGCCATGGGCAACGCCCGCATTGTTCAAGGCTTCAAATGCCATGCCTGCGGTCATGGCGCCATCGCCGATGATGGCCACGGCTTTGCGATCCTCACCCTTGAGCTTGGCGGCCATGGCCATGCCATGCGCCGCTGAAATCGAGGTGCTGGAGTGGCCGGTGCCGAAGGTGTCGTACTCGCTTTCATCGCGACGCGGAAAGCCACTGATGCCGCCTGCATGACGAATCGTTTTCAGCGCCTCGCGCCGGCCGGTCAGCACTTTGTGCGGATAGGTTTGGTGACCCACATCCCAGACCAATCGGTCATGCGGCGTGTTGAACACATAGTGCAAGGCCACCGTCAACTCGACCGTGCCCAAATTGGAACCCAGGTGGCCGCCAATGCGCGAATTGGACAAAGCATCCAACACATAGGCACGCAATTCACCCGCCAATTTGGGCAAGTCGCTGCGCGACAAACGCCGCAAATCGGCCGGGCTGTCAATGGTGTGCAGCAAGGGGTAGCTCATCGCCATCTTTTGTCTCTCAGCTGTCTCGCTCGACGACCATATCGGCCAACAGACTCAACCAGGCCGTGCCCGTCAAGCCACTCTTGGCCAAGGACTGCTGTGCCTGGGCTCGCAGGTGTTGCGCCAATTCGCGCGCCGGCTGCAGGCCCAAAATGCTCACATAAGTGGGTTTGTTCGCGTCTTGATCTTTGCCGGCGGTTTTGCCCAATACGCTGGAGTCCTGGGTGACATCCAAGATATCGTCCACCACCTGAAAGGCCAGGCCCAGCGCAGCGCCATACTCAGCCAAAGCAGCGGCGGCCTTGTCACTGCAAGGCCCGCAAGCCGCCCCCATCATGACGCTGGCCTGCAACAGCACGCCTGTTTTGCGCCGATGCATATCTCGCAAGGTGCACTCATCCAAGTGCTTGCCCACACTGGCCAAGTCAATGGCTTGCCCTCCGGCCATACCGGCATGCCCCGCTGAACGAGCCAACAAGGCACAAAGCCGGGCTTGCAAGGTGGGTTCAACACCATGGTCTGGCGTCAAGACTTCAAAGGCCAATGCTTGCATGGCGTCGCCGGCCAGCATGGCCTGGGCTTCGCCAAACTTCACATGCACCGTCGGTTTGCCACGGCGCAACACATCGTCGTCCATGCAGGGCATGTCGTCATGCACCAAGGAATAGGCATGGATCAATTCCACCGCACAGGCTGCACGCATGGCCGCCTCGGTATTGCCGGTCACCGCTTCCGCCGTGGCCAGAACCAAGAGCGGACGCAAGCGTTTGCCTCCGTCCAACACGGCGTAGCGCATGGCCTCACCCAAACCGGCCGGCGCATCGAGGGGCACAAAACCTTCCAGCGCTGCCTCACACGCAGCAAGTGAGCGCTGCATCCACTGTTCAAACACTCCGGCATCCACGCTCAAGACTCTCCCCATTGTTTCAATCCCTCGCCCTCCAGCACCTTGACTTGTTGTTCTACGGCCTGCAGGCGCGAGCGGCAGAAACCCAGCAGTTCTGCCCCACGTCGGTAACTCTCAAGTAACTGATCCAGCGGCAACTGCCCCGCCTCCATATCGGCCACCAAGCGCTCTAATTCCATCAGCGCTTGCTCGTAGCTCGGGGCGATCGCATCCGAAGATGCGTTCTTGGTGTTGCTGGATCGGGTCATTTCATGAGGCGAAAGTTGCGATTGTAGTCAGAGCCCCTGTGACATCTGTCATCCCGCCGCCACGCCCATCGTGGGGAGCTCATGATGAATTTGGGAGGAGCTCCTCCCTTGGGTACAATCGCCGGCTTTCTGTGAAAACCCCTGTTCGGGGACCAGACTTCTTTTCATTTTCGCGACCCCGGCATCTGAATTCAAAGCGCCGGCACTGGAATCCCCCCCGGGCTCGCATCCGGGCTCGCGGTAGGCGCCCATCAAGCGCCCAGGCAAGCGCCTCAGGCGAGGATTCTTGGAGACCCAATTGGATCATGTCCGACCTGAGTATTTCCCTCTCAGCGATTGAGCGCAGCACCTCGTCTGACGCCAAGACGCAGCTTCCCGTCACGTCTTATTTCGACGAAGACCTGTTCCGTAGGGAACAAGAACTAATTTTCCAGCATGGCCCCCGCTATTTAGGGCACGCCCTCGCGGTGCCGGAGGTCGGCGACTACTACGCCCTGCCACAAGAAGGCGAAGGCCGAGCCTTGGTGCGCACACCTCAGGGCCTGGAACTCATCTCCAATGTGTGCCGGCATCGCCAAGCCGTGATGCTGCGTGGCCGCGGCAACACGCGCAGCAATATCGTCTGCCCCTTACACCGCTGGACCTATGACCTCAAGGGCGAGTTGATCGGCGCCCCTCATTTCGACCACGACCCTTGCCTGAACCTGAACCGCTACAAGCTGCGCGAATGGAACGGCCTGCTGTTTGAGGACAACGGTCACGATGTCGCCGCCGAATTGAAGCAGCTCAGCGTGGCCAAGGACTTGGACTTCTCCGGCTATGTGCTGGACAAAGTGCATGTTCACCAATGCGACTACAACTGGAAGACCTTCATCGAGGTCTATCTGGAGGACTATCACGTTGGGCCCTTCCACCCCGGCCTGGGTCAATTCGTCACCTGCGACGACCTGAGTTGGGAGATGGGTCGCCACCACTCGGTGCAAAAAGTGGGGATTCACAAAGATCTGGCCAAGCCGGGATCGGCGGTCTACCAGCGCTGGCACGATCAGCTGTTGAAGTTCCGCGGTGGCAGCGCACCCGAGGCGGGCGCCATTTGGCTGACCTACTACCCCCACATCATGGTGGAGTGGTACCCGCATGTGCTGGTGGTTTCGACGCTGTTCCCCAAGGGCCCACAGCAAACCGACAACATCGTCGAGTTCTACTACCCCGAAGAAATCGCCGCCTTTGAGCGCGAGTTCGTCGAAGCCCACCAAGCCGCCTATATGGAAACCTGTGTGGAAGACGACGAAATCGCGCTGCGCATGGATGCAGGCCGTCGCGCCCTGATGGAACGCGGCGACAACGAGGTCGGCCCCTACCAAAGCCCCATGGAAGATGGCATGCAACATTTCCATCAGTGGTATCGACGGGAGATGAAGATCCCAGGCTGAGCATCGCAACGCTGAGCCATCGCAGCCCGCACAGCCTCACAAAACGCCCCGCGCCTCGCATTGGCCGGGGCGTTTTGCTTTTGCCGCAGGAACCCTGCCACCCTCAGGAGCTTTGTCAAAAAGCGCTGGCCATAATGGCGCATGTCTGCACCTTTGATGATGATTTGCGCCACCTTCTTGTTCGCCAGCATGGGGGTCTGCGTCAAGCTGGCTTCGGCCTTTTACGATGCAGGCGAGATCGTCATGTACCGCGGCTTGATCGGGGCCGTGTTGATTGGCTCTTTTGCCCAACTGCGTGGCCAAAGCTTGCGCACCACGGTGCCGAGTTTGCATTTTTGGCGCAGCCTGTCCGGCGTGATTGCACTTTCGCTGTGGTTTTATGCGATTGGCAAACTGCCCCTGGCCACCGCCATGACGCTGAACTACATGTCTTCGGTCTGGATGGCCCTGTTCCTGATCGGTGGCGCCATCATGATGGGCAGCGCTCGCGTGGATGGCCGTTTGGTCGCCGCCGTCTTGCTGGGTTTTGTGGGGGTGGCCTTGGTGCTCAGGCCGACGCTGGATCAGCAACAGCTTTGGCACGGTTTGGCCGGTCTGCTCTCTGGCATGCTGGCCGCCTTGGCCTATTTGCAAGTGACAGCACTGGGGCGCGCCGGTGAGCCCGAGTACCGCATCGTCTTTTACTTCTCGCTGGGTGGCGCCTTGGCCGGCGCCCTCAGCACGCTGGCCTTGAGTTGGCAGGCGCAAAGCACGCCCCACAGTCACGGCCTGAAGGGAGCCGTTTTGCTGCTGGCCGTGGGTCTGCTCGCTACCGCGGCCCAAGTCCTCATGACCCGCGCTTATGCCCAGGGCAAGACCCTGGCCATCGCCTGCCTGCAATACTTGGGCATTGTTTTTTCATTCCTCTATGGCGCCCTGCTGTTCCAAGACCCTGTCACCGCCTGGGCGCTGGGGGGCATGCTTTTGATCATCGTCGCTGGTATCGCCGCCACCTTGTTGCGCGCCAGCAGCACCCCACCTGACAGCCAACACACCGTCAACGAATCATGACCACAACGCCCGACCGTTTCTTTCACACCCTGATTTCATGCGAGGACTTGCAGGCGCTGAACCCAGCGCCCTTGCTGCTCGATGTCAGCTTCGACTTGAGCGATATCCAAGCCGGCGAAACAGCCTATCAGCAAGCGCATCTGCCGGGTGCGCATTACTTGCATTTGGAGCGTGATCTCAGTGGCAACAAGACCGATGCAGCAGGCCTCTTCAAAGGGCGCCACCCCTTGCCTGCACGTGAAGCCTTTGCCCAGCGCATGAAGGCTCTGGGCCTGATCCCACAGCGTCAGGTGGTGGCCTATGACGGCCAGGGCGGCATGTACGCCGCGCGTCTGTGGTGGATGCTGTGCTGGATTGGCCATGCCGAGGTGGCCGTGCTCGATGGCGGCACCCAGGCCTGGTTGGCACAAGGCGGCGCCATGAGCAGCGAGCGCCCGACCACGACCCCTGGTGACTATGAACTCAAGCCCAGCCTGGTCACGCAAGTTTCGGCCGATGAATTGCAGGCCCGACTCGGCCAGTTGCGGCTGATCGACGCGCGCGCGCCGGAGCGCTTTCGGGGTGAGGTCGAACCCCTGGACAAGCAGGCCGGGCACATTCCTGGCGCCAGCAATCGCCTGTTCAAAAACAATTTGCAGGCCGATGGTCGATTCAAATCCAGCGAGCTCTTGCACGCTGAATTTGCCCCGCTGCTGGCGCCCTTTGGCAGCGCCGCGGTGGTGCATCAATGCGGCTCGGGCGTGACTGCTTGCCACAATCTTTTGGCCATGGAACACGCTGGTTTGAAAGGCTCCGCGCTTTACCCTGGCTCTTGGAGCGAATGGTCTTCCGACCCAACCCGACCGATCGCCAAGGCCTGAACCCTCTGGCCTTCGAGCTTGACATAGCGCAAGATGAGCGCCGCCAAACGACGCGACACTGAAGGCGCTTCAAGGCTTGCTCTCAAGCTGAAATTCATTCCAACAGGAGGTTTGTCATGTTCAAGCGAATTCTTGTCCCCACCGACGGCTCTGAAATCAGCAGCAAGGCGCTGGATGTCGCCATTGGCATGGCGCGCATCCACGGCGCCGCGCTGTATGCCTTGAGCGTGAAAGAACCCTTCCCCTACAGCGCCGTCTCGGAGATGCAGCCCACGCCGCCTCAGGAGTTTTTCGATGCGCAGGAGCGCATCGCCTCGGCACGCATCAAGACGGTCTTGGCCGCCGCCGAGAGCGCCGGTGTGCCTTGCGAAGGCCACACCATCGAAGCCCTGCATGCCTGGGAGGCGATCATTGAGCATGCCGGCAGCAAGCAGTGCGATTTGGTCGTGATGGCCTCGCATGGCCGCCGTGGTGTGCAAGCGCTGCTGCTGGGCAGCGAAACGCAAAAAGTGCTGACCCATTGCACGATTCCCGTGCTGGTCGTGCGCTGATCCAGCGCCAGTTTTTGCCACACAGCGCCGCGCATCGCGCCGATGCGCGGCGTTTTTTTTGCTGAGCTTGTCAGTGCTGGTGGCTGGACACTGCCACGACCAGCACCACCAAGCCCAGCCCGGCCGCCAGCCAAGTCAGTTGCAAGACCGTCTCGCGCCAAGGCAGTCGGCGCTGCAACTGTGGGATCAAATCGGCCACCGCCACATAGATAAAGCTGGAGCTGGCAGCCACCAGCAGGTAGGGGAACAAATTCTCCCAAGGGCCGACCACAAAATACCCCAACACGCCCCCTGCCACAGCGGCCAAGCCCGAAATGGCATTGAACAGCAGCGCCTTGCCGCGCGAGAAGCCGGCGTTCAGCAGCACGATGTAGTCCCCCACCTCTTGAGGAATTTCGTGCGCAACAATGGCCAAGGACGTCACCAGCCCCAAATGCGGATCCGCCAAAAAAGCCGCGGCAATGATGATGCCGTCGCAGAAGTTGTGGATGGAGTCCCCCACCAGCACGCTCATGCCGCCTCGCCCGGCCTGCTCTTCATCGAAATGGTGGTGGTGATGATGGCCATCGCCCTCGTGGTGGTGGTTGTGGCGGTACAGCTCGGCCTTCTCCAGCAGGAAAAAGAACATCAGCCCGCCCAGCAACACCATGAACAAAGAATGCGGGCTGGCCTTGCTCTCAAAAGCCTCAGGCAGCACGTGCAAGAGCGCCGTCCCCAGCAAGACACCGGTGGACAGGCCGACCAAATGTTTGACCACGCGCCCCAACAGGCTGACCGTCAAACTGGCGGCAATCAGCACCGACAAAAGCCCGCCCGCCAAGGTGGCCAGCACGATGTAAAAAAGAGTCATGTTTTTCCAGTGAGCGACTCGCCAAAACAAGAACCGCGCCAAGGCGGCGCGGATCAAGTTCGGCTCAAGCCTTCAAAGTCCAAGGCTTGGTGCAAGTTGGCATCTTATCAATCGTGTCAAGCATGAGCGCCACAGCCGGCCATCTCAGCCCGAGGCTGCGCCCACGCTGCACGCGCATCGAAAGCGCGCGGCTGACCCAAATTTGACGTCTTTTGCGTCGACAATCGCGCGCATGAATTTGCCTGCCGCCGCCAAAACCAACGACGTCCACAACAAGCTGCCCGCCGAAGTGCTGAACCCCACGCAGACCGCCCCGCTCGCGGCCATTGATATGGGCTCCAACAGCTTTCGCCTGGAAATCGCGCATTTGCCGCGCGGCCAGTACCGGCGCATGGAATACCTGAAAGAAACCGTTCGCCTGGGTGCGGGCCTGGACAGCGAAGGCATGCTGACCGAGGCCGCAATGCAGCGCGGCCTCGACTGCCTGCGCCGCTTTGCACAGCGTTTGGTCGGCTTCCCGGCCGCACGCGTGCGGGCCGTGGCCACGCAAACCCTACGTGAAGCGAAGAACCGCAATGCGTTTTTGGAGCGCGCCAAAGAGGCCTTGGGCTACCCGATTGAGGTGATCTCGGGCCGGGAAGAAGCGCGCTTGATCTTTGCCGGCGTGGCCCGCTTGCAACCGTCCAAGCAATCGCGCTTGGTGATCGACATTGGCGGGCGCTCCACCGAAATGATCTTGGGCAAAGGCCGCAAACCTTTGACCGCTGAGTCCTTCCAAGTGGGCAGCGTCAGCCTGTCGCTACGCTTTTTCCCCGATGGTCGTTTCACCCCCGAGGCCTTCAGAGCTGCCCAAGTCGCGGCGGGCGCCGAATTGGAAGAAGCCTTGACGCTGTTCAAGCCCTCGATGTGGAAAGAGGCGCTAGGCTCCTCGGGCACGGTGGGCGCAGTGGCGCAAATTCTTGCCGCCAGCGGCATCACCGACGGTCGCATCACCCCCGATGCCTTGCGCTGGTGTATGGAACAAGCGCTCGCAGCCGGCAGCATGGACAAGCTCAAACTGGCCGGGCTGAAGGAAGACCGTCGCGCCGTGGTGGGCGGGGGTCTGTGCATCCTCTACACCTTGTTGACCCAATTTGGCATTGAAGAATTGATGCCAGCCAAAGGGGCGCTGCGTCAAGGCGTGATCTTTGACTTGGTGGAACGCTTGGAAGCCGAGACGGCGGCGGCCTTGGGTCTGGCGGCAGCCGATATGCGCGACGCTTCGGTGCAGGCCCTGCAACGCCGCTTTGCGGTGGATTTGCAGCAGGCGCAACGCGTGGGCGAAGTGGCCGAGAATCTGTATGCACAACTGCAGCCGCGCGCCACCCGGGAGCGTCAACGCGAACTGGGCTGGGCGGCCGCCCTGCATGAAATCGGCATGATGGTCTCGCACCACGACCACCATCGCCACAGTGCCTATTTGCTGGCCCATGTCGATGCAGCCGGTTTTTCGCAAGACCAACTCAAGCGGCTGGGCTCTTTGGCGCTGGGCCAGCGCGGCGGTCTGCGCAAGCTGGAAGGCTTGCTGGACGACGAAAGCCTGCTTTGGCAGTTGTTCAGCTTGCGGCTGGCCTTGATCAAATGCCATGGCCGCGATGCAGTGAACCCCAAGGCTTTGCAGCTGAGCCGTCAGGGCCATCGTGTGCGCCTGAGTTTGCCCAAGGGGTGGGCCGAGCAGCGCCCCCGGACCCTTTTCTTGCTCCAAGAAGAAGCCGAGGCCTGGGCGCGCAGCGGTGTGTTGAGCCTGAACCTGGCCTGAGGCCAGGCCTCGCCCGCAAGCCCAGTCGCTGCGCGTGCAGCGCTGGGCGCTTTGCTACAAAAAGTCCGCCGACTGCACCGCCTGCAGCACCACCTCGGAATGCCCGGCGCGGGTGCGCGAGCGCAACCACCAAACGGCGGCTTTCTTCACCGACCAATGCAAATCCTGGCCGGTCAACAAACGCGCCGCCAACATGCCCAAGGTGGGTTGATGCCCCACCAGCAAGACCGGCTCCAAAGATTGCGGCCAACGCGCCGCCGCCAACAGGTCATCGACACTGGCATCGGGCGCGATCGAAGGCACGATGCGCATCTCTCGCTCCAAAGCCTGCGCAGTGCTGCGGGTGCGCTGGGCGGGGCTGACCAAGACGCGTGTGCTGGCCGCCATGCGCTGATTCAACCAATCCGCCATGCGTTGCGCCTGTCGCTCACCTTTGGCGGTCAGGCAGCGTTGCAAATCAGTGCCGCCCTCCTTCAAGAGCTCGGCCTCCGCATGGCGCCACAAGATCAGGTCCATCTCAAGCTCCCGTGCCGACCGCTCAATCGGCGGAGTAAAGACGCATCAAAGCCTGCTGCGCACTTTGGCCTTTGTCAGAGACGCGGGCCGAGCGACCATCCGGCCCCAACTGCCAAGCATCCAAGGTGTCGTGCAGATAGGGCTGCAAGCCTTCATCAATGACACGCTGGCGCAACTTGGGATCTCGCACCGGCCACGCCACCTCGATGCGGCGGAACATATTGCGGCTCATCCAATCGGCGCTCGACAGGTACAGCGCCTCATCGTCCTCGCTGGCACCCCAACGGAAGTAACAAATGCGGGTGTGCTCCAAGAAGCGGCCAACCACGGAGCGCACCAAGATGTTGTCACTCACGCCTGGCAGCCCTGGCGGCAGCATGCACGCGCCGCGCACAATCAAATCGATCTTGACGCCAGCCTGGCCGGCCTTCAACAAGCCCTCGATCAGCTCAGCGTCCGTCAAGGCATTGATCTTGATCACCACCCGCGCCGGGCGCCCGGCCCGCGCCGCCTCGGCCACCTGCGCCAGATGTTCCATCATGCGGCTGTGCAGATTGAAGGGCGCCAGCAGCAGTTGCCGCGGCATCTTGATCTTGCCCAGCGAGGCCAGTTGACGGAACACCGAATCAGCATCCGAGGTCAGCTCTGGGTCGGCCGTCAAATAGCCCAAATCGGTGTAAAAGCGTGCCGTCCTCGGGTTGTAATTGCCGGTGGACAGATGGGCATAACGCTTGAACCGATTGCCTTCACGGCGCGTCACCAGCAGCAGCTTGGCATGGGTTTTGAAACCCACAATGCCATAGACCACCTGCGCGCCCACCGCCTCCAGCCGTTCCGCCCAATTGATATTGGCCTCTTCATCAAAGCGCGCCTTCAGCTCCACCACGGCCATCACTTCTTTGCCACGCCGAGCGGCTTCGATCAACAGATCCATCAACACCGACTTGCTGCCGGTGCGATAAATGGTCTGCTTGATCGCCATCACATCGGGGTCTTCCACCGCCTCGCGCAAAAACTGCACCACGGGGTCAAAGCTCTCAAAGGGATGGTGCAAAAGCACATCGCCCTTGCGCAAGCGATCGAAGATGGACTTCTGACGCGGCAGCCGCCCTTGCGGCCAAATCGGCTCGTGCGGCTCAAAACGCAAGGCCGGTGCATCGGTCTGGTCGATCAACTCATTGAGTCGGACCAAATTGACCGGGCCATTGACGCGGTACAGGGCCGCCGCCGGCAGACCAAATTGCTCCAACAAAAACTGCGCCAATTCGCTCGGGCAGCTGTTCACCACTTCCAAGCGCACCGCCACGCCGAAGTGGCGGGTGGTCAGCCCCGAGCGCAGGGCGTGGCGCAGATTGGCGATTTCTTCTTCATCAACCTCAAGGTCGGAGTCACGGGTGACGCGGAACTGCGAAAACGCCTCCACCTTGCGGCCCGAGAACAGGTCTTCCAAATGAGCCCGCACCACACTGGTCAACAGAACAAAGGCCTGATTGCCCTCGCTGAGCGCTGCGGGCAGCTTGATGACTCGCGGCAAAACGCGCGGCACTTTGACAATGGCAATGCGGTTGTCGCGTCCGAACGCGTCTTTGCCCGACAGTCGCGCAATGAAGTGCAAAGACTTGTTGGCCACCTGCGGGAAGGGGTGCGCCGGATCCAGGCCCACCGGCACCAGCAATGGGCGCACTTCGCGCTCAAAAAACTTGGCCACCCAGGCGCGCTGGGCCTCGTTGCGATCCGCGTGGTTGAGGATGACGATGCGTTCCTCCCGCATCTTGGGCGCCAACTGTTCATTGAAGATGGCGTATTGCTCGTCGATCAGCGCATGGGCCAAGCGCCCCACCCGCTCGACATCGCGGCTGTTGACCATGCTGTCGGGGTCGCGCGCGGCGTCCAGCATGTCGGCAAAACGCACCTCAAAGAACTCATCCAGATTGGAGGAGACGATGCAGACATAGCGCAGGCGCTCCAGCAGGGGAACATCCTGCCGCTGCGCTTGAGCCAAAACACGTCGATTGAATTCAAGAATGGCCTGCTCGCGATTGAGCAAGGTGACAGGGGTGCTCTCTAGGGTCATCACCCTATTTTAGGGCTGCAACAGAGGCGCTCACCGAAGCGCCCTGCAGCGCAGTGGGGGCTAAGCCTTGAGCGCCCACGCGCCGGTCCAAGGCGCTCCAATCGAGGATTTCCAGGCGGCCATCGGCGTGTTCAACCAAGGCCGTCAGGCTTTCCACCCAGTCGCCATCATTGGCATACAGCACGCCATCAATCTCGCGCAACTCTGCGTGATGAATGTGACCGCAGACGACGCCATGCACCCCGCGCTTGCGCGCCTCTTTGGCCACCGCCACTTCAAAGTCAGAGATGAAACTCACCGCACGCTTGACCTTGAGCTTCAGGTATTTCGACAAGCTCCAATACGGCAGACCCATGCGTGCGCGCAGCCGGTTCAGATAGCTGTTGAGCTTGAGGGTGAACTCGTACGCCGTGTCACCCACATGGGCCAGCCATTTGGCGCACTGGATCACGCCGTCAAACAGATCGCCATGGGTGATCCAGAGCTTGCGGCCATCGGCGGTCTCGTGGATCCATTCATGCGCCACTTCAATGCCGCCAAAGCTGTGGTGCAAATACTTGCGCGCAAACTCGTCGTGATTGCCCGGAATGAAGATCACCCGGCAGCCCTTGCGTGCCTTGCGCAAGAGTTTTTGCACCACATCGTTGTGAGCCTGCGGCCAGTACCAGTTGCGGCGCAGCTGCCAGCCGTCAATGATGTCGCCCACCAAAAACAGTTGCTCGCACTCCACCTCGCGCAAGAACTCCAGCAAGGCCTCGGCCTGGCAGCCGGGCGTGCCGAGGTGGACGTCAGAAATCCAAACCGTTCGAAAGCGCTGGCTGCCGCCTTCTGCAGGCTCGGCGGCATGAGCTTCCGGCAAGTCGGGTTCAAGGGCGAGGGCGGCGGCGGCTCGCGCCAGGGCGTGGTCGTGCTGCATGGTGTGCACTGTGCGGGCCGGCCGTGTCGGTGCCGTGGCAGCTTTGTGAAGCTTGCGTGACGCGCGCCCACGCCATTCCGCACTGACTCGATAATCCCGCCCATGCATCTGTTGATTCCCTATGCCAGCGCCATCGGCGACGCCGCAAGCCACACGCTGTCCGAACTCCCCCTTCCTCATCTGGCCGAATTGTTGGCCTTGCTCAAACCTGAGGGAGAAGCGCTGGGCGGCGATGAATTCAGCCTGAACACACCGCTGGAGCTGGCCTTGGCGCAATGGCGGGGCTGCTCGGAACCGGACGGCCAGTTGCCCACCGCCGCTTGGGACGCCCCGCAGGCGGCCTCGACCGCGTCTTTGGCCTGGGCGAGGCTGACACCGATTCATTTGGCCGTAGGCAGCGACCAGATCACCGCCCTGCCCCCCGAACGCCTGGCCTTGGCTGAGGCGGAGTCCCGCGAGTTTTTTGCCGCTTTGTCGGAACTCTGGCCGGCCTCTGAAGGCTGGCACAGCCATTGGTTGAACAGCGACAGCTGGCTGATCGCCCACCCCAGCCTGGCCGGGCTCAGCAGCGCCAGCTTGGACCGAGTCGTGCACCGTCATGTCGACCCCTGGATGCCCAAAGCCAGGCGATTGCGGACCTTGCAAAACGAAGTGCAAATGCTCTTGCACGGCCACGCCTTGAATGAGGAGCGGGAGACCCGCGGTGCCTTGGCGCTGAACTCGGTGTGGATCAGTGGCTGCGGCGTCCATCAAGCCCCCCAAGCGCTGCCCACAGACTTGCACATCGAAACCCGCCTGCGCGAACCCTTGTTGGCTGGCGACTGGCAGGCCTGGGCCCATGCCTGGACCCAGCTCGACCAGGGCCCGATCGCCCAATGCTTGGCCCTGGCCCGCCAAGCCAGTGCCGGCGGACAGCCCCAAGCCTTGCGCTTGACCCTGTGCGGTGAGCGCTGGGGCCGCAGCTGGCAGCTGCCTGCACGCTCGCCCTTGCAGCGCCTGTGGCAGCGCTGGCTGCCCCCACGCGCCGACACCGCCGCGCTCTTGGGGGCGCTATGAATTCACCGACCTTGTTGACCCGCGAGGTGCCGCCCCGCGCTGCATGGGCTTTGCAGCAGGCCGGCGTATCGCCCTTGCTGGCGCAGCTGTTTGCCGCCCGCGGCGTGCGCAGCGCTGAGGAATTGGACGCAGGGCTGGCCAAGCTGCTGCCGCCGGACGGGCTCAAAGGCATCACTGAGGCCGCCCAGCTCTTGGCCGACGCCTTGCAACAAGGCGCGCGGGTGTGCATCGTGGCCGACTACGACTGCGACGGCGCCACGGCCTGCACAGTAGCCCTGCGTGGCTTGGCCCTGCTGGGCTTTGCAACAGAGCAGCTGTGCTATGTGGTGCCGGATCGCGCCATCCATGGCTATGGTTTGACGCCCGCCATCGTGGAGCTGGCGCTGCCGCTGCAGCCGCAGCTCTTGATGACCGTGGACAACGGCATTGCCAGCCACGCCGGTGTGGCCCATGCCCGCAGCCTCGGCCTGCAAGTGCTGGTCACCGACCATCACCTGCCGGCCCTGGTGAACGAGCGCACCGAGTTGCCGCAAGCCGATGCCCTGGTCAACCCCAATCAGCCCGAGTGCCCCTTTGAAAGCAAGCATTTGGCCGGCGTGGGCGTGGCCTTTTATGTGTTGCTGGCCTTGCGCAGCGAGTTGCGTGCACGCGGTCGATTTGATGCGGCCAATCAGCCCAAGCTGGACGGCTTGCTGGATCTGGTCGCCCTGGGCACGGTGGCCGATGTGGTGAAACTCGATGCCAACAACCGCCGCTTGGTCGCCCAAGGGCTCAAACGCATGCGGGCCGGCCGCGCCAGCGCCGGCATCGCAGCGTTGTTCACCGCCGCTGGACGCGACATCGGCCGCGCCAATGCCTTTGACCTGGGCTTTGCCTTGGGGCCGCGCATCAATGCGGCGGGCCGCTTGTCCGACATGACCTTGGGCATTGAATGCCTGCGCTGCGACGACCCGGTCCGCGCGCTGGAGTTGGCGCGGCAGCTTGACGCCATCAACCGCGAGCGCCGCGAAATCGAAGCCGAGATGCGCGAGCAAGCCGAGTTCAAGCTCGAACAATTGATGCAAGACCCGCGCTTGCAAGGTGAAGCACCACCGGCGCTGGCCTTGTTCGAGCCCGAGTTTCATGAAGGGGTGGTGGGCATCATCGCCTCGCGCCTGAAAGACCGGGTGCACCGCCCCAGCTTTGTCTTTGCGCGCGGTGCCGACGGCCAGTTGAAAGGCTCGGGCCGATCCATCGCCGGCTTTCATTTGCGTGACGCCTTGGACCTGATCAGCAAACGCCACCCCGATGTTTTGAAGAAGTTTGGTGGCCACGCCATGGCGGCTGGTTGCACGCTGGCCGAGGATGGTTTCGAAACCTTTGACCAAGCCCTGCAAGAAGTCGCCCGTGAGTGGCTGGACGCCGCCGCGTTGACGCGCACCCTGCGCACCGACGGGCCGCTGGCGCCCGAGCACTTCACACCCGAGACGGTGCGTGAACTTGAATCACAGGTCTGGGGTCAGGCCTTTGAAGCCCCCTTGTTCTGCGACACGGTGGAAATCATTTCGCAGCGTTTGGTGGCCGAGAAACATCTGAAGCTGCGGGTCCGTCAAGGCGGGGCCAAAGGCGTGCTGCGCGATGCGATCTGGTTTGGCCACATCGACACCCTGCCCTCGCCCGCGCGGCTGGCCTACCGCTTGAGCTTGGACACTTACCAAGGCCAAGAACGCATCCAAATGATTGTGGAGGCTTGCAGCCCGGCATGAAACGGGCGGCCAAGCCCTACAAATCGCCGGCCTTCAGCATGCCCAAAACCCTTGGTCCGAAGGGTTCATGCACGAAAGCCATGTAGACGGCGCAGCACGGTGCATCCATCAGCGCCGGCAAGTCCCGCACAGCCCCCGCGTGACTGTGCAAGAGCGCACGCTTGCGGCGTTTTGATGGTCGGCCTGCGACTCCCGCCGGAGGGTGTCACGTCCCTGTCATCCGGCTCACCTCCAATCACGACTGTCTCAATTCAATACACATTCTTGCTGCTGGGCCGAGTCCCTGCGCCGGGGCTCGGCTTGCTAAAGACAAGGGCCATCGCCAAGATGGCGCCGGCGTCGCAATGCGCAGCACAGCCCCTCCCCCGCTCCTGCATGCGCCCTCGCCAGCCAGTGGCATGAAGCTCCAGGGCCTTCAGCCGTTGCGCCCAAGACTTTGTTCGTGGTTCTCGTTCATGGCCTGGCGCCGGCATGGCGTCTTTCGACCTACCGACTCCAATGAACTCTTTTTCTTCCACCCGCCCCCTCAGCCTGAAAGCGCGACTTGGCGTCATCGGCCTGATCTCCTTGCTGCTGGGTCTGGTGCCCAGCAGTGTTTTGCTGCAGGGCTATGCCGCTGAAATGGCCCGCATCGAACGCGAGGCCGCCGGTCTGCCGGTCAATGAAGCCTTGCAAGCCCTGTCCCACCAATGGCAAGCCCATCGTCAACTGGCGGCCGAGGCGCTCTCCACACGACCGGCCGCCGCAGCAGAATTGGCGGCCACACGGCAAGCCGCCAAGCAAGCCGCACAAGGCTTGCTGAAGGCCATCGACGAAGCGAACATGCAGCCGCGCCATCGCGAAGCTGTTCAAGCCTTGCATCAGCAATTCGAAGCCTTGGCCGCCGATGTGGACGCCGGGCGACTGGATGTGGCCAAGCTGATGGCGGCCCAGCAAAGCCTGGCAAGTCGCTTGTTCGCCGCGAGTGCTGATTTCAATGCCGAGACCGGCCTGCTGCTGGAGCCCGACCCCGCCAACCACCACGCCATCCTGGCTGCGCTGAAGGCGGCACCTCAAGTCGAGGATGCGCTCTCGGAGTTGCAAGCCATGGCCAAAGCCGCGGCCATTGATGACCTGGCCCTGGTCGCATCGGCCTTGACCCGCTACCGCGAGCATGCAAGCGCCATGCAGGAACAGATGCAGGCAGCACAAGGCGCAGGCGGCGCCGTCGGCGCAGCACTCGGCGCCTTGCTGCCGCAAGCCCTCTCCCAACGCAGACTGGTGGAAGACACCATGCAAGCCGCAGCACGCGACGTCAACTACCCGCTGGAGCAACTGGCCGCCGGCTTCGCCAGTGCGGCACGCCTGCAGTCAGACCTGTCGCAAGCCACGCTGCGAACGCTGAACCAAGAACTGGCAGAGCGCAGCCGCAGCGCAGCAATGAAACGCAACGCGCTCTTGCTCGCCTTGCCGCTGGTGCTGGCTTGTTTGGGCTGGATGTTGTTGCGCTCGATTCGGCAGTTACTGACGCCAGTGCATCAAATGATCGCCATCACCGAGCGCATTGCTGGCGGCGATTTGAGTCAGGACATCCCGCCCAGCCCGAACGACGAACTGGGGCGACTGCTGCAAGCCATGGCCCATATGCAAACACGCCTGCGCCAGTTGATCGAGCAGATCCACGAGGGCGCCGGCCACATCCGTTTGGCAGCACAAGAAATCGCCGACGGCAATCAAGATCTGGCCAACCGCACCGAACGGGCAGCGGCGCATCTGCAGCAAACCTCCTCCAGCGTGGATTCGCTGGAAGAAACAGTGCAACACAGCAGCTCCGCGGCCAGCCGCGCCAGCGATCTGGCCAGCAATACCCGCCAAGTTGCCAGCCAAGGCAACGAGGTGGTGGAGCAAGTGGTTCAGACCATGAACTCGATTCAAGAGTCCTCCAAACGCATTGCTGACATCACCGGCTTGATCGATGGCATCGCCTTCCAGACCAATATCTTGGCGCTCAATGCGGCGGTTGAAGCCGCCCGCGCTGGCGAGCAAGGGCGCGGCTTTGCCGTCGTCGCCAGTGAAGTGCGCTCGCTGGCCAGCCGCAGCGCCGAGGCTGCCCGCGAGATCAAGGTCTTGATCCAGCGTTCGGTGGAACGGGTCGAGAACGGCAGCCAGCTGGCCTGCGATGCGGGCTCATCGATGCAACAAATCCTCGGCCGTGTGGCCGAACTCACGCAGATGATGAAGGGCATGAGTGAGCAAAGCCGCTGTCAGGCGGGCCAGACCACACAGCTGAGCCAGGCGGTGCGGGCCATCGATGAGATGACTCAGCACAACGCGGCACTGGTTGAACAATCCGCGGCCGCAGCCGAGGCACTGCGCAGCCGCGCCAACCATATGGACGCTGCCGCGCAAAGCTTCAAGCTTTGAGTTGCAGCAAAGCCCCTGCGCCGCACGCCGGACCGACAGGCCGCTAAACTGGACGCGTGAAACTCCATGACTTGACCCACGCCGATTTGCACTGCCATTCCAAAGTCTCGGATGGCACGCTGGAACCCGAAGCCTTGGCCGCTCGGGCCAAAGCCAATGGGGTGGAGCTGTGGTCTTTGACCGATCACGACGAAGTTGGTGGTCAGCAGCGCGCCCTGGAGGCTGCCCAGGCCTTGGGCCTGCCCTACTTGACCGGCGTGGAAATCTCCGTCAGCTTTGCCGGCCGGGTGGTGCACATCATTGGCCTGGGTTTTGACCATCAAGACCCGGCCCTGGTGGCCGGTTTGCGCGCCACCCGAGGCGGGCGCGAAGCGCGCGCCCGCGAGATGGCCGCCGGTTTGGCCCAAGTCGGCATCCCAGGTGCTTACGAAGGCGCACTGAAATACGTGGGCAACCCCGAACTGATCTCGCGCACCCACTTTGCGCGCTATTTGGTCGAAGCCGGGTATTGCCAAGATGTGCCCGAGGTGTTTCGCCGTTACCTCACCGAAGGCAAGCCGGGCTATGTGGAGCATCGCTGGGCGCGGCTGGGTGATGCGCTGCGCTGGATCCAAGAGGCCGGTGGGCTGGCGGTGATTGCGCATCCGGCGCGCTATGGATTCACGCCCACCGAAGAGTACGCGTTGATCACCGAGTTCATCGGCCACGGTGGCCGAGGCATGGAAGTGGTCACCGGCAGCCACAGCGATGCGGAAGCCGCCAAATACACCGAGACCTGCTTGGAATTTGATTTGCTGGCCTCGCGCGGCTCGGATTTTCATTCTCCTGAAGAAAGCCGCACCGACCTCGGTCAGTTGGCGGGCTTGTCGGGCCGGCTGCGACCGGTCTGGATGTCGCTAGAAGACCGCATCTTCTGGCCGGCTGGCTTGCAATAAGCGGCCCCAGGCGTTACACCATGAGCCTATGGCTCAATACTTCGAAGTCCACCCCGACAACCCGCAGCAACGCTTTTTGAAGCAAGCCGCGCAAATCATCCACGCAGGCGGCATTGCCGCCATTCCCACCGACTCGAGCTATGCCTTGGTCTGCCATTTGGACGACAAGGCCGCCGCCGAGACCCTGCGTCGCATACGTGGCGTTGACGACAAGCACCATCTGACCCTGCTTTGCCGCGACCTCAGCGAGTTGGCCAGCTATGCCCGCGTCGACAACCGCCAGTACCGGCTGCTCAAGCTGGCAACACCTGGCCCCTTCACCTTCATTTTGGAGGCCACCAAGGAAGTGCCGCGTCGGCTCTCGCACCCTTCGCGCCGCACCATTGGCCTGCGTGTGCCGGAGCACCGGGTGACGCAAGAGCTGTTGGCACTGCTGGGCCAACCGCTGCTGGGCACCACCTTGATCCCCCCTGGGGAGGACGAACCCTTGAATGACGCACGCGAGATTGCCGAACGCCTGGATCGCCAGTTGCAGGTCATTGTGGACGCCGGGGCCTGCAGTCGCGAGCCGACCACGGTGATTGATTTGAGCGCGGACGATGTGGTCTTGGTTCGCCGGGGCCGAGGCGATCCCAGCGCTTTGGGATTGGTCGCGGATTGAAAGTCAAACCGAGAATGGGAAAACTCCTCAAGTTGACCCAGGAGTTGCCGAAAGCGTAGAAGCCGGGCGTTTCCACACAGGGTGGCCGCGACCCGTTTTGCAGGATTAATCTTGGATGGAAGCGCCCCTATGAATTTCCTCAGCCAGTTGCGTATCAGCCAGCGCCTCGCCCTGAGCTACGGACTGTTGATCGTCCTGCTCATCATCATTGGCAGCTACGGCGCTTACAGCGCCAGCCGCTTGGCCACTGACCTGGATCAGACGGCCAACCAAAGTTTGGTCAAGATTGCCGCCGCCAACTCCTTGGAAGGCCAGGTCAATGTGGTGGCCCGCGCCTCACGCGACTTGCTGCTGCTGGACACGGCCGGGTCCATCAAAAAACAAAAAGCCGCCTTGGACGGCGCCTTGCAAGAGAGCGAAAAACAGCTCTCTGCGCTGCTGGACAAAAAGCCCGCGGCAGGACGCGAGGCCGAGTTGCTGAGCCAGCTCAAGGACTCGCAAGCCAAGTTCTTTGCGGCAGTGGCCAAGTTCCGAAAAATCCAAATCGAAGGCAGCCCGGATGAAGCGCGCGAAAGCCTGATCACCGATGTGCGCCCGGCGCAGCAAGCCTACCAAGACGGCTTGAAAGGTTTGGTCGACCTGCAATTTGAAAGCGCCCATGATTTGGCCGAGGCTGGCAGCGGATTGGCGCGCAACTCGGTGCTAGTGACCGTCGTGCTGTTGATTGCAGCCGTGTTGATCGGCAGTGTCGGCGGGCTGGCCATCGTTCGCTCCATCATCAATCCAGTCAAGCAAGCACAAAGCGCCGCTGAAGCCATTCGCAACGGTGACCTGACCCACAATATTCCTCGCGCCGGCACCGATGAACTGGGCCAAATGCTGGAAACCATGCAAGCCATGCAAGAAGCCCTGGCTGGCGTGGTGAGCAGTGTGGGCGCGGCGGCCAATGATGTGGCCGAAAGCACCAACCAGATTGTGGGCGGCAATGTGGACTTGTCGGACCGCACCGCCCGCTCGGCCTCCAGCCTGCAAACCACGGCCGCCTCGGTTGAACAAATTGCGGCCAATCTGAGTGGCGCCAGCGAACTCACACGCAAAGCCGCGGGAATTGCCAGCAAAGCCCGCAATTCAGCTTCGGCTGGGGGCAAGGTGGTATCCCAGGTGGTGGCCACCATGCAGGAAATCAGCGCCAGCTCGCGCAAGATCGGCGACATCATCGGCGTGATCGATGGCATCGCCTTCCAAACCAATATCCTTGCTTTGAATGCTGCCGTGGAAGCCGCTCGCGCCGGTGAGCATGGGCGCGGCTTCGCCGTGGTGGCCTCTGAAGTTCGGGCCTTGGCCTCAAGAGCCGCCTCCGCCGCCAAGGAGATCAAGGTGCTGATCCAGGAGTCCACCGTCAAGGTGGAGAACGGCACGGATCTTGTGAACAATGCGGGCGTCACCATCAGCAGCGTGGTCAACGAGGTCAACGATATGGGTCAGTTGATCGAAGAAATCTCTCACTCGGCGCAAGAGCAAGCGGCCGGTGTGGGCGTGGTCAACCACTCGATGAACGAGTTGGACCGCAGCACGCAGCAAAACGCCAGCTTGGTGAGCGCTTTGACCAAATCCACCGAGGCCTTGACCGGCAGTTCTTCGCGGCTGTTGGAAGCGGTGGGCTTCTTCCGGACCCGCTGAATCTCGATCCCCAACCTCTCCCCTACTATTTAGCCAGAGCTAGGAAAACAATGAGCAAACCGAACGCCTCCCTGTCCCGCTGGTCACGATTGGGCCTTAGCCTGCTGGGCGCTTTGCTGATCGCCAGCAGTGCGATTGCCGCGCCCAAAGTCTTGAAGAAAGTGCCGCCTGAGTTTCCTGCAGCGGCAGTGAAAAAAGGCATCAAGACCGGCTCGGTCAAGGCGCAAATCAATATCGCACCCGATGGCAAAGTGACCGAAGTCAATATCGTGGAATCCACCCCGCCCAAAGTCTTTGACAAGGCGGTGATTGAAGCGCTGATGGAGTGGCGCTTTGAGGGCAGCGGCGAAAAGCAATCACACGAGCTGAAACTGGTCTTCAACAGCGAAGACTAAAACCCGTCGATAGGGCGGCAGGGTGGGCGGCGCGCCGCCCCGCCCTCAAGATTGGGCCAGCAACTGGGCGATTCGCTCTTTGTCGAAACCCAGCACCCGGTGCTGCCCACGCAGCACAAACGTTGGGGTGCCTGCGGCCATGTGGGCACGGTATTGCGCCATGCAGTCCGCATCTTGCTCGATGAAGCACTCGCGGTAGGCGACTTGCTGGGCGTTCAACCAGTTTCTCGCCTGCGTGCAGTAGACGCAGTGCTCGCTGGAAATCATCAAGATATCGCCGGGTTTGGCGCGTTCACGCAAGACCTGACCCTGCTTCTCGGCTTGCCAGTATTGGGCGGCTTGCGACAGCCCCATCACCAAGCCGACCAGCAACAACAAGGGCCCAAAAGAAGAGGCCCAGGCGTGGAGTCGGGCCCCGACGGACTTGTTGCTGGCGCCGCTCACAGCCCTCAGATCGCCGCAGTGACGACGATCTCCACTTTCCATTCAGGACGCGCCAGCTTGGCCTCAACCGTGGCGCGTGGCGGTGTGTGACCCGGCACGACCCAGGCGTCCCATGCGGCATTCATGCCAGGAAAGTCGGCCAAATCCGCGATAAAGATTTGCGCGCGCAAGATCTTGGTCTTGTCTGTGCCGGCACGCGCCAGCAAAGCGTCAATCGCGGCGAGCACTTGCGCCGTCTGACCGGTGATGTCTTGACTGGCATCCTCGGGCACTTGGCCGGCCAGATAGACCACGCCGTTGTAGACCGCCATCTCGGACATGCGGGCACCGACATCAAAACGTTCGATATTCATGGAATCACTTGCCTTTTTGCTTGGAATTGGATTTGGGGTGTTTGTGGGAGTGCCCATGCGGATGAGGGCCGACACCATGCGGATGCTTTTTGCTGCTGTCCGCAGGAGGCACGGCGCCGGCGGCCTTTTGACCCAGCCGACTCTCCGTGCCATTGAGTAGCTTTTTGATATTTGCGCTGTGCCGCCAGACCAACAAGAGGCCCATCAGCACCAAGACGCCGGCCACCGGACCGGCCTCCCAAACCAACATCTGATAAACCGGCGCCAGCCCTGCGGCCACCAAGGCGGCCAAAGAGGAGTACTTGGTGGTGTAGGCCACCAACAGCCAAGTCGCCAATACCGCCGCCCCCAGCCAAGGATTCAAGGCCAAGATCACGCCGGCCGCGGTGGCCACCCCTTTGCCGCCTTCGAAGCGAAAGAACACCGGCCACAGATGCCCCAAAAAGGCGCCCAGGCCCACCAAGGCTGCACTGCCCTCGCCCAGGCCGAAGCGCTCGCCCCAGTGCATCACCAGCAAGACCGGCACATAGGCCTTGAGCGCATCAAAGATCAGCGTCAGCACAGCCGCCACCTTGTTGCCGGAGCGCAGCACATTGGTGGCGCCAGGGTTGCCCGAGCCATAGCTGCGCGGATCCGACAGCCCCATCAAACGGCTGATGATGACGGCAAAAGACAGCGAGCCGATCAAATAGCCGATCAAACCCGCCAACAAGGGATAAAGATTGTCTTGAAGAATTGCTTGCATAGGGCGCTATTCTGCACTGGCACAGTGCACCGCCCGCGCCTGCAACAACTCCGGCAGAACCCGCGGATCAATCCCGACCAAATAACCCCGTCGCCCACCATTGATGCAAATGCGCGGCAAGCTCAGGATGCTGGCTTCAACAAACACCGGCATTTGCTTGCGAGTCCCAAACGGTGAGGTGCCTCCCACCAAATAGCCGCTGTGCCGCTGCGCCACCTCGGGCTTGCAGGGTTCGACTTTTTTGCAAGGAATCTGCCGAGCCAACTCTTTCAAGCTGACCTGCCGGTCGCCATGCATCAAGACAATCAGGGGCGCGGCTTTCTCATCCTGCATCACCAGGGTCTTGATCACCTCATGCTCGGCGACCCCCAGTTGCCGAGAAGATTCGGCCGTGCCGCCATGCTCCACATAATCGTAGACATGCTCGGTAAATTCGACCTTGTGGCCGCGCAAAAACTGGGTCGCCAGCGTCTCGCTGACATGGGGGGTCTTTTTCGCCATGGGCAGATTTTCCCTGATGTCGAAAACTCGGTGACCTGAGGCTGCCGCAGGCACAATGGGCCGATCCGGTGTTTTGCGCTCATCCCCGCAAAGGCTTTGACGATGCACATGCCTGTGAACCCGATGAAAGCGGCGTCCCATGCTTTGTTTGCCGTGGTGGCCTTCGCCCTGGCACCCCAGGCGCTCAATGCAGCCGAGGTCTTGATGGCGTTTGGCGAGAAGATCCCGCCCTTTTGCATTCCCGAAACCAACTCCGGTATCGAGCTGGAAGTCATCGGCGAAGCCCTGGCCTACAAGGGCCACAAACTCAAACCGGTCTATGTGCCCTTTGCACGCATCCCGCTGGCGTTCAAGGACAAATCAGTGGACGCCGCCATGACCGATCTGGGCGAAGACCTGCGCCCATTTGGCGGCCATTACGGCGACCCAGCGGTGTTTTACGACAATGTGTTCATCACCCTGCAGTCGCGCAATCTGCGCATCGAAAAGCCGGCGGATCTGCAGGGCTTGACCCTGGTGTCATTTCGCGGTGCGGCCAACCGTTACCCCGAGTGGTTGCAGGCCCTGAAGCAGGCCGGCGGCTACACCGAGTTGAACGATCAAGCCGCCCAGGTCAAGACACTGATGCGCCAGCGCTACGATGAAGTGCTCAGCGACCGCAATATCTTCAAGTACTTCAGCCTGCAATTGAAGAAAAGCGGCTTCCCTTTGGAGCCGGTGCAGGAGCACCGGTTCACCGAGGTGAAGCCGCAAGACTACCGCCCCATCTTCCGCGACTCCCAGGTGCGTGATGATTTCAATCTGGGCTTGAAGCACTTGAAGGCCAGCGGCCGCTTCCAAGCGATTTACGACAGATACTTGCGCGAATGAGCGGCGCCCATCGCCTTTGCAACAGTTGCAGCCTCACATGGCCTTCTTTTGTGCAGCGGCATCAATGCACTGGGCCTGACCTTCACTGCGATTCACAGACCCCGCTCGATACTGTGCTGCCCTAGCCCCACCACCTCATGACGCCTTCGCCCCAAGCCAAACCCGAGCTCACCCGCAACTTGCTGGCCATCCTCAGCATCGCGCTGCTGCTTTTGACCTCGTTATGGGTGCTGCGCCCCTTCATTGGCGCCCTGATCTGGGCCACCATGGTGGTGGTGGCGACCTGGCCGCTGATGACGGGCTTGCAACAAAGGCTTTGGGGACGGCGCAATTTGGCCGTGGCCGTGATGGTCGCCGCCCTGCTGCTGGTTTTGTTCGTGCCGCTGTCGATTGCGCTGACGACGGTGGTGTCCAACGCGGACCGCGTGATCGAATGGGCGGCCAGCTTGCCCGATGCCCATTTGCCCGAACCACCGACGTGGCTGGCAGGCATTCCGCTGCTGGGCGAGACACTGAGCAACAACTGGCACCGCATTGCCATCCAGGGCTTGACGCCCTTGCTGGCCATGGTCAAGCCCTATCTGGGTGAAGCCCTGAAATGGACCGCCGCCCAAGCGGGCAGTCTGGGACTGGTGGGCCTGCAGTTCTTGCTCACCGTGGCTTTGTCGGCGGTGCTCTACAGCGGCGGAGAGAGCGCCGCGCGCATGGTGCGAGGCTTCAGCCGCCGCTTGGCCGGCGAACAAGGCGAGCAAGTCATCACCCTGGCCAGCCAAGCCATCCGTGGCGTGGCCCTGGGCATTGTGGTGACGGCGCTGGTGCAGTCGGTGCTGGGCGGCTTGGGGCTGTGGGTCAGTGGCGTGCCTTTTGCGGGGCTGCTCACGGCGGTGATGCTGATGCTGTGCCTGGCGCAAATCGGGGCCTTGCCGGTCTTGTTGCCGGCCGTGGTCTGGTTGTATTGGAATGGGGACAACACCTGGGGCACGGTCTTGCTGCTGTGGACCCTGGTGGTGGGCACCATGGACAATTTCTTGCGGCCCTGGTTGATCAAAAAAGGCGCGGACCTGCCTTTGCTCTTGATCTTTGCCGGTGTGATCGGGGGCCTGCTGGCCTTTGGCCTGGTCGGACTGTTCATGGGCCCGGTGATTCTGGCCGTGACCTACACCTTGCTCTTGGCCTGGATCGGCGATGCGCTCCCGGCTGCGCCCGAGCCGAGTACCGCGGCAGTGCCGACCCCGTCAAGGCGCAGGCGCACGCGCTGAGGAAGGCTGGGCGGCGGCAGTCTTCAAGGTCGCGCCTCTCACCTCAAAGCGCACCGACTGCTTGAGCTGGCCCCGTTCATCCAGCAATTGCAAGTGGTGCTGACCAGGCCAAGGGGCCCAGCTGTAGTGCTTGCCGCGCCCCAGGGGCTTGCCATCCAAGACCCAAGTTCCGAGCTCACCCTCAAAACGAATCCGCTGCGCACGCGGCGGCATATCGGGGTCGAGCGCAAAAATGCTGCCGTCGCGCGGGCTGCTGATGCCGCGCAGCTGAGATGAGTCTTGCATCTGCGCTGAAGCCAGCAGGCGTGTCTGCTCGGTCCCTTGGATGAACCATTCGCGCCGCGTCGGCTCGCGCTGCTCGGGGTACTCCACTTGCTGGGCCACCAACCCAGGCGGTGCAGCAGGCGGTTTTGAAACTTGGTCTTGGTGCAAATAGCGCATCAGCCCCGCCCAAATCGGCGCGGCACCGCTGACGCCACTGACCCCATGCATGGCTTCACCGCTGGCATTGCCCACCCACACGCCCACGGTGTAGCGGCTGCTGTAGCCCATGCACCAGTTGTCGCGCATGTCTTTGCTGGTGCCGGTCTTCACCGCGGCAAAGCCGCGTGTGGCCAGCACGCTGTCCAGGCCAAAGCTGCGAGCTCGCGCATTGTTGTCCGCCAAGATATCGCTGACGATGAAGGCGGCGCGCGCGTCCATCACCTGCCGGCTGCTGCGCTTGCCGGTGTTGAGAAGATCCAGCGATTGATACCGTCCCCCATTGGCCAAACTTCGGTAGGCATTGCTCAGAGCCAAGAGGCTGAGGTCCGAGCTGCCCAGCGCCAAAGACAGGCCATAAAAACCGCTGGTCTGCGGCAACGCCAGGCCGAGCGCATTGAAGCGCTCAAACACCGCGTCAGCCCCGAGCATGGCCGTCAAACGAACAGCCGGCACATTCAGGCTGTTGCCCAGCGCACTGCGGGCCGAGACATAACCTTTGAATTCCTTGTCATAGTTCTGCGGCAGATACAGGCCCGCGGGCGTACTGATCTGCGCAGGCGAATCATCCAAAAGGCTGGCCGCGGTGATCAAGCGCTTCTCCAGCGCCTGGGCATAGATGAAAGGCTTGAGGGTGGAGCCCGCTTGGCGCCGCGCCAGCACCCCGTCCACCTCGGCGGCCGATGACAAGCTGCCGCTGGAGCCCACCCAGGCCAAGACCTCGCCGCTGGCGTTGTCCAGCACCAGCACCGCACCGTCTTCAACATTGCGGCCCGACAACTCGGCCAGCTGCGTTTTGAGCAAGCTCACGGCCATGCGCTGCAGGCCCGCATCCAAGCTGCTGCGCTGACGCGCCGGGCCCTCGGGGCGCAATACCTGGCGGGCATAGTGAGGCGCCCAGTTCTCACCCAGCGCCCGCCCGGGGCGCTGTGCCAACAGGGCTTGGGCCTGCCCCTGCAAGGCCGCGCAGGCTTGGGTGGACGCCGGCGCCGCTCTCATCTGTTGCAACAAATTGCAGGCGCGCTGCCCCAGCTGCGCCGCCGGCGCATTGGGCGAGCGCACCATGGCCGCCACCAGGGCCGCCTCCTCGGTACTCAAGCCATCGGGGTATTTGCCAAGCAAGGTTTGCGACAGCGCATTGATGCCCAGCAACTCGCCCCGCAAGGGCACCAAATTCAGATACGCCTCCAGAATTTGCGCCTTGCTCCAGCGCTGCTCCAGACGCAAAGCCAGGGCCGCTTGGCCAAGCTTTTGACTGACCGAGCGCCCGCCCGCTGGCCGCGCCAAGTCCGGGTCCAACAAACCGGCCAGCTGCATGGTGATGGTGGAAGCGCCCCGGGTTCGCCGGTTCCACAAATTCGCCCAGGCACTGCTGGCCGCGGCGCCCCAATCGACACCGCTGTGCTCATAAAAGCGCCGGTCTTCACCCAGCAGCAGCGCATGCATCAACTGCGGCGACACCTGATCCAGGCTCACCCATTCGAGCGCCCGGCGCTGGTGCTGCAGTCGCAGGGTCTGCAAGGGCTCGCCGTGTCGATCCAGCAGCACAAAGTCCGACACCCGATGCGCGGCCCGCAACTGCGCAAAATCGGGAGGCTGGGCTTGGCCCAGGGCCCCGCAAGCCCACAACAGGCCGAGCAGCCCCAGGGCTGAGCGTGGCAGCAAGCCGCGCCGGCGCGGTGCGGCTGCTGCGCGTGTTGGAGCTTGTGCGGCTTTCAAGGCGCCACGTCCAAGACACCCGTGGGCAGCTCTCCGGCGACGTCCGGTGCATACATCGCTTCCGCGCGGCTGCCCGGCAGCATGAAGCGACCCGCATTGTTCAAACGCAAGGTGTATTGCACGACATGCTTGCCGCGTGGCAAGAACTCAAAATAGCCGCGCCAGGCCTCAAAGCTGCGCTCCTCATAGCTGGGAGCAAAGCCTGAGGCCTGCGCGCTTGGGTCCGCGCTGTTTTGTTGGGCCAGGATCGACTGCCCACCCAGGCCCGAGCCCAGAATTTGCGCGCCCGCCGGCACCGGATCGGACAGCACCACCCAGCTCATATCGCTTTGCGCCTCCAGCTCCAAGCGCACCCGCATCACATCGCCGCGCGACCAACGCCCGGCGGTCTTTTGCTCTACCGCCTGCACCGTGCGACTGATACGGTAGCCGCTGTTGAGCGCGGTCTTCAAGGGCACAGCGGCCAAGGCTTGCAGCGTCACCCAGGGTTTGGACGTTGCGGCCGCCGCGCCGCCCTCTTGTTGCAGGGTCAGGCTGGGGGCCGCTGCCTGCGCGCTGCTCGGGGCACTCCAGGGCAGCCACAGAGCGCCACCTGAGGGCTGCTTGGACCAATCCAAGCTTTGGCTGTGCGGCCCCAGGTTTGCCAGCGTTTTGCCGCTGAGCTTGGCGCCCGCCTCGAAGCGCGCCGAAAACTTGTCCAAGGCCAGCACCCCCCACAAATTGGCCGTGGTGTTGCGCCAAGCCCCCTGCTGCTGACGGGCCAATGTGCCTTGCAGCAAGCGGGGCAGCTCAGCCGCCCAGGCGGGGTCGTCCAGCACCGCCAGAATCAAGCGCGAGGCATTGGCGTCGGCGCTGTCCATCAACCAAGACCAGGCGTCGTCGTCCTGCTCGGTGCTGAAGCCCAGCCGGGTGCCGCTGTAGCTCAAACGGCTGCGCAGCAAAGCCTGCGCCTCGGCGATGCGGCGGGCACGCTCGGGCGCCTGAGCCATGCGGCGATGCAGATTGAGCCAATCGATCAAGGCAGCTGTCGGCCAGCTGGACAAGCCCGCGCTGTCCACGGCGCTCAAGCCCGCCTGCGTAGCCCGCCCGTATCTCGACAAGGCCTCCAAAGCCGCCACCCGGCGCACTGCCAGGTCCAATTGCGCCACACGGGGTGACCAGGTTTTGCGCTGGAGGCGCCCTTCTACAAACGCGCTCAAGCCATCGAGCATTTGGCGCCGCTGCGCCTCCGGAATCTCGCGCCCGGCTTCGTGGGCCGCAGCCAGCAGATGGGCCGTCAAGCGATCACTGCCCCGGTCGCCCGCGCCCGCTTGCAGCGGGAAGTAACTGGCCAAGCCATCGGCATCCAGATAAGCCGGCAAGCTGGCCATCACACGCTGCCATTGAGCGGCATCGTGCAGGCCCAAAGCCTTGGCACTGAGTTGTTCCAAGCAGCTGTAGGGGTAGTTCTCAAAGAAGCGCCGCGGGCCGCTTTGATCACCGCCCAGCTGGGCCTGCAGCAGCACTTGCACGCCCCCTCGCTTGGTCCCCTGGATGGGCAAGGCCTGAACCGGCGGCGCCATCGGCACGCTCATGCGCCCTTCCAGCTGCATCAGGCTGGCTTGCTGCACTTGCAGCGGGACCGCCGGCCGCACTTGCTGCTGCAACTTGATATGGTCGCTGGCGGGGGCTGCCCCTCCCGCCGCAGACGCAGCAGCACCGCCCAGCTCTTGCGCCTGCGCCTCCCAGTTCAAGACGCTGACCCCTTCCGGCACGCTGACCTTCCAGCGTGCTTCGCCGGCGGCACCCGCGGCCAAGCTCAGCTCCTGAGCGGCCAAGGGGGGCAGCGCCTGCGCGCCCGCCTGCCCTTGCAAGCTGACCCGCAACTTCATGGCCCGAGCACTGCTGTTGCGCAAGGTCAGCAGTGCCTCGAACTGATCGCCCTCACGGACCAAGGGCGGCAGGCCGGGCAGGACTTGCAAGTCCTGCGTGACCCGCACCGTCGCTTGTCCGGTACCAAAGCGCTGCGCCCCTGCGTCAGCCACCGCCACCAAGCGGAAGCTGCTCAGCGAGTCGTTCAAAGGCACATCGATCAAGGCCTCACCCTTGGCATCCAATTTGACCGAGGGCTTCCACAAGAGCAAGGTGTCAAACAACTCCCGGGTCGGCGCATGTCCGCCGCCGCCGCCGGCCGCCACCGCTTTGCGCCCATAGTGACGTCGACCAATGATCTCGCTCTGCGCAGTGGCGGTCTCAACCCCCCAGGCGCGCTTTTGAATCAGGGCGGGCAAGAGCTCCCAAGAGGTGTTGTTGCGCAAGGCCAGCAAGCCTTCGTCCACGGCGGCAAAAGCCACCTCGGCGTCCGCCAAGGGGCGGCCATCTTGGCTGACTTTGATGCGGGTCTGCACCGTCTGCCGCACGCCGTACTGCGCCTTGTCGGTGCTGACCGCCACCTGCAACTGGTGGGCGGCCAAACCCACTTGCAGCTCGGCCATGCCCAGCTTGAACGAGGGCTTGGCCAAGTCAATCATGGCGGTGGGGGCCTGATAGTGCTTGGCGGCATCGCGCCAGGCATGCCACCACCCCACCGGTTGACGCCAGCCCCATTGGAAAAAGCTGTACCAAGGCACTTCGAAAATCCGCCCTCGCAGCACCAGCAAGGACACATAGACATTGGGCGCCCAGTGCTTCTCGATCTTGAGCTCCAGCGTGGGATCGCTGCCTCGCAGCTTGACGACGCGGCTTTCAATCACCCCCTCACGCTCGATGCTCAGCAGCGCAGTGGCTTCGCGATAGGGCATGCGCACTTGCAGCCGAGCGGTTTCGCCGGGTTCATAACGTTTCTTTTCAGCGAGCACATCGATGCGGTCATCGTTGTCCTGGGGGAACCAGAGCTCGCCTTGGCGCGTCATCCAAACACTGTTGGCACTCACGCTAGAGCGGCCGTCGGCGTCTTTAGCCGAGGCGATCAATTCCACTTCACCGCCGACATCCAGCTTGGCCTCACAGCTGAGCAAGCCCTGGTCGTCGCTGCGGCCCTTGCACACCGTGCCCAGGTCTTTCAACTCTTGCCGGTTGTCATAGGCATAAAAGCCACCGACCATGCGCTTGCGGCTGCTGATGGTTTGCCGCAGGCGCGCTTGCACCTCGATGCTTTGATTGGCCTGCGGCTTGCCTGTCGTGTCCAGCGCCACCACGGTAAAAGCCGCCTTCCCCACATTGCTGGCCCAGCCCTGGCTGCGCAAACCCAGCACCAGCTTGGAGGGCCACAGCGGCAGCGTGCGGTTGGTGGTCTTGATTTCGCCATTGGGGTCGCTGTAGCTGAGCTCGGCCAGCAACTCGCTGGGACGCTCCAGCTTGGGCAGTTTTTGGATCTGCAAGTCGGCCGCGCCGTTGCGGTCGGTCATGGCGGTCTGCTTGTCCACCACCAAGCGCGCGCCTGCGGCCTGCGCATTGCCTTCTTCGCCGTTGTCTCCCTCATCCCCCATGGCTGCGACGCCCGCCTCAGCGGCACGCGGTGGCTCGAAACTGAAAGTCTCATAACCGACAAAGCTGACGGCGCGCGGCCGCAGCAGCGCGCTGAATTTGAGTGGGGTGGACGCCACGCCGCCGCCTGACAGGTAGTTGAGCTGGGCGGACAGGCGCAACTCACTGGGTGCCGTGGGCAGATTCTTGGGGCCGCTCAAGCGCGCCTCAATCAGCGGCACGCGGAATTCCTCAACGCGGAAGTCGCCGCTGGGCCAGCTGCGCTGAGGCTCATCGCCCATTTCATTTTTTTCGCCCTTTCCACGCTCTCGCTCCAGCGTGATGCGGTACAGGCCAAGCTTGGCATTGGCCGGAATTTGCCACTGCGAGGCCGCGCTGCGCGGTGAGGGCCATTGCAGGGGCAGGTCCACCTGCTGGCCACTGCCCTCGTGGGTGAGTCGAACGCGCGTGGGCAGTTGCTCAGGCCGAGCCAGGCTCAGCCCCTGGCTGTTTTCCAAGCGGAAAAAATGCTTCATCGACACGGTTTCGCCAGCGCGCAAAAGGCTGCGGTCCAGCACCGTATGGGCGCGCGCCTCGGCCTCGCCCCCCCGTGCAGTTGGAACCCCAAAACGCCAAGTCTCGATACCCCGGCTCCAATTGCTGAAGACAAAACTCATGTCTTGCTGCAATTTGCCGCCCGCTCCGACCTCGGTCTTGCGCGCCGTGACAAAAAAGCCTTGTTCAAACTCGCAACGCTCTTTGTCATTCCAGCCAGGGAGCTTCAAGGCCAGCGGCACGGTAGCCAGGCCTCGCGCATCGGTACGCCCTTGCCAGAGCGGCTTGCCCCGGCAGTCATTCACCGTCACCTCGGCCTCGGCCACCGGCTGTGCTTTGTCCAAGCGGGTCACCCAAACCAGGCTGTTCTCGCGGCCCCATTTGAAGTGCACACCCAGATTCGTCACCAAGACGCCGGTGCGCACATACATGGGCGCGGCCTTGTCCAAAAGCGACACCCCCAAGCGCCGCGAGCTCAGCTCGACGACGTGATAACCCGGCTCTGCCAAAGGCAGGCCAATCACCTCAAAAGGCCGGCTCTCGCCTATCTTGCCTTCGCGCGGCGCTGGCAGCGGCAGGACCTGCGCGGAGGCGTCGCCCGTCAGCAAACCCACTTCCCGGCTGCCCAGGTAGCGGGTTTGCCGCTGCTCGACCTGCTTGCCGCGGCCATTGTCGACCTTGACCGTCTCTTCCCAGAGCGCGGGCGGCAAGCCCGCCTCTCGGGCGCTGACCGGCTTCTCGTGGAACTGACGCAGCTTTTGATACCAGGCCAAAACCTCGGCATCGCTTTGCACGCGTTTGACGCGAATCTCACCCGGCTGATGCGCCTGCGAAGACGAGGCGCCCGCCCAATCGGACTGCACATGGCGCATGGTGATGGGCAGCATGGCTGGGCCTTGCGCCTCACGCTCGATCACGCCAAAGGGCGCCGCGGCAAATTTGGCCAAGGGCGGCGCGCCCCCGGTGCTGAGCTTGAGCGGGAAGCTGGCCGCATTGCTGAGCGCGCGGCCGCTGCGGTCCTTCAAACCCGCCGGCAATTCCACGCTGTATTGCGTGTTCTCCGCCAATGGCAGAGGGAAACGCAGTTCGTTGAGTTCTGCCTGTTTGTCTTCGGGAGGCACGGCGGGCGCCAGGGCGAGGCCTTGCGGGCCTTTGAGGCGAATCTTCAGCGCCTCGGCGCGCGGCACGGCCTCACTGAAAATCAGTCGCACCGGACGAATGGGCAAGCACGGCGCATTGGCCCGCTCACGCTCGCAACTGAAGTCCACGGTGAAGGGGCGACGCACGGTGTACTCAAATCGCTGTGCCCCTCGCGCGCCCTCGCCTTGGGCTTGCCAAACCAGCTGCATGGATGCACCCGGCGGCAAGGGCCGCTGGCAATGCAGCAACCAGACCTTGTCCTGACCCTTGCGGATGTGCTGAGCTTTGAGCACCGCGTCGCGCTCTGGGCCGCTGACCACCTGCACCGGCAAGCGTTCGCCCAGGCCCTCGACCTCGCACCAGGCTTGGCGCGCCACGGCGGCGGCATCGACCTTGCCGTTCAGATGAAACAGAAAGTGCTGGTCTTCTTCGATGGTGCTGCCGGTCCACGGTGTGCTTCGCAAGGCGACGGCGGCGCCGGTCGCAAAGCTGAACTCGCGCGACCCTTCCAAGGGCGAGCCCAGCGGCTTGAAGCTGTCTTTGACGCGCAGCTTGCATTTCTTGCCGGCGTCCAAGACCTCATTCAAATCCAAGAGCCACTCGTTGGGGCGCGACCATCGACCATAGCCGGTGATGCGGGGCATGCCTTCGCAGCTGAGCTCTGCAGGGGCTTGGATTTGCGCATCGCCCGCAGGCACCACCGCCTCGGAGAAGCTCAGACGGATTTGCCGAACCTGGGCCACGGTGCCGCTGGGGCTGACGCTAAGGGTTGTTGCATCGGCCCGCATGGCGATGCCGGTCAAGGTTAAGGCCGCCGCCAGGCCCAGCAGTGCTTTGCTGAGTCCGCTGCGGACCGCTTCGAATGCTCTGCGCTCTTGATTCATCTGCCCTCCCAAGCATGCACACCTGCTGCGCGAGGCAGAGTCTAAAGCGAGGAGGACCGAAGGCAGCGCCCAGCGCAAGGTGCAAACTGCCCAAGCCACAAAGGCGAAAGGCGAGAGGCGAAAGGCGAAAAGAAGCTACACGCAGGGCAAAGACTCGCAACCCAGACCCAAAGACTTGACCTTGACGAATTCGATTTGACGCATTCGGTCAATCGAGCTGTTTCGGAAAAAGGAGTTGCAGCCGAGACAAAAAGCAGCCGCGAAAAAGCCGAAAGGCCTAGTTCATTGCTGAACTAGGCCTTCGATTCAATGGTCGGGACGGCGGGATTCGAACTCGCGACCCCTTGCACCCCATGCAAGTGCGCTACCAGGCTGCGCTACGCCCCGACTGAGCCTAAAAGTATAACCTAGTTTTTATCTCTTACGCAAGAAGAACATCGCGAATTGTGATCAGCTCAGCGCGCAACTGTTCCAAACTGATTTTTTCTTGGTCCGCAACCGCCACGGCGGACACCAAAGCTTGGGCATGCGCTGAGCTAGGCTTCGCCTGATCCACAGACTCAGCACCCACTTGCACAACATCTGGCGTGGCCAGCTCGTCCAAGCCCTCTTCGTCCAGCAGGGCCACATCCGCATCGAAGGCCGCAAGGGCTTGCGCCTCGCCGCGGTTCAGACCTCCGGACTCGAGCAATTGATTGCGTGCGCCACTGATGGTGAAGCCCTGGTCGTAAAGCAGCCCCCGGATGCGACGAATCAACAGCACCTCATGGTGCTGGTAATAGCGCCGGTTGCCGCGCCGCTTCATGGGCTTGAGCTGGGTGAACTCCTGCTCCCAATAGCGCAGCACATAAGGCTTCACACCGCACAAATCACTGACCTCACCGATGGTGAAGTAGCGTTTGGCAGGGATAAGAGGCAGCGCGATTTCCATTCAAATCAAGGGGTTCGGGTGGGGAGGTCAGACTCTACTCGATGTCATCTTCGGCGCAAACCTCGCCCTGCACCAAGCTCTTGAGCTTGTGGCTGGCGTGAAAAGTCACCACATCGCGAGCCTTGATCGGGATCGATTCCCCGGTGCGCGGATTGCGACCCGGACGCGAGGCCTTGCGGCGGATGTTGAAGTTGCCAAAGCCCGACAGCTTGACATCATCGCCGCGCACCAAGGTGTCGTGAATGATGTCAAAGAAAGCCTCCACCATGTCCTTGGACTCGCGCTTGTTCAAGCCGAGTTTGTCGAACAGCAGTTCGGCCAGCTCGGCCTTGGTCAAGGTGGGCGTTTCAATACTGGGCAAGAGCACCACGGCGCCAGCGCTCGGGCGTTTGCCTTCTTCTTCGTCACTCATCACACATCCTCCTTTGCCTTGCCCTCAAGCACGCAGGCGCGCGCCCAAGGATTCAGACAAGGTCGCCAGCAGTTGGGCGATGGTTTGCTCGATGCGCTCGTCGGTCAACGTGGCCTCGTCGTCCAGCAACTCCAAACGCACCGCCATGCTGCGCTCGCCTTCCTTCAAATCACCGCCTGCTTGGGTGGGCTTGAAGACGTCGAAGAGGCGGGCCGAGCGAATCAAGCCCCCCTGCCCCGCAGCAATCGCCTGCATCAAAGCGTCGTGGCTGACATGCTCGCCAACGATCAAAGCCAGGTCGCGCTGCACCGACTGTTGACGCGCAATCGCGCGCGCGGCCGGCAATTGCAGTGCCAACACGGCCGGCAAGTCCAACTCAAACAGAACCGGGGCACTGGGCAGCTCATAGCCTTGGCGCCACTTGGGGTGCAGCTCGCCGATCACGCCGATGTCTTCGCCATCGAGCAGCACGCGCGCGCTGCGGCCAGGGTGCAGCGCGGGATGCGTCGCAGCCTTGAAGCTCAGCGAGCGCGGCGCGAACAAAGCCTCCAGATCACCCTTGACGTCGAAGTAGTCGACCAGACGGTCACGCTGGCTCCACTGCTGCTGATCGGCCGGGCCAAAGGCCAAGCCTGCCAGGCGCATGGGCTGGGCGACGCCAGCAATGCTGCTGTCGCTCTCTTGCACCGAATCGTCGCGCAAGAAGACGCGGCCGATTTCGAACAAGCGCACCCGCGAAGCCTTGCGGCTGAGGTTGTAGCGCAGCGCCTGGATCAAGCTGCCCATCAGGCTGGAACGCATCACGGCCAGCGGCGCGGCAATCGGGTTCAGCAGCTGAATCGGATTGGCGTTGCCGGCCAGTTCGGCTTCCCAGCGCGCTTCGACAAAGCTGAAATTGATGGTTTCGAAATAATCGCGCGCAGCCACGGCATGGCGCAGCGCATGAATCGCGCGGCGCGACTCGGAGCCCACCTTGGCCACCACCGGCGCCACCGGCGGGGTGTTGGGCAGGCTGGGGTAGCCCATCACGCGGATGATCTCTTCGATCAGGTCTTCTTCGATCTGAAGGTCGAAGCGCCAGCTCGGCGGCGTGACCGTCAGCACACCGGGGGCCTCGCTGAACTGCAAGCCCAAGCGGCTGAACACGCGAGCGCAATCTTCTTGCGTCACCGGCATGCCAATCACCTTGGCCGCGCGTGCCACGCGCAGTGCCACCGGCTTGCGCTCAGGCAACTGGGTGATCTGGTCATCCATGGGGCCGGCTTCGCCGCCGCAGATCTCCAGAATCAGCTGGGTGATGCGCTCGATGTGCTCCACCGTGCCCACGGCATCGACGCCGCGCTCAAAGCGATGGCCCGCATCGGTCGAGAAATTGAAACGGCGCGAGCGGCCAGCCACGGCCTTGGGCCACCAGAACGCGGCCTCGACATAGACATTCTTCGTGTCATCGGACACGGCAGTGGCGTCGCCGCCCATGATGCCGGCCAGTGACTCCGGCGCCGAGGCATCGGCCACCACACCCACGGTTTCATCCAGCGACACGGTGTTGCCATTGAGCAGCTTCAAGGTCTCGCCCGCCTTGGCCCAGCGGATCACCAATTCGCGGTCGATCTTGTCCAGATCAAAAATATGGGAGGGGCGGCCCAGCTCAAACATCACATAGTTGGAGATGTCCACCAAGGGTGCCACCGAACGCTGGCCGCAACGCGCCAGACGTTCCACCATCCAGGCCGGCGTCTTGGCTTGCGTGTTCACACCCTTCACCACGCGGCCGGAGAAGCGCCCGCACAGATCGGCCGCTTCAATGCGCACCGGCAGCTTGGCGTCATGCTTGGGCACAAGCGGTGTGATGGTGGGCGACAGCAAGGGCGCACCAGTCAGCGCCGAGACTTCGCGCGCAATGCCGTAAACGCTCAGGCAATGAGCCAGATTGGGGGTGAGCTTGAGCGTGAAGAGTTGGTCATCCAGATTCAGGTGTTCACGGATGCTTTGGCCCACTGGTGCATCAGCGGCCAACTCCAACAGGCCGCCATGCTCTTCGCTGAGCTTGAGCTCGCGGGCCGAGCACAGCATGCCGAAGCTCTCCACGCCGCGCAGCTTGCCCACACCGATCTTGAAAGGCTTGCCATCTTCGCCAGGGGGCAGCTCTGCACCCACCGTCGCCAAAGGCACTTTGATGCCCGCGCGCGCATTCGGCGCGCCGCAGACGATTTGCAGCGGCTCGCCACCGTTGAAAGCCGCGCCAGCATTGACCTTGCAGATGCGCAGCTTATCGGCGTTAGGGTGTTGCTCTGCTTCAAGGATTTCGGCCACGACGATGCCGTGGAAAGGCGGCGCCACCGGGCGCAGCTCTTCGACCTCGAGGCCCGACATGGTCAGCAGCTCGGCCAGCTCTTCGGTACTCAGCGCAGGGTTGCAAAAACTGCGCAGCCAGGATTCAGGGAATTGCATGGTTGGACTCTTCTACTCTTTGGCGTGTTCTACGGGCTTGACTGGGGGGGCTTACTTGAACTGACTCAAGAAGCGCAGATCGCCATCAAAGAACAGGCGCAAATCATTGACGCCATAACGCAGCATGGCCAGACGGTCGATGCCAGAGCCAAAGGCAAAACCGATGTAGCGCTCAGGGTCCAAGCCCATATTGCGGATCACCTGCGGATGCACTTGGCCGGAGCCCGACACCTCCAGCCAACGCCCCTTGAGCGGGCCGGATTCAAACATGATGTCGATTTCGGCGCTGGGCTCGGTGAAGGGGAAGTAGCTGGGGCGGAAGCGCAGCTGCAGCTGATCGGTTTCAAAGAAACTGGTGATGAAGTTCAGATAGACCGACTTCAGGTCCTTGAAGCTGATGTTCTCACCCACCCACAGGCCTTCGACCTGATGGAACATCGGCGAGTGCGTGGCATCGCTGTCCACACGGTAGGTGCGGCCCGGCGCAATCACGCGGATCTCGGGCATGGGCTGACCGGCATCGATCAAAGCCTTGTGCTTCTTGACATGCTGAACCGCGTAGCGGATTTGCATGGGGCTGGTGTGGGTGCGCAGCACATGACCCCCTTCGATGTAGAAGGTGTCGTGCATGGAGCGCGCGGGATGATCCTCGGGCGTGTTCAGGGCCGTGAAGTTGAACCAGTCGTTTTCGATTTCAGGGCCATCGGCCACATCGAAGCCCATGGAGCCGAAGATGCCTTCGATTCGCTCCATCGCGCGGGTGATCGGGTGCAGCCCCCCAGTGCCACGCTGGCGACCGGGCAGGCTGACGTCCAAGGCCTCGGCCTTGAGTTGCAATTCGAGTTCCGCATCGGCCAAAGCTTGGCGGCGTGCGCTCAGTGCGGCTTCAATGCCGGACTTCAAGACATTGATTTCGGCGCCACGGGCCTTTTTTTCCTCGACCGGCAAAGCGGCCAAGCTCTTCAACAATTCGGTCACGCGACCGGACTTGCCCAGAAAGCGCGCTTTGGCATTTTCCAGTTCGGCGGGCGTGGAGGCGGCGGCGAATTCGCCTTTGGCCGTGTGCAGCAGTTGATCGAGCTCGTTCATCGCGGTGCCGTTTTCATCAAGCGGGTCGGAATACAGGAAATGGGGGAAGGCAAAAAAAAAAGGCCGAGCGCTGCGCACGGCCTTGAGGTTGCTGACCCCGCCGCTGGCGAGGCCGGCTGCGGGGCTGCCGAGAGCCACTTGCGTGGCTCGCGGGCATTAAGCGAGAGCGGCCTTGACCTTGGCGAAGATGCTGGCAAAACCAGCAGGATCGTGAACAGCCAGATCAGCCAGGACCTTGCGGTCGATGTCGATCTCAGCCTTCTTCAGGCCAGCCACAAACTTGCTGTATGTCAGACCCAGGCCACGGCTTGCTGCGTTGATACGAGCAATCCACAGGGCACGGAAGACACGCTTCTTGGCACGACGGTCACGGTAGGCGTATTGGCCTGCCTTCATCACTGCCTGTTTGGCAATGCGGAAGACATTCTTACGACGACCACGGAAGCCCTTGGCGAGTGCCAGAACCTTTTTGTGACGAGCACGTGCGGTAACACCACGTTTAACGCGAGGCATAGTATTTCTCCTTCAGAAGTCGATCAGAGGCCTGCGCCGGGCAACATTTGAGCCATATGGCCCATGTTGGTCTCGTGCACATTGGCTGCACCACGCAGGTGGCGCTTGTTCTTGGTGGACTTCTTCGTGAGGATGTGGCGCTTGAACGCCTGTCCGCGCTTGACCGTACCACCCGGACGCACGCGGAAGCGCTTCTTGGCGCTGCTCTTGGTCTTCATTTTGGGCATGTGATTGCTCCTTTTAAGAACGTCCCAGGGGCGATTGCGGGCCTCGCAATACTTTGACCAGCCTCTGGAGACTAATAAGCCTGCCGACGACCAAATCGGCAGGCCAGAACTTGCGCGAGCCGCCTCTTCAGGCGATTCGCCGGGCCGCCGCTGAGGCGACCTCAATGCAATTGAAAACGGGCCAAAGCCCGATTTGACCCGCTTTCAATTGCGCCCCCTGAGGAGGCAAGCCCGCATCACTGCGGGCCACTGACTCAAAGCATCAGCGCTTTTTGGGCGCCAAAACCATGATCATCTGCCGGCCTTCCAGCTTGGGCATGTTCTCCACCACGGCCACATCGGACAACTCGTCGCGGATACGCTCCAACAAACGCATACCAATTTCTTGGTGGGTGATTTCACGACCGCGATAACGCAGCGTGACCTTGCCCTTGTCACCGTCTTCAGCGATGAAGCGACGCAGATTGCGCATCTTGATCTGGTAGTCGCCTTCGTCCGTACCCGGGCGGAATTTGACTTCCTTGATCTCGATAACCTTCTGCTTGGACTTGGCTTCGGCTGCGCGCTTTTGCTCGATGTATTTGAACTTGCCGTAATCCATCAGGCGGCACACCGGAGGTGTCGCCGTGGCGGAGATTTCGACCACGTCCACATCCAATTCGCCTGCCATGCGCAGGGCTTCATGGATGCTCACAATACCGAGCGGCTCATTATCCGGGCCGTTCAAACGGACTTCGGGAGCCATGATTTCGCGGTTCAGCCGGTGCTTGCGCTCCGGGATCGCTCGACGATCAGCAAAAGTAGCGATGGTGCGTACCTTTCAACGAGCCCCAAGGCGAGAGGCTCAAACAAAGCAAAAGCGCGCCTGAATGGCAGGAATCAGACCTTGTCAGCGACGTCTTGGGTGACCTTCGCAATGAAGTCATCCAGAGCCATCACACCCAGATCCTGGTTGCCACGGGCGCGCACCGCAACGGCTCCATTTGCCTTCTCCTTGTCGCCAACGACGAGGATGAACGGAACCTTTTGCAAA
>CAMFGY010000023.1 GCA_945952065.1 uncultured Burkholderiales bacterium | reverse complement strand
CCATCTCCACCGCCGTCGTGCGGGCGCTGGCCACCGATGTGCTGGCCGCCTTCTCCTCGGCGCAGCTGGCGGCCATGACGACGGCCCAGGTGGTGGCGCTCTCGACGGATCAGCTGCGCAGCTTGGCTTCGCAGGATCTGAATGCCTTCACCACGGTGCAGTTCGTCAATATGACGTCCTCGCAGGTGCAGGCCCTCAGCTCCGATCAGTTGGGCAAGATGAGCACCGAGGACTTGAACGCCTTCACCAGCGCGCAGTTCGGCTTGCTGAGCAGCAAGCAGGTGATGGGCTTCAATACGGAGCAGATGAGCCGCCTGGAGACGGCCGATCTGCGGGCCATCTCGACCGCCGGCATCGCCAAACTGACGACCGAACAGGTCGAAGCCATGGGCTTGACGCAGACCACTGCGCTGACCACCGGTCAGATCATGGCCTTGAGTTCGGATCAGATCCGCACTTTCAGCACGGCCGAACTGGTGGCCTTGGATTCCTCGCAGATCAGTGTGCTCACCGCCTCGCAGCTGGGCGGGCTGGCGCTCAACACCGATCAGATTGGCGCGATTGAAACGCGTGACTTCGTCACGCTGGGCACCGCGGTGATCCAGTCACTCAGCAATGCCACATTGGCGGCGCTGAGCAACGCCCAGCTCGCCGCCATGACCACGGCGCAAATCAATGCCCTGAGCACCGATCAGATCAATCACCTGTCCACTTCCGATCTGAACGCCTTCACCACGGCGCAGTTCGCCGCCTTCAGCACCAGCCAGCTCAGTGGCTTCAGCACCCAGCAGATGGCACAACTGGAGTCGGATGATTTGCGCGCCCTCAGTGGTGCACAGGTTGCCGCGCTGAGCACCGATCAATGGACGGCGATCTCGACGGCGGACTTCCGCGTGATGGGCACCTCACAGATCGTGGCCATGACGACCGCCCAGGCCCACGCCATGACCACCGATCAGATCGAGGCCCTGACCTCGGATCAGATCAAGGCCTTGGAGCTGGCCGACATCGGCGCGCTCACCGCAGGGCAGGCCTCACACTTCACGACCGATGACATCGCCGTGATGAGCGCTGCCCAGCAGCATGTGCTGATGACGGTCACGGGGGTCTCGCCCATGGTGCTGGACCTGGACGGCAATGGCGTCAGCACCCTGAGCGCCGCCCAAGGGGTGCAGTACGACCTGCTCGGCAACGGGGTCACCAGCCAAGTGGGATGGGCCGGACCGCATGACGGCTTCCTGGTCATGGACCGCAACCATGATGGCAAGATCAACGACGGCCGCGAGCTGTTCGGCATGGGCACCCGCCTGGCCGACGGCAGCCAAGCCGCCAACGGCTATGTGGCGATGGCGCAAGAAGACAGCAACCACGACGGCAAGCTCGATCTGCACGACGCCAGCTTCAAAGATCTGCGCATCTGGGTGGACAGCAACAGCAACGGGGTCACCGATGTGGGTGAACTCAAGCTGCTGTCGGATTACCACATCACCGAGCTGAACCTGCGGGCCAACAAGGGCACGGTCATGGACAACGGCAACTTCTTGGGCCTGGTGTCGGACTACACCACCGAAGATGGCGCCAAACACCATATGGCCGACGTCTGGTTCGCACAGGACGTCAAGCCGGCCACGGCGGGTGCGGAGAAGAGCAATGTCAATATCGACGACCTGTTGGCGGCGCCGGGCACGCCGATGCTGATGGAGTCCACACCCAGCACCAGCAAGCCGGCGGCCGAACCCTCGGCCCAGGAACTGCACCATCAGAACCTGCTGGAAAAACGCCTGGCGGACGACGAAGAGCTCAAGCGCAACACGCCGCTGCTTTGATCTGTTCGACGAGGCCCGGGCTTCGGCCGGGCTTCGCCGATGCAAAGCGAGAGGCCCCAGGGGGCAAGCCGTTTTGGCTTGTCCCCTTTTTCTTGTTGGCTCCTTCTTTGCCCCGCAGCCACCCCGAAAACTTCGAAGTCAAGTCGCTCGGGCTGCAAGGTGAGAAGGACTGCACAAGGCCCTGACCTGAGCGGAACTGACCTGATTTCTCAGGCTCTTTAGCCCTTCAGCAGGCGGCGATTCTGCCGAGAATGCTTTTACACCCTGTAGGAGGGGGATGCGCCTGAACCCGGGCGTAGCAAACTAAAAGCGAAAAAATGCTGAATGCAATTCTGACCAGATGGGCCAGGACACGCGGCGCCTTGCCCTTGAAACCCTCGACCTTGAGCCGCCACAGCCAAGCCGGTGCATCGAGCAGTTTTGGCGCCACACGCAGCGGCGGCGATTCGCTTTGGCAAAGCCTCTTGCGTTGGATTCCGGGCGAGGCCGACACGCTTGCCGCCGACCCCTCAACACCGCCTTGCGAAACCCTGATGCTCAGCCATGTGCCCAGCATCCGCAAAGCCTTTGATCTGTGTCTGCGCGATGTGCAAAGCGAAGGCGTAGAAGCCCTGCGCCGCCACATCCGCTGCAGCCGCAGCTTGCGCGACCTCTGGCATCTGCGCGCGCAAGCCTATACCGAGGTGGCCCGCGCCTTTTCTCAAGCCGAGGCCGAGAACCGGCTGCAGCAGCTCAACACCCATTTTCAATTTGGCGCCAGCCTGAGTTTGTCGGGACGTTTGGGTTCGGTGGCCGCCTTGAGTGCGGCGTCTCGTCAGCGCCGTGCCGACGCCAGTCACTGAACTCAAGTCGCCCAAAGAACAGGCGACTGAACTGACAAACAAGCGAACAAAAAGAACGATCGACTGACCCATCATGCAAGAGCTGACCCTGCGCGACATCCCACACTTCCCCCCACCTTGGGCCTATGCCTGTGTAGGCCGCCCCGATGAGCGACGTGGCCGCATCGCGGTGCGCAAAGCCTTTGTGGAATTGAAGTTGGCCTTCACCCGTGCAGCGGCCGAGGTCTCGGGCGAAATTGGGCAAAGCCTGCAGCGCATCGTGCGCCACGCCAGCGAGCCGATTGAGCTCTGGTTGATCCGCAGCACCTTGCTGGCCGCACTGCCGCTGGACAGCGAGCGCGCCAACGATCACCGCTTGGCCGTGCTGGACGCATTGCAGCAGGTTTACCCGGAGAGCGAGCAAGCGGGTCAACGCATGGCTCGCGGCCGATAAATCCGGTTTCAAAATTTGCGGCTGCGCAAGCGGATGAAGGCTTGCGGCAAGGCAGAATGTGCCTCCAGCCATGAATATCATCATTCTCGACGACTACCAAGACGCCGTTCGCAAACTGCGCTGTGCGTCCAAGCTTGAGCACCTCAACGCCAAGGTCTTCACCAACACCGTCAAGGGGATTGGGCAGTTGTCGATCCGCCTTCGCGACGCCGAAGTGCTGGTGCTGATACGCGAACGCACCCAGTTCCCGCGGCAATTGCTGGAAAAGCTGCCGCGGCTGAAGCTGATCTCGCAAACCGGGCGGGTAGGCTCACACATCGACATCGAAGCCTGCACCAAGCTGGGCATCGCCGTGGCCGAAGGCGGGGGGTCCCCGGTGGCGCCTGCCGAATTGACCTGGGCGCTGATCATGGCCTCGATGCGACGCCTGCCCCAATACATCGGCAATCTCAAACATGGCGCTTGGCAGCAGTCCGGCTTGAAGGCCGCCTCCATGCCGGCCAATTTCGGCCTGGGCATGGTGCTCAAGGGCAAGACCTTGGGCATCTGGGGCTACGGCAAGATCGGCCAATTGGTTGCCGGCTATGGCCGCGCCTTTGGCATGCAGGTGCAGGTCTGGGGCAGCGAGGCCTCCCGGCTGCGCGCCGAGGCCGACGGCTATAGCGCGGTGCAAAGCCGAGAAGACCTGTTCGAAAGCAGCGATGTGCTCTCGGTGCATTTGCGGCTGTGCGACGCTACCCGGGGCCAAATCACCTTGGATGACCTGACCCGCATGAAGCCTACTGCCTTGTTCGTCAACACCTCACGGGCCGAACTGTTAAGTGAAGGCGCTTTGGTGTCGGCCCTGAACCGGGGCCGGCCCGGCATGGCGGCCATCGATGTGTTTGAGAGCGAGCCCATCTTGCAAGGCCACCCCTTGTTGCGCCTGGAAAACGCGGTCTGCACCCCGCACATCGGCTACGTCGAACAAGACAGTTATGAGATGTACCTGAGCGCCGCTTTTGACAATGTGCTGAACTACATCAATGGTGAGCCCAGCAATATCGTCAATCCTGAAGCCTTGCGGGTTTTGCGCTGACGATGAGCGACGCGCCGCTGAACCACCCGGCCTCACTGAGCGAATTGTTCTGGGCCTTCAATCGCCTGGCTTTGCAGGGCTTTGGGGGTGTGTTGGCGGTGGCACAACGGGAGTTGGTGGAACGCTTGCGCTGGCTCAGCCGCGAAGAGTTTCTGGAGGTTTTTGCCGTCGCCCAGGTGCTGCCCGGCCCCAATATCTTGAATCTCTCTTTGATGCTGGGGGACCGATTCTTTGGCATCCGCGGCGCCTTTACCGCCATGGCGGGCATGCTGCTGTTTCCCTTGATGATTGTGATCGGCATGGCGGCGCTGTATGGGCAGATGGCCGATCACCCCATCGTGGCCAACACGGTTCGCGGCATGGGGGCGGTGTCCGCCGGCCTGATTGTGGCCACCGCCTTGAAGCTGATGCCTTCCCTGCGCCGCAGCCCCATGGGCGCGTGGCCGGCCCTAGGGCTGGCAGTATTGACCTTGATCGGCGTGCTTTGGCTGCGTCTGCCCTTGCCACAATTGCTGCTGGGCCTGGGCGGCCTGGGCATGGCCTTGGCGGGCTGGCAGTTGTACCGCGCCGATCGCAACTCTGAGGCCCCGAAGCAGTGAGCGCCGCCGCACCGGACCTGTGGGCCTTGTTCCTGCACTTTTTGACCCTGTCCTTGCTGGCCATTGGCGGCGCCATCACCACCGCCCCAGAAATGCACCGCTACTTGGTCGGGCAACAGCACTGGCTGACCGACACCCAGTTCACGTCCTCCATCGCCCTGGCCCAGGCCGCGCCCGGCCCGAATCTGATTTTTGTCGCGGTGCTGGGCTGGAATGTTGCGGGGTTTGGGGGCGCTTTTGCCGCCATGGCGGGCATCATGCTGCCCTCCACCACCCTGGTCTTGGCCGCCACCCGTTGGGCTCGCAAAAACCGCGACAGCCTGGGCGTGCGCGCCTTCACCGCCGGCATGGCGCCGCTGACCCTGGGGCTCTTGCTCGCCACCGGTTGGTTGCTGGCCGAGCCCTATTTGAAAACCCCTGACCATCTGCCAACCACCCTGCTCTTGATCGCCGCGACCTTGATCTTGACCCTGCGCACCAAAATCAGCTTGGTGTGGATGGTCTTAGCAGGCGGACTGCTCGGAGCCTTGGGCTGGGTTTAAGCCCGCAGGACGGGCTGCGGCTCAGCCTTCTTTGGTGCCGAAGATCTTGTCGCCCGCATCGCCCAGGCCGGGGATGATGTAGCCTTGCTCGTCCAGATGGCTGTCGATGGCCGCCGTCCAGCAGCGCACATCGGGGTGGGCGGCATTGAGCGCGGCCACGCCTTCGGGCGCGGCCACCAGCACCAAAGCGCGGATGTCTTTGCAGCCACGTTTTTTGAGCAGATCGATGGTGGCGATCATGGAGCCCCCGGTGGCCAGCATGGGGTCCACGATCAGCGCGGTGCGTTCGTCCAACTGGCCGACAAAGCGCTCGAAATAATGCACCGGCTGCAGGGTTTCATGGTCGCGCGCCAAGCCCACCACGCTGATCTTGGCATTCGGGATCATGTCCAAAACGCCGTCCATCATGCCCAAGCCCGCGCGCAGAATAGGCACCACGGTGACCTTGCGACCGGCGATTTGGTCGACGGCGGTGGGGCCGCTCCAGCACTCGATGGTGGTTTTTTCCAGCGGGAAGTCAGCGGTCGCCTCATAGGCCAAGAGCCGGCCAACCTCGCCCGTCAGTTCACGGAACTTTTTGGTCGAAATATCGGCCTCACGCATCAGGCCGATCTTGTGTTTGACGAGGGGGTGAAAAACTTCAATAACGGCCATGGCGAGAGCTCTTTGTCTTGGGATGAGGGGTGAAACAAAAGCGGGCCGCGATTATCCCCGCTTGCCGGCTTGGCGCTGACGCATGGCCTCATACAAGCACACGCCGGCGGCCACCGAGACATTCAGGCTTTCCACCGAGCCCTGCATCGGGATGCGCACCAACTCATCGCAGGTTTTGGCCGTCAGCTGGCGCATGCCGTCACCTTCCGCGCCCAGCACCAGAGCCAGCGGGCGGTTCAGGTCGATGTCATAGATGGACTTCTCGGCTTGATCTGAGGTGCCCACCACCCAGACGTCCATGGCCTTCAACTCCTTCAGGCTGCGCGCCAAATTGGTGACCATCAAATAAGGCACGGTCTCGGCCGCGCCGCTGGCCACTTTGGCGACCGTGGCGTTCAAGCCCACGGCGTGGTCTTTGGGCGCGAGTACCGCATGCGCGCCGGCACCATCGGCCACGCGCAGGCAGGCGCCCAGATTGTGCGGGTCGGTCACACCGTCCAAGACCAAGACCAGCGGCATGCCCTCGATGGTCTCCATCACATCGTCCAAGAACTGCGGCATGGCCAAAGCCTGCACCTTGGCGACCACGCCTTGGTGGCGGGTGGTGCCGGCGATCTTGGCCAGGCGGTCGTCATCGCTTTCGATCAGCTTGGCGCCGCTATCGCGCGCGCGATCGACAAAGCTGCGCATGCGTTGGTCGCGCCGCGTGGTGTCGTAATGAACCTCGACGACGGAATCGGGATGCGTCTTCAGGCGCACGGTGACGGCATGAAAGCCGAAAAGAATTTTGTTGGAGCTCATGTGCGCATCGTAGCGGCTAGCGTGAGCAAGCCAATCAAAACGGGCTGATGAAGCATGTAAAAACTCAATGACCATCGGCCCAAAACCGCCAAGGGCTGCAAAAGCCCGGGCACCGTGCCACAGATCAGCCCGGCCGCCCCAGTGCCGCGCGCTTGCTGCCGCAGCAGCAGCCAACGCCCCAGCGCAAAGCCCCACAGCATCAGCCCCAACCAGGGCAGCACGGGCACATAGTCTTCGGCGATGGGCTTGTGCGTGACCAAGCCCACCCAATTGCTCCAGCGGCTGTCAAACAGCGGGCTTTGCACCCAGCGCGGCAGGGCCAGGCACAGCAGGCCCAAAAGCAGGCAGGCCGTGTTGGGCAGACGCGGGCCGGCCCAACGCAGCAACAAAAGCATCACCGCCATGCCGTGCAAGACCCCAAAGCTGATGAAGCTGCGCGGGAACATCCACCACGAACCCAGGCTCACCAGGACCGCACAGCCCGCCACTTGCCGCCAGCGCCGCCAAAAGCGCGACCAGCTCTGCTGCTGATGCAAAGCCAAAGCCTGCCCCATGCCGGCGCAGAGCAAAAAAAGGCTGACGATCAGACTGCGTTGCAGGGTCCAAAAAGGATCGCGGTAAAAGTCTTGTTGGATCCAGCGAAAGTGGTTCAGATCAAAGGCGAAATGGAACACGGCCATCCAAACAATGGCGAAACCGCGCAAGGCATCCAGCCTGGGGTAGCGAATCTGAGGGACTTGGGCTGGGGCGGCGGGCGATGCGTCTGGGTTCACGCGAAATCTCTGGGCATCAAAATGCGCGAAGTCTATGCCGGACTTGACATTTGCTCGGCCAGCCCCAGATCAAAATGGCAGTCCTGCACCCCCTCTTGCGCCCCATGTTGGCGCCCGAAGCCATGCAAATTGACGCCTCTTCCACATCCCAAACATCGAAAACATCGCTATCCCAAAAGCTCTGGCTGCCCCTGAGCGCCGGCCTGGCACTGGCCTTGGGCCTGGCTTGGTTGTGGCCCGCCGATGTACAAAGCAAAAGCCAGGCACAGCCTCGCGCCGTGCAGGCCCGGGGGCCGCTGGATGCGGCCGAGCAAAACAATATTGCGGTCTTCAAAAAGACCTCGCCCTCGGTGGTGCACATCACCACCTTGACCACTTCGCGTGACCTCTTCAGCTTCAATGTGACCCAGCAAGCCAGTGGCACCGGCACGGGCTTCATCTGGGATGCGGAGGGCCATATCGTCACCAACTTCCATGTGATCCAAGGCGGCAGCGGCGCCACGGTGACGCTCTCCGACCAGAGCAATTACCCCGCCAAGCTGGTGGGCGTCTTCCCCGATCGTGACTTGGCGGTGCTGCGCATCGACGCTCCCAAGGACAAGTTGGCCCCCATCGCCGTGGGCAGCAGCCGCGATTTGCAGGTCGGCCAAGCGGTCTATGCGATCGGCAACCCCTTTGGCCTGGACCAAACCCTGACCCAGGGCATTGTCAGCGCCCTGAACCGCGAGATCGAATCGGTGACCCGGCGCACCATCCGAGGCGCCATCCAAACCGATGCGGCCATCAATCCCGGCAACTCGGGCGGGCCGCTGCTTGACTCGGCGGGGCGGCTGATTGGCGTCAACACCTCGATTTACAGCCCCAGCGGCGCGAGTGCCGGGATTGGGTTTGCGATTCCTGTAGACGAAGTCAACCGCATCGTGCCGCGCTTGATTACCGATGGCCGCATGATCCGCCCTGCCCTGGGCGTGACCGCCGCTCCGGCCAATCTCAGCCAGGCTTTGAAGCTGCCCAAGGGCGTGGCCCTGGTGCGTATCAGCCCCGGCAGCCCGGCCGCCCAAGCCGGCTTGCAAGCCTTTGCGCGCGCCCGTGACGGCAGCATCGTGCACGGCGATGTGATCACCGCCATCAACGACGAAGCCATCGAGGACTTGGACGATATGCTGAGCTACCTGGAACGCCGCCAAGTGGGCGAACGCGTCACGCTGAGCCTGTGGCGCGCCGGCAAAGCCCGCAAGCAACAGGTGCAGTTGGGCAGCTCGGATTGAAGCCCTCAGTGGCTGAGCCTCATTTTTGAGCCCGGGCCGGGACGAAAGCCAGTGGCTGCCCTCACAATCAGGCCATGAGCAAAGCGGCTGCCTTGCACCCTGACCCCGCCCCAGCCCCTCAGCGCCGGGTCGAAAGGGCTCCGCTGGCAACTTGGCTGGCCTACTGGCCCGCATTGCTGGTGGGCGTGCTCGCTATGGCTTTGAGCAGCATTCTGTTGGCGGCACGGCAGTCCCAAGACGCGGCCCATGCACAAACCCAGCTGCACCAAGACTTGAGTGCCATTCGCACCCGGCTTGAAGCTGTGGCCCAAGCGACCTTCAGCCCCACTCTGGGCCTGGAGGCCATGATTCAGTTGGACGCCGGGATTTCCAGCGCTCGCTTTGAAGCCCTGGCCGGGCGGGTCGTCAAGCTCTTGCCCCAGGTGCGCAGCATCGTGGCGGCGCCCGACGATATCGCGCGTTATGTTTACCCCACAACGGGCAATCAAGCGGTGATTGATCTTGACTACCGCAAGATCCCTGCGCAGTACCAACAGATCCAAGAAGCACGCCGACGCGGCGAGCCCCTGTTGGTCGGGCCGGTGCAATTGGTGCAGGGAGGACAGGGCATCATCCAGCGCACGCCGGTTTTCCTGCGCGCGGCAACAGCCCCCGCGCAGGCCGCGAGCGCTGCACCGCCGAACCCCACAAAGCCGGGCGAGACAGGCAAGGCCGCCCGCAAAGACCCATATTGGGGCGTGATTTCGGTGGTGGCCGATCTGGACCGCTTTGTCAGCGCCGCGGGTTTGAATGAGCACCCAGGCTTGCGGCTGGCCCTGCATCAGGTGCAGGGCGAATCGCGAGTCCCTGCGGCCTTGATTTGGGGCGATGCGAAGTTGGCTCAGGACGCCACCAGCGTCACCCAGTATGTGCAACTGCCTGGCGCGGTCTGGGCCTTGAGCGCAGCCCCCAAAGCCTCGGCGCCCCTGGGCGCTGCGGGCGGCTTCCGCGCCTATCTGCCGGAGATCACCGCCTCGCTGCTGAGCAGCTTGGCCCTGGCCTTGCTGGCCGCCCTGCTGGTGTACCGACGCCGGCTCTTGCAAGCGCAAAACGAGGCCTTGTCCAAAGAAGTGGCACAGCGAGCGCAGAGCCAGGCCGAACTGCAGGCGGCGCAAACTCGTTTTCGCAGCTTGGCAGAGATCTCCGCCGACTGGATTTGGGAGCAAGACGAGCATCTGCGCTTCAGCTTCATCTCCCGCATGGCCGACGAGCATGGCGAGCATGACCCCCAGCGTTTGCTGGGTCGCCATCGCTGGGACTCCCCCAATTTGTCCCCGGACATCGATTGGGACGCCCATCGAGCCGTGCTGGCTCGGCACGAAGCCTTCAGAGATTTTGAGTATTCGCACCTGGATGACGCCGGGCAGATGCGTTTTGTGAGCATTTCGGGCACACCGGTCTTTGATGCGCAAGGCGACTTCAAAGGCTATCGCGGCACCGGCCGTGATATCAGCGCGCAGCGCCGCGCCGAGCAAGCCTTGGTGAGCTTGAACGCCAGCTTGGAGACCCGGGTGGAGCAGCGCACCGCCGAATTGAGCCATGCGCTGGACACGCTCAAACAAGCCCAAACCGAATTGCTGCGGGCCGAGAAGATGGCCGCCTTGGGCTCATTGGTAGCTGGCATTGCCCATGAGCTGAACACGCCGCTGGGCAATTGCCTGACCACCTCCTCCACCTTGCTCGACTTGACGCAGCAAACCCGTCGCCACTTTGAAGGCGGCCCGATGCGGCGCTCCATGCTGGAGGCTTATCTGAAAGACGCGGACACCGCTTGCAACATCCTGCTGCGCAGCATGTCCAGCGCCAATGAATTGGTCGCCCACTTCAAACAGGTGTCGGTGGACCAGACCACCGCGCAAAGAAGACGCTTCAGCCTGGCTTCGGTGGTGGATGATGTGCTGAGCCTGCTGCGCCAAAGGCTGCGCAAAGCGGGCGTTGAGCTGGATATTGAGATCACAGTGACCCGCGAACTCGACAGCTTCCCGGGCCCCTTGGGTCAGGTGCTGACGAATCTGGTCATGAATGCCATGCTGCATGCCTTCGATGACAAGCTCGATGGCGCGGTGCTGAGCATTCGGACCGAAGCCCTCTCCGGCTGCTCAGACGAGCGTGAGTTTTTATTGATCGTTGCAGACAACGGCGCGGGCATGAGCAGCGAGGTCAAGCGCCGGGCTTTTGACCCCTTCTTCACCACCAAGATGGGCCAGGGCGGCACCGGCCTGGGCTTGAACATCGTCTACAACATCGTGACCGGCATTTTGGGGGGCCAGATCGACTTGCAAAGCGAGCCCCAGCAAGGCAGCCGCTTCAGCTTGCGACTGCCTTTTGAGGCCCCGCAGCTCAGCAGCAGCGCCGACAAACTCGGCGGCTGAAGCCCAGGCCGCGAGCGCAGGACTCAGCGCCCCTCAAGCCACCCAACGACGGGCATTGCGGAACATGCGCATCCAGGGGCTCAGCGCGCTGATATCGCCCGAAGTCCAGCTCATCTGCACATTGCGGAAGACCCGCTCGGGGTGCGGCATCAGCACGGTGAAGCGGCCGTCGGCGGTGGTCACCGAGGTCAGGCCGTCTGGGCTGCCGTTCGGGTTCAGCGGGTAAGTCTCGGTGGGCTGGCCGAAGTTATCGACATAGCGCATCGCACGCGCCACCTTGGCCGCATCCCCGCGCTGCGAGAAGTCGGCAAAGCCTTCCCCATGCGCCACGGCGATGGGCAGGCGCGAGCCTTCCATGCCCTTGAAGAACAGGCTGGGGCTGTCCAGCACTTCCACCATGGCCAGACGGGCTTCGAACTGCTCGCTCTTGTTGCGGGTGAACTTGGGCCAGTCTTGCGCGCCAGGAATGATGGGCGACAAGGCCGCCATCATCTGGCAGCCATTGCACACGCCCAGCGCAAAGCTGTCGCTGCGGGCAAAGAAGGCCTTGAACTGCTCGGCCAAGACCGGGTTGAACATCACCGAGCGGGCCCAGCCTTCGCCAGCGCCCAGCGTGTCGCCATAGCTGAAGCCACCGCAGGCCACAAAGCCCTTGAACTGATCCAAGGTGACCGCGCCGGCTTGCAGATCGCTCATGTGCACGTCGAAGGTGTCAAAGCCGGCCTTGGCCATGGCATAACTCATCTCGACATGCGAATTGACGCCCTGCTCGCGCAGGATGGCCAGCTTGGGGCGCGCGCCCACATTGATGAAGGGCGCGGCCACGTCCTCGTTGGGATCGAAGCTCAGATGCACATGACGGCCGGGGTCGGCGGCCAGCCCGGCTTGCGCATGCTCGCTCTCGGCGCAAGCGGGGTTGTCGCGCAAAGCGGCAATGCGGGCCGAGACCTGATCCCAGGTCTTGTGCAGTGTTTCCAGCGGGGCGCTGAAGACCTTTTTGGCGTCACGCCAGACTTCCATCGTGGCCGTGGTGTTGGGCTTGCCCACCACATGGCTGAGCTTGGACAAGCCATGCGCACGCAGGGTCTGCAGCACCGCGTCGCGATCGCTGCTGCGCACTTGCAGCAGCACGCCCAGTTCTTCGTTGAACAAGGCTTTCAGCGTCAGCTCTTCCCGGCGGGCGCTGACTTGGCCGGCCCAGTTCTTGGCATCGCCTGTGTCGGCACGGCTGTCGCTGACGCCGTCACCCTCGGTGACCAGCAGGTCGACATTCAGGCTGACGCCCACATGGCCGGCAAACGCCATTTCACAAGCAGCGGCCCACAGGCCACCGTCGCCCCGGTCGTGATATGCCAGCAGCTTGCCCTCGGCGCGCAAGGCGTTGACCGCCTCGACCAAGCGCTTGAGTTGATCGGCGTCGTCCAGGTCCGGCACGGCGCCGCCGAACTGATTCAGCGCTTGCGCCAAGATGGAGCCGCCCATGCGGCTCTTGCCATTGCCCAGATCGACCAGGATCAGGCTGGTGTCGCCTTGGTCGGTCTTCAGCTGCGGGGTCAACGTGCCGCGCACATCGGCCACGGTGGCAAAGGCCGAGATGATCAGCGACACCGGTGCCGTCACTTGTTGCTCGGCACCCTGCTCATCGGTCCAGCGGGTGCGCATGGACAAAGAGTCCTTGCCCACCGGGATGGAAATACCCAAAGCCGGGCACAAGTCCATGCCCACCGCCTTGACGGTGTCAAACAGCGCGGCGTCTTCGCCCGCTTCGCCGCAAGCGGCCATCCAGTTGGCGCTGAGCTTGACGCGCGGCAACTCGATCGGTGCGGCCAACAAATTGGTGATGGCCTCGCCCACGGCCATGCGGCCCGAGGCCGCGCCGTCCACAGCGGCCAACGGGGTGCGCTCGCCCATGCTCATGGCTTCACCGGCAAAGCCTTTGAAGTCCGCCAGCGTCACCGCGCAGTCGGCCACCGGCACCTGCCAGGGGCCGACCATTTGGTCGCGGCTGTTCAAGCCCCCGACCGTGCGGTCCCCAATGGTGATCAGGAAACGCTTGGAGGCCACGGTGGGGTGGCGCAACACATCCAGCGCCACGGTGGCCAGATCCACACCGGTCAAGGCCAGGGTGCCGCCGCTGCGCTGCACCCGGCTGACCTCGCGGTGCATCTTGGGCGGCTTGCCAAGCAAAACGTCCATGGGCATGTCGATGGCGCGTTCGCCGGCTTCGCCGTCTTCCAGCACCAACTCGCGCTGCTCGGTGGTCACGCCCACCACGGCAAAGGGGCAACGCTCGCGTTCGCACATGCTGCGGAACAGCTCCAGGCTGTCGGCCGCAATCGCCAGCACATAGCGCTCCTGGCTTTCATTGCACCAGATTTCCTTGGGCGCCAAGCCGGATTCTTCCAGCGGCACTTTGCGCAAATCAAAGCGCGCGCCGCGCCCGGCGTCGTTCACCAACTCGGGGAAGGCATTGGAGATGCCGCCGGCGCCCACATCGTGAATCGCCAGGATGGGGTTCTTGTCACCCAGGCCCCAGCAATGATTGATGACCTCTTGCACACGCCGCTCAATTTCGGGGTTACCCCGTTGCACCGAGTCAAAGTCCAGGTCGGCGGTGTTGGTGCCTGCCGCCATCGAGCTGGCAGCGCTGCCGCCCATGCCGATGCGCATGCCAGGGCCGCCGAGCTGGATCAGCAAGGAACCGGCCGGGAACTCGACCTTGTGCGTCAGATCGCTGCGGATGGCGCCCAAGCCACCGGCAATCATGATGGGCTTGTGATAGCCACGTTGCACACCGTCGACTTCCTGCTCGTAGACGCGGAAGTAGCCGCCCAAGGCGGGCCGACCAAACTCGTTGTTGAAAGCCGCGCCGCCCAGCGGGCCTTCGATCATGATTTGCAAGGCGCTGGCGATGTGGGCGGGTTTGCCCACGTCTTTTTGCTCCCAAGGCTCGCTCAGGCCCGGCAGGCGCAGGTTCGAGACCGAGAAGCCGGTCAAACCGGCCTTGGGCTTGGCCCCCCGGCCAGTGGCCCCTTCGTCGCGGATTTCGCCGCCGGCGCCGGTGGACGCGCCCGGGAAGGGCGAGATCGCCGTCGGGTGGTTGTGGGTTTCCACCTTCATCAGCACATGGGCGGTTTCTTCACGCGCTTGGTACTGCGGCGCGCGGCGGTCACCCGCCGGCATCCAGCGCTCGATGGTGTGGCCTTCCATGATGGCGGAGTTGTCGGAATACGCCACCACCGTGTGCTGCGAGTGCAGTTTTTCGGTGTTGCGGATCATGCCGAACAGGCTCAAGGGCTGATCTTCGCCATCGACCGTGAACTTGGCGTTGAAGATTTTGTGGCGGCAGTGCTCGGAATTGGCCTGCGCGAACATCATCAATTCCACATCGCTGGGGTTGCGGCCCAGTTGCTTGAATGCGGCTTCCAGGTAATCGATTTCATCGACCGAGAGCGCCAGACCGAAGGTTTTGTTGGCGGACTCCAGGGCAGCGCGGCCTTGACCCAGCACGTCCACATGCTCCAGCGGCTGCGCATCGCGCTCGTCAAACAAATGCGCGGCTTCTTCACGGGCCAGCAAGACGCTCTCGGTCATGCGGTCATGCAGCAACTGCGCACAGGCCAGCAACTCGTCTTGGCTCAAGCCCTTGTCGCCGCCGAGCAGGCCGCCCAACAGGCCGGACTTCAAGACGATGCGGTATTCGGTGACGCGCTCCACACGGTGAATCTGCAAGCCGCAGTTGTGAGCAATGTCGGTTGCCTTGGAAGCCCAGGGGCTGACCGTGCCCAAGCGCGGCGCCACCACCACCAAGCTGCCTTCGTCGGCGCCGGTGTAGGCGTCGCCGTAGTTCAGCAATGCGGCCAGCTTGGACTTGTCTTCCTCGGCCAGCGCTTCATCGCTCCAGACCCAATGCACATGGCGGGCCTTGATGGCGCTGATGCGCTCATTGACGGCCTGAAGCTGCGGCAGCAAGGCCTGAGCACGGAATGCGGAAAGGGCGTTGCCACCTTCGAAAGAAAGCAGTTGCTTGAGCTTGGCCATGGAGTCCCGGAGCGTCGGCGCGCTGCAACCCTCAACCACCGAGGGATTCAGCACTGGATTTGCGAATGGCTGGCGCGAACCGGCACGGTCCGGCCAAGAAAGCTGGGGATTTTACCGATCTGCGCGGCACTGCCACTGAACTCTCCAAATCGACCGTTGAAGCCTGCGCGCCACAACTTGTGACAAAGCGCACAGACCTGGCCGGGCCACAGAAACATCCGGAAACATATTGCACACATGCAGCAAGCTTGCCCTCCTTACATTGGACGCGTGGCGCAAGCCATGACTTCAAGCACCCTCCCCATTTGCAGTAAAAGGTCCCCATCCATGAACAAGACCCACTCCACTCGGGCACCGCGCCGCAGTCTTGCGCACGGCGCGACAGTTGCCCTATGCACCCTCAGTGCAGCCCTTTTGCTGGCCTGCGGAGGCGGTGGCGGCGCCAGCAGTGATACCCCAGCAAGCACACCTGCCACACCTGCCCCCAGCACCCCCAGCAGCAGCACCTTGAGCTTGGTGGAAGGCACCATCACCGGTTTCGGCAGCGTGGTGATTGACGGCCAGCGCTACCCCGATACCGGCGCCAAAGTCGAAATCGGCGACAACCCCGAACTGAAAAAGCTCGCCACCCTGGGTGATCTGCGCACCGGCATGCGGGTGCAGGGTGAACTGAAAGACGGCGTGCTGCAGAATTTATTGGTGAACTTCGCCTTGGTCGGCACGGTGTCCAGCGTCGACAGCACGGCGGGCACCTTGACCGTGTTCGGCCAAACCATCAAGACCAGCAGCAGCGGCCAGATGCCCACGGTGTTTGAGGGCTTCAGCAGCCTGAGCCAATTGCTGACCGGTGATCTGGTCAAGGTCTCGGGCACCGTGGCCAGCGACGGCGCCATCAACGCCAGCCGCATCGAACGCAAGCTCAAAGAAGGCGGCGAACTCTATCGGCTCAGCGGCCCGGTGCAAGCGCTGGACACTGCAGCCAAACGCTTCTCACTGGCCGGCAACAGCAGCGTGAGCGTGGACTACAGCAAGGCCAAGGTCTTGCCCGAAGGCGCCGTGCTGGAAAACGGCAAGTTGGTCAGCGTGGTGGCCAGCGGAGCGCCCAGCGCCAGTGGCGGCCAAACAGTCTTGAGCGCCAGTGCGATTGAAATCAAGGCCCGCAAGCTGCCGGACGCAGGCGATGTCAGCATTGGTGGCCTGATCAGCTATTTCAGCAGCCTGGGCTCGATGCGCATCGGCGATGTGCAGGTCGATGCCAGCACTGCAACGCTCAAAGAAGGCACGGTGGCCAGCGATGTGGTGAATGGTGCCCAAGCCTTTGCCAAAGGCAGCTTGAAGGACGGTGTGCTCAAAGCCAGCAGCCTGCAGGTCTTCAAGGCCGAAAAACCTGAGACCGCACTGAAGGCCTTGTTGATCGGCCAAATCACCGACTTCGTCTCGGTGGCCAACTTCAATCTTCGTGGCACCAATGTCGATGCCAGCCAAGCCACCTTCACCAAGGGCAAGGCCAGCGACCTGGCCACCGGCGCCTGGGTGACGGTCACTGGTCAACTGAGCTCCAGCGGCGTGGTGGCCAAGACGGTCGAGATTCAACCGCCCCCGGCCGACAAGCCCGCTCGACTGGAAGGCGCCATCAGCGCGGTGGATCTGGCGAACAAGCGCTTCAGCCTGCTCGGCACCGCGGTGCAATGGAGCGAGGCCACCAAACTCAGCCCCGAGGGCAAGTCACTGGCGAATTTGGCCAATGGCGTGGTGCTGAGCGTAGAAGGCAGCTACGCGGAGTCCAGCGGCGTTTTCACCGCCAGCAGCGTCAAGATCATCAGCACCAGTGCGGTGAACAAAACCGTGGGCTTCTCTGGGATTGCGTTTGACGTCACCGAGGCCAGCTTCAAAGTCGGCAGCAATACCGTGCTGCTCAACAAAGACAGCCGCCTGCTGCCCACCGGCACGAGCTTGGCCGACCTGAAAAACGGCGCTCGGGTCAGTGTGAAAGCCTCACTCACCCAAGTGGACGGCAAGCCGGTCTTGACGGCCTTGCAGATCGAGGTGCAAAAGCCTGAGAAAGACAACGAGGGCGCGGAGTATGTCTACCTCAGCGGCCTGATTGTGGACTTCGTCAGCAGCGCAAACTTCAAGGTCGGCAGCCAAAAAGTTGATGCCAGCGCCGCCACGGTGGAGTTCATCGACGGCGATGCCGCCAAGCTGGGTAATGGCCTGAAGGTCGAGATCAAGGGCAGCGTCAACAAGGACGGCGTGCTGGTGGCCAAGCGCCTGCACTTCATGCCGGGCTGATTGCTTCCCTCGTTGAGGCGATAAAAAAGGGCCATGCTTTGCGGCATGGCCCTTCTGTCGTGTGGCCTCGCGGTCGGGCCGATCAGCAAAGGTCAATCAGCACAAGATCAAACGCTGGCCTTCATTTGCGCCACGATGTGTTCGATGCGGTCCAACACGGCGGCTTGATCCAGCGTGGTCAACACGCGGTTCTTCAGCACCTGTCGGCCGCCCACCCAAACGTCCGACACATGCTCACGCCCAGCCACGTAGACCAGCTGGGCCTCGGGGTTGTAGACCGGGCGGCATTCCAGCGAGTCCAGCGACACGGCCACCACATCGGCCAGTTTGCCCACTTCCAGCGAGCCCAAATCATCGGCGCGGCCCATGGCCTTGGCGGCACGGATGGTGGCCATTTCCAGGGCGGTGCGCGCCGACACGGTGGTCGGATTGCAAGTGGAGCCCTTGGCCAGCAAGGCGGCGGCGCGGATCTCGCCAAACATGTCTTGGCGGTTGTTGGAGGCAGCGCCATCAGTGCCCAAAATCGTGTTGACGCCTGCGGCTTCCAAAGCCGTGACCGGGCAGACGCCTGAAGCCAGCTTCATATTCGAGTTCGGGTTGTGCACCAGATGCACACCCTGGCGTCCCAGCAGGGCAATTTCGTCTTCGGTCAGGTGCACCATGTGCACCGCCATCATGCGTTCGTTCAAGAGGCCCAGCTTGTTCAAGCGCTCCAAGGGCCGCATGCCGTATTGCTTCAGGCTGCCATCGACCTCGTCCTGGGTCTCATGGATGTGGCAGTGCATCTGCAGGTCGTATTTCTCGGCCAGTTCGCGCAACTGCACAAAGGTCTCGTCAGAGACGGTGTAAGGCGCGTGTGGAGCGGAGGTCCAGTCCAGCGAGGCTTGGCCCTTGAACTGCTCGTAGGCCGCCAAGCCATTGGCGATGTACTCGGCGGCATTGGCCGCGTAGCCGGTGGGGAAGTCGATCACATTGATCGACACGCCCGCCCGGATGCCCGAATCGATGGCCGCACGCGCCATCGCCGTCGGGAAGAAATACATATCGTTCAGATAAGTCACGCCGCCGCGCAAGGCCTCGCAGGCCGACAGCAAGGAGCCTTGGTAGGTCCAGTCTTCGCTGACCCACTTTTTCTCCAGCGGCCAGATATGGTTTTGCAACCAGTCCATCAAGGGCACGTCATCGGCCACGCCGCGCAGCAAGGACATGGCCGAATGCGTGTGGCCATTGATCAGGCCGGGAATCAGCACATGCTGACCCAATTCGACCCGTTCGGCATCGGGATACTGAGCTTCGGCTTGCGCCCAGGGCAGGACGGCGGCAATGCGCTCGCCTTCGATCACCAGTGCATGCTCATTCAGCACCTGGCTGCCGGGCGCCATGCTAAGCAGCCAGCGGGCTTTCAAAATCTTTGTGTTCGACATATTGGGGTCTCCATGGGTCAGCGCGTGGCGCCAACTGTAGCTTCAGGTGGCCGCGCCTGCGGGACGATCGGTGGGGCGCCCGACGGCGGCGTCAAGAGTGGCGTCAAGGGCGGCATCAAGGGCGGGGTCAAATGCTTGATCAAACAGGGCCAACACACGCTCGGCGTTCACGCCGATGCAGACCCGCTGCGAGGGGCAGCCGCTCCAGGGCGTTTGGGCGCCGCTGGGTTTGCGAAAGTCTTGAATCGTTTGACCTCGCGCAATCCCCTCCATGGCCACCCGCACTGGGCCAGAGCGCAGGGTGAATGCCTCGGGCTCGAGCGCATAGGCAATCGCACTGGCATCGTGGGCGTAAATGCCTTGGATGCCGTCGCAGCCAAAGTAAAAGTCTTGATAGTGACGCGTGGCCTGCCACAAGAAGTCACCCACAGCGCCGCCGCGCCCTTGCAGGCTGGCCAGATAGGCCTCATCCATCACCACTTCTTGCGTAACGTCCAAACCCACGATGACCACAGGCCAATCCGCGGTGAAGACCAAATCGGCCGCTTCCGGGTCATTGATGACGTTGGCCTCGGCCGCCGGTGTGACGTTGCCGCAGCGCCCCGCCGTACCAAAAGCTCCGCCCATGACGATGACCTGATGGACCTTGCTGGCAATGCTGGGGTCTTGGCGCAGGGCCAAGGCCAAATTGGTCAATGGGCCGACCGCAATCAGGGTGATGGCACCGGGCTCAGCATTGACCATGTCGCAAATCAACTGATGCGCCGGGCGCGCGTCCAAGGCCGGGATTTGCCCGTTCGGGCACAGCGCAAGGGCCGCGCGTTCGGCCACATCGGCCACGCCACCCAAGCCATCGTCCCCATGCACATGGCTGGAAAACTCACGCAAGGCGTTGTCGTGCAGCGGGCCCGCAGCGCCCGCGGCCACCGGCACCGCTTGTTGGTACAGCGCCGCCAAAATGCGCGCATTGCGGTTGGTGACCGCGATCGAGCCATTGCCAAACACCGTGGTGATGGCACGCAAGTCCAGCGCCGGGTGACGAGCCAGCAGGTACAAGGCCATGGCATCGTCAATGCCAGGATCGGTATCGAAGATCACCGGCATGGCCTGCGGGTTCTTTTTCTTTTCAATCATGCTGTTCAATCCAATGCATGCGGCTGCAAGAAGCCTCTTTGTGCGTCAAGCCGCGGCCATTTGGGCGGCAAACTCGGAGGGCAGCTCGGCCCGCAAAGGCATGGCCGATTGCACCCCGCAACGGGCCACCGCAATCGAAGCGGCCGCCTGGCCCAAGCGCACCGCATCCACCGCAGCGCGGCCTTCGGCAAGACCGGTCACCAAGCCGCCGACAAAGGTGTCACCCGCGCCCACGGTATCCACCGCCTCCACCACAAAGGCGGGCAGTTGTTGCGCCGCTTGGCCGCTGCAGCAGAGCAAGACGCCCTCGGCCCCCAAGGTCACCAAGACCTGTTTGACCCCACGCAATTGCAGCACTTGCGCTGCGGCACGCAGACCGTCCAGGCTTTTGTCTTGCAAGCCTGACAACTGCAAGGCCTCGGTCTCATTGACCACCAACCAATCGACCACGCCCAACATGGCATCACTCAGGGGCAAAGCTGGCGCGGCATTCAAAACCGTGACCGCGCCACCGGCGCGTGCCAATTCAAAGCCTTGCTGAATGGCCGCCAGCGGCACTTCGGTCTGCGCCACCACCACAGCCGCGTTCTTAAGTGCTGCGGCACTGCCCTGCACATCGCTGGCGCTCAGTTGCGCATTGCTGCCGGGCACATAGACGATGGCGTTCTCACCGCCGCCTTCGCGCCCCACCATGATGACCGCAATGCCCGGCAAGGCCGAAGCATCGGTCTGCACGCCCGCACAAGCGATGCCTTCGGCCTTCAAGCTGGCCAACAAATCATGGCCGTACTGGCGCGTGCCAATTCGGGCGATGAAGTCCACGCTGGCCCCCAAACGCGCGGCTGCCACCGCCTGATTCGCCCCTTTGCCGCCCGGAGCCATGACAAAGTCTTCGCCAGCCAGCGTTTCGCCCGCGGCCGGCAAACGATGGGCATGCGCGACCATGTCCATATTGATGCTGCCAATCACCGCCACCCGTGCTCGGGCTTGGTTTGCATTGCTCGCTGTCATTGCTCTCGATTTCTCGCTCAATTGCTGTTCTCGTTTTTATTTCGCCGCCGCTAAGGATGGCGCCGCCGTGCTTTCACGCACCACCAAATGGGGCGTCAGCAAGACCTGCTTCAATTCAGCCCCGGGATGCTCGATGCGATCGATCAAAACCCGTCCCGCCTCTGCGCCCAATTGGCGCACCCCACAGCCAACTGTGGTCAGAGCGGGAAACACATAACGGCTCAATTCAATGTCATCAAAGCCCACAATGGACACCTGCTGCGGCACTTTGAAACCCAGTTCAGCCGCCGCTCGCAAAGCGCCAATGGCCATCATGTCGTTGCTGGCAAAAATGCCCGTGATTGGCGCTTCAGCACCACCGCCCTGCCCTTGGCTCAGCAGCATTTGGCGGGCCGACTGGTAGCCCCCCGGGCTGCTGAAGTCGCTTTCAATCACCAGACGTTCATCGGGTTCGAGCCCCGCTTCACGCAGCGCTTGACGCCAGCCCTCACAACGCTCGCGCGCCACTTCAAATTCAGAGGGGCCGGTGATACAAGCAATGCGCCGATGCCCCAGTTCAATCAGGTGCCGCACCGCATTGCAAGCGCCTTGCTGGTTGTGGACCGAGACGCGATCCGCGCGTGCACCGGGCACCAATCGGTCCACCGTCACCGAGGGCACACTGGCCATTTTGAAAATATGGGCCAGGGCTTCGTCATCCCCCGCCGAAGACAGCAAAAGCCCGTCCACCCGCTTTTCCAGCAGCGTGCGCATGTATTGCTGTTGGCGCTTGGGGTCATTGTCCGAGTTGCACAGAAACACCGAGTAGCCCGCCATCCGGCAGCAAGCCTCGACGCCACACACCAGTTCCGCAAAGAATGGGTTTTGCACATTCGGCACCAAGACACCCACGATCTTGGTCTCACTTTTGCGCAAGGAGCGGGCCACAGCGCTGGGCAAGTAGCCAATCTCTTCAACAGCGGCCAGCACACGTTGCCGGGCCTCGGCACTGACTGGCCGGGTGTCGTTCAACACATGAGAAACCGTGGTGAAGGACACCCCAGCCAAGGCAGCAACGTCTTTGATGGTGCTCACAAGAATTGAATTCGTGAATAAGCCATGAATTGGTGAAGGCAAACGTTTGCCATTGGGCGAAGCATAGCCGAAACAGGCCCTTGACTTATGACAAGCCTGCAATATTGACGCCCAGAACGACCCCTCACCCCTAGCTTGCAGGGGGGCAAGAATGCGCATTGACAAGATCGATGCGCACAAAAAAGCCCTCGTCAGCGCGAGGCTGAGAGGGCTCGTCCATCACGCCCAGCCAGCAGCCGGGCGGCGCAGATGACTCAGATCAACGCTGGCCGATGGGCTTCACGTCGCGAGCGGTCGCGCCAACGAAGAGCTGGCGCGGACGGCCGATCTTGTACTCTGGGTCGCCGATCATTTCGTTCAGCTGAGCGATCCAGCCAACGGTACGGGCCAAGGCAAAGATGGCGGTGAACAGGCTGACCGGGATGCCGATGGCGCGCTGCACGATGCCGGAGTAGAAGTCCACGTTCGGGTACAGCTTGCGCGACACGAAGTAGTCGTCTTCCAGCGCAATCTTTTCCAAAGCCATGGCCAGCTTGAAGAGCGGGTCATCATGCAGACCCAAGGCGTTCAACACCTCATGGCAGGTTTCACGCATCAGCTTGGCACGCGGGTCATAGTTCTTGTACACACGGTGACCAAAGCCCATCAGCTTGACGCTGGAGTTCTTGTCCTTGACCTGCTTGATGAACTCGCCGATCTTTTCGACGCCGCCATTGCGCTGGATGTCTTCCAGCATATTCAATGCAGCTTCGTTGGCGCCGCCGTGAGCAGGGCCCCACAGGCAAGCCACACCTGCAGCGATGGCTGCGAAGGGGTTGGTGCCCGAAGAACCGCACAGACGCACGGTCGAAGTGGAGGCGTTTTGCTCGTGGTCCGCATGCAAGATGAAGATGCGGTCCATGGCGCGCACCAGCACTTCGTTCGGCTCGTACTTCTCGCAAGGCGTCGCGAACATCATGTGCATGAAGTTGGCGGTGTAGCCCAGGTCGTTGCGCGGGTAAATAAAGGGCTGGCCGATCGAGTACTTGTAGGCCATGGCCACCAGCGTGGGCATTTTGGCGATCAAGCGAATCGCGGCGATCTCACGGTGCTGGGGGTTATTGATGTCGGTGCTGTCATGGTAGAAGGCCGACATGGCGCCCACCAAGCCGGTCATGACAGCCATCGGGTGCGCATCGCGACGGAAACCACGCAGGAAGAACTGCATCTGCTCGTTCACCATCGTGTGACGGGTCACGCGGCTGACGAAGTCCGCCTTCTTCTCTTGGTTTGGCAGCTCCCCGTACAAGAGCAAATGGCAGGTCTCGAGAAAGTCACAGTTGGTGGCCAACTGTTCGATCGGGTAGCCGCGATACAGCAACTCGCCCTTGTCGCCATCGATATAGGTGATGGTGGAGTTGCACGAAGCCGTCGACAGAAAGCCCGGGTCGTAGGTGAACTTGCCCGTCTGCGCATACAGCTTGCGAATGTCGATCACATCAGGCCCCACCGAGCCTTTGTAGATCGGCAGATCCATATTGGGGCTGCCGTCGGAAAACGACAGGGTGGCTTTGACGTCTGACGGTGTCATGGGCATGTCCTTTTGACTTCTGGGGATTTCTAAAACGCAAATACTTAGGCCGGAACTCTGAGCAGGCTCAGAACCTCGACGACATCGGGGCGCATCAGCTCGCCCTCGGGCTCCTTGCGGCGCAGGAACAAATCCAACAAATCGTTGTCGGAGAGGTCCATCAACACACGCAGTCCTTCGGCTTGGAATTCGGTCAGACTGCTTGCGTGTCGATCAAAGAACCGCTCGATGAACAGGTCGTTCTCCAACAGGCCACGCCGGCAGCGCCAACGCAGCTTGGAGAGCCCCCGTTCATCCAGGAGGGCGGAAGATGCATCAACAGCAGAGGCAGTCATCTCAAAGCTCGGGCATCAGACGGCGCGGCGCACCATCATTTCCTTGATCTTGCCAATCGCCTTGGTCGGGTTCAAGCCCTTGGGGCAGACATCGACGCAGTTCATGATGGTGTGGCAGCGGAACAGGCGGTAGGGGTCTTCCAAATTGTCCAGTCGCTCGGCCGTGGCCTGATCGCGGCTGTCAGCAATGAAACGATAGGCCTGCAGCAAGCCAGCGGGGCCCACGAACTTGTCAGGGTTCCACCAGAAGCTGGGGCAGCTGGTCGAGCAACTGGCGCACAAGATGCACTCGTACAGGCCGTTGAGCTCGTCGCGCTCTTCAGGGAATTGCAGACGCTCTTTGTCGGGCAGCGGCTGGTCATTGATCAGGAAGGGCTTGATCGAGTTGTATTGCTTGAAGAACTGCGTCATGTCGACGATCAGGTCGCGCACCACGGGCAGGCCCGGCAGCGGCTTCAAGACGATCACACCGGGCAGCGTGCGCATATTGGTCAAGCAAGCCAGACCGTTCTTGCCATTGATATTCATGGCGTCGGAACCACACACCCCTTCGCGGCAGCTGCGGCGGAAGCTCAGTGTGGGGTCCAACTGCTTGAGCTTCATCAAAGCATCCAGCAGCATGCGCTCGGAGCCATCCAGCTCGACCTCGAGGGTCTGCATATAAGGCTTGGCATCCTTGTCCGGGTCGTAGCGGTAGATCTGAAAAGTACGCTTGGTCATTTCTTTGTCCTTGAATTCTTGAAGATCGCAAACGTCTCTTAGAACGTACGCACCTTGGGCGGAATCGATTCCACCGTCAGCGGCTTCAGGTTCACCGGCTTGTATTCCAGGCGATTGCCTTCGGAGTACCACAGCGTGTGCTTCATCCACTCGGCGTCATTGCGGCCGTTTGGATGCTCGGGCGTGTCCGCGTAGTCGTCCACCGTGTGGGCGCCACGGCTTTCGCGGCGAGCTGCCGCCGAGACGATGGTGGCCTGCGCGACTTCGATCAGGTTTTCCACTTCCAGGGCTTCAATACGCGCGGTGTTGAAGACCTTGGACTTGTCCTTCAAGGTGATGTTCTTGGCACGCGCAACGATCTCGGCGATCTTGCCCACGCCAGCGTCCAACATGGCTTGGGTGCGGAACACACCGGCGTGCTGCTGCATGGCTGTACGCAGGTCGTTGGCCACGTCCTGGGCGTATTCCCCAGAGGTGCTGTTGTCCAAGCGCTCCACACGGGCCAGCGACAGTGCACCCGCATCGGCGGGCAGCGGCTTGTGCTGCTTGTTCTTCAAGCCCGATTCGACGATGTGGTTGCCCGCGGCGCGACCGAACACCAAGAGGTCGAGCAGCGAGTTGGTGCCCAGGCGGTTGGCGCCGTGCACGCTGACGCAAGCGCACTCCCCCACCGCATACAGACCGTTCACCACTGCGTTCGGGTTGCCATCCTTGGGCATCACCACCTGACCGTGGATATTGGTCGGGATCCCGCCCATCTGGTAGTGAATGGTCGGCACCACAGGGATAGGTTCCTTGGTGATATCGACGTTGGCAAAGTTGTGGCCAATCTCGTACACCGAGGGCAGGCGCTTCATGATGGTTTCCGCGCCCAAGTGGGTCATGTCGAGCACCACATAGTCCTTGTTGGGACCGCAGCCACGGCCTTCCTTGATTTCCTGGTCCATGCAGCGCGACACGAAGTCACGCGGCGCCAAGTCCTTCAAGGTGGGCGCATAGCGCTCCATGAAGCGCTCGCCATTGCAGTTGCGCAAAATCGCGCCTTCGCCACGGCATCCTTCGGTCAGCAGCACGCCCGCGCCGGCCACGCCGGTCGGGTGGAATTGCCAGAACTCCATGTCTTCCAAGGGGATGCCTGCGCGCGCTGCCATGCCCAGGCCGTCACCGGTGTTGATGAAGGCATTGGTCGAAGCGGCAAAGATGCGCCCTGCACCACCGGTGGCCAGCAGCACGGTCTTGGCTTCCATGATGTGCAACTCGCCGGTTTCCATTTCCAGCGCGGTCACACCGACCACATCGCCCGCCTCGTCCTTGATCAGGTCGAGCGCCATCCATTCCACGAAGAACTGCGTCTTGGCCTTGACGTTTTGCTGGTACAGGGTGTGCAGCATGGCGTGACCGGTACGGTCAGCCGCCGCGCAAGCGCGTTGCACCGGCTTTTCGCCATAGTTGGCGGTATGGCCACCGAAGGGGCGCTGGTAAATCGTGCCGTCGGCATTGCGATCAAAAGGCATGCCGAAATGCTCAAGCTCATACACGACCTTGGGCGCTTCACGGCACATGAACTCGATGGCGTCTTGGTCTCCCAGCCAGTCCGAACCCTTGACGGTGTCGAAGAAGTGATAGTGCCAGTTGTCTTCCGACATATTGCCCAGCGAGGCGCTCACGCCGCCCTGTGCAGCCACAGTGTGCGAACGAGTCGGGAAGACCTTGGACAGCACGGCCACATTCAGGCCCGCCAGTGACAACTGCAGCGAAGCGCGCATGCCCGAGCCACCGGCCCCGACGATGACCACATCGAACTTGCGTTTTGGAATCGACTTATTTGTCACCGACATCACATTCTCCACAGCACTTGGATGGCCCAACCGGCGCATCCCACCAACCACACCAGCGTGAACACCTGCAGCGTCAGACGCAAGCCCACCGGTTTCACATAGTCCATCCAAATGTCGCGCACACCGACCCAGGCGTGGAACGCCAGCGAGACGATGGTGACAAAGGTCAGAACCTTCATCCACTGCGACGAGAAGATGCTCGCCCAATGGTCATAGCCCAATTCACCGGGCATCAAAAACTGAACCAGCAGGGCCACCGTGAACAAGGCCATCAAGATCGCCGTGACACGCTGCGCCAACCAGTCGCGCAGTCCGTAATGCGCACCAACGACGATGCGCTTCGAGCCAAAAGTAGACATATTGTTGTTTCTCCGAACGAACTGCGGATCAGTACAGGCCAAACAGCTTGGCACCCAGCACCACGGTGAGCGCCACGCTCAGGCCCAAGGTCAGAACCGCTGAGCTGCGACCCTGCTCCTTGGAAACGCTGTGCGTTGCATCCATCCACAAATGGCGCACACCGGCGATGAAGTGGTGCAAATAAGCCCAGATCAGACCCAAGACCACCAGCTTCACCAGGGCAGCCGGCACAAAGCCGATGCCTGCCACAAAGGCGTTGGTGAAGCTCTCGTAGGAGATTTCCGAGGTGAGACTGGTGTCAAACATCCAGATGATGAAAGGCAGCAGCAGGAACATCATCAAGCCGCTGATGCGGTGCAAGATCGAGACGATACCGGCTGGCGGCAGGCGGTATGACACGATTTGCGTCACATGGATATTGGTGAAAGTCGGTCGTTTTTTATTGCTCATTTTCTGGGTGATGCAGTTGATGGAGGCCGCGAGGCCCAACCTTTTGTAATCAACGTGAAACCGGTGGAGTTTATTGCAATGCAGCACACGCTTCCCTGACGCCGTACCCCACACGCAACGCAAGAGGGGCTTTTGCTGCAGAGGGCCCCGCGCTGCAAGGCTCAGTTAAGCTCATTGCGATAGAAGTGCGACTCCGTGTTGTAAAGACCTCGGCGCAGCTCCACCGCCTTGTCTCCGTAAGTGAAAGAGAGCCGCTCCACGCTCAGCAAGGGGGTTCCCGGCGCCACTTGCAGCAAAGCCGCCGATTCGGCGTCGGCCGCCACGGCTCGAATTTTCTCCTGAGCGCGAATCATATGCACGCCAAACTCGGTTTCAAAAAGGCCATAAAAAGGGCCGCGATGCTGGTTCAAGCGCTCCGTGGTCAAGCCCTTGAACAAGTCGCCGGGCAGCCAGATGTCGTCCAACACCACCGGCACGCCCTGCCGGCTGAGCAAGCGACGCACTTCCACCATGGCGTCACCCGTGCGCATTTGCAGCTGTTTGGCAATGGACGCTGGCGCGCGCTGCCGTCGGCAGTCCAGCAACTGTCGCTCCAGCGTTTGGGCGCCTTCGTCTGGCATCAAGCGCAAAAACCGGTATTGGACATGCTGTTCGGCATGGGTGGCGACAAAAGTTCCTTTGCCCTGACGCCGCACCAGCAAATTCTCGGCCGCCATTTCATCAATGGCTTTGCGCACTGTGCCTTGACTCACGCCAAAGCGTTTGGCCAGATCCAACTCACTGGGTATGGCCTCCCCGGCCTTCCATTCCCCGCCCTGCAACTGCGCAATGATCAAGGCCTTGATCTGCTGATAAAGCGGACTGAACGCCGGCGTGCTGCCGTGCAACACCGTGGCCGGCGTCTCCGCGCGCGCAGCCTGCCGGAGGGATTCCTGACGCTCAGGATCGTTCAAAAATTTGGGCGGGACGGCGGGCATGGCCGGCATTGCAGCACAAGCCTCGCCGCCAGTCCAGAAAAGCGCGCCTCAAATAGCTTTGCTATCTTCTATAAGACATAAGAGTGTCAGATTTTTACAAAATGCGGCCATAATTGCGCTCGCACGCAGCAAGACCAGCGCAGCCAATCTAGGGGAAAGCCCTTTGCCTGCCCTACACTTGCCGCGCAACCGCGAAAGTCGCCCACTCCATTGGCCTCGGCCGAGTCAGGCACCCGAACGGACAGAACGAATTCATCCCAGTCAATCAACCCTCTCGGAGCTTTCATATGAGCAAGAAACCCGTTCGCGTGGCCGTCACCGGCGCCGCAGGCCAAATCGGCTATGCCCTGCTGTTCCGCATTGCCTCTGGCGAAATGCTGGGCAAGGACCAGCCTGTCATCCTGCAACTGCTGGAAATCCCTGACGAGAAAGCCCAGAACGCGCTGAAGGGCGTGATCATGGAGTTGGAAGACTGCGCCTTCCCTCTGCTGGCCGGCGTAGAGGCCCACAGCGATCCTCTGCAAGCCTTCAAAGACACCGACTACGCCCTGCTGGTGGGTGCCCGTCCGCGTGGCCCCGGCATGGAGCGCGCCGACTTGCTGGCAGCCAACGCACAAATCTTCACCGCCCAAGGCAAGGCTCTGAACGCTGTCGCGTCGCGCAACGTCAAAGTGCTGGTGGTCGGCAACCCTGCCAACACCAATGCTTACATCGCCATGAAGTCGGCCCCGGATCTGCCGGCCAAGAACTTCACCGCCATGCTGCGCCTGGACCACAACCGCGCCGCTTCGCAATTGGCCGCCAAGACCGGCACTGCCGTGGGCGACATCAAGAAGCTGACCGTCTGGGGCAACCACTCGCCCACGATGTACGCCGATTACCGCTTCGCCACCACCAATGGCAAGTCGATCAAGGACCTGATCAACGACCAGGTCTGGAACGCTGACACCTTCTTACCCACCGTGGGCAAGCGCGGCGCGGCCATCATTGCCGCTCGCGGCCTGTCGTCGGCAGCCTCGGCCGCCAACGCCGCCATTGACCATATGCGCGACTGGGCCCTGGGCTCCAACGGCGAATGGGTCACCATGGGCGTGCCTTCGAATGGCGAATACGGCATCCCGGCCGGCGTGGTGTTCGGCTTCCCCGTGACCACCGCTGGCGGCGAGTACAAGATCGTCGAAGGCCTGGAGATCGACGCCTTCTCGCAAGAGCGCATCAACATCACCCTGGCCGAGTTGCAAGGCGAACAAGACGGCGTCAAGCACTTGCTGTGATGCCCATGCAGAGCCGAATTGCCGCCTTCGCGGCAGCAGGCTCTGCGCTAGCAACACGCTCAAAGGGTCGGTATGCTGGTCGCACCGACCCTTTTTCATTCCCCCGAGCTTTTCTCCATCGTGACTGCTGCCCTGCACCCCAAGCTGGCTTTGTTTGAAGACGGCGATGCCGCGACCGCACTGCCGGTCGTCGATCACTACTGCGGCGTCGAAGCCCGCATGGTCAAGAGCCTGGCCCTGCAAGCCGAAATGGGCCCGGTGTTTGACATCACCCTGGACTGCGAAGATGGTGCCCCCATCGGCGGCGAAGCGGAGCATGTGGCGCTGATCAACAGCCTGCTGAACAGTGCCGCCAACCAATATGGCCGCGTCGGCGCGCGCGTTCACCCACTGGGCCACAGCGCCTTTGAAGCCGATGTCGAGGGTCTGATTCAAGCCTCCGGTGAAAAGCTGGCTTACTTGATGCTGCCCAAGCCTCGCAACAGCAGCGATGTGCATCAAGCCTGCGATTTCATCGATGCCACTCTGCAGCGTTATGGCATTCGCAAGCCCTTGCCCGTCCATGTGCTGATCGAAACCCATGGCGCTTTGCGCGATGTGCAGGCCATTGCCGCACATCCCCGCATCGAATCGCTGTCCTTTGGTTTGATGGACTTTGTCTCCGCCCATCGCGGTGCCATTCCGCGCCACGCCCTGGGTGCGGAAGGCCAATTCAGCCACCCATTGGTGGCGCGGGCCAAACTCGAAATCTCAGCGGCGGCCCATGCGCATGGGAAAACGCCCTCGCACTGCGTGGTGACCGAATTCAAACATGCCGCGGCCATCGAGGCCTCGGCCACACGGGCGGCACGTGAGTTCGGCTACACGCGCATGTGGAGCATCCATCCCGCGCAAATCCAGCCCATCATTGATGCCTTTGCCCCCAGCGTGGCCGAGATCGATGAGGCCATCGACATCATCCACGCCGCACAGGCCGCCCACTGGGCCCCCATTCAGCATCACGACACTTTGCACGACCGCGCCAGCTATCGCTTTTTCTGGCAAGTGCTGGAGCGCGCGCACCGGACCGGGCAGGCGCTGCCCATCGAGGTGGAGTTGGCCTATTTCGGCAAAGATTGAGCCCCATCAACAAAACGCGCAACTGATCTTTTGCTTACACACTGCGCTTGTTTTGCTGGCAAACGCTATGCACAGACCGCCCGGCAAGAGCGACAATTCCCACATCAGATTCGACCTATTGATCCATGCAGTCACTCATCACCCGCCCCTCCCCGCTGTTCAAATTTGCGCTGCTTTTGGCCGTTAGCACGACCGCAGGGCAAGCTTGGTCGGCCGCTGTTGAAAACAGCAAGCCCAAGAACCGACTGGTCGCCAAGGCCAAGCCGCAGACCGCAGTGGCGCCAATGCCTGAGGAAGACAACACCCCGCTGACCGAGGAGCAAATCGCCGCCGCCTCGAACGTGCACAGCGGTGACGCCGACTGCGAGTTCAAAAGCAAAGTCACGGTCACGCCACACCCTGAGAAGCCCGGTCGCTTCCATGTGCAGTTCGGCAAGATGATCTACAACATGGCACCCGAACCCACCACTACGGGCGCCGTGCGCCTGGAGGACAAAAAAGCCGGCGTGGTGTGGCTGCAAATTCCCGCCAAGTCCATGCTGATGAACACCAAAGTCGGTCAGCGCATCGTTGACAGTTGCATGAATGCCATTCAAGTGTCAGAGGCACAGTCCGCCGCTTTGGCCGCCGCGCAGGCCGAGGCCAACGGACAGCAAGACAACGGCATCGGCATCACCCCAGACGCCGCAACCGCAGCAGCCAACACCGCCGTGCCCACACGCACTGGCAAAAGCAGCAAAAAGTAAAGCGCCCGCGCCGCTGAACACAGAGGAGGCTGCCAGCCTCCTTTTTTCATGCCGCGAGTCGAATCCCGCTTGCGGTATGCATCCGAAAGTACGTAAAATTCATACATACTTTCGCAAGCCGGAGTCCCCCTATGGAAGCCACTGTTGCTGAACGCGGCCAGATCACCTTACCCAAGGCGGTGCGGGATGCCTTGGGCTTGACCAAGGGAACGACGCTCAAGGTGGAACTCGACGGCGGCCGCATCATCTTGCGCAAAAACGTCGACGATGCGCTCGCCAAACTGCGCGGCCGCTTCAAGCTGGCCGAAGGCTTCAACAGCACCAATGAGGCCATGCGCGCTCTGCGGGGCCGCGCCCCGGGTGACCCCTACCCGGCCCCAGCCCCTGTGCCTGGTGAGGACGCATGATTGCTGTGGATTCATCGGTGCTGATCGACGTGCTCACGGGTGATGCTGAGCATGGTGAAGCGTCCTCGCAGGCACTGGCTCAAGCCTTGAGTGCCGGTGAAGTGGTCATCAGCGAAGCCGTGGTGGCTGAAGTGCAAGCCCTGCTCGACACCCGCGAAACCATCATGGATGCCCTCAACGAATTCGGCATCCGCTTTGAACCCATCCAAGAAGCTGCCGCGGTGCGCGCCGGCCATATGCAGCGCCGCTGGCGCGACCGTGGCGGCCCAGGCGCGCGCGTGGTGGCGGACTTTTTGATTGGCGCGCATGCCCTGCTGCAGTGCCAAGCCTTGATCACCCGCGATGAAGCGTTTTTTCGCGATTACTACAAGGGCCTGAAGCTGATCGTGCCTCAGTCCCTTTGACCCACCCTAGACCCCAGGAGTAGCCATGTTGCAAGCCTATCGCCAACACACCGCCGAGCGCGCCGCGCTGGGCATTCCGCCTCTGCCCCTGGATGCCAAGCAGACGGCCGAACTGATCGAATTGATCAAGAACCCTCCCGCCAGCGAAGGAGAATTCCTGCTGGACCTGCTGACGCATCGCGTGCCCCCGGGCGTGGACGATGCCGCCAAGGTGAAGGCCAGCTTCCTGGCTGCCGTGGCCCATGGCGACCTGTCGGTGGCCCTGATTTCCAAGACCCGCGCCACCGAGTTGCTGGGCACCATGGTGGGCGGCTATAACGTCAAGCCGCTGATCGATCTGCTGGATGACGCCGACGTGGCCAGCACCGCCGCCGCAGCGCTGAAGAAGACGCTGCTGATGTTCGACTTCTTCCACGATGTGGCCGAAAAAGCCAAGGCCGGCAATGTGCACGCCAAGGCCGTGATCCAAAGCTGGTCCGAAGCCGAGTGGTTCACCAGCCGCCCCGAAGTTGAAAAGAAGATCACCGTCACCGTTTTCAAGGTGCCGGGCGAAACCAATACCGACGACCTCTCGCCCGCGCCGGATGCCTGGAGCCGCCCAGACATCCCGCTGCACTACCTGGCCATGTTGAAGAACACCCGCGAAGGCGCGGCCTTCAAGCCGGAAGAAGACGGCAAGCGCGGCCCGATGCAGTTCATCGAAGACCTGAAGAAAAAAGGCCATCTGGTCGCTTATGTGGGCGATGTGGTCGGCACCGGTTCTTCGCGCAAGAGCGCCACCAACAGCGTGATTTGGGCCACCGGCCAGGACATCCCCTATGTACCGAACAAGCGCTTCGGTGGTGTGACCTTGGGTGGCAAGATCGCGCCGATCTTCTTCAACACCCAGGAAGACTCGGGCTCGCTGCCGATTGAAGTGGACGTCAGCAAGCTGGAGATGGGCGACGTCATCGACATCCTGCCCTACGAGGGCAAGATCGTGAAAAACGGCGAGACCGTGGCCGAGTTCAAGCTGAAGAGCGATGTGCTGTTCGACGAAGTGCGCGCCGGTGGCCGTATCAACCTGATCATCGGCCGCTCGCTGACCGCCAAGGCCCGCGAGTTCCTGGGCCTGCCTGCATCGACCCAGTTCCGCCTGCCGGCCGCACCGGCCGCAACCAAGGCCGGCTTCACGCTGGCGCAGAAGATGGTGGGCCGCGCTGTCGGTCTGCCGGAAGGCCAAGGCGTGCGCCCCGGCACCTACTGCGAGCCGAAGATGACCACCGTGGGTTCGCAAGACACCACCGGCCCCATGACCCGCGACGAGCTGAAGGACCTGGCCTGCCTGGGCTTCTCGGCCGATCTGGTGATGCAGAGCTTCTGCCACACCGCAGCCTACCCGAAGCCGGTGGACGTGAAGACCCACCGCGAGCTGCCCGCCTTCATCAGCAACCGTGGCGGCGTGGCCCTGCGTCCGGGCGACGGCGTGATCCACAGCTGGCTGAACCGCCTGCTGCTGCCCGACACCGTCGGCACAGGCGGCGACTCGCACACCCGCTTCCCGATCGGCATCTCCTTCCCGGCCGGCTCCGGCCTGGTGGCCTTCGGTGCCGCCACCGGCGTGATGCCGCTGGACATGCCCGAGTCGGTGCTGGTGCGCTTCAAGGGCCAGATGCAGCCCGGCATCACGCTGCGTGATCTGGTGCACGCGATCCCGCTGTACGCCATCAAAGCCGGTCTGTTGACCGTCGCCAAGGCCGGCAAAAAGAACATCTTCTCGGGCCGCATCCTGGAGATTGAAGGTCTGCCCGATTTGAAGGTCGAGCAAGCGTTTGAGCTGTCTGACGCCTCGGCCGAGCGCAGCGCCGCCGGTTGCACGGTCAAGCTCAACCCCGAGCCGATCAAGGAGTACCTCACCAGCAATATCGTGCTGATGAAGAACATGATCGCCGACGGCTACCAAGACGCCCGCACGCTGCAGCGCCGCATCGAGAAGGTCGAAGCCTGGCTGGCCAAGCCCAGCCTGCTGGAAGCCGACAAGGACGCCGAATACGCCGCCGTCATCGAGATCGATCTGGCCGACATCAAGGAGCCCATCCTGTGCTGCCCGAACGATCCGGACGATGCCAAGACCCTGTCTGAAGTGGCCGGCACCAAGATCGATGAAGCCTTCATCGGTTCTTGCATGACCAATATCGGCCACTTCCGCGCCGCGGCCAAGCTGCTGGGCGGCCAGCGCGACATCCCGGTCAAGCTGTGGGTCGCCCCGCCGACCAAGATGGACCAGAGCGAGCTGATCAAGGAAGGCCATTACGCCGCCTTCGGCACCGCCGGTGCGCGCACCGAAATGCCGGGCTGCTCGCTGTGCATGGGCAACCAGGCGCAGGTGCGTGAAGGCGCCACCGTGGTCTCGACCTCGACGCGCAACTTCCCGAATCGTCTGGGCAAGAACACCAATGTGTTCCTGGCCTCGGCGGAGCTGGCCGCCATTGCCTCCAAGCTGGGCAAGATCCCCACGGTGGCCGAGTATCACGAAGCCATGGGCGTGGTGAACAAGGACGGCGCCGCCATTTACAAGTACATGAACTTCGACCAGATCGAAGAGTACGCGCAAGCCGCCCAAGGCGTCAGCACCAGCTGCGCCTGAGTCACGCCCCCGGGCCCAGGAGGCCCCTGAGCAAAGCCGCCCATTGCACTGGGCGGCTTTTTTTTTGTTTGCCTGCGCTGGCCTGCGCACGCAAGCCATGACCTTCGCCCTGCCTGGGGCAAAGCCGCTACCATCAAGACTGGTATCTAACTGGACTCAATTCATGACCCCAACCTCGAAGCTCGCGCTTGGCAAAGGCAAGAAATTGCTGCTGGTACTGGGCCTGACAAGCGCAGCAGCCTCGACATGGGCTCAAAGCCCCGAGTCTGTCCGCCCCACCGCCTTGGGCGTTCAGACGACCGAGACCTATCACGCCTGGCCCTTGCGGGCCGAGGCCGACTCAGAGGACTTCAGCGACCTCGCCCCACTGGCGCAAGGCTTGGCGGGTGTGCAGGTGCTGGGTTTGGCGGAGCAAACCCATGGCGCCCGGGAAGAGTTCAACACCAAGCTGCGCCTGCTGAAGTTTTTGCATCAAAAGCTGGGCTTTGAGGTCTTGCAACTGGAAAGCGGGTTTTACGACCTGGGCAAAATCAGCCAAGCCATGGCGCGAGGTGAATCACTCGACGCCTTGGCGCCGGGCAATGTGTTTTATATGTACGCCAAAAGCGCCGAAGGGCGCCGCCTGCTGCGATACATCGACCAAACCCAGGGCAGCGCAAAGCCCTTGTTGCTGGCCGGCACCGACAGCCAGCACAGCGGTGAATGGAGTGCACGCACTCTGCTGACTGGCTTGCAAGAAGCCTTGCGCAAGGCCGATGCTGGGCATTTGGCACAAGGCGAAGCTTGGCAGGGCTTGAGCCGCTTGAGCGCCGCCTTGTTGGCCATGCAAAGGCTTGCCCCGCCCGCGGCGGAGCAGCAATCGTTTTTCGCCCACACCCAGCTTCTGCGAGATGCCCTGTGCGCCCTGCCCGATGCTCAGCCCAGCGTTGAAAGCCCCGCGTGGTGGTGCCGCGTGGTCTTGAGCCTGCTAGCTCAGGCACGCAGCGTCTGGAGCGACGGGGCCGACTACCAGCGTGACAATGTCATGGGCGCCAACAGCATCTGGTTGACCGATCAGATGTTTAAGGGGCGAAAGACCGTGATCTGGGCGCATATCGTCCATCTGGCCCGCGGCTTTGAGCGCAGCCCACAGCACTTGCAAGCGGGCGAGGTGATGCACCGGCATTGGGGCGAGCGCTACAAGGTGATTCATTTCAGCGCTGGCGAAGGGCAGATCCTGGACTTCGTGACGCTGCAGCCCCAGACCCTGCCGGCCTTGCGCGCAGGCAGTCTAGAAGCCCAGTTGATGGCCAAGCAAACCCAGCAGGCGCTCTTGATCCAAGCGAAAAAGCAGCCCTTGCAAATGCCTCAATATGCTTTTGACTACCAGTACCGTGCAACAGAAACCGCGATGCGCGAAGCCCAGCTGGGCCGCAACTGGGATTGGCTGATCTTCTTCCCCAAGGTCCACCCGGTTCAGATGGTGCGCTGAGGGCCGCTTCGCCCTCTGCCGCTCACCCGTTCAGGCGCCTCGCACCAGCGCTGCCAGGCGCCTCACCAAGGGCTTGATTTGCGCCGTCGGGACTTGGGCATAGCCCAGCATCAAGCCTGACACATCGCCACCGCGACGCCCGATCAGGTGCTGGCTCAAGGCTGGCGCAACGATCCCCTCGCGCAGAGCTCGCGCGCTAATGGCCTGGTCGTCCAAGCCCCATTCAGGCCTGAAGCGCAACGCCAGATGCATGCCGGCTGAGGCGCCTTGCACCTCGGCGATATCGCCAAGCTCCGACTGCAAGGCAGCCATCAACACGTCGCGTCGCTCCCGGTACAGCCTGCGCATGCGGCGCAAATGCAAGCCAAAGTGGCCCTCACTCAAAAACTCGGCCAGCGCGAGCTGCTCTGCCGCCCGACCGCGCGGCACCGATCGGGCCAGCAGTTGATGCAAGGGTTTGACCAAGGGGGCTGGCACCACCATGAAGGCGATGCGCAGCCCCGGAAACAAGGTCTTGCTGAAGGTGCCCAGATACACGACGGGGCTGTCGCTGATGGCCTGCCCGTCTTGCCACTGAAGATCGGCGTTATGAATTGTCTCTGAGCTCAAATCGGGGCCCAGGCCCTGCAAGGCGGCCAAGGGCGGCCCTTCGTAGCGGAATTCGCTGTCGTAGTCGTCTTCAATGATGAGCGCGCCACACTGCCGCGCTTGCGCGATCAGCGCCAGTCGTCGCTCCAAACCCATCACCGCACCGCTGGGGTATTGGTGTGAGGGGGTGACGTAAATGAGTTTGGGGCGATGCACACGCCAGTCTTGAGGCCGAGGCGACATGCCCTGCGCGTCAACCCGGATTCCCACGGGTCGCAACTGCGCCCCGCGAAAGGCCGTCAAAGCGCCGCCATAACCGGGGCTTTCAATCCAAACCTTGTCGCCAGCATCGGCAAAAGCCCTGGCACATAGGTCCAGGCTGGTCTGCGTGCCGTCTGTGATGAAAACCTGTTCGGCACTGCAACGCAAGGCCCGCGAAGCCCGCAGATGCGCGGCAATGGCCTGGCGCAAGGCGCGCTCGCCAGCCGGCGGGCCATAGTTGAGTTGAGGCCCGGACGAAGCTCGCCAGGCCCTGGCCATCAAGCGGCGCCAAAGCGCCAAGGGAAAGGCATCCAAGGCCGGCACCCCCGGGGCGAAGCCTGCCGCCAAGTCCGCCGCAAGCGGCAAACACGCCAAACTGGCCGTGCGCTGCGACAAGCACAAGGGGGCAGAGGTCGGGGGGCTCAAGGTCGCGGGCGAATCGGACTTGCTCATCACCGCCGCTGTCACTCGCGTCACGGCTGCCTGCGGCCGAGCCAGCACCACGGTGCCGCGCCGGCCGGCACTGACCCAGCCCTCGCTGGCCAGTTGCTCATAGGCGTAAATCACGGTGTTGCGCGCCCAGCCCAACTCGGCCGCCAGGGCGCGACTCGCCAACAAGCGGCTGCCAGGGGGCAGCTGCCCGTTGCGTATCGCATCACGCAGCGCCTCATGCAGCAAGCGTTGGCGCGACCATCCCGCCTGCAATGCCGTCTGCGCCTGGGCTTGGGCTTGGGCTTGGGCTTGGGCTTGGATCCATAAAGCGTAGTCCATCTCAAATGCTGTGGTTCTAAAAAACTAATTTGTTTTGGATCTTTTCCAGGGGCCATCATGTCACTACATTGCGCGCTGCCGACTCGGACTTTGAAAAAAAGCTTTCGGCTTACAAGATTCAACTTTTCAGCCGCCCCAGGCATTCACGCTACTCGACATGAGCACTTCATCGCCCGCCAACGAAACCCCAGCCGCCCTCACCTCAGCCCAAGCGCCCAGCGCGCGCAGCCGTGTGCGCCGAGTGGCCGAGAACGCCAACTACGAACGCGAGACGCTTTACGCCATCATCGATGCGGCCTATGTCTGCCACATCGCCTTCACGGACCCGCATGGCACGCATTGCATCCCCACGGCCTGCTGGCGCGAAGGGCAGCATCTCTACATCCATGGCTCCAATGGCAGCCGCATGGTCAAGCGCATGCTGGATGGCGCGCAAGTCTGCGTGACCATCACGCATATCGATGGCTTGGTGCTGGCTCGATCGGCCTTCAATCACTCGATGAACTACCGGTCTTGCATGATTTACGGCCAGTTTGAGGCGCTCGTGGAAACAGCCGACAAGCGCAGCAGCATGGACGCCTTCATGCACAAAATCGCCCCCGGACGGGAGCACGAGGCCCGCCCCGGCAATGCCAAGGAACTGGCCGCTACCACGGTGTTGCGCATCCCCTTGGACGAGGCCGCCTGCAAGCTGCGCCGCGGCCCTCCTGTGGATGATGCGCAAGATCAGGGCTTGCCCGTGTGGGCAGGTGTTCTGCCTTTGCAGCAGTTTCAAGCGCCGCCGATCGCCGCTTCTGACAATGTCGTCGCGGCTCCCGACTATGTGCGCCAATGGCATCGCAGCGAAGAGCGCTAAGTCCTTGGAGCTACGCGGTTTGAGTCCCCATCAAGCAAAGTCTTGAGCCGCAGCTTGAGCCTGAGGGGCCGATAGCGGCAGATCGAGCTCAAACTCCACGCCCTGCCCGGCTTGGCTGCGCACGGCGATCTCCCCGCCGAGCACGGAATGGACCAAGTTGTAGCTGATGCTCAAACCCAGTCCACTGCCGCCTTGGCCCATCTTGGTCGTGAAAAAGGGGTCAAAGACCCGTTCGATGTGCTCGGGCGCAATGCCGCGTCCATTGTCGGCATAGCGAATCCGCAGGCGTGGTGGCTCGGTGGGCTCGGTGCCTTCGTTCAGCAGGCTGGCACTGATGCGGATTTGGCCACCGCGGCGCTCCTCAAAGCCATGCAAGATGGAGTTTTTCACCAGATTGCTCAGCACCTGACCCAGTGGGCCGGGATAGCTGTCCATCTCCAGCGCAGGCGCGATGTCCACCTGCCATTCATGGCCTTTGTTCTTCAATTCATTGGCCAAGGTCTCCAGCACATCGTCCACCAAATGCTTCAGAGCAAAGCGCCGCCGCAGCTGACTGCTGCGGTCCACCGCCACTTCTTTGAAGCTGCGCACCAAGTCGGCCGAGCGGCTCAAGCCGCGCATCAGCAACTGGGCCGAGTGGGTCACGCCGTCGACGAAGTCCGTCAGTTCGGAGCGACGCAAACCGGCGCCGGGCCGACTCAATCGTTCGGCAAAGCTCGAGGCGTTTTGCTCCAAGGTGCTGGCGGCCAGCAGACAGTTGCCCAGAGGCGTATTCAGCTCATGGGCAACACCCGCCACCAGCGAGCCCAAGGCGGCAAACTTTTGTTGCTGCACCAGTTCTTCCTGCGTTTGCCGCAGGCGGCCGAAGGTGCTGGCGTTCTCCAGGGCGATGGCGCTGTAGGCCGCCAGCGTCACCAACATGTCCAGATGCCATCCTTGGTAGACCCCGGGCGAGCGGCTGTAAACACCGATCAATCCGCGCAGCTGCCCATTCACCAGCAGTGGTGCCAACAAGGCCTCGGCGCAGTGAGTGCCAAACACCTGCAATGGCTCCTGATCCTTGGCTTTGCAGTGCAAGGCTTGAGTCTGCGTCATGCAAGCCCATTCCCAAACAGCCTCAGCCTGTGGCTGACTGAGGTGCAGGGCCGGGCGACGCGACTCGCCCTCAAAGAGGCAGGGGAAGTCCAAGCTGCGACTGACAGGATCGAGCAAGCCCAAGGCGAAACCATCCACCGGCATCAGCTGCGCCACATGCGCATGAATGCTGCGCAAAATCAAGTCTTGGTCGAGCGTGGCGGTGATGCCGCGTCCCATCTCGCTGAGCGTTGAGATATTGCCGTGAGCCTGCTCGACGATTTCTTTTTGCCGCTCGACTTCACGCTTTTCATCCAACAACAAAGCCATGGTGTCTTCCACCCGGCGCTTTTCCTGGCTGAGCTCCGCGGTGCGCGCCGAAACCTGCGCTTCAAGCTGGAATTTCTGCCGGGTCAGGGCCGCCAAGCGGGCATGCACCAGCGCCCAGAGAAGCCCCAACAAGGCCAAGATGAACAGCAGCCGAAACCACCATGTCGCCCAAAAAGCGGGTTTGACTTGCAAATCCAGTTGAATGCTGTGCTCGCCCCAAACGCCATCTTTATTGGCCGCTTTGACCCGAAACACATAAGCACCCGGCGCCAGATTGGTATAGCTCGCAATGCGCTGGCCAGCGCTGGCAGTGATCCATTCTTTGTCGTAGCCCTCCAGCTTGTAGGCATATCGATTGCGCTGCGGGTCGGCGTAATGCAGTGCCGCAAATTCAAAAGACAGCGCCTCATGCGCACTGCCCAGCGTCAAGGCTCGCAAATCGGCCAGCGCCGCGCTCAAGGCCAGTCCCTGCACCGGCTGTCCCGGCCGCAAGGCCTCGTTATTGACCCGAATCTCGGTCAGCACCACTTGCGCAGGGCTGCTGTTCTCACGGATGTCCTCGGGATGAAAGCCCGTCAAGCCATTGAGGCCACCGAAGTACATGCGGCCATCACTGTCCTTGAAGGCGGAGTTGGCGAAGTAAAAACCTTCGATCATGCCGTCTTGGGCGGTGTAGTTCTGGGTCTGCCCCGAATCCGGGTCCAGCCTGGAAATCCCCGAGGTGGTGCTGACCCACAAACGCCCACGCTCGTCTTCCAGAATGCCGCCAATCGGAGCCTTGCTCAGGCTGGAATGCTCGGGCAAGCGCCGAAACTGCACCGAGCCATCCGGGTGTTTGATGAGCTCGGCCATGCCTTGCGCAGTCCCCACCCAGATGCGCTGCTTGCTGTCTTGGAACAAGTACTGCACGCGGTCACTGAGCAGGCTCTTGGGGTCATTGGCTTGATTGCGATAGTGCAAAAACTGCTCACGCCCCGGCATCAAGCGATCCAAACCTTGGTAGGTCGCTGCCCAGATATCGCCGTCTTTGTCGACCAAGAGCATGCGCACATAGTCTTCTGACAAACTGCCAGGATCCTGGGCATCGTGTTTGAAAGTTCGCAGCTGCCCGCTGGCCATATGGAATCGGTGCAGGCCTCCACGCGAACCCATCCAAACATGGCCCTGGGAATCGCTGCTGATGTAGCGGATCACATCAGCCAATGGGTTGTCGGCACTGAAACTGGGCAACAAGACCTGGCTGGTCTTGGGGTTCATGTGCTTGAGCACCCAAGCGAGGGCCGGTTTGTCCTGCCAGGAAACATGGGTGTCGGCGAGGTTCAGGCTTTCCTTCTCATTGCGCCCGAATCGAAATGATTTCGATTGCGCGGTGCGTGGATTCAGCCAAATCGCCGCATCGTAGGTAGACAACCACAATCCGCCTTGGCCATCGCTGCTGATGCTGAAGATGCGGTTCTCAAGCAGACTGTTGGGGTCGCCCGGCACATGCACGTATTTGTTGAAGCCGCCACTGGCCAGGTCCGCCCGGTAGGCCCCTGAAGCCCAGGTGCCTATCCACAAGCTGCCAAATCGATCGTGAAAAAGCGTCGAAATGTGTTTGGGCACCGAGTGCGCATCCGCTTCACGGTGAGCGAGTTTTTCAAAGCGATGTTCCTTGGCCTGCCAGCGCCACAGGCCTTCGGTTTCCATGCCCATCCACAACTGTTGGTGACGGTCTTTGAGCAAGGCCATATAGGCGTCCGAGCGTGGGCGGGGCACTGCTGTGACACGCGCCACCGCCTGCCCTTGCTCATTCAAGCGCCAGGCTTGCATGCCAAGCTCGCTGGCCACCCACAGCAAGTTTTGGGCGTCCACCAACACGATCTTGGCGGGTGTCATGGCAAAGGCCAGCAGCGCAGAGGGCACTTTGACGGCGGACAAGGTTTGCGCTTGCGGGGCCAGACGGTCCACCCCAGCTTCGGTCCCGACCCAAAGCTGCCCGCCCTCATCCAGGCTCAGCGAGAGCACCCGCGGATGACTCAGTCCTGCGGAATGGTCCCGCAGTTGTCGCGTCTCGTTTTGGTAGACATACAAGCCCTTTTCCGTGCCCACCCACAGATTGCCCTTGGCATCGGCACACAAGGCATTGACTTGGAAATGCGCTTGCTCGGAGGCCATGCCGGCCGGCAAAGGCAGGGCCTCGAAGTCATCCGACTCGGGGCGGTAGCGCTGCAAGCCTCGACGCGTGCCCACCCACAGCTGGTTTTGCGCGTCCAAGAGCAAAGCTTGCACCCAGTCTTCACTCAGGCTGTTGGCCTGCCCCTGCACATGGCGGTAGTTCACCAATCGGTAGCCGTCGAAGCGGCTGAGACCGGCCTGGGTGCCGATCCACATAAAGCCATGCCGGTCTTGCGCGAAAGCCGTGACGTTGTCTCGCGGCAAACCTTGGATCTCGGAGAGCCGCTCGAAATAGAAATTCCGCGGCTGAGCCTGCGCCACGGACCCGGCACCCAGAACGAGCAGGCCGAGCAGCCAAGCGAGCAGCCAAGCTTTCATCGCTTGGGCCAGGTCACGAGAACACAGGCGCCGAGCGCGCCATTCGCAAGCCTTGTCAGCGCCAGACGCCCCGGAACTTACGCGCGCCAAAGCGGGCCTCGTGTGATCCCAACTCTGCATTGCCAAAACCATGGCCACCCGAACGGTTTGTTCAAAGTCTTTGCCCCATGGTAACTGCAGTTCCGCCCGCCTAGCGCAGGAACTTGCGCCCCCGACAAGGCTTGCAAGGCCGACCCCGACCTTGGGCAGCCAAAGCCTTGTCCAGGACCTCCGCACCTTGGCCTGTGGTCCAAGTCTTGCGGTCTCTGGGCCTCACTCCAACAGCAAGAGCCCCGGGCATTCCAGCAAGGCACGAATCGCTTGGATGAACTGCGCCGCCACCATGCCATCAACCACCCGATGGTCAAAGGATGAGGACAAATTCATCATCTGCCGCCCCACCACCTGCCCTTTGATCATCATGGGCCGCTCGACCATGCGGTTGACACCCACAATGGCCACCTCGGGATGGTTGATGACCGGCGTGGTGACGATGCCCCCCAATGCCCCCAAGCTGGTCAGCGTCAAGGTGGACCCCGTCAACTCATCGCGGGTGGCCCGGCCACTGCGCGCCACCTCGGCGAGGCGGCGAATTTCGGCCGCGCAGTCCCACAAGTCCAAGGCCTGTGCATCGCGCAGCACGGGCACCATCAAGCCCGCATCGGTTTGAGTTGCCACGCCCAGATGCACAGCTTGATAGCGCGTCAGCAAACCCGCCTCATCGTCGAGCCGGGCATTCACCTGCGGGAACTCACGAGCTGCACGGGTGATGGCCCGAATCAAAAGCGGCAACAAGGTCAGCTTGCCACGGCTGGCCGCATACTTTTGATTGAGCTGCTCGCGTAAAGCCTCCAACTCGGTGACGTCCACCTCCTCCACATAGCTGAAGTGGGGGATGCGTCGTTTCGACTCTTGCATCTTCTGCGCGATCTTGCGGCGCAGGCCGGTGATCTTGAGCGTTTCGTCCGCAGACAAGGTACTTGGGCTGACGCGGATGGGCCGCGCCGCGCTGCTCTTGGGCTGGGCGGCCGCACGGTCCAAATCGGCATGCATGATGCGCCCCCCCAGGCCGCTGGCGGGCACTTGATTCAAGTCCAGGCCTAACTCCCAAGCACGACGGCGCACCGAGGGCGAAGCGATAGGCTTGTCATTGGCACTGAGTTCTTGAGGCCTGTGGGCGCTGGGCTGTGGCGCCGTGCTCACCAGCGTTGGCGCAGATGTGGTGCTTGCACCGGCGGACCGTGGCGGCGCAGCAGCCACGGGAGCCGCCACGGGAGCTGGCGCGGGAGGTTCGGCGCCCTCGCCCTGCCCTTCGACCTCGATCCGAATCAGCTCCGAACCGACACGCATCACTTCACCAGCCTCGCCTCCCAGGGCCAACACACGCCCATGCACCGGCGAAGGGATCTCCACCGTGGCCTTGTCGGTCATCACATCGGCCAGGATTTGATCCTCGCGGATCTGCTCGCCCACCTGGACCCGCCAAGCGACCAGCTCAACTTCGACAATGCCCTCGCCGATGTCAGGCATCTTGATGACATGTTGTCCCATCATGGCTCCATTGCACGTTGCAAGGCAGCGGCCACCCGGGCCGGGCCTGGAAAATAGTCCCATTCCTGGGCATGGGGATAAGGCGTGTCCCAGCCCGTCACCCGCTCGATTGGCACTTCCAGGTGGTAGAAGCAATGCTCTTGCACCAGGGCCACCAACTCCGCGCCAAAACCGCTGGTGCGGGTGGCCTCATGCAGCACCACGCAGCGGCCGGTCTTCTTGACCGAGCGAACAATGGCTGCCAAATCCAGCGGCCAGATTGCGCGCAGATCGATGATCTCGGCATCGATGCCGGTTTCTTTGGCCGCCGCTTCCGCCACATAAACCATGGTGCCGTACGTGATCACGGTGAGCTCACGTCCGGGCCTGAAGACCGCGGCTTGATCCAGTGGCAGGCTGTAATAGCCCTCGGGCACCAGACCCAGTGGATGGCTGGACCAGGGGGTTGAAGGCCGGTCATGATGACCATCAAAGGGGCCGTTATAGAGCCGCTTGGGTTCCAGAAAAATCACCGGATCGTCGCACTCAATGGCGGCGATCAAGAGCCCCTTGGCGTCATAGGGGTTGGTGGGCATGACGGTGCGCAGGCCACAGACATGGGTGAACAGCGCCTCGGGGCTTTGGCTGTGGGTTTGCCCACCATAAATGCCGCCGCCGCAGGGCATGCGAATGGTCAGCGGCGCGGTGAAATCGCCCGCCGAGCGGTAGCGCAGCCGCGCGGCTTCAGACACGATTTGATCCGAGGCCGGGTAAAAATAGTCGGCAAACTGGATCTCGGCCACCGGTCTCAAGCCGTAAGCCCCCATGCCTACGGCAATGCCAACAATGCCTCCTTCAGAAATCGGCGCATCAAACACGCGCTGGTCGCCGTACTTGGCCTGCAGCCCATCGGTGCATCGAAACACGCCTCCGAAATAGCCCACGTCTTGGCCAAAGATCACCACATTGGGGTCGCGAGCCAGCATCACGTCCATGGCCGAACGCAAGGCCTGGATCATGGTCATGGGCACGCTGGACGCTTGGTTTGCTTGCTGCTTCATCAGTCCCGGCCTCCAAAGCGGCGCGCCTCGGCCATTTGCTGCTGCAAATGCAAAGGCATGTCTTTGTAAACGTCTTCAAACATGGAGGCGATGCTGGGAATATGCCCATCGGCCAGGGTGCCAAAGGCCTCGGCTTCTTTTTGGGCGGCGATGACTTCCGCCTCCAACTCCTTGTGCAAGGCCTCGTGCTGTGCCTCCGACCATTCGCCCAAACGCATCAGATGCTGCTTCAAGCGCGCGATCGGGTCGCCCAAAGGGAAACGTTGCCACTCATCGGCGGGCCGGTATTTGGACGGGTCATCCGATGTGGAATGCGGCCCGGCCCGGTAGGTGACCCATTCGATCAGCGTCGGCCCCAAGTTGCGACGGGCCCGCTCGGCGGCCCATTGAGACACCGCGTACACCGCCAAAAAATCATTGCCATCGACGCGCAGGGAGGCGATGCCACACCCCGAGCCACGCGCGGCGAAGGTGGTGCCCTCGCCGCCGGCAATGGCCTGGAAGGTAGAGATCGCCCACTGGTTGTTGACCACGTTCAGAATCACCGGGGCACGGTACACATGGGCAAAGGTCAGTGCGGTGTGGAAATCAGACTCCGCGGTGGCGCCATCGCCGATCCAGCCACTGGCGATGCGGGTGTCGCCTTTGATGGCCGAGGCCATGGCCCAACCGACCGCCTGGATGAACTGCGTCGCAAGATTGCCGCTGATGCTGAAGAAGCCCGCTCGCTTGATCGAATACATCACCGGCAACTGACGCCCTTTGAGAGGGTCTCGCTCATTGGACAAGAGCTGACAGATCATCTCGACCAAGGGCACATCGTCACGGCTCAGCAGCAGGCTTTGCTGGCGATAAGTGGGAAAACACATATCGCCAGGATGCAAGGCCATCGCATGGGCGCTGCCTATCGCCTCTTCGCCCAGACTTTGCATATAAAACGAGAGCTTTTTTTGACGCTGGGCGATCAACATGCGGCCATCAAAAATGCGCGTTTTGAGCATGCTGCGCAAACCACGCCGCAGCGCATCAGGGCTCAGCGCGGGGGCCCAGGGGCCCAGCGCCTGGCCTTCCTCATCCAAGACCCGCACCAGGCTGTAGGCCAAGTCAGCGGTTTCGGCTGCAGCCACATCAATGGCGGGCCGGCGTACCTCACCGGCCGTCGAGAGATGCAGATAGGAGAAGTCGGTGTGGCAACCCGGCCGCCCACTGGGCTCGGGCACATGCAAACGCAGCCGCTCTGAGGGCGCGTGCTCATCCTTGCGATTCATTCGTCATTCACTCCTGCGCGGGTCTCGCGCTCAAGCTGCGAAGAAGCATGAGGACTGATCGCTGCGTTCCAGCTTTGATCTCCCCCATTCGATACGAGAACGGGGTCGCCGCTCACGTGCGGCTAGCGTAGCGGAAAAGCGCGCATCGCTTGCGCAACAAAGCGTAGAAAACGCGCCGGAACAAACCCTAGGGCGGGGTTGCTGCAAGGCGAGAGGCTCTGCAGACTCAAACACTGCACTAGCATGCTCACCCTGCTCCAGCCCAAAACCAGGTTTTCCTTTGAACGCTCTCGCTCGTTGCCTTCCTCACTTTCGTGCCTTTATTCACTCATGGCTGGCCTTGGCCTGCGGCTTGTGCGGCGTCCTCGCGCTCAACACCAGTCAGGCCGCGGAGCTGAAGCTGCGCATCATGCAGACCACCGATCTGCACATGAACCTGCTCAACTACGACTACTACCAAGACCGCCTCACCGACGAATATGGCTTGGCCAAGACCATCACCCTGATCCATCAAGCGCGCGAGCAAGCCCCCAATCATTTGCTGTTCGACAACGGCGACTTGCTGCAAGGCAATCCCCTGGGCGACATGATGGCCAAGGTCAAGCCCATGGCCCCGGGCGCTGTTCACCCGGCCTACAAGCTGATGAATCTGCTGCGTTACGACGCGGCGAACTTGGGCAACCATGAGTTCAACTACGGCTTGCCCTTTCTTCGCCGAGCGCTGTCCGGCGCCGCATTTCCCTATGTGAACGCCAATCTGATGCTGACCGGCCCCGGACGGCCCCGTTATGCCTTCACGCCCTATGTGTTGTTGGATCGCCGCTTCACCGACAGCTCGGGCCAGAGCCAGCGCTTGAAAATCGGTGTGATTGGTTTGGCGCCACCGCAAATCATGCAGTGGGACCGCCCCCACCTGCAGGGCAAGCTGGTCGCGCGCGATATGGTGGAAAGTGCCCGTCCCTTGATCCCCCTGTTGCGCCGCCAGGGTGCGGACTTGGTCATTGCCATTGCCCACACCGGTTTCGAAAAAGATGCCCAAGGCTTGGGGGCCGAAAACAAGGCCGGCGAATTGGCCCGCCTACCCGGCTTGGATGCGCTGCTGCTGGGCCATGCCCATGCGGAGTTTCCAAGTAGCGCCTTCGCTCAGCATCCAGGTGTGGATCTCCAGCGCGGCAGCATCCACGGCGTGCCCACCGTGATGCCTGGACGCTGGGGGGACCACCTGGGGCTGATCGATCTGACGCTCGCCCGACAACAAGGCCGCTGGCGCGTGGTGAATAGCCATGCCGAGTTGCGCGGTGTTTTCCGGCGCGAAACGCGCCAGGCGCTGGTGCCGGCTGACCCCATGGTGGCCCATGTCATCGCCGCTGAGCATGCCGACACCGTGAGCCATATGCGCGCCCAGGTCGCGCAGACTTCCGCCCCCATTCACAGCTACTTCGCTCAGGTCTTGCCTGATGCCTCGGTGCAACTGGTGGCACAGGCGCAAAAAGCCTATGTACAGCGCGCGGTGCAAGGCACCGATTTGGAGCGCCTGCCACTTTTATCAGCCGCTGCTCCCTTCAAGTCCGGTGGCCGGCAAGGTTGGAGTCACTACACCGACATCCCGGCGGGCCCCATAGCGCTCAAGCATGTAGCGGATCTTTACGTCTACCCCAATACCATCCAGGCCCTGCAACTCAAGGGCGCAGAGCTGCGCGAATGGTTGGAAATGTCCGCCGGCCAGTTCAAGCAAATTGACCCGGCCGGGCCGGCCGAACAAGAACTGCTGAACCCGGATTTTCGGGCCTACAACTTCGACATGATCGAAGGCCTGAGCTATGAGATCGACCTCAGTCAGCCCGCCCGTTACGAAAGCGAAGGGCGCCGCTCAGCAAGCCAAGCCCATCGCATCGTCAAGCTGCAATACCAAGGTCGCCCCATTGATGCGGACGCAAGGTTCTTGGTGGTCACCAACAACTACCGTGCCCATGGGGGTGGCGGTTTCCCGGGCCTGAGCGCCGAAAAAATTGCGGTGGATGCCCCGAGCGAAACCCGGGAAGCGCTGGCGCAGTTTCTGGCCTCGGCCCAGGTGCTCACGCCGCGCGCCGAGAAGCATTGGCGCATCCTGCCGATCCCGGGCGTGCGAATGGTGTTTCGCAGTGGCGCGGGCGGCATTGCTCATCTGCAGGACACACCTGAATTGGGCTTGTTGCGCGAAGAAGCGGATGGCTCGGCTTGGTTTTACTTGAGGCCCTGACGGGCCGGCATCTGACCGGCCCCTTGAACCCGGGGGCGACAAGGGGCAGGGCCCCGATCAAAATGACATCACACAGTCACGCCAAGCGCGACATTCAGGAGACAATGGGCCAGAACATGGCATGAAGTAGGCCAAGGCAAGGGAGCCGATACAAGCATGGCATCGGGAGCAAATTCCCGAAAGGTGTGCCGATGAAGATTTCAGCACCGCAGGTCCTGGCTCGCACGGCGCTGGAGCAGGTTCAAAGCTTCATGGCCAGCATGGATTTGGGCAGTGCCCAGCAGGTCTTGCTTCGCCTGGAGGCCGAGACACTGAGCACGGCCGATGCGCTGCTCTTGCAAGTGCTGCGCCTGCAGTGGCAGCTGCAGTCCGATGCCCAGTTGATGGGCATGAGCTGGCTGGAAAAAGCCTTGCACCTGAGCGAGCAAGCCGCCTTTCAGGTGAATGACCCCTTGATCGAGGCCATGGCCTTGAACTGCCTGGCCCTGCTGCAATCTCGCATGCGCTTGCATCACGGCGCACTCAGCAGCCTGGAACGCGCCTCAGAGCTGACGGTCAAAGCCGGCAAGCCTTTGCTGGGCTTTGAGTTCCAAGCCTCACGCGGACGCATCATGGCGGCGGCCGAGATGCATGAAGAGCTCTTGAAGTTGGTGGATGCCTTGCTGCCTCAACGGGCCTCGTTTTCAGCTGGCGCTCTGCATCGATTTCTCAACACCGGCGCCACCGCTTGCTTTGTGCTGGCCGATGAGGTGCTGGCCCCGCCTGAGGCGGCGCTTTGGCAGCGTTGCCTCGCCCTGCACCATGAAGCGCTGCAACTGGCGCAAAGCCAAGGCTTGCAAGAAGACGCATTGCTGAGCCATTTGAATCTCTCTTTGGTGGAGGCCTTGGTGGGAGACCCGCACGCCGCCAAGTCTCATCTGCGCGCACTCAAGGCGCACCCAAACAGCAGTTTGATGTCCCAAGTGGCGGGGGCGCCCTGGGCGGTGGAATTCTCCAGCCATTTGATTGCTTGGCGGGAATTGCCCAGCGCCGAGCACTGGCAGGCTTTGCTGCACTTCGAGCGCAAAGTCCAGGCGCAGATCACCGAGCCCTTGCGCTTTGTGCACGAGTACGTCTTGCGCGCGATCGCCCGGCATGGATTGGCCGCCGGCGATGCGCAAGCCGCCCTCTCGGCCAGCCACAATCTGCTGAGCTTGCAACGCCAGCGCGTTCGCAGTGTCTCCATGACCTTGACCCAAGCCATGCAAGATGTTTTCAGCCTGCAGCGCATGCGCTTGGCCAATGAACAACTGACCCGCCAAGGCACACAGCTGGAAAATTCATTGGCTGCGCGCAATGCCGAGCTGAGTCAGGCCCTGGGCCGATTGCAGGCCGAAGCCAGCATCCGGCGTGCCGCCGAGGCCGCCCTGCAAGAAGCCAACGAAGCCTTGGAGGCACGCGTCAGCGCCCGCACCCAAGAACTGGAAATGGCACTGCGCACCGTCATGCAGCAGGAAAAGCAACTGGCGCTGGGGCGCGTGGTCGTCGGCATGGCCCATGAGTTGAACACCCCGCTGGGCAATGCGCGCATGGGCGCTTCTGTCATCCATGACCGCGCCACCGAGCTTCACCATTGGCTGCGCGACGGGCAGATCAAAAAGCAAGCGCTCAGCGAGGCCGCGGCATCCTTGAGCCAATGCTCCTCCTTGGTGGAGCGATCGCTGGAGAGCGCGGCGGAGTTGGTGCAACGACTGAAAGCCTTGTCCCTCGACAGTGCGCAAGAAGTGGCGCAGCGCTTTGACCTGAGCCAATTGCTCCGTGATGCCTTGGCCCATGAACAGCCCCGCTTGATGGAACGCAAGATCCTGGTCCAACTCGACATCCCCGATTCCTTGCTCATGCAAGGGGCGATGCACGCGCTTGGCGATGTGCTGAAGGAACTGTTGGACAACGCCATCGATCACGGCTTGAAAGAGACCAGCAAGCCGCGCTTGACGCTCAGCTTGAAGCCAACGGCCGATCGGGTCCGCATCAGCCTGCGTGACAACGGATGCGGCATCAGCGCCGACGCCCTGCCCCGCATCTTCGACCCTTTTTTCTGCGGTCAGATGGGCAAGGTCGGCGCGGGCCTAGGACTCAGCGTGGTGCGCATGCTGGTGGAAGAACTGCTGCACGGGCGCATCCAGGTCAGCAGCGAAGCGGGCCAAGGCACCTTGGCAGAGTTGGATTTGCCGCTTCAATAAAGCCTGCTGGGGACGCAGGGGCGGCGCAACGCTCAGGCGTGAATGTCCAGCATGGTGCCGCTGGCTTGCAACTGGGTTTGCAAGACCCGCAAATTGGCCACAAAGGCATAGGTGGCGGTTTTCTGGGTGGCCATATCGGCTTCGGCCGCATTGCCCACCGCATTGACTTGGCGTAACTGCCCTTTGACGCCCCCCGATTCCAAGGTCTGAGCCTGCACCTGTTGGCGACGAAAGTCGCTGGCTCCACTGCTAGCGATATTGCTCGCCGAAGCGCGCAAACGCTCGTTGGCAACCGAGATGCCGGACAAGGCGGTGGACAGGCCGATGGACATGGCAAAACTCCGAACTGCGGGCGAATGCCTGGATTGTTTCCAGTTCATCGGCAGTCGGCGCCAGAACTTTAGAAAAGAAGGGCTTTATCCCGTCATTTCCTCACGCATTGCGGGTTTACCCCGGGGTCGCACCCTGCATCAACCGGCCAATTCTTCAAAACCACCGGCCGAAATGAAGACGCGCACACTGTCGCCCCCGGCCGCCTTGGCCTCGGTACAGGCCAACACCGCTGCCCCCATGACGGCATCCACCGTCTCCAGCGTGGACTGGATTTGCACCACGCCAATACAGGCTTTGACCCGGGTGCGGTGCAAGCCCCAGCGCAGGCGGTAGCCGGCAATGCCGGCGCGCATTTTTTCCGCCACGATCTCGGCGTAATGCTGATCGCAATTGGGCAGCAAAACCGCAAAGTGATCGCCTTCCAGACGCGCCACCAAGTCGGAAGCACGCACCTTGGTGATCAGCAACTGCCCCAGGCCATACAGGAAATGGTCACCCACCTCGGCCCCCATGGCCGCCACCACTTCGGTGAACTTGTCGACATCCACCCACAAGACCGAGACCGGCTCATGGCGACGGCTGCCCACATGCTCGGCCAAACGACGCTCGAACTCGCGACGATTGGCCAATTCGGTCAGGGCATCGTGCTTGGCCGTCCAAGTGGGTTGCATGCGCTGTTGGCGTGCGACGGTTACATCGTCCAGCAACCAAAGCGCCTCTGCGCCAGGCGCATCCCATTGCACCGGCGTTGCTTGCAAGCGGCCCCAGAAGCGACTGCCATCGCGGCGCACATACTCAAACTCATCATCCAGCGGCTTGCCGCTGGCAAACGCACTGGTCATGCGCTCTTGCACCGACGTCTGGGCAGCGTCCGAAACGTAGACACAGCGCGTGGTTTGGCCCGCCAAATCGGTGTCATCCCCATGGCCAAAGAGGTGATTGAAGTGCTCGCTGACCGATTCAAAACGCCCGTCTTTGACGAAAGCAATCGCCATCGGCGCCCGAACCATCAGCGCCTGCATGCGTGCTGCGACCCGGTCGCCCGCAAGGTCGGGGCTGACTTCTGACTTGGCTTGCATCTGCTACTCCTTTGTCGGTGGCCACAACGAATGTTCACTATCGCAGGTGTACCCGGTTTGAGCGCCTGTGGATAGCCCGAACTGTTGCAAGAATTCGCTTCATTTTCGGCCTAGGCCCGGCTTGGCCTCAAGCACAAGCGCTCTTTGGTAGCGCCGCCAGACCCGACTCAAACGCTGGGAGCGATCTGCTCGGCATAGTCGTAGAGCGCCGCGAGCAAGTCCTGACCCCGTTCATCGGCGCTTTCGTTGAGCTGATCCAATCGGTCAAAAAACGCGCTCACCGTCAAGCCGCCGCTGGTGCTTTCATGCAAACGATGGACGCAATGCGCTTGCCAGCGTTCGTGCTCCGACGCATTCAAACTGTCTGGCCAGTTGCGGGCACGGTAGCGAAACACCAACTCGTCCAAACGCGGGTCATTGAAGCTGAGCTTGCCCTCGGCAGCACGCTGGCTGAGTTGCTCAGGGCTCATGCTGCGTAAACGCTGCAATGCACGCCGATCCTCCGGGCCGATAAAACCGCCGTAAAGGTCTTCATCCACATCCGGCGTCTCAGCAGCAGATTCGCGCTTGTAGACCTCGCCCCAAAGCCCGTCCAACAAGCGCCCCTTGGCCATCAGCAGTTGCGCATGCTGCAAGCCCTGGGCGATGTCCAGGCCCCAGCGCTGCGCCATCTCGGGACTCAGGGTCTTGAGATTGCCAATCACCACCGGCGACTTGTTGATATGGATGGTCTTGATCGGCAAGCGGCTTTGCCCCTGCGGCAAATCCTCTTGTTTGATGAACAAGCGTGCCCGAATGTCCGCGGCGTTCAAGCTCAGCAATTCGCTGGGGTCGGTGGCCAAGTCCCAGACGATCAACTCATTCTTATTGCTGGGATGCGGGGCCAAAGGCCAGACCATGGCCATGCAACCCCGCTCCGGCCCGTACATGCCGGAAATGTGCAAGAAGGGCCGGCCCACGCCGATTTCGGCCCAGACGGCGTCTTTTTTGCGCAGCTTCAGGCAGAACTCGAACAGCTTGGGCTGCGCCGTCTTCAAGCGTTTGGCCAAGGCAATGGTGGCCCGCACATCGCTGAGCGCGTCGTGCGCGGCCTCGTGCACCAAGCCATTGGCCGCACTCAGATGCTCCAGCTTGAACGAGGGGCGACCATCTTCGTGCGTGGGCCACACCAGACCGTCCGGGCGCAAAGCGTAGGCGCAACGCACCACATCCAAGAGGTCCCAGCGCCCGCACTCGTTTTGCCATTCACGCGCATAGGGGTCGATCAGATTGCGCCAGAACAAATGCCGCGTGACCTCATCGTCAAAGCGAATGGAGTTGTAGCCCACCCCCACGGTGCCCGGCTCGGACAAGGCGGCCTCGATCCGAGCGGCAAAGTCATGCTCTGCAAGCCCTTGCGCCAAACAGGTCTGCGGCAAGATGCCGGTCAACATACAGGCTTCAGGGTCGGGCAAATAGTCAGGCGCCGGTTGGCAGTACACCATCACCGGCTCAGCGATCTCGTTCAAATCGGCATCGGTGCGCACCCCCGCAAACTGGGAGGGACGGTCGCGCCGCGGCACGCGCCCAAAAGTCTCGTAGTCGTGCCAGAAAAAAGTCATCGGATTCATAGTGTGCAGATTAACCGATGGTCTTCAATCTGAAATTCACGCGCTCTTCCTGGCCAAACCCATGCGCTCAATGGTCAGCCGCTCGGCCTCAAACGTTCGCTGCGCATAACGCCCATAGGCCTCGGTGCTGAGGTACAGCATGGGCTGGTAGAACTTGTCCAATATCTCGCGCACCCGGGCGTCATCCAAGGTCTTTTTGAATGCGTCGTGAAGCACCCGCACCACCGCTGGATCCATGCCCTTGGGGCCACCAATGCCGAATGGCGACTCACAAATCGTGTCCCAACCGCTCTCCTTGACGGTGGGCACCTCCGGAAAGGCTTTGTAGCGCTCGCGGCTGAGTGTGGCCAGAAAACGCAGCTTGCCCGCCTTGACATGCGGCATGAACTCCAAGGTCCCGCACATCAAGGGAATGTGGCCGCCCAGCAGGGCCTGTGTGATTTCGGGCGAGCCTTTGAAAGGCACGTCCTGGGTTTTGAAGCCGGCCAGATTGGCAAACTCCTCAAAAGCCAAATGCGGGGTGGTGCCGGTACCGGTATGGCCGTAACTGAGTTGACCGGGATGGGCTTTGGCCCAACTCACCATTTCTTTGAGCGTCTTGAACGGCGCATCCCAACTGGCCGCCAAACCAAAGGTGTAGCCGCTCAGCCCCACGATATGGGTCAAATCCTTGAGCGGATCGAAAGCGGTTTTTTGCATATGCGGCAGGCGGTAAACCCCCAGCGGCAGTTGGGTCAAGGTGTAGCCATCGGGCTTGGCCTGCACCATGGCCATGGCGCCCAAGGTCCCGCCCACGCCGGCGCGGTTCTCCACCAACACCGGCACGCCCAGAGTCTTGGCGGCACTGTCGCCAAAGGCCCGCATGACGGCATCACTCGCACCGCCGGCAGGCCAAGGGCAAATCAGGGTGATGGGGCGGTTGGGATAGCCCTCTTGGGCGGACGGCGCTGCGGCCAGTCCCGTTCCGGGAAGCGACAAGCAGGGAGCGCCCAGAGCGGCGCCAAGCAGGGTTCTGCGTTGCATATTGATTTTTCAAAACTCCAAAAAATTGTGCCCAAGGTCTGAGGATCTGAACCTTTGCACAGGAAAGCGGTCGCAGCGACACAGCCCGCCATAATCGCAGCTTTGCGCAAGCGCCCCGATTTCCCTCCTCCTTTGGCGCTCAGCCCAGTCGAGACTGCACTTGAAGAAAAAACTGCTGATGATCAGCGCTGCGGCGCTGGCTGTGATCGTGTTGCTGCTGGGTGTGGCGGCAGTCTTGATCTACCCCACCCTGCCCGATATCGCCGAGCTGAGCGACTATCAACCCAAGCAGCCGCTGCGCGTTTACACCGCTGACGAAGTCTTGATCGGCGAGTTCGGCGCCGAGCGCCGTAAGTACCTGCCGCTTGAGCAGATCCCGCAACAGATGCAGCAGGCCTTGCTGGCGATCGAGGATCATGCCTTTTATGAGCACCACGGCATCTACTTGCAAGGGGTGGCGCGCGCAGTGCTGGCCAACCTGTTTCGCCCGCGCAGCCAAGGTGGCTCCACCATCACCCAGCAGTTGGCCCGCACCGTTTATCTGAGCAAAAAGAAGGTCTACACCCGCAAATTCGTCGAGGTCTTGCTGGCGCTGAAGATGGAGAGTCAGCTGAGCAAGCAGCAGATTCTGGAAATCTATATGAACCAGATCTACTTGGGTCAGCGGGCCTACGGCTTTGAAGCCGCGGCCGACATCTACTTCGGCAAATCACTCAAACAGCTGAACTTGGCGGAAACGGCGCTGCTGGCCGGCTTGCCGCCCAACCCCGCCTACGCCAACCCCGTGGTCAATTTGGAGCGGGCCAAGCGCCGTCAGGCGGTGGTGCTGGCGCGTATGCAAGAGCTGGGCTTGATCACGCCAAGCCAACTGGAGCAGGCCAAAGCCCAGACACTGCACATTCGCAGCGCCCAAGACGCCCGCATCCACGCTGAATACGCTGCCGAGATGGCGCGCCAGGTCGTGCACGCCCAATTCGGCGACGAGGCTTACACCCGCGGACTGAAGGTCTACACCACCTTGATCGCCGCCGAGCAAACCGCCGCCTACAAGGCCTTGCGGCGCAGCCTGCTGGATTTGGAACGCCGCAAGCCTTACCGCGGCCCCGAGGGCTTTGTCGATCTGCCCAAGGATGCCGCTGAACAGGACGCGGCGATTGCCCAAGCCTTGGCGGAACACCCCGACCTGGATGAATTGCGCGCTGCGGTCGTGACCGAAGTGAATGGCAAGGGTCAGGTGCTGGCCACCTTGCAAAGCGGCGAAGATGTGCAGATCGCGGCAGAAAACCTGCGCCATTTGCAAGCCGCCTTGTCGGAAAAGGCCAAAGACGGCCTGCGCATACGGCGCGGCTCCATCGTGCGTGTGATGCGTGCAGCCCCCAGCAAATCCGAACCCAAGGGGGCTTGGACCTTGCTGCAATTGCCGGAAGCCGAAGGCGCTGTGGTGGCCTTGGAACCCCAGACCGGCCGGGTGCATGCGCTGGTCGGCGGCTTTGACTTCAGCAAAAATCAGTTCAACCACGTGACCCAAGCTTGGCGCCAACCCGGTTCCAGCTTCAAACCCTTGGTCTATTCCGCGGCTTTGGAGCAAGGTGTTTCCCCCCAAACCTTGGTCAATGACGCCCCGTTGATCCGGGGCGATTGGGAGCCCAAGAACTACGACGGCAGCTTTGATGGCCCGATGACGGTGCGCCAAGCCTTGGCTCGATCCAAAAACATGGTCACGATCCGATTGATGGAATTGGTCGGCCCGGCAAAAGCACGGGCCTGGGCCGGGCAATTTGGCCTTGATGTAGACAAGCAGCCCGACAACCTGACCTTGGCCCTCGGTTCGGGCAGCGTGACGCCCCTGCAGATGGCCAGCGCTTACGCGGTCTTTGCCAACGGCGGCTACCGTATCGCCCCGCTCGTCATCGCCCGCATTGTGGACAGCAAGGGCGCTGTGCTGTTCCAAGCGCCCGATGTGCCCCTGTCCGAAGAGAACCGCGCGATTTCAGCGCGCAATGCCTTCTTGACCAACAGTCTTTTGCAAGAGGTGACACGCAGCGGCACGGCAGCGCGAGCCCAAGCCAGCCTCAAGCGTCCAGACCTGTATGGCAAGACCGGTACCACCAACGATGCGGTTGACGCCTGGTTCGCCGGCTTCCAACCCAATTTGGCGGCTGTGGTCTGGATTGGCTATGACCAGCCTCGGCCCTTGGGCGACCGGGAAACCGGCGGCGGCTTGGCGCTGCCCGTTTGGATAGAAACCATGAGCGTGGCCCTGCGCCAGCAAGCCGTGCGCGAGTTGCAGCCGGTCGACGGTTTGGTGCACAGCGGGGCCGACTGGAGCTTTGAAGAGTTTGCCGGCGAGGCGGGAATCAAGGCCTTGGGCATGGAGTCTGCTGCGCCTATGGGAGCCGGGCCAAGCGGCGCAAACACACAAGGTGCAAGCCCGATGCCCACTGGCGCCATGGGCCTACATCCCGCGGCCTCCGGCGTTTCGGGTTTGGCACGCTGAAGCCCTCTTTTCCTGCGCATCGGGCAGGGCCTTTGTCGGCTAGCATCTTTGGCCAGCACGACCTTGTCGCCAGGATCCGACTTTGCACGCCCTTCGCAACTCCTTGATTGTCTTGTTTCGCCCCTGGATTCTGCGTGGGCTTTGGATCGGCTGGGGGCTGCTGCTGGGCGCTCAAACCGCCCAGGGCCTGAGCTTGAATCCGCAAGAAATTGCTTGGGTGCAAGCGCATCGCCAGCAAGTCTTGACCGTCGGTTTTGACCCCTACTCCGGGGTCGACAGCTTCTCCTTACGCGGCAAAAAACTGGGCCTGCTGCCCGCCTTGTTGCGCGACATGAAGCAAGAGCTCGGTCTTCAGTTGGTGCCCGCGGAGGTCAAGAGCTGGGACGAGGCCTACACGCGATTCCTGCAGGGCAAGATCGATGTGCTGTATGGCGCCAATGTCACCCCGGAGCGTGAACGCATCATGCAATTCACCCGGGAAGCGCAGCGCTACCCTTACACCGTGTTTGCCCGACGCGATGCCTCGGTGCAGACCTTGGGCGATCTGGATGGCCGGCGCGTGGGCTTTTTGGCCAATGACTTCGTCATTGAACAGCTGCCCAAAGAGTTTCCCAATATTCGGTTCAAAGAAATCAGCTTTGAAGACCAAAGCGCTGGTCTTCAGGCCTTGACGCGCGGAGAGATCGACAGCTTTGTGACGGCTGGCGGCGGCATCGAACATGAGTTTGTGCACGACTATCCCAGCCTGAGCATCGTGGCCGAACTCCGATCCATCACCTCGGACATGACGTTTGCGGTGCTCAAAGAGCGCAGCATCTTGGCCCAGATCATCAACCGCTACCTGGAGCAAAGCCAGGCGCAGATCGATGGGCTGGCCAAACAAGCCAAGCGCGACTACAACCGCAAAGTGCTGCGGCTGAACGATGCGGAACTGGACTGGCTGGAGCAAAAAGGCAGTGCCGCGGTGGGGGTGGCGGAGGACTATCTGCCCTTTGACTATGCCCAGGGTGGGCGGTATCTCGGCATTGCGGGTGCCACCTTGCAGCGTATTGGGGACATTGTTGGGATTCGCTTCAAAGTCGAATCTGGCAGCTTTGCCCAGCTGTATGAGCGCGCCAAGAAGGGTGAGCTGGACGTGCTCAATCTGGCCAAGACCGAAGCCCGCTTGCCCTTCTTTTTCTTTCCTCACGCCATCAGTACAGAGCGGGACATCATCATCGGCCTCAAGCGCAGTGAGCCGGTGCAAGACGTATACGGGCTGGAAGGCAAGTCCGTGGCGGTGATTGAGGGCTTTTGGCATGAAGAGTACTTGCTCAAAAACCTCAAGCAAGCGCGCATCATCAAGACCGGCAGCATTCAGGAGTCCCTCAAACGGGTGCGCGAGGGTAAGGCGGACTATCTGATAGAGAACCCCACCGTGGCCGAGTTCTACATCAATGGCCTGGGCTATACCGACTTGGTCAAGCGCGGCAACACGTCCAAAGACTCTTTCATCTACTTCGGCGTCAGTCGCCAGCAGCCCGAGTTGGCCGCCATCATGGATAAGGTCATTCCATTGATTCAGTTCGAGGAAATGAAGTACTTGGGCATGCAAACCGTGCCGGCATTGGACAACGAGGCCAACAAGCAACTCAGCCAAATCATTGCCGCCTTGGGTGTGGCGCTCACTTTGGTGTTGGGCCTGACCGTCTTCTTTGTTCGCAAGCTGGTTTTGCAAAAGGCCAAGACTCAATTCCTGCGCGAGCGCGAACACCTGCTTTACACGGACAGCTTGACCGGCTTTCAAAACCGCAATGCCTACAACCTGATGCTGCAGGAAGCGCCCGCCTCCAGTGCTGCGCCCCTCGCCGTGGTGGTGGCCGATATGAACAAGCTCAAACAGGTCAATGACAGTTTGGGCCATGCCGCGGGGGACGCCTTGATCCAACTGTTTGCGGATTGCGCACGCCAGCAATGGCCGCAAGCGCCCAGCTATCGCATCGGCGGCGACGAGTTCGTGTTCTTGGTGGCCGAGCGGGATGCGCAGCAGATCGAGGGCGATCTTGAAGCGCTGCGGCAGCGTTGCCAAAACAGCCCTCGCGAGCTCGCGCCCGGCCATTTCTTGCAAGCCAGCGCTGCCCTGGGTTATGCCATTCGCCAAGCGGGCGAGACCGCCCCCATGAGCGCCAGCATGATGCTGGCCGACGCCAGCATGTACCGAGTCAAGGCGGGCATGAAAAAGCGGGCCAGCGACTTCGCCCGGCCCTGAAGTGCAGGCGCCTCAGTGCTTTTTCATTGGCGCTTTTTCATTAGCGCTTTTTCACCACCACGCTGCCCACCGAATAGCCGGCGCCAAAAGAACAAATCACGCCCAGATCACCCGACTTCAAGTCCGCACGGTGCTCATGGAAAGCGATGATGGATCCCGCTGAAGCGGTGTTGGCATAGGTGTCCAAAATCAAGGGAGCGATGTCCGAGCCCGCCGCTGCGGCCTCGCCGACCAGCTTTTTGATCACCAACTGGTTCATGCCCAAATTGGCCTGATGCAGCCAAAAGCGGCGCACTTCGGTGGGGCTGTGCGCCAACGCGGCCAAATGCCCTTCGATATGCGCTGCAGCAATGGGCACCACCTCTTTGAAGACCTTGCGCCCTTCTTGACGGAAGGTCTTGTCGCGCGCCAGCGGGTCACTGTCTTCCGCGCGATTCATAAAGCCAAAATTGTTGCGAATATTGTTCGAGAACTGGGTGGCCAAGCGGGTACCCAAGACCTCCCACTGGTCCGCGGACACGGCCAGATCGGCGCGTTCCACCACCAGCGCCGTGCACACATCGCCAAAGATGAAGTGGCAATCCCGGTCCCGCCACTCCAGGTGGGCTGAAGTGATCTCCGGGTTGACGACCAAGACGCATCGGCTGGCGCCAGAACGCACCGCGTTGAAAGCCTGCTCCAGCGCGAAGGTGGCCGAGGAACACGCCACATTCATGTCAAAGCCATAACCGCCTGCGCCCAGGGCGGCTTGAATTTCCACGGCCATGGCCGGGTAGGCCCGCTGCATATTGGCGCTGGCGCAGAAGATGGCATCCACATCGCTGGCCTGCTTGCCTGCAGCGGCCAAAGCCTTCTTGCACGCATCCACACCAATCTCAGCCATCAAGGACAGCTGATCATCCGGCCGCTCGGTGAAGCGCGGGTACATGCGGTTCGGGTCCAGCACGCCACTCTTCTCGATCACATAGCGCTGCTTGATGCCCGAGGCCTTCTCGATGAACTCCACGCTTGAATGCGTCAACGCAGCGTGCGTACCTGCGGCGATCGCGTCGGCATTCTTGGCGTTTTGCAAATCGGCATAGGCGTTGAAGGCCTCGACCAATTCGGTGTTGGTGATGACATGCGGCGGCTGATACAAGCCCGTTCCGCTGATGACGACTGAGTACATGCAATATTCCTTTGAGCCGGGGGAGAGAGGCGGCTCTTTCACGAGGGCAAGTGTATCCAGGCCCCACACGTCCGCGCTTGAGCAGCCTCGCACACCATATGCACACCATACACACGCCATCTTCACGCACCGAGCCTGCTGGGCCCTTTTGCGCGTAGAATCAACCACCGGGCCCAAATTTTGGCGCCCGGTTTTTTGTTTGTGCCGCACCATCCCTGGCTGGATGGCGTCAGCGGTTCACAGATCACCGGGTTTCCAAGTCAAGCGCTCGCAGCCTTGGGCGTGCACTGCATCAACGCACCTCGATTTTGCGAATTGACGAAGACTCATGGAAATTTTTGACTACGACAACATCCTGCTGCTGCCCCGCAAATGCCGTGTGGAGAGCCGCAGCGAATGCGACACCTCGGTTCAATTTGGACCGCGGCGCTTCAAGATCCCGGCGGTGCCGGCGAATATGAAGACGGTGGTCGATGAAAGCATCACCGAATACCTCGCGGCGAACGGCTACTTCTATGTCATGCACCGATTCGATCTTGATTCGGTGGCTTATGCCAAGAATATGCGCGACAAAGGGCTGTTTGTGTCGATCAGCTCGGGCGTGCAAAAAGCCGATTACGCCGTCATCGAACGACTGGCGGCTGAAGGCGTGGGGGCCGACTACATCACCATCGACATCGCCCACGGCCATGCCGACAGCGTGCAGCGCATGATTGCCCACATCAAAAAGCACCTGCCCGACACCTTTGTGATTGCCGGCAATGTGGGCACGCCAGAAGGCGTGATCGACCTGGAAAACTGGGGGGCAGACGCCACCAAGGTCGGCATCGGCCCGGGCAAGGTCTGCATCACGCGCCTGAAGACTGGTTTTGGCACCGGCGGCTGGCAACTCTCGGCCTTGAAGTGGTGCGCACGCGTTGCCACCAAGCCCATCGTGGCCGACGGGGGCATTCGCCACCATGGCGACATCGCCAAGAGCATGCGCTTTGGCGCCGCCATGGTGATGATTGGCTCCCTGTTTGCCGGCCACGAAGAGTCGCCCGGCAAAACCGTTGAAGTCGACGGCAAACTGTTCAAGGAGTACTACGGCTCCGCCAGCGACTTCAACAAGGGCGAGTACAAACACGTCGAAGGCAAGCGCATTCTGGAGCCCGTCAAGGGCCGCTTGTCCGACACCTTGCGTGAAATGCAAGAAGACTTGCAAAGCTCGGTGTCCTACTCCGGCGGCAAAACCCTCGCCGACCTCCGCAAAGTCAACTACGTCATCCTCGGCGGTGAAAACGCCGGAGAACACTTGTTCATGTAGTTGAGCGGCAAGTTCCAGGCGTTTCGGCGAAGCCAAAACGCCGGAGAACACTTGTTCATGTAGTTAAACGGCACGGCCTAGGCGTTTCGGCGCAGCCAAAACGCCGGAGAACATTTGTTCATGTCGTTGAGCAGCATGTCCCAGGCGTTTCGGCGCAGTCACCCTAAAAAGACGGCCGAAGCTGCGAACTTTTGCCGAATGTCGCAGCTCAAGAGGGCAAGGGCGCGCATCAGGCCAAGCAACAAATCTAGACTCCCATCTCCACGGACACCCCTCGATGGGTGCAAGCCAAACCAACAAGGAGGGGAAGCCGAATGCTCAAAACCTTGACCATCACCGCCCTGGCGCTCGCCTTGCTCGCCGCGACTTGCGCATTGGTTCGTGTCGAAAGCGAACGTCACGCTCTGGCGATTGGCCTTTGCACCTTGGATCCGGCTGGGCGCAATTCCATGGTGCCATGCGAAGCACGCTTCGAGCCGCGCAACTCCTGGGCCGGTCACCTGATAGCAGCCCTCTTGCCTGACGCCTGACGCCTGACCCCGCACCCGCGAGCCACAGCGACAGCGCAAAGGCTGCCGCTTGAGCGCTTGATTTGTCATGCCGCCCAAGACCGAAGGGCCGGCAGCGTGTCGGTTCACCCTCAGCGGCCGCCTACAATCCGCAACCAGTCCCCCATGAACTTCGCTGCTCGGTTTCAAGACCGAGCAAAACGCCTGATATGACCGAACTCGCCAAATCGTTTGAGCCCGCCGCCCTTGAAGCCCACTGGGGCCCCTTGTGGGAACGTCAAGGCCTGTACAAGCCCACGCTGGACGCCAGCCGCGAGTCCTTCAGCATTCAGCTCCCGCCTCCCAATGTGACCGGCACCCTTCACATGGGTCACGCCTTCAACCAGACCATCATGGACTCGTTGACGCGCTACCACCGCATGCTGGGCCACAACACATTGTGGGTGCCCGGCACCGACCACGCCGGCATCGCCACGCAGATCGTGGTGGAACGCCAATTGGCCGACAAGGGCGCTGAAGGCCAAAAAACTCGACACGATTTGGGTCGCAAAAACTTCGTCGCTCGAGTTTGGGAATGGAAGCAGGAGTCCGGCAACACCATCACAGGCCAGATGCGCCGCATGGGCGACTCGGTCTCCTGGGACCACGAGTACTTCACCATGGACGAGAAGCTCTCGCACGTGGTTCGTGACACCTTCGTCAAGCTCTATGACGAGGGCCTGATTTACCGGGGCAAGCGTCTGGTCAACTGGGATCCAGTGCTCAAATCCGCCGTCTCGGACCTGGAAGTCAGCAGCGAGGAAGAAGACGGTTTCCTCTGGCACATCCGCTATCCCTTGGCCGATGGCTCCGGTGACTTGACGGTGGCCACCACCCGTCCCGAGACCATGCTGGGCGACGTGGCCGTGATGGTGCACCCGGAAGATGAGCGTTATGCCGCCCTGATCGGCAAGCAGGTGAACCTGCCGCTGTGCGGGCGCAGCATTCCCGTGATCGCCGACGACTATGTGGACCGTGAGTTCGGCACCGGGGTGGTGAAGGTCACGCCCGCCCACGACACCAATGACTACGCGGTCGGCCAACGCCATGGCTTGCCCATGATCTGCGTGCTGACCTTGGACGCCAAGATCAATGACGAAGCCCCAGAGGCTTACCGCGGCTTGGATCGCTTCGTCGCCCGCAAAAAGATCGTGGCCGACCTGGAAGCTCAGGGCTTTTTGGTGGAGGTCAAAAAGCACAAGCTGATGGTGCCCCGCTGCGAACGGACCGGGCAGGTGATCGAACCGATGTTGACCGACCAATGGTTTGTGGCCGTCAACAAAGTCAGCGCGAGCACGGGCCGCAGCATTGCACAAGGCGCGGTGGATGCCGTGGCCACAGGCGCGGTCAAATTCTTCCCTGAGCAGTGGGTCAACACCTACAACCACTGGATGGGCAATATCCAAGACTGGTGCATCTCACGCCAACTCTGGTGGGGCCATCAAATCCCCGCCTGGTATGGCGACAAGGGCGAGCTTTTTGTTGCTCGTGATGAAGAGGAAGCCCAGGCCAAAGCCAAGGCAGCGGGATACCACGGCCCCCTGAGCCGCGATGAAGACGTGTTGGACACCTGGTATTCCTCCGCACTGGTGCCCTTCTCCACCCTGGGTTGGCCCGAGAAGACCTTGGAGCAAGACCTGTTCCTGCCGTCGACCGTGCTGGTGACGGGTTACGACATCATCTTCTTCTGGGTTGCCCGGATGATCATGATGACCCAGCATTTCACCGGCAAAGTGCCCTTCAAGCATGTCTACATCCACGGCCTGGTGCGTGATTCGCAGGGCCAGAAGATGAGCAAGAGCGAAGGCAATGTGCTGGACCCGGTGGATCTGATCCAGGGTGTGGACCTGGACACCTTGGTGGCCAAATCCATCGTCGGCTTGCGCCGCCCCGAAACAGCCCCCAAGGTTGCCGCGCGGGTGAAGAAAGAGTTCCCTGAAGGCATGCCGACCTACGGTGCCGACGCCCTGCGTTTCACCATGGCCTCTTATGCCACCCTGGGCCGCAATATCAACTTCGACACCAAGCGCTGTGAGGGCTACCGCAATTTCTGCAACAAGCTCTGGAACGCCACTCGCTTTGTGCTGATGAACACCGAGGGTCAGGACTGCGGACTGCTCGAGCACAGCAAGGAACAATGCGCGCCAGGCGGGTCGGCTCATGGCTACTTGGACTTCAGCCATGCGGACCGCTGGATCAGCAGCGAGTTGCAAAAGGTCGAATTGACGGTGGCGCAAGGCTTTGCCGAATATCGCCTGGACAATGTGGCCAATGCCATCTACTCCTTCATCTGGGACGAGTATTGCGACTGGTATCTCGAAATCGCCAAGGTTCAAATCCAAAACGGCAACGAGGCCCAACAACGTGCAACCCGTCGCACCTTGATCCGCGTGCTGGAAACCACGCTGCGCCTGCTGCACCCGGTTGCGCCCTTCATCACCGAAGAGCTGTGGCAAACCGTGGCCCCGATTGCAGGTCGCAAAACTAGCGACTACATCGTCAACGCCGCCTACCCCCTTGCCCAGCCTGAGCGCATCGACGAAGCCGCCTGCGCCTGGGTCAACAACCTCAAAGCCGTGGTGGGCACCTGCCGCAGCTTGCGCAGCGAGATGAACCTCTCGCCCAGCACCCGCGTGCCGCTGCTGGTGGGCGGAGACACGGGTTTTATCGCCGAAGCCGCCGCCGTACTGAAGACCCTGGCCAAGCTGAGCGAAGTGCAGATCATCAGCGATGAGGCAGCTTTCCAAGCTGCCAGCGCGACCTCACCCGTGCTGGTCCACGGTGAAGCTCGTTTGGCGCTGCACGTGGAAATTGATGTGGCCGCCGAGACCGCGCGCCTGAACAAAGAGATCGCCCGACTGGACGGAGAGATCGCCAAGATCGAAGCCAAGCTCGGCAACGAAGGCTTTGTGGCGCGCGCACCCGCCGCTGTGGTCGAGCAAGAACGTCAGCGCCTGCTCGAGTTCAGCGCCACCGTCGCTCGGCTGCGTGATCAAGCAGCTCGCCTGGCCCGCTGATTCGAAACTCCGCCGCCGGCTCCGGCGGCGCGGCCAGCAGCTCGTCGATCCGACGGGCCACGCCCCAGGCCGCACGCACGCGTGATTCACGCGTGGTGCTGGCCAGGCGTGGTGTCAGCTGCAGCGACGGCACGCCATGCAGCACACAACCGGGCTCCTGCAAGCCCGGCTCCATGCTGTCAAACCAGGCGGCCAGAATGCGACCACTGTTGAGCGCTTCGGCCAACGCAGCGGCATCAAACACCGCCGAATGGGCAATGCTGACCAAGACCTGATCCTGCTTGGCAAAGCTGAGCACCCGCTCGCCAATCAAGCCGCGATAGCGTGGGAAAAAAGCCAGCTGCACACACACGCCATCGCTTTGCTCCATCAAGTCACGCAAGGGCACCGGCTCGATTCCCCATTGCGCCCAAAGCGGGTCGCTCTGATGCAGGCTGGGGTCATAGCCAACTACACGGGTGCCAAAAGCCGGCAGCAATTGGGCCAACATGCGCGAAGCAGGTGTCATGCCGATCAGCCCAATGGTGGAGCAGCCCAACTCGCGGCCCACCATCAATCCATCGCTGCCCAAGACCGGCACGCGGCGCAACAAAGACAACAATGCACCGATGGCGAATTCGGCCTCGGCGCTGGCGGTAGCCGTCAAGCTGCGCACCACTTCCACACGAGCCGCCCGGCAAGCCTCATGGTCAATGTTTTCACCGCCGGCGCTCATGCGCCCCACCACGCGCAGGCGCGGCGCGGCGCGCAACAGCGCCGCATCCACGGCAACACTGGGAGGCACGATCAAGGCACGCGTCTGGTGTAAGGCCTCATGCAGTTGAGCAGGCTCCCCTACCAACTCCGGGGCAAAGCGCACGGTGTTGCGCTCCGACAGCCATTGCATGACATCGGTCTCAAACGGTTCCAGAATCAACAGACTCATGTCATTTTGCGATGGTGTAATCAGGGCCTACGCGCAATTGACACATGCAACAATGCGCGCCTTCAACAGGAGAGTGTACGGTTATGACAAAGAGTGCTGGAGCGATCACCAAAGCAATATTCCCGGTTGCCGGCCTGGGTACACGGTTTTTGCCAGCCACCAAGGCGCAGCCCAAAGAAATGATGCCAGTGGTGGACAAGCCTTTGATCCAGTACGCGGTTGAGGAGGCTTATGCCGCCGGAGTCAGAGAAATGATCTTCGTGACTGGCCGCCACAAGCGCCCCATCGAGGACCACTTTGACATGACTTTTGAGTTGGAGGTAGCCCTCGAACAGGCGGGTAAGCAAGAGCTGCTGGATGTGGTTCGCAGCGTCAAGCCCAACGATATGGAGTGCATTTATGTTCGCCAAGCCCAAGCCCTGGGCCTGGGCCACGCGGTGCTGTGCGGCCAGCGCTTGGTAGGGAATGAGCCCTTTGCGGTACTGCTGGCTGACGACTTGATGGTGGGCCAACCGCCTGTGCTCAAGCAGATGGTGGATCAGTTTGCCGAATGGCGCGCCTCGATCCTGGCAGTGCAAGAAGTGCCCGCCGAACAAACTCGGCGTTATGGCATTGTGGCCGGCACCCCCGTCAATGACCGCATGCTGGACGTAAGTCGTATTGTTGAAAAACCAGCGCCGGAAGATGCGCCTTCGCGCTTGGCCGTGGCAGGTCGCTATATCTTGACGCCCGGCGTTTTCCACGAGATCGCCAACCAACCCCGCGGCGTGGGCGGCGAGATCCAACTGACCGATGGCATCGCCGGCCTGCTGCGTCGCGAAAAAGTGTTCGCCTACCGTTACGAAGGCAAGCGCTATGACTGCGGCAGCAAGGAGGGCTTCTTGGAAGCCAATGTGGAGTTGGCCCTGGCCCACCCACAACTCGGAGCTGGATTCCGCGAATATCTGCGCAGCGTCGAGGTCTGAGCCGCAAATCGGCGTCCCATATAAACCCCAAGGGCCACGTGAGTGGCCCTTTTCTTTTGTCGGTCGCCCGGGTTCAACGCCGCTTCAAGACGTGAATGAACTCGTTGGCTTCGCTGTGCTGTTCAACCAGTTCATTGCCGGTTTGCCGCGCAAAGGCTTGGAAGTCGCGGGTGGAGCCCGGGTCGGTCGCCACCACTTTCAAAAGCTGCCCACTTTCCATTTCTGCCAAGGCCTTCTTGGCCTTCAAAATCGGCAAAGGGCAATTCAAGCCACGCGTGTCGAGTTCTTTATGAACGTCCATGGGTCCTCATTCTCTGTTGGACTCAATTCTAGGGCCGCACTGTCGCGACCTAACCATCGTCACATCAAGCTCAGGCCGGAAACACGCCCGTCGACAAATAGCGATCACCCCGGTCGCACACCACGAAGACGATGGTGGCATTTTCAAGTGTCCGCGCCAATTGCAAAGCCACCCAGCAAGCGCCTGCAGCCGAGATGCCGGCAAACAAGCCTTCTTCACGGGCCAAGCGACGCGCCATTTCTTCAGCGTCGCCCTGACTGACCAAGATCAACTCATCCACCGCATCAGGGCGATAGATCTTCGGCAAATAGGCCTCGGGCCATTTGCGAATGCCTGGAATGCGCGAACCTTCTGCGGGCTGCGCGCCAATGATGCGAATCGCTGAATTCTGTTCTTTCAGGTACTTGGAGGTCCCGGTGATCGTGCCCGTTGTGCCCATGGCACTGACAAAGTGACTGATCTGCCCCTCGGTATCACGCCACAGTTCCGGGCCTGTGGTCTCGTAATGAATGCGGGGATTGTCAGCATTGGCGAACTGATCCAACACCCGCCCCTTGCCTTCTTTCTGCATTTGTTCGGCCAAATCTCGGGCGTATTCCATGCCGCCGGAACGCGGGGTCAGAATCAATTCCGCACCAAAGGCCTTCATGGTCTGTGCACGCTCGATCGACAAGTCCTCCGGCATGATCAACACCATGCGATAACCCCGAATCGCTGCGGCCATCGCCAAAGCGATGCCAGTGTTGCCCGAGGTGGCCTCGATCAAGGTATCGCCCGGCTTGATGTCCCCCCGCTCCTCGGCGCGGCGAATCATGCTGATGGCAGGCCTGTCTTTCACCGAGCCGGCCGGGTTGTTGCCCTCCAGCTTGGCCAAGACCACATTGCCCCTTTCGCGCATTTCAGCGCTCAACAAGCGCTGCAAACGCACCAAAGGCGTGTTGCCAATCACATCTTCCAGGCTTTGGTACTGCTTCTTTACGGTGGGCTTGCTTGAGTTCATGAAGAGGATTGTGGCCCTATTTTCAAAAAGATGTTGCGCCAGCCAAAAAAACTGTGCCATAATAGATGGCTTCAGCAGCGAGATACCTTCTCAACACCCAGCCCGGGTGGCGGAATTGGTAGACGCAGGGGACTCAAAATCCCCCGCCGCAAGGTGTGCCGGTTCGAGTCCGGCCTCGGGCACCACAGTTTTACTGGGGTGGCAGGTAGATCAAAGTTGAATTGCACTTCGCAACACCAGCTGGCGTTGTGCCAAGCAAAACCACCCACGAGGTGGTTTTTTTGTGCCCGGTTTTTGATGTGCGCTTTTTGCGTGCTCGCTGATTGACCCGGACCAGACCAAAGACTTCACACTTCTTGCCCACAAAGCAAGCGCTCTGCTTGCATATTCGTGCCTGAATTCACGTCAGAACATTGAAGGCGATTGCGTCAACTTCGCGCTCAAATAGAGCCTCACAGCCTGCGTTTACACTCAGGCTTTTGCAACGGTGCTTGGTCGTTCTGCACACCCTTGCGGCAACTAGAAAGCATCGAACAACATGCCCCCGATTCCATCGGTTACCAAAGCCTTCATGCTGGCCTGCGTGGGCCTGTATTGCTTGTTTTATCTGGTGCCAGGGCTGCGCCCATGGTTTGAGTTATGGCCGCTGCAAACAGGCTATTTCCTGCCCTGGCAGCCCCTCACCTACGCTTTTTTACACGGCGGCGAGTTCCATCTTTTTTTCAATATGCTCGGCCTGTGGATGTTCGGCTCGGAGCTTGAACGGGTTTGGGGCGCCAAGCGCTACACCCACATTCTGATCGCAAGCACCTTGAGCGCCGCTGCGGTTCAGCTGATCTTCACCTACCTGTCCGCTTCATCGGCACCGACGGTTGGCGCCTCGGGTGCTTTGTTCGGCCTGCTGCTGTCCTTTGGCATGCTGTTCCCGGACCGCATCATCGTGCCCCTGTTCCCGCCCATTCCGATGAAGGCCAAGTACTTTGTGGCCATCTTTGGCACCTTGGAGTTGCTGCTGGGCGTGAGCAATAACAGCGGCATCGCGCACTTCGCTCACCTGGGCGGCATGCTGGGGGCCTACCTCTTGATTCGCTATTGGCGCACCGCGCGGCGCCGCTGATCAGGCCAGCAACCCTTGTTGCGGATGCGGATAGCGAAGCGCCAAACGCAACTCCCGCTTCAAGCGCTGATTGATCAATCGCCTGGATTCGCTCATAAAGCTCAGCTGCATGGGCGACATCAATGTTTGAGCCTGTTCGCGAGTCACACGCGGGGGCCGCGCAAGCCCACACAGATCGGCGGCCAGATCAAAGTAGTCCCCCATCAGCAACTCGCTGTCGTCGCAAACATGCACGACGCGCTGCGCCGCGCCTCGACACAAAGCCAGCACACAGGCCCGAGCCAAATCATCCGCGTGGATGTGGTTGGTGTAGACGTCGTCTTCTCGATTCAATACGGGCGCAGCACGGGCCAGACGCTCCCGCGGATGGCCACCCTCGCGATCGCTGGCATAGATGCCCGGCACCCGCAGAATTGTGACCTGCACCCCGTGTTCAGCGCCAAAGCGGCGCAACTGCAATTCGGCATCCACCCTGCGGCACGCACGATCAGAACGTGGCGCAACCGGCCGCGACTCATCGAAGCGCGCACCCCGGCAGTCGCCATAGACCCCGGTGGTGCTGGCATACACCAGTCGCTGAGGCAAGTTGGCGCGCATCAAGGCTTGCAAGAGGTGTGCGGTGCGTGAATCCCGCGGCCCCTGCGCTTTAGGTGGCGCCAGATGCAAGACCCTGTCAGCCCAGCCCCCCAAGCGCCTCAAGGTCGCCGGATGATCCAGATCACCCACGTAAGGCCGCGCACCGGCCTCGCGCAATGCTTGCACGCGATGCGGGCTGGAGGTCAAAGCCACGACTTGCCAGCGCCCTGCCAATACACGCAACACCCGCAGGCCGACATCACCACAGCCCACAATCAACAATCGCGGCTTGCAGTGCCCAGCCCGCTCAGGCAAAGGCCGCATGAGTCGGCGGCGCGCAGGGGTTTTCAATGGCATCGGGCAAGCTCAGGCAAAATGGGCCCAACAGTGTACGGCCCGGCTTGCCCGGGCCGCTGTGCTTTGTCTGCGCCTCGTCGTTTGTTTCGAACTCAAGCTCATGAATTTTCAGATTACTGTCCAGCCCAGCGGCCGTGTCTTTTCCGTTGAACGTGACGAAACCCTGCTCGGGGCCGCGATTCGCGCCGGCATCGGCCTGCCCTATGGCTGCAAAGATGGGGCCTGTGGCTCCTGCAAGAGCAAGCTGCTGGAGGGGCGCGTGATTCACGGGGCGCATCAAGCCAAAACCTTGACGCCCGAGGAAGAAGCCGCAGGCATGGTGCTCACCTGCTGCGCCACCCCACAAACCGACTGCACCTTGGAAGCGCGCACCGTGCCGGTCGCCGGGGAATTCCCTGTGTTGAAGCTGCCCAGCCGCGTCATCAGCATCGACAAACCAAGCGCCGACGTGGCCGTGCTGCGCCTGCAGCTGCCAGCCACGCAGAACTTCCAGTTCCACGCCGGACAGTATGTGGAGTTCATCTTGCGGGACGGCGCACGGCGCAGCTACAGCATGGCCAATGCCCCGCACAATTTGGGCACGCCAGCTGCGGTGGAACTGCACATCCGGCACATGCCGGGCGGCAAATTCACCGACCATGTCTTCGGCGCCATGAAGGAAAAAGACATCCTGCGCATGGAAGGTCCCTTCGGCAGCTTTTTCTTGCGCGAGGACAGCGACAAACCCATGGTCTTGCTGGCCAGTGGCACCGGCTTCGCCCCCATCAAGGCCATCATCGAACGCATGCAACACCTGGGCCTGAAGCGCCCTGCCACGCTGTACTGGGGCTGCCGCAGCAAGGCCGATCTTTATCTGAACGAATGGGCCGAGCAAGCCGCCGCTGCGTCGGACTGGCTGCGTTATGTGCCCGTTTTGTCAGAGCCCAAGCCCGAAGATGGCTGGACGGGCCGCACTGGCTTTGTCCACCATGCGGTCATGGCCGATCTGCCTGATTTGTCCGCCCACCAGGTGTATGCCTGCGGCGCGCCAGTGATGGTGGAAGCAGCCAAAGCAGATTTGGTGGCACGCTGCGGTTTGCCCAGCGATGAGTTCTTTGCTGACAGCTTCACCTCCGAAGCCGACAAACTCGGCGCTTGAGCGCCTCTTCAACGACACTGCTTTTGCGAGGGTCAGGTCTTGATCTTTGAACCGCCATACGACGCCGCAGACACTTTCGAAACCCGCCTCAAGGACGTGGGCCACAGCGTGATTGCGCCGGCCACGCTCACCGCCGCCTTGGGCTGCAATGCAGCCGAGTTGTCCGACTTGCAGCCTTTTTGGAACGACTTGCCCCCCGACACCTATTTGCGTGACGGCGGCCGCTATCGTTTTCGTCGCCACAGCTGTTTCGTGGCCGAAGGCGGCGAGCTCACGCAAGTGCCGCACCGGGCGCATTGGCAGCCACTGGACTACAACGCCTTGCACGGCGGCATCGAACGTTGGTTCCAACCGATGTCCGCAGAAGCCGTGGCCAAGCCGGTCTGGCGGCAATTGCTGCTGGGTCTGGCCGGCATCACTTCGCGCCTGAAGGGCGAGCGCGCCTGGTTCATCGAAGCCCACCAATTCCGCATCGATACCACCGACGGGATTGGGCGCCCGACACCGGAAGGGGCGCACCGCGACGGCGTCGATCTGGTGGCCGTGTTTTTGCTGGAGCGTCAAGGCATCAAGGGCGGCGAGTCACGGGTCTTCGAAGCACAAGGGCCGAATGGCCAGCGCTTCACCCTCAGTCAACCCTGGACCTTGTTGCTGCTGGACGATGAGCGCGTGATCCACGAAACCACGCCGATCCAACCGGCAGCTGAACACGGCCATCGCGACACCCTGGTCATCACCCTGCGTCGCGACGGTTTTCAGGCACTTTGAAACGACTCAGCCCAGGCTGAAGCCTTCGCCCCTAGCCGGGTTTGGGCGTCGCCAATTACACTTATGGGCTCGGTCGCCAAAAGCGCCCGAATCCACGAGCCCCCAGGCTCCCCTATCAGCATCACGAGTGCCACATCTTATGAACGCGATCTCCGATCTCGCGAGCGCTATTGCAGCCGCTCCCGCTTCTTCTATCCCTTCCTCCTTGTTTGGTCTGCCCGGTCAGGCGCCGCACGAGCGCGTGCTGCTGGTGGCAGATGAGCAAACGGGCCTGAAGGGCATCCTGGCGGTGCACAGCACCGCGCGTGGCCCCGCTTTTGGCGGCTGCCGCTTGTGGACCTACGACAACGAGCTGGCCGCGCTGAACGACGCGCTGCGCCTGTCCCAAGGCATGAGCCTGAAAAACGCGCTGGCCGACCTGCCTTTCGGTGGCGGCAAGGCCGTCATCATCAAGCCGGCCGGCCATTTTGACCGTCCCGCGCTGTTCGCTGCCTTCGGTCGTGCCGTGCAGTCGCTGAATGGCGCTTACATCACCGCCGAAGACGTGGGCACCACCACGGCCGATATGTTGGGCATGCAGGCACAGACCCAGTTCGTCAGCGGCATCCCACGCGCCGGCGCTTTTGGTGGCGACCCCAGCCCCAAGACCGCCTGGGGCGTGTTCGTCTCCATCGAAGCCGGCGTTCGCCTGCACCTGAAGCGCGAATCGCTGGCGGGCGTCCGTGTGGCTCTGCAAGGCCTTGGCGCGGTGGGTTGGCATTTGGCTGAGTTCCTGCACAAAGCAGGCGCCAAATTGGTCGTGGCTGATGTGGACGCGGCCAAGGTCGCGCGCGCCCAAGAACAGCTGGGCGCGCAAGCCGTGGGCATTGATGCCATCTTGAGCGCCGATGTAGACGTGTTGGCGCCTTGCGCCCTGGGCGCGGCCCTGAATGCACAAAGCATCCCCGGGATCTGCGCTCAGCTGATCGCTGGTGCCGCCAACAACCAATTGGCCACGGTGGAAGATGGCGACCGCCTGCAACAACGCGGCATTTGCTATTTGCCCGACTACCTGGTCAACGCGGGCGGCATCATCAGCGTGGCACGCGAATACCGCAACGAAGGTGAAGAATCGGCCGTGATGGCCGAGGTGAGCCGCATTGGTGAGCGCGTGGCCGAGTTGCTGGACCGCGTCAAATCCGCCGGCACCACCCCAGGTCGCGTCGCCGACGACTGGGCCCGCTCCAAACTGGTCAAGCCGGCCTGATCCTCAGCAGTCCTGAGCTGATGACAAGAAAATGGGCGCCTCGGCGCCCATTTTTCATCGTGGCCTGAACGCGCCACCGAAGAGACTCACTCGCCCAAATACGCCGCCCGGACCTTGGGGTCGCTGAGCAAGGCTTTGCCTTCGCCGGTCATGGTGACTTCGCCGG
>CAMFGY010000022.1 GCA_945952065.1 uncultured Burkholderiales bacterium | reverse complement strand
GGTCGAGCCCAAGTGCGCGCAAGACCTACCCAGCAACGTCCGCTCCGGGCACTTTCCCTACACTGGGGTCTCTATGTCAGGCGGCACAGCTTTTGAACCAAGGGCTGCCATTGATGCGGACTCACCTGCCCGGCTATCGCAACAATGAGGGCGCAGCCCACACCGCAGCGGCAGCGGCGGCCCCCCAGTCCTTGAAAGGTCAAAGGGCCGCGCCGAGAGCTTGGCGGCTTAGGCCGCGGTGCGGAACACGGCCACTGTGTCGTTCAGACCTTGGGCTTGTTGCTTCAGGGACTCGGCCGCAGCAGCGGTTTGTTCGACCAAGGCCGCGTTCTGCTGCGTCATGCCGTCCAACTGCGTCACCGCCTGATTGATCTGCGCGATGCCGTCGGACTGACCCGCGCTGGCTTCGGTGATCTCATTGACGGTGGTTGTAACGCGCTGCACCGCACCGAGGATCTCGTCCATCGAGGCCCCCGCCCGGCTGACCTGTTGTGTGCCCGCATTGACGCGCTCCACCGAGTCATTGATCAAGGTTTTGATCTCCTTGGCGGCCTGCGCTGAACGCTGGGCCAAGGCCCGAACCTCGGAGGCCACCACCGCAAAGCCCCGCCCTTGTTCACCGGCGCGGGCGGCTTCCACTGCGGCATTCAAGGCCAGGATATTGGTTTGGAAGGCCACGCCATCAATGACGGAAATGATGTCCGAGATCTTGCGACTGGCGGTGGTGATGCCCTCCATGGTGCCGACCACCTCGGCCATCACCGCCGCACCGGCGCGGGCGCGGTCCGCAGCCGTGTCAGCCAATTGATTGGTCTGGCGAGCAGCCTGCGCGGTGTGGCGCACCTGCTCGGTGAGGCCCTGCATGGAGGCTGCGGTCTGCTGCAAATTGGCCGCCGCCTGCTCGGTTCGCATCGACAGATCCTGGCTGCCCAAAGCCACCTCGCTGGACGCATGCCCCATGGAATCGGTCGCCCCCCGAATGGCCAGCACGAGTTGATTGAGGCGGGCTTGCATCGCCACCACCTGCTCCATCACCATGCCAATCTCGTCACGCTGTCCAATCTCGATATGGCTGCGCAAATCGCCCTCGGCCACCGACTGCATCACGCCCTGCATGGCGCCAAGCCGGCGTCGCAGATTGCGTACAAACACCTCGACCGCGAACAAAGCAGCCGCGCCCGCAAGCACAGCGCTGATCATGCCCACCGAGGCATCGCCATGAGCAATAGCCTCCACATCATCGATATAGACCCCTGAGCCCAACACCCAGCCCCAAGGCGCAAAGCCTTTCACATACGAACGCTTGCCCACCGGCTCGGTGGCACCTGGTTTGGGCCAGAGATAGTCCACATAACCCTGACCGCCACCGGCTTTGACGGCGTTGACAAATTCAACGAACAAGAACTTGCCCTTGGGATCTTTGGTGGCGGAGAGGTCTTTGCCATTGAGCTCGGGCTTGATCGGATGCATGACCATGCGTGGGCCCATGTCATTGATCCAGATGTACTCACTGCCGGAGTAGCGGATCTTGCCGATCTCAGCCGCCGCAGCCGCCTGGGCATCGGCCTCGCTCATGGCCCCCGATTTGGCCTTGTCATGAAAGCCGGATGCGATTTTCTCGGCTTGCTTGACCTGCTCCACGGTGGTCATCATCTTCACACTCATCAGGCTGCCCGTCTCCCGTTTGGCGAGCCAAACAATCAAGAGCACAAAACCCAACACCACAGCCAGCACGGCCACACGCAAACGCGTGGCCAGCATCATCGTTCCCATCGTTGTCTCCAGTCTTTTTAGGACCCCCTCATCGGTCTATCGCCGATTGGATCCCTCGGACTATGTGCTGAAACAGTCTTGTCACAAAGGGAGATCTACTCCCCTATTCCGGCCCAATCTCGGGCATTGCCTCAGCAGGCCAGCTCCGGCCAACGGGCCAGGCGTTCATACAAAGAAGCCCGCGAAATCTGCAACAAGCGAGCCGCCGCCATACGATTGCCCGATGTCTGTTGCAAAGCCTTGGCAATGGCCGCCCGCTCCAACTGCCCGATCAAATCCGGCAACCCCTGCAGGTCGGAGGACTGCCAGTCCGGCGGCAGCAAAGCCGCATGTCCCTGAGCGAGCGGCGGCTCGGGTGCAAGGGCCTGCGTTGCGGTCGACGCCAAGGGCAAACCCGTATCAAAGCTGAGTTCGGTCAACTCCAGCTCTTCGGTCATCAAGGTCGCCTGCTCCAAGGCATTGCGCAGCTGACGGATATTGCCGGGCCAGCTTTGCGCGCGCAGCCAGCGCAAAGCGCCGGCGCTCAACAGCTTTTGCGGCAGACCACTGCGGCGCGCGATGTCTTCACCCAGGGCATCCACCAGCACTTCAATGTCTTCGCTGCGCTCGCGCAAGGCCGGCACCCGGATGGGCACCACGCTGAGTCGATAGAACAAATCCGCACGGAACAATCCAGCGGCCACCATGGCCGACAAATCGCGGCTGGTGGCCGCAATCACCCGCACATCCACGGGCAGCACCTGGTTGCTGCCCAGGGGCTCCAGCTCCTGCTCCTGCAACACGCGCAAGAGCTTGCTTTGCAAGGCCAAGGGCATGTCACCAATCTCATCCAGGAACAGGGTGCCGCCATCGGCAATTCTGAACTTGCCCTCGCGCCCCTTGCGGTCTGCGCCGGTGTAGGCCCCCGGGGCCACGCCAAAGAACTCGGCCTCCAGCAAGCTGTCAGGCACTGCCGCGATATTGACGCTGACCAAGGGCATGTGCGCGCGCCTTGAAGCGGCGTGGATGGCATGGGCCAAAAGCTCCTTGCCGGTGCCGGTTTCGCCCAGCAGCAGCACGCTGGCGTCGGTCTGCGCCACCCGTCGCGCTTGGCGCTTGACCTCCATGGCCGCCGGGCTGCTGCCAATGAAGCTGGCAATGGTGTGCTTGGGTCGACGCTGGGCGGCGAGTTGCTGGCGCGCTTCGCTCAGCTCATGCTGCAAGGCTGCGAACTTGCCCATCAAGGGCTGCATGGTGGTTTCCGGGTGGTTCAAAAGCACCAAGCCCACGGCCCCCACCACCTCGCCCTGCGGATTGCGCAAAGGCAAGCGGCTGACCAAAAAAGTGCCGGCCTTGTTGCTGAGCAAATCCAGCAAGATGGCTTGCCCGCTGTCCACCACCTGCGGCATCAAGGAGTTGGGCACCACCTCGACGATGCGGCGGCCGATGATTTGCCGCACATCGTTAAAACCCAAGGCCGGCAACAGGCGCTGGTAGCCCTCGCTCATCCACACAATGCGGTGGGCGCGGTCCACCACCAGCATGCCTTCGGTGCTGCGGGCAAAGGTGTCAAACATGGACTGCGCCGCCAGGCGCAAAACGCCGTCGACGTCAAAAGGCAGCTGAGGCAAACCGGCGGAGGAAGAATCCATGATCAGAGGCAGCGTCGCGAATTGAATCGGGCAGAGGCAATGTAGCAGCGCCGCGTTGTCCCCAACTCCGCTGAATCCCGAAGTCAGGCCTGCGGCGCGCCCGCGCTTGGCGCCACAATCGGGCCTGAAACTTTTGCTCAGATTCAGCCTCGACCTTAGCGCCTGCCATGAACGCCAATCTCTTTGCCGCCCTGCACGTGGCCTTCCCGCAAGACCTGGACCGCTGCGCCATTGAGTGCGCGGACACTGCCGCCGAGCTGCGCTACAGCTGGCGCGACCTGGAGCGCGGTACCGCCATGCTGGCCAATCTGCTGGTCTCGCTGGACCTGCCGCCGGGCAGCCGCATCGCCGCCCAGACCGAAAAAAGCGTGGAAGCCCTGATGCTCTACCTCGCGGTGCTGCGCGCCGGCTATGTCTACCTGCCGCTGAACCCCGCCTACCAAGCCGCCGAGCTGCGCTATTTCATCGAGAACGCCGAGCCCGCGGTGCTGGTCTGTGCCGGTCGGCATTTCGGTTGGATTTCCAAGCTGGCCTTTCTGGCCGGCACCCGCTATGTCTTCACCCTCAACGAAGACCGCAGCGGCACCCTGCTGGACCGTGCCGCGCAGATGAGCGATGTGCACGCGGTGGCCGAAAAAGAGCCCGACGATCTGGCAGCGATTCTCTACACCAGCGGCACCACCGGTCGCAGCAAGGGCGCGATGCTGAGCCATCGCAACCTGCTCAGCAATGCGCAGATGCTGAAAGACTTCTGGGCTTGGCGCAGCGACGATGTGCTGATCCACGCCCTGCCGATTTTTCATGTGCATGGTCTCTTTGTCGCCTCGCATGGCGCGCTCCTGGCCGGGGCCCGGATGATTTGGTTCGCCAAGTTCGAGCCGCGCGCCGTGATCCAGCGTTTGCCTCAGGCCAGCGTCTTCATGGGCGTGCCCACGCTCTATGTGCGCATGCTTCAAGAGGCCGCGCTGAGCCCGGACGTTTGCCGCGCCATGCGTTTGTTCATCAGCGGCTCGGCGCCCTTGTTGATCGACACCTTCAAGGCCTGGCAATCGCGCACCGGCCACACCATCTTGGAGCGCTATGGCATGAGTGAAACCCTGATGCTGAGCTCCAACCCCTGCCGCGCCTTGGACGGCGAACGCATCGGCGGCACCGTCGGCCCGGCCTTGCCCGGGGTGGAGATTCGCGTGGTCGATGAACAAGGCCAAGCCTGCGGCCCCGAGGTGATCGGCCATGTGCAGGTGCGCGGCCCGAATGTGTTTTCAGGCTACTGGCGCATGCCGGAAAAAACCCAAGAAGAGTTCAGCGCCGACGGCTGGTTCAAAACCGGCGATGTGGGGCGCTTTGATGCGCAGCGCTACCTCACCATCGTCGGGCGCAGCAAAGACTTGATCATCTCCGGCGGCTTCAACGTCTACCCGGCCGAGATTGAGTCTTTTCTGAACGAGATGCCCGGCGTGGCCGAATCGGCCGTGGTGGGGGTGCCTCACCCTGACTTTGGTGAGGCCGTGGTGGCCGTGGTGGTGGCCCAGGCGGGCGTTTCGCTGCAGGGCGCAGACCTGATCGCCACCCTGAAACGCCAGATCGCTGGCTTCAAAGTGCCCAAGCAGGTGTTTGTGGTGGACGAGTTGCCGCGCAATGCCATGGGCAAGGTGCAAAAAAACCTGCTGCGCGAACAACACCGGAGCCTGTTCGCATGAGCGCGCCCGCAGACGCCGCGCCCACACCGAATGAGCACTGCCCGCGCTGCGGCGGCGGCTTTCACTGCGGCGCCGCCGAGGCGCATTGCGATTGCTTTGAGCTGCAACTGAGCCCCGCACTGCGCCAGCAGTTGGCGGCACAGTACAGCAGCTGCCTGTGTTTGCGCTGCCTGAAGGAATTGGCCGCCGCAGCCGCAGCGCCTGCGGCAGACTAAAGACGTCCGAGCCAGCCCAACTCGCTGGCCGCCAAGGCTGCGACACAGGCGCAGATCAGGCTGATGCTGAGCCAAGCCGCCAGACTCGATGCCCAACCGCTGCGCGCGCTCCCCATCACCCGCACATCACGCGACAACAATTGCAGCGCAATCACATGCAGCGGCAACACCACCGCGTTGAGGACTTGGCTGCTGTAGATCAATGGGATCAAAGGCAGGCCGGGCAGCGAGACCACGGCCGCGGCGGCCACGGTCAGGCCGATGAAGGCGGCATAGAACCACTGGAAGTGGCGCGAATCCAGATCCAGCGAAGCAGGCGCCCCGACGCCTTCGGCAATGGAATAAGCGGTGGCCAAAGGCACGACCGCGGCGGCCAGCAGCGACGCCCCCAACAAACCCGCGCCAAACAAGACCGTGGCAAAAGAGCCGGCCAGCGGCCGCAAGGCGGCGGCGGCATCACGCGCGTCCTGGATGTGCACACCGGCACGGTGCAAAGTGGCAGCGCAAGCGATGGCAATGGCCAGCCCGATCAAGCCGGTCAAAATTGAGCCGATCAGCACATCCACGCGCTCCCAGCGCAGCTTTTCGACCGTGATTTTCTTGTCCACCGCATACGACTGGATGAAGGCCAGCCCCCAAGGCGCCAGGGTGGTGCCCAAGGTCGCGGCGATCACCACCCAGCCTGCGGGGCTGTCGGGCCAGTGGGGCCACATGGAATGGTGCAAGACCTGCGACCAGTCAGGCGCAGCCAAGATGCCATCGATGATGTAGAGCGCCAGTGTCGAGGAGATCAGCAACAAAACCCGTTCGACACGATGGAAAGAGCCCAGCACCACCAACAGCGAAATCAAGACCGCGGCAATGGGCGTGCTCAGCCAGTTCGGCAGGCCAACCAGTGATCCGGCCGCAGCAATGCCGGCATATTCGGCGCAGATGGTGCCGAAATTGGCAAACAGCAAACCCAGCACCGCCAAATAGCCCAGCCCCTTGCCCCAGCGTTGCCGGATGGCCCCCACAAAACCCAGACCGGTCACCGCGCCTATGCGCACCGCCAGCCAATGGAACTGCACCAGCAAGAGCGTGGAGGCCGGCACGATCCAAAGCAAACGGTAGCCAAAGTCGGTGCCCAAGACCGAGTAGGTGGTGATGCCTGCCGGATCGTCATCCGACAAGCCGGCCAAAAGCCCCGGCCCCAAGACGGCGAAAAACGCGGCCATCGCGCCAGCGCCGGCACGCCGGATGCGATCAAAGCGCTGGCCAATGCCACGCCGATGATGAGCCAGCGCATGCGCAGGCGCGCCCAGGCGTTGACGTCGCTGCAAGGCCTTGTGGTGGGCCGCTTGAACACGCGGTGTCTGGCTGGACGGAGCAGGCATCTCGGTTCAGCGCTGCCGCGCTAGGCGCTTTTGGGGCGTCGCGGCAGCGATTTGCGAGGCGCCTTGGCGCCGGCGACCCGCAGACGCATCATCTGCCCGCTGACCATCTGCGCCATGGTGTGGGCCACGGCCTGCGGGTCCAGGCTGGGGTCATCAAACAGCAACTCTTGCGCCGCGTAAAGCGCATCAATGGCCAAACGAATGGTCAGCCGGGCCTGCGCCGCGTCGGCCTTGGGCCAGGCTTGCAAAAAAGGCTGCAAGAGCAAGTCGGTGACCAAGTCATGGGAGCGATTGCGCACCTCTTGCAAAGAGGGCACCGCGCGCAAAGCCCGGGTGACCCACACCCCCGCAGGCATCTGCTCGGTGATCAAGAGCGTCTGCATGAAGAGCTCGGCCACGCTGGCGGCAAAGTCATCTTCCGACAGCGCCATGGTCTCGGGCACGGCCCAGGGCGTGAGCAGCTCGTTTTGCACCTGCATCAGGCGCTGACCCAGCTCATGCAGGATGGCGTATTTGTTGGGGAAGTACTGGTACAGCGCTGGCGGCGAAATGGCCAAACGCTGGCAGATCAAATTGGTGGACAAGCGCTCGATGCCGACCTCACCCAGCAAGTCCGCACAAGCGCCCAAGATGCGCTCATAGGTTTCTTGCGCCCGCTTTTGGGTGGGCTGTTTCTTGGGTTCCAGGACCGGCGGCGCAGCTTGCGAGCCCTCTGCCTCGTGAGCGGCGACCAGCAAGCGTTCTTCAACTCTGTTCATAAGTCGAGTCTAGCCCGGCAGCAAGTCAAGACTGGGCGCCGCCGCCCCCTGGCCCGGGGGTTTTCTTCAGGGCTTTCCATATTAGCGAAAGCCCCTGTTCATCTTCCGTTCATGTATACATAGTATTCGCTAGCTTTTAAACCCAAAAAGGCTGAGCCAAGCCAGGACTCAAGCCAGGAGACAAATCCATGCATCAAGCCATTCCCTTCCGGCTGAAAGGCCTGAGCGCGCTGCTCGCGCTGCTCAGCCTGGTGTCTTGCGGCGGCAATGACACCCCCGCCCCAGGCCCCAGCAGCACCACGCCTACCACCCCCTCGGCGATACGCGTGGTCACGCCAGCCGAGATGAACGACGAAGACCTCAGCACCATCCTGTTCCAGGCTCGCGCCGGGCAGACGATTGCCCTGCCCAGCGGACGCTACGTCTTCAAGAAACCGCTGAAATTGAACGTTAACAAGATCACGGTGGAAGGCCAGGGCAATGGCAGTGACCCGAGCAAGGACACGATTCTTTCTTTCAAGAACGCCAGCGAGGGCAATGGCTTCGAGGCCCGCTTCGTCAAGGGCATCACCTTGCGCGCTTTCGCGGTCGAAGACGCGGTAGGAGACGCCATTTTGGTGGCCGACTCCACCGATGTGCTGATGGACCGCGTGCGTGCCGAATGGACCACCGACCCGGTGCACACCTCGCGCATGGCCTATGGCCTGTACCCGGTGGCCTCGGACAACGTCACCATCATCAACAGCAAGGCCATCGGCACACGGGACGCCGGCATTTACGTCGGCCAGTCCAAGAACATCACCGTCTCGGGCAATGAGGTCTATTACAACGTCGCCGGCATCGAAATCGAAAACTCGCAGAACGCGGTGGTCGAGAAGAACAATGTGCACGACAACTCGGGCGGCATCTTGGTCTTTGCCCTGCCCGGCACCTATCGCTTCAAAGACAACCGCGACACCGTGGTGCGCGACAACCAAGTGCGTAGCAACAATCAGCCGATAGCGGACAACGCCACTGGCTTTGTGCGCGCCGTGCCACCGGGCACCGGCATCATGGTGCTGGCCTCTCAAAACACCGAGGTCAGCAACAACATCATCAGCGACCACCAAACCACGGCCTTGTTGGCGGTGAGTTTCCAGGCCACCGGCATTCACTTCGACCCCAAGGTCTATGACCCCTATCTGCGCGGCTATCAAGCGCGCGGCAACATCATCACCAATTTCGGCAGCAAGCCGGGCGGCGCCTTTGCCGACCCCGAGGGCCTGGGCCAGGTGGTCAGCGGTTTGTTTGCTAACTTGAAGTCCAATCTGATGCCGGAAAAACTCGCCGCTGTGGTCTGGGACGGCATCGTCGACCCCGCCACCGGCAGCACCGGCAGCCAAGGCCAGGGTGGCAACTACAGCGGCAACCAAAAGATCTGCGCCGGCGGCAACACGCTGGACACGCCCAATCTGCCGGGTCTGCTCTCTTACGAGAACCTCGACCTGGACTTGCTGGCCCTGCTGCAAGGCCTGTCAGCCGCGCCCAACTTCCCCTTCCCGGAGCGCATGAACTGCACGATCACGCTGCCCCCCGTTACCGGCAAGCCCTGAGCGATGCCAGCGCAAGGAATACAAACCATGACACCCACCTCCCTCTTCACCTCGCTGCGCAGCCCCTGGGCCCTGAGCGTTTGCACCGCACTCGTGCTGAGCGCTTGCGGCGGCAGCAGCAATAACAGCAGCCCCGAAGAAGTCGCAGCCAGCAACAAGCCGCAGGTCTTTGAACAAAGCACCGCGCCGAAAAAGCTGTCCGAATGGCGCATGCTGCTCAATGACGGCAAAACGCTCAGCCTGAACGCCGGCGTGCTGCCCTACGACCTGAACTCCGCGCTGTTTTCGGACTACTCCAGCAAGCTGCGTTCCATCTATGTGCCGCCCGGCAAGCAGATCACCTACAAGGCCGATGGCACCTTGGAATTCCCCATCGGCGCGGTCATCACCAAGACCTTTTACTACCCCAAGGCCAGCCCCAGCGACACAGCCAATTTGGGCGTGGCCAAGCAAAGCGGTAAGGCCCAGGGCAGCAGCCTGGACTTGGGCAGCAACGTCTTGATCGAAACCCGCATCCTGGTCTTGCAGCCGGACGGCACATGGTCGGGCCTGCCCTATGTGTGGGACGCCGACCAAAAAGACGCGCAGCTCAAAGTCGGCGGCAAGGACATTGCCATGGAGCTGGTCAGCGCTGGCGCGCCAAGCCAGAAGTTCACCTACAGCGTGCCCACGGCGCAGAGCTGTCAGCAATGCCACTCCACCGCCAGCGCGGGCGGAGCGGGCATCCTGCCCATCGGCCCAAAGGCGCGCAATCTGAACAAGAGCTACGAGTACAGCGCCGGCGTGGTGAAGAACCAATTGGTGCAAATGGACGAACTCAAGCTCCTGAGTGGCTTCACCGGCCTGGCCACGGCGCCCGTCAATGCCGACTGGCGCGACAGCAGCCAAGGCCTGGAAGCGCGTGCCAAAGCCTATCTGGACGTGAACTGCGCACACTGCCACAGCTCCCGCGGCGCGGCCTTCCAAAGCGGCCTGATGCTGGACTTCAACAGCGTGGGCCAGACCACCGCCTCCACCGTGCAGTGGGGCGTGTGCAAAAAGCCGCTGGCCTATGGCGGCCCCGGTGCACCTTACCGTTATGGCATTGAGCCCGGGCAGGCCGATGTCTCACTGCTGCTCTATCGCATGAGCCACACCAGCACCGGTGATGTGATGCCCGCCATTGGCCGCCATTTGAACCATGAGGAAGCCAACAGCGTCATCAAAGACTGGATCAACAGCCTGAAGCTCCCCGCCTGCCTCTGAGGGCATGGCCGCTCATGAAGCGGCCTCAATCGCCCCATCTCTAGGGCAAGTTCAAACGCCGCTCCGCTGCCCAGCCGAGCGGCGTTTCTTTTGCCTCGACTGGGCTTACTTCACGATCAGCACCGGCACCTGGGCCAAGGTCAGCACCTTCTGCGCCACCGAGCCCAGAATCACCGCGTCCATGCCGCGGCGACCATGCGAGCCCATCACGATCAGATCGCAGCCGGCGCTTTGCGCAAAGCTGCAGATGGCTTGGGCCGGCCCATGCTCTCGCAAGACTTGGCGGGTCGTGGACACCCCGGACTTGGCCGCCAAATCCTCGACCCAAGCCAGACCTTGCGTGGAGGCCTCCTGCGCCGCTTCCAGGTAGTAAGACAGCGCCTCGCCCCCCGCGAAGGACACAAAAGGCATGGGATCGACCACGCTGACCAAGGCCAGTTCGGCTTGGTAACGCAGCGCCAAATCGATGGCGGCTTGGGCGGCGCGCTGCGCCGTTTCGGACCCATCGGTGGGCACAAGAATTTTCTTGAACATGCGCGACTCCTGAGCTGGGAATTTGGCATGATGATCTCTGCCGCTGCGCACGCGCGACTTGCTTTAAGTCAAAGTGGCCGCAGGCAGTACGGTTTGCATGGCATGAACGAAAGCTCCCTCCCCACCTCCAACGACACCGGTTTCTTCATGCGCCCAGGCCGCTATGAGACGGTGGGGCCTTTTGCCGCCATCGGCTTGGTGCTGCTGTTGTTGTGGAGCTTTGTGGCTTGGTTTCTCTGGGTCTACCCCGAAACCTTGCTCAGCGCCAAGCGCCAGGAATTGGCCAGCGACACCCAAACCGCCACCGTGCAGACCGAGACGGTTTTGCACCATGCCGAAGACGCCTTGCGCACGGTTGACCTCTGGCTGCTGACCCGGGGACGCCAAGACCCGCTGCAAGACGTGTCCCTGGCCCAGTTGGCCGAAACCCTGCGGGATGGTTCGCGCGGCATGGTGGACGTCATGCTGGTCGATGCGCAAGCCCGGGTGTTTCGCATCCCGTCCATCAATGGCCTGCCTTTTGCCAGCATGGCTGGACAAGACTTGTTCGAACTGGTGTCGCGCCCCTCAACCGAGGGCGTGACCCTGGGCACCCCCTTTCGGCTGCGCGAAGGCATGCCCATGCATCTGCCCCTGGCCGTGCGCTTGAGCGCACCGGCCGAGGGCTTGCAAATCGCGCTGGCCTTGATCGACCTGGATCGCCTGGGGCAGATGCATCAACTCTTTGCCCATGGCAAGGCGGGCGCGGTGACCTTGCTGCGGGGCGATGGTCTGGCCCTGTCACGGGTGCCGGCCTTGCCCAATTTCGTGGGCCGCGACGTGTTTGCCAATGCCAAACCCGGGCGGCGCGAAGAGTTCAACGGGCCCGAAGGTTGGTTTGTGACCGACGGACACGCCAGTGATGGGATTCGCCGCATTGGCGCTTTCAGGGCCTTGGAGGGCTATGGGGCCAAGCTCTTGATTTCAGAAGCGGAGGGCGCGAGCTTGACCGGCTACTACCAGCAGCGCCGTGCGGTCTTGCTGTTCAGCAGCGTGGTGAGTGCCGCCGCCCTGGCCCTGACTTGGATGCTGGCGCGTTTGTTGAAACGGGCGCGGCTGGAAAAAGCCCTGCAGGCCGCCTCGGCCGATGCTTCGCCCTTGGGCCTGTTCCGCTGCGACCCGCAGGGTCAGGTGGTCTACAGCAACCAGACCTATCTGAGTCTGCAAACCCTGCAGCCCGAAGAGCAGGCCTGGGGCTGGTTGCAAGTGATGGCCGAGGAAAAGCGCGACACGGCCAAGGTCAAATGGCAAGCCCTGATCGCCCAGGCCCAACCCTTCAGAACCGTGGGCCGCATCACCCGCCGCGACGGGGCCAGCCGACTGCTGTCGGTGCGCACTGCGCCGCTGCGAGTGGATGGCCGCTTCCTCGGTCAAGTCGGCACCGTGGAAGACATCACCGAATTGGCCGAGCAACAGCGCAGGGTGCGCGCGCTCAGCGACATCTTGGACCTGACGCCTGAATACGTGGCGCAGTTCGACCGACAAGGTCATATGGTCTATATGAACCCCGCCGCCCGGCAGCGCCTGGGCGTGGCCCCGGATGCTGATTTGGCCGCGCTGGATTTGCGGCGCTTTTTGAATGCCGAGACCCTGCATGACTTCCGCCACGAAGTGCTGCACGGCACCCGTGAACTTGCCCAGTGGCAAGGCCGCCGCACCCTGATCGACGGTCAAGGCCAAGCCATGGTGTGCGAGTGCACCGTCTTGCGTCACCGCGGCTCAAGCAGCAGCAGCGGCGCTGACAGCAGCGCCAGCCTCTCGGTGATCTTGCGCGACATCAGCGGTGAGCTGCGCCTGCAGCGAGAACGTCAGCGCAGCGAGGCCTTGCTGGCCGCCATTGCCCACACCTCTGAAGCCTTGATCTGGGTGATCGATCTGGACGAGAAGCTGCTGTTCATCAACCAGGCCTGCTTACGGCACTTCAATCTCGAGGCTGATGGCTGGCAAGGCCGCCCCTTGCAAGACTTGCTGGGGGCGCATGAGTACGGCCGGCGCCGGCCCGCCTTGTTGAGTGCCTTGGCGGGTGACAGCGTGGACCTGGAATTGGACAGCGGCGAGCGCGAGCCGGGCACCGTCTTTGCCCTGCAATTCGCGCCCCTGCGCACGGCCGGCGCCGCGGTGGAAGGCGCCATCTGCATTGCTCGCGACATCAGCGCGGCCAAGCGAGAGGAACAGCGCCTGCGCGATGCCTCCATGAGTTGCCCCTTGACCGGCTTGTTGAACCGCGCCGGCTTTGCCGACCATGTGCAGACCAGTCTTGAACAAGCCCGACTGAGCGGCCAGCCCGTGGCCCTGCTCTACCTGGATCTCGACAAATTCAAGCCGGTCAATGACCAATACGGGCACCCGGTGGGAGATGCCTTGTTGCGCGCGGTGGCCTTGCGCCTGCGCAATGCCTTGCGCCCGCAAGACTTGGTGGCCCGCCTCGGCGGCGATGAGTTCGCGATCTTTTTACCCAGCATTCATCAAGCCGAGGATGCAGCGGTGGTGGCCCACAAAATCGTGCACGCCATCGGCCTGCCCTTCATGATCGACACCCTGGAGTTGCACATCGGCATCAGCGTGGGCTTTTGCGTGCGCGCCGGCAGCGAGGCCGAGTTGGAAGCCATGGTGGCCGTGGCCGACGCCAAGCTCTACGAAGCCAAACGCGCCGGACGCAGCTGCGCGCGCGGCAGCCTTCCGGAGGCCTAGTGCCCTATTTCTGAGTCTGAAGGAAGAGGAAGCCGCGAGCGCCGATTCAAGCCGCACCGCGCAGACGTTGATCAGCCGGCTGCTGCCATTGTTTGACGCGCATCAGCGCCAGCTGCAGCACCAAGGCATCACTGCTGGCACGGTGGCGACGTAACTGCATTTCTGAGCGCACTTGATCCAGCACGGGGTGCCAGTGCGCCACTTCGGATTCATTGAGCAAAGAGCGCATATCCGCCAGCTTGAAACTTGGGCTCATGTCCACCGCATCAAACAAGCGGCACAGCCAAGGGTAGTCGTGCCCCCAGGCATCGCAATACACCGTTTGCCCCGCCAAACGGCGGTTGATCTGCTGGGCCACCCAGGCGGGTGGCTTGCCGTGGCGCATGAGGATGTCGCGGGAGATCCCGTGCAGGGCCTCGGCCGAGCTGTCCCAATGCTGCCAATCGGGTTCGGGCTGAATCAAGCAGCAAAAGGCCGCGCCGCCAGACTCCACAAAACCAATCTCGATCGGATAGCTGCCGCGGCCAAAGCCTGAGGCTTCAACATCAAGAATGGGCGGCGGCGTCATGGCTGATGCATCGCGAACAAAAGAGTCTGAAGGAGAAAAGCCGGCCCCAGTGTAAGCGGCTGCGAGCCGAACACAAGCGCGATCAAGCCCCGGTTCCCGGGGCTTCGCTGGGGTTGTCGATGATTTGCTCACGCTCAAACATCTCGATGGCGGCTTTGGCGACCTGCTGGGTGTCGTAATAGGCATAGGCACTGACCGCCGCGGCCCCCACCATGGGCACCCAACGCGACACCGCCTTGCTCAGCAGTTGCTGACTCAGCTGCATGCCCACCGCCCCAACCACTCTTTGCAATAAGGCCGTGGTGGCCGGGCGCACCAGCAAGCGCTCGCCCACCCGTACCGCCAAATCGCGCACGGCCTGCGCCGCCGTGTGGCGAAACAGGCAGTACAGCATTTGCGTCTGCCCCAACTCGGCGCTGCGACCATACAAGGCCGCGATATCGGCCACCAACTGAGACTGGATGCGCCAGACCGCGGCCATCTCCGGCACCACCGTCAACCAGCCCATGGGCCCGGGCGGCAAGGCCAAGGCGCCCGCGGCCATGGCCGCTTTTTTGGCGGCTTCGGCGCTCGCGGCCTGCGCCGCTTGGGCCGCCGATGAGCGGCTCGGACGCGCGCTGGCTTTGGACTCCGGCCGGCTGCCTATCAAGCCCAGCAGGGCTTGCGCCATGCGCTCTGACATCTGCGTTTTGAGCGCGCCCACGGGCAGCAGGGCGCCGGAAGCCGAGGATGAGGGGGAATTGCGAGGCTCTGTCATCGCTCAAGGATAGCGCGCCGAACCCTGTTGGGTGGCCCCAAGGGCTGGCGCCACAGCTTGTCGCGACTGCGCAACCCGCCCCGCGTTCGCGGGGGGTCCGCGCTGCAACGGGGCCCGGCGGGCTCCGAGCCTGTGCCTATACTGAAGCTCCGAATTGCTCGCGACTCTGCCCTGATGAGGGCCGCCTTCCCCAGCGCGCAAGCGCCGGGTCTTGTGCTTGAAACCTGCATGTTCACTGCTTTCGCTGCCGAGCCCCACTGCCCTGCGCTGCACCTGATGCAGGGCCAGGAACTGGCAAGCGCGCGGCCGCGAATGGGGCGGCGACGCCTGCTACAAGGCTTGCCCATCGTCCTGTTTGGCGCCCTGTTGGGCAGCATTTGGCCCTTCGCGGCGCGGTCCCAAACCCTAGCGCCTGTGGCGCAATCGGCCTTGCCCACCGGTGCGATCTTGCAGGGCATCATCAGTTACACCGCCTGGCCGCAGCGCCCTCAAGCCTTGAATCTGTGCATCAGCCGCAGCGCCCCGGATGCTGCGGACATCGCGCGCGACCTCCCGCCACTGCATGACGGTCGCAGCCTGGAGATCCGTTGGATCGAGGCCAATCAGGCGCTGCCCACCCACTGCCATGCGGTGTTTCTGGATGGATGGCAGAGCGATGCGCTGCGCAAACTGCTGCAAAGCCTGGCCGATCAAGCGGTGCTGACCCTGGGTCGCGGCCCAGAGTTTTGCAGCGATGGCGGCATGTTCTGCCTGCAAGCGGTCGAGGGGCGCACCCGCTTTGAAGTCAATCTGGACGCGGTGGCGCGCAGCGGTTTGCGGGTGCACCCCCAGGTCTTGCGCTTGGCCAAGCCCGCGCCGCGCAAGGTTTAGTTCAGCAAGAGCCCCAGCATGGTCTGCCTCCGCCCCTCGCCCAAACGCCCCGGCTCCCCCGGGCCGACTCCGGCCCCGGCCTCCACCACCTTGCTGGCCTTGATGCGGGCTGCCACCTGGCGCATTGGTTTGTTCTCGGTCTTGAGCGTGGGCTGTGTGCTGGCCATCGGGGCCAGCCTGCTGCTGCAGTTGAGCACGGTGCGCAATTTGGAGTTGCAAGCGCGTTCGCTGGCCTACTCGGTCGAAGCAGCGGTGGTGTTCCAAGACCGTGAAGCCGTCGAACATTTGCTGCAAGACTTGCTGCGCCATGAGCCGGTGTCGGCGGCGCGTGTGCATTTGGGCGCCGCGAGTTTGCAAACCGTCGAACCGACGCAAGACTTCGCCGCCTACCGCAAGCCCGGCTCTGATGCGGGCTGGGCGGCAATTGCCGAAGCCCTGTGGCCGCTACGCGCGGAGGTTCCGGTGCAGGCGCAGGGCCAGGTACTGGCCATGCTGCAATTGCAGGCCGACGCCAGCGCCTTGCTGCAACTGCTGGCCTGGAGCGCGGGCGGGGTTTTGTTGGCCATGGCCTTGTCCGGCGTGGCGGTGACGCAGGTGTCGCGGCGTTTTGCCCGTCGTCTGGCCCAACCTCTGCAGGCTTTGGCCGAACACACCCAACACATGCGCCAGCTCCGTCAAAACGGCCAAGCCCCTTTGCCGGCCCCGCGCGCCGGACTGGTGGAGCTGGACCAATTGAGCAGTGATTTCGACGCCTTGCTGCTGGACCTCGAAGCCCATCAGCTGCGACTGCTGCGTGAACACCATGCACTGCGCCATGCCCACGCTTTGCTGAACGATCAAGCCAGCCGCGACGGCCTGACCGGCGTGGCCAATCGGGCCCATTTCGAAGCCCTGCTGGCGCGCCAGATCGAGCAGGCCGAGCGTGAGGACGGCGGCTTCTTGCTCTATTTCGTCGACGCCGACCACTTCAAAGCCATCAATGACAGCTTCGGCCATGAGGCGGGGGACTGCGTCTTGATGGCACTGGCCCAAAGGCTCAGACGCAGCGTCCGGGCTGAAGATTTGGTCGGGCGCCTGGGCGGCGATGAATTTGTGGTGCTGGTGCAAGGGCGCTACCCACGCAGCACGGCCGAGCAGATTGCCCGCCACCTGCGCGAGGCCGTGGCCGAGGCCGTGCAACTGCCCAATGGCCAAACCGTGGTGCCCGCCATCAGCGTCGGGCTGGCCGCCTTCCCGGAACAAGGGCGTTCAGCCGCCGCGCTGATGAAGGCCGCCGATCTGGACATGTATGCGCACAAACGAGCGAGCCGCGCGCCCGCAATTCCCAGCAGCGACGCCCCCAGGAGTGACCATGAATCCCAGCCTGCCGCCTCCCCCCGGCGATCGTCTTGACTCCGCCCTGAGTCCAAACCTGTGCCGACGGCGACTGAACACCTGGCTGGCCAGCGCCTGTGGGCTAGCGGCCCTGACGGCCTGCCAAAGCCCGCCTACGCCGCCCTCCCCGCCGAAGCCGGCCAAGCCCAGTCCCTGGAGCGAGCGCCAAGTGCAGGCGCTTCAAAGCTTGGGCTTCACGCCGCAAGGCGATGAGTGGTCGCTGAACCTGGCGACCCGGCTGCTCTTTGCCTTTGACTCGGACCGCCTGCAAGCGGCCCAGCAAAAGCAGCTCAGCGACCTGGGCCAAAAACTGCGCGAGTTGGAAGTACCGCGCCTGCGCATCGAAGGCCACAGCGACGCGGTGGGCGAGGCGGCCTACAACAAGCAGCTCTCGCTACGCCGCGCCCAGGCCGTGGCCCAGGCTTTGCAAAGTGCCGGCTGGCCGGCCTCAGCCCTCAAGACCCAAGGCTTTGGGCATGAAAAACCGATCGCCGACAACGCCCAAGAGGTCGGCCGCGCCCAGAACCGGCGTGTGGTCTTGATCGCCACGGCCGACTGAACACCACCGCGCCCCCCGGCGCGGCACCGCGTTCAGCCGCACTGGCCTACATAGCCACAGGCGGTGCAGAAGTCGCAGCCGTCTTTGTGGATCATGGTGCTGTTGCCGCACTCAGGGCATGGCTTGCCGGCCATGGCTGGCACGCTGGCGCCGCTTTGGACCTTGGCCGCTGGCGCTTGCAGCAGCCCCATTTCGACCAAGGGCAGGCCTTGTTCGTCCAAGATGCCCAGCATGGCATAGCGATGGATGATCAAGCGCGCCACATAGGCCACGGTGGAGGGCCAAATCTGCTGGCGGCGCTCACCCGTCAAGGTGGGCACCGGCGCCATGAAGTGCCCCAGCGGCTCGCCCACATTGAGCAGCTTGCGCAATTTCATGCCGATCCAAGCGGGGTCCATCACCCGCATGTCCAGGCTGAGCAGGCGGGCCATGCCGTCCAGCGCCTTGGGGTAGTTGCCCGAGAAACCCATGGCGCAAGGACGGGTCACAAAGCCGCCCTCGGGCGTGGGCAGGCTGACCTCTTTCAGGGTCAGCGTGAATTGCTCATTGGTTGCCGGGTTGTCCACGTCCACCGCCCAGGCCAAGGTGCCCAAGGTGCTGGTGCGCGGCTCTTCGCGGCTGAACATGGCATCGATCACCGGCGTCGCGCCCCCATCTTGCAAGGCCCCCAGCTGCTCGCAGCGCCAGCGGATCACCGCCGCTGTGGCCGCCACCACGCCGGGGAACAAGCGCTGCTCGCCACCGGGCGGCATGGGCATTTCGAAGGCGCGCTCCTCGGCCACCGTGGCCAGGGCATCGAGCTTCAGACGCAGCCAAGCTGCGTCATTGGTGCGCAAGTCCATCGACAAGGTCTTGGCCACGGCGGCCAAGCCACGCGGCTGCTCCGCGCCATTGACCCAGACTTCAAACGGCAGGTTCTTGCCGAACAGGCCGGCATCCGGCCCCTCGGCCGGCAACTCACCCACAAACAGCGCAAAGTCACCATGCGGATGGCGGATCATGTAGCTCCAAGCCGGGTTGCCGCCGGGCAACTCGGGGCGGCTGGGCCAGCGCAAAGAGGCCAAGACCGCATTCGGCAGCCGTGACACCAACATGCGCTGGTTGCCGCCATCCACCGCCACGGGCTGCAGCGGCTCAGGCTTTTGCACGGCGGCGGGCTCCACGCTCAAGACCGAGCCCAAGATGCTGTTGGGACGGTAGGTGGCCAAGCCCTTGAGTCCGGCCTTCCAGGCCTGGGTGTAGAGGTCTTGGAAGTCCTCGTACAAATAGTCGGCCGGCACATTGACGGTCTTGGAAATCGAGGTGTCCACATAGGGCGCCACGGCCGCCACCATGGCCGCATGGTCCGCAGCGCTGAGCTCCAAGGCGGTCACAAAAGCGGGCGACAAAGCGGCATCGGTGCCGAACATATGGCGGTACAAGCGCCAGGCATGGTCCTCGACCGCATATTCCTTGAAGCTGCCATCGGCCATGCGCTTTTTGCGGGTATAGCTCCAGCTGAAGGCCGGCTCGATGCCATTGGAGGCATTGTCGGCAAAGGCCAGGCTGATGGTGCCGGTGGGCGCAATCGACAAGAGATGCGAGTTGCGCAGGCCCTGGATGCGAATCTTGTCTTTCAAGCCCTGGGGCAGGCGCGAGGCGAAGTTGCCACCGGAGAGGTACAGATCGGCATTGAAGAGCGGGAAGGCGCCACGCTCCAGCGCCAGATCGGCCGAGGCCTCGTAGGCTGCATTGCGCATCAGCTCGCTCAAACGCCGCGCCACATCGCGCGCGGCCTCGGTGTCGTAACGCTGGTTCAGCATCACCAAGGTGTCGCCCAGGCCGGTAAAGCCAAGCCCCACTCGGCGCTTGTTGCGGGCCTCTTGCTGCTGCGCAGGCAGGGGCCAGGGCGTCACGTCCAGCACATTGTCCAGCATGCGCGTGGCCACCCGGCAAACCTCGGCATAGCCTTCTTCGTCAAAGCTGGCGTTCGGGCTGAAGGGGTCTCGCACAAACGTGGTCAGGTTGACCGAACCCAAGCAGCAGCAGCCATAGGGCGGCAGCGGCTGCTCGGCACACGGATTGGTGGCCGCAATCGACTCGCAGTAGTAGAGGTTGTTGTCGGCATTGATGCGGTCCAGGAAGAGCACGCCCGGCTCGGCATGGTCATAGGTGGAGCGCATCACCTGATCCCACAAATCCCGTGCCCGCAGTTTGCGATACACCCACAGGCCGTCGGCGCGCTGGTAGGCCCCGGCGGCCCGCTGCTTCTGGCCCGGCTCGGCCTTGTGAGTCAGCTCAATTTCGGCGTCAGCTTCCACGGCCTTCATGAAGGCATCGGTCACACCCACCGAGATATTGAAGTTGCGCAAATCTCCCTTGTCCTTGGCATGGATGAACTCCTCCACATCCGGGTGATCGCAGCGCAGCACGCCCATTTGCGCGCCCCGGCGGCTGCCGGCACTCTCCACCGTTTCGCAGCTGCGGTCGAACACACGCATATAGCTGACCGGGCCCGAGGCGCTGCTTTGCGTCGAGCCGACCCAAGCGCCACGCGGGCGAATGCGGGAGAAGTCATAGCCCACGCCACCACCACGTCGCATGGTTTCGGCGGCCTCGGTGAGCGCGGTGTAAATGCCCGGATGCCCGTCTTCGTGGGAGGCAATCGAGTCGCCCACCGGCTGCACAAAGCAGTTGATCAAAGTGGCCGAAAGATCGGTGCCGGCTGCCGAATTGATGCGCCCGGCCGGCACAAAGCCGCGCCGCTGCGCATCCAAAAAGCGCGCTTCCCATTCGGCACGGGCTTCCGGCGCTTCGGCCTGCGCCAAGGCGCGCGCGATACGTTGGCGCAACTCGTCCAAGGTCTTTTCATCCCCCTTGGCGTACTTCTCCAGCAGCACCTCGGCGCTGATCTCTTGCTCCGGCAAATCCGAGCTCGGCGCCGCCGCCACGCGCGGCAAGGCGCTGCCAAAAATATCTCCTTGTGTGGCTGGGGCTGAAGCGCTTTTGGCGGGGCTGGGCGAGGTCATGCAAGTCTCCGGAACGTCTGAATGGATATCGGTGCGCGATGGTGCCGGCATCTTAGCGAGCGCAGCTTGACCTGGGTCACAGCTCACACTGTCGCGGCCGCATCAAGACCTGGCTTGATGCCTGGGTTGTGAGCAAACACTCACGGGCTGGCGCCGCTCCGGCCAGCACTTCAACGCTTTCTTCAGGCCGAATTCGCCCTTGAAAAATTTGCTGCGCTTCTGCGCCCGGCAGGCCTCAACCCTGGGTCAGGGCCGCCCACAATTCCTGCGGCTGGTAGGGTCTTTGTCGCTGCGGCCACTGCCGCAGCAACTCATGCATGCGGGCGTTCAAGGGCGCGGGCCGCCCCAGGCTTGCCGCCAAGCGCTGCACCTCGCCACACAGCGCGTCGATCTCCGTGCGGCGGCCCAGTGCCAGGTCGTCAGCCATGCTGGACCGGGCCTTGGCGTCGATCTTCAACATGCGCGCGGCCAGCACCCGGAACAAGGGAGTCGGCAAGCGCAGGACCTGCAGCAAACGTCGCGGCGGCAAGGGCGTGACCTGCTCGACCGGCACGCCCGCGGCGTCCAGCAAATCCAAGGCCTCACGCTGCAAGGCCGCCAGGCAGCGCCGGTAGTCGCGTTGCAGCAGTTGGGCGCGCAGCGGCAGCCCCGACAAGGCATTGACCGGGTTGTTCAGGTTCAGCAGCAGCTTGCCCCATTGCAAGGCGCGCAGGTCCGGGCGCAGTTGCAGATCCAAGCCTTGCTGCTTGAAGGCTTGGCGCAAGCGCGACAGCAAGACCTCCTCCGCACGCCCCTGCAGCGCCAGCGCGCCCACCGTGCCCCGGTGGAACTGCCCCGGCCCCAACTCCACCACGTTGAAGGGCACCATGCCGGCACGCCAATCCAAACCGGGCGCCAATTGCTGCGCACGCTCCGCATGGCCGATGCCGTTTTGCATCGCCAGCACCAAGCTGCCGGCGGGCAGCGCTTGCTGCAACAAGGCCGCGGCCTCAAGGGTCGCGCCCGTCTTCACGCACAGCAGGGTGATGTCGGGGTGCAGCCCTGTCGGCACATTGGCATGCAGATGCAGTGCGGCCGTCGGCAAGTGCTGAACGCGCCCACCGATCTCGCTGATTCGCAGGCCATGGGCCCGCAAGCCCTGCAAGACTCGCTCGCGCCCCACAAAATGCAGGGTGGCCCCGGCCGCAGCCAAAAGCCCACCCAGATAACAGCCGACCGTGCCGGCCCCCATGACCAAGACCGTCAGCGCAGGCGACGCCTCAAGCGCTGCGGGCGGCAAGGCGGCCGAAGCCGCCAAAGCCCCACTCATGCGATGGGATGGGCCAGATCGCGCAAATGGGTCGGGCCGGCCCGACGCTCAATTTCACCCAGCAGTTCGCGCCCCCAGCCGAGCGCAAACAAAAGCTCGCCCACCACAAACATCGGCCCGACCAAGAGGCCCACCAGATCATCCACAAAGGCGGGCTTTTTGCCCTCGTAGTAATGGCCGACGAATTGAATGATCCAACCCAGCACAAAAATGCCCAGCCCCCACGACAGCCAGCTCGCCTGACTGCCCGCTGCCAAGGGCTCCGCAGCCACCATCAACAAGCCATTGGCCACGCTCACCGCCAAACCCAGCACCAGATTGCCGCGCGTCAGATACCACGCCGTGCTGAGCCCCCAAAACAGCCAAGCGGCCGTCAAGGACACGCCCGCCCAAGTCCATTCGACACGGGCCAGCAACACGCCGATCGCCAACACGATCAAGGGGATGCCGACGAAATGGGTGGCGATATTGCGCCGATCACGGTGATAGCTGGCGTATTGCGCCATCAAATCAAGGGCAGGACGAAAAGGGCTGGCGGCCATGGCAGTCTCCAGGGTTTGGTTATTTGAATTCAGTCGGCATGCTAGTTCAGCATGCGGGATTGCGGCTGTCAAAATTGGAACCTATTCTGTCGCTCATTTCCAGATTCCCATGCCCTTGACCCGCTTGCTCGCCCTGCCCCGCCAAGCGTCCGGACCCCAACGGGGCATGAGCTGGGCCTTGATGCTGCTTGTGTTGGCGGCCTGCACCACGACGCTGGAGCCGGTTAACAGCCCCGTGCCGCCCCATCGCGCTGACCCGACAGGGGCCGCAGACTGGCCTGCCGAGATGGCGGGCTTGCGGCAACAAGCCTTGCGCCAAGCGCAGCAGCCACTGAGCGTGGACGCCAGCGAATCGCAGGTTCGCATCCATGTGTTTCGCGCCGGGCGGGCGGCGCGCCTGGGCCACAACCATGTGCTCAGCGTGCCCAAGCTGCAGGGGCTGGTGTTGCTGCCCACGGATTTGAGCAGCGGCAACCCGGAGGGTGCCGCGTTCGAACTGAGCTTCAGACTCGATGAGTTGGAACTGGACGCGCCCGCACAGCGCGCGGCGCTGGGTTCGGCCTGGGCATCTGCGCTGTCCGCCGAAGCCATTGCCGCCACCCGCGCCAATATGTTGGGCGCGGCCGGCCTGCGTGCCGACGCTCACCCCGAGGTGCGGCTGCGCTCGCTCACCTTCCGCGGCGCCGCACCCAAGCTGGCGCTATGGGTGGAAATTGAGTTGCACGGGCAAAGACAGCGCCAATGGCTGCCCCTGCATGCCCAGGTGCAGGGCGACCGTCTGCAGGCCCGCGGCGCCCTGCTGCTGCGCCAGAGCGACTTTGGCCTGCAGCCCTTCTCGGTGGCCGCGGGCTTGCTGGCCGTACAAGACGAAGTGCTGATCGAGTTCGATCTGCTGGCGCGGCGCTGAGCCAGCTGTTCGGCCCCGTCCGCGCGTTGTCCGCGCTTTGTCCGTCTCTTGTCCGTCTCTTGTCCGTCTCTTGTCCGCTTCTTGTCCGCCAGTGTCCGCGGACACTCGCCTGGCGCATGAGACCCGCCCCAAACCCTTGATTCACAAAGGATTCTTCCGCAGCTAGAGGCTGGCACGGCGTTTGCATTCTTGCTTGGCAAACGGGCAGATCGCATCTGCCCTTCCCAGCCACCGCAACCGCAAAAGCGCCCCATGATTCGCGACACCTCGGCACAAGACCAATTGATCCCTCCCAGCGCCCAGCGCGGGCGCCGCCTGCTGCGCAGCGGCCTGGCCCTGGCCGCCCTCGCCTTGCTGGGCTATGGCGCCCTGCAAGCCTGGGGCCCGCTGAATGGCAACTCGGTCAGCATGGCCCGCCTGACGGTGGCCACGGTGGAGCTGGGGCCTTTGACCCGCGACATCGCGGCCGAAGGCCGCGTGGTCGCGGCCAACAGTCCGACCCTTTACGCGGGCAATGCCGGCACGGTGAGCTTGAGCGTGCAAGCGGGCGATCAGGTCAAGCGGGGTCAGGTCTTGCTCAAGATCGACAGCCCCGAGCTGAGCGCCCGCCTCGCGCAAGAACGCGCCAACGCCGATGCTTTGCAAAGCGAATGGCTGCGCGCGCAAGCCGATTCACGCCAGCAGCGTGCGCTGGACCAAAGCCAGCTGGACACCGCCAGCATCAGCCACAAAGCCGCCGAAAACGAATTGGCGCGCCAAACCCAGGCCTTCAAGTCCGGCGCCACCGCCGCCGCCCAAGTGGACCAAGCGCGTGATGCACTGGCCAAGGCCCAGGTGGCCTTGAAGCAAGCGCGCGAGTTGATCGGGCTGAAGGACGACGCCGTCAAATTCGAATTGCAGGCCAAGCGCCAGGCTTATGAGCGCCAAGCCCTGGTGGTCAAGGACGTCGAGCGGCAACTGGAGGCGCTCCATCTGCGCGCACCGGTCGATGGCCAAGTCGGCCAACTCTTTGTGCTGGACCAAGCCAACGTCGCCAAAGACGCCAAGCTGCTGTCGGTGGTAGACCTGTCCGCATTGGAGGTGCAAATCCAAGTGGCCGAGAGCCTGGCCCGTGAGCTGCAAGCCCAGATGAGCGGCGAAATCACCGGCAGCGGCGAGCAGCACTGGAAAGGTGTGCTCAGCTCCATCTCGCCCGAGGTGGTGAACGGCGAAGTCGCCGCAAGGCTGCGCTTTGAAGGCAAACAACCCGAACAGCTGCGCCAGAACCAAAGGCTCTCGGTGCGCATGCTGCTGGATCACCGCGACAAGGTATTGACGCTGGCGCGCGGCAGCTTTGTCGAAGAAGGCGGCGGCCATTTCGCCTATGTGCTGCAAGGCCAACAAGCCGAGAAACGCGCCATCCGCCTGGGCGTGCAAAGCCTGGCCAAGGTCGAAGTGCTGGACGGCTTGAAGGCCGGCGAGCAGGTCGTGATCTCAGGCGCTGAGAACTTCAAAGACGCAGCCCGCGTCAGCCTCAGCCGCTGAGCGGCAGGCGCAAGCTCAACCATTTCAAGGAGCCCCGTTCCATGTTGAAGATGACATCCCTGTCCAAGGTTTACCGCACCGAGATGGTGGAAACCTACGCCCTGCGTGACTTCAATTTGCAGGTCAAGCCCGGCGAGTTCGTCGCCGTCACCGGCCCCTCGGGCTCGGGCAAAACCACCTTTCTCACCATTGCCGGTTTGTTGGAGGCCTTCAGCGGCGGCAGCTACGAGCTCGACGGCATTGACGTCAGCCGCATGAGCGACGATGCGCGCTCCAAGATTCGCAACCAGAAGATCGGCTTTGTCTTCCAGGCCTTCAATCTGATTCCGGACTTGAACGTTTTGGACAATATCGAAGTGCCGCTGCGCTATCGCGGCATGGGCGCTGCGGAACGCAAAAAGCGCGCCTCGGATGCCTTGGCGCGCGTCGGTCTGTCGGCGCGTGCCAAGCACTACCCCTCCGAGTTGTCGGGTGGGCAACAGCAGCGCGTGGCCATCGCCCGCGCCTTGGCCGGTGAGCCCAAGCTACTCTTGGCCGATGAGCCCACCGGCAATCTCGACAGCAGCATGGCGCGCAGCGTGATGGAGTTGCTGGAGGAATTGCATCGCGAGGGGGCCACCATCGTGATGGTCACCCATGACCCGCAGCTGGCCGCCCGTGCGCAACGCAATGTGCATGTGATCGACGGCCAGGTGGTCGACATTGCCGCCGAGCTGCGCATGGACCCGGCCCTGTTCAACAAGGGCGCACATGCCCAGGTGGACTGAGAAAGCGGACGTCTGATGAAGTACGCAAAACGCTGCTTTGGGGTGTGGCTGGCATGCCTGAGCCTCGGCGCCCAGGCGGGGAGCAGCAATCTGCTCGACATCTATGCCCAGGCGCGCGCGGCCGACCCGCTGCTTGCCGGCGTTGTCGCACAGCGCGGCCTGCAGCAAGAACTGGCCGCCCAGGCCCGCGCGGCCTTGCTGCCGCAATGGCATCTGCAAGCCACGCAATCGCACACCGGCATTGCCGGCCAAGCCAGCCCGGGTGCCGGCACTCTGGTGGGCAGCCACATCAGCCAAAGTCTGCTTCATCTGGGCCAATGGCGCACGTTGGAGAGCGAACGCAGCCGCCTGTCGGCGGCCGAAGCGCGCTTGCTCGCCGCTGAACAAGCGCTGTGCGGCCGCGTGGCCGAGGCCTATTTCGGCGTGCTGCTGGCCGCGGCCGGCTTGCGCACCACCGAAGCCAATGAACAGGCCTATGCCGAGCAGGTCAAGCAAGCCCAGTCGCGCTTTGAGGCGGGACTGTCGGCCCAGGTCGATGTGGATCAGGCGCGCAGCTTTCACCAACTGGTGCGCGGCCAAGTGATCCAGGCCCAGCAAGCCTTTGCCGATGCCCAGCAAGCCCTGGCGCAAATCATCGGCCAAGCCCCCGAGGCCTTGCTGCCCCTGGCCGACGACATGCCCGCACTGGCGCCGCAACCCCAAGATGCGCAGGCCTGGGTGGAACGCGCTTTGCACAACAGCCCGGTCCTGCAGGCCAGCCGGCTGGAACTCAGCGCCAGCGAGCAGCGCATCGAAGCGGCCCGCGCTGGCCACCTGCCCAGCCTGGGTCTGACTCTGGACAGCGAACGGCGCACCGGCGCGTCTACGTCCGATGCCTTGGCAGGGCGCACCGTCAACACCGTGGGCCTGCAGCTGACCGTACCCTTGTTTGCCGGCGGCGCGGTCGCTGCCCAGGTTCGCCAAGCCAGCTACCAGCGCGATGCGGCACAGGGCGAGCAGGAGGCCGCACGGCGTGCGCTGATCCGAGAAACACAGGCGCAATACCAGGCCGTGCTCTCCACACTGGCGCAGATGGACAGCGGCCGTGCCGCCATGCGCGCCGCCGAGCAGGCACTGGCGTCCACACGCGCCGGCCAAGCCCTGGGCACCCGCAGCATGACGGACCTGCTGCTGGCCATTCAAACCCAGGCTTCGGCACAAAACGCTTATGAGCAGGCGCGCCATCGCCATGTGCTGGCCAAGCTGCGCTTGAGTCAGGCGGTGGGCGTTCTCGATGAAACCGAGTTGGCCGCCGTCAACCAATGGCTGCGGCGCGACGCGACCCACAGCCTGTCCGCACCGACCGCATCGACCGCGTCGACCAAGCACCAAGACCCAGGAGGTCAGAAATGATGATGTTGAGCTACTACTTCGATCTGGCCTTGCGCAGCTTCAAGTCCTCGCGCGGCTTGACGGCCTTGATGCTGCTGACCATTGCCATGGGCGTGGCGGCCTGCATGACGACGCTGACCGTCTTTCATGTGCTGTCGGGCAACCCCATCCCGACCAAAAGCCATCAGCTGTTCAATATCCAGCTGGATGCGAACCCGATGCGTGGCTATGTGGCGGGCGAAGAACCGAACCTGCAGCTGACCCGCTTTGACGCGGAGACCCTGCTGCGCGAGGCCCGCGCGGACAAGCAGGTGATGATGTCGGGCGGCAATATCGCCATCACCCCACCGCAGGCCGGGCAGCAAGCCTTTGTCGCGCGGTCTCGCAACACCTCGGCGGACTTCTTCGCCATGTTCGAGGTGCCCTTTTTGTACGGCCAGGGTTGGAGCGCGGCCGATGACGCCGCCGAGGCCCGGGTGGCGGTAATTTCCAAATCGCTGAACGAGCGCTTGTTCGGTGGCGCCGACAGCCGCGGCAAAACCCTGCGGGTGCGCGACAAAGACGTCACCATCGTCGGCGTCATGAATGACTGGCGCGTGGTACCGCGCTACTACGACCTGACCAATGGCGCCTTCTCCAAGATCGACGACATCTACTTCCCCTTCAGCACCGCGATGGCCTTGCGCTTTGGCATCTCCGGCAATTTCTCGTGCTGGGATACGCCACCCGGCGGCAATGCACGCGCTCTCAACGCCCCCTGTTCTTGGATTCAATACTGGGCCCAGCTGGACAGCCCGGAGAAGGCCAAGAACTACCTCAGCTACCTGAACCAATACTCCGACCGGCAGCGCGCCAGCGGCCGGTTTGAGCGGCCCAACAATGTGCGCATGCGTGATGTGATGAGCTGGCTGCAACACAGCCAGGTGGTGCCCGAGGACATCGGCTTGCAGCTGTGGCTGGCTTTTGGATTCTTGGCTGTTTGCCTGACCAATACCGTGGGCTTGCAATTGGCCAAGACCCTGCGTCGCTCCGGCGAAATCGGCGTGCGCCGTGCGCTGGGTGCGCCGCGTCGGCAGATCTTTGCGCAATTCTTGGTCGAGGCCGGCAGCCTCGGTCTGCTGGGCGGGCTGTTGGGGCTGGGGCTGACCTGGCTGGGCGTGTTGGCGGTGCGCCATGGCGCCAGCGACTACGCCGGCCTGATCCAGATGGACGCCGCCATGCTCGCCACCACCTTGGGCTTGGCTTTGGTGGCCAGCCTGCTCGCCGGGCTCTTACCGGCCTGGCGCGCCTGCCAAGTGACACCCGCGCTGCAACTGAAGTCGCAGTAAAACTCCCGATCGCAAAGGCCCACTCCCATGGACATCCTGCCCATCCTCGCCACCTTGAAGCGCCACAAAACCTCGGCCGGCCTGATCGTGATGCAGATCGCGCTGACCTGCGCCATCGTCTGCAATGCCTTGTTCCTGATCATGCAAAGGGTTGAAAAAATCAAGGAACCCTCGGGCCTGGCCGACCAAGAAATCGTCGCCCTGCGCATGGGCGGCATTGGCCCCATCCAGAATGAAGACGCGCTGACACGCGCCGATCTGCTGGCCCTCAAAGCCGTGCCCGGCGTCAAAGAAGCCACCGTGGTGAACCAATTCCCCTATGGGGACAGCATGCAGATGAGCACCATGCGCCTGCAACCCAAGGCGGACGGCGGCGGCGTCAATGCCTCCAACTACATGGTGGCCGAAGGCTGGCTCAAAGCCACAGGCCTGCGACTGATCGCCGGGCGCGACTTTGAAGCCAGCGAGTACCAGAACCAGTCCGATCTTGACCGCTCCGAAGACCCGGCCATCCCCGCCGTGATCTTGAATCAGGCCATGGCCAAAAAAATGTTCCCCAAGGGCGACGCGCTCGGCCAAGTGATTTATGGCTTCGGCGAAAAACCGATCCGCGTGATTGGCTTGATCGACACCCTGGTGTCGGCCCAGCCCGGCGGCAAGGCCGAGGAGCTGAGCTACAACATGGTCTTGCCGGTGCGCACCAGCTTTCGCAGCGGCACTTATCTGCTGCGCACCGATCCCGAGCGACGCGAAGAGGTGCTCAAGGCGGCGGCCCAAGCGCTGGACAAAAGCGGCCCCATGCGCATCAAGTCCGAAAGCAAAACCTTGGAAGACTATCGCCAGCGCTACTACCGACAGGACCGCAGCATGATCCAGCTGCTGGCCGCTGTTTGCTTGGCCCTGCTGGTGGTGACGGCCTTTGGCATCGTCGGTTTGGCCAGCTTCTGGGTCCAACAACGCACCCGCATGATCGGCACCCGGCGCGCACTGGGCGCCAGCCAAACCCAGATCCTGCGTTACTTCCAGACCGAGAACTTCATCCTCTCCAGCGCGGGCATTGTGCTGGGCATGCTGGCGGCCTATGGCATCAGCCAGGCCTTGATGAAGCACTATGAGTTGCCGCCGCTGCCACTGGCCTTTTTGCCCGCCGGCGCCCTGATTCTGTGGGCGCTGGGCCAAGTGGCAGTGCTCGCGCCAGCCCGTCGCGCAGCGGCCCTGCCACCGGTGGCCGCCTTGCGGGGCGCTTGATTGCTATGCTGCCGCCCCATGCGCACCGTCCTGATCATTGACGACAACCCCGGCGTCGGCGAGGCCCTGAGCCTGCTGCTGTCGCTGCACGATATCGAACCTCGCTATGCCGCCACACCGGAGCAAGGCTTGGCCCTGCTGGCACAGGGCGATATTGATCTGGTGATTCAAGACATGAACTTCAGTGCCGACACCACTTCCGGCACCGAAGGGGTGGCCTTGTTCAAAGCCATACGCGCGCGCTACAGCGATCTGCCGGTGATCTTGCTGACCGCCTGGACCCGGCTGGAAGCGGCAGTGGAGCTGGTCAAGGCCGGCGCGGCCGACTATCTGGCCAAGCCCTGGGACGACGCCAAGCTGCTGCTGACGGTTGAAAACCTGCTGGAGCTGTCGGAGTCGGCCGCACAGCTGCGCCGCCATCGCCAAGAGCGGCAGGTCCGCCGTCAAGCCTTGCAAGACCGCCTGGACCTGCAAGGCTTGGTGTTTGCCTCCGAAGCCATGCAATCGACCTTGGAGTTGGCGGCGCAAGTGGCACGCACCGATTTGCCGGTCTTGGTCAGCGGACCCAATGGCTGCGGCAAAGAGCGCTTGGCAGCCGTCTTGCACGCCAACTCGGCACGCAAAAAGGGGCCATTTGTGGCCTTGAACTGCGGCGCCCTGCCCGCTGATTTGATTGAAGCCGAGCTCTTCGGCGCAGACAGCGGCGCCTTCACCGGGGCCCATAAGGCCCGCGAGGGCCGCTTTGAGGCGGCCGATGGCGGCACGCTCTTCCTCGACGAAATCGGCACCTTGCCGCTGGCGGGCCAGGTCAAGCTGCTGCGCGTGCTGGAGACCGGCCGCTTTGAGCGCCTGGGCTCCAGCCGCAGCCGTGAAACCCAGGTGCGCATCATCAGCGCCACCAACGCCGACCTGAAGGCCATGGTGGCGGCCGGCAGCTTCCGCGAAGACTTGTACTACCGGCTGAACGTCTTCGAGCTGCGCTTGGAAGCGCTGGCCCAACGGCGCGAAGACATCTTGCCGCTGGCCGAGCATTTCTTGTCCAGCCTCGCGGCGCCGCCGCGCCTGAGCGAGGCCGCGCGGGACGCCTTGCTGAACCACAGCTGGCCCGGCAATGTGCGCGAATTGAAAAACGTGATGGCGCGCGCCGGCCTGCTGGCCGCCGGGGGGCCAATACAGCCCCAGCATCTGGGCCTGGAACGACCCAGCCAGCCCACCCCGAACAGCAGCGCCCGCAATCTGGATGAGCCCAGCCGGGAAGCCCTGCTGCAAGCCCTGGGCAAGGCCGGCGGCGTGGTCAGTCGGGCGGCCCAAGACCTGGGCTTGTCGCGGCAAGCCTTGTACCGGCGCATGGAGCGCTACGGACTCGACACGGCCGCTTGATCGAGATGCGCGCACCGCGAACCCTGTCTTTGCAACTGCGCTTGCTCGCGCTGCTGCTCTTGGCCTGCTTGGCAGGCAGCCTGGTGCATGCCGCCTTGGTGCACTGGCCCTTGCCCGCACTCCTGCAGCGCCTGGGTCGCCCCGAGTGGGTGCCGCAGGCCGGGAGCATGGGCGCGCTGGGTCTGAGCCTGCTGTTGCTGCTGCCGCTCATGATGGCGCTGGCCGATTGGATGTTGGCGCCGCTGCACAAGCTGCTGCGCGCGTTGCAAGGCTCGGTGCTGAGTTACCGCGACGGTGACTTCAGCCTCTCGTTGGCCGCCGAGGGTTCTGAGCGTTATGGCGAATTGGGCGAGCTGCTGCGTCTGCACAATGAACTGGGCCAGGCGCTGCGGGCGCAACGCCAGCAATTGGCGCAACGTGAGCTGCTGCTGGACAGCGTGGTGCAAAACACGCCGGTGGCCATGCTGCTTTGCGACCAAGAAGGGCGGATTGCCTATGCCAATCTGGCGGCGCGCCAGTTGTTGAGCGAAGGCCGCAGCCTCAGTGGCGCCCACATGCAAGAACTCTTGGCCCAGGCCCCTGCGGCACTGCGCCAAGCCATCTTGGACGGACAGGATCAATTGGTCTCCATCAAGGAGGGCGAGCAGGAGGAACACTTCCATTGCTCGCGACGCGACTTGATCTTGCAAGGCCAAGCCCACCGCTTGCTGCTGTTGCGCCGCATGACGCGTGAACTGTCGCGTCAGGAAGTGGCCAGTTGGAAGCGCGTGATTCGGGTCATCAGCCATGAGCTGAACAACTCATTGGCGCCGATTTCATCGCTGGCCCACAGCGGCGCAGAGTTGGCGCGGCGGGGGCAAATCGAAAGGCTGGAAGGCGTGTTCCAAAGCATAGGCGGGCGCGCCAAACATCTGCACAGCTTTTTGTCCGCCTACGCCCGTTTTGCCAAGCTGCCCCAACCGCAATGCACGCCGGTGAGTTGGCCCGAATTTCTGTCCAGCTTGGCCACGCACAGCCCCTTCCAATGGCAAGGGGAGCTGCCCGCTCAAGCGGGGTTTTTTGATGCAGCGCAGATCGAGCAGGCCTTGATCAATCTGATCAAAAACGCCCATGAGGCTGGCGGGCCTGCGCAAGAAGTCTGTCTGAGCGTGGTGCAACAAGGCGCGGAGCTGCGCATCACCGTGGCCGACCGCGGCCCGGGCATGAGCGACACCGTCTTGGCCCAGGCCTTGCTGCCTTTTTATTCCACCAAACGCAGCGGCGATGGCGGCGGCAGCGGATTGGGCCTGGCCCTGGCCCGCGAAATCGTCGAAGCCCATGGCGGCCGCATTGCGCTGGCCAATCGCGAGGGCGGTGGCTTGAAGGTCAGCCTGATTCTGCCCAGCATCTCCACGCTGTCCAACAGCACCGCCCAACCCCAGTCCGAAGGACGCGCCTAGCTCCAGAGTCTGCGGGGAAGCAAAGCGGGTGTGATTTGTTGCACGAGGGCCAAGCGCTGGGTGTCATCTTGGGCCCCTAAACTGGGCGCCCGTCCAGGTCCGTCCCAACACGCGCTTCAAAGAATCAACACCGAGCAATGAGCAGTACAGAGCACGACCTGCCCAAATTGGCCATGGCCCTGGAATACGCCGACTTGGCCGCAGCACACTATCTCGCGGGCGGCAGCGACTACGCCGCGCGCCTGCTGGCCGCCGCCGCCGAACAGGTGCTAGGCGACCTGGCGAAGCTGCTGGGGCCGCATCACGCGCAAAGCGACGAGGTCCAAACCCAGCTGGCCCGCATCGCCATGCGCTACAAAGCCCCAACCCTGGACACCCGCGGCCCGGCCCATCGCTACAAAAGCACCGGGGCCAGCACGCCCGTCCAGGCCTGTGCCACCGCCCAAGCCGGCAATGAAATTCGACAAGCCACGGCGGCCTATCTGCGCGCCGCCTGGTACACGCTCGAATCCATGGGCTTGGAAGCGGTGGTGCCGGTACGGCTTCAAAAAGCGGTGGATCAAAGCACGATTTACACGGGAAATGGGGTCTAACAAGGCCTGACAGCCTGAGAGGGCTCTGCTAGCATCAATCCAGAAGCTTCAGGAGCCTGCCATCAATACAGAACGCCGCCAATTCGCCCGCGTCACCTTTGGGGTCGCGGCCGAGCTGATCACCACGCAAGAGCACCTGAACGCCCAAGTGCTGGACCTTTCGCTCAAAGGCGCTTTGCTGAATCTGCCCGGCGCCACACAGCTCGCCTTGGGCATGCCCTGCCTACTGAAGGTCAAGTTGGCCGATCAAAGCACCATCATTGCGATGGCCGGCGAACTGGCCCATGTCGAGGGCGAGCATGCGGGCTTTTTGTGCCGCAGCATCGACCTGGAAAGCATCACCCATTTGCGCCGCCTGATCGAAATGAATCTGGGCGATGTGTCGCTGGTGGAGCGCGAGCTGGCGGCCCTGATCAACGGCTGAGGGCCCCGCAGGGCCGCTGCCTGCTCAACACGCGCGGACTCAGGCCAAGATGAACTTGCGCAGCACGGCGAACGCCGCCTGCGGATCATCGCGCCAAGCGCCGTGCCCCACCCCCGGGAAACTCGCCCACTGCGCCCATTCAGCCGGCAGGGCCGCGAATATGTCTTGCGCGTCCTGCAGGGGGCACACCGGGTCTTCCTCGCCCACCATCACCAAGACCGGGCATTGCGCACGCGCCAGGCCCGGCAGCAGGTTCAAGTCCTGTTTTTCACCGGCCACAAAGTGAAACAGGATTTCTTCACGCATCAAGGTTCGCGCGCCCGCCTGCGGGTCCAGCGGTGGTTTGGTGTTGTACAGATGCCGGCAGGTCGCCCAGTAATGCGCCCAATGCGCTGGCGTGGGGTCTGACCAAAAGCGCAGCGCCGCCTCGCGTGCTTCAGGCCCGCCGCGCTTTTCAAACATGGCGAGCTTGCGCTCCATCGCCATATGCGGCGAGGTGCTGGACAAAATCACCTTGGCCGCGTGATCGGGATGCCGCGCGATATAGCGCTGCGCCACAAAGCCTCCAAACGATTGGCCCAGCACAATCGGCTTGCTGATCCCCAAGGCATCGCACAAACGCACCACGTCATCGGCCCAAGTGTCCAAATTCCATTCGCTGCTGGGCCGCGCATCGCTGCGGCCATGGCCACGGTGGTCGTAATAAACAATCTGAGCGATATCGGCCAGCACCGAAAAGCCCGGCTTGAAAGCGCTGTGGTCGAAGCCCGGGCCGCCATGCATGCAGATCAAGGTGGGCTTTTCGCGCAAACGCTCTCCATCGGGCACCCAAGCTGGGCCCTCAACGTCCACAAATAAGCGCACACCGGCGCCAATATCGATCTTCATGGCAAACGCCCTTTCACCAGCACGGTGCTGCAGTATCACCGCGCGCTCGGGTCAACCTGAAACCCCAGCCTCCATCGGCAGCCAATGCCCAGCAAAAGAATTCCGACAGAATCTAAATTTCTGTGTTACATTCGACGCATAGATACGCACAAGACCGTTTCTTCAAGGTCTTCAATCTGCAGCCCCAGCGGCTGGCTTGGTGCCCGCACCGATCCTGACCGCCACAGTTCGCATCAACACGCACTTGGGCTCGCTTCAGTTTCAACTCCCCGTTTGACTGTTCTTGAGTGTTTCTGTCTCCGCAGAGGCGTGCCTGTGCGCATGTCGCGGAGTGTTTTTTTAATTGTTTCCAAAGGAACACATCATGACAACATTGCAAACCGGCACCGTGAAATGGTTCGACGACGGCAAGGGCTTCGGCTTCATCACGCCTGAAGACGGCTCCAAGGATCTGTTCGCCCACCACAGCGAAATCCGCAACAACGGCGGCTTCCGCACGCTGGCTGAGAACCAAAAGGTTGAATTCGAAGTCAAGCAAGGCCCCAAGGGTCTGCAAGCTTCGAACATCCGCGCTCTGTAATTGAGCTCGGGCGGCGCCCTGGTGGCGCTGCCAAGAGATGGGTTGACGCGCAAGTGTCAACCCATTGTTTTTGCCAGACGCGTGAGCGTCACACCCGCATAAAAAGTACAAAGCCGGCCCCGTATCGAGCGCCACAACACGCCGATCGACGCAAGCCGTGCACCGCTCAAGATGCCTTGCCAGACCCAGGCAAGTCGGGACGGCCCGCCATGGCCGCGCATCATCAAGATCCCATCGCCAAGCCGGGCACCCAAGCCCAGCCCCGTGATCGATAGAGGCCCAGAAGACTCTCGATCCACTGCGTCACTCTCGCTTTGCCCCTCAGCGAAGCGCTCAAGTCCGCGGCAGCACAAGCCCTTCTCCCATCGCGTCTGGACTGCTAACGCTGCGTCAAGACGCACACCTCTTTGAAAAAATGCAAACGAAAAAATGCATTGAGGTGGGCAAATATCTTGTCTCACCCATGATCAAACCACAGGACGATGGCAGCTACGCCGCGTCTGTTTCTATCCGCTCGGGCCGCGGCATGGCCAGCCATGACCGGGTGATGCGCTTCACACCACGCTTTTTGAGCCAGCGTGCAGCGATCCGTTACGCCACCGCAGAAGGTCTGGCCTGGGTGCGCGCGCACTGAGCCACAGCGGCTGAGCGCGCCGCTGCAGCGGCTTCACCCGCCCACCTTGGCGAGCCCATGAAAAAAGCGCCGGGTCTTTCGACTCCGGCGCTTGCATTGCCTCAACAGAATGGCGAGCGATCAGCGCTTGGCCAAGCCGCCCCCCAAGGCCTTGTAGAGCTGCACATGGTTTTGCAGCTGACCCAAACGCACTTGTAGCAGGGCCTGCTGCGCGGCATAGCTGGCACGTTGAGCGTCCAGCAGCTCAAGGCTGTTGGAGGCGCCATTGGCGAAGCGCAGCTCCACCAGCTTCAGGCGCTCGGCCTCGGCGCGCGCCTGCGCGCTTTGCGCCTGCAACTGCTCCGCAAAGGTGGCCTTGCCCGCCAAGGCATCGGCCACTTCACGGAAAGCGGTTTGCACCGCCTTCTCATACTGCGCCACGGCAATGCCTTGCGCGGCCTTGCTGGCTTGCAGATTGGCTTCGTTGCGGCCGGCGTCAAAGATCGGCATCAAGGCCTGGCCTGCCAGGCTCCACACCGAGTTGGTGAAGAGCTTGGAGAGCTCACTGCTGGCGGTGCCGACGCTGGTCGTCAAGCTGATGGACGGGAAGAAGGCCGCGCGAGCCGCGCCGATATTGGCATTGGCCGCCATCAAAAGCTGCTCCGCCTGCAAGACATCCGGGCGCTGCACCAAGACCTCCGAAGGCAAGCCAGCCGGCAACTCCTGCAAAGTTTGGCCGGCCAAGCTTTGCGCCTTGGGCAAATCCTTGGGCAGCGGCTGCGCGAGCAGGAGCACCAGCGCATTCTCACTTTGCTCTCGCTGACGCTTGGCCTGCGCCAAGCTGGCTTGGGCGGCTGCAGCTGCGGATTCAGCGGCATTCAGATCCAGCGACGAACTGGCGCCCGCATCGAAGCGCAAGCGCGTCAGGCGCAGGCTGTCTTCGCGCGCCCGCGCGGTCTGCGCGGCCAGCGCCAGCAGTTCTTCATCGGCTTGCAAGGCAAAGTGCGCCGCCGCCACGCCAGCGATCAAGCTGATCTGCGCGGCCCGGCTGCCTTCGGCGCTGGCCAGATAGCGTGCCGCTGCCGCGTCGCTCTGGTTCTTCAGCTTGCCAAACAAGTCCAGCTCATAGGCACTGATTTGCAAGCCAGCTTGGTAGCTGTTTTGGCTGCCGCCTTTGCCGTCCGGCTGGCGGCTGGCGTTCACGCCCGCGCCCACCGTGGGCCAACGGTTCGCATCGGCCACGCCGGCCAAGGCGCGCGCCTGCTCCACATTCAGCAGGGCCACGCGCAGATCGCGGTTGTTGTCCAGCGCCAGCTGGATCAAGGACTGCAAGCGCGCATCGCCCGCATAAAAGCGTTGCCAGGCCAGGTCGCGAGCGGCCACGCCTTGGACGGAAGCCGCCGGGCTTGACCATTGTTCGGCCAAAGGAGGCGCAGGCCGCTGATGCTCAGGCGCCAAGGAGGCGCAGGCGCTCAGCATCAGAGCCGCCGCAGCGGCGATCAAGTTCTTGCTCATGCTTGTTCTTGTCATCATGGTTTACTCCTGCCCAGCCAAGCTGGCTGCAGGGGCTGATTTGCCCTTGAAGATGCGTCGCACGACCAGGAAGAACACCGGCACAAACAAGACCGCCAACACGGTGGCCGAGATCATGCCGGACATCACGCCGGTGCCGATGGCTCGCTGGCTGGCCGAGCCCGCGCCGCTGGCGAAGACCAGCGGCATCACGCCCAAGATGAAGGCCATCGAGGTCATGATGATGGGGCGGAAGCGCAGGTGGCAGGCCTCCAAGATGGACTCGATCAAACCCTTGCCTTCGGCCTGCAAGTCTTTGGCGAACTCGATGATCAGAATCGCGTTCTTGGCGGACAAACCTATGATGGTGATCAAGCCCACTTTGAAGAACACATCGTTGGGCATACCTTTCAGCAAGGCGCCGGCCAAAGCTCCCAAGAGGCCCAGAGGCACGACCAACAAGACCGACAGCGGGATGCTCCAGCTCTCATACAAAGCCGCCAAGCAGAGGAACACCGCCAACATCGAGAAGGCCAACAGAATCGTCGCTTGCGAGCCCGAGAGCTTTTCCTCACGCGACATGCCCGTCCACTCGTAGCCAATGCCTGCGGGCAATTGCTTGACCATTTGCTCCAGCTCGGCCATGGCCGCGCCGGTCGAGGCGCCCGGCACCGCGTCACCCGCCAAACGCATGGCGGGGTAGCCGTTGTAGCGCACCGCCTGCATCTGGCCGGTGATCCAGTGCGTGGAAGCAAAGGCTGACAAAGGCACGCTCTGCCCCTTGGCATTGCTGACGTTCAACTTCAGCAGATCCTCGGGCTGCATGCGCGCAGCCGCATCGGCTTGCACCACCACCCGCTGCAGGCGGCCCGCATTGGGGAAGTCGTTGATATAGGCCGAGCCCAGCTGGGTGCCGATCACGTTGGCAATGGCCTCATAGCTGACGCCCAGCGCATTGGCCTTGTCGCGGTCAATGTCGACCTGCAATTGCGGTGCGTCTTCCAAGCCATCGGGGCGCATGCCGGTGATGATCTTGCTCTTGCTGGCCATGCCCATCAATTGATTGCGAGCGTTCACCAAGGCCTCGTGGCCGAGGCCGCCGCGGTCTTGCAAGCGCAGTGCAAAGCCGGTGGCCGTGCCCAGCTCAGGAATCGGCGGGGGCGACAGCGGGAAGATGAAGGCATCCCGCACGCCCATGAAGACGCCGAAGGCGCGGCCGGCCAAGGCCTGGGCGCTGTGCTGCGGCCCTTTGCGCTCTTCCCAAGGCTTCAGCGGCACGAACACCAAGGCGGCATTCTGACCCTGGCCCGAGAACGAGAAGCCCAGCACGCCCACAGTGGACTGCACCTCGGGCTGCTTAAGCATGAAGTCTTCCACCTGCTTCACGGCGGCCTGGGTGCGGTTCAGGGTGGCACCCGGCGGCAATTGCACATTGACGATCAAATAGCCCTGGTCTTCATTGGGCAAGAAGGAGGTGGGCATGCGGGTGTACATCAGACCCACAGCGCCAATCACCACGCCATACACCAGCATCATGCGGCCGCTGCGCTTGAGCAGCTTGGCCACCCAACCTTCGTAGCCTTTGGCGGTGCGCGAGAAACCGCGATTGAACCAGCCGAAGAAGCCCGTCTTGGCATGCGCTTCGCCCGCCCCAACAGGCTTGAGCAAAGTGGCGCACAGGGCCGGCGTCAGGGTCAACGCCATCAGCGCCGACAGCAGCATGGAGGCCACCATGGCCAGCGAGAACTGGCGGTAGATATTGCCGACCGAGCCAGCAAAAAAGGCCATGGGCACGAACACCGAAACCAGCACCACGGTAATGCCGATGATGGCGCCCGAGATCTGACTCATGGCCTTGCGCGTGGCTTCCAGCGGGCTCAAGCCCTCTTCATTCATGATGCGCTCGACGTTCTCCACCACCACGATGGCGTCGTCCACCAAGATACCGATGGCCAGCACCATGCCGAACAGCGTCAACACATTGATGGAGAAACCCATCGCCAACATGATGGCAAAAGTGCCCAGCAGCGCGATCGGCACCACGATGGTGGGGATCAAGGTGTAGCGCCAGTTTTGCAAGAACAGGAACATCACCAAGAACACCAGCACCACCGCCTCCACCAAGGTGTGCACCACCTGGGTGATGGAGATGTTGACGAACTTGGACGAGTCGTAAGGGATCTCGTAATTGATGCCTTCCGGGAAGTAGCGCTGCAACTCGGCCATGCGATCCTTCACCGCGGTGGCGGCCGCCAAGGCGTTGCCGCTGGGCGCCAGCTGGATGCCGATACCGGTGCTGGGCTTGCCATTCAGGCGTGAATACGAGCCATAGCTTTGGCCGCCAAGCTCGACACGGGCCACATCTTTCAAGCGCACGCTGGAGCCGTCGGCGTTGGCGCGCAGCACGATGTTTTTGAACTGATCAGCGCTTTCCAGCTGTCCCTTGACGACCACCGTGGCCGCCACGGTCTGGGTGGAGAGATTGGGCAGCTCACCAATCGAGCCCGCGGGCACCAAGGCGTTTTGAGCGCGGATGGCGGCGTTGACCTCGGCCGTGCTGATGTTGAAGGACTGCAGCTTGGCGGGGTCCAGCCAAATCCGCATGGCGCGCTCGGTGCCGAACAACTGCGCCTGGCCAATGCCGGGCAAACGCTGCAACTCAGGAATGATGTTGCGGGCGGCATAGTCGCCCAAGGCCACCGGGTCGAGCTTGCCTTCCTTGCTGGACAAGGTGACGAAGAGCAAGAAGTTATTGCCCGCCTTGTCGATGCGCACCCCTTGCTGCGTCACAGCGGCCGGCAAGCGCGGCGTCGCCCGACCCAAGCGGTTTTGCACCTCGACCTGGGCCAATTCCAAATTGGTGCCCGGCTCAAAAGTCACGGTGATGGCGCCGGTGCCATTGGCCTGGCTGACCGATTCCAAATAAGCCAGTTTCGGTGCGCCATTGAGTTCTTGCTCGATGACGGAGATCACGCTCTCATCCAGGGTCTTGGCGGATGCGCCGGGGTAAGCCACGCTGATGGTCAGGGCCGGTGGCGCCACCGTCGGGTATTGCGCCACCGGCAGCTTGGTGATGGCCACCGCACCGAAGACCAGGATGAACAAAGCGATCACCCAGGCAAAGATCGGCCGGTCAATGAAAAAACGTGCCATGTTGAAGCCCTCGCCTTACTTCGCCGCGGCGCTGCCGGCCGCTGCCGGGGCGGCCACTGCCGCTGAAGCCGCCGATGCCGCCGAAGTGGGCGACCATGGCACCGGGGTGACCGGCGCGCCCGGCACAAACATCTTCTGGAAGCCGTCCACGATGACTTGTTCGCCGACCTTCAAGCCGTCCAACACCACCCATTGATTGCCATTGGCCTGCCCCACCTTGACCGGGCGCGGCAGCGGCTTGTTGTCCGGCCCCACCACCAAGACGGTATCGCCCTGGCTGCCGCGCTTGACGGCTTGCTGCGGCAGCAAGATGCCCGCTGGCAACTCGCCCTGGGTCAATCGCACCCGCACATATTGGCCGGGAAGCAAAAGGCCTTCGGCATTGGGCACTTCGGCACGCAGGGTCACCTGACCCGAGCCCGGGTCCACACTCAAGTCGGTGAACAAGAGCTTGCCGGGCTTGGCCAATTCACTGCCGTCGTCCAGCACCACGCGCACCTCGGCGGCCGCCTGTCCTTGGGCACCGCCCGCCTTGCGCAACTGGCCCGAATTCAAAGCACGGCGCAGTTGCTGCACCTCGTTAGCGCTCTGGGTGAAGTTGATATAGACCGCGCTGGTTTGTTGAATCAGCGCCAGCTGGGTGGCCTCGGCGGCGCTGACCAGCGCACCCTCGGTCACCAAGGCCCGGCCAATACGACCCGAGATGGGCGCGGTGACATGGGCGTATTCCAGGTTCAAACGCGCGCTTTGCACCGCGGCGCGGCCCGCGGCCACATCGGCTTCGGCCGACTTGGCCGCCGCCACCGAGCTCAGATATTCCTGCTGCGAAATCGCCTTGCCCTCAAACAAGGGCTTGTTGCGCTCGGCTTGGGCCGCCGCTTGCACCAAATTGGCTTGCGCCTTGGCCAAAGAGGCTTGCGCACTGTCCAACGCGGCTTGATACGGCGCCGGATCGATCTGGAACAAGGCTTGACCGGCCTTGACCTCGCTGCCTTCGGTGAACAGGCGCTTGAGCACCACACCGTTCACTCGCGCACGCACTTGGGCGGTACGCTGGGCCTCCACACGGCCGGGCAATTCGGTCTGCAGCGCCACGGCCTGGCTTTGCGCCTGCACCACGCCGACCTGGGGCGGAGGTGGCATGCCGCCGCCCGGGCCTTGCGCAGCGGCCGGTTGGCCGCCGCCGCAGGCCGTCAGGCTGGCCGCGATGGCGATCACCAAAGGCGCCGCGTACAGCAGGCGAGCGCCCGCACCCAAACGGGGCGAAGAAAGAGAGGAAACAGAAGAGTTCTTCATGGCTTGATAGACCGCTTGCGAGGTCGCTGAATTGGCGTTTTTTTCGCACCCGCGGGGCGCGAGGACATTGAAAAGACTTCGAGACAACAAGGAATTCAAATCAGGAAACAAAAAAGACCGTGAACCGGGACGGCAGCGGCGGCATGCCAAGGCGCTCGATTGCTCGAGGGACACAGGTCTCGCAGTTCAACAGAGCTCGCAGTATATACATACATGCGTGAATGTATGTTAAATCGGTTAAAATTCCCCTCATCATGGCCAGGAAAACCAAACAGGAAGCCGAAGAAACCCGCTCCCGCCTGCTGGATGCAGCCGAAATGCTGTTCCAACAACGCGGGGTGTCGCGCTGCTCGCTGCAAGACATTGCCCAGGCTGCAGGCGTGACCCGCGGCGCGGTGTACTGGCACTTTGAAGACAAGGCCCAACTCTTCAACGCCATGATGGAGCGCGCCACCATGCCGCTCGAAGAGGGCATGAACCCACCCAGCGTGCAGTCAGGCCACCTGAGCCTGGCCGAGTTGCGTTGGGGTTTGGTGAATGTCTTCTACACCGCCATGCACAACGAGCGCACCCGGCGAGTCTTTGACATCGCCATGCAAAAGGTGGAGTACAGCGGTGAAATGCAGGCCTTGCTGGAGCGCAAACTGGCCTCGCACCGCGAATGGCGCAGCCAAAACCAAGCCGCCTTTGACCATGCGGTAAGCCTGGGGCAACTCCCGGCGGGGCTCAACACCCGGGTCGCTGCAGTGGCGCTGGTGGCGCTGATTGACGGTTTGTTGCACCAATGGATCATGGATCCCGACTCGTTTGACTTGATGGAGGTCGGGCAGCGCAGTGTGGAAGGCTTTCTCAATAGCCTTACCCAAGACGGCAACACGCTGCTGCCGCCGCTGACGCCGGCAGAACGTGCCCGCCTCGGGCAAGAAGGCATTTGCCGACGTAGCGCCAGCCCCACCCCAAGCGTGGCTCCACCCCTGACACCGAAGTCCAGCTGAGCCCTGATCCCAAGACGCCTGGGCTGCGCCAAGACTGGCCCGCTGGTGTGAGAACTATTGCGGGCCTAAGCCCTTGATTTTTACCGGTATTCCCCGGGTTTGCCCCAAGTCAGGGACAATCGCGGGTCGCTCTTTCGGAAACTGCCGCCGTGTCCGCACACCCCACCATCACCCCGCCCAAACCCCATAAAGCCCTGACGGCCTACCGCCCGTTCTGGGCCAAGCGTTTTGGCACTGCCCCCTTCTTGCCCATGAGCCGGGCCGAGATGGAGCAGCTCGGTTGGGACTCCTGCGACATCATCATCGTCACCGGCGACGCCTATGTGGACCACCCCAGCTTCGGCATGGCGGTGATTGGCCGCACGCTGGAAGCCCAGGGTTTTCGCGTCGGCATCATTGCCCAGCCCGATTGGCAAAGCGCCGAGCCCTTCAAGGCGCTGGGCAAACCGAATCTGTTTTTCGGCATCGCGGCCGGCAATATGGATTCGATGATCAATCGCTACACCGCCGACCGGAAGATCCGCAGCGACGATGCCTACACACCCGGCGGCCAAGGCGGCGCACGGCCCGACCGCGCCACCTTGGTCTACACCCAGCGCTGCAAAGAGGCCTGGAACGATGTGCCCATCGTGATCGGGGGCATCGAGGCCTCGCTGCGCCGCATTGCCCACTACGACTACTGGCAAGACAAGGTGCGCCGCTCGATTTTGGTGGATTCCAAGGCCGATTTGCTGGTGTACGGCAATGCCGAACGGGCCATTGTGGAGATCGCCCACCGCCTGGCGGCGCGGCACAAGGTCGAGACCATCACCGATGTGCGCGGCACCGCCTTCATGCGCCGCAGCGATGACCCGAGTTCGCATGAATGGTTCGAGCTGGACTCCACCGAAGTGGACATGCCCGGCCGCATCGACGCCCACATCAGCCCCTACCAAACCATCGAAGAAACCGCCGAAAGCAAGGCCGCCTCTTGCGTGACCGGGCAGGTCACAGCGCCGGGTCTGGAAGACGACGTCAAACCCATCGCCATCGTGCGCAAGCCACAGGCTGCCAGCGCTCCCAGCGGCAAGATTCAAATGCCCCCGCGCGAGCGCACCGTGGTGCGCCTGCCGGCGTATGAACAGGTCAAGAGCGACCCGGTGCTGTATGCCCACGCCAACCGCGTGCTGCATCTGGAGACCAACCCCGGCAATGCGCGCGCCCTGGTGCAGCGCCATGGTGACCGTGACGTCTGGATCAACCCGCCGCCGATTCCGCTGAGCATGGCCGAGATGGACCATGTCTTCGACCTGAACTACGCACGCGCGCCCCACCCCCGCTATGCCGATGAAAACGGCAGCCATGAGGGCGCGACCAAGATCCCGGCCTGGGAAATGATCCGCTTCTCGGTCAACATCATGCGCGGCTGCTTTGGCGGCTGTACCTTCTGCTCCATCACCGAGCATGAAGGCCGCATCATCCAAAGCCGCAGCGAAGACTCCATCATTCGAGAAATCGAAGAGATGCGCGACAAGGTCAAAGGCTTCACCGGCATCGTTTCCGACCTGGGCGGCCCGACCGCAAACATGTACCGGTTGAGCTGCAAATCGCCGGAGATTGAAGCGGCCTGCCGCAAGCCTTCTTGTGTCTACCCCGGCATCTGCCAGAACCTCAACACCAACCATGATCCTTTGATCAAGATCTACCGCCGGGCGCGAGCGCTCAAAGGCGTCAAAAAGATCTTGATCGGCTCGGGGCTGCGCTACGACTTGGCCATCAAGTCGCCGGAATACGTGAAAGAGTTGGTCACCCACCATGTGGGCGGCTATCTGAAGATTGCCCCCGAACACACCGAGGGCGGCCCGCTGTCCAAGATGATGAAGCCCGGCATCGGCACCTACGACAAGTTCAAGCAGATGTTTGAACAAGCCAGTGAAGAGGCGGGCAAGAAGCAATACCTGATCCCTTACTTCATCGCCGCCCACCCGGGCACTTCAGACGAAGACATGATGAATCTGGCGATTTGGCTGAAGAAAAACGGCTTCCGCGCCGACCAGGTGCAGACCTTCTACCCCAGCCCCATGGCCACCGCCACCGCCATGTACCACTCGGGCAAGAACCCGCTGAAGAAGATCAGCCGCAATGCCGAGACCAGCGAAACCGTGGACATCGTGCGTGGCGAGCGGCGCCGCCGCCTGCACAAGGCCTTCTTGCGCTACCACGACGCCAACAACTGGCCGATGCTGCGCGAAGCCTTGAAGTCCATGGGCCGCGAAGACCTGATCGGTAACGGCAAATACCATCTGATCCCGAGCTTCCAGCCGGTGACCGATGGCAGCTACGCCAGTGCCCGCCGCAAGAACTCCACCCCCAGCGGCGTGAAGACCTCGGTGGCCAAACCGCTGGCCAAACGCAGCGCGAGTGGTGCGCCTCAAAAAGGCCAAATCCTGACCCAGCACACCGGCCTGCCGCCCCGTGACAACGGCAAGCGCCCAAGCAGCACGGCGGGCCGCAAGACCAGCTCGATCACCGGAGGGGGCCTGCGCAGCGGCGCCGCCAGAAAGCCCTCCAGCCGCTGAGTTCGGGGCGCCGACTCAGGCGCCGCGGGTGAACAAGCGCATCACCCGCAAGACCAGCTGCGTCAGCCCGAGCAGTTTGGAGAGCCGCTGCGCGCCGTCTTGACGGCGAAATCGGCTCATCATCAGCAAAAGGCCCGCGGCCCCACCCGCCAGCCCCAGCCAGCCGGCCGGCCGAGCCAAGCTCGAGAGTTCGGCCTGCAACGCGCTGCGCAGTTCGATATTGCGCAGCTTCAAAGCCAGCTGGCGTTGCTTCAATTCGGCGAGTTCGCGGCTGAACATGGTCAAGACTCCAAGGCGCTGCGGTCACGCGACAATTCTTCTGCACTGGCAGCAAATGGCCCGCCGGGCTGGCGCAGCTGTTGGCACGCACCGCGCCACAACAGCCAAGCGGCCAAGGCAAACAAGAGGCACAGCAGCAAGGCACTGAGCCAGCGCCATGCCTCGGGTGTGAGTAAAAGCAGACACACACTCAACATGCCCAGCGCCGCCGCGGCCAACAACAAGGCCAGAAAGCCTTGCGCCAGCGCCGCAAACAAACGCAGCTTTTGCGCCTCCAACTCCAGAGAAACCAGCTCCAGCCGCGTCTGCAAAAGCTCCATGCCCTGCGTCAAAAGGCCTTGCACTCGGCCCGCCAAGCCGGGTCCCCCCTCCTGGGGCGCTGCTGATTCGTCCTGCTGGCTCATGCCGTCCTCCCGAAAACCGGTTTCTACCCCATTGTTTGCCAGACCGATGCTGCGGCAAATCGTCTATAACCGCAAACATATTGATCGCATTGCAGCGCACATAGGCAATTGCGCGCATAGCGACTCGGTGCACAATCCAATACCCTTACCCAATTGTCAATTCATCGGCTGGAGCATAGGCCCCTCATGCGCGAGACAAACAGTCCGGCTTCGTCCGATTCTTCGGGCGATGATGATTTGCTGGAATTCTTAGATGGCCCAGAACATGGCGAAGCCGAAGGGGACCATCAAGTCCGGCCGTGGCGTATCCTGATCGTTGACGACGACAGCGACGTCCACAAAGCCACCGAGTTGGCCATGCAAGGCCTGCAAGTTGAAGGCCTGCCCCTGAGTTTTCTGCACGCCACCTCGGCCGCCGAGGCCCGACAGGTCCTGGCCACCGAACCCGATCTGGCCGTGGTGCTGCTGGATGTGGTGATGGAGTCGGAAGACGCTGGCTTGCAGCTGGTGCGCTTCATCCGCAGCGATCTTCAGCTCGGCGCGGTGCGCATCGTGCTGCGCACCGGGCAGCCCGGCTATGCGCCTGAAATCGAAACGGTGCAAGCCTATGACATCAATGACTACAAGACCAAATCTGAGCTGACTCGCACCCGGCTCTACACCGTGCTGACGGCGGCGATCCGTTCTTACAAACAGATTTGCGCCCTGGAAGCCAACCGTCGCGGCCTGGAAATGATCGTCGAGGCCAGCACTGAGCTGAGCGGCATGCGAGGCCTGCATCGCTTCGCCGAAGGCGTGGTCACCCAGCTCTGCGCCATGTTGGGCATCCTGCCGGAAGGCCTGGTGTGCGCGCAGGTGGAGCATGATGCCGATGCCGAAATACGCATCGTGGCCGCCGCTGGCCAGTACAGCGGCCTGATCAACAGCCCGCTGTCGGCGGTGCAGATCAAGTCGGTGCGTGAGCGTCTGCAACGCTGCTTGGATCGCCGCGAAAACATCTATGACGACGGCACCTGCCTGTACTTCGGCCTGTCCAACGGTCGCCCGATGGCGGCATTGGTGGACGTTGGGCGTACGCTGAGCTCTCTGGATCAGCAACTGCTGCGCGCGTTTTGCTCCAACATCTCGGTAGGCTTCGAGAACGTGGTGCTCTACAGCAAGCTGCTGGACCAAGCCTACAACGACCAGCTCTTGCACCTGCCCAATCGCAACCGCTTTGTGGAGCTGTTGGACAAAAACCTCAAAGACCCGGCCGGCGTGACCCTGGCGCTGATCGACATCGACGATTTCTCCGACATCAACGATGCCTTCGGCCACCACTTCGGCGACCAGGTTTTGCAGGCTGTGGTGATGCGCTTGGCCGCCAAGCTCGGCTTGAGCACGGCCATGGCCCGCGTGGGCGCCGACACCTTTGGTCTGCTGGGCCCCAGTGAGCAGGTCTGCGCCAACACGATTGAAGATGTCTTCCTGGAACCCTTTGGTGTGTCAGGCGAGCGCTTGCAGCTGTCGGCCACCACCGGCTTGGTGCGCTTGACCGAATCGGCCGCCGTAGGCTCTGAGTTGCTGCTGGACGCACAAATTGCCCTCAAGCAGGCCAAGCAACAGCACCGCGGCTCCTCGCAGTATTTCTCGCCGGCCATGGGCACAGACGCCCGCGAGCGCTTCAAGCTGCTGAAGGGCTTGCGCGCGGGCTTCGAAGAAAACCGACTCTTCGTGGTGTACCAACCGCAGGTCGATTTGCCCAGCGCCGCCACCATCGGGGCCGAGGCCTTGCTGCGCTGGCGCACCGAAGAGGGTACCTATGTGCCCCCCGATCAATTCATTCCCTTGGCGGAAAAATCCGGCCTCATCATCAGCATCGGTGAATTTGTGCTGCGCACCGCCTGCCACCAGCTCAAGCGCATGCTGGAGCTGGGCTTCAGCGACTTCCGCATGTGCGTGAATGTGTCGCTGGCGCAATTCCGTCACCCCGACTTCATCTCGGTGCTGACTCAGGCCATGCGCGATATTGGCATCGAAGGTCGCAACCTCGAGCTGGAAATCACCGAGTCCATGGCGATGGAAGACACCGAGTTGGTGATGCATGTGCTGGCCGACATCAAGCGCCTGGGCATCACTGTGGCCATTGACGACTTTGGCACCGGCTTCTCCTCGCTGAGCCATCTGCGCCAACTGGAAGTGGATCGACTCAAAATCGACCGCGCCTTTGTGCGCGAGGCCCAGACCTCCAGTGCCGGTTCCACCATCGCGCAAATGGTCATCAACCTGGGCCGCGGCCTGGGCCTGACCGTGATTGCTGAAGGCATTGAAACCGAAGAACAGCGCCAGTTGCTGCTGAGCCTGGGCTGCCACGAGGGCCAAGGCTATTTGTTCGCCCGTCCCATGCCGGCGGAGCAACTGGAGCGCTGGATGGCCATGCCACAAGGCAGCCAAGAGTAAGCCGCCCCGCTCACACAAAAAAAAGCCCGCCACCCGAAAGGGGGCGGGCTTTCTTACTGGGATGAATCGACTCAGGTGCGGCTAAAAACTGCCCCTCAGCGACGGCTGATCAGCAAGCCCAGCAACAAGCCCACACCGGCCGCCACACCCATGGATTGCCAAGGGTTCTCATGCACATAGGCATCGGTGGCGCGGCCCGCGGCCCTGGCCTTTTCAAGCGCAGCGTCTTGCAGATCGGCCAGATTGTGTTTGGCGCGGTCCAGGCTGGCCTGCACCTTGGCGCGCAATTCCGAGGCGCCCTCACCGGCTTGGCCCGCCGTGGCCCGCAACAAACCTTCGGCTTCGGCCACCACCGAATGCAAGTCCTTCATCAGTCGGTCTTTTTGCGATTGGCTCAGATCAGACATGGTTTTTCTCCTTGGCAAGTCGGGATGAAGCATGAACCTTAAGGCCTTTGACAGCCGGCATCATGATCTACGTCAACGGCGCTGGAGGCAATCCCCAACCCTGCTGCAGGCAGGGCTGGGTCAAGCCCATCAAAGCGTGCTCAATCCAGCAAACTCTCCGCCGGCACATACTCATAGCCCAGATCGCGCGCCACGGCTTCATACGTGACCTGCCCCAGCGCCACATTCAAGCCTGAACACAGATAGGGGCTGTCATTCAGCGCCTGACGCCAGCCTTTGTCGGCCAGGGCCACTGCATGCGCAATCGTGGCGTTATTCAGGGCAAAGGTCGAGGTGCGCGCCACCGCGCCCGGCATATTGGCCACGCAGTAGTGCACCACGCCGTCCACCACAAACGTGGGGTCGGCGTGGGTGGTGGCATGCGAGGTCTCGAAGCAGCCGCCCTGATCGATGGCCACGTCCACCACCACGGCGCCTTGTTTCATGCGTGAGACCATTTGGCGGGTCACCAGCTTGGGCGCAGCCGCACCAGGGATCAACACGCCGCCAATCACCAAGTCGGCGGCCAGCACGGCCTCTTCCACGCTTTGCACATTGGAGTATTGAGTGCTGATGCGGTTGCCGAACACCAGATCGAGCTGACGCAGCCGGTCCACGCTCTTGTCCAAAACGGTGACCCGCGCACCCAGGCCCACGGCCATCTGCAAAGCATGGGTGCCGACCACGCCAGCGCCGATGATCACCACATGGGCGGGGGCAACACCTGGCACCCCGCCGAGCAAGACGCCCATGCCGCCCTTGCTCTTTTCCAAATGCGCCGCACCGGCCTGGATGGACATGCGCCCCGCCACCTCGCTCATCGGTGCCAACAGCGGCAAGCCTCCCCCCGGGCCGGTGACGGTTTCATAGGCAATGCAGATCGCCTTGGACTTGACCAGAGCCGCGGTCTGCTCGGGATCGGGCGCCAAATGCAGATAGGTGTAGAGGATTTGGCCCTCGCGCAGCATGGCGCATTCCTGCGGCTGGGGCTCTTTGACCTTGACGATCATGTCGGCCTGGGCGAACACGCTGGCCGCATCAGCGGCGATGCTGGCGCCGGCGGCCACATAGTGCTCGTCCAGCAGGCCGATCGCCGCGCCAGCACCGCTCTGCACCAGCACCTGATGGCCGCGCGACGTCAACTCGCGCACGCTGGCCGGCGTCAGGCCGACGCGGTACTCATGATTCTTGATTTCCTTCGGGCATCCGATCTTCATGGCAGGTCTCCGTGGCTTGTACAAGCCTTGTTGTGGTGGCAAGGTTTGTACGACCATCGCCGCAGCCGCGCAAGCGGGATTCAAGCGGCTACAGCACCATAAGTTTCTCTTATGCTGCCCTACCGAAAGCCCGAGGCCTAAGCCACAATCACCACGCATCATTTCGCCATCAGGAGCCCCCATGTCGAGTTGCAAGATTCTGGTCGCCCAGGGCGGCGGCCCCACCGCCGTCATCAATCAATCCTTGGTCGGCGTCGTGCTGGAAGCGCGTCGTCAGCACCAAGTCGGCCTGGTCTACGGCGCCCGCCATGGTGTGCGCGGCATCATCAACGAGGACTTTGTGGACCTGACCCAAGAGACCAGCCACAACCTTGAACTGGTGGCGGCCACGCCGTCCTCAGCCTTGGGCTCTACCCGCGACAAGCCCGATGCCGCCTACTGCCACAAGATCTTCAAGGTCTTGCAGGCACATGGCATCACGCATTTCTTCTACATCGGTGGCAATGATTCCTCCGACACGGTGCGCATCGTCAGCCAAGAGGCGGCAGCCGCAGCCTATCCGCTGCGCTGCATCCACATCCCCAAGACGATTGACAACGACCTGGTCGGCAACGACCACACGCCCGGCTTCCCCTCGGCCGCCCGTTTCGTCGCCCAGGCTTTTGCCGGCGCCAATCTGGACAACGCCTCGCTGCCCGGCGTCTATGTGGGCGTGGTGATGGGCCGACATGCGGGCTTTTTGACCGCGGCCTCGGCCCTGGGTAAAAAGTTTGCCGACGACGGCCCGCACCTGATCTATCTGCCCGAGCGGGTCTTCGACTTGCAGCAATTTCTGGCCGATGTGAAAACCGTGTACGAGCGCCACGGTCGTTGTGTGATCGCGGTGTCCGAAGGCATTCACGATGCCAGCGGCCAAGCCATTGCCGCGCAACTGGCCAAAGACCTGGAACATGATGCCCACGGCAATGTGCAGCTCTCAGGCAGCGGCGCGCTAGCCGATCTCTTGTGCGAAGAAATCAAAAGCAAGCTGGGCATCAAGCGGGTGCGCGGCGACACCTTTGGCTATTTGCAGCGCAGCTTCATTGGCTGCGTCTCTGATGTGGACCAGCGCGAGGCCCGCGAGGTCGGCGAAAAGGCGGTGCAGTTTGCCTTCCATGCGGGGCGTGACGGCTCGGTAGCCATCCAGCGCAGCGGCACCTACTCGGTGGACTATGCGCTGCTGCCGCTGGAAGCGGTGGCCGGCAAGACCCGGGTGATGGAAGACGAATTCATCAGCGCCAGCGGCACCGATGTGACCGATGCCTTCCGGCTCTACCTGCGCCCACTGCTGGGCTCGGGCATGCCCGATGCCTTCCGCCTGCGGCCCAACCCGGTGGCCAAGGTGCTGAATCCCGATTGAAGCCGCCCCTGCACAGCAGCGCAGCACAAAAAATCGCCCCACCCTATCAAGACGGAGTTCAAGCCTTGGCCCACATGATCGAATACCCGCGCCCAGACGGCGCGCTCAGCCGCGCCTATCTGGCCGAAGCCGAAGGCGCCGAGGGGCCCAAGCGCCCCGGCCTGATCTTGATTCAAGAATGGTGGGGCTTGAATGCCAACATCTGCCATGTGGCGGATCGTTATGCTGCCGCAGGCTTCACCACCTTGGCACCGGACTTGTACCGCGGCCGCCAGGCCAATACCGCCGACGAAGCCACGCATCTGAAGCAAAAGCTCGACTTCGCCGACGCCACCCATCAAGACCTCGCCGGCGCGCTGAGCTTCTTGCTGCAGCGCTGCAGCAAGGTCGGCGTGAGTGGCTTTTGCATGGGCGGGGCGCTGACCATTGCCGCCGCCGTGCACCTGCCGGAGCTGAGCGCGGCCAGTTGCTTTTACGGTCTGGCACCGGCCCAGCTGGCCAACCCGGCCCTGATCAAGATCCCCTTCCAAGGGCACTTTGCCGAGCAGGATGAATGGTGCACACCAGCCCTGGTCGACGCACTGCAGGCCCAGCTGCCCCAGTCAGCGGAAATATACCGTTATCCGGCAGACCACGGCTTCTTCAATGACACCCGCCCGGAAGTGTTTGATGCTGCCAGCGCGCAACTGGCCTGGGCGCGAACCCTGGCCTTTTTGCGTCAACACCTGCAGGGCTGAACCCAGACGCGCCGGCCTAGCCTTCAGGCCGCGGCTCGCTTGGCCAACAGCGCCCGACCCACGCGCGAGACCGGCAAGCGGCCCAACACGCCGGAGATGAAGGCGCCAGCGTCGACCAGCCGGTCCAGGTTGATGCCGGTCTCGATGCCCAGGCCATTGAGCATGAAGACCACATCTTCGCTGGCCACATTGCCGGTGGCGCCCTTGGCGTAAGGGCAGCCGCCCAGGCCGGCCACGCTGGTGTCGAACTGGTGCACGCCCAGTTCCAGGCAGGCATAGATATTTGCCAAGGCTTGGCCGTAGGTGTCGTGGAAATGGCCGCTCACCTCCACCAGCGGGTAATGCTTGAGCGCCCGCTCCATGGCGGCCTGCACCTTGCGGGGCGTGCCCACGCCGATGGTGTCGGCCACGCCCAGATGCTCCACGCCGATGCCCTTCATCAAGCGCACCACGCGCTCGACCTGATCGGCGCTGATCTCGCCCTCGTAGGGGCAGCCGAGCGCACAAGACAATGCGCCACGCACCTTGATGCCGGCCGCCTTGGCCGCCTCCACCACCGGAGCGAAGCGCTCAATGCTCTCGGCAATCGAGCAATTGATGTTCTTCTGGCTGAAGGCCTCGCTGGCGGCGGCAAACACCACGATCTCATCCGGTCGGGTCGGGATGGCGGCCTCCAAGCCCTTCATATTCGGCGTTAGCACCGCATAGCGCACGCCGGGCTGGCGCTCGATGGCCGCCATCACGGCGGCGTTGTCGGCCATCTGCGGCACCCATTTGGGCGAGACAAAGCTGGTGACCTCGATCTCCTTCAGGCCGGCCGCTTGCAGCATGTGCACCAGCTGGGCCTTGTGCTCGGTGGCCACGGGTTCCTTCTCGTTCTGCAGGCCGTCGCGCGGGCCCACATCGACCAGGGTGACACGGCTGGGGAATTGACTCATGGGGCTTCTCCTCGATTCGGTGGGCTCAATCAGGCAGCGGCCTGCAAACGCAGCAACTCGGCGCCATCGGCGACTTGGTCGCCCACGGCAAACAGCAACTCGGCCACCACGCCATCGCGTGGCGCGCTGATGGTGTGCTCCATCTTCATGGCCTCCATCACCGCCAGCGGCTGGCCCTTGGACACCGTATCGCCCACCTGGGCCAAGAAGCTGACCAGCTTGCCGGGCATCGGTGCCGTCAAGCGGCCGCCTTCGGACGGGCCATCGCCCGCGCGGGCGATCACATCGATTTCGGTCACCAGGCTGCTGCCCTGGGCGCAGAACACCGCCACCACCTCGCCATCGGCATAGGTGTTGACGGTGATGCGCTGCTGCGCCAAACCTTCGCCCAAGAGCAGCTCATGCGACTCCAAGTTGCGAGAGTTGACGGCAAAAGCGATAGCCTCCCCCCCCACCGTGATCTGCATCCCGCCTTGATGGTGACGCGAGAGCAAGACCTCGTGATGCACGCCCCCAATCTCCAGATCGAAGCGCCGCGCCGAGGCGCCATACAGGCGCCAACCGTCGCGGCGGCTCCAGGGGTCATTGCTCTGCAGCGTGGCCTCAGCCGCCAAGGTGTGCGCCACCACGGCGGCGGCGCTCACAGCCAGGGGCAGGCCGGGCTGCTCGAACAGCGCGGCACGCTCACGCTCGATCAGAGCGGTGTCCAGATCGGCATTCGCAAATGAAGCCGTGGCGGCGCAGCGGCGCAAGAAAGCCACATTGGTCTGCAGACCCACGATGTGCGTGTCACGCAGCGCCGCGTCCAGTCGCGCCAAGGCCTGGGCCCGGTCTTCGCCCCAGACGATCAGCTTGGCGACCATGGAATCGTAGAAGGGGCTGATGGCATCGCCCTCACCCACGCCGGCGTCAATGCGCACCTGGCCTCGCTCAAAGGCCACATGCCCAGGCCAGCGCGCCACATTCAGCGCGCCCGTGGCGGGCAGGAAGCCGGCATCCGGGTTCTCGGCACAGATGCGCGCCTCGATGGCATGGCCTTGCATGCGCAGCTGCTCTTGCTTCAAAGGCAAGGGCTCGCCCGCTGCCACGCGCAACTGCCACTCGACCAGGTCTTGGCCGGTGATGGCCTCGGTGACCGGGTGCTCCACCTGAAGGCGGGTGTTCATCTCCATGAAGTAGAAACGCCCGTCTTGCTCACAGATGAACTCTACGGTGCCGGCGCCGCTGTAGCCCACCGCCTTGGCGGCCGCCACGGCCGCGCCCCCCATCTGGGCGCGGCGTTCTTCCGTCATGCCAGGAGCGGGCGCTTCTTCCAGCACCTTTTGGTGGCGGCGCTGCACCGAGCAATCGCGCTCGAACAGGTACACGCAGTCGCCAAAATTGTCGCCAAACACCTGGATTTCGATGTGCCGCGGGCGTTGCACATAACGCTCAATCAGCACCGCATCATCACCAAAGCTATTGATCGCCTCGCGCTTGCAAGAGGCCAAGGCCGCATCGAACTCTTCGGCCGCAAACACCGCCCGCATGCCCTTACCGCCGCCGCCCGCGCTGGCCTTGATCAGCACCGGATAGCCGATGCGGTCGGCCTCGGCGCGCAAAAGCGCCGGGTCTTGGTCAGCCCCGTGATAGCCCGGCACCAGCGGCACACCGGCCGCTTCCATCAGTCGCTTGGATTCCGCCTTCAAACCCATGGCTTGGATGGCGCTGGCCGGCGGGCCGATGAAGACCAAGCCATTGGCCGCGCAAGCCTGCGCAAATTCTTCGTTCTCACTCAGAAAGCCATAGCCGGGGTGCACCGCTTCGGCGCCGGTGGCCTTGGCCGCATCGATGATGCGCTGCCACTGCAGATAAGAGTCACGCGGCGCCGGGCCGCCAATCAAGACCGCCTCATCGCAAGCCTGCACATGCTTGGCCCGGGCGTCGGCCTCGGAGTAAACAGCAACGGTCTTGACGCCCCTGCGCTTGGCCGTGGCCGCCACGCGACAGGCGATTTCACCCCGATTGGCGATGAGGATTTTCTTGAACATGTCTCTTGTCTCCAGTCTCGTGAACTTTGAACTCTTCTCGGCACTTCCGGGATTGCTCAGGAACCCTTCGGATTCAGCTCAAAAATTTAGCCTTTTGGGATGAATTGCATCCCGGGGCCTTCCGTTGGCCGAGGAACAAAACCATGCCGCTCGTAAAAACTTGACTTGCCTCTGGCACTGAACAACTGGATATCGGTAATGCCCGCATTTAGACAGGCGTCGAGTACAGATGAAAGCAAGGCTGAGCCAACACCTTTACCCTGGAACTCCGGGCGAACAATCATCTCTGTAATGAATGCATGCAAATGCCCGTCCGAGATGACTCGCGCAAAACCTACGAGTTGGCCTTCCGAGTAGGCAGACCGAGTCGCCCACGAACCAAGCAGTGCACCGTGGTAATACGAAGCCTCACGCGAAGACGGCCCCCAACCCGTGGTGTCGTACAGGCCTTTGAAGGATTCTGCCGATGGCTGAACTGAACTGTATTCAAATGCTTGCATGAATCAATTTCGCTTTGTCGGACCATCGTGTCGATAACTGGGGCTTGATGCCAAGCCGATGCGCAGCGAGGCGTGTCGGTATTCCGGGGTTCCCCGTTTTGCCCGGGTGAGGAGCGCAGGCTTTGACGGGCGGCGCGCAGCGCCTTCAAGAACATGCTTCGCGCCCCCTGTTTGAACGAAGCGTAGCGAAGTGAGTTGGGCGCGGCCCGGCAAAGACGAGCACCCCAGCGAACCCGTCAGGGCCGGGCATTCGGGGCGGCTTCTTTGCTTACTTTCTTGGGCGCCAAGAAAACGAAGTTTCGGCGCAGCCAAAGTAAGTCGCCTGCCGGGGCGAAAACCGGAGGTTTCGCCGAAGGCAAATCCCGGCATGGGCCTTTGCAAAACAAACACACCCACGAATCGAAACCTGAGCTCAGTGCGAGTGGCAGCTCACCTTGCCGCAGCCACCCTCAACTTCAGCGGCAGCGTCTGCTTGCGGCACCAAATTCGCCTCACTCGCACAACGCATCCCCAGCCGATTCAGCAAGGCACGATCTTTCTCCGCTTGCGGGTTCGAGGTGGTCAGCAGCTTGTCGCCGTAGAACATCGAGTTGGCGCCTGCCAAGAAGCACAGGGCTTGCATGCTCTCGGGCATTTCTTCGCGGCCGGCCGACAAGCGCACCATGGCGCGCGGCATGGTGATGCGCGCGACGGCGATGGTGCGGATGAACTCAAACGGGTCCAGCGCCTCGGCCTCGGCCAGGGGCGTGCCTTCCACCTTGACCAGGTTGTTGATCGGCACCGACTCCGGGTAGGGGCTCATATTGGCCAACTGCACGATCAGACCGGCGCGCTGGGCGCGGCTCTCGCCCATGCCGACGATGCCGCCCGAGCAGACCTTCAGGCCCACATTGCGCACGCGGTCCAGCGTGTCCAAGCGGTCTTGGTAGGTGCGGGTGGTGATGATCTGGCCGTAGAACTCGGGCGAGGTGTCGAGGTTGTGGTTGTAGTAATCCAGGCCGGCTTCGGCCAGTTGCTCGGCCTGGCCGTCACCCAGCATGCCGGCGGTCAAGCAGGTTTCCAGGCCCATGGCTTTGACCTCTTTGACCATCTCGCCAATGGCTTCCAGATGACGCTCTTTCGGCGAGCGCCAGGCTGCGCCCATGCAAAAACGCGTGGCGCCATTGGCCTTGGCGGCGCGGGCGGCTTCAAGCACTTCTTGCAGCGGAATCAGTTTTTCGGCCTTCAGGCCGGTGTCGAAATGGGCCGACTGCGGGCAGTAGGCACAGTCCTCTTCGCAGCCACCGGTCTTGATGGACAAGAGCGTAGACAGTTGCACCGCATTGGCATCGAAGTTCTCACGGTGCACCTGCTGGGCGCGGAACAGCAAGTCATTGAAGGGCAGCGCATACAGGGCCACCACCTCGGCCACCGTCCAGGTCTTGCTATTGCGGCGCTCCGCGTCGGTGGTGGGCGTCAGCGATTGGATTTGGTTGACGGTTTGCGAGTGGCTCATAGCGATTCCAAAAAACGGTTCCAAAAAGAAACGGGGAGAAAGGGGCGAGGGTCGGGTCAGTCCCGGTGCAGACGCAGCTGCTCCAGATCAAAACAGGCCGCCACGGCGGCCGCCGTGGGCTCAGCCAGCCGAGGCACATGGCCCCAGCACGGTGCGCCTAGACCCGCCGCCAGCGCCCCCAGATTGTCCTTCACATGCGGCATGTCGGGGTCCACCTGGTTGGCCACCCAACCGGCCAGCTGCAGGCCGCGGGCCCGGATGGCCTCGGCGCTCAGCAAAGCATGGTTGATGCAGCCCAGGCGCAAGCCCACCACCAGGACCACCGGCAGGGCCAGGTCCACCGCCAGATCGGCCGTGTCATAGCCCGGATTCAAGGGCACACGAAAACCACCCACACCCTCCACCAAGGCCAACTCACCCAAAGCGGCACTGGCGCGAATGGCAGCCAGCAGCGGCTCGCGTTCAATGGCTTTGCCTTCCAAGGCGGCGGCGATATGCGGGGCGCAGGCGGCGCGGAACTGCAGCGGCCCGACCTGCTCTGGGCTCAGCCCCAAGCTTTGCGCGGCATGCAGGCGCTGCACATCGTCATTGACCCACTGGCCGTCCACCAAGTCTTGACCCGCCGCCAAGGGCTTGATCGGCACCGCCCGCAGGCCCAGGCCGCTGAAGGCATGGGTCAGGCCGGCGGTGATGCAGGTCTTGCCGATCTCGGTGTCGGTGCCGGTGATGAAAAAACCCTTCATGTTCATCTTCATGCCTCGGTGCTCGCTGGCGGATCCATCTCGGCCGCCGCTGCGCCCAAGGCCGCCAGCAGCTGGGCCACATCGGCCTCGGTGTGCGTGGCGCACAAGGTGATGCGCAGCCGCGCCTCGCCCTTGGGCACGGTGGGCGGGCGGATGCCGGGCACCCGAATGCCCTCGGCTTCCAGCCGCGCCGCCAGCGTCATGACCTCGGCATTGCCGCCGATGATGAGCGGCTGCACCGGGGTGTCGGACGGCGGCAAACGCCAACCCAAGCGCGGGTGGCGCTGCAACAGCGCTTCAACACCGGCCCGCAGCTGGGCCTGCAATCGACGCAGCTGGGCGCGCCGCGCTTGCCCCAGTTCGCCCTCGATCAAAGCCAAGCTGCTGAGCAGCGCATGCTCCACAGCAGGCGGCGAAGCGGTGGAAAAAATATAGTTGCGCGCGGCCTGCAGCAGGTATTGGGTGACGGTGGCATGCGCCACCACAAAGGCCCCAGCCAGACCCGCGGCCTTGCCCAGGGTGCCCACCAGAATCAATCGCTCGCTGCACAGGCCGAAATGCTCCAGCGAGCCCCGGCCCTTCTCGCCCAGCACGCCAAAGCCATGCGCATCGTCGACGATCAGCCAGGCATCGAACTCTTCGGCCAAGGCCAGGAGCGCGGGCAAGGGCGCCAGATCGCCGTCCATGCTGAAAACCGCATCGGTGACGATCAGCTTGATCTTGGCCTGACTGGCCGCCAGCAGCTCGCGCAGGCCGGCCACATCGGCATGGGCATAACGCTTCACTTCAGCGCGTGCCAAGCGGGCACCATCGATCAGCGAGGCATGGTTCCAGGCCTCGGAAAAAATCTCCGCTCCCTCGTCGCCCAGGGCCGTGACCACGGCCAGATTGGCCATATAGCCGGTGCAAAAGCCCAGCGCTCGGGCCTGCGGAATGTGCGGAGCGAGCCAGGCCGCCAGGGTCTCGGCCACCTGCTCATGGGCGCGGCTGTGGCCGCTGACCAGGGGCGAGGCGCCGGAGCCGCCGCCGTAAATCATCGCGCCCTCGATCAAGGCCTCGGTGATCTTGGGCTCGGCGGCCAGGCCCAGGTAGTCGTTGGAGCAAAACATCAGCAGCTCGCGGCTGCGGCCATCGGCCCCGCGCACCTGCTGGCGCGGCGCGGTCGGGCTCTCGGCCTGACGCAAAAAGCGGGTCAGGCTTTGCGCCTCAATGGCGCGCAGCTTCTCGTTCAAGTAATCAAGCAACATGGGGCTGATCCTTGCTACTTGAATCCGGCATTTGCGCCAGCACCTCCTCGAGCGTGCGGGTGACGGCTTGGGCCAAGAACGCCGCCATCGCGGCATCGATCACATAGGGCGGCATCAGGTACACCGTGTTGCCGATGGGGCGAATCAAGAGTTCATGCGCCCGAGCTGCAAGATGGAAGCGCTCGGCGAAGCGAAGGCCAGGGTCAGTGACGTCGAAGGCCAGGACCATGCCTTGCTGGCGCAGATGCGCCACGCGAGGGTGCGCGACCAGCGGCGCGAAAGCAGCTTTCAACAATTCGGCTTGGCCTGCATTGGCCGCCAACTGACCCGCGTCAAAGCGATCCAACACGGCATTCGCCGCCGCGCAGGCCAGGGCATTGCCGGTGTAGGAATGCGAGTGCAAAAAGCCGCGCGTGACGTCTTCGCTCCAAAAGGCTTGGTAGACCGCCTCGGTCGTCAACACCAGGGACAGCGGCAGCGTGCCGCCGGTGATGCCTTTGGACAAGGTGATGAAGTCCGGCCAGTCTGACTTGCGCTGGGGCTCGGCATGCTCCCAGGCGAAGAAGTGGCCGGTGCGGCCACAGCCCATGGCGATTTCGTCAACGATCAAATGCACCTCGAACTCGCTGCACAAGGCGCGCAAGCCACGCAGATAGTCGGCGCCATACATCACCATGCCGGCCGCGCCCTGCACCAGGGGCTCGATGATGACGGCGGCGATCTGGCTGGCGCGCTCGCTCAGCAGCGTGCGCATCGCCGCCAAGGCCTGCGCCTCATTGCCCAAGCGGGCGTCGGGCGACTCGACGATGTGCGCCTGCATCAAGAGCGGGTCATACGCGTCGCGGAAGACTTTGACATCGGTGACGGCCAAGGCGCCGATGGTTTCACCGTGATAGCCGTTCTTCAGGCAAACGAACTCGCGCTTCTCGGCGCGGCCGCGGTTGCGCCAGCTGTGAAAGCTCTGCTTCAGCGCGATTTCGACCGCGCTGGCGCCGTCGCTGCCGAAGAACACATGACCCAGGGCGTGGCCGTCCGCGCCGCCGGTGCGCGCACTCAGGCGCTCGGCCAAGCGCACCGCCGGGGCATGGGTGCAACCGGCCAGCATCACATGCGGCAAGGTGTTGAGCTGCTGCTGGATGGCGGCGTTCAGTCCAGCATCGGCGTGACCAAACAGATTGACCCACCACGAGCTGTTGGCATCGAAATAGCGGCGGCCCTCGTAGTCATAGAGCCAAGGGCCGGCGCCGCGCGCGATGGGCAGTGGCGGCACGATTTCGGCGCGCGCCATCTGGGTGCAAGGGTGCCAAATGGCGGCGCGGCTGCGGCGCTGCCAATCGGCTTGGGTACTGCTGGAATTCATCGACAAGGACCGGGTCAACACATCAAGCCAGCCAGGACGGCCGGCTCTTGTTCAAAAAGCTCTGCACACCGTCACGGCCCTCCTCGCTGGCACGGATGTCAGCAATGCGGCGCGCGGTGTCATCACGCAGCGAAGGCGTGATTGTCGCGTGTGCCAGGTCTTGCACCAGGCGCTTGCAGGCGCGCACGGCGGCCGGGCCGCTGGCGCACAGGGCCGCCAGCAAGGCCTCCACCTTGGCGTCCAGGGTCTCGGGCGTGGCCAGCTCATGCACCAGGCCCAGACGATGCGCCTCGGCCGCGCTGAAGCGCTCTGCCGTGATGAAGTAGCGGCGCGAGGCCTGCTCGCCCAGCGCCCGCAACACATAAGGGCCAATGGTGGCCGGCAGCAGCCCCAGCTTGGCCTCCGACAAACAAAAGCCCGCCGACTCCACCGCCACCACCACATCACACACCGCAACCAAGCCCACGCCGCCGGCATAGACATCGCCCTGCACGCGGGCAATCAGCGGCACTGGGCAGCTGTAAAGCGTCCACAGCATCTCGGCCAGCCGGGATGCATCGGCATGGTTTTCGTCCCATGAGTAGCCGGCCATGGCCTTCATCCAGTTCAGATCAGCACCGGCGCAAAAGGCCTTGCCCTCGGCCGCCAGCACGATGGCGCGCAGGGTCGGGTCTTGCCCCAGGGTCTTGAAGGCCTCGGTCAGCTCGGCAATCAGCGCTTCATTGAAGGCATTGCGCACATCCGGGCGATTCAGGGTGACGGTGGCGACCTGGCCCGCCGGGCCGCTGCGTTCGATCTTCAGGCTGCTTTCGCTCATGGCTGCTTGCTCCACACCACGGTGTCATCCACCGCGTACAACTGACAGGTTTGGCTGCTGTATCGCTGGCAGAACGCCAGCGCCCGCGACATCGCCGCATCGCCATAGGCATAGCCGGTGCGCCCCTGTGCATTGAAGGCAAAGGCACGCGGCTTCTTGGCGGCGAGAAATTTTCGATACGCGTCCTTGGCGGCACTGCCGGACACCGGCAGCGCCTGCTCATCCTGCACAGCAACATCAGGATTGGCCGGCGGCGCCGCAATCACGCCCGGCACGGTGAAGCCCAGCGGGGCCAGAAACTCGTCGAGCAAGGGTTGCCAGCTGTCGCTATTGCCGGTGAACAGCGCATGCCCATCGTCCCCAAAAGCGGGCAAGAGCCGATAGTCCAGTGCAGCGCCCGTTTCGGCAAAAGCCGTGGCCCAGGCGCGGCTGTGGCGCGGGGCAAAGTAGCGGTCGTTTTCGGTATAGACCCACAGCGACTTCAGCTGCGGCGCGTGCTTGGCAACCCCCTCGCCATAGGCCCGGTACAGACGCTGCAACTGCTTGACACCGCAAGGCTCACCCGGATGCTTGATGGGGTCGCCCCCATGCCCCCCGGCAAAATTGATGGACGCCAGCAGCCCCGGAATGCCTGCCGCCGAGGCGGCCACCGTGGCCATGCCGCCCACCGACTGCCCCAGCAACAGCACACGGGTGGCGTCGATATCGGCCTGCTGCTGCATCTGCTTCACCACCGCGGCAATCTGCGCGGCTGCCGCCGCCAGCGCAGGCACGAAGCGTGGTTCGCTGCAGGAGATGCTGCTTTCCGGGTCGCCCGCCTCGGCCAGCTCGCCATAGCCCAAACGCAGCGGCACCGCCACCGCAAAGCCCTTGCGCACAAAGTAACGCGCCGCCGTTTCATAGCGCTGGCGTTTGTACTCGGCCCGCTTTTCGGTGGAGCGGCCATGGCTGATCAGCACCAGCGGAAACGGCCCCGCGCCAGCAGGCCGGAAGGTGGTGACCAGCAGCTCGCCCTTGCTGGGCTTGCCGAAGGCGTCTTGTACTTCCACCGGCACGCGCAGGATTTGCTCGCGCACATCGAGGTGCAGCCGCTCGGCATCGGCCGCCGGCGCTGAAGTCGCGGCAGCGGCTGACGCAGCCGGCGTTGCCTCACTCAGCTGCGCAAAAACAGGCAGGCCCAGGGCCAGCAAAGCAGCCCCAAGCAGCAAGCGCTGCATTGAGGCGGGCAGGAGCGCGCCGCAGCGCAGGCCTTTGGTGCGAATCATGGGGGACAGGTCTTGCCTCGCCTGGCGGCCATCACATCCGGAAGACACCAAACTTGGTGTCGGGAATCGGCGCATTCAAAGCCGCCGACAAGCCCAGGGCCAGCACGCGGCGCGTGTCGGCGGGGTCGATCACGCCGTCGTCCCACAGCCGGGCGCTGGCGTAATAGGGGTGGCCCTGATCTTCGTACTGCTGGCGGATCGGCGCTTTGAAGGCCTCTTCTTCCTCGGCGCTCCAATTGCCGCCCTTGGCTTCAATGCCGTCGCGCTTGACCGTGGCCAACACGCTGGCGGCCTGCTCGCCGCCCATCACCGAGATGCGCGCATTCGGCCACATCCACAAAAAGCGCGGGCTGTAGGCGCGACCGCACATGCCGTAGTTGCCGGCGCCAAAGCTGCCACCGATGATGATGGTGAACTTGGGCACTTGGGCGCAGGCCACCGCCGTCACCATCTTGGCGCCAGCGCGGGCAATGCCTTCATTCTCATACTTGCGGCCGACCATGAAGCCGGTGATGTTCTGCAAAAACACCAAGGGGATCTTGCGCTGGCAGCACAGTTCGATGAAGTGCGCGCCCTTGTTGGCGCTTTCGGCAAACAAGATGCCGTTGTTGGCGACGATGCCGACCGGCATGCCCTCGATGTGCGCAAAGCCGCAGACCAGGGTGGCGCCGTAACGGGCCTTGAACTCATCGAACTCGGAGCCGTCCACCACGCGAGCAATCACTTCGCGCACATCAAAGGGCTTGCGGGTGTCGGTGGGGATCACGCCGTGCAGCTCGCTGGCGTCGAACAAGGGCGCGCGCGGTGTTTGCAGGGCCAGGGGCGAGGCTTTGCGCCAGTTCAGGCGCGCCACCGACTGGCGGGCAATCGCCAGCGCATGGGTGTCGTTATTGGCCAAATGGTCGGCCACGCCAGACAAGCGGGTGTGCACATCGCCGCCGCCCAGGTCTTCGGCCGTCACCACCTCGCCGGTGGCCGCCTTCACCAAGGGCGGGCCGCCCAAAAAGATGGTGCCCTGGTTCTTGACGATGATGGTCTCGTCGCTCATGGCCGGCACATAGGCACCACCGGCGGTGCACGAGCCCATCACCACCGCGATCTGCGGGATGCCCTCCGCGCTCAGATTGGCTTGGTTGAAGAAGATGCGGCCGAAGTGGTCGCGGTCCGGGAACACCTCGTCTTGGTTGGGCAGATTGGCGCCGCCCGAGTCCACCAGGTACACGCAGGGCAAGCGGTTTTGCTGCGCGATTTCTTGCGCGCGCAAATGCTTTTTGACTGTGATGGGGTAGTAGGTGCCGCCCTTCACCGTGGCGTCATTGCAGACGATCATGCAGTCCACACCCGAGATGCGGCCAATGCCGGCAATCATGCCGCCGCCGGGCGCGGCGTTGTCGTACATATTCAGGGCTGCCAAGGGCGCCAGCTCCAAAAACGGCGTGCCGGGGTCCAGCAGCATTTCCACCCGGTCGCGCGGCAGCAGCTTGCCGCGCGCGGTGTGCTTGGCGCGCGCCGCTTCGCCGCCGCCCTGGGCAATCTTCTCCAAGCGGCTGTTCAAGTCATCCAGCAGGCCACGCATGGCCTCGGCATTGGCCTTGAAGTCGGCGGAACGGGGGTTCAGTTTGCTGCTGAGGGCGGGCATGGTGTCTCCAAAAATCGCTGCGCCGGATTTTGCATGAGTGCGGCTCACAAATTTCTTGGCTGACTCAATTCTTTGGCCAAGCCTGACGCGCGAAGCCCGAAGAATAGGCCAGCATCCACAATGTTGCAAGCAGGACTTGAGCTTTACTCAAGTTTTGCGCAAAATCGGCCCGGTGACACGCCTAAAACCCAATCCTCCAGCCGCCCCCCCTTCCGTCGCGCCTTCCGCTGCGCCTGCCGCCTCCCCTGGCCGCAGCAGCAGCCCGCCAAGTGCGCCCAAGCGCGCGCAGAGCCCGAGCGCTCAGCGCCGCGCCCCGGCCGGCGCCAAGGCCGAGCAGCGCGTGCGCGACATCTTGCGGGTGGGCCGCGAGGTGTTTGCTCAGCGCGGCTACGAGCACGCCACCACCACCGAGATCGCCAAACAGCTGGGCATCTCCGAGGCCACCGTGTTCACCTACTTCCGCGGCAAGCGCGAGCTGTGCATGCGGGTGATTGCCGACTGGTACGACGAAATCATCGATGCCATCGAGTCGGGCCTGCCGCGCGAAGCGCCGGTCCGCGTGCAGCTGGAGTTCGTTGTGCACACCCATTTGCGCCTGTTTTTGATCCAGGGCACGGGCTTGTGCGCCCTGGTCTTGTCTGAGGGCCGCACCAAGGGGCAGGAGTTTGGCGATGCCTTCGTCGAACTGCAGCGCCGCTACACCGCGCCGCTGATGGACTTGCTGGCGCGCGGCCAAGCCAGCGGCGAGGTGCGCAGCGACATCCCGCTGCGCCTGCTGCGCTCGCTGGTCTTCGGGCCGATGGAGCACATGCTGTGGGAGGTTGTCATCACCGGACGCCAGATCGACATTGACAGCGCCGCCCGCGATCTGGTCGCCCTGCTCTGGCCGGCTCTGCAGGCGCCGGACCAAGAGCTGCAAAAGTTGCGCCGCCTGCGCGATGAATTGGCCGCCGCCCTCGCGCGGCTTTGATGGCACCGCCGCTTACTCGGGCTTCAGCCCTCAGCCTTCAGGGCGGCGCCGCCCCTCCATCAGCCGGTGCACCAAGGCATGTTCACAGAGCTTGAACAACACATAGGCCGCCATGGCCATCAAGGCGTTCAAACTCAACTCCAGAAACTGCCTCACGCCACCTTCCAGCAGCGCGGCCCAGCCATGCTTGAGCAGGAATTCGGCATTGGCCGAAAACAGCCGAATCAAGTCCAGAGAGAAGGCGCCAAACACAATGAAGCTGAGCGTTAGCAATCCAAAGCAGAGCAAAGGGTGGCGGCCCAGCCATGCGTAGAACGGATCATGTGTCGTCATAGCGCCTCCTCAAAATGAGGATCAAAAACAAATTTGCGAGATCAAGCTAGGGGGGCAACCCTATCAATCCGGCCATGCTGCGCCTAGTGTCAAGGAGTCAGACCCTTCCAGTCCGCCTCGCGGGCCGGGCCTGACGTCATGCGTTCACCGCAGGGAGCCAAGCCATGCCCAACCTCGACATCAACACCCTCAGCAGAGACCTCAGCCAAGCCAAGGCTCGCTGGACCGCCCGACAAACCCCGCAGTCACTGCTCAGTGAAGACCAGAAGATGGCCTTGCTGGGTGTGATCTTCAGCAAGGAGTACCTCGACGCCGCCGCCGCGCCTGCGCCGCAAAGCAAGGCGGCCCCGGCTTTCGCCCCGGCCGTGGACTGGCGCAACCGCAATGGCAACCATGTCACGCCCGTGAAAGACCAAAAGAACTGCGGCTCTTGTGTGTCCTTTTGCTGTACGGCTCTGGTGGAGTCGATGGCCTCCATCGAGAAAGGCCAGTTGATGGATCTCTCGGAGGCCGATGCCCATTTCGGTTCTTCACATGGCGCCAGCTGCAATGGCTGGAATGCCAATGACTGCCTGGAGCAAATCAAGGTGCGCGGCGTTGTGCCCGACGCGCTCTTCCCCTATATGTCGGCCTTCGAGAACCCGCCGCAAATCAGCCCGACCCCGCCGCATTACTGGATCCCGCATGCGGGCAATATCCCCAATCGCGCGGCTGCTGCCATCAAGATCAGCTCACATGGGCTTTTGAGCAGCATCGTTGACCGCAAGAACTACCTCAGCAATGTCGGCCCCTGCTCGGCCTCCTTCGATGTGTACGACGACTTTTTCTCTTATGGCAGCGGTGTGTATCACCATGTCTCGGGCGTTTACCGCGGCGGCCATTGCGTTGAAGTGATTGGTTATTCCGAGGCTGAGCAATGCTGGATCTGCAAGAACTCCTGGTCCAGCAGCTTTGGCATGGCCGGCTACTTCAAGATCGGCTACGGCGAGTGCAAATTCGACGCCTACCCCTTCGCCACCGCACAAGGCGTGGTCCTGCCGCCACCGCAGGTCGGCTGGCATGGCTATGAAAACCTGGGCGGCATCATCACCTCACGGCCCAGCGCCACCTCCTGGGCGGCCAATCGCATCGATGTGGTGGCGCGCGGCACCGATTCGGCGGTGCATCACCGCTGGTGGGACGGCAGCAGCTGGCAGGGCTGGGAGAGCTTGGGCGGCGGCATCCAAGGCGCGCCCGCCATCTGCTCCTGGGGCAATGGCCGGCTGGACATCTTCGCGGTCGGGCTGGACCACCGCATGTATCACAAGTGGTTCCAAGGTGGCTGGAGCGCCTGGGAGTCGCTGGGCGGGCAGTTCTCATCCGAGCCTTGCGCGGTGTCTTGGGGGCCGAACCGCATCGACGTCTTCGGCCGAGGGTTGGATTCCGCGATGTATCACCTGTGGTGGGACGGCGCACATTGGGGCGGCTGGGAGAACCTCGGCGGTGTGTTGGCATCGGGCCCGGCGGTGTCCAGCTGGGCCCCCAACCGGCTCGATTGCTTCGTCAAAGGCACGGACAGCAAGCTCTATCACAAGTGGTGGAACGGCAGCTGGAGCGGCTGGGAAAGCCTGGGTGGCTACGTCAGCGCCGAGCCGGCCGCCGAATCTTGGGGGCCGAACCGCATCGATGTTTTCTACGCCGGCGCCAACTCCCACATGATGCACAAATGGTGGGACGGCAGCAGCTGGAGCGGCGAAGAAGACCTGGGCGGCATCTTGAGCTCCGGGGTTGGGGTCAGCTCCTGGGCGGCGGGCCGACTCGACTGCTTTGTCGAAGGCACCGACTCGGCCATGTATCACAAATGGTATGCCTGAGCCTGCGGCACGCCTCTCATGCGACTGAAGTTTGAAGCCGGTCGAGCCTTTGACTTGAAGCTGGGCGGCGCGCCCAGCACCGGCTATCTTTGGGCCTTGCGCCACACACCGGCGGGCCTGCGGGTGAGCGAGCTGAACCTTGAACAAGCCGCCGACGCCAGCCTTGGCGACGGCGGCCAGCAGGTCTTTCAGGTACTGGCCGAGCAACCCGGCCGCTATGTCTTGGAGTTTGAATACAAGCGGCGCTGGGAGGCCGAGCCACTGGACTCCCGCCACATCGAGATTGAGTGGTACTGAAACATCGCCCCGCCTCAAGGCGAAAGCGAAACACGCCACCACCTTGGCAGCAAGGCCTGAATTTCGGGGCGGGCATAGCGGTCGTCCATCAGCAAGACCACGCCGCGGTCGTGCACGGTGCGAATCACCCGGCCCGCGGCTTGCACCACTTTTTGCAAGCCGGGGTACAGATAGGCGTAGTCATAGCCTTGGCCTAACAACTCATCCAAGCGCAGCCGGATTTGCTCATTCACCGGGTTGAGCTGCGGCAGGCCCAGGGTGGCGATGAAGGCGCCGATCAGGCGCTTGCCGGGCAGGTCCACCCCTTCGGAGAAGGAGCCACCCAGCACCACAAAGCCAATGCCCTGGCTACTCTCGGTCAGGCGCGCCAGGAACTCGGCCTGGGCCGACTCGGCCATGCGCCGCTGCTGGCGCCAAATCGTGATGCCGGGGAACTCGCGCTCGAACAAATCTGCCGCCTCGTTCAAATATTCGTGGCTGCTGAAAAAAGCCAAATAGTTGCCCGGCGTTTGCTGAAACTGCTGGCCCATCAAGTCGACCAAGGCGGGCAAAGACGCGCGGCGGTGCTGGTAGCGGGTGGACACCTGCCGCGCCACCCGCACGTGCAACTGCTCGGCCTTGAAGGGGGCGTCCACCTCCAGCCAGACGCTGCGCTCGGGCAGGCCCAGGAGATCGGCAAAGTAAGCAAAAGGCTGCAGCGTGGCCGAGAACAAGACGGCGGTATGGGCCGCTTGCAGGCGCGGCTTCAAAAACTCGGCCGGCAGCACATTGCGGATGCACAAGGTGGACGCGGTCTTGGCCAGACCGGCGCTGCTGAGCTGCCAGTCGCACAGCGAATGCGGGCCATACAGCTCGGCCATGCGGGTGAAGTGCAAGGCCTCGAAATAGAAGTCTTGCAGGGCCGCGTCACGCTCGGTGGGGTGCTCACTCAGGTATTCGGTGATGGCCGCACTGGCCAGCTGCAGCGCGGCCAGCAGCTTGGCGGGCAAGGCCTGCAGCACGGCGTAATCGCGCTGCGCCTCGCTCTGTTCTTTGTTCAGGGCGGCCCAGGTGCGCTGCAGCTTGTCCAACGGTTTCTTCAGCACCCCAGGCGCGACGAGCTTCAAGGCGCGCAGCTTGGCCTGCTGCAGTTCGGCGCTGTACATCTTGCGGCCGCGCTCAATCAGGTTGTGCGACTCGTCCACCAAGAGCGCCACCCGCCAGCCCGCCTCCTGGCTCATGCCATGCAGCAAAGCGCTGAGGTCAAAGAAGTAGTTGTAGTCGCCCACCACCACATCGGCCCAGCGCACCATTTCCTGGCTCAGGTAATAGGGGCAGACCTGATGCTGCAGGGCCAGGTCGCGCAGCGCGGCCTTGTCCAGCACAGTGCCCGGCGGCTGAGTGACAGCCGCCAAGCGCGCCGCCGGCAGCCGCTCGTAAAAGCCCTGCGCCAAGGGGCAGGACTCGCCGTGGCAGGCTTTGTCGGGGTGCTCGCAGCCCTTGTCCCGCGCCACCAACTCCAGCACCCGCAGTGGTGGTGCCTCGTCTGCGGCACGTGAGATTTTGTTCAAGGCCTCCAAGGCCATGGCCCGCCCGGAAGTCTTGGCCGCGAGGAAGAACACTTTGTCCAGGCGCTGGCCTGGTGCGGCCTTCAGCAGCGGAAAGATCGTGCCTACGGTTTTGCCAATGCCGGTGGGCGCCTGAGCCAGCAGGCAGCGGCCCGAAACGGCCGCCTTGTAAACGGCCTCGGCCAAGGGGCGCTGGCCTTGGCGAAAGTCAGCATGCGGAAAGCGCAGCCCCTGCAAGGCCTGATCACGCGCCGCACGATGCGCCAACTCCATTTCAGCCCAGCCCAGGAAGCGCTCGCACAGCTGCTCAAAAAACGCTTGCAAATCGGTCGCGCGGTGCTGCTCGCAAAACACCGTTTCTTGTTCGCTGACGACGTCAAAGTACACCAGCGCCAGCGCCAATTCCGTCAAGCCTTCGCTGGCGCACAGCAGCGCGCCATACACCTTGAGCTGCGCCCAATGCAAGGCCCGGTGATTGGCCGGCATGCGCGCCAGCGCCACGCGGTGGGTTTTGACTTCCTCCAAGCGCCGCCGCCCGGGGTCGTAACCATCGGCCCGGCCGCGCACCAGCAGGCCTTGGTGCTGGCCGCTCAAGCTCACCTCGGCGCGATAGTCGGCACCGCGCCGGCTCGCCACCAGGGCGTGGCCGGCCATGCCTTCTTGGCTGCTGGGTGCCGGCGTGAAGCGCAAGTCCAGATCGCCCGACTTGGCGGCAAATTCGCACAGCGCCCGCACGGCCACCGTGTACTGCGGCTGGGTGCTCACGGTGGCTCGGGCGGCGCAGGCGGCAAAGGCTGATCGCTTGAATCTGCGGGCAGCGCCCTTGCGGCCTCATCGCCCAAATAAGCTTGCGCGGACTCCTCCGGGCCTGCGGCCGGATGCGCCTTGGCCAAGGCCATCCAAACCGCAAACGGCAGCTCGCAAGGGCGGTGCCGGGCCGGGCGCAGCAGTTCCAAGCGGCCGTCGGCGATATCGCCGTGCAAGACCCAGACGCCAAAGTCCTCAGGGATTTCTTGCGGCTCGGCAATGCCCGCCGGGAACACATAAAAGCACTCGCTGCACAGCCACTGGTATGACTCGCGCTTGGCCGCGTGGCGCAGGTCCGACAAGAGATCGGCCCGGCTGACCTTGACCTCATGCACCACCGGCTGCAAATAGGCCTGCACCGAGGTATTGCGCACCGAGAACACATCCGGCCGGGCCATGCGCCAGACCGATTGCGCCGCCGCGCCCGGCGGCAGCACCGCAGGCGCCTCGGCGGGCTCGGCGGACTCGGCCGCCCACAGCCCTGCCGCCTCAAGCGGCTGCGCAGCCTCGCGGGCCCACAAAGCCGCTTCATCCAGAGGCGCCGCAATCTGCGCCCGCAGCGACAACTCGCGCCAGACGATGCGACCGTTTTGCTGCAAGCTGCGCACCACCCGCTCGGCCAATTGATCATGTGCGCTGGCGGCGCGCTGATTGCGCCGCCGCGCCGCCGCCAAGACCTGGATGCCGCTGGCGCTCAGCCTCAGGCTGTGCAGGCCTCCCGGCGAGGCCGCCAAGGGCTCCACCCAGCCGGCAGCGATCAGGTCCAACTCCAGCCCATCATGGCAAGGCCAGCCCGCTGAGCGCCAGATTTTCATCAGGCGCGAGAGCTGGGCACGCGTGGGGCTGAGCGTTTGGGGCGAGTCCATACCTGTATAAGTTTACAGTGGCACGACCCGAGCGACGCGCCGCCTACACTGCGGGCGGCGCCGCGCGACCCAAGCGCCTTGCCAAGTCGAACAACCCACAACCGAATCGCGGCCCAGGCCGCACGCCCATGCTGAGCTGGATCTTCAAGAAATTTGGACGCAAGAGCGCGTCCGCTGCCCCCTCTAACGCCACCGCAGCCCAGGAACAAAAAGCCAAGGCCGCCGAGTTGGCCCAGGAAACACAGGCTCAAAAGGCTGCCGAAAAGGCCGCCCAAAAAGCGCGCGAACTGCAAGCCGCCCAATCGCAATGGGCACCACGCCTGCAGGCCGCGCTCGGTGACGATGCGGCGCTGCTGGCCCTGGCTCAGGCCACGCCGCTGCTGGACATCAAACTGGCCGCGGTCGACGCGCTGCGCAGCGAAGACAGCCTCAAGCAGGCCGAGCGCGAGTTCCGCAAGCATGACCGCCGCGTGCAACGTCTGGCCAAGCAAAAGCTCGAAGCCGCGGTGGCCGAACGCGAAGCCCGCGCCCAAGCCCAAGCGCTGATTGCGACGGCCCAAACCCTGCAGACCCAAGACGAGCTGCCGGTCAACCGCCTGGTCGCGCTGGATCGCGCCTGGCAGGCGTTGGACGCCAAGCGGCTGGCGCCGGAGCAGATCGCCGCCTTTGAGCAACTGAGCGCGGCGCTGAACCAAAGCCTGCGCGAGCGCAGCGAGCAAGAGCAAGCCCTGCAACGCTGGAACCAAGAGGCCGAGCAGGCGCTGAGCGATTGGCACAAGAGCTGCGCCAGCGCTGCCAGCGAGGCCGACGCCGCCAGCTTGGCCCGTGCCGTCGCCGCCTTGCAAGCGCTGCAAGCCGGCCAGCCGCCGCAGCCAAGCGGCGAAGCCTTGGACCAGCGCCTCGCGCAAGCCCTGAGCCAGAGCGAAGCGCTGCAGGCCAAGCTGAGCCTTTTGCAGCATTGCCGCACCTTGGCCGCTGCCACGGCCGATGTTGCGACGAGTGAGCCCGCCGAAGGCAGCGAAGGCGCAGCCTCCAGCGCCCCGCTCCGTGCCACCGTCAACCCCGACATCGAACAAGCCGTGCAACAGTGGCAAGCCCTGCCAGCACTGCCGCATGCCGCCTGGGAGCAAGCACTGCAAGAGCAATTTGCCGCTTGGCAGCGCGCGCAAAACCCACGCCCCCTCGCTCAGGCTGAGGCCGTAAGGCCACAAGCCGACAAGGTCAAAACAATCAAGCCGGAAGAGAAGCGCCGGCTCAAGCTGCCCAGCGCTAACGCGGAGCAAGTGCAGCAGTTCGACACCTTGCTGCAAGCCGCCGAATCTGCCTTCAGCGAGGGCCAGAGCAGCGAGATGCTGCGGCAGCTGCAGCAGGTCGACGCGCTGACCGAGCAATTCGACCCCAAGAGCCTGAGCGATGGCCAGCGCGCCCGACTGCTGCCCTTGCAGGCCGAGCGCAAGCGCCTGCGCGACTGGGAGCATTGGGGTGGCGCGCGCGCGCTCGACGCCTTGGTGGCCGAGGCCGAGCAACTCGCCCAAACCACGCCGCAGCCTGCTGAGGCCCAGGCCCCGTCTGACACCGCTGAGGCCACAGCTGCGGCAAGCACCGAAGCCACTGCAGATGCCGCGCAGGCCGACTGCCCGCCGGAGCCAGCCGCCGAAGCCGCTGCAGCGCCCGCCGCGCCTGCCCCCAAGCTGAATCTGAAAGCGCAGCGCGAAGCCATTCAATCGCTGCGGCAGCGTTGGAAGGACGTGGAGCGCCTCAGCGGCGGCGCCGGTCAGGCGCTGTGGGCCCGCTTCGATGCGGCGCTGCAAATCGCCCATCGCCCCATCGCCGCCCAGGTGGCCGAAATGCGCGCCGCGCGCGAGAGCAATCTGGCCGCCCGCGAACTCTTGCTCACGGACTTGCAAAACGCAGCGGTTTTGAGCAGCGAGGCCGCTGCGGCCCTGGCCCCAGAGGCCGCCAGCGCGCATTGGAAAGAACAGCTGCGCATCCTCAGCCAGTTCCAGCAGGCCTGGCGCCAGCTGGGCCCGGTGGAGCACACCGTGCCGCATGCAGCGCAAAGCGACTTGCAAGAACGCCAGCGCGCGCTGCTGGACCGCATCGAGCAACCCTTGCAGCAAGCCCGGGCCCGGGCCGAAGCACAGCGCGAGCACTTGATTGGCGCGGCTGAAGCCCTGGCGCGCGAGGTGGCCGCCCAGCCGCAATTGCGCGAAGCGACCCAGCGCGTGCGCGATCTGCAAGCCCAGTGGCAAGCCCAAGCGCGCAGCCTGCCGCTGGCGCGCAGTGCAGAGAACAGCTTGTGGGCGCGCTTCAAGGCCGCCACCGACGCCGTCTTTGCCCAGCGCGAGGCCGCCTTCCACGCCCGCGATGAAGCCATCTCGGCCAGCGTGGCCGGCTACGAAGCCCTGCTCGCCCAGCTCACGGCCCTGAATCTAGAGACCCCTGACGCCGAGATTCGACGCACCCTGACCGAGGTGGACCGCGCCTGGCGCCAAGGCGGCGACTTGCCCCGCGCCACCGAGGCGGCCTTGAACAGCCGCCTGCAAGCGGCGCATCAAGCGGCGCTGCAGATCCTGCAAGGCCGCACGCAGCTGCAATGGCAGGTCCAATGCGAAGCGCTGGCCAAGAAATGGGCCTTGTGCCTGCATCGCGAGCAAGACCCCGCAGCCCTGGACGAGCCCGGCTTTGCAGCCGCTTGGGCGCAGGCCGGCGCCGCACTGCCCGCCGCCTGGGAACAAGCCCTCACGCAGCGCCAGCCCGGCCCTGCCGATGCGGCTTTTGATGAGGTGCTGCTGCAACTCGAAGCCGCGCTGGACTTGGACAGTTCCCCCGAGCGGATGGCCGCGCGCCGCCAGCTCAAGCTCAAAGCCCTGAAGGACGCGATGGAAGGCCGCTCGCAACAGGAGCAAGGCCCGGCCCAGCAAGCCGCTTGGCTGCTGAGCGCCTTGCGCCAGAGCCAGCTCAGCGCCGAGCAACAAGCCCGTGTGCAAGCCGTGATCATGGCCCTGCGCGAGGCCCCGGCCGGCGCGCTTGGCACGGTGATCAGCAAGGGCTGAGCTCTCGCGCCAGCCTTTGTTTATTCCCTCAAGCAAGGCAGATGAAAACTGCCTTGCTGACCGGCCCGTGAACATGGTCCTCACCCGACAAAGCCGACATAGCCGACATAGCCGAGCCATCAGACGGTCTCCAACGGATCTAAAGTGGGGACAGCGCCAAGGCCAGGGCCATCTGGCTTGAAACCTCTTCTGCGAGATCCTCATGCGCCATGACCCCTGGCTCACGCCCTGGCTGAGCACCATCAGAGACGCCATTCAAGGCAAGCCCGTGCTTGAACTCGGTTGTGGCACGGGTGCCGATACCTCGACGCTTGTCCAGGCCGGCTTCGACGTCCATGCCATCGACATCTCCTCGGCCTCGGTGATGGCAACTCGGCTTCGGGTGCCCCAAGCCAAGGTCTTCTGCCAAGACCTCAGAGATCCTTTTCCACTCGCAGCAACGCAGGCAGGCGCCGTGCTTGCAAGCCTGAGCCTGCACTATTTCAATTGGTCAGAGACCCTTGGATTGATGCAAAGAATCAGAGCAACGCTGCCCATTGGCGGGCTGTTTCTCTGCCGACTGAATTCCACCGAAGACAAGAACTTCGGCGCCACAGGCCACCCCGCCATCGAGCCCAACTACTACCTGGTCGATGGGCAAGCCAAGCGCTTCTTTGATGAAGCGAGCGTTGACGCGGCGTTTGGGCAGGGATGGAAAGTGCTTTCAAAGCAGCACAAGATCACGAAGAAATACCTCCAGTCCAAAGCACTTTGGGAGGTGATCGCGCAGCGCGAGGCCTGAGCGTTCTTCACTTTTGAGGCCGATTGCGCCAAAGACCTTCATGCTAAATTTGGACGGCCACCCGGAGTGCCATCTGGACGCAAGAGTACAAGAGATTTTCTCGTTCTGGAGCTTGCAATGTCGCCTCGTCTGCCGCTGCTTTTCGTCGCCAGCATGGCCGCTTCAGCGGCGGCACAGGCCGGCGACTCTTGTGCCGTTCAGGCCGCGAGCCTGATGGCGCAGTCCCGGCTTTCGGAGCTGGCGGCCATGTTTGTCGAGCCAAGCGAGTCGATTGAGCGGGGTCTTGCGCAGTTGTTCGCAACGATAGGGCCAATCGAGACGGTAGCGCCGCTGCCTCATGCGACGAGCGGCGCAACGATTCGCAAGTCTGTTGCCCTGACTTCGCTGCCATCAAGCGATCTGTTCCAGGGCAACTGGGCACGGCTCACGACGCCCAGCGGCCAAACTTTTGAAATCCAGGCATCCGCCAAACAGGGCTCCGACTGCAGATTGCTGGCCTTGCATGTGGATCAGCGACGAAAGTAAGGCCATCAGCCTGAGGCACAAAGCTGCGCCTCAGGCTGATGGCCTCACCGCGAATCCCGCCACTCGTCGGCCATTGGAGTGCGTTCGTTGATACGCCCACCTCACTGTCAGCTGTCGCAATGCTCACTTGGCGGCCAGGGATGCAGGATGAGCGCCTTGTAGCTCTTGCGCGGTAGCTCGCTCAGCAATCCAGCCGCATTCGGCGGATCCTTTCCGACGGGACACTGAAATTGAGTTGCTGCAATGTGCCCGGAGTGGGCGTTGCTTTTTTCCGCTTAGGTGTGCGCGAGGGAGAGAGGGTAGCAGCCCGAGGCGCCGCTCGAGTCGCACGATGCCGGGTGTTCGGCCCGGCGGCCGACTTACTTTTCTTGCTTCGCCAAG
>CAMFGY010000021.1 GCA_945952065.1 uncultured Burkholderiales bacterium | reverse complement strand
TTTTGGTGCGGCTGGCAGGATTCGAACCCACGACCCCTTGGTTCGTAGCCAAGTACTCTATCCAACTGAGCTACAGCCGCGAAGCCTTGCACTATAGCATGACTTTCATGACCGTGACAAGATTTCGCCACATATTTGCATTACTGAACCAAGGCGGCCGCTTCATGGCAGCGTGCTCGCCGCTCTTGGTTGCCATCATGCTCGGCCATTTGCGCCAACATCAACCAGCTACGCCGCCGCGCCGCCGCCGAAATTTCACGGTCATCGCAAACCTGTTCCAGCATCAGACGTGCTTTGCCCCAGAGCTGACGCTCGGCCAGGGCATGGCCCAGGGCATAACTCATGTTCTTGTCGCGAGGGAAGCGCTGCACCGCAGACTCCAGGCGCTGCAGCCACTCCGGCCCCAAGCCCGCCAAGACTTGAACCAGGGCTTCCGCCAAGACGGCACGCTCATCGGCGGGCAACTCACCCACATCGTCCCAAAACGGCCGCAACCAGCCGCGGCCATCGTCGGGCGCGCCCAAGACCGCAGCACGTTGCGCAGCACGCGCGGCCACCAGCACATCGCGCCGATCCGCCGCATCCAGTTGCAGCCAAACGGCCCGCAATTGGTCGACATCGCGCGCGCCATCCAGCGCCTCAAAAGCCAGCGAGCGCAGCAAGCCCTGTGCAGCCGCTTTGGAGAAACCTTGATGCTTGGCCAACAAACGGGCCGTGCGCAAGGCTTCCAACGACTGCTTGGCCAAGCGGGTGGCTTGTAGTTTCAAACGCAGCGCCTGGGTGCGACGCGCCACACCGGGGTTCAAGTCGGCCAACAAGGCCAAGGCACGGCTGGCGTCGCGATCATCCAGGGCCCACTCGGCGGCCAAGAGCAAGGCGCCCTCTTCTTGAGGCCTTGTGGCCGCACTGCGACGCGAGACCTCCAGCGCCAGTTGCAACTGCTCATCGCGACGGCGTCGATCTTGTAGCCGATGCGCGCTGCTGGCGGCCAACAAGTGCCCCAAGGCCAGAAAGCCCGCGTCCTGCGCCAGATCCGGTGTTTGGGCATGAATGCTGAGTGCTTTTTGCGCCGCTTTTTGAGCACGCCCATAACGCGCTCCAAAAAACTCCGCCAAGGACTCGCGCAGCGCCAATTGCGCGGCGCGCTCACGCTGAGCCAGCCGCCACTCGCGTGCACGCCTGGGCAAGCTGGTCAGGGAATTGAGGGTTTGAATGGCGGTCACAAAAGCAAAGCAGCTGCCCACCAAGACCAGCAGGAACAGATTCAAAGAGACGTCCAGCCGCCATCCATTCCAATAAAAACTCGCCAAGCCGTCGTTGCGCCCCAAAACCAGGGCCGCAACCACCGCAACGGCAAACAACAAGACCAGCCAGATGATGGTGCGCATCAGTTCGCCCCTCGCCTCAACGCCCGGCCGCCGCGGCGGTCAGGGCTGCCAGCGTGTCGTCAGGCCGAGGCACATTCACTTGGCGAGCCTGGCCGGCCACCTGGCGCATCAGATCGGCCGCCGAGGCCACTTTGCGTGAGCGCGCATCGAAATAACGGCCCAACATTTCCTGCGAATCGCGCAAATCGGACTGCGCGGTGTCGAACTGCCGACTCAGCAAAGCCAAGCGAGCATTCAACAAACGCAGCTTCAAGTTCTCGCGCAAAAAGAAGGACTGGTCCGGCGTCAACAACGCAGCCTCAGGATGCTCGATACGGGTAACGCGCAGCAAGGTCCGCGCCTCACCCCAGACCAAACCCGCCCCTTCACTCAAACTGCGCTTGGCTTGCGCCCACCATTGCGCCAACACGCCTTCGGCGGGTTCGGCCGTCTTGGAGGCCGAGGGACTGGCCGCGGGCTTGCGCACTGCGCTGGCCTTCTCATCCCGCGGCGGCATTGACTCTGCGCTATGGGCCTCAGCACTGGACAAGAGCGGCAACTCATCCAGCAGTCGCACCACTTCATCGAGTTTGATGGTCAGCGTGGACACATCCACCACACTGACGGCCTTGACCCGATCCAGGTCTCGCGCGACGGCGCGGCGCACGCCTTCCATGCGAGGCTGCTTGTAGCGCAGCAAGCGCTCATCGGCTTGACGCAGGGTGGCGATCAAGGGCTCGGCGCTGCCGGTGATGGTGGACTGCTGCAAAGCCACCCGGATTGAAGCTTCGATGTCCCCGATCACGTTCTCATCGCGGGAGCGTGACATGGACTGAATGAGCTCTTCCAGCTGGCCGCGCTGCAATGACACTTCGGCCAAGCGAGCGTCCAGCAAAGCCACCTTGGCGGCGGTGTCGCGCGTCAGGTCTTGCGATTGGCGAGCCAAGGCACGCGCCTCCGTGGCATCGGACTGCACCACCGTTTGGCGTTTCACCAGCTCTTGCTCTAAGGCCTGTTGCCGACTCAGACTCTGCCAGGCCAAGCCCAGCCCCGCCAAAGCACTCAAAGTCAAGAGCGCGACGCTGACAGGCACCCAAGTGGGCACAGCACTCGCAGCAGCGGGCGTGGCGCTGCTCATCGCAGCGGAGGCCGGTACTGCGGCTTGGCCGCCGGACTCGGCAGCTTCGTAGGGGGTTTGATGGGTATCACTCACGGTGAAAATGATTGTAGGGGCCGCCTTTGGATCGCATGGAAGGCTTCGACCACCGAAGCCGTATCGGGTCGCGCCAAAACCACAAGCCCACAGCCCAGCGCCCGGGCTCGTGCGGCAATTCGCTCGTGGGTACAAATACAGCGCGAGCGCGACCAATCGGCAGCAGCTCCGGTCACGAAGGCCACAGAGGCCAGAGAACCCAATGAGGCTAAATGACCAATCGCTTCAGCGCTGCTGAACAGCCACACATGCTGCTCCGGCGTGCGCATCGCCTGGGTCAACAAGGCTTGCTCCGTAAGACTCAGCTGCGGGCAGCGGCGTTGATAGACACTGAAGAACTGGGTCTGGGCTCCGGCCTCTTGCAAACGTTCGGCCAACCATTCGCGGCCCCCATCGCCGCGCAACATCAAGCACACGCGCCCCGCCCAGGGGCCACGCGCTTGCAACACCGGCCACAAATGCTCCGAATCCAGGCTGGCCGCATCCGCAGGCGGTTGAACAATCAAAGCCGCCGGCACACCGTGGGCCAGCAAGGCCTTGGCACTGCCGGGCCCGACACACGCGGCCAGCGTGTGCTGCGGCCAGACTTGATTGGCCGGCTTGCGGGCGAAAAACTGAGCCACTGCATTGGGGCTGACAAACATCGCCAAAGCGGCCGTCGGCAGGCTCGCCCAAGCCCGTGCTGCGGCAAGCCCATCCCCGGGCACGATGTCGATCAAGGGCAAGCTGTCTGCGGCTACGCCATGCCGGGCCAGGCGCTGCAACCAATCCTGGGCCTGGGGGCGCGGTCGAGTCAGCAGCAAGCGCGCATCAGTCATGGCTGCGGCCGCGCGGAGCGGATGCTTCGCGTCGCTCAAGCTGCGGGCAAATAACTGCTGGCCCCGAGATCACGCAAAGCCTGTGCGGCGCGCTCGCCAAAGGCCAAGGCTTGCGCCACGGTGTGCACCTCGGCGCTCAGTGAGGCCTTCAAAAGTGCGCGCCCAGGCTGCTCAGCGTCACCCAATGCCACGTCGATGTGCAACAAGGCGCCCTCGCCCCAATGGGCATGCGCCGCCAAAGGCATGCTGCAACTGCCACCCAGGCTGCGCGAGACCGCGCGCTCCGCCTGCGTGGCCAACCATGTGGGCGTGTGAATCAAGGGGCTGAGCTGGGCCTTCAAAGCCTGGGCTTCGGCGCGCACCTCCAAACCCAGGGCGCCCTGGCCCGCGCAAGGAATCATGTCGCGGGTGTCAAACCTGGCGCGGATGCGCGCCGCCAACCCCAAGCGCATCAAACCCGCTGCGGCCAGCACGATGGCGTCATAGCCGCCTTCGTCGAGCTTGCGCAAGCGCGTATCCAAATTGCCGCGCAGCGGCTCAATGCGCAGATCCGGGCGCAAGGCCTTGAGCTGCACCACGCGGCGCAGACTCGATGTACCGACCACAGCCCCCTGCGGCAAGTCGTGAAGGGATGCGTAGTGGTTGGAGACAAAGGCGTCGCGCGGGTCTTCGCGCTCCAAAATCGCCACCAGCTCAAAACCCTCGGGCAGCTCCATGGGCACATCCTTGAGCGAATGCACCGCCAGCTGAGCCGCGCCTTCTTCCAGGGCGGTTTCCAGCTCTTTCACAAACAAGCCCTTGCCGCCTACTTTGGACAAGCTGCGGTCAAGGATTTGGTCGCCCCGGGTCGTCATGCCCAGCAGCTGGACCTGCAAGCCCAAATCCTGCTCCAGCAAGGTCTTCACATATTCGGCCTGCCACAGCGCCAAACGGCTTTCGCGCGTCGCGATCGTAATGGTTTCACTCATGAGGCGAATGCTAGCAGGCCGGTCCCGGCACAAGCCGGGCTCTGGCCCCAGGCTTCACGCAATTTGCAGGTCAGCACCGCACTGAATGCGCTTGCTTTTGCCTGCGTCAAAGAAACTGTTAAAGTCAGAAGTATGTAACTCGGTTACATGCTGGTTTCACCCTTTTGACGAGCCCCCGCCATGCCGCCCAAGTCCCCAGTGTCCGCAAAAAGAGTCTCCGCCAAGTCCGCCCCCCCCAAGCTGATCGGTACGGACAAAAACCAACCCTTGATGGATGACGTCCGCCTGCTGGGCCGCATTCTGGGCGAGGTGATTCGCGAACAAGAAGGACGCGAGGTCTACGAGTTGGTCGAGCGCATCCGCAAGCTGTCGGTGGCCTACCGCCACAAGGCCGACGCGCAGGCCGGCAAGAGTTTTGACAAATTGCTCAAGAGCCTGAGCGGCGAGCAAGCCGTCAGCGTGATTCGTGCCTTCAGCTATTTCTCGCATCTGGCCAATATCGCGGAAGACCGCCACCATGTGCGCCGCCGCGAAATCCATGAACGCGCCGGCAGCCAGCAGGCCGGCTCGCTGGGCTTCGCCTTGGAGCGCCTGCACGAAGCGGGTGTGCGCCCGGCCGAGATCGCCAAAACCCTTCACCATGGTTTCATCTCGCCGGTGTTGACCGCCCACCCCACCGAGGTTCAGCGCAAGAGCATTCTGGATGCCGAGCGCGCGGTAGCCCAGCTGGTGGAACAGCGCGACAGCCTGCACACCGAACGCGAGAAACGCGACAACGAAGCCCTGATTCGCGCCCGCGTCACCCAGCTCTGGCAGACCCGCATGCTGCGCTACAGCAAGCTGACGGTGGCCGACGAAATCGAAAACGCGCTGTCTTACTACCAGTCAACCTTTTTGCGCCAGATCCCCAAGCTTTACGCCGAGCTGGAAGAGGCCCTGCCCGGGCATGACTTCAACAGCTTTTTGCGCATGGGCCATTGGATTGGCGGTGACCGCGATGGCAACCCCAATGTCACCGCAGCGACCTTGCGTTATGCGCTGTCACACCAAAGCGAGGTGGCGCTGCGCCACTACCTGACCGAGATCCATGAGTTGGGCGCCGAGTTGTCGATCTCGGCACGTCTGGCCCAGGTCACGCCAGAGATGCAAGCGCTTGCCGAGCGCAGCCCTGACCGCAATGAGCACCGCATGGATGAGCCCTACCGGCGTGCCCTCACCGGCATGTACGCACGGGCCGCGGCCACCTTGCATCAATTGACCGGCACCGAGGCCTTGCGCCATGCGGTGGCGCCTCAACAGCCCTATGCCAGCCCCGATGAATTGTTGGCCGATCTGCGGGTGATCGAGACCTCGCTGCGCAGCCACCATGCCCAGGCCTTGATCGCGCCGCGACTGAAGCCGCTGATGCGGGCCGTGCGGGTGTTCGGCTTCCATCTGGCCACCCTGGATTTGCGCCAAAGCTCCGATCAGCACGAGGCTGTGGTGGCCGAATTGCTGCAAATGGCACGCATTGAATCCGGCTACAGCAGCCTGGATGAGGCCGGCAAACGCAACTTGCTGATGCGTTTGCTCAACGACGCCCGTCCGCTGCGCGTGCATGGCGCGCAGTACAGCGAGCGCAGCTTGACCGAGTTGGCCATTTTTGAAGCGGCGCGCGAATCGCTGCAACGCTTTGGCCGCGAGTCTTTGCGTCACTACATCATCTCGCACACCGAGTCGGTCAGCGACTTGCTGGAAGTGCTGGTGCTGCTGAAAGAAGTGGGCCTGCTGCGCGGCACGCTGGACGGCAATGCCGTCAGCGACCTGATCGTCTCGCCGCTGTTTGAAACCATTGGCGACTTGCGCGAAGCGCCACAGATCATGCAGGACTTCTACGCCCTGCCCGGGATGGCGTCCATGCTGGTGCGCAGCGGTGCCGAGCAAGACATCATGCTGGGCTATTCGGACTCCAACAAGGACGGCGGCGTCTTCACCAGCAGCTGGGAGCTCTACCGCGCCGAGATCGCCCTGGTGCAGATGTTTGACGCTTTGCGCGCCGAACATGGCATCACCTTGCGTTTGTTCCATGGTCGAGGCGGCACCGTCGGTCGCGGCGGCGGCCCGAGCTACCAAGCCATCTTGGCCCAGCCACCCGGCACCGTGAACGGTCAGATCCGTCTGACCGAACAAGGCGAGGTGATCGCCTCCAAATACGCCAACCCCGAAATCGGTCGACGCAATCTGGAGACCCTGGTGGCGGCCACCCTGGAAGCGACCCTGCTGCACCCAACCAAGAATGCGCCCAAGAGCTTTTTGGAAGCGGCCCAGACCTTGTCGGACGCCAGCTTCAAGGCCTACCGCGGCTTGGTCTATGACACCACCGGCTTTGCCGACTATTTCTTCGCCGCCACGCCGATCCGGGAGATTGCCGAGTTGAACATCGGCTCACGGCCCGCCTCACGCAAAGCCACCCGGGCCATTGAAGACCTGCGCGCCATCCCTTGGGGCTTCAGCTGGGGCCAAAGCCGTGTAGCGCTGCCCGGTTGGTGCGGCTTTGGTTCGGCGGTGATGGGCTTCCTGGGCGACGAAGGCAGCGAGCAGTACACGCAAAACCTGGCCCTGCTCAAGCGCATGCTCAAACAATGGCCCTTCTTCCGCACCCTCTTGTCCAATTTGGACATGGTGCTGGCCAAGACCGACCTGGGCATCGCCGAGCGCTATGTCGAACTGGTCGAAAACAAGCGTCTGGGCAAAAAGATCTTTGCCGCCGTGCAAGAAGAGTTCAGCCGCACCCAGCAAGCGCTGAACCTGATCACCGGCGAAGCCCAGCGCCTGGCCGGCAATCCGGCGCTGGCGCGCTCCATCGAGCACCGCTTCCCTTACATCGACCCGCTCAACCACCTGCAGGTGGAGCTGATGCGCCGCTACCGCGCCATCCCAGCGGACAAGCGCGCTGAAGATCCAGCACTGGAGCGGGTGCAGCGCGGCATTCATTTGTCGATCAACGGCATCGCCGCAGGCTTGCGCAACACCGGCTGAACGCATCGGGGTGTGTTTGACGCCGTCATGGCGGCAAAGAAAGCCAAGAGCGCCCCTCGCGAGAGCGGCGCTCTTTCTTTTTTTGGTGCGGCTCAGCTCTCAAGCTGACGCCGGAACGGCCGATAGCTCAGGAGTCAGCATGCCCGATGGACGCACACCATGGACCTCTCAAACACCGCCTTGGTCAACAACGCAGGCTCTGCCACCCCAGGGTCGGTGCAAGGCGCGGCACAAATCACGGTGCTGAAAAAGGCGCTGGATCTGCAGGAGCAGGCGGTCACGGCGCTGATCAATGCCGTACCACCCTCGCCTCCCTTGGCCACCAGCGGCCCACTGGGCACCCGGCTCAACACCTATGCCTGAACTTGCCCCCATGCCCGGCCAAATTCAGCCGGTGTTTTTGCACAAGCACACGCCAGCACGGCGGCACTCCGTTAAGCTCAACGCTGCAAGCAGCATCCCTTGACCCGCCCCGGCTTGGGCTTAGTCCCCAAGACCTGGCGAACTGAATTGCGACAAGGCCTGGCCATGCCCGTTGAGACGCCCTATTCCCGCATTGAAGCCCTGGTCGTGGACGATATGGCCACGCAGCAGACCACCTTGCGCGGCCAACTTGGCATGCTGGGCATTGGCAAGATCGACGCCGCCGCTTCCGCAGAAGACGCTTTGCGCATGATTCGCGCCAAGCCCTACGGCCTGATTCTGTGCGACTACAACCTCAACCATCGCACCGACGGCCAGCAACTGTTTGAACTGCTGCGTGACCAGCAACTGCTGTCACCCGACTGCCTGTTCTTCATGATCACGGCGGAGAGCAATTACAACTCGGTGGCGGCGGCCAGTGAGCACATGCCGGATGCCTATTTGCTCAAGCCCATCACCGCAGGCGATATCGAAGACCGGCTGAAAAACCAGCTCGACAAACGCCAAGCCCTGCTGGACATCAACCGCCAGCTGAACAAGAAAGACCTGAGCGCCGCCCTGAGTGCCTGCGATGCCCTGCTGGCCAAGAAGGACCGCTGGTATATGCATGCCCTGCAAATCAAGGGTCAGGTCTTGCTCGACCTGGGCTGCCCCGACGATGCAAAAAAGGTCTACCAAGACGCGCTGGGCTTGCGCTCCGGATTGATCTGGGCGCAAATTGGCTTGACGCGGGCCGCCAAGGCCAGCGGCAAGTTTGAAGAATCCCGCCGCTTGGCCGAAGAGATTCTGGAAAGCCGCGATGGCGCCAAATGCTTGGCTGCATTTGACCTGCTGGCCGGGTCTTTAGAAGCCCTGGGCGACGCCAACGGCGCGCTCAGCACCCTCAAACAAGCCGCCCAAGTCGTGCCGTCGGCCAAGCGGCTGCGGCTGCTGTCAGAGAGCGCCTACCGCAACGACGATCTGGCCACCGCCAAGTCCAGCCTGTCCAAAGCCCTGAAAGCCAGTCATGGCGCGATGACAGCCAACCCGCAGGACTTGTTGGCTTTGGCCCAAACCCAGATTGACATCGGTGAAGCCAAAGAAGCCCTGGAGACGCTCAGCGAGAACGCCTTGCGCGGCCTGCACAAGCCGGAGTTCGACCTGGTGGTTCTGGCGCTGCGAGCCCAAGCCCATGCCTTGCTGGGCGAAACCGACAGGGCCCAGAAGGAAGCCGCGCAAGCCTTGGCCGGGCTGCGCCAAGGCAAAGCCGATTTCGCCACCGTCACGGTCGCGCGCGCGGCGCTGCGCACCGGGCACGAGGAAGCCGGCTTGGCCTTGCTGCGCCAATCAGTCAGTGCCGACCATGAAAACAGCCGCATGCAGCAACTCATCTGCAAAGCCTTGACCGACACCGGGCATGCCGAGCAGATCGAAGTCATGGTGCATGCAGCCACGCAAGGCCTGAAGACCCGCTTGTACGAAGCCAAACGGCTGTTGCGCAATGGTCAGCTGGATGAAGCGCTGCTGGCCATCGAGGCCGAGTTGGCCGAGTACCCCGACAACACCACCGTGCTGCTGGAATGTGCGCAAATGAACTGCATGTCGCTGCGGCTGAAGAAAACCGCCGACGAAGCGCGCATCAACCAAGTGCGCGACTATTTGGCGCGCCTCGAAAAACTGCTGCCCGCCAACGACCGGGTGGCGCAGATGCGTCGCTATCTGCGCGAAACCCTGGCAGCTTTGCAAGGCCAGGGCGCTTTTGAGATCAGCACCGGGCGGCCCGCCGCCAGCAATTCAAGCCTGGGAAGCTTGCGCCCATGAACCGGGAACTGCTGGCGCTCTTTGTCCACGATGTGAAGAACCAACTCGGGGTGTTGGAGGCCGAGCTGAGCCTGTTGGAAACCGATCTGGACCGCAGCCGCGCCCATCGCGCACACCAGCATTGCTCGCAACTTCGGCAGCGCTTGATTGCCTATCTGACCCTGTACGGGTCGGCAGACAAAAAGCTCTTTGCCCAATGCACGGACGAATCCCCCCAGGGCTTTTTGCAACAGTTGCTGCGCGTGGACTCTCGCCCGGATGGTGCGCCTTTGCGCGTCACGGACTGCGCCGCTGCGCCGCCTTTTTGGTATTTCGATGCCCGCTTGGTCTTGCTGGCGATGGAAGCGGCGCTGCACAATGCTTGGCGCTTTGCACGCAGCGAGGTCTGCTTGGATGCCGCGCAGCTGGACGGTTACTTGGTGTTTTCGGTCGAAGATGATGGCCTAGGCCTGGGCGCCACCGACCCATCCAGCCGCTCTTCTACGGGGCTGGGCATGGAGCTTTGCGCAGCGGTCGCACAAGCCCATCACAACGGAGACCGTCAGGGCCGGGTCACGCTGTCGCCCAGACCGCAGGGCGGTACGCGTTTCGAAATTTGGCTGCCTTGATCCGAGAACTTGGATCGAAGGCTTGCATCGACCCGCCGAGCATCGACATCCTGAGGGCCTTTCAAGCGCGCCGGCCGGAGCCCTCTTGCCCCTGCGCTGCCAAGGCCTCTCGCACTGCGGCTACTTGCCGCCGGGAAACCGCCAGCCATGTGTTGACGCCGGCGATGCGGACCGCCCAGCCTTCACCGCCCTCGCTGCCTGCACCGGCAGCGTGGGCTTCCTCCTCCGCGCCCGGGCTGGGCGCATGGCGCTCCAACTCCCGCACCGCCGCCTTGGCCACCAAGGCATTGCGATGCACGCGCAGGAACCGATCTCCCAGACGCGGCTCCAAGTCGGACAAGCTGCCGTCCATCACCAAGCTCTGGGTGGTGGTGCGAAGGGTCAAATACTTGAGCTCGGCCTTGAAGTACAGCACCTCCGACAAGGGGACGCGCAGCAAGCGGCCTCGATCGCTGACGTTGATGAAGCTGTCATCCTCTCGCAACGCCTCCGCACCTGGGCCGCTGGGCTGCAACTGGCGGGACTGCATGGCCGCCCGCTCGTCCAAACGCTGGGCCACACGCTGCAAGGCCGCTTGCAAACGCTCGCGACGCACCGGCTTGGTCAAATAGTCCATGGCCTCCAGATCAAAGGCCCGCAAGGCATGCTCGGCATGGGCGCTGACAAACACCAAGGCCGGCACTTTGAGCCCTTGCGCCTCTTGTTGACGCAAGCTCTCGGCCAGTTGCAAGCCGTCAGGCCCAGGCATTTGGACGTCCAGCAAGACCAGATCGCAGCTGTGCTCGCGCAACCAATGCTGTGCCTGCGAGGCCGAGCCAGCCTCCGCCTCCACCACCGCACGTGGGTCGATGCAGGCTTCCAGCAGGCTGCGCAAACGCAAGCGCGCCAAAGGCTCGTCATCCACCAACAGCACCTTCAGTGCCGACGCCTGTGTCATGGCCTGCTCACTCCTTTCCTGCGCATTGCTCCCAAAGTCTCAACGGGGCAAGACCATGCGGACCTCAAAGCGCCCCGCCTCTTGAATCAATTCAAACTTCGCTGCCACATCATGCATCAGGCGCAGACGTTGCCGCACATTTCGCAAAGCCAAACCATGGCCGCGAGTTCTTGAGGGCAAACCCACGCTGTTGATGACCTGGAGCACCACTTCGGCCCCTGCCCGGCGGGTGCGAATCAACAACTCGCCCCCTTCATCATTCGGTTCCACCCCGTGGCGGACCGCATTCTCCACCAAGGGTTGCAAGAGCAAGGGCGGCACCCGCGCCGCCCCCGCCAGCGGGTCGATCTCCCAGCGGATGCGCAGGCGTTCCCCAAAACGAATCTGTTCAATGGCCAGATAGCGCTGCGCCAGCTCGATCTCTTCATTCAGGCTGACCACCGCCCCTGACTCGGCCAAAGCCGCACGAAACAGCTCGCTCAGGTCTTCCAACAGCCCCTCCGCGCGCTGCGGATCCAGGCGCACCAAGGCGATGGCGCTGTTGAGCGTGTTGAACAAAAAGTGCGGCCGAATCCGGGACTGCAATTCCACCAACTGCGCCATGGCATCTGCCGGGCGCTGCGCGCGCTCCCTGTGCCTCAACCATGCGAGCAGTACGGCAGCGCTGAGCGCGCCGGCCATTCCCACGCTGAACCAGCGAAAGCCGCTGCTGGGTTCCTGCCTCACCAGATTCAACAACTGCCAACCAAACAAAGCGCAGCCGCTGCCCAAAGCCAATAAGAGCGCCCCTTGCGCCATGACCGGCAGCCGCGCCAACAGCCGCTTGGCTGCGCACACCAGCAAGAGCCACAAGAGCAGGCCCGACAAAGTCGCCACAGTGCCCACCGACAAGGCCTGCAGCCAAGCGCCCCAGCCCTGGCTGGCCAAGCTCAAGCCCAGAGCCAAAACACCTTGCACCCCCAGCACCGCCCGCAACACCACGCCGACATGGCAGACGTCAAAGACCTGCTCCGCAGCAAACAAGGCCGGCTTGGCTTGCTCGGGTCGGGGCATCTCCGTCGCGCCCTCGCCCGTTTGCGGGGACGCAGTGCGCCCTGCCATCGTCCTGGCGGACGGGTCGTCTTGGCCCAGCTGCGGACTCGCTGGGTTCGGCGCTTGATTCGATGCTGGAGCCATGCCTGCCTTGGACCTGAAACCGGAGAAACGGCTCTTTGCAGAGCCTGGCGTCGATAGAATCGCGCTGCGCTGAATTGTCAGCCATCTGCCCACCGCCCTTCCCCTCTTTCGCCTGCCGCCTGCCGCCATGTCGTCCATCTCAAACAACCCCCTCGCCAACAAAGCCCAAGCCTGGTCTGCCCTGTTCTCTGAGCCGATGAGCGATTTGGTGAAGCGCTACACCTCCAGCGTGTTTTTCGACAAGCGCATGTGGGCGGCCGATATCCAGGGCAGCTTGGCCCACGCCGAGATGCTGCATGCCCAGGGCATTCTGAGCAGCGAAGACCACGCCGCCATCGAGCGCGGCATGGCACAGATCAAAAGCGAAATCGAGGCCGGTCAGTTCGAGTGGAAGCTCGACTTGGAGGATGTGCACCTGAACATCGAAGCCCGCCTGACCGAGTTGGTCGGCCTGGCCGGCAAGCGGCTGCATACCGGCCGCAGCCGCAATGACCAGGTGGCCACCGATGTGCGCCTGTGGCTGCGCGGCGAGATCGACGAACTGCAAGCCCTGTTGAGTGCCTTGCAAACCGCCCTGATCGACGTGGCCGAAAAGAACGCCGAGGTCATCTTGCCGGGCTTCACCCATTTGCAGGTGGCGCAACCCGTGTCCTTTTGCCACCACCTCTTGGCCTATGTCGAGATGTTTGCGCGTGATGCCGAGCGCATGGCCGATGTGCGCCGCCGCGTCAACCGCCTGCCGCTGGGCGCGGCGGCCCTGGCCGGCACCAGCTACCCGCTGGATCGCGAGCGTGTGGCCAAGACTTTGGGCATGGAAGCGGTCTGCCAAAACAGCTTGGATGCGGTGTCGGACCGCGACTTTGCCATCGAGTTCAGCGCCGCCGCCGCCTTGGTGATGGTGCACATTTCGCGCCTGTCGGAAGAGCTGATTCTGTGGATGAGCCAGAGCTTCGGCTTCATCGATTTGGCTGACCGTTTCTGCACCGGCTCCAGCATCATGCCGCAGAAGAAAAACCCCGATGTGCCCGAGTTGGCGCGCGGCAAGACCGGCCGGGTGGTGGGTCACTTGATGGGCCTGATCACCCTGATGAAGGGCCAGCCCCTGGCCTACAACAAAGACAACCAAGAAGACAAAGAGCCGCTGTTCGACACCGTCGACACGCTCAAAGACACGCTGCGCATCTTTGCTGAAATGATGGGCGGCCTGAGCGTCAAGCCCGAGGCGATGGAGCGCGCGGCCTTGAAGGGCTATGCCACCGCCACCGATCTGGCCGACTATCTGGTGAAGAAAGGCCTGGCCTTCCGCGACGCGCATGAGATCGTGGCCCACGCGGTCAAAACGGCCCTGGGCACCGGGCTCGATTTGTCGGCCCTGCCGCTGGCCGAGTTGCAAAAATTCGACGCTCGCATTGGCGAGGATGTGTTCGAGGTGCTGTCGCTGCGCGGCTCACTCAATGCCCGCAACATCCTGGGCGGCACCGCGCCAGCCCAAGTGCGGGCGCAGGTGGCTCGGCACCGCGCACGCCTGGGCTGAAGCCCGGCACAAGACTGTCGACTCACTCCGGCAGTCTGAAGCGCGAGACGCCTGCCACCAAAGCACCCGCTTGCGCTTGCAAGGCCATCGAGGCTGCCACACTTTGCTCGACCAGACTGACGTTTTGCTGCGTCAAAGCGTCCAGTTGCTGCACCGATTGCCCAATATCGGCCACGCCCGCGTGTTGCTCTTGCGCGCCCCGGGCGATCTCTTCCAGCAATTGCTTCATTTGATGTGCGCTTTGCTCGATCTGGCTCATGGTGGAGCCGGCCACGCGCACCTCGGCACTGCCGGCGTCCACGCAATCGAGATTGGCGCGAATCAAGGCTCGGATGTCTTGCGAAGCCGCCGCTGAGCGTTGCGCCAGGGCGCGCACTTCGGCCGCCACCACCGCAAAGCCGCGCCCCTGCTCGCCCGCGCGAGCGGCCTCCACCGCCGCATTCAAGGCCAGGATATTGGTGCGAAACGCAAGGCTGTCGATCAAGCCAATCACGTCCTCCATGCGCCCCGACGCCTGCTCGATGCCGTTCATGCTGCCCATCACGCCGCTGACTTGATGGCTGCCACTTTGAGCCACGGCGGCGTTGTCACGCGCCATGCCTTCGGCACGCGCGGCATGCGCGGCCATTTGCTGCACCGTGCCTGAGATCTGCGCCATGGCCGAGGCTGATTGCTGCAAGCGTTCGGCACTTTTCTCAGCGCGGCTGGAGAGCTCACGGGCACCTTGGGCCATTTTTTCACTGGCCTTGAGCATGGTTTGGGAGCCGTCGCGCACGCCTGCCACGATCAGACACAGCGACTGCTGCATCTCGCGCAAAGTCAGCATCAAGCGCGCCGCCTCGTCCTGCCCCCAAGGCTCGGGTCGGGTGGTGAGGTCGCCGGCCGTCATGGCCAGCAAATGGCGACGCACTTCTTTCAAGCCGCCATCCACGACCAGGAAAAACGAATGGAACAAGTACGCCGCCAAGAGCACAAAGCCCAGCGTCAGCGCCATCAAGGCCTGCAGCCACCAGGCCAAGTGCGCCTCTCGCTCGGCCAACAAATCATCCAGCGCGCGCAAGCCGCTATGGGCCAAAGCCATGCATTGACGCAAGACTTTGCGACCATCGGCATAGGCCTCGGCGGGCTCAATCGCCGCAGCCACCAGCTGCGCAGGGTCACTGACCCGCTGGCGGTACAGCCGCACTTCGTCCAAGAGGCTGAGTTCCACCAACTGGGCCAGTTCGGGCCGGGCTTTGATCGCTCGATCAAAATGGCCTCGCAAGGTTTGCATGCCATGCGTCACGCCCGCATCCCAAACGGCATAGCGACGAAACTCCTCCAAACTCAAACCGCCGCGGCTGAGGCCGTAGCTGGACCAGCCCCAGAGCTGCCCCAGGTTTTCAGTCATTTGCGGCAAGGTCATCACCAAGGCGTTGATGAGGTAGAAGCTGTCCAACTCGGGGTCCAGCACCAGCCGTGAGTTGTCCCCCACGGCTTGCAGCAGGCGCACCACGGCTTCGGAAACCGGGCCAAAGACGGTGCGACCCTGGGCGTCCACGCCGCGCTCGGCTGCGGCGCTGGCGCGCCAGGCCACTTGCAAGTCCTGAATCGGGGTTTGCAGGTTCAAGGCTGAGACCAACTCGGCATCCTCAGCTTGCAGGCGCTGCAAGGCCTGATCGACCTGCAAGCGCGCGCGCTGCAGATCCGCCGCCGCAGGCTCGTAGCCCCCCAACATGGCCCGCGTGGCATTGCGCGCTTCCAGCAAGCCCAGCAGCAAGGGCTGCAAATCCTTCATCAAATGCACACCCGCTCGCTCTTTGCGCAGCGCCTCCAACTGGCTTTGCTGGTTCTGCAAAAAGCACAGGCTCAAAGCCAGAATGGGGATGCCAAAGGCCAAGCTGATGCAAATCGCTTTGACGCGAAAGCTCAGGTGTCTGAACACCCTCACGCCCAATGCCCAGATGCCGTGATGCTGAAAGAAACTGTTGTTGGCCAGACTGGCGTTGTGCTCGTCCATTGCTGCGCTATCCCTCGGATTGTTTTTTTGCTTGGCGATCTCGCCGTCGCTGCGGGCGCATCTTGGCAGCGGCAAGCCCGCGCAAAGCCCCGGAGTTGGCGGCTTCCCCACGGCCATCTTCATAATTCAGCCCCAATGCGGCACTCAACATAGCCCGTTCGGACTACAACAAAACGCCAATCGCACAGGCGCCAGGTCCCACAGGCGTTGATCTGGCGCAAACAGAGCCCATCCCCGCCACGGCCGCGCCGCGCGGCAGGCCTGTCCAGCAGGCAAAATCCAGCACTTGCATGCCAACACCTGACACACCATGACTAGCCTGAGCTGGACCGAAGAGCTGACCCTGCATCAGCCACAGATCGATCAAACCCATCAGGAGTTCATTGCCCTGCTGGACGAGTTGAGCCAGACCCTGAAGAACGCGCCTGACGACTGCAACAGCGCCCTGCCGGTGTACCGGCGCTTTTTGGCCCATACCGAAGACCACTTCGCCATGGAAGAAGGTTTTATGGCCGCCACCGGCTTCGCCCCGGACAACTGCCACAGCAAGCAGCACGCCATGGTGCTGGATGTGATGCGCCAAGTGATGGCCCATACCTTGGCCGAACAAGACCTGGAGCCTATGCGCAATTTATTGCCCGAGTTGGCCAACTGGCTGCCCGCTCATGTGGACATGATGGACGCCGCCCTGGTCTTTCATATGAAGCAAGTCGGTTTCGACCCGGCAACAGGCCGCATGGCGCAGCCACCGGAACCGGCCGCCGCCGCCATCAGCTCTTGCGGCAGCAAGAGCTGCGCCTGACCCAAACGGGATCAAGCCGCCCTGCTGACAGGGTCTGTCAGCAGGGCGGGCTGACAATGCGGCATGGCCGCCCTGCCCTCCGATCCCCTGCATGCCTCGGCGTCTGCTTGCGCAGTCCCGAATACGGCACTGCCCGAGCGCTTGATTGCGCATCTGGACATGGATGCGTTTTATGCCTCGGTCGAATTGCTGCGCTACCCCGAGCTGAAAGGCCAAGCCGTGGTCATTGGGGGACGGCGCATGCATGAGCCGGTCACCCTGCCCGATGGCACTCGCCGTTATGCACGACTGCGCGACTACACCGGCCGCGGCGTCATCACCACCTCCACTTACGCGGCTCGCGATCTGGGCGTGTTCTCGGGCATGGGCATGATGAAAGCAGCGCTGCGCGCGCCCGACGCCATATTGCTGCCCACCGATTTCGAGGCCTACCGCCACTACTCACGTTTGTTCAAGGCCGCCGTGGCTGAACTCGCACCCGTGATTGAAGACCGTGGCATTGATGAGATCTACATCGATCTGAGCGAGGTGCCGGGCATCCGCGAGCCGGTCGGCCACGACCCCTTGGGCGGGGTGCGGGCGGTGGCTCGCGAGATCAAGAACTCGGTGTGGCGGGCCACCGGACTGAGCTGCTCGATTGGCATCACGCCCAACAAGCTGCTGTCCAAGATCGCCTCCGATCTGGACAAGCCCGACGGCATCACCGTGCTGCTGGAGGCCGACATTCCCAGCCGCATCTGGCCTTTGCATGTGCGCAAGGTCAATGGCATCGGCCCCAAAGCGGCGGCCAAGCTGCAAACCCTGGGCATTGAGACCGTGGCGCAATTGGCGGCCGCAGAGCCGGCACTGCTGGTCGCTCAATTTGGCAAGAGCTTTGGCGCTTGGCTGCACGAGGCCGCCCATGGCCGGGACAAGCGCCCGGTGGTGACCCACAGCGAACCGGTCAGCATCAGCCGCGAAACCACGTTTGAGCGGGATTTGCACGCCGTGCATGACCGCGCCGAATTGAGCCACATCTTCACCCGTTTGTGCGAGCAGCTCGCCAGCGACTTGACCCGCAAGGGCTATCAAGGCCGAACCATTGGCCTGAAGCTGCGTTTTGAGGGTTTTCACACCGTCACCCGCGACCTGACGCTGGATCAGCCCACCCAAGACGCCCAAGCCATACGGCGTGCTGCCGGGGCCTGCTTGAAACGTGTCTCGCTGGAGAAACGGATTCGCCTGCTGGGCGTGCGCGTGGGCGGCTTGAGTCGGCCGGGCAGCCCAGAGGCCGAGCCTAAACGGCGTCGCGCGAACCGTGGCGACAGCGCCAAGCCTCAGCCCAGCGGCACAAGCCCACAGAATCTGGCGCTGTTTTGAAGCCATGGGGCGGCAGCCCGGCACCGCGCAACAAAGCCCGGGGCGCGGCGCGATCACAACAGTCGCCTTCAAAACTTGGCAGACAGCGACGAGGCTCGCGGCTATCCTTGACAGGGCCTGTGCCAGCCCCTGCCTCAAGAGAGGATTTGCGTGCGTCCCACCGCTCCCCATGACCGCCCACCGCCATCTGAATGGCTGAGTCGATTGGCTCGGGTCGCGCAACGCCATCCTCGACAAGCCCTGCGCATTTATGAGCGGCTGGAGAGTCGCGCTCAACAAGCCGGGCAATTGGATCTGGCTTTTGACACGCTGTATGCGCATTTCAATTTGCTGGAGCATCGCGGCCGTGGCGCGCAACTCAGAGGCGCATTGAGCATGGCCCAACAGCAGGCCACCCAGGCGGGTTTGCACGAGCAGTCAGCTCGGCTCTTGGAGGCCTTGGGGCGGATCTCGTACCAGCATGGCGACTACTTGGAAGCGGCCGAGAAATGGTCGCGTGCCGTGGACTTGGCGGTGCTGGCGGGTGACATCCGCATCGGTGTCGCCGCCCGGATCGGCCTGGGCCAGATTCACTATGCGCTGGGCGCTTGGGACAAAGGGCGGCGCTTTCATCGTGACGCCGCGCTGCTGCTTGAGAACATTGAGGACAGCTACCTGGAGGCCAAACTGGCCATCAATCTGGGCGTCGGCAATTTTGAGAACGGTCAGCTCGAAGAAGCCGAGCTTCAGTTCCACCGAGGCATGGACGCCGCCGTTCGAGGGCAACACCGCGAATTCAAGGCCGAAGCGCATTGGCAACTCGCCCGTACCGCCAAGGAGCGGGGGCAGATGGATCTGGCGGCGCAGCAATGTCGTTTGGCCTTGCAACTGGCCACCCACTTGAACCACGCTTGGCTGCAGAGCATGGCCAGCCAGACTTTGACCGAAATCGCTTGGGCTCAGGGCGATGCGGCCGAGGCTTTGCGTTGCGCCCAAGCGGCCCTCGATCAGGCCCAACGCATTCAATCGCGCCCCCAGGAAAGCCGGGCACATCTGCAACTCGCTCATTTGCTGCAGTCCCAAGGCAACTTGAACGAAGCGCTGCAACATCTGTGGCAACACCTGAGCCTGCAGACCGAGGCCCAGCAGCTGGGCTTGCCGGAGCGCTTGTCCAAACTGGCGCATTACGATCTGTCGCGCAAGCCCCCCGAGGTCATGCTCTTGGAGCTGTCCAACCGCCAATGGCCCTTGAACAGCCGCGAAGACTTGCTCGCCGCCACCCAAGAGTTGGGTGAAAAAGTCCGCGAAATTCTGTTGCTGGACGAGGTGCAGTTTTGGTGGGCCGACGAGCAGGCGGGCAGCTACACCTTGCAGCCGTCCAAAACAGCAAGCCTCGCCAGTCCTGCCCCGACCCTCAGCTTGAACAGCAGCCAGCACGCGGACTATCTGCAGTTGCTCAAGCAGCAGCAAGATCCCTTGGTCTTGGGCGATTTGCGCCTGCATCCTTGCGCGGCCGAGTTGAACAAGCTCCAGGAACTCGCGGGCTTGGCGCCCGCCTGTTCTCGCATCGAGATTCCCTTGTTTGTGCAACAGCAGTTGCGCGGCGTGCTGTGGCTGGTGCAGGCCAAGCAGATCCGCGCATGGTCCAAGCTGGACCAGTTTCACGCCAACCACTTGGCCCGCATCTACGAAAGGCTTTTGCTGGGGCTCGATCTCGCGCTTTCTCAGCAGACCCAGGCCTTGATGGAGCAAGAAAAAGCCGATGCCCTGGGCCGCTTGGTGGCCGGCGTGGCCCATGAGGTGAACACGCCGATTGGCGTGGCCGTGACGGCCGCGTCCAGTTTGGGCGAAGTTGCCCAGAAGCTGACCCAGTTGTTGGCGGCCGAGAAAGTCAGCCGCATTGAACTGCAGCAATTGGTCGCCAGGCTGAGCGTGGGGGTGCCCTTGGTTGAGCGCAATCTAGAGCGGGCGGCTGCGCTGATTGGCGACTTCAAAAAGGTCGCGGTGGATCAAGCCTCGGAAGCCGTCAGTGAGTTCAAGCTGGCGGAGTATGTGCACAGCGTGCTGTCGGTCTTGAGCCCGGTTCTGCGCAAGGCGGCGGTCGAGGTGACAGTGGCCATCGACGCCGAGCTTGAGCTGCGCATGGCCTCTGGCTTGCTCACGCAAGTGCTGTCGAATCTGGTGATGAATTGCATCAACCACGCTTTTGAAGGCCGGCGTGGCGGCCAGATCAGCATTCAAGCGCGCCGCGAGGGCTCACACATCGTGATGGACATTGCCGATGACGGCATCGGCGTCACGCCCGAGGTGCGTGCTCGACTGTTTGAACCCTTTTTCACCACCAAGCGCGGCAAAGGGGGCTCGGGCTTGGGCATGTACATCGTGCGCAACCTGATGCAGCGCATGAACGGAAGCATCGAACTGCCTGCGTGCGAGCGCGGCCTGTGTGTGCGGCTGCGCCTACCCGTGGACGGCGCGGCGCCAAGCTAGGCGGCGGCGCCAACAGCCCCCTCACCTCAAGGCTTGCGCGTAGGCAAGCGCCACAGCCACCAAGCGACACAGGCACAACAGGCCGCAGGCAGCCAAGCCCATTGCAAAGGCAGTTTGAAGGCCGCAGAGACAGACCCGATCGCCATCATGACGCTGGCCAACTGCTTGGCCCGCAGGGGCACGGCGCGGGTGGCGCGCCAATCGCGCACCATAGGGCCAAAGATGCGGTGTTCCAACAGCCAGCGCTCGCATCGCGAGCTGCCGCGCGAAAAGCAAAACGCCGCCAGCAAAACAAAGGGCGTGGTGGGCAGCAGCGGCACAAAAATACCAATGACGCCCAGCACCAAGCTGCACAGCCCCGCCAGCAACCAAAGTACGCGGCCCGCCAGCGAGCGCTGTGTCAGCGCAAGCGCCATGGATTCAGCACCGGCCGTCGTGGCTGGCGAGTGAGGAAGATCGGCATTCGGCATGCAAACAGTGTAGCCAGCTCGTCCCCCAAGCAGCCCAAGGAATAGCTTCGAAACAGCCCTCAAATGCCCCTTGCCGGGGGCGCATTCAAAGCGTTCGCGACAGCCAATCCATGATCAGTTGCAGGCCCAAGATGCCCAGCAAGCCCAGCAGCAACACCACGGGGATCCGCACCCAGAGAGGGTCAAACCAAGAGGGCTCAGACTTGTTGATTTCAAGAGTCATGATCTTCGCTCCGAACCTGCAAGCAAAAAACCGGGCAGCCTGCGCAAAAAATTTTTGGGGCTCTGCCCTGGGCCAGTTAGCAAACGCCTCTTGCAGATTAGGTGCTCGGCGTCGTTTTGTCGGGGAAAAATCGCACACTTACGGGCAATTCGCGTGCTTGTGTGCCTGTTTGTCTGTTCTTTTGTAATGCCCCCCCAAAAAAACACGCCCAGGGGCTGCGAACCGCCGCCTTGGCAGCGAGAACCTGTCATGCGCACTTCATGTGCGCAAGGCCCAATAAGGCCTGCACATCACCAATTTCTGTCAAGCTGGACTTCTCGTGAACCCACAAACAACGCTAGACAAACGCAGGGACCAAAGGGTCGAGTTCTTTCTGATCCCGGTTGAACGAGAGCAGTTGCCGGTATGGGTGTTCAAACCCGAGCAGGATGTGATGGGGCATGCAGGTGTGGTCGCCAATGTCAGCAAAGGCGGCTTGCAAATCCTCACCCATGCCGAATCGCCTCTGCAAGACTCTCGCTACCAACTCAAATTGATTTTGGACGAAGGCCAAGGGGTGCAGCCATTCAGTGCACAGCTGCGCCGGGCTTGGTCAGAGTCCTTGACGGCCCTGGTTCATGTCAACGGATTTGAGTACCTTGACAGCAACAATGCCGCCGCCGAGTTTCTCAGCAACTTTGAGCTTTTTGCCAAACGCAAGGTCTGGATACGTTGCGTGCTCTTGCCCTTGTGAGCGGCCTGGCACCGCCTGGATCGAACACGCGACCAGCAGCCCTCACGCGGGTTTTTTGACTTGCAACAGGGCTTGCTGGGCCGAGTCATACAAATGGGGCGCCATGCCCCGCGCACGCAAGGCGGCCCCCAACAGGCTGCGGCTGAAACCGGCATTGCCGTAGCGGGTGACGTTTTCGTAATAGCGCTCGCTGAGCTCGCGCACCATGGCCGCATAGGCATCGGCCACCTGTGGGTCCAGGTGGAAGTGGTCGTAGTTGACAACGCACCAGACCCGTGAGTTCAGCGGTTCGAGATGTCGCTCAAGCTCGGCCCGAATGGCCTCCACATCCTCAATGCTGCGAATCGACATGCGTTCAAAATTGAGAAATAGCTGGCGCGTGGCCCGGTCATAGCTGATGCGCTCAGCCAAAGGCAGCATCAAAAGCCGAGCCCGCAAGCCCATCTGAGCGTCCTCAAAAATGCTGGCCTGCATGGCTTGGGGAGCCACGGGCATCCAGGGCTTGAAGCCCATCAAGTCCAAGACATCGCGCTGCAGATCCAGGCCCGGGGCCAGCTCCTTCAACTGCAGGCCCTGGGCTTGCAACTCAAACACGCAACGTTCGGTCACATAAAGCACTTGCTGGCCACGGCGCAAGGCCTCCTGCCCGGAGAAGGTGCGCTGTTCCACCTGCGCCAAAAACTTGGGCCGCCCCTCGCTCAAGAAGCTGCCGACGAAGATCAAACGCTTGGCGTTTTGACTGATGTTGATGAAGCCCCCGGCGCCAGCCAAGCGATCGGCAAAGCGACTCACATTGACATTGCCCTGCGCATCGGCCTGTGCCAGGCCCAAAACAGCCAGATCAAGCCCTCCGCCGTCATAGAAATCAAATTGGTAGGGCTGATCGATGACGGCCTGGGTATTGATCGCCGCGCCGAAATTCAAACCGCCGGCCGGAATGCCTCCGATCACGCCTGCCTCTGCCGTCAAGGTGATCAAGTCGATGATGTGCTCCTCCGCCGCCACGGCCGCCACGCCCTCGGGCATGCCAATACCCAGGTTCACCACATCGTGGCAACGCAACTCCAGCGCGGCACGCCGGGCCATTTGCTTGCGCGCGCCCATGGGCAAAGGCGCCACCGCGCTCAAGGGCACACGCAACTCAGCCGCAAAAGCGGGGCTGTAGGGCTGAGCAAAGGTCTGCATATGGTGCTCAGGCCGATCGGCCAACACCACAGCATCCACCAAAATCCCCGGGATCTTGACCTGGCGAGGGTTCAGACTGCCGCGCTCGGCCAGACGCTCCACTTGGGCGATCACAATGCCGCCGCTATTGCGTGCCGCCATGGCCATGGCCAGCGAATCCAGGGTCAAGGCTTCGCGCTCCATGGTGATATTGCCGTCGGGGTCGGCCGTGGTGCCGCGCACAAATGCCACGTCGATGCGAAACGCTTTGTAGAAAAGAAAATCCTCGCCATCGATGTTCATCAAGCGCACCAAGGCTTCGGTGCTGCGCGCGTTCACAGCGCCGCCCCCGTGACGCGGGTCGACAAAGGTGTCCAGCCCCACCCGACTCAAGTGCCCGGGCTTGCCCGCCGCAATATCTCGGTAGAGCTGGCTGATCACCCCTTGCGGCAGGTTCCAGGCCTCGATATCACCCGCCAAAGCCAGCTTTTGCAAGGCCGGCACCAAACCCCAATGCCCGCCCACCACACGCCGAAGCAAGCCCGCATGGCCGAGATGATTCAGCCCCCGGCCCTGTCCATCGCCTTGACCGGCGGCATACACCAAGCTCAGGCCCTGTGGCCGACCCGTTTGCAAAAACTGGGCTTCCAAAGCCACCGCAAGGCTTTCTGCGAAGCCAATCCCGACAAAGCCCGAGGTGGCCAAACAATCGCCGTCGTGAATCAACGCCACCGCTTCGGCAGCACTGACCACCTTGCCATGTTCCATGGCCTGCAATGCATGCAAATGCGCTTGGCGCTGAGCCGCGCGTTGTTCCATTTCGTGAGTGTTGGCAAGGCCTTCTGGCTTGAGGGTCATCGCGGGTCTTTCGGCAGTCTGACGCTCAGTGTCGCGCCCTTTTCAAGCGCCCGCCATCCCGTCTTTCCTGCCCCGGCACGAAGCTCTGAGAGGAAAAAAACGCTGGCGTTTTTGCCCCGAATCACCGATAAATCAACTGACGCGAAACTTACACCACACCTGTTGTAAGCCGCCGGGGCGGGAGGGCATGATGTCTTTGCTTCAACTGACTTCGATCAAGCGCTGGCTGTTTTTGCATGGCCGCCGACACCCGGTGGAATTGCATGCTTGGGATCTGGTGCTGACCCTGTGGGTGCTGGGCTGGGTGGCTTTGCCCGCGCTGCTTTTGATCCACGCATGGCCTTTGCTGCCGCTGTGCCCCGCGGGCTTCATGCTGCCAGGCTTCTATGCGCAGTGGCGCTTGCGGCTGCATCGCAGCGGACGGCTTCGTTGTGACTGGTTGACGGCGCTGTGAGCCCCTCCGCACTACAGCGCCAGGCCGCCCAAAACAAACAAGCCCTCAGATGCTGAGGGCTTGTGCTTGAGCGGGAGAAGTCTGGTACTTGGCGCGGGCCTCAGTGCGCCAGACCAATCCACTCGCCCGCCTGCTGGTAGCTGTTGAACAGCTTCAGGGCGAGATCACGCAGCATCGGGTTGGCGCTTGCATGGCCGACCGCCAAGCGTTCGCAAGCGTACAAGCGGTCATACATCATGCGGGTGGGCTGCAAGGACAAGCCTTCCATCTGCATCAGCTGTTGAAAACGCTGCAACTCACTGCCGTCCACCGGGCCCACCAACAAGGCGCCCAGCTCAATCGAAGCCTGCGGACGCAGCGAGGGGTCGAAAGCCATGCCGCCCACGAGATAGTCGGGGCCATCCTGTTCGCGCAGGTCCAAAAAGACCGGCGCGTTCAGCTGCGGATTTGGGAGCAGGTGGAAGACCTTGTTCATGACAACCTCGGCAAGGACGGGAGATGGCGTCATCTTGCCGGCCGAGGCGAAAACTTAAATCGGAAAAAGCAGGCCTTTCACCCGCTGATTCCGCTCAAGTTTGGGCAAGCCCGATCACTCAGGTCTTGGGCAAGGTCACGCCGCGCTGGCCTTGGTATTTGCCGCCGCGGTCTTTGTAGCTGGTCTCGCAGACCTCGTCGCTCTCAAAGAACAGCACTTGCGCGCAGCCCTCGCCAGCGTAAATCTTGGCGGGCAGTGGCGTGGTGTTGCTGAACTCCAAGGTCACATAGCCTTCCCATTCGGGCTCAAAAGGCGTGACGTTGACGATGATGCCGCAGCGTGCATAGGTGCTTTTGCCCAGGCACACGGTCAGAACATTGCGCGGGATGCGGAAGTACTCCACGGTGCGCGCCAAACAAAAGCTGTTGGGCGGGATGATGCAGTAGTCGCCCTCCATATCGACAAAGCTCTTGTCGTCAAAGTTCTTGGGGTCCACCACCGAGCTGTAGACATTGGTGAAGACCTTGAATTCGGGCGCGCAGCGTATGTCATAGCCATAGCTGGAGGTGCCGTAGCTGACGATCTTCTCGCCCGCGGCGTTGGCACGAATCTGACCCGGCTCAAAGGGTTCGATCATGCCGTGTTGCTCGGCCATGCGGCGGATCCACTTGTCGCTTTTGATGCTCATCTGATGTTCCCAGTGTTTGCGCGGCATTTTAGGCGCAGGGCTGCGCGTGAAGACCTTGCATGAGCGCGGCGCTTCAGCCCTGCACCTCCGGCAAGGCCGGTGTGGTGATCTCGCCGGGAATGCCCTTGCGCGCAAACAAGGTGTACATGGTGGGCACCACAAAAATGGTCAGCAAGGTGCCCAAGCTCATACCGCCCACAATCACCCAGCCGATTTGCTGGCGACTCTCGGCACCCGCGCCCGAGGCCAAAGCCAAGGGCAAGGCGCCCAGCACCATGGCGCCGGTGGTCATCAAGATGGGACGCAGACGCAAGGCCGCAGCCTCGATCACCGCCTCGCGCACCTCACGCCCCTGCTGACGTAACTGGTTACTGAATTCGACAATCAAAATGCCGTGCTTGGTGATCAAACCCACCAACGTGATCAAGCCGATCTGCGAATACACATTGAGCGTGCCGCCCGACCACTGCAAGGCGGCCAATGCACCCACCATGGACAAAGGCACCGAAAGCATGATGACCAAGGGGTCGACAAAGCTCTCAAATTGCGCCGACAAGACCAAGAAGATGAACAAAAGCGCCAGCACAAACACCAGGCCCAGCGCACCGCTGCTGGACTTGTACTCGCGCGACACCCCGTTCAATTCGGTGGCATAGCCCACCGGCAGCACCTTGGCCGCCGCTTTGTCCATGAAGGCCAAGGCATCGCCCAAGGCATAGCCGGGGGCCAGATTCGCCGAGAAGGTCACCGAGCGGCGCTGATTGAAGTGATTCAACTCGCGCGGGCTGACCGCCTCCTCCACTTTGACCAAGCTGGACAGCGGCACCATGGTGTCGCCACGCCCGCGCACAAACAGCTTCTCGATCTGCTCCGGCGTGCTGCGATTGGCGGCCTCGGTTTGCACCAAGACGTCGTATTGGTCGGCGCCGCGCTTATAGCGGGTGACGGCACGACTGCCCAACATGGTTTCCACCGTGCGGGCAATTTGGTCCACGGGCACGCCCAGATCGGCAGCGCGCTCGCGGTCCACCGCCATATAAAGCTCGGGTTTGTTCAGGCGCAAATCATTGTCGGGCTGGATCAGGCCTGGGTTCTTGCCCATCTCGGCCATCATGGCTTGGGTGACCTTGGCCAAGTTGGCATAGCTGTCACTGCTCACCACCACAAAGTTGACCGGCCGCGCGGTGAAGCCCTGCCCCAAGCTGGCCGGCGTGGTTGGAAAGGCCTGCACGCCCGGCAACATGCTGACCTGCGGCAACATCTTGCGAGCGATCTCCTGGGTGGAGCGGCTGCGCTCCGACCAGTCGACCGTGCGCAAAATCGCCAAGCCCGAAGACACGCCGCCACCGCCCGAGAACAAAAAGGCGCGGTCAAACTCCGGGTACTGCGCCGCAATGCGGTCCACCGCGTCGAGGTAACGCGCAGTGAAGGCCAAGGTGGAGCCATCGGGGGCACTGATGGGCATGACGATCACACCACGGTCCTCCATGGGCGCCAATTCCGACTTGCTGCTCGTGAACAACCACCAGCTCGCCCCGCCGGAGGCCAGCATCACCAGCACCACCACCCAGCGGGCCCGCAAGGCAAAGCGCAGCGCCGCGGCATAGTACTCGCTGATGCCCACCAGCACCCGCTCCATGCCGCGATCAAAGCGGCTGGGCTTGGCGTTGTGGCGCAGCAGCTTGCTGCACATCATGGGCGTTAGCGTCAGCGCCACAAAACCGGACACGATCACCGCACCGGCCAGCGTCAGCGCAAACTCCACAAACAGCCGCCCGGTGCGCCCCGGCGTGAAGGCCAGTGGCGCAAACACCGCGGCCAGCGTCATCGTCATGGCCAACACCGCGAAGGCGATTTCTTTGGCGCCTTTGAGCGCAGCCTGGAAGGGTTCCAGCCCCTCCTCGATATGGCGGAAGATGTTCTCCAGCACCACGATGGCATCGTCCACCACCAAACCAATGGCCAGCACCAAGGCCAGCAGGGTCAAGGTGTTGACGGTAAAGCCTGCGGCAGCCATCAACGCAAAGGAGCCGATCAAGCTGATCGGAATGGTCACCAGCGGAATGATGGAAGCGCGCAGGGTGCGCAAAAACACAAATACCACCAGCGCCACCAAGACCACGGCTTCGCCAATGGTGTGATAGACCGACTTGATCGAGCGATCAATGAAGACCGAGTTGTCGTTGGCGGGCAAGACTCTGATGCTCGAAGGCAGGTCGGCCTGCAGCTTGGGCATCATTTCACGTACCGCGGCCGACACTTCCAAAGGATTGGCCGTGGCTTGGCGCACCACCCCCAGCGAAACCGATAACACGCCATTCAAGCGCACCCGAGAACGTTCACTGGAAGCCGCCTCTTCGATGCGCGCCACATCTTTCAAGCGCACCGCGAATCCGCCGGTCTGCTTGATCATTACCTCTGAGAACTCGGCCACCGTGTTCAAGTCGGTGCGCGCGGTCACGCTGAATTCGCGCTGTTGGCTTTCGATACGGCCAGCCGGTACCTCCAGGTTTTGCCGGCGCAAGGCATCTTCCACATCTTGCACCGTCAACTTATAGGCCGCCAAACGATCGGCATCGAGCCAGACGCGCATCGCGTATTTGCGGTCCCCCCCGGTTTGCACATCGGCCACGCCCGGAATGGTTTGCAAGCGCGGCTTGACCACGCGGTTGACCAAATCGGTGATTTCCAATGGGTTGAGTGTTTCACTGGAAAACGCAATCCAGATGGTCGGCTGCGCATCGGCTTCCACCTTGGCCACCACGGGCTCGTCGGCGGCATCGGGCAGACGGCCCCGCACCCGGGCGACACGGTCGCGCACATCGGCAGCGGCATCGTCCGGATTCTTCTCCAGCTTGAAGCGCGCCGTGATCTGGCTGGACTCGGTGCGCGAGCTGGACGTCAGCACCTCAATGCCGTCAATGCCCGCAATGGAATCCTCCAAGGGCTTGGTGATCTGGCTCTCAATGACCTCGCTGGATGCGCCCACCAAGCGGGTGCTGACAGTGACCACCGGCTCATCAATGCGCGGGTACTCACGCAAGGCCAGACGCCCAAAGGCCACAATGCCCACCAGCACGAGCAGCAGCGACATCACGGTCGCAAAAACCGGGCGTCGGATGGAGATTTCAGAAATCTTCATGGCAAGCCCTTCACTGGCTGGCCGCTGAGGCACCGGGCACTGCCGGCTTTGCCCCCAAACCTGCGCGTGCCACGCCTTGCTTGTCGACATCGATGATCTTCAAGGCCTGGCCATCGCCCCGCATCAGCTTGGCTTGGCCAGCAGTCACCACCCGATCGCCCACCTTCAGTCCGGCAAGAATCTCAACTTTGCCCGGCAAGCGCAAACCCAGCTTGGCCTCGATGCGCTGCGCGACAGGCGCGCTCGGGTCCCCCGCAAGCTTGATGATGTACTGTTGCCCCCCCTGTGGCACCAAGGCCTCCTCAGGCACCAACAAGGCGTTTTGATGGGTGGCGAGCAGCACGCTCACGCGGGCAAACAAACCGGAGCGCAAGCCACTCTGGCTGGCCACTGCGGCCGGCAAACGGGCGCGCACCAACAGCGAGCGGCCATTCGCGTCCAGCTGGGTGTCCAAGGCCTCAATCTGCGCTTGGAAACTTTTGCCCGGCAAGGCATCCAGGGTCACATCGACCGACTGCCCCAGCTTCAGCCGGGGCACAAAACGCTCGGGCAATCGAAAGTCCACCCACATCGACGAAGCATCTTCGATGCTGACCAAATCGCTGCCGTCCTTGACATAGTCGCCCACGCTGACCGAACGAATCCCCATCACGCCGTCAAAGGGCGCACGCACCTGCATGCGGCCTTGCTGCGCCCGACTCAGCGCCAACTGAGCCTCGGCCACTTCCAGCGCCGACTGCGCTTGGTCGACGGCACTGGCGCTGACAAAATTCTGCGCCAGCAATTCCTTGTTGCGTTTCAGATTGCTGCGCGCAATGCTGGCCTGCGCTTCGGCCTGCTGCACTTGTGCGGCCTGCAGGCTGTCATCGAGCTGCACCAAGACCTGACCCTGGCGCACCCGCTGGCCGTCGCTGAATCCGAGCTTGACGATGCGGCCACTGACCTCGGGCTTGAGCAGCGCTGACTGCCGTGCTTTCAAGGTCCCGATGGTCTGAGCATCATCGGGCAAAGCCACCGATTCCACCGTGCCGACCTCCACCGGCACCGGCCCTTGGGCCTGCGCACCCTTGGGCGCCCCGCCACTGTCACCTTTGCCAGGCGAAGCGGGGCCTGCACCGGTTTTGGCGTCGAGCGATGCACCCGCGGCGGCCGAGGCGGGCCGGTGTTGCCACCAATAGGCCGCAGCGCTGAGTGCCGTCAGCGCGACCAGCGCCACAAAGGTATGGAATCGTTTCTTGATTGTCATGCGGATCTCCGAGCGCGCACTCTAGCGCTTGCCGACGGGTTTCACTCGCTAGCGTGCCAAGCCCGCCACTGGAATGGGTCTGAACGACGCTTTCTGATCCTCCGACGACGGACCTCGGTCGCACAGCGCACAAATTCTTGGGCGGCCTTCCCTCAGCGCCACCACCTCAAGCCCTGATACTCGCTCAGCGCCCGGCAGCAGCCACGCCTTTGTTGGCCAAAGCGTCCGCTTTTTCATTGCCCGGGTCCCCGGCATGCCCCTTGACCCAGCGCCATTCCACTTGGTGCAGCTTGCGCAAAGCGTCCAGGCGCTGCCAAAGGTCAGCGTTTTTGACCGGCTTGTTGTCCGCCGTCTTCCAGCCGCGCCGCTGCCAGCCACTCATCCATTCGGTCATGCCTTTGCGCACGTATTCGCTGTCGGTGTAGACCGTGATCTGGCAGGTTCTTTTCAGCGAGGCCAGGGCCTCGATCACCGCCGTCAGCTCCATGCGGTTGTTGGTGGTGTTGGCTTCCCCGCCGAACAGCTCTTTTTCATGGCCCCCGCTGCTCAACCATGCTCCCCAACCGCCAGGACCGGGGTTGCCCTTGCAAGCACCGTCGGTGTAGATCACCACCACCGGTTTGGCAATTGGGGGCCTTGTGTTGACCGCGCCATCGGCGGCTTTGTTTGTTTGATTCATGAACCTTGTTCTTCGTGTTGTTGTGCGCAAAGCCGGGGCTGAGACCGCAGCTGCGCACGGCTTTGCACGGCCACCGCCGGTGCCGCCCCTCGCAAAGGCTTGCGTGTTTTGTCCAGCCCCAACAAACGCATGCCATGCACGCGTTTGACCGCCTTGATGAAATAAACCGCCCCAAGCACCGGCCACCAACGCGCGCCGATGGGCTCGATCCAAGACCAGCGGGCCAACCAGGCTTCGGTACGCAAAGGCGGCCGATAGCAACCAAATTGAGCAGCTTCGACCTCAAAGCTCAGCAGACGCAGCCAATCGCGCAGCCGCCAGTAAGCAATGAACTCACCCTCCGGCGGCAAAAATGGCGCAGCTCGGCCGGGCAGATTGCGGCCCAGATTCTGCCTGAGCCCCCAGCTGCTGGTCGGATTCAGGCCCAAAATGACCAGCCGCCCCTCAGGCCTGAGCACCCGCTCCACTTCGCGCAGCAGCCGATGCGGGTCAGGCGCCAAGTCCAGGGCATGCGGCAGCAAGACCAGATCCAGGCTGCCATTCTCGAAAGGCAGCACATCAAACTCACACAACAAGGCAAGACCTGGCCCCGCCAGTGCGGCCTTGGGCTGCCCGGCGCTCTTGTCCAGAGCCAGCCATCGGTGCGGCATGCGGTTGGCCTGCAGGCCGGGCAATTCAGGCAATCCCAGTTGCAAGGCATGAAAGCCAAACAAGTCCACCACGGCATCATCCAGCCGCGCCTGTTCCCACGCCAGCAAATAGCGCCCCGGCGGAGTCTGTAGCCACGATGCCAACTCTATAATTGACGCTTCACCTGGCATGGGCATGGACGCATGAAATTAGGCATGAATTCGGGTCTGGACTTGGCTGCATGAAGCTCGAGGCGATTGCCGCCTTTGCGGACAACTACATCTGGATCTTGCACGACGGCCAAAACGCCTTGGTGGTGGACCCCGGTGATGCCGCGCCGGTTCTGCAATTCTTGGCTGAGCGCTCGCTGCAGTTGAGCGGCATTCTAGTGACGCACCACCACGCCGACCATGTGGGCGGCCTGAAAGCACTTCAGCCCGTGTTGCAAGGGCCGATCTACGCGCCTGCGTTGGAGACCCTGCCTGTCCCCTGCACACCCTGCCATGGCGGCCAAAAAGTCGAACTGCTGGGCATGCAGTTCGAGGTGATCGATGTGCCGGGCCACACCGCCGGCCATATCGCCTTTTACCTGGCCTCGCCCCCAGACGACGCAGGACCCTTGCTGTTTTGTGGCGACACCTTGTTTTCGGCAGGTTGCGGGCGAGTGTTCGAAGGCACACCGGCGCAAATGCATCACTCGTTGCAGCGCTTGGCGGCCTTGCCGGGAGCGACCCGGGTGTGCTGCACGCATGAATACACCTTGTCGAATCTGCGTTTCGCTCGCACCGTGGAACCCGACAACGCTGAATTGAAGCGTTATCAGCAATGGTGCGAGGCTCGGCGTGCCCAAGGCTTGCCGACCCTGCCCTCTACCTTGCAGTTGGAGTTGCAGATCAATCCTTTCTTGCGCTGCGAGCAGGCCGCTGTGGCCCGCGCCGTCACGCAGGCCTCGCGTGCGCCCGCCGACACGGCGGCTGCGCCAAGCGCTCTTTGTTCAACGCCCACCGCCAAGGCCGCTGATCGCGCGGTCGAGGTCTTCGCCCAACTGCGGCAATGGAAGAACGAATTCAGATGAAATTACAGGTCAAGGCCGTTTTACCTGGCGCTTTGGGGCGCGTGAGTCTGCTGCTGGTCAGCGCCCTGCTGGGCGCATGCGCCAGCACGCCGCCCAGCCAAGAGCCAGCGCTGAGCAGCGATCGCAACGCCCTGCCTCGCACCTGGGCCGCCAGCCCAGCCGCGCCCGCCGAAGCTCTGGCCGCTGCGCCCACGAGTGCTGCGCCCGAAGCTGCCTTACAGCCTCTGCTGGAAGACAGCCTGCGGCCCGGGGTCAAGATCGAGTTGAACGACGCCGAGGCCCAGATGGATTTGTGGATGCGCCTGCGCGCCGGCTTCGCCATGAACGATCTGGACAATGACTGGGTGCGCAAGGCGGAAACCTGGTACAGCAGCCGGCCCGACTATGTGCAGCGCATGACCGATCGCGGCGGGCGCTATCTGTTCCACATCATCGAAGAGGTCGAAAAGCGCGGCATGCCGACCGAGCTGGCCTTGCTGCCCTTCATCGAGAGCGCCTTCAACCCGCAAGCCATGTCCACGGCCAAAGCCTCGGGCATGTGGCAGTTCGTGCCGGCCACCGGCCGAGACTTCGACCTGAAGCAAAACATCTTCCGCGACGACCGCCGCGATGTGCTGGCCTCCACCCGCGCTGCTTTGGACTATCTGGGGCGACTGCACAAAATGTTTGGCGACTGGCACTTGGCACTGGCCGCCTACAACTGGGGCCAGGGCAATGTGCAAAAAGCCATCACTCGCAATCAAAAGGCCGGTTTGCCCACCGATTACGAGAGCCTGAAGATGCCCGATGAAACCCGCTACTACGTGCCCAAGCTGCAAGCGGTCAAGAACATCGTGCAGGCACCTCAAAAGTTTGCGCTGACGCTGCCGCCTGCAGCCAACCACCCATTCTTCCTGAGCGTCAATCTGGACCGGGATATGGATGTGGACCTGGCCGCCAGATTGGCCGGCATGAAGGTGGACGAGTTCAAGCAGTTCAACCCGCAAATGAACAAGCCGGTGATGCTGGCTGCGGGCACCAACCAGATCTTGCTGCCCTATGACAATGCACGCGCATTTGCGCAGGCCTTGGCGGCCCACCGCGGCCCGTTTGCGAGCTGGACGGCGTGGACCGTGCCCAAGACCATGAGCCCGCAAGCGGCCGCCAAAGAGGTGGGCATGAGCGAAGCCTCGCTGCGCGAAATCAACAAAATCCCACCGCGCATGTTGGTCAAGCAAGGGTCGACTCTGCTAGTGCCGCGCGCGGCCCACCGCATTGAGGACGTGTCAGAGCATTTGGCCGACCATGCCTCCATCAGCTTGGCGCCCGACACCCCGCCGCTGCGAAAGCTGAGCCTGAAAGCCGGCAAACATGACACGGTTGCTTCCATCGCGGCCCGCTACCGGGTGAGCCCCGCGCAGGTGGCCGAATGGAACAAGGTGGCGCCAAAGTCCAGCTTCAAACCCGGACAGAGCTTGGTCGTCTACACCGCACCGAGCGCCGCCGGCAAACGCCTCGCCATGGCCAAGACCAACAGCGCTTCTCCGCCCGCCGCAAAGCTCAACAAAAACACGCGCAAATCCGCCACTGGGCGTGCCGTGGTGGCTGCGGCGGCCCCCAGCAATTTGGCTGCGCGCCAGATGATGAAGCGCTGAGGGCCAGACCTCTTCGGTGGCGGGTCCTGTGACCCCGCCCGAGGCAGCAAGCCCTCAAGACGCGCTGAAGAACAAACCCACACTGCAGGCCACGCCAAGAAACCAAATGGCCGAGCGCAAGCTGGGTTTGTCGCCCAGGTAGGCGGCGATATAGGCCAGGCGCGCAGCAATAAAGCCCAAGGCCAGCCCATCCACCCGGGCTTGCGGCGCATGCAATTGCTGAGCCACCAAGACACCGGCAATGAACAAAGGCAAAGCCTCGAAGCTGTTGGCCTGCGCGGCATTGGCCCGCGCTTGGCGACCCGACTGTTTGGCCAGCCACGCCCGGGGGTCGTGATTGTCATAACCCCCTTCGCGCCGCGGGCGACCGAAGCCGCTGGATTTGGCCAGACCTGCGCACACGATAGGCAGCATGCAGGCCACGATGATGCAGAAATTGGCAATGGTCATCGCAACTCCAAAGGGGTTCAGTGAAAGTATGAGGCTTCAAGCAAGCGGCTGTGCGCCGCGGGCAAAGCAAGTGAAGCCAACGAAGGGGACAAATCGCCATGCACCACGCGGACTCGGGCGATCCTAACGTCGATCCACCAGGGCATGCGCGATGGTTCCCAGGTCCACGTACTCCAGCTCGCTGCCCACCGGCACACCCCGCGCCAATCGGCTGGAACGCAGGCCGCGAGAACGCAGCGCTTCGGCCAACACATGCGCAGTGGCCTCGCCTTCTGCGGTAAAGCTGCAGGCCAAAATCACCTCTTCCACGCCGGTTTCGGCCGCACGCTGCAGCAATTCGGCCGCGCCGATTTGGCCCACGCCCACCCCATCCAAAGGGCTCAAGCGACCCAGCAGCACAAAGTAGTACCCACGGTAGGAGTTGCTGCGCTCCAGCGCCGCTTGGTCGGCCGGTGACTCGACCACGCACAACAACTTGGGGTCGCGTGATGGATCTGCGCAAATGCCGCAGATTTCGGTCTCGCTGAAGGTATGGCAGCGCCGGCAATGGCCGATCTGCTCAGCCGCAGCCTGCAAGGCCGTTGACAAGCGCTGCGCACCCTCGCGGTCGTGTTGCAGCAGGTGATAAGCCATGCGCTGCGCGGACTTCTGACCCACGCCGGGTAAGCGCTTGAGCGCTTCAATCAAGGATTCGAGAGCCGTCACCGCGCTACGCTTAGGGCGTCAGAAAGGGAATTTCATGCCCGGAGGCAGGGGCATGCCAGCGGTCAGTTTGCCCATCTTTTGGGTGCTGACTTCTTCGGCGCGACGCACGGCGTCATTGAACGCGGCGGCCACCAAGTCTTCCAACATGTCTTTGTCATCCGCCAACAAGCTGGGGTCGATGGTGACGCGCTTGACCTCGTTCTTGCAGGTCATCTGCACCTTGACCAGACCCGCACCCGATTGGCCCTCGACCTCGATGGTGGCCAGTTCCTCTTGCGCTTTTTTCAAATTGTCTTGCATGGCCTGCGCTTGCTTCATCAGACCTGCCAGTTGACCCTTCATCATTGCCGTACTCCTCTCGGTTCAAATTCAATAAAAACACTCGCCGCCATGGCTGCGACGAAGAAAACAAAAACGCTGGACGGCCCCGCTCAATGCGAACGGATCGAGCCCGGGACGATGCGGGCCGTTTTGAACTGCGCCAGCAGGGCCTGGGCCAGCGGGTCTTTGACCACGATCTGCTCGAGGGCACGCTGGCGCGCCTGAGCTTGCGCCAGATCGCGCAAAGCGGGGGAGTCCTGGACTGAGCCCGCTTCCATTTCGATCTGCACCGGTCGCTGCAAATGCGCCACCAGCGCGGCTTGCAGCTTGTCGCGCAGCGCTGTTTGCCGCAGCGATTCGCGCTCCACGCGCAAGCGCCAAACCCAGGTCTCGCCCTGCTCCTCAAAACCCACACATTCAGAGCGCACGGCCAACTCACGGGTCAAGGCGGTCAAACCCAAGGGCTTGACCTGCTCGGCCCAACGCTCGCCCAGGGCTGTGGGCGTCAGAGGAACATCTTCGCCAGCTGTGGAGGCATAGGCCTGGCGTTCAGCCAAGGAAGCCCCCGCGCGCAAGGCCGAATCCGCCGCGAGCCCCTCGGTGCCCTCTTCATCCAAAAAGGGCTCGCCGCCTGCAGCCGACAGGTCCCCATCATCGTCAGGCGGCACATCCAACCACGGCGGCGGTTCATCGCCGCCCATCTGACGCGGCGGCTCTGGCGGGGCTGCAGCGGGCTCCGGCTCGATCGCACGGGGCCGCAGCCGCGCACTGAAGTCCATGCGGGCTGCACCACGCCCAAGCGGCGGACGCGGCGTTTCAGCACGCGTTTCAGCGGATTCGGGTTCGATTTTTTTCTCAGGTCTCGATTCAGCGCTTTGTTCAAGGGCCGGATCTGGCGCTGGCACCGAAGCTGCGGTTGCCTCTAGAGCAACTGCAGCCTCCAACACTGACTGAGGTGACTCGGGCGTCACGGCATTGACCTCTAGCGCAGGCCCAGGCCCAACAGCTTCTGGCTCGGCAGCGTTGGCAGCATCCCGGGCTTGCTCGGGATTCACTGACGCGACGGCCTGCGTCGCGAAGGACGCCGACGCTTGCGCCGGTGCAGGGGCGCAAACGGGGTCCACGGCCACCAACGCCGCGGCCGGAAGCGGCGCCGGTACCGTCGCGACGGCAGCCTGCGGGCGCAGCAAAGGCGCGCTGGACGCAGCCGCCGGCCGCGTTGAGCCTGCCGCAGCCGCAGCGCCTACGCTCCCTGTGGGGCCGCCCGCAGACCTGAGGCCCGGCTTGCTAACAGCGCCGCCTGAGCCGCCTGAGCCGCCTGAGCCGCCTGAGCCGCCTGAGCCGCCTGAGCCGATGGTACCTGGGCCGCCATTCGGACGAAAACTCAAGATGCGCAGCAAAACCATCAGCAAGCCGGCGTATTCGTCCGGCGCCAAAGACAGTTCTTGACGGCCGTGCAAGGCCATGCTGTACATCAGCTGGATCTCATCTGCCGGCAACAAGTCGGCCAAACGCTCGGCCTCCGCAGTGTCTGGATCGAGGGGGTCTAATGCGCCGGGCGCAGCCTGAGCCACGGCCATTTGCTGCAAAAGCCCCGCCATGTCTTCCAAGGTGCCGGCAGCCGATAGACCCAGGCTGCGCAAGCCATCGGCCTGCGCCACCACATCGGCGCCATTGGCTGCGATCAAGGCATCGAGAATGGCCACCACGTGGCCACGATCGACGCTGCCCAACATCTGCCGCACACCGTCTTCCACCAAAGCACCGGCGCCAAACGCAATCGCCTGATCGGTCAATGACAAGGCGTCGCGCATCGAACCACGGGCCGAGCGCGCCAAGAGCCGCAAGGCTCCGGGCTCAGCCGGCACGTTTTCAGCCGCCAACACTTGCGTCAAATGACTGAGCACCGTCTGCGGCGCCATCGGTCGCAGATTGAACTGCAGGCAGCGTGACAAGACCGTCACCGGCACCTTCTGCGGGTCGGTGGTGGCCAAGACAAATTTCAAATACTCGGGTGGCTCTTCCAGCGTCTTCAACATCGCGTTGAAGGCCGTGTTGGACAGCATATGGACTTCGTCGATCATGTAGACCTTGAAGCGGCCCATCACCGGTTTGTAGACCGACTGATCCAGCAGTTGTGAGATCTCTTCGACGCCACGGTTTGAGGCCGCGTCGAGCTCGATGTAGTCGACAAAGCGACCCGCATCGATATCGCGGCAAGCATCGCAAACGCCACAAGGCTTGGCCGTGATGCCGCCCTGACCATCAACCCCGGTGCAGTTCAGGCTCTTGGCCAGAATGCGCGAGACCGTGGTCTTGCCCACGCCTCGCGTGCCGGTGAACAGATACGCATGATGCAAACGCTGCTGCGTCAGCGCATTGGCCAGCGCCTGCACCACATGCTCCTGACCCACCAACTCTTCAAAGCTGTGGGGACGATACTTGCGCGCGAGAACCTGGTAACTCATGGCGCAGGATTCTACGGGGCACAGCAGCCGCCCTCGGCCCCAGGGCCAGCAAAGCGCACAAAGTGGGCATTGCAACATCGATTGCAAGCGCGCGACGCCAGATCACTGCGGTCTGACCGATAATCCCGCCCCATGAGTACGCATGACGCCCCCTCCTCCCCCGACACCCTCAGCTACAGCCAAGCCGGGGTCAACTACGACCTGATTGATCCGCTGAAGATCAGCGCGCAACGCGCGGCCGCAGCCACTGGCGCCCACCTTGCCGGTCACGGCTTCAGCGAAGTGCTGGCTTCGCGCGGCGAGTCGGCCTATGTGGTCGATGTGGGGCCGTTCTACATGGCCTCTATCGTCGAGTGCCTGGGCACCAAAACCCTGGTGGCTGACGAAATGTTCAAGCTGACCGGCAAGAGCTATTACGCAAGCATCGCCCAAGACACCATTGCCATGGCCATCAATGACCTGATCACCGTCGGCGCCACGCCTTTGGTGGTGCAGGCCTATTGGGCCGCTGGCGGCTCCGATTGGTTTGGCGACAAGCAGCGCGCGCAAAGCCTGGTGGAAGGCTGGAAGAAAGCCTGCGACACCTGCCAAGTGGCTTGGGGCGGCGGCGAGACGCCCGCGCTGGCCGGCATTGTGGAAGGGGACCGCATCGATCTGGCCGCCTCTTGCACCGGCTTGATCAATCCCAAGGAGCGCCTCTCTGTGGGCGACAAACTGGCGGCCGGCGACGCGATTGTGTTGTTGGCTTCCAGCGGCATTCACGCCAATGGGCTGAGCTTGGCTCGCAAACTGGTGGAGCGACTGCCCCAAGGCTATTTGACCGAAATCGAACCCGGCCTCAGCTATGGCGAGGCCCTGCTGGCCCCCACCGTGCTGTACTCGCCGGTCACCGAGGCCCTGTACAAGGCCGGCATCACGCCGCATTACTGCGCCAACATCACCGGCCACGGCTGGCGCAAGCTGCTGCGCCACCCCGGCCAATTCACCTATCGCATTCACAGCGTGCCGCCGGTCACGCCCGTGCTGCGCTTCATGCAAGAGCAAGCCAAGCAAGACGACCGCGAGGCCTATTCCACCCTCAATATGGGGGCTGGCTTTGCCATCTTTGTGAAGGCGGAAGACGCCGCGCGCACCGTGGAAGTCGCCAAGGCTTGCGGCATTGACGCCCTCGTGGCCGGCCATTTGGAAGACGGCCCCAAGCAACTGCTGATTGAGCCCCTCAACATCCGCTTCAGCGATGACGATCTGCAATTGCGCTGAGCCCGTCCGGCTCGCACTTCAAAAGCCATGACCCAAGGCGCCGATCGGCGCCTTTTTTATTGCGCAAAACGCATCGAATTCAGCCCCCTCAAGCAGGGCAGCCGCTGGCATCGTTTACAATGCTTGTTGACGGGCCTCCTCGCATGGAAGCGCGGCCAACCGGGTCAGGTCGGGAACGAAGCAGCCCTAACCGTTGTGACCAGTGCCGGGGTCAGGCTCGTCAACCCCAACTCCCCCACCCCGAACTCCCACATGCCGCTCTTGGCCCTCTCCGGGCCGCCGCAGCGATGCAGTTGGGGCTATATGTGCCGTTCAGGCCCTCGCGGCCTCTGACACGCCCAATCACCAAGAAAACAAAGCCACCGGCTTTGGCATTCGCGAGTCTTTTGCCTTCAGGCATCTGAACGCATCAGCATCAGACCTTGGGATTTTGGTTTGGCACACCCACTGAGCCCCAATTGCAGCAGGCTTAGCCGACTTATTTCGCCGGCTTGTTATCACCACCCACTTTGGGGGCCGCAGAGTCTTTCAATCGCCGCTGCGCCTCGTCCAACCCGCCATAGTTCTCGAGATTGGAATAACCCAAACCTTTGAGAGACTCTAGGGCAATCGCGGAACGGCGCCCGGAGCGGCAATACAAAATGATTTTGTCGCTCTTGTCGATGCGGAACTTGGCAATCTCTTTAGCAATCTCGCTGTGCTCGATATTGAGCGCGCCTTCGACATGCCCCTGCGCATACTCGTCCGCAGTGCGCACATCAATCACAACTTCTTTGGCGCCAGCCCCTGTCAGCGCTGCGCAAAGCGTTGCAAAAACGAGAATCTTTTTCATATCTGCCTCAGTAGCAATCAACAAGCCACCCATTGAAGCTCAGCGCCAATGAATGGGGCCGCAGGAAATGAATACCAACACGGAAGATGCTAAAGCCGATTAAAACCGCAAATCAAAACGCGCAATGAAAAAAGCACCGAATGCATTCACATTCGGTGCTTGATCCATTCTTAATTTTGGTGGGCCCTGAGTGACTCGAACACTCGACCTACGGATTAAGAGTCCGCTGCTCTACCAACTGAGCTAAGAGCCCTACATTCGAATTCGTTAATTTCTCAACGTTTTCGAGCTTCACATTCTAGCATGAATTTTTTAGCATTACATACTAATTTCACACTAAATTCTGGTGGGTCGTGCGGGACTCGAACCTGCGACCTACGGATTAAAAGTCCGCTGCTCTACCAACTGAGCTAACGACCCCTACCAGCGAAGCCTGCTATTTTAGACTGGCTTTTGATTCTGATGCAAGCACTTTTTTCAAATCATTGAAAAGAATCTTCAAGAGCTCGGCTGCAGCCGCCATGCCGAAGCTGGCGGTGACCGCCACACTCGAACCATAGCCGTGGCAATTGAGGCTGCCATCGACCTCGCAGGCCTGCCCTTGCGCCGCAATCGGGCGGTGCACCGGTTCGCGCGAGAAGACGCAGGCCACGCCCATCTTGCCTTGCCGCTTGGCCCCGTACTGCTTGCGCATGCGCTGCCGCAAAGAGGCCAGCAAGGGGTCATGGGTGATGTCGGCCAAGTCCTCAATGCACATCAAATGCGGAGACCGTTTGCCGCCGGCCGCCCCCACGCTGACAAAGGGCAGGCCACGCGCCAAGGCCCAAGCCGCCAAGCAGGCCTTGGCGCGCACCTGGTCGCAAGCATCAATCAGGCCATGCAGCTCACTTTCCCGACCGGCCATCAAAGCCGGCCAGTTTTGTTCATCGACAAATTCTTCAATCAGCGTGATCTTGCAATTCGGATGAATGTCCAGAATGCGTTGGCGCAAAGCCTCCACTTTGGCCATGCCCACGGTTGAACCCAAGGCTTGCACTTGCCGGTTGATATTGCTTTCCGCCACTTGATCCAAGTCGATCAAGGTCAGCGCCGCAACCCCGCTACGCGCCAAAGCCTCCACCACCCAGGAGCCAACACCGCCCAAGCCGACAACCGCAATATGCGCTTGTCGCAGGCATTGGTAGTCTTGCTCGCCATACAGTCGACGCAATCCGCCGAAGCGACGCTCCTCGTCTGGGTCCATCCAAGACTCAACACTCATGGCATTCAGGCTTTGCGCAAGGTTCACCGGCGCGCATCTCGTTTTTTTGCATGGCTGGATTGTAGAAAGCAAAGCACTTCGCCTTTGCCGATAAAAGAAAAGGCCCCGCAAGCGGGGCCTTTGTCGGCACATGATGACGAGCCTCAGCAAGCAAGAACTCAAGTAAGCATAGCGCCAGGCGTTCAAAGCGTGAGCACTGCCACCCTGCCTTTGCGCCGGATTACTTCAGCGCATTCAGGCGTTCCTTGGCGGCTTGCGCGGCTTCAGTGCCTGGATAGGCTTTGATCAAATCCTCCAGGCTACGACGCGCCAACTTCACGTCCTTCAACTCGATCTGGCAATTGGCCAAGGCCAGCAATGCTTCGCTGGCGCGAGGATGCTCAGGATTGCCCGCGATGAAGGCCTTGAAGCTTGCGATCGCATCCTTGTAGTCGCGCTTGCCATACTGAGCATTGCCCAACCAAAAGCGCACGGAGTCAGCGTAGCCACTGGCCGGGAATCGCTTCAAAAAGCTATTCAACGTATTGACCGCCTCGGTAAAATCACCGCGACGCACCAAGCCCATGGCCGCGTCGTACTGCCGACGTTCCTCGGGGCCGACTTGAAACTCTCGCCCGTCAAGCGCCACTTTTTGTGGCTCCAGCGGCTTCAAACGTGAGTCCAGCGCCTGCGCCTGATCATTGAGCCGACGCTGGGTTTCAGACAACTCGCGAGCCAGTTGTTCATTTTGGCCCCGTAGCTTGGCAATCTCGCTGCGCAAGCCATCGATCTGCGAATTCAGATCCAGCATGCTGCGGCGCAATGGCCCCAACTGATCTTGGACTTGGGTCGACAACTGCTCAACCCTTTGGCGCTGCGCGTCTTCGCTTTGTTGAACACGGGTGCGCAATTCCAAAATGGCTTTGCGCGCCTCGTCATCGTTGAACAAGGCGTGCGCAGTGCCAGCCGCCAGCGAAACCGCCGCCAAGGCAAGCGCGCGCAGCCCTCGCGTCGAAGCCAAGCTGCCCTGCAGCAGGTTCATCTCACTTGTCCTTCAGCTCAACACGGCGATTCTTGGCCCATGCCGCTTCATCGCTGCCCTGAGCCGCAGGCTTTTCCTTGCCAAAGCTGACCGGCTCGATTTGATTTGCAGCCACGCCCAGCAAGCTGAGCGACTTGGCCACGGCTTCGGCACGCTTTTGACCCAAGGCCAGGTTGTATTCACGGCCACCGCGCTCGTCGGTATGGCCTTCCAAGCTCAGGGCCAGCTTGCGGTCGTTGTTCAGACGCTTGGCATGGGCTTCCACCAAACCGCGGTAGTCGTCCTTCACCACATAGCTGTCGAAGTCGAACAAGACCACCCGTTGGTTGGCAACCGCTGCTGTCAGCTGAGCGCCCAGGTCCACCGTGGCAACCTTGGATTCAGCCATCGGAGCAGCCGTCGCACCGCTGTTGGCGGCCGAGGTCGGGGGCGCCACCGGGCGAGTTTCGACCGGCGCTGGTTCATCCAACTTCACGGTCGAGCCACAGCCTGCCAAAGCGGCAGCAGCCAACAAACTCAGTGCGTAGCGAGTCATCTTCATGCGGTTCACTCCTTCGGAAAAATTCAGTATTGATGCCAAAAACAACAAGGCCTTTTAGACACTTGTGCTAAAGCCTCGGCCCATTGTCTTACAAGTTGCGGCCGAGCCGTTTTGTTAAAGCCGGTTCGGCCACAGCGAAAACGCCCTCAGCCTCAGCGGCCGAAAGGCCCCCATGTCGGCTCTCGTACATCAGCAAGCGTCGAAATCAGCTTGGCCTTGATGCGCCCATCCAGGGTGGTGGTCATGAGCACATCACGCCCGCCGGAGCGGCTGGCATACACCAGCAAGCGGCCATTGGGGGCGAAGCTGGGGCTTTCGTCGTCGCTGCCATCGCTGATTTGCTGCACCGTGCCACTGGCCAGATCCATCACACAAAGCCTGAAGGTGCCTCCGTTGAGGCGCGTGATATAGGCCATGGTGCGGCCATCAGGGCTGATGGCGGGGCTGATGTTGTACGCGCCATTGAAAGTGACGCGCTCCGCAGCTCCTCCAGACACAGACATGCGGTAGATCTGCGGACTGCCGCCACGGTCGCTGACAAAATACAAAGAACGACCATCGGGCGAGAACACCGACTCGGTGTCAATCGACGAACTCTGCGTCAAGCGACGCAAGCCACTGCCGTCTCGGTTGATCAGGAACAACTGCGAACCGCCATCGCGTGAAAGCGTCAGGGACAGTTGCTGGCCATCGGGCGAGAACGCGGGCGCGCTGTTGGTCCCCCGGAAGTCGGCCAGTGCACGGCGCCTACCGGTGGAGACGTCTTGAATCCACACCACGGCCTTGCGCGTTTCAAATGAGACGTACACCAGCTCACGCCCATTGGGCGACCATGCCGGAGAAATGATGGGGTCGGGGCTGGCCAAGGCCACCTGCCCGCCTTCCCCATCGGCATCGGTGATGCGCAGGCTGTAGCGTCCACCCGCTTTGGTGACGTAAGCCATGCGGGTCGCGAACACGCCGGGTTCGCCCGTTAGCTTTTGATAAATGGTGTCGGCAATGCGGTGGGCGGCCAAACGCACATCATCGGGGGCCACGGCATGGGCTTCGCCACCCAAGTCCTGACCCTTGACCACATCCCACAACTTGTAACGCAGATCCACCCGGCCATCGGCCAGGCGCGAAGCCGAACCGGCAGCCAAAGCATCGGCGTTGCGAGCCCGCCAGTCACTCCATGCGGGCTGGCTGCCTTCAAACAAACCAGACTGCGGCGCATCGATGATGCGGAACTTGCCACTGCGTTCCAGATCCGCCCGAATGATGGCTGCGACCGCCTGCCCGGCCCGAGATTCATCGCGAAACTCAGGCAGCGCGATCGGCACCTGGGTGCCGCCAATCCCGGTGATTTCAACGCGGAATTGAGCCTGTGCCGACGGACTGAAAGCCGCCAGCCCCGACCATCCCGCCAGGGCCGCAGCCCCTTGAAACATCAGCGAACGGCGCGCTGGCGCCGCGACTTTCAGGTCATCGCCTGACACCGATTCAGGCGGAAGTGCAGTTGTGTTCTTTGCAGACATGCGACTCGCTATCAAAGCACCCCAGGGTGCAAGCTCAAACATCTTGGCATTCTGCCTGAGCCCAGTTCATTTTCACGGTGCATGCGGTGACAGCATGTAGAGATTCTGTGCTGGCTTTGTTGCGCTTCAGGGCGCGCGCTTGACCGACAAGGCTTGGCCGTAGGCGCACCGTCAGCAATTCACGCCGAGCTACAGCAGAACAATGTCGTAATGCTCGGTTTGATTGGTGGGCTCGGCGGTCAAGGAAATCGGTTTGCCAATGAAATCTGACAAGCCCGCCAAATGCTGGCTTTCTTCATCCAGCAGCATCTCCACCACATTGGCCGCGGCCACGATACGAAACTCTTTGGGAGAAAACTGCCGGGCCTCACGCAAGATTTCACGCATGATGTCGTAGCACACCGTGCGGGCAGTCTTGACCTGTCCTCGGCCCTCACAAGTGGGGCAGGGCTCGCACAACATACGGGACAAGGACTCGCGGGTTCGCTTGCGGGTCATTTCCACCAAGCCCAGTTGCGTAAACCCGCCCAAAGTCACTTTGGTGCGATCGCGGCTCAGTTGCTTGCGGAACTCGGTCAACACCGCAGCACGATGTTCTTCCCGGGTCATGTCGATGAAGTCAACGATGATGATGCCGCCCAGATTGCGAAGGCGCAGTTGCCGAGAGATGGCCCCAGCCGCTTCCAGATTGGTTTTGAAAATGGTGTCGTCGAAATTGCGCGCACCGACGAAGCCGCCCGTGTTCACATCCACCGTGGTCATGGCCTCGGTCTGATCAAAGATCAGATAACCGCCTGACTTCAAATCAACCCGTCGTGCCAAGGCACGGCTCAACTCGGCATCGATATTGTTGAGGTCAAAGATCGGCCGCTCACCCCGGTAATGCTCCAGCTTGGCTGTGGCCGCAGGCATGAATTTTTCGCCAAAACTGTGCAACACATCGAACTGCATCTTGGAGTCAATGCGGATCGAGGCGGTGCGCTCGCTGACCAAATCGCGCAGCACCCGCTCCACCAGACTCAGGTCTTGATGCAAAAGCGTCCCCGGCGGAGAACAGGAGCCCTTTTCGCGAATGGCGGCCCAGGCCTTGCGCAGATAGGCGATATCGGCGGCCAGTTCTTCGTCGCTGGCATCTTCAGCATTGGTGCGCAAGATGAAGCCGCCACCCCCGCCCTGTTCAGCGGTGCCCACCAAGGCCTGCATGCGGGCCCGCAACTGCTCGCGCAATTCAGGTGAGCCGATCTTCTGCGAAATGCCAATGTGTTCATCCTGCGGCAAGAACACCAACATGCGCCCCGCGATACTGATCTGCGTCGACAAGCGTGCACCTTTGGTGCCGATCGGGTCCTTGATCACTTGCACGGTGAGGGCTTGGCCCTCGAACACCAGGCGCTCGATGGGCGTGGCCACGCCTCCTTCTGCATGCTGGCTGCGCGTATGGCCGAAAGCGCCATTGACATGCAAGTCCGCCACGTGCAAAAACGCAGCGCGCTCCAGACCGATATCGATGAAAGCCGACTGCATGCCGGGCAGGACCCGCGCAACTTTGCCCGAATAAACATTGCCCACCAGGCCGCGCTCCAAGGTGCGCTCAACGTGCAACTCCTGCACGGCACCGTTTTCCACCACGGCCACACGCGTCTCCTGCGGAGACCAGTTGATCAAAATATCTTCCATGGCGCTAACCTCGAATGCTGACGCATGCCTTCTTTTGCACGGGCATGCGTCAGAACACGCTGACACGACTCAGATTCGCAGCCCCCATTGCTGCAGCATTTGAGCCGTTTCGAACAAGGGCAGACCCATGATGCCTGAATAGCTGCCTTCAATGCGAGAAATCCATGCCGCCGCCTGACTCTGGATGGCATAGGCACCAGCTTTGCCAAAAGGCTCACCGCTGGCGATATAGCGCCTGAGTTGCTCCTCAGGCACGTCGATGAAGTCCACTTCCGAGACATTCAGCGCCGATGTCTGACGCTCACCCAAACCGACAGCCACGGCGGTGATCACTCGGTGGCTGCGGCCCGACAAGAGGCTCAGCGTTTCATAGGCCTGCGCGGCGTCCTGCGGTTTGCCCAAAATCTTGGGCCCAAGCGCGACCGTGGTGTCCGAGCACAACACCGGCGCAGGACTGAGCCCACGCTTTGCCAAGCGTTGCAAAGCAGCCGTCAACTTGGCCGAAGTCACCCGCACGACATAGTCCTCCGGCGACTCTCCGGCCCGCTCCGCCTCTAAGCTTTCCGCATCCTCTTCCGGGCCTGGCAGCAGCAATTCATAGCGCACCCCCAACTGATCCAACAACTGGCGGCGACGCGGGCTTTGGGAGGCCAGATAAATCATGGAGAAATTCCCAAGTACTTGTTCGTCTACCGAATTCATGGCGCAAAAATAGCTCGAATGGCCTCAGGATCTTGCATCAACAGGGCCTGCCCCAGTTGACGTGAGGCCTTCACGGTCAAGTGACCGGCATCGAAATAAAGCGGCAGTCCGCTCGATTCATAAATTTTGCAACGGCCCTCAGGGCACAGCTGCGGGGTGGGGTCAAAAAACTGAACCCCAGGAATTCGGGCGGCAAGTTCAGCCAATGCCTGATTCACCGCGTTCACTTCAGCGTCGACTTGAGGCCCATGCGCAGAACAACTCAGCCAAGTCGCCTTCAGCGCTTTTTCACGGCAATGGCTGTCATAGCTCAGCAGTTGCGGCGTCTTTGCCAGCAATACCACCCGCTGCCCCCGGCTCACAACGGTGCGCAGCGTCGCTTCCAAACGCGCCATGAACAAGGGAGAGCGTTGAACATAAGCCAACCAGCTGCCCCCCAAAACAAGCACCGGGTAGGCCTTGGCATCGTCCCAAGCCATGGTCAAGGAATTTTGGCAGTCCGACAAACGCTCCGCATGCACAAATGCATGAGGCTCTCCCATCACGGGCGGGCAAGCCCCAACGGCATAGTTCCGGAAAGAAAACCCCGCGGACTCCGCCACTGTCTGGAGCATGGGGATGTAGTGGGCGGCATTGGAATCCCCGAACAGCAAGACTCGGGGCGGCTGCTCGACGTCCTTGCCGAGCACACATCGAGGGTCGCTCAAATCATGGGCTTTCAAACGCTGCCGCTGGCACACCCACTCTTGTTGATATGCCGCCTGCAAGTCCGCACGCCGCGCCTGCAAGGCCTCAAGATATTGCTGCGAATGCGAAGGCAAGCCAAAGCGCGGCCCCAAGGCCAAGTAGACCGCACACAGCAGCAACGCACCACCGGGAAGCAGCAACTGACGCAGCAAAACTTGCGCAGCGCTCAATGTGGCATGTCTTGCGGGTTGCTCTACCCACCGGAAACTGCACCACGACAACAAGAACATCAAGGCCAGCAATACCATACCCTCGGTCGCACTGGGTTGCCCATACAAGTAGCGCCAGTAGGCCAAGACAGGCCAATGCCAGAGGTAAAGGGAGTAAGACAAACGCCCCACCCAAACCATGGGCGCAAAGCTCAAGCCCTTTTGAAGCCAAGTGGCTTGTGACCCCAGCCCGGCCACAATCAACAAGGCCGCGCCTACCGTGGGGAGCAAGCTGCGCCAACCCGGGAAGACCTGCGACTCATTCAAAAAAAGCAGGCTCAGCGCCAGCAAACCCAAGCCCGCCCACCCCATCAGCTTGAAGCCCTGCGCCGTGAGGCGCTGTGCCCCTCCTCGCAAGGCCCACAGGGCCGCCGCTGCGCCGAGCATCAACTCGCCGGCACGACTGGGCAGCATGTAATACACAAAGCGAGGGCTGGTCTCGAAGTAGAACTGGGCAAAGATTGCCGAAAGAGGTACGCACAGCAAAGCGAAAAGCAAGCTGGGCTTCAAGCCCGCACTGCACCCCTTGTGAGAACCTGGCCACAAGCGCCAGGCGGCAGCCAGTAGCAAGGGCCAGAACAGGTAGAACTGTTCCTCGACGCCAAGTGACCACAAATGCAACAGCGGCAACTGGGCGCTTTCTGTCGCAAAGTAGTCGGTATTGACTTCTCGCCAAAAGTAGACGTTGGCCAGTGAAGCCACCGACCAAACCACCGATTTGGACAAGTCCGCCAAGTCCTCAGGCAACAACAGGCAATAGCCCGCCAACAAGGTGGCAGCCACCACCGTCAGCATGACTGGCACGATGCGTTTGATACGGCGGCGATAAAACTCAGCCAGCGTGAAGCGCTGCCCATCCAAGTCCGCGACGATATTGCGCGTGATCAGATAGCCCGAGATCACGAAAAACACGTCAACGCCGACAAAGCCGCCGGGCAGCCAATGGGCATTGATATGGAAGATCACGACGGCCAAGACGGCCAAGGCTCGGAGTCCATCAATATCCCGCCGGTATTGACCGGCACTTCCCTGTTCCTCTGGCCTCATCGTCACTTATTCGCGGTGATAGGGATGCCCAGTCATCACCGTCCAGGCGCGGTACAAGCCCTCGGCCAGCAAGACGCGTGCGAAAGCATGCGGGAGCGTCAGGTCAGACAAGCGCAGCGTCTCGTCAGCACTGGCCTTGAGGGCGGGAGCCAAACCGTCGGGGCCGCCAATGATCAAAGCCACATCACGGCCATCGCCCATCCAAAGCTTCATGCGCTCGGCCAATTGCATGCTGGTGCGGCGTTCGCCGCGCTCGTCCAGAATGACGCGCCGCACACCGCGCGGCAAGGCCGCTTCGATGCGCTGTGCCTCGGCAGCCATCAGTTGCTCGGTGGTTTTGCTGCCGCGTGTTTCGGCCTTCACCGCTTTCAGCTCAAGACGCATCTCGGGCGGAAAGCGCTTGGCAAAGTCTTCATACGCGGTGTCGGCCCAGGCAGGCTGACGCTGGCCCACAGCGACCAAAATCAAACGCATGGGCGACGATCAGCCAGCGCTCTTTTTGCTGGCGACCTTTTTAGCGGCCACCTTCTTGACGGCAGCTTTGGCCGCTGGCTTGGTCGCGGTCTTTGCCGCGGGTTTAGCCGCAGGCTTGGCCGCTGCTTTGGGGGCCGCCTTCTTCACGCCAACGGTCTTGCTGGCGACCTTTTTCGCAGCCACTTTTTTCGCTGCGGGCTTGGCCAAACCGACCTTGAGGGTCTGGGTGGCGGGTGTCTTGTGATCCACTTCACGCGAGCTGGCGCTCTTCTTCGCGACCACTTTTTTGGCCGCGGTCTTCTTGGCGGCAGGCTTGGCTTCGGCCTCCTTGGCCGCCACCTTCTTGCTGACGCCGGGCTTGCCGGGCAAGGAAGGCTTCACCGCTTTCTTGGCGGGCTTCTTGGCTGGCGCCGCGTCTTCGTCATCCTCCGAGGCCTTGACCAGCTTGGTCTTGCCGTCGCCCAAGGCCATCTTCACCGGCTTGCCGCCCCAGATTTCTTCCAGGTGGTAGTACTCACGAATCGCGGGCTGCATCACATGCACCACGGCAGCGCCGCAATCCACAATGATCCATTCGCCGTTTTCCTCGCCTTCACAACGCAGCACATCCATGCCGCGCTCTTTGACTGTGACTCGGATGCTGGAAGCCAGCGCCTTGGTCTGCCGATTGCTGGTGCCCGAAGCGATGATCACGCGCTCAAACAGCGGCGACAAATGCTCGGTATTGAAGACCACAATGTTTTGGGCCTTCACATCTTCCAAACCATCGACGATGGCGCGTTGCAGCTTACGAATGTCCATTCAGTACCTACTCACTGTAAAGACGGTGCTGGGCAATATACCCCGCGACCGCGTCGCCCACCAAGGGGCTGATGTCCTGAGCGCGCGAGGCCAGCTCGCGCACCTGGGTGGATGAAACCTGCATCGCCGGCATCGCCAGTTTCTGCATTTTGTTGGGCTCGGCTTGAAGGATTTCCAATACTTCGGCCGAAGCCTGAACTTCTTGACCCGCCCGTGCGGCCACGGCCAAAGTCACCAGGCTGAGCAGCTCACGCCAGTCGCGCCAAGTATGAAAGCGCTCGAACTGATCTTGGCCGATCACCAAAAACAGCTGCTCGCCCGGATGCGCCGCCAAACGCTCGCGCACCGTGTCAATGGTGTAGCTGGCGCCGTCGCGCACAAGCTCGCTGTCGTCGACCTGGAAGCGCGGCTCTGGGGCCACCATCAACTCGACCATGGCCCGCCGGTGCAGCGGTGAGGCCAAGCCGCGCCCGGTTTTCTGCCAAGGCCGCCCGGCCGGCAACCACAGCAGCCGGTCCAGGCTCAATTGTTCCAGGGCGCAACGTGCCAGCTTGAAATGGCCCAAATGCACCGGATCAAAACTCCCGCCAAACAGGCCGGTGCGGCCCGTCCCGCAGAGGTTTACAGCCATAGATGGGTGGCGGGTTCATGCGCCCAATCGCGTGGGCGCAAAAAGTCGCTGTAAAGCTTGGCCTCCTGCGAGCCCTCTTCCGGCGCCCATTGATAGCGCCACTTCACCAGAGGCGGCATGGACATCAGAATGGCCTCGGTGCGCCCGCCCGACTGCAAACCAAACAGCGTGCCCCGGTCAAAGACCAAATTGAACTCCACATAACGCCCACGTCGATAGGCCTGGAAGTCGCGCTCTCGCTCGGTGTAAGGCAGGCCGTGGCGGCGCTCCACAATCGGCAAGTAGGCGGGCACAAAAGCGTCTCCCACCGAGCGCAGCATGGCAAAGGCGGCATCGAAGCCACCCTCGGCATAGTCATCAAAAAAGATGCCGCCAATGCCGCGCGGTTCATCACGATGCTTCAAATAGAAATACTCATCGCACCAGGGCTTAAAGCGCGCATAGAGGTCGGCACCATGCGGCTGCAAAGCGGCCTCGCAGGTGCGATGGAAGTGTTGGGCGTCGCGCTCGAAGCCGTAATACGGGGTCAGATCCATGCCCCCGCCAAACCAAACCACCGGCTCCGCATCCGCCGGAAAGGCCGCGAACATGCGCACATTCATGTGCACCGTGGGCACAAAGGGGTTGTGAGGATGGATCACCAGCGACACCCCCATGGCCTCGAACGGCGCACCGGCCAACTCCGGCCGATGCTGGGTGGCCGAGGGAGGCAAGACCCGACCCCGCACATGCGAGAAGTTGACGCCACCGCGCTCAAACACAGCGCCGCCTTCGATCAGACGCGACAGGCCGTCGCCTTCCAGGCGGCTGCCGGGTTCACGCGTCCAGCCATCGCTGATGAATTCGCCGCCGTCGGCCTTTTGCAAAGCGGCCACGATGCGGGACTGCAAATCCAGCAGGTATTCCCTCACCTGCAGCGTGTTGGTCGTCATGATTTCATCCTTATCGGGCTGGCCAAAGCCGGTTTCAAACCATGGGCGGCATTGAAGGTCTGGGCCATCAGTGCCAGGTCGGCTTGCATATCGCCGCTGAGCAGCACGAAGCGACGCAGACAAATGGTTTTGTGAGCGTAGTCCAAATAAGCCAGACCCGCAGGCACCTGGGCTTGCAGCGCCACCTGATACGCCCCGGAGCGCCAAGCCGGCGCCAATGAACGGGTGCCCTCCGGCGCCATTGCCAACCAATACATTTCGCCACGGGCCTGCGCGGCCAGCATGTCTTGCACCGTATCGCGCACCAGACCTTGCGGGCTGTCGCGTCGCACCGCCACGCCGCCGAGCCAGCGCACCCAGGCCCCAAACACCGGCACACGGAACAAGCTGTCCTTGGCCCAGAACCGCAATTGCAAACCCAGCGCCCATTTGGCCAGCACACCCACCACGAAGTCCCAGTTCGAGGTGTGCGGGTAGACCAGGATCACGCCCTGCATGCCGGGCAGCCCATCAAAGTCCCAGCGCCATCCCGCCAATCGCAGCAAGCGCTGCGCCCAGGCGCTGCCTCGCAAGTGCAGCTGCTGCTGACTGTCGGCGGCCTCCAGCAAGCGAGGCTGCGGCAACAAATCTCGTCCGCTCAACGCTTCACCGCGCGATGACCAATGTCTTGGCGGTACTGCTTGCCTTCGAACTGGATCGTGACCAAGGTGTCATAGGCCAGTTGCTGGGCCTTGCGCACTGACTCGCCCAAAGCAGTCACGCACAACACCCGCCCACCGGAGGTGCGCAGCTGCCCCTCGACCTCGGCCGTGCCGGCATGGAACACCATATGGTCTTCGGCATCGGCGGGCAGGCCGCTGATGGCATCCCCCTTGCGTGGTGAGAGTGGATAGCCGCTGGCGGCCATCACCACGCCAAGCGCAACGCGCCGATCCCATTGCAGCTCGACCTGATCAAGCGTGCCGTCGGTGGCATGCAGCAACACCTCCAGCAGATCGCTCTTCAGGCGCATCATGATGGGCTGGGTTTCGGGGTCTCCCATGCGGGTGTTGAACTCCACTGTGCGCGGCTGGCCTTGCGCATCAATCATCAGCCCGGCGTAGAGGAAGCCAGTGAACGGAATGCCGTCGCGTGCCATGCCCTGGATGGTGGGCATGATGATTTCGTGCATGGCCTTGGCATGCACATTGGGCGTGACCACCGGGGCCGGCGAGTAAGCGCCCATGCCGCCGGTGTTGGGGCCTTCATCGCCGTCGAGCAGGCGTTTGTGGTCTTGGCTGGTGGCCAAAGACACCACGTTTTTGCCGTCGCACAAAACGATGAAGCTGGCCTCTTCGCCCTGCAGGAACTGCTCGATCACCACCCGAGCGCCGCCTTCGTTGTGCACCACGCCCAGCTTGTTGTCCGCCAAAATCCAGTCAATCGCCTCATGGGCTTCGGCCAAGGTCGCGGCGACCACCACGCCCTTGCCTGCGGCCAAGCCGTCAGCCTTGATGACGATGGGGGCGCCCTGCGCATCCACATAGGCATGCGCCGCGGCGGCATCGCTGAAGACCTCATAGGCCGCCGTGGGGATGCCATGCCGCTTCATGAAGTCCTTGGCAAAGGCCTTGGAGGACTCCAGTTGCGCCGCCGCCTTGGTGGGGCCAAAGATGCGCAGGCCGCGGGCACGGAACTCATCCACCACACCGGCAGCCAGATAGGCTTCGGGGCCCACCACGGTCAGCGTGATTTTCTGTTCGGTGGCGAAGTCGGCCAGCGCCTTGACATCGGTGATGGGCACGTTCTTCAAGCGCGAGTCGCGCGCCGTGCCGCCATTGCCCGGCGCCACAAACACCTGGCTCACCCGTGCGCTTTGCGCCAACTTCCAGGCCAGCGCGTGCTCCCGCCCGCCGTTACCAAGCACCAATACCTTCATTCGAGGACCTTACTTTCTGAGGTTTTGCAGGACAGGCCGCGGCCCGCCCTTATTCGCTGATGCTGGCGTTGCTGTAGACCTCTTGGACATCGTCCAGGTCTTCCAGCATATCGAGCAGCTTTTGCATGCGCTGGCCTTCTTCGCCGCTGAGCTCAATGGGGTTTTCTGCTCGCATGGTGACTTCGGCCGCATCGGCCTTCAGGCCCGCCGCTTCCAAGGCATTGCGCACGGCTTCAAAGTCAGCGGGCGAGGTCAGCACCTCGATGGCACCGTCATCATCGGTGATCACATCTTCGGCGCCGGCTTCCAGCGCCACTTCCATGATCTTGTCTTCGGAACTGCCGGGCGCAAACACCAGTTGACCGCAGTGCTTGAACTGGAAGGCCACCGCGCCTTCGGTCCCCATATTGCCGCCGCATTTACTGAACACATGGCGCACTTCGGCTACGGTGCGGACCTTGTTGTCAGTCATGGTGTCCACGATCACTGCAGCCCCGCCGATGCCGTAGCCCTCATAACGGATTTCTTCATAGACCAAGCCGTCAATATTGCCCGAGGCCTTGTCGATGTTGTACTTGATGCGGTCGGCCGGCATATTGGCAGCCTTGGCCTTGTCCACGGCCAAACGCAGGCGCGGGTTGTCTTTGACGTCCGGGCCGCCCTGGCGGGCCGCCACGGTGATTTCACGAATGATGCGCGTCCAGATCTTGCCGCGCTTCTCGTCTTGCCGGCCCTTGCGATGCTGAATATTGGCCCATTTGGAATGACCCGCCATATGGCTCTTGCTCCTGCTGTGCTCGCACGCTCGCGAGCCCTGATTAGTTAGATAGACTGCGATTTTAGCTTTGAGCTCAGGGAGCCCCATGTCCGACCCGATTCTGCTGGCCCGCCATGACAACACCGAATGCTTTTTGCTGCCTGCCTTGGCCAACCGACACGGCTTGATCACGGGCGCAACCGGCACCGGCAAGACCATCAGCCTGCAAAAGCTGGCCGAGAGCTTCAGCAGCATCGGCGTGCCGGTTTTCATGGCCGATGTGAAGGGCGACCTCACCGGCATTTCGCAAAGCGGCAAGCCCTCTGAGAAATTGCTGGCCGCGCTGAAAGATCGCGGCATTGAGCCCCCCCAGCCGATGGCCTGCCCCACCACGCTGTGGGATGTGTTTGGCGAGCAAGGCCACCCGGTGCGCGCCACGGTCTCAGACATGGGCCCCCTGCTGCTGGCACGCATGCTGGCGCTCAATGAAACGCAGCAAGGCGTGCTGCAAATGGTCTTCAAGATCGCCGATGACGCCGGCCTCTTGCTGATCGACCTGAAAGACCTGCGCGCCATGCTGCAACATGTGGGCGACAACGCTGCGCAATACACCACCCAGTACGGCAATGTCTCGGCCGCCAGCGTGGGCGCCATCCAGCGCGGCCTGCTGCAGATTGAAGCCCAGGGCGGCGACAAATTCTTTGGCGAGCCCATGCTCAATATCGCCGACTTCATGCAGACCGAGGGTGGCCTGGGCCTCATCAATGTGCTGGCGGCCGACAAGCTGATGAACGCGCCTCGCTTGTACGCCACTTTTTTGCTGTGGATGCTGTCGGAGTTGTTCGAAACCCTGCCCGAGGTGGGCGATCTTGAAAAGCCCAAGCTGGTGTTCTTCTTTGATGAGGCCCACCTGCTGTTCAAAGACGCACCGGCGGCCCTGGTGGAACGCATTGAGCTGGTGGTGCGACTGGTTCGCTCCAAGGGCGTGGGGGTTTACTTCGTGACGCAAAACCCGCTGGACATTCCTGACGCCGTGCTCGGCCAATTGGGCAACCGGGTGCAGCATGCGCTGCGCGCCTTCACACCGCGCGACCAAAAAGCGGTCAAGGCGGCGGCCGAGACCATGCGCGCCAAACCCGGGCTGGACATCAGCAGCGCCATCACCGAGCTCGCCGTGGGCGAGGCCTTGGTCAGCTTGCTGGACGAAAAAGGTCGGCCCAGCGTCACAGAACGGGTGTTTGTGCTGCCCCCGGGCAGCCAAATCGGCCCCATCAGTACCGAGCAACGCCAAGCCTTGATCAAGAACTCGCTCGTGGCCGGCGTCTACGAGACCATGGTGGACCGTGAGTCGGCCTATGAAAAGCTCAAAGGCGCTGCGCCCAGCGATGCCAGCAGCGGCAGTTCGCCATCGGCGGGAACCAAGGCAGGCGACGCCGGTGATGGCGGCATGCTCGGCGGCCTGAAGGATATTTTGTTCGGCAGCACCGGCCCGCGCGGTGGCCACCACCCCGGCTTGGCCGAAGCTGCGGCCAAATCGGCCATGCGCACCATGGGCTCCACCCTGGGCCGAGAAATCGTGCGCGGCGTGCTGGGCAGTTTGTTGGGCGGCAGTGGGAGTCGGCGGCGCTGATGGCTTGATATGGGGAATGCGCCCCATCCGAGGCGAGCCGCCGCTTGAGGCCCAGTCCCCTTCTCGGCCTGCATTTGGCGCCTGGCCAAGACCGCTGGCGCCCGCTCCGGGCCCTTGATCGCAAAGCGCTTGGGGCTGGCAGGCCAGGCCGGCAAGATGCGCCCATTGCCGCTGATCGCCGCCCACTGCCGCACACTCGCAAGGCTGCGATTCACGCCCCCGCCCTCGCACTTCGAAAGCCCAGCTCATGCCAATCGCTCTGACTGAAATCATCCGCCATGTGCCCGTCTATGTTTGGGGCATCCTCGCCCTGCTGCTTTGGCTGGGCGTTCGCCAAAGCCGCGATCAGCAGATGCGCCCGGCTCGGGTGATGATCTTGCCGCTGGTCTGGCTGGTTTACGGGCTGTGGGGTGTGGTGAGCGCTTTTGGGGCACACAGCCAGAGCCTGCTGCCTTGGATGGCGGGCTGCATCGCTGCGCTGCTCATGCTCAAGCCCTTCATCGGGCCCGAAGGCAGCCATTTCAATCCTCAAACCCAGCTATTTTTTGTGCCCGGCAGCTGGTTGCCGCTGGGCTTGATGATGGTCTTGTTCACCGCCAAGTTCGCGCTTGGCATGTACCAGTCCATGCACGCGGAGCGCTTTGCTTCGCCCATGGTCGCGGCCGGTTTCAGCGCCTTGCTGGGTTTCTTGGGTGGCGCCTTCCTGGCGCGTTCACGCCGAATCTTGAGCAGCCGCGCCGTGGAACGCCTACCCCTGCAAGTGGCCTGAGGCCCGCCGCTCACCCATGGATTTCCAAAAAACCGCGGCGCAAGAAGCCAGCACCAATCCCTTCGCGCCCAGAACCTCGGTGAGCCTGCGTCAACGGCTGATGTTTCAGCTGCGCATTGTGCTGCTGATCACCCTCGCCTTCGGCGTCTTGGAATCCTTGATCGAAGGGCGGCCCTCCCGGGACGCCTTTCTCTACCCCTTGCTGATCAGCACGTGCTGCTCCGCCATCATTCAATCGCTGAACCGCTTGTTGCTGCACTTGCTCAACGCCTATCGCCCCGCAGGGCAAGCGCCAAGGCCGTGGCTGGGCTGGCCCTGGCTGATCGCGAGCCTGATCTTCGGCACCATCCTGGGCTACGCCATCGGCAGCAGCTTGGGCGACTGGGTGACCGGCCGAATGGTCAATGGCCTGGGCGCTTTGAACCCGCAACAAGCGATGGCCGTTTTGCTGGTCTCTTTGATCCCTGGCATTGCGGTCACGCTGTACTTTGTGGCCCGCGCCCGGGTCGAGAGCGCGCATGCCCTGGCCATGAGTGCACAGCGCGCCGCCGCAGAAAACCAGCTGCGCCTGCTGCAGTCTCAGCTGGAGCCTCATATGTTGTTCAACACCTTGGCCAATCTGCGAGTGTTGATCGGCATGGACCCGGCCCGTGCCCAGCAGATGCTGGACCAATTGATCGCCTTCTTGCGCGCCACCTTGACGGCCTCGCGCGCCGAGAACCATCCGCTGCAAGATGAGTTTGATCGCTTGCGCGATTATCTGGCCTTGATGCAAATTCGCATGGGCCAACGCCTGCGCACGACGCTGAGCTTGCCCGAAGACTTGGCCAACACACCAATTGCGCCCTTGCTTTTGCAGCCCCTTGTGGAGAACGCCATCAAGCATGGGCTGGAGCCCGCCATCGATGGCGGTGAGCTGATCATCAGCGCCCAAAGGCTTGGCGAGCAGTTGCAACTGGAAGTGCAAGACAGCGGCGTCGGCCTGGAACAAGCCTCGCTTCGCAGCGAGTCGCTGCCCGGCACCCGCTTCGGCTTGCAGCAGGTGCGCGAGCGCCTGGCCACTCTTTACGGCGAACATGCGCGCTTGACACTTGGCCCTGCGCCGGGCGGCGGCACGCTGGCTCGCATCCTCCTGCCCCTCCCTGGGTTGAAAAATCAACGATGAATTGCACCGCACTGATTGCTGAAGACGAGGCCCTGCTGGCCGAAAATCTGCGCCAAGAACTGAACCGGCTGTGGCCGGAGCTGCAAATCGTGGCCATGCCTACGCATGGACAAGCCGCGGTCGACACGGCTTTGAAGCTGCAACCCGATGTCTGCTTTTTGGACATTCGCATGCCCGGCATGACCGGGCTTGAAGCCGCCGCAGCCCTGGCTGAAGACTGGCCGCAGGACCGCGCCTTTCCATTGCTGGTGTTTGTCACCGCCTTTGATCAATATGCGGTTCAAGCCTTCGAGCGCTCGGCCATCGACTACGTGCTCAAGCCCGTGCAAAGCGAACGTTTGGCGCAAACCTGCCAACGTCTGAGACAAGCCTTGGCGCTGCGGCACAGTGCCAGTCCGGCGCCTGAGGCCTCGGCCCAGAGCAGCATCGAGCAGGCAATGACGCAATTGCGCCAACTGCTGGAACAAGCCGGCATGAACACGGACTTGCGACCCGGCACCGCAGGCGCCAGCACCAAGAACGCCACAAACCCGACGCCCTTGCGGCTGCTGCAGGTGGGCCTGGGCAACACCATCCATATGGTGCCGGTCGACGAGGTCTTGTACTTTGAGGCCGCCGACAAATACGTGCGGGTCTTGACCGCCAAACAAGAGCATTGGGTGCGCATCTCGCTGCGCGAGTTGCTGCCGCAACTGGACACTCAGCGCTTCTGGCAAGTGCATCGCAGTGTCATCGTGCGCTCAGACGCCATCGACCGGGTGGTGCGCGATGAGGCTGGCAAGGTCACCTTGCATCTGCACGGCAGCCCCGACCGCATTGCCGTCAGTCGCCTCTACGCGCCTTTGTTCAAAGGTTTGTAAGTCCATTGGACGGGCCTGATCTGGGAAGGTCGGCCCACTCAAGCCCCCTCGCCGCTCTTTCGCGCCACGCTGCCGCAGCTGGCGCCGCCCGCTAACCGTCCATCGCAACGGACTGTGAAGCCAGGGCTGGGTTTCACAGAATTTGCGTCGCAGGCTGATCGAGCCTGCCACATGCCAACCACTTGAGCCCATCATGGACATCCCAATCCAAGCCTCACAGCGCAAGTCGCTGTCATGCCGCCCACCCAGGGCGGCCCGTTTGATCCTATGCAAATTCTTGCTGTGCTGCGCCAGCCAGTTGGCCCATGCCCAGGCCTTTGATGCCGTGCGCCTGTACGGTGCCAAGCTCGCCGAAGACGGCGTCACCGTGGGCGGCGGCGCCGCCTACTCGCCCAAGTACATGGGCGCCAAAGCGCAGCATTTGCAAGCCTTTCCTTTGATCGACTATCGCCGCTCGAATGGCTTTTTTGCTGGAACGGGCAATGGCATAGGCTTCAACTTTGCCCGCTCAGGTCCGGCTGCCTATGGTGTTCGGCTTACCGCCGATCTGGGACGCAAGGAATCTCTTGACGGCCGCTTGCGCGGCATGGGCGATATCGAGATTCGCCCGGAGGCGGGCGCGTTTTTCAACTACGCATTGGCCGAAGGGCTGGAGGCCACGCACTCGCTGCGCTACGGCTCTGGCGACAGCCACAAGGGCGTGGTGGCCGACTTTGGCCTCAGCTATACCCAGCCCATCCTCCCCCGCACCCTGCTGGGCATGGGCGTAGCAGCAAGCTGGGTCAACGCGCAGCATATGCAAAGCTATTTCGGCATCACAGCGCAGCAATCGCAAAGCAGTGGCTGGGCCGCCTACAGCCCCAAGGCAGGCCTGAGAGACGCGCGCATCAATCTGCTGCTCAGTGTCTCGCTCTCCGAACGCAGCGGCATTTCCTTCGGGGTGAGCGCCAATCAATTGGGCGAACAAGCCAAGAACAGCCCGCTGACGCAAAAAGCTCGCAGCCTCAGTGCGTTTGGCGGCTTCAGCTATCTGCTCTGAGCCGCGCATGGCGCCTTGAAGAAACTGCAAGACAAGGAGAGGAATCATGATGACGACAAATATCTCTGTTCAAAGCCAAGGCCGCATGCTCGGCGCTCTTGTGCTGGCCCTGCTCCCGCTGGGCCTGCTGGGCTGCGGCGGCACCAGTGAAGACGGCGACACCGTGTATGTGGGCGGGGTGAACCTCAAAAGCACCGTCAACAAAACCGGGGTCTACAAGCTGGAAGTCACGGGCTCCAACAACGATGTGACCGTCAGCGCGGGCAACAAGCTGGCTCGCATTGACATCACCGGCCTCAACCACGATGTGTGGATCCAAGCCGGGGTCGAGGTGGAACGCGTCGATATGTCGGGCGCCGGCAATACCTTGCATGTGCCGCGTGGCTTTACGTCAAAAATCAGCCGCAGTGGCAGCAACAATGTCGTGAAGGAAGAAGGCTGAGCATCACAGCAAGGCCCGGCTGCACCCCCAGCCGGTGAAATATCCGGCTGCGGGGCACGTCGGCTGGTCGGCACTTGCGGTTCGCACCCCTTGGCCCCGATAAAATCAGCGTGAACCTACCACTCTGACGGCGCCCCTGCGCCGCCGAATTCATGTCCAACACCAGCGCCGACGCCAACAAGCCCGCCCCCAGCAACAACTTCTTGCGCACCATCATTGAGCGCGATCTGGCCCAACAAGGCCAAGCGGGGCAGCCTGAGCGTCACTTTGCCGGCACCCCGGGCGATGCCGCCCACCACGCCGCCGGCCCCCTGGATGCGGCCAAGATCCGCACCCGTTTTCCGCCGGAACCGAACGGCTATTTGCACATCGGCCATGCCAAGAGCATCTGCCTGAACTTCGGTCTGGCGCGTGACTATGGCGGCATCTGCCACTTGCGCTTTGACGACACCAACCCCGAGAAAGAAGAGCAGGAGTATGTGGACGCCATCCGCGAGATGGTGTCTTGGCTGGGCTGGGACTGGAAGCAAAACGGCACCTCGCATCTCTTCTATGCCAGCAACTACTTCGACTTCATGTACCGCGCCGCCGAGTACCTGATCGAGGCCGGCTTGGCCTATGTGGACGAACAAACGCCGGATGAGATGCGCGCCAATCGCGGCGACTTCAGCCGCCCGGGCGTGAACAGCCCCTTCCGCGAGCGCACACCAGCCGAGAACCTGGCGCGTTTTCGTGAGATGAAGAACGGCCTGCATGCCGATGGCGCGATGATCTTGCGCGCCAAGATCGACATGGCCTCGCCCAATATCAATATGCGTGACCCGGCGCTGTATCGCATCCGCCGCGCCACCCACCACAACACGGGCGACCAATGGTGCATCTACCCGATGTACACCTTCGCCCATCCGATTGAAGACGCGCTGGAGCGCATCACCCACAGCCTGTGCACGCTGGAGTTTGAAGACCAGCGCCCCTTCTACGACTGGCTGCTGGGCCATCTGGCCCAAGGCGGCTTGTTGGCGCATCCGCTGCCCCATCAGTACGAATTCGGCCGCCTGAACCTGACCTATGTGGTCACCTCCAAGCGCAAGCTGCGCCAGCTGGTGGACGAAGGCCATGTGTCGGGCTGGGACGACCCGCGCCTGCCCACCCTGGTGGGCATGCGCCGCCGCGGCTACACCCCAGCCAGCATTCGCAATATGGTGGAAGCCACCGGCGTGACCAAGAGCAATGCCTGGTTGGAATACTCGGTGCTGGATGGCTGCTTGCGCGCTGACCTCGAAGGCAAGGCCGCACGCGCTTGCGCAGTGCTGGACCCGGTCAAGCTCAAACTCAGCAACTGGGCCGAGCTGTTTGGCAGCCTCAACCATGTAGAAACCAGCAGCGCCCCAGCCCACCCGCAGCTGCCAGAACTGGGACAGCGCCAGTTCCAACTCGGCCATGAGGTCTGGATCGAACGCGAAGACTTCATGGAAGAGCCAGTGAAGGGCTATCACCGCCTTTACCCGGGCAACAAGGTTCGTTTGAAGTACGGCTATGTGATCGAGTGCACCGGCTGCGAAAAAGACGCCGAAGGCAAGATCACGGCGGTGCTGGCCACCGTGGTACCCGACACCAAGAGCGGCACGCCCGGTGCAGATGCGGTGAAGGTCAAGAGCGCCATCACCTGGGTCAGCGTGCATGAGGCCGTCGAGGCCGAAGTGCGCTTGTATGACCGCTTGTTCACCGAAGCGCAGCCGGACTCGGGCGAGGCCGATTTCTTGAGCTTCATCAACCCCAACAGCCGCAAGGTGGTGACCGCTTATCTGGAGCCCTCACTGGCCGGCGTGGCTGCGGAAACGCACTTCCAATTCGAGCGCCACGGCTACTTCGTCTCTGATCGCCATGACCACCGCGCCGACAAAGCGGTGTTTAACAAAGTGACTGGGCTGAAGGACGGCTGGTCCAAGTAATCCCTCGCGCGCTTCAAGCGCGCATCGACATGCCCGCCTGGAGTCAAACCCGGCAGGCTTCTTTTTTATTCTTCAATCGGCTGCACCACAGGGTTGGCATATTCATGCCCGACCACCGCACGCGCGAACAAATAGTTCTCCAGCGCCTTCGCGCTGAGGCTGTCCAGCAGCACATCGCCGCGCGAATTGCAGGGGAATGACAAGGCCTTGCCGGTATGAAACAGCGATTGAAAACGCAGCTCATACTGGCTGGGAAGATCGCCAAGACAAGTGTTTGACAAAGACTGCGGGCTCTTGCTTTGCATGTATAGGGTGTCCATCGTTACTGCTCCTGATGCGTCACCATGATCTCGACTGCCATGCCCCAAGACTAGGCCCCGAATGCGGGGGAGACCATGTGCATACGTCTCGAAATAACGTCGGATCGAAGCTTGCGGTGCACTAGGACTTTCGCTGACATCAATTTGTCACGAAACGCCAACCCGCACAGGCGGCGTGGCGCGGCGTGACACCAACGCCTCAGTCACCCAGCGCGGCCAAATCGGCCATGCGCCGCACCTTGACCTTGCGGCCCTTGAGCTTGCCCGCCGAGAGCCGTTTGACCGCCTCGCGCGCAATGCTGCGCTCCACCGCCACATAGCTGTGGAACTCGGTGACATTGATCTTGCCGACTTGCTCGAACTTGAAGCCCGCCTCGCCGGTCAAGGCACCCACGATATCGCCGGGGCGGATTTTTTCCTTCCGGCCGCCCAGGATCTGCAGCGTCTCCATCGGCGGCTGCAACACACCGCCAGCGCTGGGCGTTAGCGAATCCAGCCCCTGCCAGACAAAGGGGTAGCCCTGCATCTGCTCGATACGGCCGATGCGGCCCATCTCGTCCAGGCTGGCCAGACTCAAAGCCAGGCCATCAGCGCCAGCCCGACCGGTGCGGCCGATGCGATGGGTGTGCACCTCCACATCAGGGGTCACTTCCACATTGATGACGCATTCCAGCTGCGCGATGTCCAGGCCGCGGGCCGCCACATCGGTGGCCACCAGGACCGAACAGCTGCGGTTGGCGAACTGAATCAAGACCTGGTCGCGCTCGCGTTGTTCCAAGTCACCATGCAAGGCCATGGCCACAAAGCCCTGCCCATTCAGCACCTCGACCAGATCGCGGCACTGCGCCTTGGTATTGCAAAACGCAATGGTACTGGCCGGTCGAAAGTGATTCAGCAGCAAAGACACCGCATGCAGACGCTCCCCTTCGCTCACCTCAAAAGCCAGTTGGCGGATGCTGCTCGGGGCTTGCACGGCGGCGCTTTGGAGCTTGACCTCCTGCGGCTCGCGCATGAACTGGGCGCTCAGCTTGGCAATGCCCTCCGGATAAGTGGCAGAGAACAACAGCGTCTGGCGCTTCTTGGGCGCTTGCTTGGCGACGGTGACGATGTCGTCAAAAAAGCCCATATCGAGCATGCGGTCCGCTTCGTCCAGCACCAGCGTGTTCAGGGCGGCCAGATTCAGGCTGCCGCGCTCCAGGTGGTCCATGACCCGGCCGGGCGTGCCCACCGCGATGTGGCAGCCAAAGCCCAGGCTGTCCATTTGCGGCTTCATCGGTGAGCCCCCGCACAGGGTCAAGACCTTGATATTGTCGGCCGCGCGGGCCAGGCGGCGGATCTCTTGCGTGACCTGATCGGCCAATTCACGGGTGGGGCACAGCACCAAGGCCTGCACATCAAAACGCGCCGCATCCAGCTTGTGCAACAGCGCCAGCGCAAAGGCGGCGGTCTTGCCGCTGCCGGTTTGCGCTTGTGCGATCAGATCTTGACCGGCCAGGGCCAGCGGCAGGCTGGCGGCCTGAATCGGCGTCATCTGTGCATAGCCCAGCTGCGCCAAGTTGGCTTGCATGGCGGCGCTCAACGGCAATTGAGCGAATGAATTCTTATCGGGGGCGGGTGCGTTCATCGCCCGATTATCCCTGCACCGTGAAAACCCGAATCCCCCAGCCCGCCCCGCCCGGGACTCAGAGCTTTTCATCCAAGCCGCGCGGCGCCATGCAGGGGATTTCCAGCAAAAAAGTGCTGCCCTGGCCAAGCTGGCTTTCTACCGAGATGCGCCCGCCCAGCGATTTATTGACCAGACTGAACACGGTGTGCAAGCCCAGGCCATTGCCGCCTGAGCCCATGCGGGTGGTGAAAAAGGGGTCAAAAATGCGCGGCAAAGTCTCTGGTGCAATGCCGCAACCATCATCGCGCACGCTCAATTGCAAAACCTGGGCCTCGCCCGCTTTCAGCCGGGCCTCAATCCAGGTGTGGCCGGCCCGACCGGTTTGATGGGCGTGCACCAAGGTGTTCATCACCAACTGGGTCAGCACCTGTTCCAAGGCCCCGGGGCGACTGTCCATTTGAATGCCTTCAGGCACTTGGCAGCTCAGCTGATGCGGCGTGGCCAGAAAATGCGGCTGCAGGGCCGCGGTGAGCGGCCGCAGCAACTCGGCCAGATCAAAGCGCTGCCGCTGCCCTCCGGTCTGCTCCCCCGCCACCTGCTTGAAGCGGGCCACCAACTCAGCGGCGCGCTGCAAATTGCGCATCAAAAGGCCGCTGCTCTCATGGGCCAAGTCCAAATAGCTGTTCAGGGTGGAGCGGCGCATTTGCCCACTTTGCATATCACGCTGCAAGGATAGGCTGTGCTCTTGCAAGGTGGAGGCCACCACCAGACTGTTGCCGATCGGCGTGTTGAGCTCATGGGCCACACCCGCGACCATGGCGCCCAAGGAGGCGAGGCGTTCGCTGCGCACCAACTCATCCTTGGTGTTTTGCAGCGCATCCAGAGCGCTCGACAACTGGCTGTTGGCCGAAGACAAAGCTTCGGTGCGCCGCACCACACGGGACTCCAATTGCTGGTTCAGCTCTTCGAGTTCGCGTTGCGCCTGCACCCGGGCGGAGACATCGATCAAGCTGATTTGCAGCAAGGTCTTGAGTCCTGACTCGAAGCGATCCAGGTGCAACTCGGCTTCCCAAGGCATGGGCCCCAAATCGGGCCGCTCTCGCAGCATCTGCATTTCAAACACACAGCGTTCGCCATGCAAAGCCGCATTCAAGCGCGCCGCCAACAACTCGGCCGAAGCGCTGCCATCGGGCTGACGAATGGGCGCCACTTCGGCAGGAGCGAGACCCAGCAATTGCTGCGCCTGCTCAAAGCCGAACAAGGCCAATGCGGCGCGATTGCAATCCACAAAACGCAGCGACTGTGGATCCAAAATGCCTTGCGCCATACAGCTTTCGCGGAACAGCAGCTTGTTGTAGGCCTCGCTGTCGCGCAATTGTTCAAAGCGGGCCTGCGCGATTTGACGCTCCGACTCCAGCTCCGCGTGTTGCTGCTGCGTGGTTTGCATCAGCTGATTGAAGGAGTCCGACAGCACATCCAGCTCGAGCGGCCCACCGCGCTGGGCGCGGGTGGCGTAGTCGTGGGTGACCACAATCGACTGCGCCACTTGGCTGAGCGTTTGCAAGGGCTGCGAGATCAAGCCTTGCAGACGCAAGGCCGCCGCCAGGGCCAGCAAGGTCGCCACCAGCACCACACCGGCTTGCAAAAGCAATTGCTGCCACACGCGCTGATGGACACCTTCCAATGACGAGTCAATCACCAGCCAGGCCTGTCTCTGCCCATCCAGATGCACGGGCTGACGCAGCTGCGCCCCCTCAGCACTGAAGACCAGGGCCTGCTCCCCTTTGGGCAATTGCGCCGCGCATTCCCCTTGACGCAGGGCCGAGGGCGCAGAGGACGCCGAAGCGGCTCGCCCATAACTGGCAAACAACTCGCCCTGCTCCCCATAAAGACAGGCCCGCTGCACATGGCGAATGTCTTTCAAGGCAGACAAGTTCTCGGTGGCCGTTTTGACGTCGTCAAAAGCCAGGGCCGCCGTGCTGCGATTCCCCACCACCGTGGCCAGGGTGCTGAGTTCATCACCCAGAGCGCTGCGCGCCGCGCGCGCTTCCGACCAAGCTTGGATCAGGCTGGACAGCAGCAAACTGCCCAGGCACACCGCCATGATCAGCAGCACGCTCAAACGCCGGATAGGCATGTGGGCCAGCTTGTTCATGGCCGCCCCCGCCCCGCGCCCAGCGTGCGCACCGCCACCTCCACCAACTTGGCGCTGGGTTTGAGATTGGCCCGCCGCAACACATCGAGATTGAGCTCCATGCGCAGCTTGCCCCCCTCCACCACAAAGCCAATTGCGCCGCCTTGGTCGATGAATTGCGGTGAGCCCCCCACCGTCAAAACCGGCAAGTCCCCCACTGCTGAGCTCAGCTCGGCCTGGGTCTTGCGGGTCACCTCGTGGAGGTAGACGATTTGACAGACCTGGGCCTCTTTGACGCTGACGGGGTACAGCAGCGCGATGCGTCGTTGGCCCACCTTGCGGGCGGTCAGCTCGCGCAGGCTTTCCCCAAAGGGGTCTCCCCCCAAGACGCACAGGGTGAAGGCGGCGTCCTCCCCGCCGGCGTTTGAATCAGGCCATTCAACAAACTGCGTGATGCGATACAGAAAGGCGGCCTTCAAGCGGTACTCGCCAATCAGGGCTTCTGGCGCGGCCCAGGCCTTCGGCGGTGGCGACAAAAATCCACCCAGCGACACAAGGATCAAGAAGGGCAGCACCCAGCGCCGCGCCCTTGAAGAAGCGCGGCGGCGGGCTGGACTTTGACTGATGCCCTGCCCGATCAAAACGCGACTCTGAAGTCCAAGCGCCACTCGCGTCCCGGCATGGGCGTATCGCCGGGAATGGCTTGAGAGTCCAGCGGTTCGGTGGCATGCGCGTCCAGCGCATTGCGCAATCCGCCCTGCAGTGACCAAGTCGCCCCAGCGGGCTGCCAATGCAGCCCAAGGTCCAAGATCGAATAGGCCGGTAAAGGCGGTGTTGCATCGCCCGGCGCACGAGGCCGCTCACCCACCCAGCGCGCTTGCATATTCAGGGTCCAAGCGGGATTGAGGCGCTGATCCATGCTCAGGTGAGCGGTGTGGCGTGGCGCATAAGGCGCGGGCAAGCCTTGCGGATCTCGGGCCCGCTGGTAGGCATAGCTCAGGCCCAGCCGTGACCGTTCCGAGGCCCGCCAGTCCAGCTCCAACTCCACCCCCGGGGCCTTCAGCTCACCGACGTTTTTGTACGTACCTTGTACCAAGCGGATCAAGTCTTTCATTTCATAGTAGAAGACCGCGAGACGAGGGTTCAGCCCCGCACCCAAGGTCCAATCAAGCTGCCACTCCAGGGTGTGCACTTTTTCCGGGCGCAGAATTTTGGAGCCCAGATTCACAGGATTGGACGCGACAAACTGCTCCTTCATCGACGGCGCACGAAACGCGCTGCCAAACAAATACTTGCTCACGACGCTGGGCGAGTGCCGCCAAACCAGGGAGGCGCGCGGATTGACGGTGGAGCCAAAGTCGCTGAAGCGATCCGCCCGCACGCCCAGCGTCAACTCGGCGGCCTCGCTCCACTTCCAGACGTCTTGCAGTGAAGCGTAGTGCACCCGTCGAGCCTGGTCGGGAGCGTAGACATTGGCAGTATTCGTCACGTCCACCACGGTCCCCAGCTGAGCGCCATTGCTGAAATTCTTCGCCTCCCACGCATGGAAGTTCTGTTGATTGGCGCCCAGAGCCAAACGCAGGCGATGCCCCTCCCAGCCCGAGTACTGCAGCTCCCAATCGAGGCGATAGCTGTTCTCCACCGAACCGGGGTTGCCAATCACCCCTTGGTCAAAGGTGTAGAGGCGCGTTTTGCCAGGCCCAAACAGATTGCCCTCCTCATCCACGGGCAACACCGCACCCGCGGGGAAGACGCGGTAAGTCGCGTCGAACCAATGCTGCATCCATGAAGCCCGCAGTGCCGAGCGAATGCTGTCATGCTGGATCGGCAACTGCCAACGCAGTTCAGCCAAAGACTGGCGCGCGGCAGACAGCGACGTTGGATCCAGCGCACCGGCAATGCCCCAAGCGTTGCCCATGCGATCCGCCCGGTAGTGCCACAGACGCACCTGCAGATCAGGCCGGGCAAACTCTGCATGCAGATTGCTCAGCCGATACTGGGTGTCCAGAGCGCCGGGCGCCAGCGAGGCTTTGCTGCCAAAAATGCCATCGAACTCCGTTTGTTGATCGGCCGGGATGCGGCGATTGCGATCACCCTCGCTGCGCTGGGTTTCCGCCGCCAGCATCACGCCCCAGTCCGACACTTTGGTTGTTTTGCGAATCCAAAGTCCGCCCGAGGAAAAAGCCCCGGCATACAAACCGGCCGCCGTTTCCGCCTCATGCATGGGGTCGCGGGTCACGATATTGATCACACCGGCAAAGGCATCGGCGCCAAATACCGCCGAGCCCGGCCCTCGCACCACCTCGATCCGATCGATACCTGCCAGCGGCAATCGAACACCCGCGCCGAAAGACCCCGTGAACAGTTGATTGATGGGCACATCATTCAGCGTCACCAACACCTGCGGGTTGTCATAGGTGTACATGCCACGGATGACGAACAAGGGCTGACGGGTCTTGGGCGAAATGTGCAGGCCCGCCACGCCCAGCAAGGCCTCTTCCAGGGTCCGCGCGCCTCGCGCCTCAATCTGAGCTGCCGTCACAACCGCCACCACCGCAGGTGCCTCCCGCGCCGGCATTTTGAAGCCCGTGGCACTGCGCACTTCCAGCTGAGAGAGGGCGTCGATATCCAAATCGAGCAGGGTCGCGGCTTGCGCCTGCGAAAGGCCCAGCAGCGCCAAATTCATCGCACCCAGGCCGAGGGACCAGCTTTTGCACTTCATGGACTACCCCAACAACGTGTTCCGGCCGATCTGCGCGGCGCATACGCTATTTTTGGTCCACTCCCTGGCCTTCAGTCTATTACAGCCCCGCAAAAAAAATGACAGAAAAAGCGGGGCTTTCAACCGCCCGCTTGCTTGACCGGCCAGCTGCCTTTTTTCTTCAGCAACTCGATCACGCGCTCGCGATGATCGCCCTGCACCTCGATGACGCCATCCTTGACGGTGCCACCAGAGCCGCACGCGGCTTTCAATTCTTTGCCCAGGGCGATCAGACCCGGCTCGTCCAAAGGCACACCTTTGATCAGCGTGACGCCTTTGCCCGCTCGGCCTTTGGTCTCCCGCGAGACACGCACGATGCCGTCGCCCTTGGGCAAAACCGGGCGACCGCAGCGGCAATCGGCCTTGGCCTGGCGGCACTCGGGGCAGGTGCGGCCACTGTCGGTGGAATAGACCAAGCCCGTCAGCGCGCCAAGGCTGGCCAAGCCCGAGCCCGAGCCCGTTTTTTTATGGTTGGAGTTCATCGGTGATTCAAGCCTCGTTCAAGCCACTCGCGCAGCGCAGCCGAACAGCTGGGCATGCAGTTCCAGCGGCGCATTGATGGTGCGCACCCGCATATACGCCTCTTGCGCCTCTGGGTAGCGGCGGCGCAAATAGTTCAGCCATTGTTTCAGACGGCCGGACTGGTGTTTGGTCTCCACATGGGTATGCACCAGGCCCCAGAAGTCGCGCAACAAAGGCAAGACCTGGCCCCAGCTCAGGGGCTCGGCATCGGCCGCACGAATCGCCAGCGCCAGCCCTGGGTCGGCCACCATGCCGCGCCCCAACATCAGGGCGTGGCAGCCGCTTTGCGCGCGGCAGTTGGCGGCGTCCGCGGCCGTCCATACCTCGCCATTGGCCACCACCGGCACCCCGACGCTTTCACGCACCGCCGCAATGCGGTCCCAGTAAGCGGGCGGCTTGTAGCCGTCGGCCTTGGTACGGGCATGCACCACCAATTCCTCCGCACCTGCATCCACCATGGCATGGGCACATTCCAGGGTGCGCGAGTCATCCATATAGCCCAGGCGCATCTTGGCCGACACCGGCATGTGCTGCGGCACCGCACGGCGCACCGCAGCCACGATTTGCGCAATCAGCTCCGGCTCGTCCAGCAGCACCGCCCCACCCCGATGCTGGTTCACGCATTTGGCCGGGCAGCCGAAGTTCAGGTCAATGCCGGCCGGCCCCAGCGCGGCCAGTTTGGCGGCGTTCTCGGCCATGCAAACCGGGTCAGCGCCCAGCAGTTGGGCTCGCACCGGCACACCCGCGGGGGTCAAACCACCGTGCAGCAGCTCGGGCACGATGCGGGTGAAGACGCGGTTGGGCATCAAGCGGTCGGTGATGCGAATGAACTCGGACACGCAGCGATCGATGCCACCCACCCGGGTCAACACATCGCGCAGCATGTGGTCGAGCAAGCCCTCCATGGGCGCCAGCAAAATCATGCGCCCCCCTGCGCGAGCATGTCTTGGTGGGTCAGGTACAGGCGCAAATCAAATTCCAGCTGCCCATAGCTGGGCTCCATATGCATGCAGAGTTGATAAAAGGCCTTGTTGTGCTCCAGCTCTTTGAGGTGCGCCAATTCGTGCACCACGATCATCTTCAAAAACTCAGCGGGCGCCTCTTTGAACAGGCTCGCCACGCGGATCTCGCGTTTGGTTTTGAGCTTGGCCCCCTGCACCCGGGCGGCGCGGGTGTGGGTGCCCAAGGCATGCTGAATGATCTTGAGCTTGGCATCGAAGCAGACCTTGGAGATGGGCTCGGCATTGCGCAAAAAGCGCTGCTTCAAAGCCTGGGTGTAATCGAACAAGGCCTTGTCGCTGCGCACCTCATGCCCGAGCGGGTAGCGGTGCGCCAGCAACTGCCCAAGGCGATCGGGGCCGTCAGCAATCAGTTGCTGCACTTGCAGCAAGGTGGCAGCCGGATAGCCCGCCAGATACTTCAACGTGTTCACAGGCAAAAAGCTCAGTCCATCCACCAGCGATCGATCAAGCGGCCGCGGACTGCGGGAACTGGGCTTGCACCCAGGCCTCAAAGCGGCTGCACATGGCGGCCTCTCCATCGCGGTTGTCGGCCAAGACCTCGTCACCATGCACCACACGGATGTGCGCGTCCAGCGCCGCCGGCACCTGCGTCGGATAGTCACGCGTGGCCGCCGCTGCCAGCAGGTTTTGTGCTTGCTGCCAACTGTCGTCCACCGATTGATTGCAAGCCTCGGCCAAGTAGCGCGCCGAGAAACCCTCGCCGGTCAGGCTGCGCAAGGTTGCGTCATGGTCAATGCTATTGCCCGGCACCCAGTAATGCTGAGCCAGCAAGGGGCCGATGGCCACGTTGTCCGTCAGATAGCCGTACTCCCGCAGGAAATAGGCGCGAGTCTGGTAGACCGCCATATGCGCCAGCAAATAGCCTTGGTAAGAAGCCGCAGACTCCTGGTTCAGCAAATGCGGAATCGCCAACATGGGCCGAGGGCTGACCATGCCCAGCACCCGCTGTTCGGTGGCGCGTGCCAGGGCCAGCACTGACTCGGCCGTCAGGTCTTCATCGCGCATCTCATACAGCGCGGCCTCAAAGAAAGGCACCACCGCGATAGAGCGCTCATCAAAGGCACGCATGGGCTGGCTGCTGGCGATGCGCGCTCGGATCAGCTCATCGGGCATGGCCTCGCCCGCGGCATTCTTGGCATAACGCTTGAGCCAATCTGCATCGCCCAAGAGGCTGTCGCAAAACATCGATTGGGTCTCGGCATAGGCCATGGAGGTGGGCGCAAATTCCTGCGAGAAGCACGGAGAGTTCTGCGCCACATTGGCAAAGTGCGCGGCATGGCCGCCCTCATGGAACAGCGTGTTGATGGCGCGCAGGCCACTGCCCACCTGATCGGGCTTGGCCTCGGCGGTGAAATTGATCTGCCCCGGCACCCACTCGCCCTTCTCGTTCACATAGCTGGGCACCGGGCCATGGCAAAAACCGTTTTGGTATTTGCCCTGGCGCGCCAACAAATCCAGTTGCAAGGTCGCGCCACGGTACTGGATGCCCAAACGCCGGAAGGACTCGACCCAGCGGCGCAGCGCCGGGCCGAAAGGCATGTATTCATCCATGCGACGCACCACATCGCCGCTGGCATAAAAGCGCAGATTCCAAGGCTGCAATGCCGCTTCCCCATGCTGAGCTTTCAAGTCCGACAAGGTGCGCGCATGGGCGGCCTCGGTGCGGGCCACAAAATCATCCAAGATGGCCTTGAGCTGCGCCGGGCTCATGCGCTCGTTCTTGCGCAGCTTCAGCTCGAAATAATTGCTGAAGCCCAAGGCGCGCGCAAAGCGGTTGCGCAGTTTGACGATCTCCAAAAAGCCATGGTCCAAGACCCAGCGCTCGATCGCCTGAAAGCCCTCGAACGAGCTGCGACGGCGCGCCTCCACGGGATTGGTGGCTTGGTTGGTGGCCAGCATGCTGAGCGTGGCCACCTCGGTCTCACCGCGCTCATTGATGTGCGTAGGCTGCAGGTCGCGCTTTTTGGCGAACAGGGCCGCTTCAGCCTCAATGATTTGCTGCATCAAGGCGCGGCCTTCATCGTTGTCGATGATATTGGCCTCAAACAGCGCCAGCCAGCCTTTCAAGCCATGCAGCAAGTCTGCCTCTTGGTCGGCCGCGGGCAGCGCTTGCAGGGCTTGCAGATGCGCGCGGGTTTGCGCCAGCTGAGCGGGATCGGAGATGAAGGCCTTGTACGCCCCTTCCGCCGCTGCAAAGCCCGCATGGTCATCGCTGGTGGCCATATAGGTGGCCCAAAACAGATCTTCTTTGCGCTTGTGAACGGCGTTGTAAGCGTGGTTCAGCTGCTCAAAAAAGGCGCGGGCTTGTTGTGGGGCTGCGGGCGCAGTAGCAGGCGTGGTGGCAGGCATGGCTTCAAAGCTCTTGTGGAGTCGGCGAGGGCCGACAGCATAGCGTCTGAGGCCAAGTCCTGCCGATCGCCACCCCTTTGCGGGCATGATGGCGGCATGAACACACGCTGGCGCATCCAGATTGAGGGTCAGCCTGAGGCCTTTGAAGCCGAACCCGAACAAACGATTTTGAAGGCGGCCTTGCAGGCCGGGGCCAGCCTGCTGAGCTCTTGCCGCAACGGCACTTGCCGCGCCTGCCGCTGCCGCCTTTTGACCGGCGAGATCCAGTATCTGATCGAGTGGCCGGGCCTGAGCGCCGAAGAAAAGGCCGAGGGCTGGATTCTGCCCTGCGTGGCGCAAGCGCGCAGCGATCTGCGCTTGCGCCCGCGCGGCGACGAGGAATAGCGCTGGCGCAGCTGGGATGGCGCGCCAGGGCTTGAGGAAGTCAGCGCCGCTTCATCGTGATGCGCGCAGGCCCTTGCATGAGGGTCACCTCCTGCGCTTGCGGCTCTGAAGAAAACTCCAGCTTCGCGTCCACCCCCGACACCCACAAAGCGCGCGGCCCTTGAGCCTTGAGTTCCAAAGCCTGCTGCCCGGGCACCTGGCCCATCAACTGGGCTTGCGGCCCCAAGAAAATTTTGATCTGCAACTGCGGCGACCCATAGTCGCCCAGCAAGGCCTGCTGCTGCTCCGGTGTCAAAGCCAGCGCAGCTTGCTGAGGTGCGAGATCGGCACTGCGCGTCCAAGTCTCGCTCGCGCCATCGCCATCTTTGAAGAAGCGCAGCGCCTGGGCTCGGCCATCGCTGCCGCGGTCGATTCTCAAACGCGCCACGCTGTTCTCAAACGCGAACTCATCTCGCCCCACCGGGATCAAAGCCATGGCGCGACCGCCACTGCGGGTGCTGGTCAAGACACCGCCTTGTACGCGCAGGGTACGGCTGGTCTTGGCGTCCAGGCGGTACTCCCCTTCAGCGGCACTGAGTTCGGCCGCGCTGAGCTGCACCGGCTTGAGCTCGGGGTAGGCCTCGCCAATGGCATAAGCACCCAGCTTGCGCACCAACAGGTCCATGGCCAAACCGGGGCCATCGCTATTGCGCAGCGCCACCACCGTGGTCTTGCTGGCAGGCAGATAGTTGAGGCTGCTGACAAAGCCATGAATGCCGCCGCCATGCTGCAGCAGGGTCTGGCCGCGCAAGCTGTCCACCGACAGGCCGTAGCCATAGTTCATCGGAGATGTCATGGCCGAGCCTTCCGGCGTGGTCATGCGCTGGTACAGCGCCGCAGAGATCAGCTTGCCGCCATGCAATGCCTGATTCCATCGCCACAAGCCATCCAGATCGGACACCAGGGCGCCGGCCGCATGAGGCTGGCTCATGCTGATCAGCCCCGCTTGCTTGTAGCCGGACTTGCCCTCCCCGCTATAGCCTTGGACCATGCCGGGGATCAGCGCGTCCTCACCGGGAAATCGAATGGAGGCGATTTTTTGCGGACGCAGCAGCGCTTCGTCAATGTATTGATGCCAAGGCTTACCGCTGATGGCCTCGACCACGGCCCCAACCAAGACATAGCCCGAATTGTTGTAAGCCCAGCCTTGCCCCGGCGCAAAGTCCACAGGCTGATTCTTGAACTCGCCGACCAATTGCGCCGTGCTGAGCTCGCGTCGAATCGGGTTGTGCATATAGCCGGGGATGCCGGTATAGCTCTTCACGCCCGAGCTGTGATTGAGCAGCTGCGCCAGCGTGATCTTGTCGCCCCCAGGATAGTCGGGCAAAAACTTGGACAAGGGATCGTCCAGTTTGGCACGCCCCTCATCCACCAGCTTGAGCAAGGCGGCCGCGCCGAACTGCTTGGTCACCGAGCCAATCCGGAAGGACTGGGCTGGCGAGAGGGGCACACCCAGTTCAAGACTGGCCATGCCACGCGCACCCTTGTAGAGCAACTGGTCACCCCGCGCCACCAGCAGGGCCACGCCCGGGCCGTCGCGGCCGAGCTTTTGTTCATCCATCAAGCGTTCGGCATAAGCCGCCACTTCAGCGGCGCTGGGCAATGGGCCGGCCCACGCGCTCAAAGGCAGGGTCGCCGACCCCACAAGCGCGGCCACGCCCAGGGTGATGGCCACAGCGCGGCTTTGTCTCTTGGTCTTCAATAATGGGCTGAGCATGCAATCGATCCCTTAAAAATATCGAGCGCGCAATATAGCCAGCCCTTTTTGCGAGGCTTGCGCAGAGGCGATGAACTGCAGAATGGCGGGCACAGGCTGCATCCACAGCCGCTGTGGACAAGTCCGTGCACAGCCTGCGCATGCGGGCTGCAAGTGCTTGAAATCACTAGAACTTTCCTGCCTTGCTGCAAAAACAGGCAGGACGATGGCGGCGGCGTATGGTTAGGCGGGATAATCCCGCATTCCCCGACGGCGCCGAGCTCGCCGCTCCCTCCTCCTCAGTTCTCACCGGCTCGCTTGTCCACGAGCCCGCTTGCTTGATGCATCGCACCATCTTCACCACCCCCATCGTCAACACGCTGCTGCGCGCCGGCTCCGTTGCCTTTCTCAAATGGCGAGGCTGGACCATTGAAGGCAATCTGCCCGCGCAACAGCACAAATGCGTGTTGATCGCCGCCCCTCACACCAGCAACTGGGACCTGCCCTATACGCTGATGGTGGCCTTTGCTTTGCGACTGACGCCGTATTGGATGGGCAAGCGCCAAATCTTTCGCTTCCCCTTCGGCGGCTTGATGCGCTGGCTGGGCGGCATTTCGGTCAACCGCGATCAATCGACCAATCTGGTCGCCGCTTCAGCAGCCGCCTTGGTGGCAGCAGATGGCGCGGTGCAACTGATCGTGCCGCCTGAAGGCACGCGCAGCAAAACCCGCTATTGGAAAACCGGTTTTTACTGGATTGCCCACACCGCCCAGGTGCCCATCGTGATGGCGTATATGGATTACGAGCGCAAGCTCAGCGGCCTCGGGCCGGAGTTCATCCCCAGCGGCGATATCGAAGCCGATATGGTCAAGATCAAGGCCTACTACGCCCAGTTCAAAGGCAAAAACTGGCAGCAGTTTGATCACCAATGAGCAGCGAAAAAAACCTTGGCCCAGTCAGCGCGGCCCAGCCCTTCAAATCGAAAGACCCGCTGCACGGGCTCACGCTACAAGCCATCCTCAGCGCCTTGGTCGACTACTTCGGCTGGGAAGAATTGGGGCAGCGGATCGAGATCCGCTGCTTTGTCATCGACCCCAGCATTGCATCAAGCCTGAAGTTTTTGCGCAAAACGCCTTGGGCACGCGCCAAGGTCGAAAGCCTGTATCTCTTCATGCTGCGCGAGCAGCAGCGCCAAGCACGGCCCTGATTCGAGCACGCTTTGGGCAAGAAAAAAACGCGACCCGGGGGTCGCGTTTTTCATGGGCCACAAGCGCCGCTCAGCGCGGCTTGGGCTCCGGCATTTCGATCTTCAACTCCAGCACATCCATATCGCCCACATGCTGGATGTCGACATTGATGTCCTTGGGGTCGATGTCCATGTATTTGGAGATCACCACCAGCAACTCGTTCTTCAACTGCGGCAGCCAATCGGCCTTGGGCGCACGACCATTGCGCTCATGGGCCAAGATCAGTTGCAAACGCTCCTTGGCCACACTGGCGGTACTCTTTTTCTCGCCAAGAAAATAACTCAGAAAACCCATGGCAGAGCCTCCTCACTTGCCGCCGAACAGGCGCTTGAACAAGCTGGGCTTGATGGCCTCGATGAAGCGCATCGGGCGCTCTTCACCCAAGAAGCGGCGCACCACATCCTTGTAGGCCTCGGACACATCGCTGCCTTGCATATGAATCGCCGGTGAGCCCTGGTTGGAGGCTTGCAGCACCACCTCCGACTCGGGGATCACGCCGATCAGCGGCGTGCGCAGGATTTCATGGATGTCTTCCAGCGACAACATATGGCCGCCTTCTACACGGTTCGGGTTGTAGCGGGTGATCAAGAGATGTTCCTTGATCGGCTCCTTGCCTTCGATGGCCCGGCGCGTCTTGCTGTTGAGCATGCCCAGGATGCGATCGGAGTCGCGCACCGAAGAGACTTCGGGGTTGGTCACCACGATGGCTTCGTCAGCAAAGTGCATGGCCATCAAGGCGCCGGTCTCGATGCCGGCGGGCGAATCACAGACGATGTACTCGAAGTCCATGGCCTTGAGCTCTTCGAGCACGCGCTCCACGCCTTCGACCGACAGCGCGTCTTTGTCGCGGGTTTGCGAAGCCGCCAGCACATACAGCTTGTCGAGCTGTTTGTCTTTGATCAGCGCTTGGCTGAGCTTGGCCTCATCGTTGATGACATTGATCAGGTCATAGACCACACGGCGCTCGCAACCCATGATCAGGTCCAGATTGCGCAGGCCGACGTCAAAGTCGAT
>CAMFGY010000020.1 GCA_945952065.1 uncultured Burkholderiales bacterium | reverse complement strand
TTCGAGCAAGCTCATCGAGCTTAGGTCGGCGTCCATGGAATCGGCAGCAGCCCAACCTGAATGGGCGACAAAGGAATTGACTTAGATCTACGAGGACTTGAAATTCAAGGTCTGACCCCGGGCTCGCGGGCTTGGGGCTCACGAGTGGCGCCAGTCGCAATTGATGTGATGTGGCGGCCCGCAGGGGCGCAAGGCACCTCATAAAAACTCGGCCCGAATATCCACGGTGGAGGCTTGCCCCACCTGCGCCCAATGCGCCGCCAACCAGGCTTGTGCTTGCTCGCGACCGGCGTCGCGCAGGCTGCACAGATACGGCCAGGCGGTGTCCATCTTGCTTTCCACCCGTTGCGCGGCCATCAACTCATCGCAGCGGATCGAGTGGATGCGCATGCGGCGGGCATCCTCGGGTTTGAGCTTGCCGCGGTCGATCAGGCTGGTGACAAAGGCGATGGCGCGCATCTCTCGCATCAACGAGGAGTTAAAGCTGATCTCGTTGATGCGGTTGGCGATTTCGGCCGAGGTGCGCGGCACGCCGGGGCGTAACACCGGGTTCACATGGACGATCAACACATCGGCCGCAACCGGCTCATAGATCAGCGGAAAGATCGCCGGGTTGCCCATATAGCCGCCGTCCCAGAAATATTCGCCCCCAATCTCCACGGCCTGGAACAGCGTGGGCAGGCAGGCGCTGGCGAGCACCGCGTCGATGCTGAGATCGGCGCCGCTGAAGACGCGGATCTTGCCGGTCTCGACATTGGTGGCGCTCAAAAACAGCTGGATGGGCGAGTGCTGCCGCAAGGCCTCGAAGTCGATCTGCGCCTGCACGATCTGGCGCAGCGGGTTGATGTTCAAAGGGTTGAGTTGGTAGGGCGAAAACATCTGGGTCATGGCCTGCGCCCAGAGGTGCAGCGGCGACCATTCCAATGGCAGGGCCTGCTGCGCGCTGTGCTGGATGCCTTGCATAAAGGCATCGAACCAGCTGGGCTGCAGCGGGTGCACCCGCCCGGCGCCGGCCACCGCCCGCCACAGGTCTTGCAGCGCCTGCCTTGCGCCCTCGGCCCCGCCCTTGCGCCAGCCATCGGCCAGCGCCACCGCATTGAGGCTGCCCGCGCTGGTGGCGCTGATGGCTTGCAGCTGCAGGCGGCCATCTTGCAGCAGCGCGTCCAGCACGCCCCAGGTGAAAGCGCCGTGTGAGCCACCGCCTTGCAGGGCCAGATTGATGGCTTTGGTGGGGGGCTCGTGGGTCTGGCTTGGGCGTCGCGGCATGGGCAAGCTCCTCGAGGCTGATGGCTTGAGCCTCGCGGCTTGAGTATGCCTGCGAGCCCCTCAGGGCCCCGCATATTTCTTGCGAAGCGCGGCGGGCAAGCCCCTTCCCTTCGCTTGCGGGCTGAGGCGTGCTTCAGGCCCGAGGGCTTCTTGCTATGCTGCCGCCCATGTTTTTCGACCTCTGTGCTTTGCTGGATCGCTTTGATCTGGCGCTTGAAGAGCTGCGTGCGCAGCATGATCCCGCCGGCCCCGGCTTTTGCCTGGCTTTGACCCGCGACGGCCAAACCCTGCGCAGCGCCAGCCACGGCCTGGCCCATCTCGAATGGCAGCAGCCACTGAGCGCGGACACGCGCTTTTATCTGGCCTCGGAGTCCAAGCCCTGGGTCGCGGCGCTGGTGATGGAGGCCGTGGCGCAAGGGCGTGTGCCCTTGGATGCCGATATGCGGGGCTTGCTGCCGGCGCTGGCCGACTGCGAGCAGCCCTTGCGCCTGGGCCACTTGCTGCGCCACAGCAGCGGCCTGGACGACTACCTCTACCTCTGGCGCATGCAGCTGGGCCATGACGAAGACGACCTCATCACCCAAGCGCAGGCACTCGCCTTGATCCAGCGCGCCGGTGAGTTGAATTTCGAGCCGGGCACGCGCCATGACTACAGCAACAGCAACTATGTGCTGCTGGCCGAGTGGCTGGCGCGTGATTCAGGGCTGACGCTGGACGAGATCGCGCGCCGCCGTTTCTTCGCCCCCTGGGGCATGGCCAGCAGCAGCTTCGAGAACGATCCGCGCCGTGTGCTGCCCCAGCGCGCCCGCAGCTATCAGCGCAGCGCGGCGACTGCTGCTGACTGGCGCGAGCTGCCCGTCAACCTGGCCACCTGGGGGGACGGCGGCCTGTGGTCCACCGTGAATGATTTGGCGCTTGCCGAAGCCCAATGGCTGGAAGACTGGCGCCGCCACGGCGAGCAGGCCTTGCTGTCCCGCTGTGCCGCTGTTGACCCTCGCTTCGGCCCCGCCGACCATCGCTATGGCTTCGGGCTGGAAGTGCTGCCCCACGCGGAGCGGCCGCTCTTGTTCCACGGCGGCTGCTTTGCCGGCTTTTCCTCCCTGGTGCTGCGCAGCCTGCCGGACGGCCTGGCCTTGATCGTGCTGGCCAATGCCGAGGGCTTTGATGCATCAGCCAAAACTTGGGCGCAGCGGCTGTGGCCAAGTGCCGCTGCTCTTTGAAAGAAGCTCAGCGCCAAGGCTTCACGGCGTGGTGTTCACCTTGAGCGTCACCCCGCTGTACGCTGCATAGCCATACAGCCCGATGTAGGCAAAGCCGGCCGGAGGGTTGTTGAGTTGGCAGCTTTCGGTGTTGCCATTGCTTTCACCCGCGCAGACGTTGTTGCCGGCGTCGGGGGCGCTGCCGTATTGCACGTACAGGTCCATATCGCCGCTGCCGCCCGAGCTGCTGACCGAGAGCTTGGTGGTGCCGGCGGCCAGCTTGATCTTGTAGTAGCTCCAGCTGTTGGTGGCGCCGGCCAAGCCGCTCAGGACTTGGCCGTTGACCAAAACCGGAATACCGTCTGCTTGAACGGTTATGGATTTGCTGACGCTGGCGCTCTTGCCCTCGTCGTCATCGACCTTCAGCGTCACGGTGTAGCTGCCATCGGCGGCGTACTCGTGGCTGGGGTTGGGCAGGCTGCTGCTTTGGCCGTCGCCAAAGGTCCAGAGGCGGTTGACGATTTGGCCGTTGTCCAGGCTGCGGTCTGTGAAGCTGGCCAGGCGCTCTTGAGCGCTGAACTCAAACGCGGCCACGGGCGCGGTGGAGGCTTGCGGGTCGATGTGAATGAAGACGGCGCTGATGGCGCCCCAGTTGCCGGCGGCGTCTCGGCCGCGCACAAAGACGATGTGGCGGCCGGTTTTCCAGCCGCTGGTGTCGATGCTGGCTTGGGCGGCTTCGATGGGGCTGTCAAAAGCGCCGTCGCTCGCTGCCAGGGGCTGGGCCACGCTGCGCGCTTGCCAGGGCGGGATGTCCACGTAGTACTCGGCCGCTGCAATGGCTTGGCTGGGTTCGGTGCCATTGCTGTTGTTGTAGCGGGTGTCGTTGAGGGTGGCGCTCAATTGCACCGGCGTGCCCGGCGCAATGCCCACCGAGGCCAGGCCGCTGACGGCCACGTTCAGCGCATCCGGGCCGGCCGGGGTTTGGTAGGGCGTGCGTGCCACCTTGGCCGCGTAGATCAGGGCTTGCAGATTGCCGGGCAGCAAGGTGTTGGTGTAGTAGCTGCACTGCTCAAAAAAGGCCGTGCCCAGCTCGAAGGTGAAAGCCGCCACGCCGAGCTCGCCATAGCTGGGGCCGTCGCTGGTGCCGTCGGTTTCATACAGGCTCAGCGAGCGCTCGGGCGTGTGGTTGTTGAAGAAAGCGAACTTGCGGCCCAAAGTGGCCAGTTGCGTGTCGTTGGGGGCCGGCGTGCCGTTCGTCCCCCAGGGCCACAGCAGCAGGCGGCCGTGGCTGTGGATGTCGAGGTGGATGCCGCTGGTGTCGGCGGGTGCGGGGTCGTTGCGGTCCGGGCCGCGGCGGTCTTTCCAGAGGCTGCGGATATAGGCCTCCACGGCCTGGGTTTCGGGCTCGGAGGCGCCACTGGGGCCGCGATAGGTATCCGAGCAGGCATTGCCGCTGGAGCCGGACGCCGTGCTGAACCAAGCAAAGCCGAAGTTGCGATTCAGGTCGGCGCCTCGGCTGTTGCTGGTGGCGCCGCAGTAGTTGCGGTTGGTGTTCTTGCGCCAGAGCAGGCCGGTCTCGGCCTTTTTGCGGCCGTCTGGGTTGGTGGCCAGCAGCAGGTGGATCTCATGGTGGTCCAGGATCCAGGTCATGTCGGCATCGACGCCGTAACCGTTGATCAGGCGCTTTGCAAACTCCAAGACCAGCGGTGTGGTGGCGTACTCGCGGGCGTGAATGCCTGCATTGATGAAGAGCTTGGGCTTGGTGTTGCGCGCGCCCTCTTGGCTGCGGCTGCCGGCTTGGTTGCCGAGCTTGAGCACGCGCAGGTCATAGCCGCCCAGGCCCTGGGTTTTTTCCCAAGAGTCGCCAATGTCCACCCAGCTGGCCAGGGTGGGGCGGGCGGCGATCAAGGCGTCGCCGATGGCAAAGACTTCTTCCACCGTGGGGTAGCAGCTGTAGGCTGGGATGCCCGCAAAGGCTTCCACCCCACTCAGGCCTTGGCGCAGCAGGCGTTGGCGGCGTTGCTGGCTCTCGGCGCGCGCCTGGGCTTGTTGGCGCGAAGCCCATTTGGCATCAGGTTCCAGGCGAAAGCCCAAGGCGCGCAGCTCGCGCATCTCGCTGGGGCTGGCATTGACGATGACATAGCCACGCTCGTATTTGGACTCCAGGGTCTCAAAACGGCTGTGGGCGATGGCGCGAGCCTGAGCGATGTCGCGGAAGTAGGCGCGCACCACGCTGCGCGGCGCGCTCTCCTGGCCTTTGATCTCATGGGCCTGGGCGGGCGGGCTCCAGCTCATCAGGGGCAGGGCGCTCAGGCTCAGCAAAGTGAGCGCGCTCCATGCGGCGCGCCGGCGGATGTTGTTTTTCAGGCTCATGCGGCTCTTCTCCCTCGCTCGTGGCGGTTGGCGGCGAGCGCTGGGCGGGATCAGCGGCGCTCGCCAAACCGGCAGTTTCAGCAGGGTCGCCGGTCCAGGCCAGACGTGAAAACCCGGCAGGGAAGATGCGGTGGGCCTTGTGCCGCGTCTGTGTTCAGCGCGGTGTTGATGGCGCGCCGAGGGCGGCCGCTGTATCAAATCTGAACAGCACACAGGCTTCGCCGTCGATGGTTTGCGCCGCCTGCTCAAAGCGCTTGCCCACCGTCGCTGCAATCGCGCGCGGCCAAAAGGCGGCGGCCGCGGCATTGGCCTGCAAGTAGTAAATTTCCCAGACGCCGGGCAGTCGTGCGGTGAGTGCTTGCAAAATCTCACGCCCGATGCCTTGGCCGCGATAGCGCCGGGTGACGAAGAAATACGCCAGATTGAACTGGCTGCCGGGGCGTTGGGTCTCGGTGTCCACCACGGCAAAGCCAGCCAGGGCCTCGCCCACGCGAATCAAAAACGGCTGCACCCCGGGCGTAGCCCAGAGCCCGGCTTTGGGCGAGACCGGCATGCGGCCCTCGGCGGTGAACTCAATCGGGTACCAGGCGCTGAGCTCGTAGTTGAAGTACTGCATCATGGTTTCGATGCAGTCGAGTTGTGCCGGGCTTTGAGCGGCTTGCAGCGTGGCGGTGCTCATGCGCCAAAGGCCTTCAGCAGTTCGGCCTCGCGCGCGCGGCTCAGGCCGCTGCTTGGCGCGGGCGCTTGCTGGGCCAGCCATTGCGCGGTGTCGCGCAGCGTTTGCTGCAGCGGGCGGTAGCGCAGGCCCGCGGCCTCGGCGGCGTGGCTGGGGATGTCCATCATGGCGTTGTCGGCCTCGGGCAGCCAGTAGGGCAGGTCGGCAAAAGGCTGCACGCCAGCGGCCAGCAAGTCGGCCTCGCTGCGCCAGACCAAGCGGGAATCAGCTTGGCAAGCATCTTGGCAGCCTTGCAGCAGCTCGCCCATGCTCTGCCCGTCGGGCCCGCTGGTGATGAAGACGCCGCCGCGTGCCTGCGAGGCCTGTTGCAGGCAAAACTCGGCGATGTCGCGGGCGTCGATCAGGCGCACGCGGCGCTCCGGCCGACCCGGCGCCAACACGGGGCCGCCTTCACGCATGCGCTGCAACCAGTAAGGCAGACGCGGGCTGTAGTCGTAGGGGCCGACGATGAAGCCGGGGCGCACAATCAGGGCGCGTGCGCCGAAGCAGGCTTGCACCTCTTGTTCGCACAATGCCTTCAGTCCGCCGTAGGCGGCGCCATAACCGCCGCCGGAGCGCGAACCGGTGGTCTGACTCAAGCCTTCGGCGGCCTCGATCTCAGCGGCTGTCAGCTGGGCCTTGGGGGAATCTTCGACGGTGTGCGCGTCGATGGTGGGGAACACCGAGATGGTGGAGATGAAGCAGTAATGCCCGGCAACATCGGCCAGCAGTTCGGCGCTGCGCCGCGCGGCGCTGGGCAGATAGCCGCTGGCGTCAAAGACCGCGTCCCAATGCCGGCCGCGCAGCGGGGCCAGGTCTTGCGTGCGGTCGCCCTTGATCTGCTCGACACCGGGGAACAAGTCGGCGCCGTGGTGGCCCCGGTTGAAGAGGGTGAGCTCATGGCCGGCGGCCAGGGCCGCCTCGGCAAAGTGGCGGCCGAGGAATTGGGTGCCACCGAGGATCAGGATGTTCATGCGCGAAAGCGGCCTTAAAAGTCGTGTTGGCCCCATTGTTTCAGCCCGGCGGGCTGCTGCCGCAGGTCATGGGGTTTGCCAGGGGCGCCTGAGGCGAGGTGGGCACTAAGATGCCACGCCTTGCCGCCCCACTTCGCCCGCTTTGTTGTTTTGATGACTGCTCCCCCAGCCGACTTTGACCCGCGCGCCTGGGTCACCCCGGAAGACCTGAACCTTGCGCCTGAGGTGCTGGGCCAGCCCCTGGCCACGCCCCGGCAGCGCGCCCTGGCCATGGGCATTGACGCGGCCTTGCTGACCACGCTCAACGGCGTGTTGAACTTCTTGCTGGTGCTCGCGCTGGGCCTGGCGTCTTGGTATTGGTTGCGTTGGAAGCGGCCGGACTTGTTCTCGCGCCCTGGCTGGGGCTTGCGGCGCAAGTCCCGGGCAGAGGCGGCGCCGGCCGCGCCCAATCCCAAGCTGGGCCGGCCACCCCGCTGGCGTGCGGTGCTCTTGGTCGCGGTCTTGTCCTGGCTCGGGGTGATGGAAGCGATTGATGAATTCCGCGCAGGCGCCAAGCCGGCCGAGGTGCTGGCGCCGGAGGATGTGAACGAAGCGGTGGACGAAGCGGTGCAACAGTCGCTCAAGCCATTGGTTGGGCAGCCTGCGGGTGAGCCTGCCGCAGCAGCGTCGGGCGTGGCTGCGGTGGTGGCGGCCGCGCGGCGTGCGGCCGAGGAGGTGGCCGATGCTGCCTCCGCGCCGCAAAGCGCCGCCTCCGAGGCCGAAAGCCGCGAGCGCAAACAATCCCGTCGCATCCGGCAGTTAGAAGCCGAGCTGGCCCGCGCCAAGGCGCCGCGCAGCTTGGCCTTGATGGAGGAATACCGCTATTGGCGCGACAAGTTTGGCTTCTTGCTCTTGCCGGCGCTGTACTTCACCTTGCTGCCGGCGCTGTGGCCCGGCCAGACTCTGGGCAAGCGGCTGCTCGGTCTGCGCATTTTGGAGCTCACCGGCAAGCGCCTGACGCCTTTGATTCTGTTCAAGCGCTACGGCGGCTATGCAGCCGGCATGGCCACCGGCTTCACCGGGTTCTTGCAGCTGATCTGGGACCCAAACCGGCAGGCCATTCAAGACAAAACCGCGCACACCGTGGTCATCGATACGCGGCGCCCGCGCCGGGAACTCACGCCGCCCATGCTCAGCGAGCCGGAACAGAACGCTGGCGCTTGACGGGCTGGGTCGCCCATCAAATCAGATCACCCGGCCCGCTCATCTCAAAGCGATTGCGACCGTCTTGCTTGGCGCGGTACATGGCGTGGTCTGCTTTCTGCAGAAGTTGGGTCGGGTCCAGTTCCTGGTCGCTCGCGGGGTAGCAGGTGACGCCGAGGCTGGCCGACACTTGCAGGCGCTGGCCCTGCCAGCTCACGGGCAAGGCCGCGGCTTCCAAAATGCGCGCCAGCATGGGCTCGCAAGCCGCCTCGTTGGGCAGGTCGGCCAGCAAGACGATGAACTCATCGCCGCCCAGGCGAGCAAAGGTATCGCCCTCGCGCAGCACTTGTTTGATGTGCCGCGCCACGCCCACCAGCAAGGCATCGCCGGCGGCATGGCCGAATTGGTCATTGATGGCTTTGAAGGCGTCCAAATCGACAAAAGCCAGCGCCAAATGATTGCCCCGGCGCTTGGCCTGGGCCATGGCCTGCTGCAAGCGGTCTTGCAGCAACACGCGATTCGGCAAGCCCGTCAAAGCGTCGTAATAGGCCAGATTGCGCAAGCGCTGTTCGTGGTCTTTGAGCGTGGTGATGTCGGAGAACAGCGCCACGAATTGCGTGATGTGCCCTTGCTCATCTCGGATCGCGCTGATGGTTTGCATCTCGGCATAGACTTCGCCGGATTTGCGGCGGTTCCAGATCTCTCCCGCCCAGAAGTTCTTTTCCAGCAGATGCGTCCACAGGTCTTGGTAGAACGCCGCATCATGGCGCCCTGATTTCAACAAGCGTGGGTTCTTGCCCAGCACTTCATCGCGGCTGAAGCCGGTGATCTCGCTGAAGGTGGCGTTGACGTCGATGATGCTGCCGTCCGCTTCGGTGATCATGATGCCCTCACGCGCATGGCTGAACACATTGGCCGCCAAGCGCAGCTGGGCCTCGGCTTGCTTGCGCTCTTGGACCTCGCGGCGCAGCTCGCTGACCAGATCCACCGCCATGGCATCAAAGTGACGCGACAGCTCGCCCAATTCGTCCTGCGTGCCGGTGGCGCTGCGCACGCTCAGGTCCCCCTTGGAGATGGCGTCTACCGCGAGATTCAAGCGCTGCAGAGGGCGCAGCACCCGTTGGAACAACAAGACCGCCAAGGCCATCAAGAGCAGCAGCATCAGCACGGGGATGGCCACGGCCAAGCGACTTGTCAGCGCTTCCAAATGGCGGCGCTGCTGATCGGCCGCCAAGCTCCAGCGCTGCACCGATTCCGTCACGGCTTGCGAATCTGCCAGCAGCTGGCTCAGGAGCAGGGCCTGCCGTCGAACTTGCACGGAGTCTTGCCCCAGGTCTTGTTCGCTGGCGGGCCTTGCGTTATTGGCCACCAATTGCCGGAAGATGTCGGCCAGCTGGGCCATGCCCGCAGCGGTCTCTTGAGGGGCGGGTAGCGCTGCCCCGGCCGTGGCGGTGAGGGTGTCGCTGATCTGTTCATGCAGGGCCCACCATTGCTGCACCGAGCGTGCCTCACCGTGCAGACCGAATTCATGGGTCAACACCAGCAAGGAGCTGATCTGGGTCGCGGCCTGATGGGCTTGTTGTTCCAACTGAGCCACTTGTTGCGACTGCTGGGCCAAATAGCCCACGCCCAAGGCCAGGCCCAGTGTCAACACCAGCGCCGAGGACACAAAGGACATCAACAGAAGGCGTAGACGCATGGTGGGGCCTACTCGATCAAACTGACAGCGGCGGGTTCGACCTGACGCAGCGGCTTGGAGTACACCAGACTCAGGTAGTTGGCGGGCCGTTCGCCGCTCACATGCCCCTCTCTTTGCGCCCAGCGGGCCTGTGCTTCCAGCGAGCTCAGCAAGGCTTGGTCCAAGCTGAGACGGTATTGATAGCTGGGCCAGATCCAGTCCACAAACTCTTTGTCGAGCTTGAGCCGCTCTTGCAGCAGGGCTTGTGCTTGGACAGGTTTTTCGGCGATGAAGCGTTCGGCGCGCTGCAACGCTTTGAGCAGGCGGGCCAAGTCCTGATCTCTGAGGCCTTTGAGGGCCTGGCTTGCGACCAGATTGAAGCTGAGGCGGTAGCTGATGCGACTGGGTAGCACCCGGCTGCCGGGCACGGCTTGCAATATTCTGAAAGGGAAGGGCTCCCAAATGGCCACGGCATCCAAGTCACCCTGTTTGAGCAGGCCCGCCATGCGTTCAGGTTGGGCCTGAATGAGATTCAGGGCTTTGGGGTCCACTCCCGCGGCCAGCAGCGAGGTGTCGAGAAAATAGTGGCTGGCAGCGCCCAATACCGAGCCCACCCGCTTGCTGTGCAAGTCTTGCCATTGGGTGATGTTGGCGCCCGCGCGAACCACCAGCTTGCTGTCGGTGTTGCTGCTGGCAATGCCGCCCAAGACCACGAACTGCTTGGACTTGAAGCTGTTGAAAACCAAGACGGTTTCAGAGGCGGTGGCCAAGTCGGCTTGGCCCTCCAGCAGCGCCTGCATGGCACGATAGCCCCCGACCACTTCTTGCAACTGCAGCTGCAGTCCCTCGTCGGCAAAGTAGTTCAGCTTGTCTGCGACATAGATCGGCAAGCACAACGGTGTGGTCGAAACGGCCAAACGCAAAACCTCGGCGGCGCAGGCCGGTGGCGTCACCCCAATCAAGGCCAGCAGGGTCAAGACAGCGCGTGGGCTGCAAGGCCGCGGCCGAGCCTTGACCACAGGGGGGGCTCGCCGTGCCGACTTGGTCGCTTGCCTTTGGGTTTGAACGCGATCCATCATCCTGTCCCTGACTTTTCACACCCTCTCAATCGATTCTGACACGAAGCCTTGCTGGGGTCTGTGGCCCCCGGTGCACGGTGCTGCCCCGACCTCAGGCCTCGGGCCCGGGCCCGCCAGGTTTCACAGTCAAGCCCTGGGGCATGAGACAGAATCAGCGCTGTATTTCAACCTTTGAAAGAGTCTGCTCATGTCGCTTCGTCGCCGCCCCGTGATTCGGTCTTTGTTGGCCGCCTGCCTCTTGGCTCAGGGCCTGCCCCTGGCCTGGGGCCATGCCGAGTCTGCGGCGGCGCCGGCCGGCCCGGCCGTGGCGGCCCAGCCCAGCGCCGTCTTGTTTGAAAACGTGCGCATCTTCAACGGCACCGCCGATCAGTTGTCGCCGCCCTCGCATGTTTTGGTGGTGGGCAAGCAGATCCAAACCATTTCCAGCACCCCGATTGCGGTGCCGGCCGATGTGAATTTGATCAAAGTGAATGGTGCCGGCCGCACGCTGATGCCGGGCCTGATCGACGCCCACACCCACATCATGTTTTCCAGCCTCTCGCAGGTGGCCATCTTGACTTCGGATGTGGGCTTTGTGAATGTGGCGGCGGTGCGTGAGGCGCAAGCCACCTTGATGCGCGGCTTCACCAGCATCCGTGATCTGGGCGGCCCCGCGTTTGGCTTGAAGCGCGGTATCGATCTGGGCCTGGCCGTGGGCCCGCGCATCTGGCCCTCGGGTGCTTTTATTTCGCAGTCGGGCGGCCATGGCGACTTCCGCCTGCCCAATGACATGCCGGCGCGCCCTGGCGACTACACACACAGCGAGCGCGTTGGCGCTGCAGCGATTGCCGACAGCCCCGATGCCGTGCGGCAACGCACCCGCGAGCAACTGGCGCTGGGCGCTTCGCAAATCAAGCTGATGGCCGGCGGCGGCGTGTCGTCCAACTACGACCCCTTGGACGTGACCCAATACAGCACGCCGGAGTTGCGCGCGGCGGTGGAAGCGGCCGAGAACTGGGGCACTTATGTCACCGTGCATGCCTACACGCCACGGGCCGTGCGTCAGGCCATTGAAGCCGGCGTCAAGTGCATCGACCATGGTCAGATGCTGGACGATGCCACCGCCAAGCTGATGGCGGAAAAAGGCGTGTGGTGGAGCTTGCAGCCCTTCATCGATGACGGCAAATCAAACTTTGCCGAAGGCTCGCCCAACCGCATCAAGCAAAAGCAGATGATGACGGGCACCGAGACGGCCTATGCCTTGGCCAAGAAGTACAAGATCAAAACCGCCTGGGGCACCGACACCTTGTTCGATGCCAAGGTGGCCGCAACCCAAGGCCAGCAATTGGCCGATATGGTGCGCTGGTACAGCCCGGTTGAGGTTTTGAAGATGGCCACCAGTGGCAATGCCGAGTTGTTGGCGCTCAGTGGCCCGCGCAACCCTTACCCCGGCAAGTTGGGCGTGGTGCAGCCCGGCGCTTTGGCCGACCTGATCTTGGTGGACGGTGACCCCATCGCCAACATCCGCTTGGTGGCCGATGCCGACAAGAACTTCCTCGTCATCATGAAGGACGGCAAGGTCTACAAAAACACGCTGCGCTAAGGCCCAGCGTTGGTTTCGTTCGGGCCGGGGCCGGCCAACTTGCGCCGCACCAGCTCCACATGCTGGCGCAAGGTGTAGACCCGGTCGGTGAAGTCAATCGGGAAGCGCGTGTTCAACACATCGGCCTCGATCCGGTCCAGCTTGGTGCGCGCCTGGGCCCGCTCCTCGGGGCTGAGCTGCTGGTTCAGCAAGTCTTGCTCTAGAAACTTCAGCTCGCCGTAATGGCGGTAAATGCGCCGGCTCTGCCGCCAGCTGCGCAACCAGGGCAGCAGGCGAATCAGCGGCAGCAGCAGGGCCAGCACCGGCAGCGCCATCAAGACCAGGCGCTGCACCAAATTGGCCAGCCAAAACGGCAAATAGGTCTGCAAAAAAGGCCGGCCGTTTTTGAAGTAACGGGCAGATTCCTCGGCCAGCGGGAAATCGGTGCCCTGCGGGTTGGGGAACTCGCCCGGCCGGGCCAAGAGGCTGGGCGTGCGATGAGTCTGGCGCGCCGCCTCCAGCAGCAAATAGGCCAGCGCTGGGTGCAGGTCTTCATGCATCACCAAATTGGTGGTGGTGGCCAAAAGGGTGATGTCTTTGTTGGGGCGGTCCAGCAGGGGGCTGACCGAGCCACGCTTGAGCACCACGGTTTCAAAGTAAGGCAGGCGCCGCGCCAAGCCCTCGGCCTGGTGCAGCGAGGCCAGGCGCAAGCCGTCTGAGGCCAAGAGCTTTTGCACCACGGGGGACTGCACCGAGGCCACCAGAATCAGCGCGTCCACCTGCTCGGCCAGCAAAGCGTCCACCGCCGCCATGCCGCCCTCGGCCACCAGCACCGTGCCGTCCAAGGGGCGGTGCTGGCTGTCGGTCACGCCATAGCTGCTCAGCAATTCCAGCGCCACTTTTTGATTGCCGCTGCCGGCCACGCCCACGGCCACGCGCCGGCCCTTCAGCGGGCCCAAGCCGTCAGAAAGCTTCAGCTCGCGCGAGAAGATCCACACCGGCTCATGCGCCACTGTCGCCAGCGAGCGCAGCGGGGTCTTGGGTTGCTCCTCGTCTTCCAGCGCTTCAAAGTCGGGCATCTGGCTGTGCGCGGCGATGGCCATGGGCCCCAGGCCGCCTTGCACAAAGCCCACATCGGCCCGGCCGGCATTGAGCTGCGCCAGGTTTTCCACCGAGCCGCTGCTGGGCTGCAGCGTCAGCGTGATGCCGTTGAGCTGCAACAAGGCTTGGTACTTGAGTCCGAACTGGTGGTAGGCCCCGTCGGGGCTGCCCGTCATCATGACGATGGACTTGGGCGGCGCCGGGCTGAAATGCTTGACGACAAGGTAAGCCGCTAGGCCGAGGGTCAAGACCAGGGCCAGCCAGAGCAGGGCGCGCGGGCCGTCACGGAAACTGCGGGTCAGGGAGCGGGAGGCAGACATGGGCGCAGTCTAGTGGCCGGCCCTTGGCCTGCGCATCGGGTCAGTCCCTTTGATTCAGTCCCGCTGATACTCCGGCAGCGGCGCGCCGCAATGGCGGCAATAGTTCGAGTCGGCTTGCAGGCCCTCACGCAAGCAGGCATGGCAGGTGCGGGTGGTGGGGCGCTGCTCATCGCCCAGGCGTTGCGCGGCCATCTCGGCCGTCATGATGCCGGTGGGCACGGCCAGCACGCCCCAGCCCAGCAGCATCATCATGGAAGCGATGGCTCGGCCCAGGTCCGTCTTGGGGGTGATGTCACCAAAGCCCACGGTGGTGACCGTGGTGATGGCCCAATACACGCTGACCGGGATGCTGGTGAAGCCATGCTCCGGCCCCTCCACCACATACATGATGGTGCCCATGATGAGCACAATCATCAGCACCGCCGACAAAAACACCAGAATCTTCTTGGCGCTGGCCTTCAAAGCACGGCCCAGGCTGATATAGGCCTGGATATAGCCTTGCAGCTTCAAGATGCGGAAGACTCTCAGCAGGCGCAGCACCCGCACATCCACCAGCACATAGAGCTCGGGGAAGAAGAAGGCCAGGTAGATGGGCAGCACGGCCAGCAAGTCCACCACGCCAAAAAAGCTGCTGGCATAGCGCCAAGGGTGGCGCACACAGGCCAGGCGCAGCAGGTACTCCACGGTGAAGAGCGCGGTGAAGGCGATTTCGGCCCAGCTCAGCCAGGCTTTGTGCGCTTCGCGGAAGCTGGCCACGCTTTCCAGCATCACCAAGACCAGGCTCAGCAACACCGCCACCATCAGCGCAAGATCGAAGTTACGTCCGGCGCGCGTGTCGGCTTCAAAAATGATGGTGTAGGCCTTCAGGCGCCAGCCTTGGAGGGGCCGGCCAAATTCTTCGCGTGGGGAGGGCTGGGGTGTGCCGGGTGCGCTGTTCATGGGCGCCAAGCGTAACCGAGGCGGAGAGGCCTTGGGCGCTCCATTCGGCTCATGGCTGCCGCCAAGCCGGTCATTCCCCCATCATTTGTACTGCCTAAGCTCCCGCTCCATCTGTTCACCCCCCGCCATTTGAGCCAGGAGCCTTATCCCATGAGCGACAGCAACAAGAAATCTTCCCCCGACAGCCGCCGCCTGCTGTTGAAGTCAGGCCTGGCCCTCGGCAGTGGCCTGGCGCTGCCCGCCACCGTGGGCCTGGGCCGTGCTTGGGCGGCTGGCCAAGCGCCGGCCATCGTGGCCTCTGACAACGAGCGCCCGCTGATGGAGCAAGGCATCCAGTTCGGCGACATGACCCTGGGCAGCACCATGCTCTGGAGCCGCGCCGACCGCCCGGCCCGCCTGCATGTGGAATACGCGCTGAACCCCCAGTTCAGCAACTCCATCAAGCGTGTCGGCCCGCATGCGCTGGACAACACCGACTTCACCGCCCGCCTGGATCTCACCGGCCTGCCCGCGGACCGCACCGTCTATGTGCGCACCTGGTTCGAAAGCCTCAGCAACAGCCGCGCCACCAGCGAGCCGGTGCTGGGCCAGTTCCGCACGCCCGCGCTCAAGCGCGATGTGCGTTTTGTCTGGGGCGGCGACACCGCCGGCCAGGGCTGGGGCATCAACACCAGCTTCGGCGGCATGAAGATTTATGAGTCCATGCGCCGTGTGCAGCCGGACTTTTTCATCCACTCCGGCGACACCATCTACGCCGACGGCCCGATCAGCGAAACCGTCACCGCCGAGGGCGGCCGCACCTGGACCAATATCGTCACGCCCGAAGTGTCCAAGGTCGCCGAAACCCTGGCCGAGTACCGCGGCCGCTTCAAGTACAACCTGCTGGACGAAAACGTGCGCCGCTTCAATGCGGAAGTGCCGCAAATCTGGCAGTGGGACGACCACGAGGTGGTGAACAACTGGTCGGCCTCCAAAGACCTGATGAACGACGCGCGCTACACCGTCAAGGACGTGCCGCTGCTGATCGCTCGCGGCTCGCGCGCCTTCCAGGAATACGCGCCCTTCCGCCCCTTCACCGCCGAAGAAAGCGAGCGCGTCTACCGCCACATCCCCTACGGCCCGCTGCTGGACGTGTTCGTCGTCGATATGCGCAGCTACCGCGGCCCCAACAGCGACAACTTGCAACTGACCGAGAGCAATCTGACCGCTTTCATGGGCAGCGAACAGGTCGAATGGCTGAAGGCCGCGCTGCGCCGCTCGCGCGCCACCTGGAAGGTGATCGCCGCCGACATGCCCATCGGCCTGAACGTCGGTGACGGCAAGGATGCGAATGGCAAGAACAAATGGGAAGCCATCGCCAACGGCGACAACGGCCCGGCCAAGGGCCGCGAGCTGGAAATCGCGGGCCTGCTGCGCGGCATCAAGCAAGCCGGCATCAAGAACGTGGTCTGGCTGACCGCCGATGTGCACTACTGCGCCGCCCATCAGTACGAGCCCGCCAAGGCCCAGTTCCAAGACTTCGACAGCTTCTGGGAATTCGTCGCCGGCCCGCTCAATGCCGGCAGCTTTGGCCCCAACAGCCTGGACGCCACCTTCGGCCCGCGCGTGGACTTCTTCAAGGCCCCGCCCGCCGGCCAGGCCAATCTCTCGCCCTATGCCGGTTTGCAATTCTTTGGCGAAGTGAACATCGACGCCAGCAGCCGCCAGTTCCGCGTGGCCTTCAAGGACATCGACGGCAACGAGGTCTACAGCAAGACCTTGAGCCCGGTCTAAGAAGCCCGGCCACCCGCAGCATTTGCATCAAGGACAAGTTTCCATGAACTTCACTTCACTCACAGGGGCCGCCCTGGCCCTGCTGGCGGCCGGCTCGGCCCAGGCCCTGACCGTCAGCCACATCGAGACCGAAGGCCAAAGCGCCTCGGCCCAAATCACCACCGACAGCTTGGGCGGCAGCCTGCTCAGCGCCGACATCGGCTTTGTGCGCGGCGCCACAGTGCGCTTTGACCTGAAGCTGGACGCCGCCGACGAAGGCCAGGCCTTTGGCTTCAACGCGGTGATCAGCGCGCTGCAAGGCTATGAGCTGCAGAACCTGGAAGTGCGCCTCAGCGGCGGCGCCGAGTTCGCCTGGGTGGGCAGCCTGTCGCCGGCTTTTGCCAGCGTGGCGGCGCAAAGCGGTGACGCTGTGGTTCAGCGTTATCAGCTGAGCCCGGCCGAAGGCTTTGGCATTGATCTGGGCGCCCCCTTTGCCCACGCCGGGCAGAGCGACTGGCAAATCGGCAGCCTGGGCCTGAAGGCGGGCGACACGGTGACGCTGAGCATCAGCAGCGCCGTGCCGGAGCCGAGCAGCTGGGCTTTGTTGAGCCTGGGCGGCGCAGCCTTGATGGGGCTGGCACGTCGGCGCGCCAAGTCGGCGCGTTAAGTTAATTCAGCGCGCCAAGACAGCGCGCTTTCTTAGCCCAAAGGCTCAAGCCGCTTGAGCCTTGCGGCGCAGGCGCCAGGCCAAGCCTAGGCCGCCGAGCAGGGCGAGTGCGGCGCTGCTGGGCTCGGGGATGGCCGCCGTTTCGACCACCGTGCCTTGCAGCGCGAAGGGGAACTCCACGCTGAGCAGGCTGCTTTGGTCTTGAATGGTGCCGAAGGCGCTGCCGGCGATGGATTGCTGGGCATTGCCTTCGCGGGCATCGGCGGTGGGCGGTTGCCAGGGGCCGGAGCTGAGCGAGCCGCTCATGCTCCAGCGCAGCCAGTAGTGGCCGGCGCTCAGGCTGAGGTCGGGAATGTCGGCGCTGGCGCGGTAGATCGGGCGCGCCTTGCTGGTCAACGTGGTCGGCGTCACGCGGTAGCCGAGCAGGCCGCCGTCGCTCAGCGGGGTGATGCCGCTGGCCACGACCGGGCCATTGTTGGCGTCATTGGCCAGGATGCTCCAGCTGACTTCCTTCAGCGTGAAGGCTGTTGCATTGTTTTGTAGCGCAAAGAAGTCAATGCTGCGGATCAGCCAGCCGGCGTCGCTGACCGTGAAGTCATCGGCCACGGCATTCTTGGAGCTGGTTTGCACCCCAAAGCTCAGGGTGAAGGCGTTGTTCGGCTTGATCGACAAGCCGTTGGCGTCCACCACCGGGCCGTTGTTGTACAGCTCGGCGGCGCTGGCCCAGCCGGGCGCGGCGCTCAACAAAACAGTGCTGAGGGCCAGCGCGGCTGGGCGGAGGAGGGCTCGGTGTTTCATGCGGTCTGCTGCCAGTCTGTGAGCTTGTGGTTTTGCTTATTTGTTTGCTTGCTTTTGATGACCGAACTCATAACGCGAAGCAAAAGAAAATCACACGGCTTGCGCATGTTCGGCGCGCGCAGTATCGCAGCCCGGCAAGGCAGCTCAGCGGACCGAAATCACTCCGGATCGTTTTTGATTTGCGGGTCGTGGCTCAGGCAACGGCCACTGCTGTCTTCTACGACATTGATATTGAAGTTCAGCGTGGCCGCCTTGGTGCAGCGGTCGCGCATAAAGACCTGGGTCGCGCTGACGGCCCACAGGTCGGGGAAGTCGGTTGTGGGCTCGTTGAAGACGATGGGGGTCGCGGGGTCGAAGCTGTAGCCCGGTGTGGCCAGATCAAACTCGATCAGGCCGTTGCTGGTGCCAACGGTGATTGCGGCGGGGACGGTGGTGACCGTGGGCGGGTCGGTGGCGTCGCTGACGTTGACGGTGAAAGTAAAAACCGGTTTGTCGATCGGTGTTGTCATGGCTTCCCTGTTGGCTGAGTTGAAGAAATTGGCGCCTTCTGCAGCAGCGCTCGGAGCTTGCGGTAGTCCGGATGCCGATAGCTGGAGGCCTCCAGCTTTTCGGCCAAGCGGCGCGCTTCTTCAATCTCATTCAAGCGGAAATGGGCCAATGCGGTCACGGCCAGCGCCGGCGCATCTGATTTTGTGACATCTGCACGCAAGCGTTCGACGGCCGCTTGCCAATGCAGCTGGGCTTGGGTGAATTCGCTGCTGGCCAAAAGCTCGCCCAAGCTCAGCTCGACTCGGGCCAGTATCAGGCGCTGGTCTTTGTTGACGCGCGTGCCGGCTTGGATGCGTGCTTGCATATCGGCCAAGTAGCTGGTCATCTCGGCGCTCAGCGCGCGGACTTGTGCTTCGCTGCGTTCGATCTGTGCTCGCAGCCACAGCAGGCGACCTCGCAAACTGCCCTGCCACTTCATCTGCTTGGCGTCGGTGGCCAGCAAGAGCGCAATATCGGTCTTGAGCTGGTTCAGCAAGGGGGCCAGGTCTTGCCCACCACGGGCCAGGCGGATCTCGGCCAAGCCTAGGCGCAAGGAACAGAGTCGTTCCAAGGCGTCAAGATTGCTCGTGTCCGCCGCAGTCAGCAGTTCGAGTTGCGCGACCGCCTTCTCGGATTCCTGCTGGGCAGCTTCGTTGTTCCCCATGAAGAACAGCGAGCGGCTGACGTCATGATGAGCGTTGGCCTCGAGATCCAGCAATGAGAGGTCCTGATCGAGGTTGGGAATGCCGCTCAGCACCGCCAGCTTGTTCTGGTCGGCCGCAAGGGCTTCGGCGTAGCTTCCCAGGTATTGATGCGCCCGGGAGATCCAGCCCAGTGTCGAAATCTGATTCCCCCGCAAATCGGTTTGCGTCTGGGCCAGGTCCTCATAGACAAGTAAAGCCTCTTGGAAGCTCTGCAATGCCGCCTGAGCCTGACCGGCTTGCAACTGCAAGACACCCAGGTTGACCCTCGCATGCGCCCGCTCGGCCTGCCAATCAGGCTTGCCCGCCGCCAGCGGCCCCAGCTGCTCGGCCAATTCGAGGTAGCGCTTGAATTGTTTTTCTGCCTCGTCCGCCTGGCCCTGCCGCCTGGCGGCATCGCCGACCCAGAACACGCTTTGCGCATGGTCATATATGCGCTGGCCGTCTTTGGGCGCGCGCTGCAGCAGTTCGGCGGTGCTGCCGGCGGCTGCGTCATACATGCGGCTGGCTTCATCGAGCCGGCCGCGCTGCTGGGCAATCTGGCCCATCAGGTGCAACGCTCGGGCGCGCTGGCCCAGCGCGGTAGCGTCCAGGCGGCCGGTTTGCTGGGCGGCGTAATAGCTCAGCGCCTTTTCGCCCACGGCATCCAGCACATCCAGCCGGCCCACCGGCTCCAGCTTTTTGCGCAGATCGCCGAGCATGAACTCGATCAGGCCCTCGGCCTGGGCGCGTTGCGCTTGCGCCTCCTGGCCCTGGCGCAGTGCCACGCCGATGCTGACGCTCAAAGTCAGCAGACCCAGGCTGCCGGCCACCACGGCGAGACGGTGCCGCCGCACAAACTTGGCCAGGATGTAGGCGGCGCTGTCGGGCCGTGCGCTGATCGGCTCATGGTTCAGCCAGTGGCGCAGGTCTTCGGCCAGTTCGGCGGCGTTGGCGTAGCGCTCGGCGGGGGCTTTTTTGAGGGTTTTGGCGAGGATGGTGTCGAGGTCACCGCGCAGCTCTTTGGCGCGGGCGCGGGCTTCTTTGCCCTTGGCGGTGCTGCGGGCGCAGTCGGACAGCTTGGGCGGCGCCACCTCGACGACCGTGCGCAGGCGCTCCAGCGGGGTGGTGCGTTCCTCGTCTTTGCGCTGGGTCGGGTGCTGGCCACCGCTGAGCAGCAGGTACAGCAGCACGCCAAGGGCGTAGACATCGGTGGCGGTGCTGACTTCGCTGCCTTCGACCTGCTCCGGTGCGGCATAGCGTGGCGTGAAGGCACGGCCGGCCTGGCGGGTCAGTTCGGTGGAGGCGCTGGCGCCGGTGCCTGCCGTGTCGCTGTCTTCGCGCAGCAGCTTGGCAATGCCAAAGTCCAGCAACTTCACTTCGCCAGCGGCGGTGACCAGGATGTTGGAGGGCTTGAGGTCACGGTGCAGGATCAGCCGGGTGTGCGCATGGGCCACGGCGGCCAGCACGTCAAGGAAAAGCGTCACGCGGGCGCGCACGTCCAGCCCTTGCGCTTCGCAATAGCGGTCCAGCGGTTGGCCGTCCACATATTCCAGCACCAGGTAGGGCTGGGCCGGGCCCTGCGCGGTGTTGACGCCGGCGTCAAGCAGGCGTGCGATATGCGGATGGGCCAGCTTGCCCAGGATCTGGCCTTCGCGGGTGAAGCGGCCGGCGTCGCCATGGCCCAAGAGGCCGGCGTTGAGAAACTTGATGGCGACCTGGCCCTCAAAGCGCCCGTCGGTGCGGCGCGCCAGCCAGACGGTGCCCATGCCGCCCTGGCCGATTTCGCGCTCCAGTGTGTAGTTGCCGACTTGCTGACCGGGGCTGTTGCTGGGAGCTGCAGCCGCGGCGTGCGGCTCCATTTGTTGCAAGGCCGGGGTGGCGAGGTAGTCGGCGGCTTCCAGTGCGTCTTGGCGGCGCAGCAGTTCTTGCAGATCGGCCGCCAGGGCCGGGCCCTCGGGGCTTTGCGCCTGCAGCTCGCGCAGGCGGGCGCCGCGCTGCTCGGCGGGCAGGTCCAGCAGTTCGTCCAGCAGGGGGCTGAGCAGGGGCCAGCGGGCTTTGTCGATGTCGCGGCGCTCGCCGTTCATGGGTGGAGGCTCATGTCTTCAAGGCCATGGACAGAAAGAGGCGGGCTTTTTGCCAGTCGCGCTGCACGGTGCGCTCGGTCACACCCAAGGTTTCGGCAATTTCGGACTCCAGCAGGCCGGCGAAGTAGCGCATCTCCACCACCTGGGCCAGGCGCGGCTCCAGGGCAGCGAGCTCTTCCAGCGCCTCGTGCACGCGAAGGATTTCGTCGTCGCCCTGCGGCGCCAGCTCGGCCACGGCGGTGTTCAGGGTCAGGTGCTCGAACTCGCCGCCACGGCGCTGGGCGGCGCGGGCGCGCACCAGGTCGATGACGATGTTGTGCATCACCCGGGCGGCGTAGGCCAGGAACTGGCCGCGGTCTGAAAAGCTCAGGTCGCCGGCTTTCAGCAGCTGCAGCCAGGACTCGTGCACCAGGCCGGTGGGGTCGAGCAGGGTCAGGTGGCCGCTTTGGCGCATGCGGCTGCGGGCCAGACGCTGCAGGTCTTCATACAGCAGGGAGGCGACTTTTTCGGCGGCCAAGCCATCGCCGGCGCCGGCGGCGCGCAGCAGCTGGGTGATGTCGCGGTTGGGATTTTGGGGGCGGTTCGACAAGGCGGGGGGGGGGCAGAAAAAGTCCGGAAATCTGGCGCAGACCTGCACTCTAGCGGCAGGTCTGCGGGCGTCTCATGACGAAGCTGAAAATTTTTTTGAAATCGATGTCGGGTTTGTCGCGGCGTTTACGTTTTACCCAATGAGGGCATGACGGTGCGTCAAGAGCGGGGAGGCCTGGACCAGCGGTCCGGGGCGATTGTCGAGACGTTGTGACCTCAACTTATTCATCAGGGCCAGGCCAAGCCTGACCCCTTTTCGTGTGTAGCGTCACCAGCCATGTCGAACGACAACAGCATCAAGCCCTCTTCTGCTGTCCCACAGTTTGCTGCAGCCACGCCGCTTGCGGCCAAGGCCGCGGCGCCCAGCATCTATGGGCCGGGGCCGCGCGCTGCCTTGGCGCAGCTGGGGCGGGTGGCCGATATGGCGGGGCTGAGCCAGGTCTTGAGCCGCGAGTTGAGCGCTGCGCGTCGGGTGGGCACGCGGCCCGCGCTCATGCTGATCGAGGTGGCGGTGCGCGCCCCCCAAAGCTTGCAGCAGCTGCATGACGAACAGACGCAGGCTCGGATGCAGGGCCTGACCGAGCGGGTGGTGGAGATCATGGGTGGGCGCTTGCGCAGCCGGGTGCGGGCCGCCGACGTGGCTTTGCGCGTGGGCAAGCAGGGCTTGGCCGTGGTCTTGCAAAACGTGGAGCGCGCCAATGTGGCCGCGATCCAAACCCGTTTGAACAAAGCGCTTTCCGGTCACTATGAGCTGGAAACGCTCAGCCTGCACGCGGTGCTCAGCATGGGCTCGGCCAAATGCGAAAGCCCGCGCATGACCGCGGCTGAAATGTGCGAGGCCGCTGAAGCCGCGCTCAAGGCGCACGGGGTGGCCGCGCGCTGGCCGCAGGTGGACAGCCGGCGCAGCCTGGAGCTGCGCATGCCCGCGACAGGGACGTTGACGGGGCCCCTGAACCTGAGCAGCCTGGCGCCGCGCGGCATCTCCGCTTCTTGAATTCAAGCGGAGGAGAGGAGCTCGGGGCGCCGCCTCGGCTGGCCTCGGGTGGGAATCGACTAAGCTCTGGGGCTCGTTTGACTCGAAGCCCATCATGAAGAAGCTCCTGCCTCAATTTGCACTCCTGACCCTGAGCCTGGCGGTCTTGACCGCCTGCGGAACCGCGCCCCAGGCCGGCTCGGAGCGCAGCGTGGCGGCACCTGCTGCAAGCAGCCCTGCGGCGGCGCCCAAATTGATCGTCTTCCTGGTGGTGGACGGCCTGCCGATGCGCCAGGTCTTGAGCTACCGCGACCAGCTGCAGCCGGATGGCTTCAAGCGCTTTTTGGAGCGCGGCGCCTGGTTTGCCAATGCCCATTACGGCCATGGCCACACGGTGACCGCCGCCGGCCACGCCACCATGCTGACCGGCGCCTATCCGAACCGCAGCGGCATCATCAGCAATGAGTGGCGCGACGCCAAGAGCTTCGAGCAGGTCTACAACACCGGCGACACCGCCTACCAATACCTCGAGCACAAGACCGACCCGCTGGCCGGCACCAGCCCGCGCAATTTGCGAGCGGAAACCGTGGGCGATGTTTTGCGCACGGTGCAGCCCGAGTCCAAGGTGATTGGCATCTCGGGCAAGGACCGCGGCGCGATTCTGCCGGCCGGCCACAAGGGCACGGCTTATATGTTCATGAGCGAGGACGGCCAGTTTGCCTCCAGCACTTACTACATGGCCAGCCATCCGCAATGGGTGAAGGCCTTCAATGCGGCCAAGCCCGCCGATGCTTTCTTTGGCAAGACCTGGGCGTCGCTGCTGCCGGAGGCCGCCTATGCGCGCTCGGTGCCGGACGGCCAGCCTTGGCAGAGCAATGCGGGCAATGGCAACAAGCTGCCGGCGGTCTTGGGCGACAAGATGGACGGCCCCGGCCCGCGCTTTTACGGCAATATCTTGCCCTCGCCTTTTGGGGATGAGCTGACCCTGGCCTTTGCCCGCGCCGCCATCGAAGGCGAGCAGCTGGGCGCTGATGCCAAGACCGACATCCTCTCGGTCAGCCTGTCCAGCCACGATTACGTCAACCATGCGTTTGGCCCGGAGTCGCGCCTCTCGCACGACCATTTCCTGCATCTGGACCGTTATTTGCAGGGCTTCTTCAAATACCTGGATGAGAAGGTCGGTGCGGGCAACTATGTGGCCGTGCTGACCGCTGACCACGGCTTCGCCGACACCCCGGCCTGGGCCAAGACCCAGGGGCGCGATGCTGAGCTGCTGAACCCCGCGCTGCTGCAGGCCACGGTCAACGAAGGCTTGGTGAAAAAGTTCGGCGAAGGCCGCTGGGTGGTGGGCTTTTCGGCGGCCGGTGTCTTGTTTGACCACAAGCTGATGGCGGCCCGCGCGGTGCAGCCGGCCGAGCTGTACGCCGAAGCCAAGCGTTTGATGCTGCAGGTGAACGGGGTGCTGGCCGTCTTCACGCCGGATCAATTGCTCAGCCAGGACGAGCGCACGCCCTACTTGAAGGCCATGCGTCAGGCCTGGCATCCGGAGGTGTCGGCGCCGGTGCAGTTCGTCATCAAGCCGAACTGGTTGTTCAGCTCACGCCCGGGCGGCAGCTCGCATGGCACGCCGCATGCCTACGACACCCACGTGCCCATCTTGGCCTGGGGCCCGCAATGGGTGGGCCGTGGCGAGGTGACGCAGCCGGTGGAGGTGGTGGACATTGCGCCTTCGCTGGCGCAGCTCCTGCATGTGAAGGCGCCGGCGCAAGCCCAGGGCAAGCCGCTGCCTTGGCCGCTGGCCGCCGCGCCCAAGCCCTGAGCCTGCGCGGCGCCATTGCGCTGCGGCTCCGCTGCGGCGCCTCAGTCCAGGCTGATCATGGGGTAGCGCTTCAGAATCAGGGCCAGGCTGCCGTCTTGGCGCATTTCGGCCCAGGCTTTCTGCAAGCGCAGATGCAAGGCTTCGCCGCTGGCCAAGCTCAGGGCCATGAAGGGGCGCGAGTCCGAGAAGCGCAGCACCGGCTCGATCAGGCCGGGGTCATAGCCCTGCTGGCTGAGTGAGCTCGTCGCCAGCGTTTGGTTCAGGGCCAAGAGTTCGGTGCGCTCCGCAAAAAACCGCCGCAGCTGGCTGGCATGGTCGGCGCTGCGGTCCAGGTTCGGGGCCAGTTGCGGGGCCAGACTCAACAACTCCCGCTCAGAAACATCGTCCTTGACCACGCCGATGCGGTAAGCGCGCACATCGTCGAGCTTGCGCACTTGGATCTCGGGGCGGGACTTGAGCCGGTACAGCGCGCCGCGCCGCACCGCAATCTGCGCCGGCCAAAAAAACTGGAACTCGCGTTCCGGCAATCGGACCATGGCCGGCACCAGGATCAATGGCTCTTTGCGGGCCCGCTGCATGATGCGGGGCCAAGAGGCAAACTCATACGCTGCCTCGATGCGGGCATGGGCCAGCAGGCTTTGTGCGAGCTCGAAGGCATAGCCGCGCGGCCGGTCTTCGGGGTCGCGAAAGGAATAGGGCGGCAGTTCCTCCAAGAGCACGGTGAGCTTGAGGGCTTCAGGCTTGCTGCTCTCCTCCTGGGGCAGGGCGGCGCCGCAGCTTGGGCTGGCGGCCCAGCTTGTCGCCGCCAGCGCGCACAGCAGTTGACGCCGGTTCAGGCCCGGCTGAATGGGCTGAGGTGGGCGAAAGGGCTCGATCAGATGAGGATGTTTCATCGAAAAAGGGCTGCAAGGGCTGACAAGAGCACCACGGGATGCCGACGTCTCGTCATGTGCGCAGGGCACAATGCGCCGCATGAGTGCAAGGGATCAAACGCTTGGAGAAGAAATCGCCAATGCCATCAGCCATGGGCTGGGGTTTTTGTTGGCGGTGGCTTCCTTGCCGATTTTGACCTATGCGGCGGCTCAGCAGGGGCAGGTGCGCAATGTCGTGGCGGCCTCGGTGTTTTCGGCCACCATGATCGTGCTCTATTTGGTGTCGACCCTGTATCACGCCCTGCCCGAGGGGCGGGCCAAGGTCTTTTTGAATCGCCTCGACCATGCGGCCATCTATCTGTTCATTGCAGGCAGCTACACCCCCTTCGCCTTGGGTGTTTTGCATGGGGGCTGGGGCTGGCTCTTGTTCGGCTTGGTCTGGAGCAGCGCCATCATCGGCGTGACGGCCAAGCTCTTGAACCGTCTGCGCCACCCTTTGTGGTCGACTGGGCTTTATGTGGCCATGGGGTGGATGGTCATCCTGGCGCTGGGTCCTTTGCTCGCGCGCATGGCCACGGCCGGTTTGGCCTGGCTGCTGGCTGGGGGCTTGGCTTACACCTTGGGCGCGGTGGTGTTCTTGCTGGACCACCGGGTGCGTTATGCCCATTTCGTGTGGCACCTCTTTGTGCTGGCCGGCAGCGCCTGCCACTTTGTGGCGGTCTTGGGCTACGCTTTCTAAGCGGCGCTTGTGATGCGGTTGCGGCCCTCGGCCTTGGCTTGGTAAAGCGCCCGGTCCGCTCGCGCCAGCAGCGCCTCGGCGCCCTCATTCCAAATTGCCTGGGCCACGCCAATGGAGCAGGTGTAGCCGCGCTCGGGGTGATCTGGCAAAGGGCGTGATTGGCGCACGCGGTTCAGCAGGCGCTCGACGATGGCTTGCGCCTGCGGCAGCGCGGCCGCCGGCAAGATCAGCAAAAACTCTTCGCCGCCGATGCGGGCGCAGCCATCTTCGCGTCGGCTGCCCGCTTGCATGTGGCTGGCAAAGTCGCGGATCACCCGGTCGCCCGCAGCATGGCCGAGTTGGTCATTGATTTGCTTGAAATGATCAAGGTCCAGGGCGGCAATGCAGATCGGCCAAAGCTCGCTTTGTTCCAGCGCGGCTTGCAGCAATTGCAGGCCATGGGCGCGATTGCTCAGGCCGGTGAGGGCGTCGGTCTGCGCGGCGGCCAAGGCCTTGGTGTGGGCCATGCGCAGGGCACGGCTGTCTTGGCGCAGGCCGGTGATTTCACTGCCAATGCACAGCATCCAGCCTTGCGCTTGCGCGGTCTCGGTCATCCAAATCCAGCGGCCGTCGCAGAGGTCGGCCTCGAAGGCGCGAAACGCTTGCTTGCCTCGGCGCGCGCTGATGCTGGCGATCCAGGCCTCGATATCGTCGGTTTCAATCACAGCCCCATGCCGCTGGGCATGGTTGTCGCGCATGATGTCGGCCCAGCTTGGCTGCGCACCTGGGGCGATGAAATAGGCTTGGCGCCAGGCCGGGTTGGCGTGGCGCAGGCGGTCTTGCGCGTCAAACAGCGCCACCAGCAGGGGGCTGTCTTCATGCAGGCGCAGCATGATCTCGGCCATGCCCTGCGTGAGCGGTAATTCGGCTTCAGGCATAAGAAGGACTCCAGGGCATGCTGCGATTTTGCTGGATTCGCTGGCTTGAGGGGAAGCCTGTTGGTGAAGCCGATACCATGCGTGGATGACATCCAGCAGGGGAGCTGATCATGAAATGGGAAGACCAAAGGCAGAGCGATAACGTTGAAGATCGACGCGGTGAGCCCGGCGGTGGCGGCGGTGGTGGCCTGCGAATCGGCGGCGGGCGCGGGCTGAGCCTGGGCGGTATTGTGATTGCCTTGTTGGCGTCCTGGGCCTTGGGCATCAATCCCATCACGGTGTTGGGGCTCTTGAGTGGCGGCGGTGGCGCCGGGGTGCCCGCTCCTGCGGCGCAGCATGCGCAGCCCCATGCCAAGCCGCAAGACGCGGAAGGGAAGTTTGCCAGCGTGGTGCTGGCGGACACCGAAGACGTCTGGAGCAGCTATTTCGCGGCCAGCCAACAGCGCTATCCGGCGCCGACCTTGGTTTTGTTTGGGGGGCGCAGCAGCACCGGATGCGGCCTGGGGGAGTCGGCCATGGGGCCGTTTTACTGCCCGGCCGACCGCAAGGTGTATATCGATTTGGTGTTCTTTGAAACCTTGCGCAAGCAACTCGGCGCGCCCGGCGACTTCGCCCAGGCCTATGTGATTGCCCATGAGGTGGGCCACCATTTGCAAAATCTGCAAGGCACCACGGCCAAAATGGACGCGGCCCGTCAGCGTGTTTCTGAGCGGGAGTACAACGCGCTGAGCGTGCGCCTGGAATTGCAGGCCGATTGCTACGCTGGCGTGTGGGCGAATCGCTCACAGCAGAGCAAGGGCTGGCTGGACAAAGGCGATATCGAAGAAGGCTTGAACGCCGCCGCGCAAATTGGGGACGACACCTTGCAGCGCCGTTCACGCGGCACGGTGGTGCCCGAGAGCTTCACCCACGGCAGCAGCGAGCAGCGGGTGAGATGGTTCAAACGCGGCCTGGAGGCAGGCGACCTGAAGGCTTGCGACACCTTCAAGGGCGGGGCGGTTTGATTGAGGGACTGAGGGCGCGGGCCTTTGTGGGCGCGCTCGTGCTTTACGGGCTCGCTCAGTCCACCTGCACCTGCGGGTAGCGGGAGGCGATGGTGTTGACTGTGCCGTCGCGGCGCATCGCCTCCCAGTGGCGCTGCAACTGAGCGGCCAGGGCTTGATTGCCGTCCAGTCGACGCAGCCCCATATAGAGGCTGACTTCCGACAGCTTGTAGACCGGCTCGATTTGCTGGAAGTCGTAGCCAAATCGCTCCATCATGGCGGCAGCGACGGTGCTGTTCGCGGCGATCAACTCATTGCGCTGCATGAACAGCTTGCGCAACATGGCGGCATGGTCGGGGCTGCGATCCAGGTGTTGACCCAAGACAAAGCCGCGCGCCAGCAACTCGCGTTCAGCAGCGTCTTCGCGCACCACGGCGGTGGTGTAGGCCTTGGCGGCTTCGAGCTTGGGCACCGTGATCTCGGGGCGTGATTTGAGCCGGTACAGATACACCCGCCTTGCCGCAGTGGGGCCGAACCAGTGGAACAAGGCCTCACGTTCGGGCAAGCGCGCGATGCTGACCACCAATGTGCGTGGTTGAGTCAGCGCTCTTTGGTAGATGCGGGCCCAGGAATTGAACTCGATCTGATAGTCCAGGCCGCTGCGGCGCAGCAGTTCTTCCATCAACTCAACGGCATAGCCGCGCGTGCGCCCTTCGGCGTCTGCATAAGAAAAGGGCGGAACTGGCTCCAACAAGACCGAGACGGGCTCAGCAGCGCGCAGGGGAGCGGGCGCCAAGCCACCGGCGAACGGGAGCGCAGAGGCAATCAGCAGTTGGCGGCGCTGGATCATGAGCAAGGAGCAGAGGAAAAGGCCTGGACCCCTGGATTGTGGCCTGTTATGGCTCATTCAGCCCAAGCGAGCATGGCCTGAACTGACATTGATCCTGGCGACAATCTGTGAGCGCGCTGGGTTCTGGGGCATGAGTCGCTGCCATTGCCGGGCGCTGCCGCGGGAAAAATCCCGATTTGCGGCGGTTTCCACCTGTTCAAGGGGGGGCTGGCGCATGCGGGCCGAAGGGTAACTGTGGAATACTCCGGCCAACTCACGCTGTGCCGTCCCTGGAATGTTCCTGAGTTGCGGCTCATCAATAATGCTGTAAGGGCGGATGTCATGACTAGCCAGAATCAACAAGATCTGAACTCCAACGAGGCGGCAGCTGTCCCCGCTGGTTCGGACGCGTCCCTGCGTCAGGCGGCGCGCCGTCGCTTGCTCAAGGGCGGCTTGGCGGCTGCGCCGGTGGTGCTGTCGGTGGCAAGTCGTCCGGTGCATGCAGCCAATGTGTGTGTGAATCCCTCGGGTTTCATTTCGGTGTCCACGTTCAACAGCCGCCACCCGGGGGCTTTGGCGTGCAGCAGCAATGGCCCGAGCTATTGGGCTGGTTTGGGTTCCGCCAGTTGGCCCAAGGTGCCCGGTACCACCAACTCTCTGGGCGACGCCACTTTTATCTCGGTGTTTGGCAGCGCGGCGACAGGCATGTCCACCTCGGCCACGATGCGCAATGTCTTGAACTCTGGGGCCTCCAGCCAGTTCTCGCGCTACTGCGCGGCGGCCTATGCCAATTCCGTCAAGGGTGTGGCCGGTTGGCCGGTGACAGCCATCCAAGCGCAGTCGATTTGGTCCACCATTCGTGGCGGCACCAAGCCTGCCAATGCGGTCGTGTACCCGGCGGCGTCCCTCAACTGGAATGAGGACAAGACGCTGGTGTGGCTGCAAACCCTGATGTCTGCCTGAGATTGAACCCATTCGGGACACGCCGTTTCGAGCGACTTTTTGCTTGATGAGCAAGCGCTATGGCTTGGCGCCCGGCGTGCAGTGGCGGCATTGGGGCGAGGAAGACGAAGGCGTCGTCTATGTCTTGAGCCGCTTCGAAACCCATCTTCTGAGCGAAGCCGGTGTGTTGGTGCTGGAGTCCCTGGCTGAGGCTGGACAGGCTTTGGAAGCGCAGGCTCTGATTCAGGCGCTTGTCCAGGGCTTACCGGAAGTTGAAGCGAGCAGCCCGCAAGCGGTGCAGCAAGAACAGCAAATCCGCGAAGCTCAGGCGCAGTCCTTGATTCATCAATTGCTGTCTTTGGGCGTGATCGCCGAACACGCATGCTGAGACTGGCGGATTTGAGTGATGCGCAATTGCGCGAGCAGCTCTGTGGTGCAGGCTTGCGTTTGCGCACGGGGCCGCTGGTTTTTTGTATCCGCTCGCGCTTGCCTGCGGTGGCACGGGGTCTGCGCCATTTGTATGCCCAGTACCCTTTGCAAGAAGAGGCCGCCTTCGCGGACTTCCACGTCGAGGTGAGGCCCGTGGGCGGTTTGCGCGCCCTGCTCAAACCGCAGATTTCCTTCTTGATCGATGGGCAGGACACTTTTGCACCCTTGCCCGGTGATCAAGGCTTGCCCATGCTGGAATGGGGCATGAATTGGTGTGTCTCGGGGGCTTGTCACCAGTATTTGATTCTGCATGCGGCCGTGCTTGAGCGGCATGGGCGGGCCTTGGTCTTGCCCGCGCCTTCGGGGTCCGGCAAGAGCACGTTGTGCGCGGCGCTTGTGTTCCGAGGCTGGCGCTTGCTGTCGGACGAGCTGACCCTGATCGATATGCAAAGCGGTGCGATTCAGCCCTTGCCTCGGCCGGTGAGCCTGAAGAACGCTTCGATTGAGGTGATCCGTGGTTTTGCCGGTGAGGCGGTTCAGTTTGGGTCGATCGTGAAAGACACGGCCAAGGGCGTGGTGGGGCATTTCCCCGCGCCATCCGATGCGCTGGCGCGTGCGGACGAGCTGGCATGGCCCGGTTGGGTGGTGTTTCCTCGCTACCAGGCTGGGGCCGCTACCCAGTTGCAAGCGCTGCCCAAAAGCCGTTGTTTGATGCGTTTGATCGACAACGCCTTCAATTACAACGTCCAACAGCGTGCTGGCTTTGAGCGCCTCTCGGCCCTGGTGTCGGACAGCGCTTGTTTTGAATTCAGTTACAGCAATTTGGATGAAGCGGTAACTTGCTTTGAGCAGTTGGCCTTGCATCCGGGGCTGCGTCAGCAGGAGCCTGCATGAACCCGCAACCCGTCGCTGAAACCTGGTCCCAGGGCGATGATCTGGCCTGTTGGGCGCTGCGCCATCCGGAGCAATTGCTGCCTCTGTCGCTTGAGCGCTGGGATTTGCTGATCCGCCAAGCCCAGCGCGCCGATGTGCTCGCACGCCTGGCGTACTTGCTTTCAGCGCGGGGGGAATTGGACGCCGTGGCGCCGGCACCGCGCCGGCATCTGCAAGCCGCGTTGACCTTGTCCGAGGCGCAGCACCGTGAGGTGCGGCGGGAGGCAGGATTGATCGAACAGGCTTTGCGGGAGCTGAACATTCCGGTGGTCTTGCTCAAAGGCGCAGCCTATGTGATGGCCGGTTTGCCGGCGGCGCGCGGGCGCTTGTTTTCAGACACCGACATCCTGGTGCCGCGAGGGCCCTTGCCCGTGGTGGAGGGGCAGTTGATGCTGCATGGCTGGATGGGCGGCCACCATGATGCCTATGACCAGCGTTACTACCGGGAATGGATGCACGAGCTGCCGCCCATGGAGCATGTGCAGCGCCAGACCGTGCTTGACGTGCACCACAACATCTTGCCGATGACGACGAGGCGGCCGCCTGATGCAGCGCTGCTGCTGGCCGATGCGCGCCCGGTTGCGGGCCATGATCGGCTGCATGTGCTGGCGCCGGCCGATATGGTGCTGCACAGCATGACGCATCTGTTCTACAACGATGACCTGAGCCATGGTTTGCGGGACCTGTCGGATCTGGACCTGTTGTTGCGGCACTTCGGCGCACAAGCGGATTTCGGCCCGGCCCTGTTGCGGCGCGCTGAACTTTTGCACCTCGAGCGCCCGCTGCATTACGGTTTGTGGGCCTGCCAAGAATTTTTTGCAACGCCTGTCCCTGTGGGCCTGGATGCGGCCTTGCCCGAGTGGCGGCGGAAGTTTGCGCCGCGGGAGCCGCTCTCGACCTTGATGCAGTGCCTGTGGCGGCGGGGTCTGCGCACCCCGCATCCGAGCGCGGCGCTGCCGGGGACCGGCTTGGCGCAGGCCCTGTTGTATTTGCGTGCGCATGGCTTGCGGATGCCGCCGCTGATGCTGATCAAGCACTTGAGCATCAAGGCTTTCAAGCGCATGGCCCCGGAGCGCGCAAAACCTCAGGCCTGAGCTTGAGGGGGAGACTTCGTGCGCCCTCGGGTATTCTTCTGCCCATGACCCGACCCAAACCTTTTTCAATGATTCGCGAGTTCCATCTCGCGGATTGGTTCACCCTGGCCAATGCCTTTGCCGGCATGGGGGCCTTGTTCGCGGTGATGAGCTTTTTGCAGAGCGGCGATGTGAAGCACATCTACTACGCCTGCGCCTTGATCCCGCTGGCCTTTGTATTTGACGTGCTGGACGGCAGTGTGGCGCGCTGGCGCCAGCAGTCGTCCATCATGGGGCGCGAGCTGGACTCGCTGGCCGACGTCATCTCTTTCGGTGTGGCGCCCGCGGCCATCGCCTATGGCTGTGGCATGCAGGGCTTGTATGACCGGGTGATTCTGGTGTTTTTTGTCGCCTGTGGGGTGTCGCGCTTGGCGCGTTTCAATGTCACTGCCGAAGCGCTCAGCGAAGGCGGCGACAAGGTCAAGTACTTCGAAGGCACACCGATCCCGACCTCGCTGGTGCTGGTGCTGGCCCTGTGGGTCGCCGCCGCGCAAGGGGCGCTGGGCGATCAACTGTGGTTCGGCAAGATCGAGCTGGCGGGCTTTTATCTGCACCCCTTGGTGCTTTTGTTCGCCGTCTCGGGCTCCTTGATGATCAGCCGGATTCGCATTCCCAAGCCTTGAGCTTGGTCGCGTTCCCATCGCCTCGATAAAAAAAGGCCGGATGGCTCGTGAGAGCGATCCGGCCTTTTGCTTGGCTGGCTGACTCGGCGGGGCCGAGTTGGCTGGCTTGAGGGTCACCTCGACCCTCCCCTCCATCGTTTATGCGGGCTATTGTCAGAAGGCGGAGTCCAAGTGGTCTTGGTGTTTGCCCTTGTTTGCGCGCTATGCGAACGGATCTGGTCTTCAGCTGCTCATTCAGCCGCCGCGCCTCGGCGCTGCCGCCTCAGGCGGGGCGCAAGGCCTCATCCAGCAGCTCAATCCAATGGCGCACCGGGGTGGCAGTGCCACTTTGCAGATGCTGGATGCAGCCGATATTGGCCGAGACAATGGCCTCGGCATGCACCGGCGCCAGGGCGGCCAGCTTGCGATCACGCAATTGCTGCGAGAGCTGCGGCTGCAAAACCGAGTAAGTGCCCGCCGAGCCGCAGCACAAATGGCTGTCGCAACTGGCCAGATGAATCTCAAAGCCCAGTTCGCGCAGGCCGGCCTCCACGCCGCCGCGCAATTGTTGCCCATGCTGCAAGGTGCAGGGCGGGTGGTAGGCCAATTTGGCGCGCGGCTTGCCCTGCAGCTTGGCTTGGAGTGGCGCCACCAAGTCGGGCAGCAACTCGCTCAGGTCGCGGGTGAGGGCGCTGATGCGCTCGGCTTTGGCGGCGTAATCGGGGTCGCCCGCCAGCAGACGGCCATAGTCCTTCACGGTCACGCCGCAACCTGAGGCGTTCATCACCAAGGCTTCGATCTTGCCGGCTGCGGTCAAGCCCTCGACCAGCGGCCACCAAGCGTCGATATTGCGGCGCATATCGGCCAGCCCGCCGGCGTGGTCATTCATATGGCTGCGGATGGCGCCGCAGCAGCCCGCACCATCGGCCACCAGGGTTTGAATGCCGGCGGCATCCAGCACCCGGGCGGTGGCGCTGTTGATATTGGGCGCCATGCTGGGTTGCACACAACCCAAGAGCAGGCCCACTTTGCGTGGGTGGCTGCGGGTGGGCCAGTCGTGGGCGTGCGCGGGCGTGGCGGCGGGCACCTTGTCTTTGAGCTTGGTGGGCAGCAGCGGGCGCAGCGCCTGCCCCAGCTTCATGGCGGGCTTGAAGGCGGGGGAGGTCAGGCCCTCTTTGAGCAGCCAGCGCAGGCTGCGCTCGGCCAGCGGGCGCTCGACCTTGGCTTCCACAATGCCCCGGCCGATGTCCAGCAACTGCCCATACTGCACGCCCGAGGGGCAGGTGCTTTCGCAGTTGCGGCAGCTGAGGCAGCGGTCCAGGTGCAGCTGGGTGCTGCGGCTGGGTGCGGCGCCTTCCAACACCTGTTTGATCAGATAGATGCGGCCACGCGGCCCATCCAGCTCATCGCCCAGCAGTTGGTAGGTGGGGCAGGTGGCGGTGCAAAAACCGCAGTGCACGCAGCGGCTGAGGATGGCCTCGGCCTGCGCCCCATCGGTCGTGCCTTGGAATTCTGGAGCGAGCTCGGTTTGCATCAGCGCAGCCGGTAGCGGAGGGTCCAAAAATAGTCGAGCTCGGTCCACTCGAACTCGCTCACCTGCGCGCCCAGCAATTCGCGCATCCGCGCTTCGCTGGGGAAGTTCTTCATCACTTCATGCTGGCTGCCGTCGGCGAGTTGGCGCAGCTGGTAGCCATTGCCTTCGCTGTCGACGCGGCCAATCGGTGTGCTGTCGCCTTCCACATAGCGGTTGTCCATCAGCACCACGCAGGAGCCCGCTTGCAGCTGGCCATGGAATTGCTGCAGCCAAGCGGCCTGCCGCGACACCGGCACATGCGAGAACCACAGGCCGGCAAAGCCGGCGTCAAAAGGTGAGGGGGTCGAGGCGGGCACCAGATTCAGGGCGTAGGCGTCGGCCAGTTGGAACTTCACCCGCTCAAAGTCCAAGGGCTTGGCGCGGGCCTCGGCCAGCACCTCGGGATTGATGTCGGTGCACTGCCAACTCAGGGCCTCGGCGGTGGCGGCGGGCAGCCAAAAGCCGGTGCCGGTGGCCACCTCCAGCACCCGGCGTCCGGCGAACTGCTGGCGCAGCCAAGCTTGCAGCGTGGCGATATTGGGCTGGCGATGCGGGCGCTCAAACACCCGCTCGTACTCGCTGGCGCGCTGGGCGTAGTAGCGCGGCATGTGTTGCTCGGTGGAGGCTTGCGCGATAGGGTCAGAGCTGCTCATAAAGTCGGCCCGGGTTGAACAGGGATTGCGGATCGAATGAGGCTTTGAGGCGCTGGTGGATGCGCATCAGCGGCGCAGACAAAGGGGCAAAAACGCCCGCGTGTTTGTCGCGGCTGCGGAACAAAGTGGCATGGCCGCCCAGACTGGCGGCCGCTTCACGCACCTGGGCCGCCGGCATGGCGGTGGTGACCCAGCGTTGGGCGCCGCCCCATTCCACCAATTGCTCGCCATGCAGGTTCAGCACCGGCGCCGTCTGCGGCAGCGACAGCCGCCAAAGCTGCGCACCGCCTTGCACGGCGCGCTCGGCGCCAAGAAAGAACTCGTCGCTGTGATCACGCAGCCCACGCCAAAAAGGCTGGGCCAAGTCCTCGGGGATGAGATCTCCGCCCAAGGTCTGGATGGCAGCACGCACGGCCGCCTCGGCACCCGCCAGACGCAAGACCAAAGCGCCATCCCAGCAGGCGCTGGCCTGGATGGGCAAAGGCATGCCGCCCCAGCGATTGAGTTGGTTCAAGGCATGGGCCTGGCTCAGCTCGAAACGCAAAGTGGCTTGGGCCATGGGCCGGGGCAGCACCTTCAGCGAGACCTCCACGATGGGGCCCAAAATGCCCATGGCGCCGGCCATCAGCCGGGCCACGTCATAGCCCGCCACGTTTTTGATGACGGTGCCGCCAAAGTTCAGCACTTCGGCCTGGCCATTCAGCAGGCTCAAGCCCAGCAAATGGTCGCGCAGCGAGCCGGCGCTGGCGCGGGCCGGGCCACTCAGGCCGCAGGCCACCATGCCGCCCACGGTGCCGTGGCCGCCAAAGCGCGGCGGCTCGAAGGCCAGGTACTGGCCTTGCTCCGCCAGCGCGGCCTCCAGGTCCACGATGGGGGTGCCGGCCTTCACCGTCACCACCAGCTCGCTGGGCTCATAGCTGCTGATGCCGGAGAGGCCGCTCATCTCCAGCAGCTCACCGACGGGCGTCTGGCCATAAAAGGCCTTGCTGCCATGGCCTCGGATTTGCAGCGGCGTGCCTCGAGCGGCAGCCTCGCGAATCTGTTCTTGAATTGGAGCCAGGGCGTGCATGTTCAAAACCTCGGCAATTCGGGGTGGGCCAGCAGCCCACGGCTGACATGCATGCGCCCATACTCGGCGCAGCGGTGCAGGGTGGGCACGGCCTTGCCGGGGTTGAGCAACTGGGCCGGGTCAAACGCGGCTTTCACGCCATGCATCTGCGTCAGCTCCGCCGGTGAGAACTGCACGCACATGGAGTTGAGCTTCTCCACGCCCACGCCATGCTCGCCGGTGACGGTGCCGCCGAGCGCCACGCTGGTTTCCAGAATCTCGGCGCCAAAGGCCTCGCAGCGACGCAGCTGATCGGGGTCGCGGGCATCAAACAGAATCAGCGGATGCAGATTGCCGTCGCCCGCGTGGAAGACATTGGCGCAACGCAGCTGGTATTTCTTTTCCATCTCGGCAATCGCCAGCAGCAGGGCGGCGAGTTGCTTGCGCGGGATGGTGGAGTCCATGCACATGTAATCCGGGCTGATGCGCCCCGACGCCGGGAAGGCGTTCTTGCGGCCGCTCCAAAACCGCAGGCGCTGCGCTTCATCGGCCGAGACCTCGCAGCGGGTGGCGCCGCTGTCGCGCAGCACGGCCAGCATGCGCTCGATCTCTTCGGCCACTTCTTCCGGCGTGCCATCGCTCTCGCACAGCAAAATCGCCTCGGCCTGCAGGTCGTAGCCGGCGTGCACAAAGTCCTCCACCGCCGCGGTCATGGGCTTGTCCATCATTTCCAGGCCGGCCGGGATGATGCCGGCGGCGATGATCTGAGCCACCGCCGCGCCGGCTTGGCGGATGTCGCTGAAGCTGGCCATGATGCAACGCGCCAGTGTCGGCTTGGGCACCAGCTTGACGGTCACCTCGGTGATGACGGCCAACATGCCCTCGCTGCCCACGATCAGCGGCAGCAGGTCCAGGCCGGCGCAGTCCAGCGCTTCGGAGCCGAATTCCAGCGCTTCACCCTCCATGGTGAAGCCCCGCACACGCAGCACGTTATGCAGGGTCAGCCCGTATTTGAGGCAATGCACACCGCCCGAGTTCTCGGCCACATTGCCGCCAATGGTGCAGGCGATCTGGCTGCTGGGGTCGGGCGCGTAGTACAGGCCATGCGGCGCCGCGGCCTCAGAGATGGCCAGATTGCGCACCCCGCATTGCACCGTGGCCGTGCGTGCGACCGGGTTGATTTGCAAAATCTTCTTGAACTTGGCCAAGGCCAGCGTCACGCCCGCCGGATGCGGCATGGCCCCGCCCGACAAGCCGGTGCCCGCGCCCCGCACCACCACCGGCACCTGCAACTGATGGCAGATGCGCAAGACCGCCGCCACCTGCGCCCCGGTCTCCGGCAGCGCCACCACCAAAGGGCGCTGGCGGTACGCCGTCAGCCCATCGCACTCATAAGGCGTGGTGTCTTCTGCGTGCCAGAGCAGCGCATGGGCGGGCAATGCCTGAGCCAGCGCCTGCACCACCCGAGCCTGCGCATGGCTGCGCTGGGCGGGGTCATGGATGGCCGCGCTTTGAGGGGGCGAGGCGGACGAAGAACGGGCGGCGGCAGCTTCTTTCAATCGGCGTGATCTCCTGCGCACACTGTAGCCTGCCCAGGCTTGCGGCTGGCTGAATCTCGGGGTTCAAGCAGACCTGACTTTTTGGCACGGAAGTCACTTCGCCTCGTGCGACCCCATCTGCGACCCCATCTGCGACGCCATCTGCCGACCCTGTCCCCTGACAGGGTCAGGTCTTGCGCTTGGGGGCGACGGCCGGCTTGCGTGGCGCGATCTTGCCTGCCGCTTTGCTTGCGCTGGCGCTCTTGGGTGACAGGCTCTTGCTCACGGTGTCCACCATGGAGCCGGCGACAGCGCCGGGCACCGTGGCGGCCTTGCGCAAGGTCTCCCCGGCGGCGTCAAACGACTGCTTGACGATGCTGCCGGCCAGGTTCTTGGCGGCATCGGTGGCGGTGTCTTTCATCGCATTGGCGGCCAGCTGGGTGAATTGTTGGCTCAATGCGCCCCACCATTGCATGGGGTCGACCGCCAGGGTTGGTGCGGCGGCAGCGGCCGGCGCGTCGCTCTTCTTGGCCTTGGTTCGGGGCGCCGGGCTCGGGCTGCTGGCTGCGGCGGATTTGCGGGCAGGCGTGGGCGCGGCGGCGCTGGGCAAGTTCATAGACTTGGCCGCTGCCGCCATGATTTCAGGCGGCACGCCAGGCCAAGCGGCCATGGGCGCAGCATCGCTGCCAGGCAACTTCAGCGCATCGCTGAGTTGGGCCAAAGGCACATTCATCGATTGCAGCGTGGACAGGGTCATGCGCTGCACCTCCAAGGCTTGGATGGTGGCGCCCAGCATGCGGCCGTTTTGCTCCAGCCAGAACTGCACCGTGCGCAGTTCTTCAATGCGCTTGCCCAGTTCTTCTGGGTTGAGGGTGGGCGCTACCCATTGACCAATGCCCGGCATGGCCGCCCCGGCGTTCTTGACCAGCCCTTGCAGAAAATCAAAGCCTGGAACGAATTTGCTGAAAGCGTTGTCTGCCATAGGGTCTCCTGATGGGGTCGATGCTGAATCTAAACAAAAGCGGTGCCTGGCATGGTACGCCCTCGCCGCGATGCCCAAGGCGCGGTCTTCAGTCTCAGGGCTCTTTGGGCGAGGGCAGTATCGGTTCGAGTACAAAGCCGCGTTCCTTCAGCAGCTTGGGCAGGGCCCGGGGCCCGCCCATGTGCAAGGCCCCCACCGCCGCCAAAACGCGCTGACCTTTGGCATGCAGGGCTTCGATGCCCTCGGCCAGCCCTGGGTTGCGCTCATCGTTGAGGCGTCGCAACCAGGCACGGTCCGCCTCGCTGTGCACGCAGTCACACCATTGTTCATAGGCTTGCAATTCGGCCAGATCGCCCGTTTCCCAGGCGCGGGCCAGATGCCGCATGGCGGGGCGTACCCGGTCTTGTTCGAGTTGTTCCAGCCCTTCTTCCAGGTGAAGCAGCAGGGTTTTTCTGTCTTTGGGGATGAGGGCTTGCATCTGATCTTGCATGCGCTCCAGGCCAACCATGGGCAGGCCACGCGCCTGCGCGTGCTGGATCAACACCAGCTCTTGACCGTAGGCGATATCCAAGCCGTCCCAGCGGGCGGCTAGCGCACTCAGGCTGCTGAGTTGCAAGATGGGGTGCAAATGGGCCAGGGCCTGCTCGGGCAGGCAGGCGGCGCGGACCTGAGCGGCCATGCGTTCTTGCAACGCCCTAGGCAAGCCAAAGTCGTCTGAGTCCGGCCCCTGCGCCAGGGGCGCGGCCTCCTGATGAATCTCGCTGCCGTCGAGTTCAAGCGCCAATACATCCACGGCTTGCAGCGCCGCTTGCAGTGCGGGGCCAGGTCTTGCCCAGGCCGGGCGCCCGATGTGCATGCTGCCGTAGAGGTAGGACGTTCGCCCATCGCGCTGCATGCGCCAGAGCATGCCCACATCGGGCGCCGCCTCGGAGGCTGCGTCCGCCAGCGGCAAAACCGGTGGAGGGCAAAGCGTGTCTGCGCTTTGGGCTTGAGCCGAGCTCCACAGCAGCAGGGCGGCCGCGAAGATGCGCAGCCGCTTCATCGCGCCGCCGCAATGCGCAGCTCGCCGCCTTGTTGGCTGAACTCCAGCTTGGACAAGATGTCCATGCCCAGCAGAGGTGCGCTCAGGGCGGGCAAGACCGTCACCGGCAACTGCTCGGCCGCCACGCCGCCATGCAAGCGAATGCTGGCACGCGCCCGGTAGCCCTGGGCGAGGCCGGCGGCGGTGCTGGAGCTGACCTGCGCCTCAGCCCGCAAGCCCACGCGTTCGGCCAGGGCCTGGGGCAGCGCGGTGGCGGTGGCGCCGGTGTCGACCAAAAAGTCCACCGCCAATCCATTCACTTCGCCCGGCCAGTGGAAGTGGCCATCGGGTGCGCGCTTCAAAACAATCTCTCCAGCGTTGAGGGCAAAGCGGCTTTGCTGGCGATGTCGCTCCCAGGCTTGAAACCCGAGAAACACCAGCAGGAAGATCAAGGCCCAGAGGGTCAGCAGTTTGAAGCTGCTGGGCAATTCTTTGTGTGGACTCATGCCGCTACCATGCCACGAAACAGGCCCGCCTGCGGGCGCGGCTCATGCAGCCTGTTGGCGCTCAGTGCTTGAAGCCGATCGAACGGCGGCTGCGCACCTCGGGCTTGAGTTTGTGTTCGGCTTCAAGCTGAGACAAGAACTCATCGGCGCTCAAGGCTTCGCCCAAGATCTCGATCTGCTGGCGCACGGCCGCAAAGTCGCCGGGCGTGAGGGCTTCTAAAGCCGCCAAGCGGGCGCTTTGGTCGGCGTCCAGCGCTTCGGCATGCCCGCCCAGCGCTTCTTGCACAAACATGCGCTCGCGCTGTTCGGGCCGCAAGGGCTTGAAGGCAATCTTGAAGGCGAAGCGGCGCAGCGCGGCCTCGTCCAGTTCTTCAAACAAATTGGTGGTGCAGATGAAGACGCCGGCGAAGCGCTCCATGCCGGCCAGCATCTCGTTGACCTCGCTGACTTCGTAATTGCGCTCCGCCATGCGGCGGCTGCGTAAAAAGCTGTCGGCTTCGTCCAGCAGCAGCACCGCGTTTTCATTGCTGGCGGCCTCGAACATACGGGCCATGTTTTGCTCGGTCTCGCCGACAAATTTGCTGGCCAGATCACTGGCCAGGCGAATCATCAAGGGGCGGCCCAGGGCTTGCGCGATATGTTCGGCCAGCGCGGTCTTGCCGCTGCCCGGTGGCCCGTAAAAGCACAAATTGCCGCAACCGCGCCGCTGCAAAGCGCTGACGATGCGCGGGATCTCAAAGCGCGATTCGCAGTTGAGCAAGTCCAGCGCATAGTGCGTCACCACCGGCCGGGCGCCGCGTTCACGGGCTTGGTGGCCCAGGGCTTTGTCGGCGTTTTCGAGTTGGCGTTCGATCATGCGCTCGCAGTCGCCGGCATCGGCGGCCAACTGCGCGAAGCGAACCGCGGTGCGGATCTGAGCCGGGGTGAGCCCACGGCGCTCCGCCAGGCGGGCGGTGAACTCGGCGCTGACGCTGACATCGGCCAAGGCCTTGCTGACCAGGCCGAGTCGTGCACCCGGCGGCGGTGACTTCAACTCCAGGTGGTATTGGAAGCGGCGCCGGAAGGCGGGGTCGATCTGTTCGATGCGGTTGGTGATCCAGATCACCGGCACCGGATTGGTTTCCAGGATTTGATTGACCCAGGCCTTGCCGCTGACCGAGCCGGAGGTGGGCGCCTCAAGGGCCGAATCCATGCGCGCGATCAACTGCGCGGTATCGCTGGACAGGGGCGGGAACACGTCTTCCACCTCGTCAAACAGCAGGGCCACGTTTTCACTGGCCTTCAAAAACACCTGGCTGATTTGCAAGGAGCGGTAGCGGTCGCGGCCAGACAGAGAGTTGCCCTCGCGGTCGGCATATTCCACCTCGTACAAATCGAGTTGGGCGGCTGCCGCTGCCACCTTGGCCAGCTCGGTTTTGCCGGTGCCGGGCGGGCCGTAGAGCAGCACATTGACGCCGGCCTCATGGCGCTTGACTGCCCGGCTCAGCAGGTTTTGCAGCAGGCCCAAGTCTTCGGCCACGAATTGAAAGTCTTCAGACGTCAAGCTGCTCTTGGTGGCAGGCCGGGTGAACACCGCCATCAAGTCGTGCGGGCCTTTGTACTCGCGCATCAGCACCGGCGGCAGTTGGTCGCTGACCTTCATCAGATCGGCCAGATCGGTGATGTTGTGCTCGGAGATCAGGTTCTCCACCATGCCGATGCGTTCCAGGCGCGAGCCGGCGCGCAAGGCCTCGGCCACCTCTTGCGCATTGACACCGGCCACCGCGGCAATCGCCGCAAAAGCCTCTTGCGCGGTGTTGACCTTGAACTCCACCAACGCCCCGCGCAACTCACGCTGGTAGCGAGCCAGGGTGCCGTACAGCAGCAGGGCGCGCTCCGCCGGGTTCAGCTGCAAGAGCGTGCCCAGGGCGGCGATATTGGTTTCCACCAGGGTGGATTCGCGCTTGAGCTGCCGGTCCAGCCATTCGCTGGTGGTGGCCAGCAAGGACATCATGTCCTTGGGCGCGTCTTTGACGTATTCGTCGAGGTAGAAGAACAGCGTGGCTTCGGAGTAGGGGCCGCTCCAAACCCCATAGCGCTGCAAAAAGGCTTCGTCGCTGAGCTCGGCCTGGCCGTTCCAGAGTTCATTGCCCTGGCAGCGTTGCTCCAGGTATTCGCGCAGCCGACTCAGCACACGCAGCGGCCAGACCAAGTGGCGGCCGGTGAAGGACAGCAAGCCGTTGAAGTCGCGCCGCAGATTGAAGCGCCCGGCATGCTTGACCGTCAGCGTGAGCACGAACTGGGTGCACATCCGATCCAGCACCGGCGCTTCTTTGAGGCCCGGTGAGGGCAGGACGCGCGCGTCAGCCAAACGCTTGACCATGGTGGGCAGCTCCTCGCAGTCTCATGCGTCACAGACTGCGTGACGCTGCCCGATCTTGTCCCAGCCAAGCGCCGAGGACAAGAGCCTTGATGGGGGAATTGAGCGTGGCCTTAGTGCATCACCACCGGTTGATTGCCCATGCGGGCGTAGGCCTCGATGAAGTCGTCCAGATCTTCTTCGCTGGGGTCTTGTTCGATCAGGGCCTCAACGCCATCTTGGAATTGTTGGGCCAGCGCGCCTTCGATGAAGATCTCTTTGCGACTGTATTTGTCGACGATCTCATAGCCTCCGCGATGCAATTGCAACTCGGGATTGGCTTGTAAAAATTCCCCCGGCACGGGCTCAGTCACCTGGACGTCAAATTTGACGACACTGAAGCTGGCGGAGTTGTAAAGCATGTGCATAGCGGCTCCTTTCAGCATCAATTGCGGCCAGCAGCGTCTGTTTCAAGAGTTATCGGCAACTTCGACGCTCGGCCGTGGATAAATAGTGGCAGAACTCGCCAGACATCGCGAGATCGCAATCCCCTCATTTGTGGTGAAAGCGCCAAAGAGTCACGACTTTTGCGCCCCCTCATTCAGGGAGGGAGTCCATCGTCCATCAGCAGCAACTCCCAGCTGCGTTCATCCGGCAGGCGGTAAACCAGCCGCACCGGCAAGTGGCGCCGATTCGGGTCCAGCCAGACGTCGATTTCTCCGCTGTGGGTGAAGATTTGCGGGCGATGCAGATGCAGGGCTGGCAGCGCCCCCCGGTCGGGCAGGTTCAAGAGCTCGGGCCCCACGACTTCAAAAGCCCATTCGCGCGCTTCGCCGCGCAGTCCGACCACCGTCATGTGCAAGGTGTTGCCGGGCGGGTAGCGCTCGGGGGCTGCATCCAGGAGGGCGGCCAGCTGAAACCACCAGCTGAGCCGGTCTTGCACGCCCTCGGGCAGCTCGAACACATCGGCATTGGCCGAGAAGCTGATCAGGCCTTCGGGCCGCCGAAAGTTGGTGGCCTGGGCATCGCGGCCCCGGCGCATCTGGGCAAAACGCTCGGGCAAAAGGCCTTGAGGCCCGACCTTGCCCTCGCTGCGCCAGCCGGGCAAGGGGCGGCCGTCGAGTTGCCGATCCAAGCGCAGTTGATAGCTGCTGTCTTGTTGCGGCAGCCAGCTCAAGCGAGCCAAGCCTTGGCGACCGTCTTGCAAGAGAAGAAAACGCCATTCCACCGCGCTGGCGATTTGGGTGGCGGGGGGCGGTGCTGCTGCGGGCGCTGTGGACGTTGCGGGCGTTGCGGGTGCAGCCATGTCGCTGGCCGGCGAAGCGGCATCGGCAGCGGCGCGGGTCTGATCCTGGCGTGGAGCGGGGCGCGCCCGGCTTGTTGGAGCGTTTGAGGCCAGCGAGCGGGCCGCGCCTTCAGGCGGCGCCGGGGGCGGCGCGGCCAGGGTTCGGGTTTGCAAGCCTTGACGCAGCATTGGCGCCGCCGCGCCGCTGCGGCTGCTTGTTTTCACTGGGCTGGGGGCCAGCAGCAGGCCATGCACCGCCACACTGAGGAGCAAAGCGGTAGCCGCTGCTTGACGATGAGCAAGGGCGTGGCGCGGTGAGGCCGGGCGAGGCGAGGGCGGCGGTGAAAAAAGCGAAGTCATGCGGCGCATTGGACAATGCTGCCATTGCTTTGCTGCTTTTCTCACCTGCCGATGAAACTTGCCACCTTGAACGATGGATCGCGTGATGGCCAATTGATCGTGGTTTCGCGCGATCTCAGCCAAGCCCATTACGCCAGCGGCATTGCCGGGCGTTTGCAACAAGTGCTGGACGATTGGGGCTTTCTGGCGCCGCAACTGGAGGAGTTGTATGTGGGGCTCAACCACGGCCGCTTGCGCCACGCCTTCAACTTCGATCCCAAGCAGTGCATGGCGCCTTTGCCGCGCGCCTTCCAGTGGATTGAAGGCGCGGCGTATCTGAATCACGCCGAAGTGCTGCACAAAGCCGGGCAAGCTGACAGTGCCTGGGAGCCGCCCACCGAGCCGGGGCTGCGCCAGGGGCCCGGCGATGCGTTCTTGGGCGCTTGCAGCCCGGTGCGCTTGGCGTCCGAGGCCATGGGCATTGATTTCGAGGCGCAGTGGGTGGCCGTCACCGGCGATGTGGCCCAAGGCGTGAACGCCGCGCAGGCTTTGGAAGGCGTGCGGCTCCTGATGCTGGCCAATGGCTGGACCCTGCGTCTGTTGGGGGCGCAAGACCGCTTTCACAGCCGCCCCCTCACGAGCTTCAGCCCGGTGGCGGTGACGCCCGATGAGCTGGGGGCGTCCTGGCGAGGTGGGCGCATCGATGGGGCTTTGCAGACCATGTGGAATGGGCGCAAAGTTGGGCATTGCGAGACCGGCGCGGAGATGAGTTTCCATTGTGGCCAGCTGATCGCCCAAGCGGCCAAAACCCGAGGCCTGCGTGCGGGCAGCTTGATCAGCACCGGCCCGGTGTCCAATCAAGACAGCCGTCGGGGTTACAGCTGCATTGCCGAGAAGCGAGCGCTGGAACAGCTGGAGTCCGGCCAAGCCAAAACCGCCTTCATGGCCTTTGGCGACAGTGTGCGCATCGAGATGAAGGGGGCCGACGGCCTGAGCGTGTTTGGGGCCATCGATCAGGACGTGCTGGCCTTGAACGAGGCGTCTGAGGACGCGGCGGTGCCCGCCTGAGTTGTGTTGTCGCGCGGGATGGGCCCGCAAAAGGGAGGCTAGCCATGTTGAGAAGAACTGTTGTTGCGCGGGCGCTTGCCCTGTTGGCTGGATTGAGCAGTGCCAGTCATGCGGTGCTGGCCAGCTTGAGTGAAGGGGATGCGGTGACGGGCATCCGCGCTGCCCTGGAGCGGGGCGCCCAGGCGGCGATCTCGGGTTTGGGCAGGACGGATGGCTTCATGAACAACCCGGCGGTGAAGATTGAGCTGCCGGGCCATTTGAAAGACGGGGCCAAGCTCTTGCAAATGACGGGGCAGGGTCAGCGCGTCGATGAGCTGTTGCTGGCCATGAACCGCGCCGCCGAGGCGGCGGTGCCTGCTGCCAAGCCTTTGTTGCTGTCCGCCATCAAAGGCATGAGCGTGGAAGACGGCCTGCAAATCCTGAAGGGCGGTGATGATGCGGTGACCCAGTTCTTTGCGGGCAAAACCCGTCAGCCCTTGACCCAGCAGCTCTTGCCCATCGTCACTCAAGCGACCCCAAAGGTCGAACTGGCGCAGAAGTACAACGCGGTTGCGGGCAAGGCGGTCGGCCTGGGGCTGGTCAAAAGCCAGGACGCCAACATTCAGCAGTACGTCACCGCCAAGACCTTGGACGGCCTCTACCTGATGATTGCCGAAGAGGAGCGCAAGATTCGCAAAGACCCGCTGGGCAGCGGCAGCGCCATTCTCAAAAAGGTCTTTGGCGGCGGGTCTTGAGGGAGGCCTTAGCGTCAGGCGCTGGCCCTTTCAAGGGCTCAATCGCCGGCCAAATTGGGCCAAATTCGGGCCCAATCGCAGAAGGGGCGCCGCAGTGGACAATAGCGCCCTTGTTTTTCCTTTGTCTTTGAAGTTGCGCCGAGGCGCTTGCCCATGAACGAAACCCCTAATACGGCGCCAACTGAGGCGTCGCACATGCCGGCTGAACTGGACGCGGTCGAGCCTGCCGCTGTGGCCGAAGCCGCCATCGACAGCCCTGCACCTGCCTCTGCCGATGAGGCCGCTGCGCCCGCCACGGCGGCGGTCAAAGACATGTCGCCCGCGGCCGTGGCGGCCAAGCTCAAAGAGCTGTTCCCCGCCCTGTTTGTCGGCGGCGGCATCAAGCCTTTGAAGCTGCGTGTGCAGGCCGATATTCAAGCGCGTGCGCCGGGCGTCTTCACCAAGGCGCAGCTGTCGGCCTTTTTGCGCCGTCACACCGGCGGCACCGGCTATTTGATCGCCTTGAGCAAGGCCAAGCACCGTTTTGATCTGGACGGCCAGCCGGCCGGCGATTTGAGCGATGAACATCGTGCCGCTGCCGTGGAGGAGCTGAACCGCCGGCGGGGTCTTCAGCAAGAACGTCTCGAACTGGAACAGCAGCGCCAAGCCCTGGAGCAGACCCAGGCGCGCAACCGTGCCGGTCTTTTGCACGATTTCGAACGTACCACTCTGACACTGGCCAACTTCTGCGCGCTCAAAGGCGTCAGCCCTGAAGAGTTGCCGGGTTTGTTGGATCTGGCCCGCCGCGAGGCGGCTGAGCGCGCCGCGCAGCGCCCGCAGTTCCAAGCGCCGCGCGGCGAGGCTCGCCCGGGCCCAGGCCCGCGGGGAGAGCGTGGCCGACCGGATGAGCGCCGGGGCCGTGGCCCCAAAGACGGCAAGCCGGGCGCCAAACGCTCTGGCCCGCGCGGTGAACAAAAAACCGGCTCGCGCCGTTAATTCCTGCACAGTTTTGCTGGTTCCCCCGGTCTAAGGGGCTTGACATATTTTTGTCAAGCTGCGGATTGCCATTGGGTAGAAGACGGGAGAGCCCGCACGGGGCCTCACTGTTAACTTGTGGGCTCGTTGAAGCGAAGAGGCTGCGTTCGCGCCTCGACGCTTCACTCCGAGTTCAACAGTTCTTCAGTGAGGAGTGCGTATGAAAAAACGTCTGCTGGTTCTGAGCGTCGCCGCTGCTTGCGGCATGGCCCAAGCGGCCGAGCTGTACAACAATGGCCCGGTGGTGGGTGCCGATGGTTTTTCAGTCGTTGCTGGAACGACTTATGGCTTTGGTGCTCAAACAACGGCAAACAATCGCGTTGCCGATGACTTCACGGTGACCGGTGGCGGCTGGAATGTCCAAAGTCTGGACTTCTTTGCCTACCAAACCGGGGCCACGGGCTTCACCTTTCAGCAGGCCAGCTGGAGTATTTTGTCGGGTGGCATCAATGGCACCGTGGTGGCATCGGGCACAACCGATGTCAGCAATGGCGGCTTGATGGGCTACCGTGTGTTGGCAGGTTCGACGGGTACCACGCGAGGCATCTACAAGGCCCATGCCGATGTCACTGACTTCTCGCTGAGCGATGGTCAGTACTGGCTGGTTTGGAGCCTGTCGGGTACTTTGGCATCGGGCCCGTGGCAGCCGCCCACCTCCGATGCTCGCACCGGCAATGCCATGCAGTCGAGCGCTGGGGCCGCATTTGCAGGCTTGGTTGACGCGGGCAACGGCCAAACGGTGGAACTGCCTTTTGTCATCAACGGCATCACTGCTGCCGTGCCTGAACCCAGCAGCTATGCGCTGATGTTGGCCGGTGGCCTTGTGGTGGGGGCGATCGCACGCCGCCGCCGTCAACAAGGCTAAAAAACCGCCTGTGAGTTGAGAGCGCCCACCGCCGGTGGGCGTTTTTTTTGGCGCTGCGCCCCAGGTGCTGGGGGCTCGCCTTTGCCCTTGGCCCGTACTGAGTCGCTGCGCCTTTCTACAATGGCGGCATGAACGCAAACGCCACCCCCTACACCCGCGGTGCTCAACTGCCCGCCATCTTGCAACAGCGCATCGTGATTTTGGACGGTGCCATGGGCACGATGATCCAGCGCTACAAACTGGGGGAGGCGGATTTCCGTGGCCAGCGTTTTGCCGATCATCCCAAGGACTTGAAGGGCAATAACGACCTGCTGGTGCTGACCCGGCCCGATGTGATCCGCGAGATCCACGAAAAATACCTGGCCGCCGGTGCCGACATCATCGAGACCAACACCTTCGGCACCACCACGGTGGCGCAAGAAGACTACGGCCTGGAAGCGCTGGCTTATGAGATGAATGTGGCGGCCGCCCGCATCGCCCGCGAGGCCTGCGAGCGCTACAGCACGCCGGACAAACCGCGCTTTGCCGCCGGCGCCCTGGGCCCCACGCCGCGCACCGCCAGCATCAGCCCCGATGTGAACGACCCGGGCGCCCGCAATGTCGACTTCGACACGCTGCGCGCCGCTTACTACGAGCAGGCCAAGGGCTTGCTGGACGGCGGCGTGGACCTGTTCTTGGTTGAAACCATTTTCGACACCTTGAATGCCAAGGCGGCCATCTTTGCCCTGGATGAGTTGATGGAAGACACGGGCGAGCGCCTGCCCGTCATCATCAGCGGCACCGTCACGGACGCGTCGGGCCGCATTCTCTCGGGCCAAACGGTGACGGCTTTTTGGCACTCGGTTCGCCATGCGCAGCCCTTGGCCATCGGCCTGAACTGTGCCCTGGGCGCGACCTTGATGCGCCCCTATATCGAGGAATTGGCCAAAGCCGCAGGGGCCACGGCCATCAGCTGCTACCCCAATGCCGGCCTGCCCAACCCGATGAGCGACACCGGCTTTGATGAAACGCCCGATGTGACCGGCCGCTTGATGGAAGAGTTTGCGCGCAGCGGCTTCTTGAACATCGCCGGCGGCTGCTGCGGCACCACGCCGGAGCACATTGCGGCGATTGCCAAGGGCGTGTCGGCGTATCGGCCGCGTGTCAGCGGCGAAAAGTTCTTCAGCGGCTTGCTCGAGGCTTGAACCCATGGCGCCCCGAGGCGCCCACTCAGCTCATTTTCAACAGCTTTTCCATCGACACCCGCAGCTTCAGCTCATGCGGCGCCAAGCTGGCGGCGATGGCTTGTGTGGCCAGGCGGGTGTCGCGTGCCACCGGTTCGCTCAAAGGGTTGCCGCTTTTGCCCAGCAGGCTGGCCACCATGGGTTCGGTGGCGCTGTGGCCGCGTTTGAAGACGATGCCGACCTCCCCGTTGACCAAACGCACCAGACTGCCCAGCGGGTAAAGGCCCACGGTTTTGACGATGGCGGCGCCCGCCTCGTCGGCTTGTTTCAACTCATCCAAGAACACCGCCCGAGCCGCCATGGCGCCGGGCTGGGCTTTGCGCGAGCCGCGCGGGCTGATACGCGAGGCGAAGATGTCGATGCGGCGCAGCAAGCGGGCCAGTTGTTCGGCCGGCGCGCGGCCACTCAAAGAGCCGGGCCCGGCGTCATGGTGCAGGCACACGGTCTTCAGCCACAGCTCTGACTTTGCGCCCAAGTCGGCCAGCAATTGGGCCGAGCGGTCGCCGTGGGAGATCAGCGCTTGCTGTTGGCTGTGGCTCGGCCCTTCGGACTGGGCGGCGAGCCGGTCTTGTTGGGCGCTGATGCTGATGTTCATGCTCAGGGCTGCTTGGGTGAGGGCCAGCCGCCAGTCATCCGACCAGCCCAGCTTGAGGGCGCATTGCTCGGCCAGGGCCAAACACAGCAGGGCGTGGCGTGCGCTGTAGCGCTCAAAGCCCTGGCTGGCATCAAAAATCAAAAACATCAGAATCGCATCGGGCCGATGCGCCAGCCTTGCGACGGCATCGTTGTGCAACTGCTGAAAGCGGCCGCGAAAGTCTTCCGTGTGCGGGTCGCGCAGCAGGCTGTGGGCATGCATTTGCAGATCGGCCCAGGCGGCTTGCTCGCCCAGATCAAGGCGTTGCGCGCGGTCGGGTTTGTAGTCCGCTTGCACCTTGACGATGTCCCCCAGATTGGCGCCCTGGTGCATCATGGTGTCCATCTTGTGGGCGAGGGCGCGCTGGTATTCCTTGGTTTCGTGAGCCAGCACCCAGATCGGGCGCGCCAGCAAGGCTTGGATCTGCGGCGTGTTGGGCAGGGTCTGGCCGCTGGCGACCAGCAGCTTGCCTTCGGCATCGCGCAGCGAAAACGTGAGGACCTGACCGGCGCGCAGGCTGTGGGGAGGGAGCTGTATCAGATCCACGGTATCTCGCACATGTTTTGGGTGGATTGTCGGCCTATCGCTGCGATGCTTGAGGCCCAAGCGCCAGCTGCGCGTAAAATCACGCACGGTTCAAGGAGCGTTGCGACCAGCCCACCCGCATTGATCGTGAGATCGGCGGCGGCTCGCCAGGCTTGAACGGGCAGCCCCAAGGTTTTTGCGGCTGTTGACAACGACGCTCACCGACCCATGATTTCGTGGCCGCGGTGAGTTCGCGGCCCAAGACTCCCCGAGGCCGCCATGTCCACTCCATCTCCTGCCCTGATCCCTCACGTCCCGGTTGACGCCATGAAGCTCTCGGGCCTGGAGCCTGTGCAGATCGGCGCCGGCACGCTCTTCGTCAATATCGGCGAGCGCACCAACGTCACCGGCTCCAAAGCCTTTGCCCGCTTGATTCTGAACGGGCAGTTCGAGGACGCGCTGGCGGTGGCACGCCAGCAGGTGGAAAACGGCGCCCAGGTTATCGACATCAATATGGACGAGGCCATGCTGGACAGCCAGGCCGCGATGGTGCGCTTTTTGAACCTGATCGCTGGCGAGCCCGAGATCGCCCGCGTGCCTATCATGATCGACAGTTCCAAGTGGTCGGTCATCGAAGCGGGCCTCAAGTGCATCCAAGGCAAGGGCATCGTCAATTCCATCTCTTTGAAAGAAGGCGAGGCCGAGTTCCGCCGCCAGGCCAAGCTGGTGCGCCGCTATGGCGCGGCGGCCGTGGTGATGGCTTTTGATGAGCAGGGCCAGGCTGACACCTTTGCCCGCAAGATCGAAATCTGCGAGCGCGCCTACAAGATCCTGGTGAACGAAGTGGGCTTCCCGGCCGAGGACATCATCTTCGACCCGAACATCTTCGCCATTGCCACCGGCATCGAAGAGCACAACAACTATGCGGTGGACTTCATCGAAGCCACGCGCTGGATCAAGCAAAACCTGCCGGGCGCCAAGGTCAGCGGCGGCGTGTCGAATGTGTCGTTCAGCTTCCGGGGCAATGACCCGGTGCGCGAGGCCATTCACACGGTCTTTCTGTACCACGCGATTCAGGCGGGCATGGACATGGGCATCGTCAACGCCGGCATGGTGGGCGTGTACGACGATTTGGACGCGGAACTGCGGGAGCGCGTCGAAGACGTTGTGCTGAACCGTCGGCCCGATTCCGGCGAACGCCTGATCGAGGTGGCCGAGCGCGCCAAGGGCATGGCCATTGACGACACGGCCCGCCTGGCCTGGCGCGCCGGCGATGTGAACGAGCGCCTCAGCCATTCGCTGGTGCACGGCATCACCGAGTTCATCACCGCCGATACCGAAGAAGCCTGGCAAGCCATCAAGGCCAAGGGCGGCCGCCCCTTGCATGTGATCGAAGGCCCGCTGATGGCGGGCATGAATGTGGTCGGCGATTTGTTTGGCGCGGGCAAGATGTTTTTGCCGCAGGTGGTGAAGTCGGCGCGGGTGATGAAGTCGGCCGTGGCGCATTTGCTGCCCTATATCGAGGCCGAGAAGCAGGCCCTGATCGACGCGGGAGGCGAGGCCAAGCCCAAGGGCAAGATCGTCATCGCCACCGTCAAAGGCGATGTGCACGACATCGGCAAGAACATCGTCACCGTGGTCTTGCAGTGCAACAACTTCGAAGTGGTGAATATGGGCGTGATGGTGCCCTGCCAAGACATCTTGGCCAAGGCCAAAGAAGAGGGCGCCGACATCATTGGCCTCTCGGGCCTGATCACCCCCAGCCTGGAAGAAATGCAGCATGTGGCGGCCGAGATGCAGCGCGACGAGCATTTCCGCTCGCGCGGCACGCCGCTCTTGATCGGCGGCGCCACTTGCAGCCGGGTGCACACCGCGGTCAAAATTTCGCCGCACTACGAAGGTCCGGTGGTCTATGTGCCGGATGCCTCGCGCAGTGTCGGGGTCTGCAGCGATTTGCTCTCGGACGACCGCGCCGCCAAATTCATTGCCGAACTGCGCAGCGATTACGAGCAGGTTCGCCATTTGCATGCCAACAAAAAGCAAACGCCCATGGTCAGCTTGGCGGCGGCCCGCGCCAACAAGCACCGCATCGACTGGGCGGCCTATCAGCCGCCGGTGCCGCAGTTCATCGGCCGACGCGTGATCCGCAATTACGACCTGTCCGAGTTGGCCGAGAGCATCGACTGGGGTCCGTTCTTCCAGACCTGGGATCTGGCGGGCCCCTTCCCGGCGATTTTGAAAGACGAGGTGGTGGGCAGCGAGGCGCAGCGCGTGTACAGCGATGGCAAGCGCATGTTGCAGCGGCTCATCGCGGGCCGTTGGTTGACGGCCAGCGGGGTGTTTGGTCTCTACCCGGCCGCGCAGGTGAATGAAGACGATATCGAGATCTACACCGACGAGAGCCGCAGCGAGGTCTTGATGACTTGGCATGGCCTGCGCATGCAGTCCGAGCGTCCGGTTGTGGACGGCGTCAAGCGACCCAACCGCTGCCTCTCGGACTTCATTGCGCCCAAGGGCGCGGTGCCCGACTACATCGGCCTGTTTGCCGTCACGGCGGGTCTGGGTGTCGAAAAGAAGGAAGCCCAGTTCCTGGCCGACTTGGACGACTACTCCGCCATCATGTTCAAGGCCCTGGCCGATCGTTTGGCCGAGGCCTTTGCCGAGCGCCTGCATCAGCGCGTGCGCACGGAATTCTGGGGTTATGCCCCCGATGAAGCCTTGAGCAGCGAGGACTTGATTGCCGAAAAGTACCGCGGCATCCGCCCGGCCCCCGGCTACCCCGCCTGCCCGGACCACCTTGTCAAACGCGAACTCTTCAAGGCCCTGAACCCCGAGGAGGTGGGCATGGGCCTGACCGACAGCATGGCCATGACCCCGGCCGCCAGCGTCTCGGGTTTCTATTTTGCGCATCCCGAGGCGGCCTATTTCAACGTCGGCCGCATCGGCGAAGACCAAGTGGCCGATTGGGCCGAGCGCATGCGTTTGAACAAAGAGGCCGCCGAGCGCGCGCTGGCGCCGCTTTTGTAAGCCGAAGTAAGAGTCGGGCTTGGTGCGGCCCGACGGTGCACGGCGTGCTAGGGTTGGGCGTTGGTCGAGCATCGATCATGTCAAAGGAGTACTACAGATGAAGCCCGCACAAATCGCCATCGGCGCAGTCGCCGCGATTGCGCTTGCCGGCTTGGCCTATCAGGCCGGTCGCAGCAGCCAAGCGCCGGCCCTCGCCGCGCAAGGCGCGGCCCTGCCGGCCTCGGCACCCGCAGCCTCGGCCGCCATGGTCGCTGCGACGCCTGCGGTCGTGGACGCGCCGGCATCGGCCGCCGTCCCGCCTCAGGCGGCCAGCGTCGCCACGCCGCAGCAGCAACAGCAACAACAGACGGCCAAGGCGCCGAGCAAGCCGGCGCCCAAGCCGAGCGCCACAGCGCCCAAGCCCAGCAGCTCCTCGCCTGCGCAACTGCCCCAGGACCCCCACAGCACGGTGGCCAAGGCGGACCCGGATGTCACCGAGGCGCCGCATTCAAAGCCTGCCGAGCCAGCGACGCCCAAGCTCTGCGCCGAATGTGCGACGGTGGTGCAGGTGCGCAGCGAGCAGCGTGAAGGCAAGGGCAGCGGCCTTGGCGCGGTGGGCGGCGCGGTGCTGGGCGGCCTCTTGGGCAACCAGATCGGCGGCGGCAACGGCAAGACCCTGGCCACGGTGGCCGGCGCAGCCGCAGGCGGCTTCGCGGGCAATGCGATTGAGAAGAATCGCAACACCCGGCAGGTCTGGGTGGTGCGCATCAGCTATCCCGATGGCCGCACCCGCAGCTTCGAGTATGAGCATCAGCCCGATTTGCGGGTCGATATGGTGGTGCGCGAGCGCGACGGCGTGTTGGAACGCTACTGAGGCGGCGCTGCGCGCGGCCTCAGTGCATCAGGCCGCGCCGCAGCTGAATCGCTTCGGCCATGTGCGGCAGTTGAATCGGGCCCGCCGAGGCCAAGTCGGCAATGCTGCGCGCCACGCGCAGCAGCCGGTGGTAGCCGCGCGCTGACAGGCCCAGTTGCGCCGCGGCTTTTTGCAAAAACTCGCTGGCGGCCTTGTCGGCCTGGGCGTGCTGCTCCAGCTGGCGCGCATTCAGCCGTGCATTGCAGCAGCCCTGGCGTTCCAGCGCAATCTGCCGCGCTCGCGCCACGCGTTGGGCCACCACGGCGCTGCTTTCGCCATCCGGCAGGCTGGCCAGCTCTTTGGGGGCCAGCATCGGCACTTCGACCATCAGGTCCAGCCGGTCCAGAAACGGGCCGCTGAGCCGGCTTTGATAGCGAGCAATCTGACCCGGGGCACAGATGCAGGCCTTGAGCGGATTGCCCAGATGGCCGCAGGGGCAAGGGTTCATGGCCGTGACCAGTTGAAAGTCGGCCGGAAACTCCGCTTGCCGCGCCGCCCGCGAAATCAAGATGCGGCCGGTTTCCATCGGCTCGCGCAAGGCTTCCAGCGCGCTGCGATTGAACTCGGGCAATTCGTCCAAAAACAAGACCCCATGCAAGGCCAGGGAGATTTCGCCCGGCCGGGGTGGTGAGCCGCCGCCGACCAGGGCCACGGCGGAGGCGCTGTGGTGTGGGCTGCGGGTGACGCGCTGCGCCCAGCGGCTGGGCTCAAACTGCCCGGCCAGGCTCAGCAGGGCGGCGGACTCCAAGGCTTCTTCTTCGGTCAAGGGTGGCAGCAAGCTGCCCAGGCGTTGCGCCAACATGGACTTGCCGGTGCCCGGCGGCCCCACCAGCATCAGGCTGTGGGCGCCCACCGCGGCGATCTCCAGCACGCGTTTGGCGCCGGCTTGACCCTTCACATCGCGTAAATCGACCGGGTAGGGCGTTTCGGCGCGGGGCAGAGCTTGGGCCGGGCTCAAAGCCTGCTCGCTGCCGGGCGCCAGCGTTGCCACCAGATCGAGCAGATGCGCCGCGCTCAGCACCTTCACCCCTTCCACCAAGGCCGCTTCGGCCGCGCTGGCCTGCGGCAAGATCAGTTCGCGCGCTGATTGCTCGCGTCGCAGCGCCAAGCTCATGGCCAAGGCGGCGCGGATGGGGCGCAGCTCGCCGCCCAGCGATAACTCGCCCGCGCATTCAAACGCGTCCAGGCGGCTGACATCGATCTGACCGCTGGCGGCCAGAAGGCCCAGCGCAATCGGCAAATCAAAACGCCCGCCTTCCTTGGGCAGTTCGGCTGGGGCGAGGTTGACGGTGATGCGCTTGTTGTGCGGAAAGCTCAGGCCGCTGTTTTGCAGCGCCGCCCGCACCCGCTCGCGCGACTCTTTGACCTCGGTGTCGGCCAGGCCCACCAGGGTGAAAGAGGGCAGGCCGTTGGCCAGATGGACCTCAACGCTGACCGGCGCGGCGGCCAGCCCGTCCAGGGCGCGGCTGTGAACAATGGCCAGTGACATGGTGTTGTGGCTCTTTTGAATCGCTCCCGGGGCGCCGCAGCATAGCGCCCGCTCCATGCCCCGAATTGTGCGCTTGTGCAGCCACTTGCGGTGCGCGCCCGAAAACGGTGCGTTCTTGTCGACTGGGGCGGGTCCGAACCGGCCCAGTTTGGTGCGCTTTTGCGCCGCAGGCCCCCCAAACCGGGTCAGGGCTGGCGGTCTTGGCCCCAAAGCGTGGCTTTTCGACTTGGCACGAAAGCTGCGAAGGTTCAGCCAAGTCTCTTGGGTTTTCCTTTTCCTCCTCTCTACCCCTTTGATAGGAAACGCGTGATGAAGTCGACTCTTGTTGCCAGTGTTGCCCCTTTGGCCCTGCTCGCCCTGATGGCCCTGCCCGTGCAAACGGCCCATGCCGAAGAAGCCGCCGCTGCTGCGCCCGCCGCCAGCCCGCTGTCCTTCAACATTGGCTTGGTCAACGAGTACCGCTATCGCGGCATCTCGCAGTCGCGGCTGGACCCGGCCCTGCAAGGCGGCGCCGACTATGCTTTTGAGAGCGGCTTCTACCTCGGCACCTGGGCCTCGACCATCAAATGGATCAAGGACGCGCCCTACAACGGCGGCGCTTCGGTGGAAATCGATGTCTATGGCGGCTACAAGACCGAAATCGCCTCTGGCCTGACGCTGGATGTGGGGGCGCTGACCTACATCTACCCCAGCAATGACCTGAACCCCAGCGCCAACACCACCGAAATCTATGGCGCCCTGAGCTTTGGGCCCATGACCGTGAAGTACTCGCACAGCGTGACCAATCTGTTCGGCACCGCCGACAGCAAGGGCAGCGGCTATCTGGACGTGTCCGCGAGCTTCGACGTCGGTGGCGGCTTCACCCTGGTGCCGCATGTGGGCTACCAAAAGGTCAAGAACTACAACGACGGCAGCTATACCGATTACTCGGTGACGCTGAACAAAGACTTCGCCGGTTTCACCTTTGGCGCAGCCCTCGTCGGCACCGACACCAAGGCCTATATGGGTGGCCCAAGCATGAAGAACCTGGGCAAAGACGGCATCGTGGTGTCAGTCAAAAAGACCTTCTAAACCAAGACAAGATCGACAGGAGATAGCAGCATGAAACTGATCACCGCCATCATCAAGCCCTTCAAGCTCGACGAGGTGCGCGAAGCCCTCAGCGCCATCGGCGTGCAGGGCTTGACCGTCACCGAGGTCAAGGGCTTTGGCCGTCAGAAGGGCCACACCGAGTTGTACCGGGGCGCCGAGTACGTGGTGGACTTTTTGCCCAAGGTCAAGATCGAAGCCGCGGTTGATGATGCGGTGGTCGAGCAGGTGATCGAAGCGATCGAGGGTGCGGCCCGCACCGGCAAGATCGGCGATGGCAAGATTTTTGTCTCCCCGCTCGATCAGGTGGTGCGCATCCGCACCGGTGAAACCGGCAACGAGGCGCTCTGAGCCCGGCTGCTCCGCAGATTTTTGGAGATTGCAGAATGAAAAAACTGTTTGCTTGTCTGGCCTTGGCCGCTGCGGTGCTCGCGCCGAGCGTTTGGGCGCAATCGGAGGCCGCCTCCGCGCCGCTGGCCGCGGCCTCGGCCGTGATCGCCGCCGCCACCCCTGCCCCTGAGGCCGCCGCCTCTGCAGCCGTGGCCGCGCCTGCGGCTGAAGCGGCCTCGGCCGCTGCCGCGCCCGCCCCGGTGCCCAACAAGGGCGACACCACCTGGATGATGCTGTCCACGCTGTTGGTCATCATGATGACGGTGCCAGGTCTTGCCTTGTTCTACGGCGGCTTGGTGCGCAGCAAGAACATGCTGTCGGTGCTGATGCAGGTGATGGTGGCCTTCTCGATGATTGTGGTGCTGTGGGTGCTGTACGGCTACAGCTTCGCCTTCACCGAGGGCAATGCCTATATCGGCGGCACCGATCGCTTGATGATGAAGGGCATCTGGGACAACGTCGCCGGCACCTTCGCCAATGCGGCCACCTTCAGCAAGGGTGTGGTGATTCCGGAGATCGTGTTCGCCGCCTTCCAGGCCACGTTTGCGGGCATCACCGCTTGCCTGATCGTCGGCGCCTTTGCCGAGCGCATCAAGTTCTCGGCTGTGCTCTTGTTCCTGGCGCTGTGGTTCACGTTCAGCTATTTGCCCATCGCGCACATGGTCTGGTTCTGGATGGGCCCCGATGCTTACAGCGCCGCTGGGGTGGTGGATGAGATGAACAGCAAGGCCGGTCTGATCTGGCAATGGGGCGCGCTGGACTTCGCCGGCGGCACCGTGGTGCACATCAATGCCGCTGTGGCCGGTTTGGTCGGTGCCTATATGGTGGGCAAGCGCGTCGGTTACGGCAAGGAAGCCTTCACCCCGCACAGCCTGACTCTGACCATGGTGGGCGCCTCGCTGCTGTGGGTGGGTTGGTTTGGTTTCAACGCCGGCTCTGCTTTGGAAGCCAATGGTTTTGCTGCACTGGCCTTCATCAACACCTTTGTCGCGGCGGCCGCTGCGGTCTTGGCGTGGTCCATGGGTGAAGCCTTGCACAAAGGCAAGGCCTCGATGCTGGGTGCGGCCTCGGGTGCTGTGGCGGGTCTGGTGGCCATCACCCCGGCGGCCGGCAATGTCGGCGTCGGTGGGGCTCTGGTGATTGGTTTGATCGCGGGCTTTGCTTGCCTGTGGGGCGTGACCGGCTTGAAGAAGTTGCTGGGCGTGGATGACTCGCTGGATGTCTTCGGTGTGCACGGCGTGGGCGGCATTGTCGGTGCCTTGCTGACCGGCGTGTTCAACTCACCCGCCCTGGGTGGCCCCAGCGCCGTGGGTGACTGGGTCACGGCCTCGATGATCACGCCCGATGCCTACTCCATCGCCGCGCAGGTCTGGACCCAGGCCAAGGCCGTCGGTGTGACCGTGATCTGGTCGACCGTGGTTTCGGTGATTGCCTACAAGGTGGTGGACTTGGTGATCGGCCTGCGCGTCAGCGAAGAAGAGGAGCGCGAAGGCCTGGACATCAGCTCGCACGGCGAGACGGCCTATCACAAATAAGTCGGTGCAATAGCCAGCAGAGGCCGCGCCAGGCCTCTGCTTTGCAAACACCCCGGGCTGCTCCAGAGCAGCCCTTTTCGTTTTGATGGCCTGAGCCCGGCGTCAGCCCGCTGCGCGGCGCGCTCAAGAGCTGGTGGGCTTGGCCTTGCTTTCGCGCGCCTTCAGCAGCACCTCGGTCAATTCCAGCAACTTGGCCGGGCTGAAGGGCTTGGGCAGAAAGAAATTGGCGCCTGCGGCCAGGGATTTGGCCTTGGTTTGCTGGGCCGCGTCGGCGGTCAGCATCACCACCAGGGTGTGGGCCAAGCTGGGGTCTTTGCGGATTTGGGCGCAGACCTCAATGCCGTCGATGCCGCCAGGCATCATCAGGTCGAGATAGACCAAATCCGGCTGCACGGTGCGCGCCAACTCCAGGCCCAATGTCCCGTTCGGCGCCTCAAACAGGCTGTGGCCGGTGTCCTCCAGCGCCCAGCGAATCAGGCGCCGGATGTCGGCGTGATCTTCCACCACCAGAATCTTGGCTTTCATAGCGTCCCCGTGCGTGCGCGGCACTGTGCTTCAGCATAGCTTTGTTTGTTCAGGCCTTTTCGGCAATTTGTCTTGGGATTTGAAGATCGGGCCCCATATGCGCAGGTCTCTAGAATGATCTCAACCCAGCTTCGAGCGCTCCACCATGGTCCCCCACCTCATCACTGCCCTGACGGGCCCGATCAATGAACTCGAGCAGCGGGTGCTGGAATCCATGCCGGCCATCGAGCGTTGGTTCCGCTTGGAGTGGATGGAGCACACGCCGCCTTTTTACAGCTCCGTCGATCTGCGCAATGCCGGCTTCAAGCTGGCGCCCGTGGACACCAATCTATTCCCGGGTGGTTTCAACAATCTGACGCAGGAGATGCTGCCGCTGTCGGTGCAGGCTGCCATGGCCGCCATTGAAAAAATCTGCCCCGAGGCCAAAAACCTGCTGCTGATCCCCGAGAACCATACGCGCAACACGTTTTATCTGGGCAATGTGGCCACGCTCAAGCGGATCTTCACCCAGGCGGGTCTGAATGTGCGCCTGGGTTCGCTGGACCCCGAGCTCACCGAGGCGACCGAGCTGACGCTGGCCGATGGCAGCACGCTGACGGTGGAGCCGCTGCTGCGCAACCGGGGGCGCCTGGGATTGAAGGACTTTGATCCCTGCACCATCTTGCTGAACAACGACCTCTCGGCCGGCGTGCCACGGGTGCTGGAACATTTGCATGAGCAATACCTCTTGCCGCCCTTGCACGCGGGCTGGACGGTGCGGCGCAAGAGCCAGCACTTCAAGGCCTATGAAGACGTGGCCAAGAAGTTCTCCAAGCTGCTGGGCATGGACCCCTGGCTGATCCACCCCTTGACCGTGCCGGTCAGTGGCGTGGACTTCCATGAGGGGCAGGGTCTGGAGGCCTTGCAAGCGCAGGTCGATCTGGTCTTGAGCAAGACGCGCAAAAAGTACAAGGAATACGGCATTCAGGAAAAGCCTTTTGTCGTCGTCAAGCCAGACGCCGGCACCTACGGCATGGGCATTTGCACGGTGCGCGATGCCAAGGAGCTGGCCGACCCCAGCCGACGCCTGCGCAACAAGATGAGCGTCATCAAAGACGGCCAAGCCGTGCATCAGCTGATCGTGCAAGAGGGCGTGGTCACGCATGAGCGCGTCAACGAGGCCGTGGCCGAGCCAGTGGTCTACATGATGGATCGCTATGTGGTGGGCGGCTTTTACCGGGTGCATGCCGATCGCGGTGCCGATGAGAATCTCAACTCACCCGGCTCCAGCTTTGTGCCGCTGGCCTTCTCGCAAGCCTCGCAGCTGCCGCGTCCGGGGGAGAAGCCCGGCGCCAGCGGCCCGAACCGCTTTTACATGTATGGCGTGATTGCCCGACTGGCCATGTTGGCAGCCAGCTATGAGTTGGAAGCCACTGACCCTGAGGCCGAGGTCTACGCCTGAGGAGCCTTGCTCAAGCTCTTTGCTCGGCGGCGTTCTTCAGCAGCAGCTTGAAGTGCTCCACCACCTCGCTTTGCGCTTCGGGCAAATGCCATAGCGTCAGATCGGCGAGACCCAAGTCGGCATCCAGCGGCAAGATCTTCACCAACTCGTTTTGCGCCGCAACCCGCGCCACATGCAAGGGCAGCAGCGTCAGCAAGGGCATGCGCTTCATCATGCTGAGCGCCAGCATGATGTCGCCGGTTTCGATCAGATTGGTCGGCAGCGGCAGCTTCATGCTTTGCCACAAGCGGTCTTGCAGCAGGCGTGAGCGGGTGCCCGGCAAGGGCCAGATCCAGCCCTGGCTGTTGAGGGTGTCCCAGCCCAGTTTTTGATGGCCATGGGCCAAGGGGTGCAGCGTGCTGATGGCCAGCACCTCGCGTTGGGCCAAGAGGCAACAGGCCTGCAGATCGGTGGGCATGTGCTGCGGCGGAATGCGGGCAATCACCAGATCCAAGCGCCCCTGGCGCAGCTCGTCCACCAGCGCGGTCAGCGCATGGGTGCGCACGCTCAGGGTGATGTTGGGGTAGTCGCGCTTCATGGCGGCCATGGCGTCGGGCAGCACCTGGGCCAGCGCAGCATTGGTGGCGCCAATCAGCAGTTCGCCGGAGGCGCCGCGCACCATGGAGGCCACGTCGCCACTGCCGCGCTGCAGATCGGCTTCCAGCTTTTGCGCCAAGACCACCAGCCTTTGCCCCAGCGGTGTTGCACGCAGACTGCGCCCGCGCCGGTGAAACAGGGTTTGTCCCAGGCCGGCCTCGATCTCGGCCAAGGCCTTGCTGACGGCCGGTTGGGTCACACACAGGGATTCCGCGGCTTCACTCAGGCTGCCGGCCTCTGAGAGCGCTTGCAAAACGCGCAAATGGCGCAGGCTGAGGCGGCGGCTGATGAAGCTCTCGGCAGCTTCGGGGGACGGGGGCTGGGCGGCTGCCGCGCTGGAAATAACCATAGGAAAACTTTAGCAAACCAATCCTCATAGTCCGCTTGTCACATTCCCTTAAGGTCGCGCCGCGAGTGCGCCTTGGCTGTATCAGGGGCTGCACTGCCTCTCTCAAAAAACTACCAGGAGATCTTTGTGCAGCAGCGTTTCCATTTGATCGCTTTGGCCGTGCTGGGCAGTTGTGGCTGGGCCCAGGCGCAGCAGCAAAGCGAGCCCGCGTCCAAGCTCGAGCGCGTTGAAATCACCGGTTCCATGATCAAGCGTCTGGACTCGGAGACCCCGGCGCCCGTCAGCGTCATCAGCCGCCAAATGATTGAGCGCAGCGGCGCCACCTCTTTGGATGAGCTGCTGCGCATGGACAGCAGCACCGGCACCGGCAGCCTCAATGACATGGACACCGGCAATGGCTTTGCCACCGGCACCGCATCGGTGGCCTTGCGCGGCATGGGCTCGGCCGCCACCCTGACGCTGATCAACGGGCGGCGTCTGGCACCGGCTGCCGTGGTCGATCCGAACACGGGGCAATCCACCGTGTTCAATATCAATGCCATCCCGGTTTCAGCGATCGAGCGGATCGAAATTCTGAAGGACGGGGCCTCGTCCTTGTACGGCTCGGACGCCATGGCCGGGGTGGTCAACATCATCTTGCGCAAGGACTACCAAGGCCAGCTGATTGCGCTGAACGCGCAGCAAAGCCTGCAAGACGGCTTGTTCAAAACGGCCACCGGCAGTGCCATGTTGGGCTTTGGCAATTTGGCCACGGAAGGCTTCAATGTGTTCGGCGGTATTGACGTCTACAAGCGTGACGGCGTGATGATTGCCGAGGCCCCGGATCGCGTGCGCCAAGACCTGTTCGGGCCCTTGTTCAGCCGCTTGGTCTCCGACAGCACCAGCGCCTACCCCGGCAACCTCTACACCTACAACGCCGGCAAATCCGGCAGCTTCCGGGCCATGCTGCCGGGCTGCGCGGCAGAAAACCAAGCACCCACCTCGGCCACCAATCCGGTGACCGTGTGCAAGTACAACGCTGACGCCGCCGGCATCCAGTACACCGGCGACCAGACCCGCAAGGCCGGCTTTTTGCGCGGCAATTTGGCCTTGGGTGCGTCCACGCTGCTGTCGCTGGAGCTGCTGGCCTCCCGGGTTGAAAGCGCCTACACCGATGCACCGGCCTCGCGCACCGAGTCCCTCAGCCAATGGGGCGATGCGCAGGGCAATGCGGTGGTGTTCAACGGGCTGGCGCTGCCGGGCACACATCCGGACAACCCGACCCGCCTGGCGACAGTGGCCAAGCCGGTGGTGATGAAGGTGGGCAGCAGCAGTTACACCTTCACCAAGCCCACGTTGCTGGGCCTGCGCTACCGCTTTGTCGACATTCCGGCCGCCAGCCGCAGCATTGCAGACAACTTGCGCACCGTGCTCAGTGTCAACAGCCAATGGGCGGGCTGGGAGCTTGACGCCGGGTTCTTGCACCACATTCAAAAGAACCAGCGCCTGGGCGAAGGCCGGCTGAGTTTGTCGGGCCTGAATCAAGCCGTGGCCAGCGGCAGCTACCGTTTTGGCGGCAGCAACACGGCCGAGGCCATCGCCGGCATCGCCCGCAACACGGTGGACGAAGGCCGCAGCGTGACGAGTTCGCTGGATGCACGCGGCAGCCGAGAGCTGGCCGAGTTGGCCGGCGGCCCTTTGATGCTGGGCTTGGGCGGCGAGCTGCGGCGCGAGACCTTTTCCGTCGAGGCCGACGCAGTGATGGCCAAGGGGGATCTCATCGGCCGCGGCATCGGTGAGGCCGAAGGGCGTCGCCATGTGGCGGCGGCCTATGCTGAGCTGCAACTACCTTGGCTCAAAAACCTGGAAACGCAAGTGGCTTTGCGCGGCGAGCATTACAGCGACTTCGGCAGCTCGCTGACCGGCAAGCTGGGCGCCAAGTACAAGCTCATGGAAGGCCTGGCGCTGCGCGGCACCCATGCCACCGGCTTTCGGGCGCCGTCTTTGTCGCAGATTGCCAAGTCTGCGGTGTTTGCCTTCTCCACCGTGCAAGACAAAAAGCTCTGCCCGGTGAAGAGCACCGGCAACGACGATTGCGAGCGCCGCATCTCCAGCGTCAATCAGAGCAATCCGAATCTGCAGCCGGAAAAATCCAAGTCTTACACCTTGGGCTTGCTCTTGGAGCCCGCCAAGGGGGCGGAACTGGTGCTGGACGCGTGGTACTTTGATCGCAAGGGTGAAGTGGATCGCCTGAGCGCCCAGCAGGTGATAGACCGGGAAGCCGAATTCCCGGATTCGGTGATCCGCTTGCCCAGCGACGTGCCGGGCAAGCCGGGCCCCATCAGCCAAGTGCTGAGAAAGTTCCGCAATTTGGCGCAGTCCAAGACCGGCGGGATTGATTTTGAAAGCAGCCTGCGCTGGAGTGCCGGCGAGGGCCATGACTTCAAGCTCAAGTTCAGCGGCTCCCGCATGCTCACGCGCAAGCGGCAGGTGGAGGAAGGTCAGCCCGTCCTGGAGACCCTGGGCTTTTACGGCGTGCCCCGCATCAAGAGCCGGCTCAGCCTGGATTGGGACCGGGGCCCTTGGTCCCTGACGATCAGCAGCAACTACGCCGGCAGCTTCCGCAGCCATGGCGCCAGCAGCAGCTGCCAAGCCGAATTGGTGGAGGCCAAGCGCGAGGATTTGTGCACCATGGCGGCCTGGGTGACCGGGGATGTGTCGCTGGTGTATCGCGGCTTCAAAGGTTTCAAGCTGGGTGCAAGCCTGCGCAACTTCACCGGCGTGAAGCCGCCCTTTGACCCGACCGAAAGCGACACCGGCTTTGACAGCACCTACGCCAATCCCTATGGGCGCTATCTGTCAATGACGGCCAGCTATCAGTTCTGAGTTCGCTGAGAACTTATCCTTGCGCGCCGGGCCGGCCTTGCGCCAAAGCTCGGCGCGCGCTCCTTTTTCGTCTTGCGCCCGTTTTTTTGTCTTGAGCACCATGAGCATTTTTCTTCGCCCTCGTCGGCCCAGCGCCGCGGGCCCCAAGCGCTGTCTGCTGCTGGCCTTGATGGTTTGTTTGGCGCTGCCGGCCGCGCCTTTGCAAGCGCGCGTGGTGCAGCCCAGCGCCGGTTTGCTGCTGGACGGCATCCCGGCGTTTGAGCGCGTTAGCAGCGCTGAGCGCAAAGAGCCCAGCGCCGTCCGGTTTATGGATTGGCACCCCTTGCGGGCCGAAATGCTGGTGTTGAGCCCGGCCGGCGGCAGCTTGCAATTGCACCGCCTGAGCGAACCGGGGGGCAGGCCGCAGCGTCTGACGGGCGGGCGCGACAAGGTCGAGTCGGCCCGCTGGGAGCCCTCTGCTGGCGCCTATGTGGTCTTCAGTCGCGACCAAGGGGGCGACGAGGCCTATCGCCTGTATCGCTTGCCTGTGAGCGAGGAGCCCGGCTCCTTGGGCGAGCTGCCGCAGGCCGTGGCCCTGACGCCCGCCGGCTCGCGCGTCAGCGAATACGCGTTTTTGCCGGCCGGGCGCGGGCTGGTGTATGTCTTGGACAGCCTGGACCGGCATGCCGACCCCGCCCTGCAAGGCGGTGCGCGCAAGTCCGTCAGTGAGCTGCGTTGGGTGGACCCGCTCAAGCCCGAGGAGGGGCGGGTGCTGGGCCGGGTCGAGGGGGGGCGCTTCACCGATTTGCGAGTCTCCGCCAGTGGCTGGGTGGTGTTGAACCGCACCCGCCAGGGCCGCACCCAGGGTTTGCGCATCGATGCAGAAAGCGGCCGGATTCTGGCCTTGGGCGCGTCCACCCTGGCCAGCGAGGCGGATCAGGGCGACCGGGTGGCCCCGGGCGAGGCCGAGGAAGAGCTGCTTTGGAGCCGGCGGGTGCATGAAGGGGACTTCCGCCAACTCAGCGCCCAGGGCTTGGAAAGCGGCCAGCGCTGGGCGTTCTTGAGCGAGTTCCAGGCTGATCTTGAAGCGCTGGCCGCTCCACCGCAGGGCAGCGGTCGGCCCTTCGCCTTGGTGCACAACGAAGACGGGCTGTCGGTGCTGCGTCTGTACACGCCGGGCAGCGCCGCCGCGCCCCGCCGCATCGCCGAGCAATTGCCGGCCGGCTTGATTCAAAACCCGCGCTGGCATGCGCGACTGCCCTTGTTGGCTTTTGATCATCTGACGGCCCAGCACCCGGGCCGGGTGCAGGTGTTTGATTTGAGCGGCGAGTCCCTGCAAGCCTGGAATGGCGCCGATGAAGGCTCGGCCCAGGCTTCGGCCAGCGAATACACCCGCTTGCGCTGGCGCAGTTTCGATGGCCTGAACATCTCGGGCCTGCACATTGCGCCGCCGGCCCGTTTCAAAGGGCCTCGGCCGGTTTACATCAGCATCCATGGTGGCCCGGCCTCGCAGTCGCGACCGGGCTATCTGAGCGCAACGCTGCGGCATTTGGTCGAGGACATGGGCATGCATGTGATCTTGCCCAATGTGCGGGGCTCGGATGGCTTCGGTAAAAAGTTCCTGCATCTGGACAACGGCCGCCGCCGTGAAGACTCGGTCAAAGACATCAGCGCCTTGCTGGACCTGATTGCGACCCACAGCGATATGGACGCCCAAAAAGTGGTGGTGGCCGGCGGCAGCTATGGGGGCTATATGGCGCTGGCCGTGGCCACGCTTGAATCCGCGCGCATTGCCGGCAGCATTTGCCGCGTGGGCATTGCCAACTTTGTGAGCTTTCTGGAAAACACCGAAAGCTACCGTCGGGACAACCGGCGCGCCGAGTATGGCGATGAGCGCGACCCCGAGATGCGGGCCTTTTTGCGGCAGATCTCGCCGCTGAGCCGGGCCGCCCAAGTGAAGAAGCCTTTGTTTGTGGTGCATGGCCGCAATGACCCCCGGGTGCCCTATGCCGAGGCCCAGCAAATGGTGCAAGCGGTGCGGGCGCAAGGCACGCCGGTGTGGTTTTTGACCGCCGAAGACGAAGGGCACAGTTTCAGCAAGGCCGACAACCGCGACTATCTGATGCAGGCCACGCTCGCCTTTGTGCGCCGGGTTCTGCGTGCTTCGCCTGCGGCAAGCGCGGCGACGCCGGCCTCGGATCCCGCAGCTTCGGCTGCGGCAAGTGCGGATTGACGCGGTGCAGCAAAGCAGGCGCAAAATAGCGCTTTTGGTTTGACGCTGCTTTGCTCGCAGCAACATCACGTGAGTTCATCTCAAACGGCGCATTCGCCTTCGGCTCTGGCCGGCTTAACCCTCGGGGCTTTGGGGGTCGTCTATGGCGACATCGGCACCAGCCCGCTGTACGCCCTCAAAGAAGTCTTCCATGGCGGCCATGTGGCGCCCACGGCAGACAACATCTTGGGCGTGCTGTCGCTCTTGTTCTGGACCATGACCATCATCGTCTCGATCAAGTACGTGATGCTGATTCTGCGGGCCGACAACAATGGCGAGGGCGGGCTGATCGCCATGCTGGCGCTGGCCACCAATGCCGTCAACGACAAGCCGACGCTGCGCCGCGTGCTGCTGCTGGTGGGCCTGTTCGGCACCGCCATTTTTTATGGCGACGCGGTCATCACTCCAGCCATGACGGTGCTGGGCGCGGTGGAGGGCATTGATGTCTACGCGCCGCAGCTGCATGAGCTGATCCTGCCGCTGACCTTGGTGGTGCTGGCGGGCTTGTTCGCGGTGCAGCGCTTTGGCACCGGCGGCATTGGCAAGGCCTTCGGCCCGGTGATGCTGGCTTGGTTCGGCAGCTTGGCCTTGCTGGGCTTGCCTCATATTTTTGAGAACCCGCATGTGCTGGTGGCCGTCAACCCTGGCTACGCCTGGGACTTTTGCATGTCGCACAAATGGGTGGCTTTTGTGGCGCTGGGGGCGGTGGTGCTGGTGGTGACCGGCGGCGAAGCGCTGTATGCCGACCTGGGGCACTTTGGCAAAAAGCCGATTCGGATTGCTTGGTACGGCATCGTCATGCCCTCGCTGGTGATCAATTACTTTGGACAAGGGGCGATGCTGCTGAACGAGCCTTCGGCCATCAAGAACCCCTTCTTCCTGCTGGCACCGGACTGGGCCGAGATCCCCTTGTTTGTGCTGGCCACGCTGGCGGCGGTGGTGGCCTCGCAGGCCTTGATCACAGCGGCCTTCTCGGTCACCAAGCAGGCGGTGCAGCTGGGCATCTTGCCGCGCATGCGCATCTTGCACACCTCGGTGCGCGATATCGGCCAGATCTATGTCCCCTTCGTCAACTGGGGCCTGTTTGTGTTCATCGTGCTGGCGGTGGTCTTGTTTGGCTCCAGCAGCAAGCTGGCCGGGGCCTACGGCATTGCGGTGACGATTGACATGACCATCACCACGGTGATGACCTTTTTTGTGATCCGCTACGGCTGGAAGTACCCGCTGGCGCTGTGCTTGATGGCCACGGGCTTCTTCTTTGTCATCGATGTGGTGTTCTTGAGCTCCAACCTGCTCAAGCTGGTGGCGGGCGGCTGGTTCCCCTTGATGATCGGCATTGGCATGTTCACGCTGATGCTGACCTGGAAGCAGGGGCGGCGTCAGCTCAGCGACAAGCTGCGAGAGGACGCCATCGAGCTGCCCAGCTTCTTGGAGGCGGTGTTTGTCAACCCGCCGCTGCGGGTCGAGGGCACGGCCGTGTTCTTGTCGGCCGAAGCCGGCGTGACGCCGAACGCGCTGCTACACAACCTCAAGCACAACAAGGTGCTGCATGAGCAAAACCTGTTTGTGACGGTCAAGCACCACGAGGTGCCTTGGATCGGCTTTGACAAGCGGCTTGAGGTGCAGGCGTTGGGCAATGATTGCTGGGCCGTGGCCCTGCATTTCGGCTTCAAGAACGAGCCGGATGTGCCCTATGCCTTGAAGCTGCTGGAGACACACGGCGTGCATTTGGACGATATGGAGACCAGCTATTTCCTGTCGCGCGACATCGTCATTCCTACCAGCGGCAATGGCGGCATGGCGCTGTGGCGAGAAAAACTCTTTGCCAGCATGCACCGCAATGCCGCTGCGGCGGCCGACTTCTTGCATTTGCCCACCAACCGCATCGTCGAGTTGGGCTCCAAGGTGGAGATCTGAGAGGGGCGAGCAGGGGCCTCAGTTCAAAGTGAGCATCTGGCATTGCCCCTGCTCACTCAAATGCACCACGGTGCTGGGCGGGATCAGGGTCCAGCCGCTTTGGCTGTCTTCCAGCGGCTCTGAGGCCACCACCAGGCCCTGGTCTGGGTTTTGGCGAAAGTAGAGCGTGGGGGCGCGCTTGTCGCTGGAGAAGCGAAACGCATGCAGCTCCCGACCATCGGCCAAGGCCCCCGCAAAACGCAGCGGCTCTTGGATGTGCAGCACATGCATCATGGCCAGGGTCTCGTTGAGGATTTGGCTGACCGCGTCGGGAATCGTTTGTCCGGCTTCGATGCGGGCCACGATCAAGAGAAACAACAACTCCGAATCGGTGGCACCGCGCCGCTCGGCGTAAAGATGGTCGGGCAGGCGGGCCTCCATGGCGCGGCGGATCTGGCCATAGCCGCCGATCTGCCCGTTGTGCATGAAAAGGTAAGGCCCGTAGCGAAACGGGTGGCAGTTCTGTCGTGCGATCCCGGTGCCGGTGGCCGCGCGCACATGGGCAAAAAACAGATGAGAGCGCACATTGGCACACAGGGCCAGCAGGTTTTCATCCGACCAAGCCGGCATCACCTCGCGGTAGACCCCCGGGGAGCTCAGCTCGCCATACCAGCCGATGCCAAAGCCATCGCCATTGGTGACCACCTTGGCTTGGTCCGCTCGCAGCGACTGCCGCACCAAGGAGTGTTGCGGCTTGCACACCAGTTCATCCAGAAAAATCGAAGGGCCCAGGTAGGCAAGAAATCGGCACATGCGCGGTGGCTCGCTTTCCATCCATGAAATCAACGACCTTCGAGCGGGGCCGACGGGGCAAGCCCTCGGTACAGCGCCGCTCACGCCAGCCCGCTATGCTGCGGGCATGAAGCAGTGGCTCAATGATCTCTCACTCTCGGCCTTTGTGGCGGGTTTTGTCGCGGTGCTGGTGGGCTTTACCAGTTCGGTGGCCATCGTCTTTCAGGCTGCGCAGGCCTTGGGCGCCACGCCAGCCCAGACCAGCTCTTGGATCTGGGCCTTGGGCCTGGGCATGGGCCTTACCAGTTTTGGCCTCTCGGCTTGGAGCCGCCAACCGATTCTGACCGCTTGGTCCACGCCGGGTGCCGCCTTGATTGCGGCCACGGCGGGGCTGTCCATGCCCGAGGCCATCGGTGCTTTTTTGATCAGTTCGGCCTTGATCGTGTTGTTCGGGCTCACCGGCTGGTTTGAGCGTTTGATGGGCCGCATCCCGCTGTCCGTGGCCGCGGCGCTTTTGGCCGGTGTGTTGACCCGCTTTGGTTTGGATGCGGTGCTGTCTTTGAAGACCGCGGGGCTGCTCGTGGCCCTGATGGCCGCGGCCTATCTTGTGGGCCGGCGCTTTTGGCCGCGCTATGCAGTGCCGGGGGTCTTGCTGGTCGGCGTGCTGGTCGCACTCGGGCAGGGGCGTTTGCATTGGGAGGCGGTGCAATGGGCTTGGGCCCAGCCGGTTTGGACTACGCCGCGCTGGAGTTTGGCGGCGGTGGTGGGGGTGGCCCTGCCTTTGTTCTTGGTCACCATGGCCTCGCAAAACCTGCCCGGGGTGGCGGCGCAACGCGCGGCGGGCTATGCCATTCCGGTATCGAAAAGCATTGCGGCCACCGGGGTGGTGGGTTTGGTCTTGGCGCCCTTTGGCGGCTATGCCTTCAATTTGGCGGCCATCACGGCGGCCATTTGCAATGGCCGTGAAGCGCATGAAGACCCGCGCCGACGCTATATCGCCGCCATGACGGCGGGCCTGGTGTACTTGGCCGTGGGCTTGGCCGGCGGCGCGGTCGTGGGTTTGCTGGCCGCCTTTCCGCGTGAGTTGGTGGCGGCGGTGGCGGGGCTGGCGCTGGTCGGCACCATTGCCGGAGGCCTGGCCACCGCCATGAAAGAAGAGCAGCACCGGGACGCCGCCTGCCTGACCTTTTTGGTCACCCTGTCTGGCTTCAGCGTCGCCGGCATTGGCTCCGCATTTTGGGGTGTGGTGGCCGGCAGTGTGGCGCTCTTGGCGCAGCAATGGCGCCGCGCTTGAACCCCATCCAGATTCACCGTTTTAAGAGGAAGACCCACCATGAAGCTGTTGTTTGTTGCCGATCCCCTGGAGACCTTCAAGACCTACAAAGACTCCACCTTTGCCATGATGCGCGAGGCCGCCAAGCGCGGCCACCAGCTCTGGGCCTGTGAGCCGCAAGACCTGATCTGGCGTTCCGGCGGTCGGGTCGAGGCCCGCCAGTCGCGGGCCATCACCTTGACCGGTGACGCGCTCAACTGGTTCGCCGAAGGCGAACGTGTCGACCTGGTGGTGGCCGAGGTTGATGCGGTGCTGATGCGCAAAGACCCGCCATTTGACAGCGAGTTTTTCTACGCCACGCATATGCTGGAACAGGCCGAGCGCGAAGGGGCGCGTGTCTTCAACAAGCCCCAAGCGCTGCGGGATCATCCGGAAAAACTGGCCTTGATGCAGTTCCCGCAGTTCTGTCCCCCGACCCTCGTGACCCGGCAAGAAGCCGCCATCCGCGCCTTCCATGCCGAGCATGGCGACATCATTCTCAAACCGCTGGACGGCATGGGCGGCGCGGGCATTTTCCGTGTGGGCGCTGATGGCTTGAACTTGGGCGCCATCATCGAAACCCTGAACAAAGGCGGCGCCGAGACCGTCATGGTTCAGCGTTACTTGCCCGCCATCAAAGATGGGGACAAGCGGGTTTTGGTGATCGGCGGCAAGCCCGTGCCTTTTTGCTTGGCGCGTATTCCGCAGGATGGTGAGGTGCGTGGCAATTTGGCGGCCGGCGGCAAGGGCGTGGCCCGCGCGCTCAGCGAGCGAGACCGGCATATTGCCGAGAGCGTCGGCCCCATTCTGGCCGCGCGCGGCCTGCTCTTGGTGGGCCTGGATGTGATCGGCGAGAACCTCACCGAGGTCAACGTCACCAGCCCAACCTGCTTCCAGGAAATCACCGACCAAACCGGCTTTGACGTGGCCCAAATGTTTGTGGACGCTTTGGAAGCCGCCTTGCATTCAGGGCCGCAAACCTGATCCACGGCACAGCAAGCTCACGCGAGGCCCTGGCGCCCAGACGGGGCGGCAGGGCCCGTGGCCGCAAGCCCTAAACTGCCGACATGATGGACACCGCCGCTTTGCACCCCGACACCGTGGCACGCCTGCTGGCCCCCAGCTTGGGCTTGAGCGGCTGTGTGCATTCCTCCATGTGGCGCGACACCACACCGGCAAGTTTTTTGACCGAGAGCCAGCGCAGCGGTTGGTTCCCGGCGACCCCTTTGTGTGGGCTCACCTGGGCCTTGCAAGGGCTTGGTGCACAGGTGTTGCCGGACGGGAGTTTGCTGCCCTTGCCAAGCCGGAGCTTGCTCATCGGCCCTCGCAGCGGACCGGCGCAGTTCCGCTCGGAGGGCACGGGGCGCATCTTCATGGTGGCGTTTCTGCCCGAGGCTTTTCATGCCCTGACCGGTTTGGACATCAGTCGCCTGACGGATCGCTGTGTGAGTTTGGATTCGATGTTAGGTCCGGAGTGGCAGGCCCTGAGTTCGCAAATCTTGGCCGCGCAGGATGAGTTGGAATGCCAACAACTCCTGGAGGCTTTTTTATTGCCGCGCTGGCGTGCGCACTGCCGACAAGAAGGCCCCTCGCCGCATCGCTACCGTGATTGGATGCAGCAACTGGCGACGCGTGCCGTGGCTTCCGGCCATGGCGCCAGTTTGCGCCAGGTGGAGCGGCGCATCAAGCAATGGAGTGGGCAAAGCCTGCGCGCCTTGCGGCGCATCAGCCGCTCGGAAGCGGCTTTCATTCAGGTGCGCCGCGAGTTGGAGGCGGGTGAGCTGATCTGGAGCGCTTTGGCCCAAGACCTGGGTTACGCCGACCAAGCCCATCTCTGCCGTGAAACCCGTCGGGTCACCGGCTTCAGCCCCGAAGAGTTGCGCCAGCGCATCGACAGCGACGAAGCCTTTTGGCCCTACCGCATCTGGGTTTGAGCTCGCTTGCAATTGCTAACAATTGCAAGGTCAACAAGGCCAAGCCTGACTCCGTTGTGCAAGGGCCAGGCGACTGATGCAGCACAGACCCCGAGGTCTGAATCGAAAGACCGGCTGCATCGGCGTCAGATGGCGATACCTTGAATGGAGTTTTGAGATGGCAAAGATTTCTGTGGCTGCTTCGTCTGTTGTTGGTGCTTTGATCGCCGCCTTCGCTGCTCAGGCAAGCCTGGCCCAGGACAAGCCCGCAGCCCCTCCTGCAACTGCCCCGGCGGTGGCCCCTGCAACTGCGACCGCTCCGGCCCTAACGGCAACGTCCAACGCCACCCCGGCGGCCAAGACCGCAACGCCTGCGGCCACCGCCGCAGCCAGCGCGCCAGTAGCCGCCACGGTGCCTGCAGCGGCCGCCAAAGCTGAGGCGAAAGCCAAAAGCACCGTCGCTCATGCCGAGAAAACGGCCAAGCCCGTGAGCCCCGCCAGCCCGACTTCGCCAGCCGCCCCGGCGGCCCCGGCTGTCACCAAGCCTGCGGACGTGGCCAAGACGGCAGCTGCGCCGGTGGGCGAGAGCGTCAAGAAGTAAGCCCGGGCCCAGCTCACAAAGGCGATGCATGGCATCGCCTTTTTTTCGACTGGACCCTGGCGCTGGCCTTCTGGTGATTTTGGGGCGACTTTTTTGACGCCGCTGCTGCGCCACCCTTGAAGCCAAGAATCACGGCTGGCCGCGACGAAAAAAAGCCCGGCTGAACCGGGCTTGTGAGTGTCGCTCTGTGAGGAGCGGCTCGCGCTGTGGTGCCGCGAGCTCGGTCAAAGAAAACGAGTCAAGCAGGCGGAGCTCAGTCCTGCTTTTGCTGGCGGCGACGCAGCACCAGCACGCCCAGGCCCAAGGCCATCAGACCGTAGGTCGAAGGTTCCGGGACAGCAGCGGTCACCGAGAAGGTGTCCACGCCGATGTAGTCAGAGTTGTCGCCTGCGGGGCCCCCGTTCACCACGAAGTAGCGGAAAGCCAGGGCGCCATTGGTCGGGCCACTCAGGCCAGACAGCGTCACGCTGTACTTTGCCCAATCATGGGGGTATTCATTGCCCAGACTGGGGTTGACCGACAGCAGCAGGGTGGTGAACGAACCCACGCTGGTGGCGGTGGTGCCAACATCGGTGCCGCCGGTGGCGCTGAAGCGCAATTCCAGGCGGTCGGGGTAGACCGCGGCACCTTCCGGGGTCGTGCGGGTGTAGAAGGACACCACATCGCCGTTGTTGAAGCTCCAGGTTGGGGTGATCAACCAGTTGCTGATGTCGCCACTGCCGGTGGTGTTGTTGAAGTTGGCGCCGGCATACGAGTTGGCCGAGCCGGCTTGTGCATCAAACACAGCGGTGTTGCCCTGGAACCAGCCGGTGTTGCCCAGGGGCTGGCTGTTGTTCTTGGTGGTCCAGCCGCTGGGGGTCACGGTTTCAAAACCTTCGGTCACCGTGACGGCCGAGGCGCTGCCTGCAAAAGCCAGGGCCAGCGCGGAAACCAGAGCGGGCACGCCGACTTTGGTGAACTGAAAAGCTGAAGTCATTGCATTCCTCCTGAGGAGCGTTCGACATAAGAGTCAGTGAGTCAGTCAGGCTTTCGCCATCGCTTGGGCGGACACAAAACCGGTGGATGCCATGGCTTCTGGCCGCGTGCTGTGTTTGTACATGTGTGAAAAATTTGACGAATCCATGAAATCCCGATGACCCCCTGATCCAAGTGGCATCGGGAATTCCCGTAGGTGCGCGAGGTTTGCAGGGAAACGCTTAGGGGTTTGCGCTTGTTGGCGCTCAAATGCGCGGCCGGATTCCGCCGCTTTGAGAAAGTGCGTGCCAGTCAACGACAATCGCGGGCTATGGCAGTTCTCTCAATCTCCAATGCCCATCTCGCTTACGGCCATGTGGCCCTGCTCGATGGCGCTTCGTTCTCGCTCGAAATGGGTGAGCGTGTCGGCCTGATTGGTCGCAATGGCACTGGCAAATCGTCGCTGCTGAAAGTGCTGGCTCAAATCGAGAAACTCGATGATGGCTTGCTGCAATTGCAGCAAGGGCTGACCAGCGTTTATGTGCCGCAAGAACCTGTGATGAACCCGGAGTCCAGCATTTTTGAGACGGTCAGCGAGGGCGTGGCCGAGGCCAAGGCCTTGCGTGAACGCTACGAGATCCATGATCCGGAGGACGATCTCGAATGGGTGGCCGAGCGCATTGAGCATATTGGTGCTTGGAACTGGGAGCAGCGTGTCGAAGAGACCCTGCAGCGCCTGGGTCTGGATGGTTCTCGGGTGGTGGGCTCGCTGTCGGGTGGCTTGAAAAAGCGTGTGGCCCTGGGCCGCGCCTTGGTGGCCCAGCCCGATGTCTTGTTGCTCGATGAGCCAACCAATCATCTGGACCTGGATGCCATCACGTGGCTGGAAGAGCTGCTCAACAATTTCAAAGGTTCCTTGCTGCTGATCACCCACGATCGGAGCTTTTTGGACAATGTGGCCAACCGCATCGTCGAGCTCGACCGGGGTCAGCTGCGCGGCTACCCGGGCAACTTCGCGGCCTTTACCGCAGCCAAGGCCTTTGAGCTGGAGAACGAGGCGCTTTACAACGCGCGTTTCGACAAGCTCTTGGCCCAGGAAGAAATCTGGATTCGCAAGGGCGTTGAAGCGCGGCGTACCCGCAGCGTGGCGCGCATCCAGCGCTTGGAACAGATGCGTTTGGCGCATGCGGCGCGGCGCGATGTGCAGGGCAAAGTCAAGTTAGACATCGACACCGGCGGTGCCAGCGGCAAGATCGTGGCCGAGCTGGAAAACGTCAACAAGAGCTTTGGCGACCGGGTCATCGTGCGCGACTTCACTTGCACGATTCTGCGCGGCGACAAGGTGGGTTTGGTGGGCCCCAATGGCGCGGGCAAGACCACGCTTTTGAAGATGATTCTGGGGCAGCTCGCGCCCGACAGCGGCGAAGCCCGGATGGGCTCCAAGATCAATATCGCCTACTTTGATCAGATGCGCGATGTGTTGAATCTGGATGCCACCTTGGCCGACACCATCAGCCCCGGCTCCGAATGGATCGAAATCGGCAATCAGCGCAAGCATGTGAAGAGCTATCTGGGCGACTTTTTGTTCTCGCCCGCGCGGGCCAATTCGCCGGTGCGCAGTTTGTCAGGGGGCGAGCGCAACCGCTTGCTGTTGGCGCGCTTGTTCGCGCGGCCGGCCAATGTCTTGGTGCTGGATGAGCCCACCAATGACTTGGACATCGAAACCCTGGAGCTGCTCGAAGAACTGTTGAGCGAGTACGACGGCACCGTGTTTCTGGTCAGCCACGACCGGCGCTTTCTGGACAATGTGGTCACCTCCACCATCGTCAACGAGGGCGACGGCCGTTGGCGCGAGTACGAGGGCGGCGTGCAAGATTGGTTGACCCAGTCCAAACGCGCCACCGCCATCAACGAAGCCAACAAGGCCAAGCAGGCTCCCGCAGCCGCGCCCGCTGCGGCCCCAGCCCCGGCCCCGGCACCCGTGGTGGCCAGCAAGAAAAAGCTCAGCTACAAAGAGCAGCGCGAGCTGGATGAGTTGCCCGCCAAGGTGGCGGCCTTGGAGGCCGAGCAGCTGCAACTCAATGCTTTGCTCAATGGCAGCGAGCTCTACACCCAGGGCGCGGCACGCATCGCAGAAGTGACAGCCCGGGCCGGTGACATCGACAACGAACTCCTGGCCTTGATGGAGCGCTGGGAAGTGCTGGAGTCCAAATGAGTCCGCCGGGGCTCGACGAGTCCTGCGAGATGGCGGCGGGTGTGAACGCCGGTCAGACCGAGGGCTTGAGGTCGGAATGGCTGGCCCTGCAGGCCCAGCACGAGCATTACGAGTGGGCCGCGCTGGGGCTCAAACTCAGCGCGCTGGGCGTCTGCGCCTGGGGCTTGGCAGCGCCTTTGGCGTGGTCCCTGATCTTGCTCTTGTGGGTGCAAGAGGCGGTGCTCAAGACCTTTCAAGCGCGTTTGGCGGATCGATTGCTGCGCATCGAGCAGGGCTTGCGGGCGGCCATGTCGCCCATCGCGTCGACTTCACCGACATCGCCACCTGCGCCTGCGGTGCTGGCTATGCAGTTGCACAGCGAATGGCTGGCGCAGCGCCCGCGTGGCTTGGGCTTGCTGAAAGAATACGCCGCCAGTGCCTGCCGCCCGACGGTGGCCCTGCCTTACCCGCTCTTGCTCTTGCTGAGCTATTGCTTGGCTTGAGTCGGCTTTACAGCCGCAGCTCGATCTGGCCCAGGCCTTCAAAGCGGGCGCTCACCCGGTCGCCGGCCTGCAGACCGGCCTGCACCAGCCAAGCACCAGTGGTTACCACCGAGCCCGCAGGCAAGACCTGCCCCTCTGGGCAAGCCTGGTGGCAGGCATGTTGCAGCCAGTCCAGCAGGCCCCAGGCCGGGTCGCCCAGTGAATGGCTGCCGCAGGCACGCAGCGGCGCAGCTTCATGGATTTGTAGCTCGCACTTTTGGGTTGACCAGTCCAGCGGCCGATAAGGATGCCACGCGCCCAGGGCCAAGCCGCCATGCGAGAGGCAATCGGCCTGCCGTAGCAGCGCAGGCGCGGCGCCAGCTTCTTGCCAGCGCGAATCCACCAGCTCGATCGCCACGGCCATGGCGTCAATCCAAGCCGCCGCCGCTTCACGACGCAAGCCTGTCAAATCCTCGCGCCTGAGGTCGCGCGCCAAGCGCAAGGCGATTTCGGCTTCGGCGCCGGGGTGGCGCCACTTCAGGTCGCCAAAATGAACGGGCTGGTTTGGCGCAGCTTGGCGCACGCCAGAAGGGGCCAGTGGCGCATGGCTCAAGGGGCTGTGCCGATCTGGGCCTCCGCTTTTCCAGAATTGGGGCTGGCCCGAGGGCTGCCAGCCTAGCCGCTCGGCCAAGCCGGCCTGCACCGCATACGCGTCTTGCGGGCTTCGCAGCAGGTCTTGCCAGTCCGCACTTGGCAATGCCGGGCCGCCTTGCCAAGCGCGGGCGAGCTGATCGATCAAGCCGCCCATGGAAGAAGGTGCCGCTGGGTTTGCCGAGCGGCCGTTCTGGGGCGTCATATGCGTTGCAGCTTGGAGGCGGGGACCAAGGCGCTGGACCCCTTCAGCTGCACGATCAACTCACCGTGGCTGACCACGACCACTTGCACCGTTTCGGTTTTGTCGCCAAATCGGACTTTGTCACCGGGCTTGAGCGCTGGCGGCACCGGGATCGCCGGCAGGACGATGCGCGGCGGCTTGCTGCCGGGCGGGTTTGCGGCTTTCATGACGGCGCTCAGGCGCTGGTGCAGTTCTGGGCGTTCCTTGGCCAAGGCTTCGAGAGAGCGGCTCATGGTGCTCTTCAGTTCCGCGGCGGTGAAAGGCTTGCGCAACAGGAAACGCGAACCGGCGGCCTGGGCCTGCGCTTCTTGCTCGGGGCCGACTTCGAAGCTCAGCAGGGCCAGGCGGCAGCCCGGGCTGACTTCCTTGATTTTTTGGTGCAGGGCAATGCCGCTGAGTTCCGCCTTGGGGAACCAGTCGGTGATCAAAAAATCGGGCTTGAATTCCAGGCCCACATTCAGCGCGGCGACCGGGTCGCTGGCACAGCGCACCGAATCGGGAGGAAGGCCAAAGCCTTCCAGCATTTGCCGGGCAAAGGTTTGGACGCCGGTCAGGCCATCGACGACTAAAAAACGAAGTTCGGCACTCATGGAAGGCGAGATCGGAGGGATGCCGGTGTTGCTCACAGCGCTTGCGGCACGGCTTTATGGTAGCGGCTCTGAGCCGATTGCGATGCGGCCGACTGGCAATCTCTGCCGAAGTTGGCGAAGAATGCCGAGGAAGCGACAGGGCTGCCAAAGTCAAAGCGCGTGCACTCAAGTCAGACCGGGTGACCACCTGGCTCGGGCACTCGCTCAGGCGATCTGGCTGTAGGAGCGGCTTCAGGCCTGCGTGGCGGCAAAGTGCCCGGAGCGGACGTTGCTGGGTAGGTCTTGCGCGCACTTGGGCTCGACCCGCCGCCGGGCTCATGGTGCCCGGGTCGGCTCTGGCGAGCCGACTGCCCTCGG
>CAMFGY010000019.1 GCA_945952065.1 uncultured Burkholderiales bacterium | reverse complement strand
GCGCTGGGGCACGCGGGGCGGCCGGGCGAGCGGCCGGGGCGCGGGCTGGGGCGGCGCCGAAGTCGTCGTCGCCACCACCGTAGCCGCCGCCACCGCCGCGGGCTTCGCCACGGCCACCGCCGTAGCCGCCACCGCCGCCTTCATCACCGCCGTCGCGGCCGCCCAGCAATTGCATTTGGTCGGCAATGATTTCGGTGGTGTAGGTGTCGCGGCCTTCTTTGTCTTGCCACTTGCGGGTGCGCAGCCGGCCTTCCACGTACAAAGGGCGGCCTTTTTTGCAGTACTGACCGACGATTTCAGCCAGCTTGTCGTTGAACACGACGCGGTGCCATTCGGTCTCTTCCTGCTTCTCACCGGTTTCGCGGTTCTTCCAGTTCCGGGTCGTGGCCAGGCTGATGGTGCAAAACGCCACGCCGCTGGGGTTGTAGCGCAGCTCGGGGTCGCGCCCCAGGTTGCCGATGAGAATGACTTTGTTGACCGAGGCCATGATGGAGCTTTCCGCTGACTGACTATCTGAAGATTCCGACCCAGGATTATGCCGCCAGCCGCCTGCGGCAGGGTCCGAGGGCTTGCCCGATGCTGCTGAGGCTCGCGCTGTCTGCACCGCAGACCTGCAAATCAAACCCTGCATCCCGCATTTAGGCACTTGCCCAGGGAGAAGCCGCATGGCCTTGCCTAAGATGCCGCCATGGATCAGAGAATCGTCAGCCCCGTCCGAGACCCCAGCGGCTCCCCGCAGCGGCGGTTTTGGCTTGCTTATGCCGGCATTTGCCTGCTGACCTGGTCGCTCTACATCTTGGCCGGCACCGACTACCAGCGCGGCCCTTGGCTGCTGTGGTCGGCCATCTACGAGGCGACTTTGACGCTGTGGGCGCCCATGCTGCTGGGCACCCTGGTCTGGCCCTGGGTGGGCTATTTGCAGCGCCAAGAGCTGGGCTTGAAGGGGCTGTTGACCTTGCACCTGCTGGCCGGCCTGCTGTTCAGCGCCTGTTGGCTGGGCGCGGATGTGGCCTTGGCCGGTTTGCTGTTTGGCCCGGCGCACGCTTGGGCGACGCTCGAGCAAGCGGCGGCTTGGCGCGTCTTGACGGGTTTGTTTGTCTACGTGCCCTTGGCCACCGGCTTTACCGCAGTGTTGAGTGCCCGCCGGGCGCGCGCCAGTGCCATTGCCGCCGCCCAGGCCGAAAGCGCGCTGGCTCGGGCCGAGCTGGCCGCCATCAGCGGCAAGCTGAATCCGCATTTTTTGTTCAACACCCTGAACTCGCTGATCGCCCTGACCCGCAAAGACGCCAAAGCCGCCGAGCAGGCCTTGATGCGCTTTTCTGACCTGCTGCGCTACGTGCTGGCCAGCAAGCGCAGCAGCGCCGACCGCGTGAGCCTGCGAGAGGAGCTTGATTTTGTGCGCGACTATCTGGCGCTGGAGTCGCTGCGCCTGGGGGCACGCCTGCAGCTGAGCTGGGACATCGCCGAAGAAACCCTGGACGACGAGCTGCCGCCGCTGACCCTGCAGCCGCTGGTGGAGAACAGCATTGTTCACGGCATCGCGCCGCGCCTGCAAGGCGGCACCATCAGCATCAGCTCGCGCCGCGATGCCTTGTCGCAAGACCTGACCCTGTGCGTGCGTGACGATGGCGCCGGCTGCGACCCCCAGACTCTGGAGAAGCCCAAGGCCGAAGCCAAGCTCGGTGGCATTGGCCTGGGCGCCTTGCGCCGCCGCTTCAAGCTGGACTACGAAGGCCGCGCACGCTTGCACATCCACACCGCCCCCGGCGCCGGCTTTCGCGTCGATTTGAGGATTCCGCAAACCCTATGAGTACCGACGAAAAACGCATCCGCACCCTGATTGCCGAAGACGAACCGCTGGCCAGCGAAGCCTTGGCCGAGTGGGTCCAGCAGCAACCGCAGCTGGAGCTGGTGGCCTGCTGCGCCGACGGCCTGAGCGCCTTGGCCGAAATCCGCCGCTTGCAACCGGCCCTGGTGTTCATGGACATCCAAATGCCCGGCCTGACCGGCTTGCAGGTCTTGCGCGCGCTGCTGGATGACGAAGCGCTGGAAGGCCAGACGACGCAACCGCGCGTCATCTTCACCACCGCTTACGACGAACATGCACTGACCGCTTTTGAGCTGCATGCGGCCGACTATCTGCTCAAGCCGTTTTCGCAAGAGCGCTTCAATGAGGCGGTGGATCACGCGCTGCGCTCGCTGCCCGCGTCCCCGGGCCTGGGGCCCACAATGGAAGCGGCCTCGGCGGTGCACGACAGCACGCCGCTGAGCCGCATTCTGGTGCGCGACCAGGGCAAGATCTTCCCGCTGCAAGTGGAGGCCATCGAGTACCTGCGCTCCGACATCAAATACACCGCCGTGGCCAGCGGCGGCAAGCAATTCTTGGTGCGCCTGCCGATTGCCGCTTTTGAGCAGCGCCTGGACCCGAGCCGCTTCCTGAAGCTGCAGCGCAGCTGCATCGTCAATCTGGACTTTGTGGTCTCGATGAGCCCGGACGAGAACTCGCAGCTGATCGTGCAGATGCAAGACGGCAGCAAGTTCACCGCCAATCGAGAGGTCTCAAAAATGTTGCGGGAGCAATCGATATGAATGGGCTCAACAGTCCTTGGGGCGCGCTCCGATCGGCGGGCTGGCTGGGCTTGGCAGGCCTGTTGGCCGCGTTGGCCAGCCCAACGCAGGCACAGCCGCCGACCGGGCCCGCCGCCGAAGGCCGCACCTACAGTGCATCTCGCCCATTTGAACGGGTGGAGCTGGCAGGCTCGGCCAATGTGCGCCTGTTCCAGGGCGACCGTGACCAGGTCTTTGTGCTGGGCGATGCCGAGGCGCAAAAAGCCATCGAGCTGGACTTCAGCGGCGACCGCCTGCAAATCCGCTCGGTGGACGGCTGGAAGATGTGGCGCAGCCAAAAGCCCACGGTGGACGTGACCCTGCGCAAGCTGAGCCAGCTCTTCCTCTCGGGTGCTGGCGATCTGCATGCGCCCGGCCCGATGCGCACCGAGCAGCTGCAAATCAGCATCTCAGGCGCCGGGGCCGCGCGCTTTGATGACTTGGTCTGCGACCGCCTGGCCTTTGGCATCTCGGGCGCGGGCGAGGGGCGCATCAGCGGCCAGGTCAATGACATGACGCTGCGCATCTCCGGCAAGGGCCGCTTGCAGGCCGACAATCTGCAAGCTGCCAAAGCCAGCATCAGCATCAGCGGCATCGGCGGCGCCGAGGTCTGGGCCACCGAGGTCTTGAGGCTGAGCGTTTCAGGCTTTGGCCAGATCGACTACTGGGGCCACCCGGAAGTCAGCCGCAGCACCAGTGGCATCGCCAAGATCAATGCCCGGGGCGACAAAGCCCTCTCGGTCAGAAGCGTGCCCACCGGACAGCCCTGATTCGGCGGCAGCCTCGGCGTCACCGACAATGGCGCCATCCATGAGTCTGCCCCCCCATTCCTCGTCCCTGCCGCTGAGCATCTTGCAAGAGGTGTTCGGCTACTCCGCGTTCCGCGGCGCCCAAGCCGATATCGTTGACCATGTGGTTGCCGCTGGCGATGCCTTGGTGCTGATGCCCACCGGCGGCGGCAAGAGCTTGTGCTACCAAATCCCGGCGATTGCACGGCACCGTGCCGGCCACGGCGTGACGGTGGTGGTCAGCCCCTTGATCGCGCTGATGCACGACCAAGTCGGCGCGCTGGAAGAAGCCGGCGTGCATGCCGCTTTTTTGAACTCCACGCTCAGCAATGAGCAGGCCAGCCAGGTGGAGCGCGACATGATGAGCGGCCGCTTGGTGATGCTGTATGCCGCCCCCGAGCGGGTCACCAATCTGCGCTTCTTGGCGCAGCTGGACTCGCTGTATGAACGCGGCCTGCTGAGCCTGTTTGCCATCGACGAGGCGCATTGCGTCAGCCAATGGGGCCATGACTTCCGCAGCGAATACCTGGCGCTGTCGCTGCTGCATGAGCGCTACCCCGAGGTGCCGCGCATCGCGCTTACCGCCACCGCCGACGACCTGACCCGCGCCGACATCATCGAGCGCCTGCGACTGGAAGACGCGCGCGTTTTCATCAGCAGCTTCGACCGGCCCAATATCCGCTACGCCATCGTCGAGAAAGACAGCAAGCCGCGCGAGCAGCTCTTGCGCTTCATCCAAGACGAACACAGCGACGAAGCCGGCGTCGTCTACTGCCAAAGCCGCAAAAAAGTGGACGAGACCGCCGACTGGCTGGCCGCCGAAGGCATCAAGGCCCTGCCCTATCACGCCGGCCTGGACGCCGCAGTGCGGCAGCGCCACCAAGACCGCTTTTTGCGCGAAGACAGCATCGTGATGGTGGCCACCGTGGCCTTCGGCATGGGCATCGACAAACCCGATGTGCGCTTTGTGGCCCACCTGGACCTGCCCAAAAACATCGAGAGCTATTACCAAGAAACCGGCCGCGCCGGCCGCGATGGCGCCCCGGCCGATGCCTGGATGACTTACGGCCTGGCCGATGTGGTGAACCAACGCCGCATGATCGACGAAAGCCCGGCCGGCGAAGAATTCAAGAAAGGCCAGCGCGGCAAGCTCGATGCCCTCTTGGCCCTGGCCGAAGCCACCGACTGCCGACGCGTGCGTTTGCTCAGCTATTTCGGCGAAGCCTATGCCGGCGGCCATAGGCTCAGCTGTGGCAACTGCGACAACTGCCTGCAGCCGCCCGCCACCTGGGACGCCACCGAAGCCGCCCGCAAGCTGCTCAGCTGCATCTACCGCTTCCATCAAAACGGCGGCCAGCGCTTTGGCGCCGGCCATTTGATCGACGTGCTGCGCGGCAAGCTCACCGACAAGGTCACGCAGTACGGCCACCAAACACTCAGCACCTGGGCCATTGGCGCCGAGTTGCCCGAGACCCAATGGCGCGCCGTGCTCCGTCAGTTGATCGCCTTAGGCCATGTGTTCACCGAAGGCGAGTACATGACCCTGGCCTTGGCCGACAGCGCCCGCGCGGTGCTCAAGGGCGAAGTGCAGCTGCTGCTGCGCGTGCCCAGCGCCGCGCCCAAAAAAGGCCGGCTCACACGCGGCAGCAAGCCCAGCGCAGGCAGCCGCAGTGCCGCGCCGCTGGATCTGGACGAGGCCGCGCAAGCCCGCTTCGAGCAACTCAAAGCCTGGCGCGCCGAAGTGGCCAAAGAGCACAGCCTGCCCGCCTATGTGATCTTCCAGAACGTCACCCTGGCCGAAATGGCTCGCCAGCAACCCCAGTCCCTCGACGAGCTGGGCCAGATCAGCGGCGTGGGGGCCAAGAAGCTGGAAGCCTACGGCCGCGAGATTCTGCGAGTGTTGGGCGAGGCCTGATCGCCCTTCATCGTCAGGCCATAAAGCCCAGGTCGCGCTTGCTGGCGTCAAAGTTCTTCAGATTGGGGAAGATGTCGGCCAGCTGGCCTTCGCTGACGCCCATCCAGCGGCCCAGCGTGGCGCCGAGTTGCTCGACCGAGGTTTCGGGCAAGAGGCTGCCGTTGCCGAGCTGGTTGGGGCTGCTGTCGAAGTCGTTGTTCTTGGCGTTCTTCAGCCCCACCGTGGGGAATTTGCCGTAGAACTCGCGGCCCTTGACGGCGCCGCCCATCACGAAATGATGGCTGCCCCAGCCGTGGTCGGTGCCGTCGCCATTGCTGGTGAAGGTGCGGCCAAAGTCGCTGGCGGTGAAGGTGGTGACGTTGTTGCGCAGCCCCATGGCGCCCAAGGTGTTGTCAAAGTAGCTCAGGGCGTGCGAGAGCTTGGCCATCAAATCGGCCTGGGCGCGGTTTTGCCCGTCATGGGTGTCAAAGCCGCCCATGCTGACGAAAAACACCTGCCGCCCCACGCCCAGGGCGCTGCGTGCGCCGATGGTGCGGGCCACCACTTGCAGCTGCTGCGCCAGGCTGTTGTTGGCCTTGGCTCCGGTCAGCGGGTTGTCGTATTGCAGCAGCGGGTCGGCCGCGCCATTGGCCAGGCCCGGCGTGCCGTAAGGGGCCACATTGGCCGCCGGCATGGCGCTGGCGATCAGGCTTTCGGCGCTGAGCGAGCGGCTCACCACGGCCGCATGGTCGCGGCCGATCACATCGCTGTTGCGGCCACCGCGCATCACGCTGCGCATGCGCTCCAGCGCCACGGTGGAACCGAACAAGCTGCTGTCGCTGCCGCCGATGCGGATCGCGCCGCGGGTGCTGATCTGGTACTGCAGCGCTTGCTGGCCGCTCAAGAACACCGCATTGCCGCCGGCTGAGATGGCGCTGAAGATGGGCTGGGTGTTGCCCGCCATCAGCAGGTCGGCAAAGCGCCCGCCCCAGCCGACGGTGGCGCCTTCGGGCGTCAAGGCCTGCCAGGTGGACTGCTGGTCGTTGTGCGAATAGAGGCCGGCCGGGCGGGCAAAGCTGGCGATCTTCAAATCGGCCTTGGTGGTGGGGCGCACCAGCGGGCCGATATTGGGCAGCACCGCCAAACGCCCGGCCGCAAACAGATCACGCACCCCGCCCATGCAAGGGTGCAGCGCAAAGCTGCGGCCCTGGTTGCTGATGGGGCTGATGGGCAGCACGCCGCCCAAGCGCTCGGGCGAACCGGCAGCGGCGCCCGCCTGCGGGGCCGTGCCGGGCGCCAGCAAGGCGATTGACTCCGGCGCTTGGTTGCGCACCTGGCTGTAGGCCGACCACGAGGCAGCGTCGGTGGGCAGCACCATATTGAAGGCGTCATTGCCGCCAAACAAAAAGACGCAGACCAGGGCTTTGTAGTCCCCGGCGGTTTGTGCCTGGGCGCTGCCCAGCGCCGCCAAGTTCATGGCCATGGGCGCCGCGGCACCCAGGCCCGCAAAGCCCGCAGCCTGGCGCAAAAAGGCGCGGCGCGAGGCGGGGGAATGGAAAACGCTGTAGTTGCGGTTCGTGCTCATGTCGCGGACCTCGCTTATTTCTGTACCAGGTATTCCGGCGACACCAGCGCCAGATAGAGCGCCAGCTTGGCGCGGTTGCGCGTCTGGTCATCGACGGTTTTTTGATTGCTGGCATCGGGCTTGAACGCATCGAGCTTGACCGACTCCACCGCCGCCACCAGCTCGGCCTTCAGCGCCGCATTGGCGCGCGCACCCAGCAGCTGCTTGCAGACCTGCTCGACCAGATCGGCCGGCTTGGGCGCCAAGGGCAGCAGCGCCGTCAGGTCGAACTGCACATCATTGCGCGTGGCCTTGTAGTCCAGGCCGCGCTGGCCGAAGCCGCTGGCCACGCCGTTCTTGATGTAGTTGGCATAGCCGGCCACCGAGGTCTCGTGCACCAGTTGCAGCTCAGGCATGGTCAGCTTGGCCGCGCCGGTTTCGCTGCCCGGCAACACAAAACCCGGGCGGTAGAAATTGAACACCGAGGGCGAGCGCAGCGGCGACTGACCCAGCTGGGTGCTGGGGTCATCGGTGGCGCCAATCAACCAAGCGCCGCTGTCGCTGCTGGCGCCAATGGCACGCAGCGCGGCCGTCAGGCGCAGCACCGGCTCTTGCAGCTTGCCGTAGCTGGGCTGGGCCGCCAAAGCGGCGTCGCGTGCCTCGGTGTCCAGCAAGATGGCCTTCACCATGGCCTTCATATCGCCGCTGCCAAAGGCCTTGGCGACCCGCCCCACATAGGCCGGGCTGGGGTTGCTGGTGACCAGGCGCTGAATCATCTGCCGACCGATGAAGGGGCCCACATTGGGGTGGCTGGCCAAGGTGTCCAGGCCCAGCTTCAGGCTGGCGGCGGGGTCGGCCTTGTCTTGTGCAGGCAGCACCTTGCCCAGAAAGCGCTTCTCGCTGATCGAGTGGAACTGGCTGTAGCCCTGCATGGGCTTGATCGCCCGGTCGGCGCTGCAATAGTCGGGGCACCAGCCCCAAAAGCGGCCGTCGGCGGTGTCGGGGCCGTCCCAGCTGAAGCCGGTGAAGACCTTGGCCATGCCGGCAATGTCCTCGGCGGTGTAGGTCGGCTTGGGGTTGCCGCCTTCCAGCTTGGGGCTGCCGTCGGCGTTGAGCTCAATCAAGCCGATGGAGAAGAGCTGCATCACTTCCCGGGCGAAGTTTTCATCGGGCACGCGGCCGGTCTTGGCGTCTTCTTTCTGGTTCTTCAGGTGCGAGAGGTACAAGCCCATGGCCGGGTGCCGCGCCACCTGCTCCAACAGGTCGCGGTAATTGCCAAAGGCATTGGCCGAAAGCACATCCAGATACGAAGCCACGCTGCGCGGCTGATTGCCCACATTGTCTTGCGCCATCGAGACCACCATGATTTGCGACAGCGCATAGGCGACGCGTTGGCGCAGCTGGTCTTCGCCGGTGATGGCCACTTTGTAGAAGGAGTCCAGCACCTCGCGGGTGCCCGCCGAGGCCGTGGGCGTGGCGGCCTTGACGGCGGCGTCCGCCGCATCCCAATTGAAGCGATGCGCGCTGGCCGGCTTGGCCAGCTGCTCGTCCAGCCAGGGCTCATAACCTTTTTCCATGACGGCCGCGATACTGGCCTCGGTGGGCCCAAAGCTGGCCTGCATCAAAAAGCGCATGGCCTCTTCGCGGCTGCTGGGTTTGGCGATCACCGGCGGTGTGCTGGGCGTGCTGGGTGTACTGGGATTGGACGGCGTGGCACTGCCGCTGTCGCCCCCTGCGCCGCCTCCGCCGCCGCCGCAACCCAAGAGGGCCGCGCCCATCAGGCCGGCCAAGACCAGCCCGCGCAGACGCTGGCCTGGGGCGGGTTCGTTCTTCAAACTTCTTTGCTGCATCACAGGGACTCCCAAGCGCAGCGCAAGCAAGGAGCCTTGCGCCTTGGGCGGCACTCTACTCAGCTATCGCTCAGCCAAAGGCTCGAACAGGGGCAACAGTTGTAAGCGTCTGTTGCGCAGCACCCGGCCCAGCGCACACCAATGCGCCGGGCGTGAAAAACTACCGCGGGGCGCAGTGGCTGGCACCGGGCCCGTCACACCCCATACCCCACATGCCATCAGCGCGAACGCAAGGCCCGGGTGGTCTGCTCCTGCTCGTTGTAGCGCTGCTGGGCGTTGAGCGGTCTGGACTGCCCCGCCGCCAGCGCGGCTTGGTCCAAGTTGGCGCCCCAACTCAGGCCGGCCCGCAGTGCCTGGGGCGCGGCCAGGCCATCCACCAAGCTGGCACTGAGCCAAGGCATGGCCTCGGCCAGCACCAGCTTGACGCGCGGCTTGATGGCCACCTCGCCAATGCGGCCGCGCTGGCCCCAGTTGACGATCAAATCGGCGCTGAGGGCGCCGTCTTGCAGCTTGTTGGTGATGGCAAAGTCACGCAGCACACCGTAGCGCAGCTGCATCAAGGCCTCTTCCACCAACATCGCCGCGTCTTCACGCGAATAGCTTTCGCCATCAGGCACCGAGTAGGCGTAGTCATCATTGACGCGGTCACGGCTGAAGAAGTTGGCAATATCGCTGGGCGTGTATGCCTGCTGCTGCGCGCTGGGCGTGGCGCCGAAGGAAAGCACCCGGGCCAGCCCCTGCATCTCGCTGGAATAAAACGGCAGCTGCTCATAGAGGTTTTGCGACAGGCTGCGCGCCGGGCCGGCCTCGTACACCCGCTTGTCCGTGGGCAGGAGCGCATGGCTGCGCGGCGGCATGAAGTCGGCCGCATGGGTCAGCTCATGGAACAACAAACTGCCCAGGGGATAGACCACCTCGGCCAGGCTGCGCGTGAGGCGCGGCTCGCGCGGCAGGCTGCTGTAGGCATGGCTGTTGTTCTTCACATAACGCCAAGGTGAAGCGTAGTTCAAAAGGGCGCCATTGTTGCTGCGCGGGTCGGGGGTCTCGCTGACGGTGTCGCGCTGCTCGGGCGTCAGCCACAGATTGGCAGCGTCCAGATAAATGGCGCCGGTCCCGCTCCAGTAGAACGCCGGCCGCACCCGCCCGCCAATCACGATGGCGGTGACGCTGGCGAGCATGCGGCGGAAGTCTTGCTGCGGGTCTTGCTCGCGCAAAAAGCGCTCGAACACCTCGCCCATCCAGTCGTTGGACACCAGCACCCGCTGCATCACTTGCTCCACCGTCGGCACCGCACCGGCCGTGGCCTGGCCCAGCAGCGGCAACCGCCCCAGCGTGCACAAATTGTTGGGGCCGCTGCGGCCCAGCCGCGGGTTGTAGATGCAGTCGTCCAGCGCCGCGGCATAAGGCCCCTGCGCCAAATAGGGGTAGACCCGGCTGGCGGGGTTGCTGCTGTCAAAGGCCTGCAGCGTCGGCAGCTTGGACGGCAGCGCCTGCACCAGCAGGCTGAACTCGCCGCTGGCCTGGCGCCCGTTGCTCAGGGTGACGGTGGCGCGCAAGCGCACCAGGCTGTCTTGCGCGACCTGCGGCGCCGTCAGCAGCAAGCGCCAGGCGCTGGCGTCGCCCAGGTCCACGCTGGGGCCATCGAGCTGGGTCCAGCGCAGCGAGGCACCCGCCCACTCGGGGCTGTCCAGCTGCGGATGGGTGGCGCGCACCGAGGTCTTGCCGCCGGCCCACACCGAAGGCTCGCCGCGCAGCAGCGGGCTGTAGGCATCGGCGGCGGTCTTGGCTTCCAGCGGCAACGCCTCGCGGTAGCTGCGGCCCAGCTCATCGACAAAGCTGAGCTCGAAGCGATACAGCTGGCCCGGCTGCGGGTCGACCGTGATCGCTTGCGAGCGCGCCGACAGCGGGTTCAAAGCCGGGCCAGCGGTTTGCGTCCATTGCAACTGTTTCAGCTCATGGCCGGGGCAGGCCAGCAAAGCCAGCTCGGTATTGCGCCCGGCTTGCGCCGCCGTGTCTTGGGCCCAACGCGCCACCGAGCCGGCTTGGCATTCAGCGCTCAGGGGCGGCACCGGCAGGGCGGGCGCGGGGTCCGCAGCGCCGCTGCCACCACCACCACCACCGCCACCTCCGCCGCAAGCCACCAGCAGCAGGGGCAGCAGCACCAGCGCAGCGCGCCGAAGAGTGCGCCCGAGGCCCTGCCGCCAGCGCACGCTGCGCCCGATTTGCTCTCTTGGATTCATCAGCGCCCCCTGCTCCCTGCCGTATCGCTTGGCTTCGTCTGTGCAAAACTGCGCTGATGTTACAAGCCCTCGCCCGCCGCATTGCCCCTTTAGGTTTGCCCTTCCGGCTGCTCTTGATCAGCGACACCTTGATGCTGCTATCGCTGATGGTGGGCCATGTGGCGGTGCCCTGGTGGGTGGCCACCCAGGGCGGCGCGGCGCAGCTGGCGATCTTTGCCGCCACGCTGGCCGGCGCTTCGTTTGTGGCCTTGCCCCTGCTCTCGCCGCTGGGCGACCGCATCTCCAAGCGCCAGCTGATTGCGGGAGGCCTGATGCTGATGGCGGCCGAGGGCGTGGTGCTGGCCGCCCTGGCCCAGGCCGGCTACTACCACCTGAGCTGGGTGATCGGGCTGGAATTGCTGGCCGTCATTGCCATGGCGGCCATCATGCCGGCCTCGCTGAGCATCGTGGCCGAACTGCTGCCGCCGGCCCAGCTGACCGAGGGCCTGGGGTTGCAAAAAAGCGCCCAGGCGGTCGGGCGTTTGATGGGGCCGGTCTTGGGCGGCGCCCTGCTGGCCGCCGCCGGCACGGCCGCGACGCTATGGCTGCATGCGCTCTTGCTGGTGTTTGCCGCCTGGCTGGCTGCACGCATCAAGACCGAGACGCCGGCGCAGCCCGCAGACAAGAAAGACTTTTTGAAGGAATTGCGCGCCGGCCTCGCGGCCAAATGGAAAATGCCCATGGAGCGCGGTTGGACCTTTGTGTCTTTTTTGGTGATGGTGTTTTTTGGGCCCGGCATCGGCATGTTGCTGCCGCTGAAGGTGCAGTCGCTGGGCTTGTCGGCCGCTTGGCTGGGCGCTTGCGAGGCCAGCTTGTCAGCGGGGCTCTTGCTGGGCTCGCTGGGCGGCTCGGTCTGGCTGGCCCAGCGCATCGGCCGCTTCAATGCCAGTCTGGCGGCGATTCTGACGGAGGGCCTGGTGATGCTGGCGATTGGCCTGAACCATCAGCCGCTGCTCTTGATGCTGGGCTTTGGCTTGTTTGGCGCCTGCATTGCCACGGTGCAGATGGTGGGGCAAACGCACCGCCTGCTGGCCATGCCGCAGAGCTACCGCGCCCGCATGACAGCCGTCAATATGATGGCCATGCAAGTGGCCGGCGTCTTGGGGCCAGGTCTTGCCGGCATGACGCTGCTGCGCAGCGATGTGGACGCGGTCTATGGTCTGTTTGGCCTGGGCCTGTTTGTGGTCGGCCTGGGCTATCTCGCGGTGCCCGGTTACCGGGCCTTTTTGAACCTGCCGCATGAGCAGGCCGAGGGGCATTACGCCAGGCACTATCCGCAGCTGTTCCGCTGAGGGGTGGTGGCCCTCAGCGGCGGTCGGCTCACGACTGGCTGCGACCTTCGATCAACACCAGCGGCAGTTGCTGCATTGGCACCCCGGAGGAGGCGGTGACGATGCGACCCGCGGGCTGCTCTTGTTGACGCTGCGCCTCGGCCTGATCGGCCAGATTCAGCCCGAGCACGGCAGAGGCCGCGACGGCGCCCAGCGCGGTCAGAAAGGTGGTCAAAAGAGAAAAGTCATAGCGGGTTTTCATGATCAGCTCCTGGGTGTTGAGGGTGCTCCTCTGTTGCGATGGTTGAAGTGTCGGCAAAACGGCCTCGCGGCGCATCGGGCAAGCGACGAAATGCGGGTCTGGGCGGGCGAAGTGAGACTGGGGGCGATGAATGGTCGCGGTGGGCGCCCTCCCCGGCTCAGTCCCGATGCCGTCACGAAAGAAAGCCACTATGGTCGCGGCTGCTGCCCGATTCAGCGGCCGCACACCATCCAGGGAGAACAAACACCATGCCCGCCAGAAAGCCCGAAACCCAGCTGCAAGGCATCACCGATCTGTGCCTGCTCACCGCCATCAAGCCCGGCTTCGTCACCGCGTTTGAAACCATCAGCCATGTGGAGCGCCTGCGCCGCGTGCTCAAAACACTGAACGGCCTGCGCCTGGCCGCGCGCGAGTCCAGCCCAAAGCCTGGCCTCTTCACCGATGTGGTGAGCCGCTTCCGCATCGTGCATTCCTTCCGCTGGGCCATCATCGAGCCCCGCCCGGGCATCGACGCCGAAGGCACGCCGCACAAGTTCTTGCTGAACGTCTGTTTCGACGGCGGCTGGGAGCCCTATATGCGGGTGATCTGGGACGAACTCGGCAGCATGCTGGACCTGATGTTGTGCCACTGCGAGGGCTATGCCCTGGCGCGCGAAACCAGCTTTGAGCGCTATATGGCCTGGGTGCGGGCCAACGAGTTCTCGGCCGACTTTTTGTACCTGGCTTCCGGGCGCAGCTGCAGCGACCATGAATACCTGGCCGCGCTGGAGCTGCTGCAGCGGCAATACCCCGAGGCCGGCCCGCTGGGCGCCACCCGTTTGCGCACCCCCGCCCAAGGCAGCGCCAAGCCGCTGCCCAGCCAGCCCCAGGCACGCTTTGACATGGCGGTGCGCGGCCTGCCCGCACTGGCGGCATTGCATGGACTGGAGCGTTACTTCCTCGCCGGCGGCGCGCCGGACGGCGACTGCCTGCTGCGCGCCAGCCGCGACATCTTGTTTGAACTGGTGCAGCTGGACACCTTGCAGCAATTCCCGCTGGCGCCACCGGCCAACCCGGCCGCCGAGCCCCTGAAGGCCGCCGGCCACCAGCTGCGCCAGGTGCACGGGCGCATGCTCAGCTGGTTTGAGCGCGTGCCCGCGCTCCCCATGGCCCAGGCGCGTGAATTGGCCTATGCGGCGGCCGACATCCAAGGCGGCATGCTCAGCCCCTATCCCGACTTGAGCGGCGGCGCCCTGGTGCTGCTGCGGGTCGCGCAGCGCGCCCAGGCCGTGGCCTGGTTGAGCGCCTTCCAGGCCAGCAGCGAAGCCGACACCTTGGGCGGCAAAAAACCGGCCGGCGGGCTCTACCGCAATGTGGCCCTGAGCCTGAGCGGCCTGAAGGCCCTGGGCGTGCCGGCCAGCCGCTTGGCGCGCTTCCCCCAGCCCTTTGTCGAGGGCATGGAAGCCCGCGCCGGCCTGCTCGGTGATTTGCGCAGCAATCACCCACGCTACTGGCGCCTGCCGCAGCGCAACTGGCCGCAGGCCACGGCGGCGGTGGTCGATCTGAACAGCGTGCATGTGCTGATCCAGCTGCGCCACGGCGACAAGCTGGCCCCGGCCAAGCTGCAAGCGGCGATTGCGCAGCTGGAAGTTGGCTCCGGCCTGCAAATCCTCTCGGTGCAGGCGATGCGGCGCAACAGCGGCGCGCAGGGCGAAACCCGCGAGAACTTTGGCTTTGTCGACGGCATCAGCCAGCCGCAGGTGGTGGAGCCGCCGGCGGCAACAGCCCCCGGCGCCCACTGGTCGGACGCGGTGCGTCGCGGCGAGTTGCTGCTGGGCTTCCCGACCCGGCGCGACCGGGTGGCCGTGCCCGAGCAAGCCGATGCCTTGCTGGACCTGGGCAGCTTCTTGGTGGTGCGCAAGCTGCGCCAATATGTGCGCCGCTTGCATCAGGTGATCGACCCACAGGCCCAGGCCCTGAAGCTGCGGCGCGAAGACCTGCTGGCCAAGATGATGGGCCGCTCGCTGGATGGCGCACCGCTGGCCGCGCCCGCCTTGGGCGCCGGCAATGACTTCAACTACAGCGCCGATGCCGAGGGCGCCCAATGCCCTTTCCATGCCCACATCCGCCGCGCCAACCCGCGCGAGGGTCAGGCCTTGCCTCGGCTGCTGCGCCGCGGCATGTCCTATGGCCCGGCCTATGTGGAGGGCCAAGAGCCCGAGCAGGAACAAGACCGCGGCCTGGTCTTCATGGCCTACAACGCCAATCTGGCCGAGCAGTTCGAGACGGTGCAGCGCTGGATTGCCGGCGGCAACGCCAGCGGCGGCTACTCGGGCCAGGCCGACCCCTTCTTGGGCGTGCCCGAGCCGGGGCAGCCACGCATCTTCCGCTTTGAGCAGCAAGGCCAGGCGCTGCACGTCGATCTGAAAGACCAGCCCTTTGTTGAGCTGCAATGGGGCGCCTACTTCTTTGTGCCCGCCATCAAGGCCTTGCGCAATTTGGCGGCGCTGGTGGAGCTGCCGCTGCCCGAGCCGCTGCCCGCGCCGCTGAAGGCGCCGCCTCTGCATGACCGCGCCGCTTGGCAGCTGTGGCTGGAAGACGCCAACAGCCGCGACGCCGCCTGGGCTTATGTGCGCAGCCAGCCCGGCGGCGTGCTGCGCACCGACTACGGCGTGCTGGTGGGCGATGCGGCGCGGGTGATGGAGGTCTTCCGCGACCCGGCCCAGCGCTATTCGGTGGGCGGCTATGGCGAGCGCATGCAGCAGTCCATCGGGCGCGGCTACCTGGGCATGGACGAAGACAGCGGCCACCGCGAGCAAGCCCCGCGCATCAATGCCGCCATCGAAGCCATCAGCGAGGCCCAGGCCTTTGAGGCCGCCTACCCGCTGGCCCGCGAGCTCTTGCGCCAGCTGCGCCAGGGCAATCTGGCCCTGCGGCAGCCCGAGGCCTTGCTGGACTTGGAGCGCCTGTCGGAGCAGGTGCTGGCCGAGCTCTGCAAGCTTTGGTTCGGCCTGCCCAACGGCCAGCAGATGTGGGGCTGCGAATGGCATGCACCCCAAGAGGGCGAGGCACCGCGTTGCCCGCGCGACCTGTTTGCGGTGTCGCGCTATGTGTTCGGGCCGCGGCCGACGCCGGTGGTGGAGCAGGTGGCGCGTGGCAAGGGCCAGGGCTTGCTGCAAGCGGTGCGCGACTGGCTGGCCACGGCCCCCAAGCTGCCGACCTTGAGCCAAGCCATCGTGGACGCCTTGCAAGCGCTGGCAGAGAAAGACGCCGACATCATCCCGCGCACCCTGGCCGGCATCATGCTGGGTTTCCCGCCCACCGTGCATGGCAATCTGGTCTCCAGCCTGAGTGCCTGGGTGGTGAGCAAAAAGCTCTGGGACCTGCAGCAAGACTGGCAGCCACCGGCCGAGGCCAGCGTGGCGCAGCGCTACAGCCAAGCCATTGCCGCGCTGCGGCCGACCTTGATCGCCACCATGATGGGCCGGCCGGTGCCGGGCATGGTCTGGCGCACCGCGCGCAGCGCCCACACCCTGGGGCAGACCGAGGTGCTGGTGGGCGACCGCATCATCGTCGGCATCGCCTCTTGCACCCAGCAAAACCCCAGCGACCATTACCCCATGTTTGGCGGCGACCGGCGCGACGCCCAGTCGCCCGCGCCCCTGCATGCCTGCCCCGGCTATGCCATGGCCATGGGGGTGATGCTGGGCGTGAGTGCCGCCGTGCTGGAGGCCGGCGCGCTGCGCTTCACCGGCTCGCCAACGGTGCTGGCCCTGCAACTGCCTTGAGCCAAGGCTGGCGTCTTCAGCGCGAGGGCGCCAGCAGGCGCCTTCAGCGCTAGCGCGCCAGCAGGCGCCTTCAACGGTAGCGCGCCAGCAGGCGCTTGAGCGCGCCGCCGCTGTTGAGTTCATTAATGCCCCGATTCAAGGCGCTCAGCGTCAAGCCGCTGCGGCGTGACAAGGCGCAGGCCATGCGCAGCTGAGTCACCTTGAGATCGGGATGCAGCGCCACTTTCACGCCGCCCAGCCGGCGCTGGTAGTCCATGAAGGATTGACTCACCACCGCATACTGCATGCGGCCCATCTCCAGCTTGCGCAGATTGGCGTCCAAGGTGGGCGCATCCTCGCGCACAAAGCCGGGCCCCAACTGTTCTTGCAAGACTGGATAACTGAAGCCGCTGACCGTGCCCAGCGGCTTGCCCGCCAAATCACTGAGTTGGCGGGGCTGCGCCGCACTGCGCAGGCTCAAGACCACTTCGGCGTCCGGCAAAAATGCCTGGCTCCAATCGAAGGGCCCCTCCAGCCATTGCGGCAGATAGGCGCAGGCAAGATCGGCCTGCCCCATTTCCAGGCGCTCGGCGATGCGCTTGCGCGGCAGGATCAACAGCCGCGCGGGCCGTCCCAGCTGGGTCGCCAAGGCCTGCGCCAAATCGCGATGGATGCCGCTGCGCACCTCGTCTTTGTGCAACTCGGCCCAAGGCAGCTGGGTGCTGGAGTCCACCGCGAACACCAGCGCCGGCGCCTGATCCTGCACTTGCGCATTCACATGGGCGTGCAGAGCAAGCAGCGCCAGCCCCAAGCACGCGCGCCAGCAAGCCTTGCTCAGCCCAAACCGCCCTCTCGACTCGACCATTGCAGCACGCCCAGCATTGCCTCAATGCCCGGAGCTTAGCGCCTCTGCAGGGCGCGTGCCCTCAAGCGCGCCGGCTGCGCCGGATTTCAGTACTTGTCGTCAAACGCAAAGATGGGCTTGCGGCTCTTCCACTTGCCTTCGGTGAAGTCGGGGAAGGGCAAGGTCTTGAAGCCTTCGGCAATGGACTGCTCAGACAGCGGCGTGATGGCGCTCCAGGCCACCGCGTCGTAGATGTCGATGGGCATGGGGGCATCGGCCTTCAAGGCCTCGACAAAGGCATTGATGACGAACCAGTCCATGCCGCCATGGCCGGCGCCGGCGGCGGTGGCGGCATGCTTCTTCCATAGCGGATGTTCGAACTTGTCTTGGTAGGCCTGGAAGTCTTCCCACTGGTGCGGCGGGCTGATGCCTTCGACATGCACCGAGTGATTCACATCCATCCACAAACCGTTGGTGCCTTGCACGCGGAAACCCAGCGAGTAGGGGCGCGGCAGCGAGGTGTCGTGCTGCAGCAGGATGGTTTCGCCGTTTTCGCAGGCCAGGGTGGTGGTGACGATGTCGCCCAGCTTGAATTTGACCTTGGCGTTGGGGTGATCTTTTGTGCCTTTTTTGTTCGCCACATAGTCCTGCAAGCCCCGCGCTTTGCTGGCGAAGGCGTTGATGTGGGTGAAGCGATTGCCGCGATGGATACTGGTGTACATCGCGCAAGGGCCGATGCCGTGGCTGGGGTAGAGCTCGCCATTGCGTTGCACCGAATGCTCGGTGCGCCAGCGTGCCTCCGACCAGCCTTTCTCACCAAACTCCACGCCGCTGCCATAGGGCTCATTCGGCTTGCCGGAGTTGAATTTGACGGCGCGCAAATCATGCTGATAGCCGCCCTGCAAATGCACCAGCTCGCCAAACATCTGCGCCCGCACCATTTGCAGCACCGCCATCACATCGCGGCGGTAGCACACGTTCTCCAGCAGCATATAGGGCGTGCCGGTGCGCTGCTGGGTGCGCAGCACGTTCCAGTGGTCTTGCAGCGTGATGCCGGCCACCACCTCGCAGCCCACCGCCACCTTGGCCTCCATGGCGGCAATCGCCATCGGCGCATGCCACTCCCAGGGCGTTGCGATGATGACGCCGTCCAGGTCTTTTTGCGCCAGCAGCTGCAAGTACGCCTGGCGGTCGCCGCTCTCGCCATAGGTCTGCGGCTTCGGTCTTTCAAACTTCTCCACCATGGCCAGGGCGCGGCCCAGCATGATGGGCTCGATATCGCACAGCGCCACCACGTCCACATCGTTGCGGCGCAGCAGCTCCTTGAGCAAGACCTGACCCCGCATGCCGGTGCCTATCAGGCCCAGGCGCAAGCGCGAGCGCGGGGCCGCCATGGCGGGGCGCAGCAGGCCGGTGGCGCCCAAGCTGGCCGCCGTGGTGGAAAGAAAGAAACTGCGTCTTTTCATCTTCATCATCTCTGCATCTTCAACAAGGCTGAGCCAAGCAGGCGGCGTGGCGCGCCGCCTATTGTCATGCGACTCATGCGGCGGCCCCTCCCCCGAGGCCGCCGGGTTTTCACCAGAACTTGTAGCTGGCCGACAAGCTGTAGACCCGGCCGAACAGGTTCAGGCTGTGGTCATAGCCTTCCCAACCATTGGGGTCGTAATAGGGCTTGCTGTTGAGCACGTTCTTGATGTTGAGGCCCAGGTTCAGGTCTTTGATCGGGCTCCAGTTGAAGCCCAGGCTGACCTCGTAATGCGAGGGCACGCCGCCGCATTGATTCGGTGCCAGGGCCACGCCGGCGGCGGTGCAGGTGCCGGGGTTGTTGTCCACCTCGTCCGCATCGTCATAAGCCCATTTGCGGCTGCCGGTGTAGTTGACGAACAAAGTGCTGCCGAAGTTGTTCAGCTGCCAACCGGCGCTGAAGGTGGCGCGAAGCTTGGGGTTCTCGTAGTAGCCGACCTTGTTGACGGTAAAGCTGCCGTCATCCGTATCTTTGTGCTTGTTGCGGTTCAGGATGGTGGCGGCCAGACCCAGGTTCAGGCGGCCGTAGTCCCCCAGGCTGAAGCGGGCGTGCGAGTCGATGTCAAAGCCATCGGTCAGCGTGGCGCCACGGTTCAGGTAGCGGTTGCTCATGCCGGCCAGCAAGCCCACCGAGTACTTGGGCACGCCGCCTGCGCAAGCCGCCGCATTGCCCGGCTTGGCGCACATGGCGGCCACAGCGGCCATATTGGCGCGGTCCTCGTCGCTGATGGCGCTGCGGATCACGCCCGGCGCGCCGGCCAGGGTCGGGCCGTATTGCTTGGCGTATTCGTCATAGAGCTCCTGGAAGTCTTGACGCACGATCTCGTTGCGACGGTAGATGAACCAGTAGTCGGCCGAGATGTCAAAAGACTTGGCCGGCTGCAGCACAAAGCCCAGGGTCGAAATCTTGGCGGTCTCGGGCTTGAGGTCTTTGTTGGGCGGGGTGAGGCCCGCGATATTGATGCTGCAGTCGCGGTTCAGCAAGGCCTTGCCCAGGTCTTGGTCGGTGCTGCTGCTGGACTTCTTCAGCAGATTGGCCAGGGCATTGGTCTCATCGCAGCGGATCTTGTCCTTCATGCCGCCGCGCTGTGCGAACACACCACCCTCACCGGACTCAGCCAGATTCGGGGCGCGGAAGCCTTCGGAATAGGTACCGCGCAAGAGCAGCTCGGGCATGGCCCGGAACTTCAGGCCGACCTTAGGTGCCAGATGCGCTGCGAAGTTCGGGTATTTGTCCAGCCGCAGCGCGGCGTCCAGCTCCAGGCTCTTGGTGATCGGCACGATGGCCTCGCCAAACAGCGCGCCAATCGTGCGCTTGCCGTCAAACCAGGAGCCGCCTTGCTGGGTGATGTGGCCATCGGCGGCGTCTTTATTGCCCGGGGTCACGAAGGATTCGTGCATCAAGCTGGCGCCGAGGGCGGTGCGCACATCGCCGGCGGGCAGCTTGGCCACCGTGCCTTCGATCTTGGCGTCCAAAGTGGTCAGGCGGGTCCAGGACTGGATGTCAAAGGTGGGGAAGGCCTCGCGCACCAGCTGGGCGTTTTTCTCATTGATCACGCCGAACTCATAGGCCGGCTTGTCGGCAATGATTTTGCGGCCGGTGACCGGGTCGGTGGTGAAGGGGCCAAAGGCCTTTTCAAAACCCACGGTGTTGATGTTGACGGTCTGGAACAGGGTGGAGTGGCTGCCCGCGGTGCTCAAGGCGGTCTCGTAGTCCCAGTCACCCAGCGAGCCGCGCAAGCCGGCCACCACGCGGTAGCTCTCGTCCTTGTTCTCTTGGCCAAAGTGGCCCACCGCGTCTTGCAGCAGATAGGTCAGACCGGCCACGCCACCCATCTTGTCCTTCAAAGCCGGGCTCAGCTTGTTGTAGACATTGTTGGGGCCGAGGAAGGGGTTGACGAAGGTGTTGAGCTGGGTGCCGGTGTTGCGCGAGTACCAGTTGATGGTGCGGCCGCTGTTGAAAGCACCGGGGCCGTTTTCGCCGCGCATATCGATGCGGGTGAAGGCAGCCTCGGCAAAGCCTTCCATCGTGGGGCTGATGTTCAGGCGGCCGGCCAAAAAGCCGGTGGCACGGCTGGACTTCGGCCCGGTGTCCAGCTGATACGGCAGAGTGTTCCAGATGCAGCGCTTGCCTGCGGCCTGAGCCACCGTGGTGGTGCAACCCGGCGCGGGCTCTTGCAGCCGCGCATTGCCATTGGCCTTGTCGAACACAAACAAAGTGCCGTTGTTGACCACGCCCGGCTCGCTGCCGGTGCCAATGCGGAAGTCCGAGATGTAGTTCGGGTTGTTCTCGTAGTACTGCGCCGGGCGCTTGTCGTAGGTGTCAGCCAGGGCGATGCGGTCGCGCTTGAACAGATTGATGGAGCCGTAGACATTGAAACGGTCGCGGTCAAAGTCGCCAAAGCCATAGGTGGCGCTGGCCTGATGCTCGCCAAAGGCTTTGACATCGGCCGAGCGGTCGGTGCTGAGCTTGACTTCCAGGCCTTGGTAAGAGCGCTTGGTGATGACGTTGATGACGCCGGCCATGGCGTCCGAGCCATAGATGGCGGAGGCGCCGTCGGTCAGCACTTCCATGCGCTCCACCGCTGCGGCCGGGATGGTGTCGATATTGACGAACTGGGTCTGGAAACCTTCGGGCGCACCGTAGAAGGACAGACGCCGGCCATTCAGCAGCACCAGCGTGCCCTGCGCGCCAATGCCGCGCAGATTGGCCTGGGAGGCGCCGTCCGAGCCGGTGAACATGGAGCGGAAGTCTTGCTGGCCCGGCTTTGCGGCGGGCAAGTTGTCCAACACCTGCAGCAAGGTGCGCGCGCCCATGCTTTCAATTTCCTTGGCCGTCACCACCTGCACCGGCGAGGCGGTTTCGGCGTTCACCCGCTTGATGCTGGAGCCGGTCACTTCGACCCGCTCCAGGGTCTCGGCGGCGGCGACGCCTGCCCATGAACCCAGTCCGCTTGCGGCCAGCACGGCCACCAATTTGCTCAGCTTCATTGCCTTCTCCTGCATTGTGTTGGGGCGAGTTGATCCGCCACCTTGTTGTCAACGGTGTTGTTCGCTGGGCCTTGCAGGGCCCGTTCTTGAGATCTCGCGCCTGTTGTGGCGCCTGTTGTGACGCCTGCTACTTCGGGGTCTTCGCCTTGCTCTGTTTCGCCTGCGGCGCGGCGAGTGACCACTCGCCCCTTGCCCCCTCTTGCCCGATCAGGGCAGCATTGGCCCAGTTGCCGCAGGGCTGACCGGCGCCGCCCGCCGACCCGCCTTGCAAGGCCAGGCTGCGCAAGTCCAGCTGCGTCACGCCACGCACATCCAACTCTGGCTTGACCACCGCCGGCGCCTGCACCGCGCCGCTGCTGTAGAGCAAGCGGCCATCGCCCCAAATCTGGAACTCCAAGCCCCCTGCCTTGCGGCAGCTGTCGTCGATGCCCACATCGGCGCGGAACAGCTGCCAGTTGCCGCTCAAATTCAAAGTCAGCTGCTGGCCCGCACGCACACCCAGACCCTTGCGGAACAGCAATCCGTTCATGCGCATTTCGGCGGCGGCGCTGGCCGGGCGGTCGCGTCCGGCTTTGGGCATGCCGGGCAAATCGCTCAAATAGCGCTGCTGTTCCTCACCCGAAGGCAGGCGGTGTTCCAGCACATGGAAGGCAGACAAGACGATGGGCTCGACATCGCTGGGCGCCAAGGCATTGAAGGCCTGGGCCGCGGGCTTTTTCTCCGCCTCGTTCAGCGCGGTCACCATGGGGTCGCTGGCATTGCTGGCAGACTCCCCCTCGGGCTTGTGCGTGCTCAAGACCCGGAAGCGCAGCAGGCGGCCCGCCGCCGGTTTGGCGAACTGAATGGTCTGCTTGCCCTCTTGCAGGCGCAGGCGACCGCTGGCCACGGGCTGGCCCCAATCGCCGTTGTTGTCGCCCAGATAGACCTCGTAATCACGGATCTGGCCGTGCTGCCAGTTCTTGTCATTTCGCGGCGCCAGCTCGATGCCATCGATCAGGCGGCGCTCGCCCAGGCCCAGCACCCACTCGTGCGGGCCGGCGCGCATGGCTTGGTTGCGGGTGGTGCGGAACCAGGTCTCGGGCTTGTCATCGAAGGCGTTTTCCAGCGGATGGCCGGGCTCTTCACCCGGGCGGTTCACCACGGTCAAGCTGTCCACCGGCACCTGGCGGCCCAATTCGGGTGCGGCGGGGAATTCTTCATTCTGGGTCAGCGCGGTTTGCGCCGCGATGCGCACGCTGAACACCGCTGCCTGCCGAATCGAACGCGGCCCGGTCTTGATGTGCAGCGTGCCGAATTTGTCTTGCGGGTCGTAGAACCAGCCCTGGCTGGCGGTCTCGAAGGCCGCGCGATCGGCGAACTGCGTCATCGCCTGACCCGCCTGTTCGACGGACTCGGGCTGCGCATGGGTGTGCACCATCAAGGCCAGGCTGCGCTGCGGCAATTGGCCCTGGTACTCGCCCTGCACCGCGCCCACGTCAATGCGCACATCGCCCGCGCCCTGCACCGGCGCGCTCATGCGCACCGTCTGCTGGCTGCTCTTGCCCTGCTCGCGGTATTGCCGGGTCAGGCCGTCGTCTTCATAAATCGTGCTGCTCGATTCGCCATGCGGGTACAAGTCCAAGGTCAGCTGATCCTTGGGCTTATGTCCGTCATACAGCATCTCGGGATACATGGGCAGGATGGCCCCCGCGCGCACAAACACCGGCAGCTTGTCCAAGCTCACTTGCAGGTCCAGCACGCGACCCTCGCGGCCGGCGCGGGCCAGGCGGCCGTCCCAGTAGTCAAACCACTGGCCTTCGGGCAGATAGATGCCTTTGCGCCAGCCGTTCGACGCCGCCTGGCTGCGGTACACCGGCGCCACCAGCAGCTCTTTGCCGAGGAAGAACTGGTATTTGTGCGCCTCGGTGTAGGCATGGGGGTCGTTCGGGTGGTCCCACATCAAGCCGCGCACCAGCGGCGCGCCGCTGGCCTCGGCCTCGTGAGCCAAGCTGTACATATACGGCGTGAGCCGCATCTTCAGCTTCAGATACTTGCGATTGATGCTGCGGTAGGGCTCGTCATAGGCCCAGGGATGCTTGCGCGCCTGGGCGGCCCAGCCGCTCATGCCCATCAGCACCGGGGTGAAAGTCTTCCATTGCAGGTCGCGGGTGAAGGTCTCGGGGCTGCCGCCAAAAATAGCGTCCACATCGCCGGTGGCGTAAACCTGGCCCGACAGACCCGAGCCAATCACCGTGGGGATGTGCCAGCGGATGTAGTCCCAGCTGCTGCTTTGGTCGCCGGTCCAGGTGACGGCATAGCGCTGGATGCCGGCCCAGCCCATCACGGTCCAGAGGAAGGGGCGCGCGTCGGAGTTGTCCAAGATGCCGTTGAAGGCCAATTGATTGGCATCCATGGCGAATTGGTAGCCCTGGCCGGTCCAGGCCACATCCAGCTTTTGCGCGCGGCTGCCGGCGGTGCCGACTTCCCATTTGATCTTGTCGACGCCGTTCTCCGTCCACAAGCCGGTGCGAAAGCCCAGCTCGCTCAGGCCCTTCACCACCTGAGGCAGGTCGGTGTAGCCGCAGCCATAGCCATCGTTGGGCAAGATCCAGCCGCCCGGCATGTCGTGCTCGCGGTATTTCTGGGCCACGCTCGCGATCACATCGGGCGTTTTGCCGCTCGGGCCGTCGCTCCAGCCCTTGGGCACGGTGCCGGGTTTTTTGATGTTGTCGCCGTCGTTGTAGCAGTCGGCATCGCCGTACTCATAAGCCCAGCGCGGCAAGAGGCGGGCACGGCCGGTCAGCTCGGTGTAGCGGGCCAAGACCTCGCGCAGGCTGTCGCCGACGAAGTAATAGGCATCAAAGCGGCCCTCTTGGTGCTGCAGGCTGATCTGCTCTTGCTGGCGCAAGTCGTAGCTGCCGTCGCTCCAGGTGTTGCGCAACATGCCCCAGCCGCGCGAGCTCATCAAAAACGGCGCGGGGCTGGGTCGGTCGCCCTCTTCCCAACCGCCCGAATACGAAACTTCCAGCGGCTTGCCCTTGAACTCGAAGCGGCCGTTTTGCTGGCCGCCGCCAAAAAAGCGCTCGCCTTTCTGGCTAGCCAGGGTCTGCACCACCAGCTTGTCCGTGAGGTCCAGCGCTTGGGTTTCAGTCCAGATCGGGGTTTGCTTATCGGCCTTGTAAAGCGCAAAACGCAAGGGCTTCTTGTAGACGCGCAGTGCGAGCTGCGAGGTGCTGAGCAACCAGTGATCGCCCTCGTCCGTCATGCGGTGCGGCACCGCCTCGGTGTACTGGCCAATGACGATGGGCGCCGCCTTGTCTTGCGCGGGCAGCAGCTGGTCTTTATTGCCCGCCCAGATGCGCAGCACATCGGCGCGCAAGAGGCTGATGCGCACCCGCACCTTGGCGTCGGTGCGCACATCCCAGTGGTGCACGCCTTGGCCTGCAGGGGCCTGCGCCGCAGCGCTCGGGCCTTGCGGCACAGCCATGAGTTCCCGCACATTGCCCACCGATGCCGCTTGCGCCGCCGTCATCCAAGCCAACAAACCCGCCGCGCCCAGGGCGCCAGCCATACGCCCAGCCCGGCGGGCTTGCAGCGGGGTCGAGAGCGAGAGGGTTTTGCGAAGAGGGACGCTTGTTTTCACGGTTTTCGATTGCAAAGTTTGAGCGGACTCTAGGCAGGCTGGCAGGCACTGTCAAACCATCGAAAGCTGAAACGAAAGATAAACCCTGGAAATTCAGTGAAAACCATTAGATTTTTTTGCCGAAAGCGAAAATTAGCCGGGCAGAGACGAAGCAATGCGCTGGCGGCAAATACGCCAAAGGTCCGATTTCATCGGGCCTTCTTCGGCACAACACCGATTCCATCGGCTGAAACCTGCACGACTGGAGCCTGGGCTTATTTCCCCCGAATAACTTTCTTTTTCTTTTCTTCTTTGCTACAGTGAAAGTAATTCAGGCCTTCGACGGACTCCTCCGTCACGCCCTTTTTCACTATGAACACCATGCTCCATCGCACGCCTGCCGCTTGGCAAGAACTGAAAGGTCTGCACACGGCCGAAGAAATTGCACAGCAGGCGCGCATCTGGCGCGAGCTGGGGCAAAGCCTGCACGGCCAACAGGCCCAGATCGACGCCTTCTTGCACGATTGGCTGGCGCAGCCCGAGCATTTGGTGATCTTCACCGGCGCCGGCAGCTCGGCCTATTGCGGCGAAGCCGTGGTCGAGCGCGCCAACAAAGCCTGGGCCGCCGAGGTGCGTGCCGTGCCCACCACCAGCTTGATCAGCCACCCGGGCTTGTATCTGCAGCGCGGCCGGCCGACGCTCTTGGTGTCGTTCGCGCGCAGCGGCAACAGCCCGGAGAGCTTGGGCGCCGTGGACCTGGTGCGACAACTGGTGGACGCGCCGCGCTTTTTGAACATCACCTGCAATGCCGAGGGTGAGCTGTACCGGCGCAATCGCGACCGTGCCGACACACTGAACCTCTTGATGCCCGCCGCCTCCTGCGACCGCGGCTTCGCCATGACGTCGAGTTTCAGCAGCATGCAACTGGCGGCCCTGCTGGCCTTTTCGTCCGAGGCCTGGCCGCAGCGCCTGGCCCGTTTGGAGGCGCTGGCCGCCCAGGCCGAACAGCTGCTGCAAGACTGGGCGGCCCCGGTGGCCGCGCTGGCCGAGCGCCCCTTCACCCGCATCGTTTACCTGGGCAGTGGCCCCCTGGAAGCCTTGGCCAAAGAGGCTGCGCTGAAGGTGCTGGAGCTGAGCTGTGGGCGGGTGCTGGCCTTTGCCAACACGCCGCTGGGCTTTCGCCACGGGCCGAAATCGATCCTCGACAAGAACACGCTGGTGCTGCTCTTCCCGTCCAGCGATGCCTATGCACGCCAGTTCGACGCTGATTTGCTGGCCGAGCTGCGCCGCGACCAAGTGGCGGGCCAGGTCATTGAAGTGGGCTTGAGCAGCAGCGCCAACAGCGCAGCAAGGCCAGAAGACTTGCGCTGCCAGCCAGCGCCGGAATTGCTGGCCGGCGGCGATGAATGGCTGGCCCCGCTGTGGCTGCTGATGGCCCAGCAATACGCGCTGCAGCGCTCGGTCAGCCTGGGCTTGACCCCGGACAACCCTTTCCCGGACGGCACCGTCAACCGCGTGGTTCAAGGCGTCACCCTGCACCGCTATGACGAAGCCCGCTGAAGCCCACTACGGCATCGACATCGGTGGCAGCAAGATGGAGCTGGTCGCCTATGGCGATGCGGCCTTGCTGCAAGAGCGCTTTCGCAAGCGCGTGGCCACGCCGGGCCATAGCTTTGAGGCTTTTTTGGACGCGGTGTGCGGCTTGGTGCAAGACGCCGATGCGGCCCTGGGCCTGCAGGGCTCGGTGGGCCTGGGCGCCCCTGGGGTGACCGACCCCCGTACTGGCCGCCAGCTGAGCTCCAATGTGCCGGCCTTGAACGGCCAAGCCCTGGCACCCGCCTTGCAGGCCCGCCTGGGCCGGCCGGTGGCCATCGGCAATGACTGCCAATGCTTTGCGCTGTCTGAGGCGCATGGCGGTGCGGCGGCGGCCTACCCCAGCATGTTCGGCGCCATCATCGGCACCGGGGCTGGGGGCGGCTTTTGCCAGCAGGGCCAGCTGCTGCGCGGCCGCAATGGCCTGGCCGGCGAGTGGGGGCACAGCGCCCTGCCGGCCCTGCTGCAGCAAAAGTACCAGCTGCCGCTGTGGTCTTGCGCCTGCGGGCTCACCGGCTGTTTGGAGCGTTATGTTTCCGGCACCGGCTATGCGGCGCTGTATCGCCACTTCGCGGGCCTTGGCGCCGCGGAGGGGCTGGACGTGCCCGCCATCGAAGCCCTGGCCGAGGCCGCCGAGCCGCTGGCCCTGAACGTGCGCGAGATGCATCTGGACCTGCTGGCCTATGGGCTGGCGCAACTGGTCTTGATCGAAGACCCGCATGTGATCGTGCTGGGCGGCGGTTTGTCCAAGCTGCAACGCCTGTATGCCCAGCTGCCCGAAGCCATGAGCCGACATTTGTTTGCCAGCGTGCAAGTGCCTGAGGTGCTGCCGCCGCGCTTTGGCGATGCGGCCGGCACCCGCGGCGCGGCGCTGCTGGGTATGCAGCGCACGCACTCGGCTTGAAGCGCCCCTTCGTCCATCCCTACCCTTTTTGATCCCACCATGTCTTCTTTGCTCCTTGACTTGATGGCCAGCCATCGCCGCGGCGAGCCCGTGGGCGTCTACAGCGTTTGCTCCGCCAATGAACAGGTGCTGCGCGCCGCCATGACCGTGGCGCAGCAGTACGGTGGGCCGCTGCTGATTGAATCAACCTCCAACCAGGTGGACCAATTCGGCGGCTACACCGGCATGACGCCCGCGCAGTTCCGCGACTATGTGCAGGCGCTGGCGCGCGAGCAGGGTTTTGCGCCCAACCGCCTGATCCTGGGCGGCGACCATCTGGGCCCGAATGCCTGGCAGCACCTGCCTGCGGCCGAGGCCATGGGCCATGCGCGCGAGCTGATCCGCGCCTATGTGGCGGCCGGCTTCGAAAAGATTCATCTGGACTGCAGCATGGCCTGCGCCGACGACCCAGAGCGCCTGCCCGACGCCACCGTGGCCGCGCGCTCGGCCGACTTGGCGCGGGTGGCCGAGCAGGCCGCCCAGGCCGCAGGTTTAGCCCCGCCCTGCTATGTGATCGGCACCGAGGTGCCCATCCCCGGCGGCGAAGCCTCGCTGGACGCGGGTCTGTCGGTCACCACGCCGCAAGCCGCGGCGCAAACGCTGCAAGTGCATGCCCAAGCCTTTGCCAGCCCCGACATGCAAGCGGCCTGGGGGCGGGTGATCGCCATGGTGGTGCAACCCGGCGTGGACTTTGACCACAGCAGCGTGCACCACTACCGGCCCGCCGAAGCGGCGGCGCTGTCGCAGTTTGTGATCGATGAAACCGCACTGGTCTTTGAGGCGCATTCCACCGATTACCAAACCGAGGCCTCGCTGCAGGCGCTGGTGCGCGACCATTTCGCCATCCTCAAGGTCGGCCCGGCGCTGACCTTTGCACTGCGCGAAGCCTGGTTTGCGCTGGCCGCCATCGAAGCAGCCTTGCTGCCGGCCGAGCGGCGTTCGCGCCTGCCCGAGGTGCTGGACGCCGCCATGCGGGCCGCGCCCAAGCAATGGCAAAAGCACTACAGCGGCGACGCCGCCACCCAAGCCCTGCTGCGTGCCTATGCCTTCAGCGACCGTTGCCGCTACTACTGGGGCGAGCCCCAGGTGCAGGCCGCGCTGGACAATTTGATCGCCAACCTGGATGCGCTGAGCCTGCCCCTGCCCTTGCTGAGCCAGTTCATGCCGGAGCAGTACGCCGCCGTGCTGCAGGGCCAGCTGAGCCGCTCGGCCACGGCCCTGGCCCAACACCGGGTGGCCCAAGTGCTGGCGCAATACGCCCGCGCCTGCGGCGGCAGCGCCGCTGATTCGCGCAAGCTCTAATGCCTAATTTCTTTCGATATCTTATGCTGCCGCCTCCGATCGAAAGCTAAACCTCCCCATGAGCACCCGAAACACCGGCAAACGCCGCGAACAAATCTTGCATCTGCTGATGGAGCACGGCAGCGTGCAGGTCTCTGACTTGGCGCCCATGCTGGGCGTGTCAGCGGTGACGATACGCACCGACCTGAGCGCCTTTGAAGAACAAGGGCTGGTGACGCGCAGCTATGGCGGCGCCACGCTCAAGCGCATGCCACCGCCTGAGCACAACATCCGCCAGAAAGACACGCTCAACAGCAGCTTCAAGGAGCGCATCGGCATGCGCGCCGCGCAAATGGTGCACAGCGGCGACAACATCATCATCGACTCGGGCACCACCACCATGGCCCTGGCCCACCAGCTGCGCAAACGCGCCGAGCTGCGCGATGTGACGGTGATGACCAATGGCCTGAACATCGCCTGGGAACTGGCCGATGCCGAAGGCGTGGAGCTGATGCTCAGCGGCGGCATGCTGCGCAAGAAGTCGCTCTCCATCCTGGGCACACAGGCCGAAGCCGGCTTGAGTGGCTACAACTTCGACAAACTCTTTCTCGGCGTGGACGGACTGGATCTGCAGTTCGGCCTGACCACCCACCACGAGGCCGAAGCGCGCCTGAACCACATGATGGTGGAGCGCGCCAAAAAAGTCATCGTGCTGAGCGACTCCAGCAAGTTCGGCCGCGCCAGCCTGCACCGCATCGTGCAGCTGGACCGCGTGCACATGCTCATCACCGATGCCGGCATCAGCCCCGAATACCGGGAGGGCCTGCAGCGCCTGGGGATCGAGCTGCTGATCGTGGACTAGACGCCGCACCTGCGCTGTTTTCCTTGCACTGAGCCCCGCCATGACGCCCTCTTCTTCGCGCCTTTCCGGCCGCATCCTCACAGCTTCGGGCTGGCTGCTCGGCCATGTGGACTTCAGCGAGCGGGTGCTGCGCATGGTGGAAGACCCCAGCGTGGCGGCGGATCGCCTCATCCTGCCCGGCTTCATCGACCTGCATGTGCATGGCGCTGCCGGCGTGGACATCATGGAAGGCGCGGTAGACGGTGGCCGCAACAGCGCGGCGCAAGTGGCGCGCGCCCATGCGCAGCACGGCACCACCGCCCTGCTGGGCACGACGATGACGGCCAGCCCGGCCTCCATCGAACATGCGCTGGAAGGCTTGAGCGCCGCCATCCAGGCACGACCGGCGCGCGGCTCCGGCATGGCGCGCATCCTCGGCGTGCATCTGGAAGGCCCCTTCATCAGCGCCAAGCGCCTGGGCGCGCAGCCCAATGTGGTGTGCTCGGCCACGCTGGAGGTGGTGCGCCATTACCACGCCATTGCCCCCATCAAGGTCTTGACCCTGGCGCCGGAGTTGAGCGGACATCTGGCACTGATCCCGCAGCTCAATGCGCTGGGCATTCGGGTACAGATCGGCCATTCGGCGGGCAGCTATGAAGACGGGGTGGCCGCCTTGGAGGCCGGTGTGGCGGGCTTCACCCATTTGTTCAACGGCATGACGCCGCTGAACCACTATCAGCCGGGCATCGTTGGTGCGGCCCTGGCCCATGCGCAGTTCGCCGAGCTGATCCCCGATTTGCAGCATGTCCACCCTGGCGCCATGCGGGCCGCGATACGGTCGATTCCGCAGCTGTATGGCGTGACCGATGCCACCTCAGCCACCGGCATGCCGGACGGCGAATACGCCTTGGGCTCGCAGCGGGTGCTGAAGTGCTTGGGTTGCGTGCGCTTGGCCAGCGGCTCGCTGGCCGGCAGCGCCCTGACCATGGACCAAGCGCTGCGCAATCTGTGCCAGATCGGCGTCGATCTGGCCGGCGCCTCCCATATGTTGTCGCGCAACCCGGCGGACTATCTGGGCCTGAGTGATCGCGGCCGCATCGCGCCCGGTGCCTGGGCCGATCTGCTGGTGTTCGACCCGGACCTGCAACTTCAACACGTCGTCATCGAGGGTGAAGCGCTGACGCTGCAGCCCGACTTCTCCCAAGCCAAGGACAGCGCCCCATGAGCACGAGCAGCCTCCCCGCAACCCCGGCCCAGCCCGCCACGCACTGGCGCATGCGCTACATGCTCTTCATTGCTGGCATGGGCGGCCTGCTCTACGGCATCGACATCGGCATCATCGCCGGTGCCTTGCCCTATCTGGAGTCCACCGCCTCGGTGCTGTGGAAGCTCAGCGCCCAGCAGCTGGGCTTCATCGTCGCCGCCGTGCTCTTGGGCAGCGTTTTCTCCTCGCTGTTTGCCGGCGCGCTGGCCGACTGGCTGGGCCGCAAGACGGTGCTGGTGCTCAGCGGCGCGCTGTTCACGCTGAGCATTCCCTGCATCGCCCTGGCCGAGGGCTACACCCCGCTGCTGCTGGGCCGGCTTTTGCAAGGCATCAGCGGCGGCTTGATCGGCGTGGTGGTGCCGCTGTATCTGGCCGAATGCCTGGGCGCCGACAACCGCGGCCGCGGCACCGCCATGTTCCAGCTCTTGCTGACCATAGGCCTGGTGTTGGCCGCGCTGATTGGCCTGCACTACGCTCGCGAAGTGGAGGCCGCCGGCGTGGCCGCCCAGGCCTTGGGCGATGGCGGCGCGGCGCTGTTCGCGGCCAAAGACCAGGCTTGGCGGCGCATCTTCTGGATCTGCCTGCTGCCGGGCCTGACGTTCACCGTGGGCAGCTTGGCACTGGGCGAGTCGCCGCGCTGGTTGTTCCGCCGAGGCCGCAGTGCCGAGGCCTTGGCCACCTTGCAGCGCAGCCGCAGCCCCGAGCAGGCCCAGGCCGAGTGGCAAGACATGCAAGCCGCGCAGGCCGCTGCATCGCCAGCAAACAAAATGGGCAGCACAGCCAGCGCCAGCACGGATTCGCTGCTCAGCCGTCGCTACCTGGCTCCCTTCTTCTTGGCCTGCGTGATCCTGGCCTGCACCCAGGCCACCGGCATCAATTCCATCCTGGCCTATTTGGTCACCATCTTGCATCAGGCCGGCCTGCCGGGCTCCAGCGCCAATGCGGCCGATGTAGCGGTCAAGCTGCTGAACGCCTTGATGACGGTGGTGGCGGTGCTGCTGGTGGACCGCAAAGGCCGCAAGTTCTTGCTGATGCTGGGCAGCGGTGGCATTTGCCTGTCTTTGCTGCTGAGCGGCCTGCTGTTCTGGCAGGCCGAGCGGGGCCGCCAGGACATTGCCCCGGCCGTGCAAGCCCTGGTGCAGGGCGACGGCCTGAGCCTGCGCCTGGACGCGGCCTTTTTGCAGGCCCAAGGGCTGGCGAGCCCGAGTCAGCCGCAGCAGCTGACGCTGGCCTATTCCTACGGCGACTTCAGCAATGTGCAGACACGCCGCAGCGATGAGGCCGATATGAAGGTGCTGCAAATCGCGCGCGCGGACACGGTGCAGGCCGACAGCGTGATCGGCGCCTTCTTCCGCCGTCTGCACCTGAACCCCTTTGCCGACCCGGCCAGCGCCGCGCAGGCTCCGCTGAAGATCGAACAGGCCTGGCTCGGCCCGGTGCCCAGCGAAAGCCACGGCTGGTGGGTGACGGCTTGCCTCTTCGCCTTTGTCGCCTTCTTCGCGGTGGGCCCCGGCGTGTGCGTCTGGCTGGCCTTGTCAGAGCTGATGCCCACGCGCATCCGCTCCAATGGCATGAGCATCGCGCTGCTGATCAATCAATTTGTTTCCACCACCATTGCCGCGGTGTTTTTGCCCACCGTGGGACATCACGGTTATGCGGCGATGTTCTTCTTCTGGGCGGGCTGCAGCGTGGTGTACTTTTTGACCGCGAGCTTCTTGCTGCCCGAGACCAAGGGCCGCACGCTGGAGGACATCGAGGCCTTTTTCGCCCGCAAGAAAAGCGCCTAAATCTGCGCCTGCAATTGCTGGGCGCGACGCAAATGCCAGTCCATTTGCAGGCGCTCGAAGGCGGCGCAGGCAGCCTCCAGCAGGGCTTGGGCCGGCTGCCCCAAGGCCATGGCCATTTCCGCCGCAAAAAGCTGGTTGAGCGCGGCCTCATGGGCGGAGCCGCGCAGCGCCGCCACCTTTTCGGCTGCCGCCAGATAACGCCGCGCACGCTCCGGCTGCGACTCGGCCAGCGCCAGCTGAGCCGCCGCGCGGTAAGCCATGGCCACGCCGATCCAGTCGCGCTGGCGCGAACGCAGCAAGGCCTTGGCGATTTGCTGGCGCGCGCCCTGGCGTTCGCCCTGCTGGGCCAAGACCTCGGCCAACCAGCCGTGGTTGAAGGAACTGAACAAAGCCCCGCCACGCGGCGCCAACCAGGTGATGGCGTCCTGCAAGGCCGCCGCAGCCCCCTCGCTGCGCTCTTCTTTCCAGGCGCCGTAAGCGCCCGCAGCATGGCCCATGGAGAAGGTGAACAAGCTGCGCACCCGGCCGCCAATGCGATGCGCCTCGGCGGCACTCTGGCGCGCTTCGGCCCAGCGCCCTTGCCACAGCAGCACGGCCGCACGCCAGCCCTGCACCGAGGCTTCCACCGGCAGATTGCTGCCCTGCACATAAGACAGGGCTTCATCAAAGGCCTCATGCGCCGCAGCGAAATGCCCTTGGTCACCCAGGACATAGGCTTTGCAGGCCAGCGAGTAACTGCGACCGATCAAAGGGCGGCCCAGGCTGGCCAGGGTGCCGGAGCCCGCAATGCCGTCCTTGGGGCGCTGAAAACCCAGCGCCTCGTCCAAGAGGCTCAGCGCCGCCGGGTAGTCGGCCGCCGCCGCCAAAATTTGCCCCTGGGTGCCGCGCAACTGTGCGCCCAAGGCTACATCCCCGGTTTGCACGGCCGCGCGCAGGCCGAGCTCGCAATGGCGCACACCGGCTTTGACATCGCCCAAGGCATAGCTGACATAGCCGAGCCAATACTCGGCCCGCGCAATCTGCGCCACATCGCCACCCACCAGCGCCAGCTTGGCCGCATGTTGCAACACGCGTAAATCGGCCCGCGACGCATCAAACACACAGGCCAAGCCGAAGCGCTGCGCGATCGACACCCAATGCGCATCCAAGGCCGCACTGGGCGTTTGGTGCTCCAGGGCGACCAAGGCCGCGCGGTACTGCTTCTTGGCGCGGTCCAAAGCGGACGAAGCGAGCGCCTGATCCCCCGCCCGCTCGGCATGCACCACCGCCTCTTCCCATTGGCCGGCGGCGCCGCCGTGATAGGCCAGCAATTCATCGGTGGGTTGACGCGGCGTGCTGTCGGTTTGCGAACGCAGCTCGGCCGCCACATGCCGATGCATGGACTGGCGCTCATGCCAGCCGATCGACTCGTAAACCACATCCCGGGTGATGCCGTGTTTGAAGCGCAAGAAACCGGCGCGGCGATCGGGGAACACAAAGTCCTGTTCGGCCAGGGCCAAGACCGCCGGGTCGCGCTCGCCGCAGCCGGTCAGGCGCTCCAACAACCAGGCCGGGATGACATTGCCAATCACGGCCGCCGTGCGCAGCAAATGGGCTTGGGCGGCCGGCAGGCGCGCCACGCGAGACTCAATCAGGGCGGACAACCAGGCTTGGCCCACTTGCTCGCGCTGCACCGGCGGTGACTGCACGGGCCGGGTTTCGCTCTCGTGCTTGAGGGCATGACAGAGTTCTTCGATGAACAAAGGGTTGCCGCCGGCATGACGCTGAATTTCAGCGGCAATGAAGGGGTCGGTGGCGGGCAGCAAATGCACGACCGCATGGGCCGCTTCGCAATCATTGAAGGGCCGCAGATCGATGACTTTGAGCTCGGACGCGTCGCGCGCCACGGCCAGATCGGGCAGCGCCTCATCGGTGGGCTGAGGGCGGGTGGCGGTCAGCAGCAGCAGGGGCAGCTGCTGTTCGAGCGCCATTTTGCGCATCCGGTGCAGCAGCAACAAGCTGGCATCGTCCGCCCATTGCAGGTCGTCAATGCACACCAGCTGCGGGCCCTGTCGGGCCAGCTCGGCCAGCAGGCGCAGCCAAGCGGCCGGCCGCTCCGCCGGCTTGGCTTGCAAGAGTTCGGCGGCCCCGGCATGACCCTGCGCTTGCAGTGAGCGCAGCATCTGCAAATAAGGCTGCAAGGGCTCGGCACTCAAATAGCTCTCGCAATAACCGCGGTGCACCTGGCAGTTGCGCTCGGCAGCCCGGCTGAGGAATTCTTCGGTCAAGCGCGTCTTGCCCATGCCGGCATTGGCGCGCAGCCCGATCCAGCGCGGCCGTCCGTGCGCGGCATGGTCCAGCGCCTCATCCAGCAGCGCAAGCTCTTGAACCCGCCCCACAAAAGGCGACAGGCCGCGCCGCAGGCTGGCCTCAAAGCGCCGCCCAATTGCGCTGCGTCCCAAGATGGCATACACGGTCAGGGGCGTGCCGCGACCCTTGATCGGCAACTCTCGCCGCGCGCTGGTCTGGAAGTAGTGGCTTTGCAGGCCCAGCGTTTCCTCGCTGACCAAGATTTCATCGGGCCCCGCCTCGTCCGAGAGCCGCGCCGCGAAGTTGGGCGTATTGCCCAGCAGCTCAAAGCGGCCGCGCACCGAATCGCCCGCTTCGATCAGCACCAGGCCGGCGTGAATGCCGGTGTGCAGGCTGAGGCTTTGCCCGTGCGGCCAGAGGGCGGCACCACTGGGCGGGCGCAAGGCTCGCACGGCTTGGTGCAATTCCAGCGCGGCCTCGGTGGCGCGGCGGCCATCGTCTTCACGCACCTCGGGGTGGCCAAAAATGGCCAACATGCCATCGCCCTGGATGCGCACCACCGTGCCGCCGTGGCGCGGCACCACGCTTTGATAGAGCCCGCGCAGATCACTCAGCATGGCCGCGTAATGCTCGGCTTCCATGCCGTCGGCCAGCCGGGTGGATTCCGACAAATCCGCAAACATCACGGTCAAGTTGCGCCGCTGCCCCTGGGCTTGCAGCGTGGACGCGCGTGGAATCGGCTCGGTCATGGCCTTGGGCTCTTGTGTCGAGGACGTGCGAGCCCCCATCCTACAAGCAGTGAATGCGTTTTCATCAGGGTTTGACCAGGGCGGCCGAAAACGCCGGCAGATCTTCTTCCCGCAGACCCAAATAAATGGGCTGCCCCTGGCGCCGGTGGATATTGATCTTGGCGTTGTAGACCCGGTGCGGCAGGCCATGCTTGTCGCTGATCTCAAACTCGCTGATGCCAAACCTGCCTTGGGCGTCTTTTTGCCCGGTCAGATAACAAGCGATCTCATCGATCTCGGCACCCGCGAGGTTCAAACCATTCAATTGCTTGAGGGGGCGACGGGTGCGCTCCACAAACTCGATGCTGTCGATGCGCTGGATCTCGCCGCTGGATTCGCTGCGCATCAAGGTGTTGAACTTGCCGACCAGCACCTGACCCGGCAAGGCGCGGTCAATCATGCGGGCCAACTCTATCGTCACCTGCCCGACCAAATAGCTGAAGGAGGTGGGGTTCAAGCCTTCGCTTTGGTAGAACTCATAGTGCGAACCGACATGGAAGGCCGCCCGCAGCCTGGGCACCGACTCCGGGCGCTGGGCCCGCTCACGGGCCAAGGCGTTGTCGGCCAGGATGAATTGCAAGAGCTGGTACAGCTCCACATTGGCCTCGACCCCGCGCATGCGGTTCCAGATGTAGAAGCCGTCACCTGTGGTGGTGCGGGCAAAGTTGATATTGATCTCGCGGTCCAGCAGCTTGGCGTAAGCGGCGTTGACCGAGCAAGACAAGCTGTTGAGCTGCACCACCTGCTGCAAGGGGCTGAGCAGCGAGAAACCCACCGCGTCGAACAGAATCACCGCCCGGTCTTCGACCAAGCGAATGCCATAGCGCGCGACGATGGCAGCCGTCAACTCCAGGCCCAGGCCACGCTCGGGTGAAAACGGCAGGTCGATCTGCTGCGGCTGCAAGCCCAATTCAGCGGCCACCCGCTCAAACTGCGCTTCGGACAAATGGCTCGGGTGGGCCAGCAATTCATCCAAGACGCGGCTGCGCCGCAGCGCTTCTTGCGGGTCGCCACCGGATTGGCTGAACTCGGTCAGCAAGGGATGCGGCGCCACCAACAGACGCAAGCCCATGGGCACGGGTGTCCAGGCAAAAATCAGGTTTTCGCCCAGATCCCAGAGTGCATAAAGGCGCTGATCCAGCACCACGATGTGCTCGCGTGCCTGGGTCTCGCTCAAGCCACTGGGCAAGGCATAGGCCATGAAGCCGTCAAGCCAAGACCTGCGCTTGCGGATTTCGTCTGTCACTCGTTTCCCCTGCCTTTGACGGAAGTCGCAGGGCCGCCGCGCTGCCCAGAGGCAGGCAGCCACAGCCCTCACGCGCTGATTGAATCAGCCGGCATTGTCGGGCATGAGGAATGACAGTTCTTGAGGATCAAACCGAAGCGCAGCAACTCGGCCGCTTTCTTTGCGCAGCGGCTGCGCTTCGACTCGATCCCCAAGCGTGGGAAAGCAGGCGTTTGCCCGCGTCTTCAGACACGGCGCGCGCTGCTGTTCTTGGCGGGCTTGGCGGCGGCCAGCATCTGCTGTTGCATCTGGCTGTTGAGGCTCAAACCTGTGACGACCACACGGGGCAGTTGCACCACTTGCAGCGCAGGCTCGGCCTTGGCGCTGATGACCACCCGGGGCAGCTGGGCCACTTCGGTCTGCGGCGCGGCCTGCGAGAAGGCGCTGGCGCTCAGCGAGGCGATCACAAAAAGGGTCTTGGTGAGGATTTGTTGCGTTGACATGGCGGGAACTCCTGGGTTTGATTTGCGTCTGACGAAACCCGTTTTGGGCTTCGTTGGACTCATTGTGCGAATCCGCACGGTCCCGCGCCCGCTCCGTGCGACGAACTGCCAGCCTGAGCGCTTGGCTTGCGCCTGTGAGCGATGAAGGGTTTTCCCTAGGAGTCACACGGCCCGCAGCGGCCTGCGCCAGGGCCGATTGCGCGCTTCTTTTCGCGCCGCCCTATGATGGCGGGTTGCCTCGCCATCTTGCTGACCATGACCGACCCCACCTCTTTGCCGTTTGAAGTGCCGATGATCCGCGTGCGGGGGGCACGCACCCACAATCTGAAGAACATCGATGTGGACCTGCCGCGCAACAAGCTGGTGGTGATCACCGGTTTGTCGGGTTCGGGCAAGTCCAGCCTGGCTTTTGACACCTTGTATGCCGAGGGCCAGCGCCGCTACGTGGAGAGCTTGTCGGCCTATGCCCGCCAGTTCCTGCAGCTGATGGACAAGCCCGATGTGGATGTGATCGAGGGCTTGTCGCCCGCCATCTCCATCGAGCAAAAAGCCACCAGCCACAACCCGCGCTCGACGGTCGGCACCGTCACCGAAATCCACGACTATCTGCGCCTGCTGTATGCCCGTGCCGGCACGCCGTTTTGCCCCGACCACCATCTGCCGCTGGAAGCCCAAAGCATCAGCCAGATGGTGGACGCCGTGCTGGCCCTGCCAGAGGACAGCAAGCTGATGCTGCTGGCCCCAGTGGTGCGCGACCGCAAGGGCGAGTTTCTGGATCTTTTCGAGGCCATGCAGGCGCAAGGCTATGTGCGCTTCCGGGTCGATGGCGTGACCGTAGACGCGCCGGACTTCCCGGCGCTGAAAAAGGCCGAGAAACACGATATCGATGTGGTCATCGACCGCGTCAAGATCAAGGCCGAAAGCGCCGACAGCCTGCGCCAGCGCCTGGCCGAGAGCTTTGAAGCGGCACTGCGCCTGGCCGAGGGCCGCGCCCTGGTGCTGAATATGGACAGCGGGCAAGAGCAGATTTTCTCCAGCAAGTTTGCTTGCCCGATCTGCAGCTACTCGCTGCCGGAGTTGGAGCCGCGGCTGTTCTCCTTCAATTCGCCGGTGGGTGCTTGTCCGTCCTGCGAGGGCTTGGGCCAGATGACGGTGTTCGACCCGGAGCGGGTGGTCGCCTTCCCGACGCTGAGCCTGGCCAGCGGCGCGGTGAAGGGCTGGGACCGGCGCAATGCCTACACCTTCTCGATGCTGGAGGCGGTGGCCGCGCATTACCAGTTCGACATCGAGCTGCCCTTCGAGCAACTGCCCGAACAAGCCCGCCACGCCCTGCTGCACGGCTCGGGCAGCGAGGAAATCACCTTTGTGTATCAGGCCGAAGCGAGCGGCGCGACCCGCAAGCGCTCGGTCAAGCGCAGCCACCCCTTTGAAGGCATCCTGCCCAATCTGCAGCGCCGTTTCAAAGAGACCGATTCCAGCGCCGTGCGCGAGGACCTGGCCCGCTATATGGCCGCCAAGCCCTGCCCGCATTGCGAAGGCTCGCGCCTGCGCCGCGAAGCGCGCAATGTGGTGCTGCAAGCGGTGGACGCGCCCGAAGGCAGCAAAGGCCGGCCCATTTACGAGGTGGAGCATTCCACGCTGCGCGATTGCCTGCACTACTTCGAAGGCCTCAAGCTCAAGGGCGCCAAGGCCGAGATCGGCGACAAAGTGGTGCGCGAAATCACCTCGCGCCTGCGCTTCCTCAACGATGTGGGGCTGAACTACCTGAGCCTGGACCGCAGCGCCGACACGCTCTCGGGCGGCGAGGCCCAGCGCATCCGCCTGGCCTCGCAGATCGGCTCCGGCCTCACCGGCGTGATGTATGTGCTGGACGAACCCTCCATCGGCCTGCATCAGCGCGACAACGACCGCCTGATCGCCACCCTGCGCCGCCTGCGCGACCTCGGCAACACCGTGATCGTGGTGGAGCACGACGAGGACGCCATCCGCGCGGCCGACTATGTGCTGGATCTTGGCCCCGGCGCCGGCGTGCACGGCGGCCACATCATTGCGCAAGGCACCCCCACCGAGGTGGCAAACAACCCGGCCTCGCTGACCGGCCGCTATCTGTCCGGCACGGCTTGCATCGAGGTCCCCAAGGAGCGCCACAAGCTGGCCGATATGAAAGAGCCGCATTCGCTCAAGATCGTCAATGCCCGCGGCAATAACCTGAAGGGCGTGACGGTGGAGATTCCCGTCGGCCTGCTGACCTGCGTGACCGGCGTCTCCGGCTCGGGCAAGAGCACCTTGGTCAACGACACGCTCTATACCGCCGTGGCCAAAAAGCTCTACCAAAGCCATGCCGACCCGGCGCCGCATGACGAGATCGAAGGCCTGGACGCCTTCGACAAGGTCATCAATGTGGACCAGTCGCCCATCGGCCGCACGCCGCGCTCCAACCCCGCCACCTACACCGGCTTGTTCACGCCCATCCGCGAATTGTTCGCCGAGATGAATACCGCCAAGGAACGCGGTTATGGCCCCGGCCGCTTCAGCTTCAACGTGGCCGGCGGCCGCTGCGAGGCCTGCCAGGGCGACGGGGTGCTGAAGGTGGAGATGCACTTCCTGCCCGATGTTTATGTGCCTTGCGACACCTGCCAGGGCGCGCGCTACAACCGCGAGACGCTGGAGGTACTCTACAAGGGCAAGAACATCACCCAGGTGTTGGGCATGACCATCGAGGACGCCCACCAGTTCTTCAATGCCGTGCCCACCCTGGCGCGCAAGCTGCAAACCTTGCTGGACGTGGGCCTGGGCTATGTGAAGCTGGGGCAAAGCGCCACCACGCTATCAGGCGGCGAGGCCCAGCGCGTCAAGCTCGCACTTGAGCTGAGCAAGCGCGACACCGGCCGCACGCTCTACATCCTGGACGAGCCCACCACCGGCTTGCACTTTGCCGACATCGCCTTGCTGCTGAAGGTGCTGCACCAGCTGCGCGATGCGGGCAACACCATCGTCGTGATCGAGCACAACCTCGACGTCATCAAGACGGCTGATTGGTTGATCGATATGGGCCCGGAGGGCGGCTCTGGCGGTGGCCAGCTGCTGCTGGCCGGCACGCCCGAGCAATTGGCGGCCCATGAAGGCAGCCACACCGGCCGCTATTTGAAGGCCTTGCTGCGCTGAGCCTGCAAAAAAATGGCGCCCTCCTGAGGCGCCATTTTTGTTTGCAAGTCCGCCTCAGTGGCTGCGTCGGCGGGCCACAAAGCCCACGGCAAACAGTCCGGCCATCAGCATCGCCCATGTCCCAGGCTCCGGGATGCCGGGTACCACCGGCGGCACTTCGACCGTGCCCGGCGGCAGGGAAGGCACAAAAACCCCGCCAGGGCCGGGATTGGGCGCGCCAAAGCCAGCCCCTGTGGGCGGCAAGGAGCTGATGTCAAAGCCCTCGTTGCTGCCATTGCCGCTGGCGATTTGCGAAAAACTATTGGCCGGGCTGGGTGCGGTGGTCGCCACCGGGCCTGCGGCAGGCGGATCGATTTCCAAAGGAGTTTGCGGCTCGGTGACCTCGTGCGCGGCAGACGCCACCGTGCTGCCCCCGGCCGCCGCCTTGGGGCTCAGGCGTTGGATGCGGCTGACGTTGCGGCACACGGTCGGCACCAAAATGCACTGGCCGTCCTCGCAGTACACCAAGCCGCGCTCTTCATACTTTTGGGTCCATTTGGCCCGGCTGACGGTCTTGCAAACACTGTTGGCACCGAAGTGCATGTCGCGGATTTCGCTGCCGTACTGCGCCTGGCCCTTGATGCCGTCGCGCTGAATGGTCACCAACTCGTCGTAGTCCCGCTTCTGCATGCGCGCCTTCAGGCGCTCGCGGGTTGCGGCAGGAATGTCTTGATAGCGATCCACGGCCGCCACCACATCGCCCATGAAGGGGTTCACACCGGGCTTGTCCCAGGAGCAATGCGGCAGCACATTGCCAGTGCCTGCGCCTGCAGCCGCGAGAGCAATCGATGCGAGCAAAGCCATGGATGAGTTTCCGTTAAACGACAAAGTTCCGCTGAACCACGATTCACGCTGCGTGCGGCAAAACAAACGTGAAAGCAAGATGGGAAAAGCCCTGCTTTTTCCACGATGCGCAATGTCGACAGTGTACTAACCCTAATCTGTGATTGGACCTCTGCGCCTGAGGCGGACGCTCTAGCTCGGTGAGGTATTCACGCTTTTGCGGGGCTTTGTTAAGGCTTGCGGCCGTGCGCAGCCGCTCTTGAAGCCGCGCACAGGAATCGACAGCGGCTGGGGCACACTTTTTTTGAGCCGGCACGGCTGCGGCTTCGGTGCTCGGGCAATTCGCTGCTATCGTGCCTGGGCTTCGCACCGACCCGAATGAACAGTCCCATGCAACCGGCCTTTGCTCCTTATGTGCTTTATGTTGAAGACGACAGGCTCAACATCGTCTTGATGGAGGAGGTGTTTCGGCGGCTGCCTGGTTGGCGCTTGGACTGCGCCGAAGACGGCGCCCAAGCCCTGGCTTTGCTGGCCCAGAACCGGCCGGACTTGGTACTGATCGACATGAACTTGCCCGATATGACGGGCCTCGAATTGCTGCAACAACTGCGCAGCGATGCCGCCACCCAGGCCTTGCGCTGTGTCGCCCTGTCAGCCGATGACTGGGCGGAGCAAGTCGCGCAAGCCTTGCAAGCCGGCTTCAATGACTACTGGCTCAAACCGATTGATGTGGAGCGACTGGCGCAAAGCCTCAGAGTCGCGCTGCCCGAGCCCGGCGCTTGAGCATCAGGCAGGCGCCATGAAAAAAAGGCCCGGTGTTCCCGGGCCTTTTTGATCGTCCTCATGCGGCGCAGCTGAGCGCCGCCCGGCGATTTACTTCAGGTGGCTGTTGATCAGCTTGGTCATCTCAAACATATCGGCCTTGGCCTTGCCGAAGATTTCCTTCAGCGCTGCGTCGGCCACGATGATGCGCTTTTGCACTTCGTCTTGCAGCTTGTGCTTCTTGATGTATTCCCAAACCTTTTTGGTCACATCGGTACGCGGCAGCGGCGCGGCGCCAACGATGGCAGCCAAGGCCGCGCTCGGCGTCAGGGCCTTCATAAAGGCTGCATTGGGCGTGCGCTTCTTGGCGGGCGCTGCAGCCTTCTTGGCGGCCGGGGCCTTCTTCGCTGGAGCCGCCTTCTTGGCCGGAGCGGCTGCCTTCTTGGCCGCGGGCGCGGCGGCCTTTTTGGCCGGAGCCGCTTTCTTGGCCGGAGCCGCTTTCTTCGCGGGTGCGGCCTTCTTTGCAGTTGCCATTTCAATTCTCTCCATCAAAAGTTGTTGATGTGCCGGGTCCGGGTGAAGGCCGCATAAGCCTTCAATTCTCTCTAGCACCTAGCAAGAGAGATGGTACTGCTCGCCCCTGGCATTGAGAAGCCATAGAGCCGCAAAGAAGGCGCTATCTCACAGGGAAATACCCGCTGTTTACCCTTGGTGTCGCGCACTTGCATCACTTCCCACGCATTTCTTGCGTACCAAAGCCGAGTCAGTGGCGATCGCGGGGCAGCGCGCCTGCGCTCCGCAGCGCCAGCTATGCGATTGAATAAAACGTTAGGTTTATTGCACGGGCGCGGCGCCGCGGCACTCAGGCCGCGACTGCCGACCATTACTTTTCGGACTCGTAGGACAAGAGCGCGGTGGTTTCCCATTCGAGCGCCCGGCCGTTTTCCAGATACGGTGCAAAGCGGGCCGAGCGGATGTCTTGCAGGGCTTGCTGATCCAGGCGAGAAAAGCCGGACGACTTTTTCAGACTCACGTCTTTCAACTGCCCTTGCGCATCCACCACGATGCGCAGATGCACCACCCCGGACTCGCCCAATCGGCGCGATTGCAGCGGCACCGTCAAGCTGGGTTCGCGCAGATAGCGAACGGCGCTGGCTGGGATTTGCTTGGGGCCAGTGGGCGCGGCCGCTTCTGCATGCACCGAAGTTGCCGGTGCCGCCAGCGAAGGCGTGGCCCGGGCCGACTCGTCGCGGCTGGGCCCGGGGGCGGCAAACCGGCTCTCCTGCGCCACGGGCATCGACTCCGGCACGACCATCACCACCGGCACTTTAGGCGTGAACAGTGACACGGGAAGCGGGGCCAAAGCCGGAGCGAGCAAAGGCTTGGGCGGTGCAGGCGGGGTTGGCGCGGGCGCGCTCACGATGCTAAGTTGCACCGGCCGCACCGGCTTTGGCTTGGAATGCACCGGCACCCACAAGAAGCACGCCAGCGCCAACAGCAGATGCAGGCCCATCACCACCAGCAGCATCCCCGGTCGCCCCCCCATGCGCAGCTCAGGGCCCGCCGACTGCAGCAAGGGCAGCGGCGTCGCCTGTGGCGCCTGCAATTTCGCGGGCGCAGCGCCGGCGGACTCGACAGCCGATGCAGCACCGGCCGACGGCACGTCGACCTGAGGCCAAAAAGTGGACGTCGAGGCGGGAACTGCAGCAATAGACGATGTCACGGCAAATACTCAGGCAGCGAGGAAATCAGCGCGGCCATCGTAACACTAATGAGAACGATTGTTATTTGCACAATCTCTCTGAACCGATCTGCGCACCTTGCTCAGCGCAGCCGCCCATGAAAAAACCCCAGCCTCCGCTGGGAGGGCTGGGGTTTGGGGCTGCAGAGCGGGCCGACTCAGCCTTGGGCTGGCGTCCGCGCCGCTGGCTGGAACTCAGCGGTTTTCGGCAATCTTGGGCGCGGTGCGCAGGCTCAGCACCATGGTGATGGCCAAGATCGCCACCACCACACCCAGCGAGATCAGCACCGGGATCTTGTACACATCGATCAACATCATCTTGGTGCCGATGAAGGCCAGAACCACCGCCAGACCATAGCTGAGCAAATGGAATTTGGTCGCCATGGCAGCCAGCAAGAAGTACATGGCACGCAGACCCAGGATCGCAAAGATATTGGAGGTCAGCACGATGAAGGGATCGTTGGTGATGGCGAAGATGGCCGGGATCGAGTCCACCGCGAAGATCACATCGGTCATGCCCACCAAGGCGATCACCAAGAACAAGGGCGTGGCCAAGCGTTTGCCGTTTTCCATCGTGAAAAAGCGCTCGCCGTCAAAGTTCTTGCTGACCGGCATGGTGCGACGCAGCAACTTCAAGGCGGGGTTGCTTTCCAGATCGGGCTCTTGGCCGGCGGCCCACCACATCTTGATACCGGTCACCAGCAAGAAGGCGCCGAACACATACAAGATCCAATGGAACTCAGCGATCAGCCAACCGCCCACCAAAATCATGGCGGTGCGCAGCACGATGGCGCCGATGATGCCGTACATCAACACCCGCTTCTGGTACGCCGCCGGCACCGAGAAGTAGGTGAAGATCATCAGGAAGACAAAGATGTTGTCGACGGCCAGCGATTTCTCGATCAGGTAGCCGGTCAAGAACTCCAGCGCGCGGGTGTTGGCTTGCGCCACATCACCGGTGCTGTCTTTGACGGCCCACCAGAACAAGCCATTGAAGGCCAAGCTCAAAGCCACCCAAACCAGCGACCAATTGATGGCTTCCTTGACCGAGACCTCATGCGCGCCCTGCTTGCGCAGCACGACAAAGTCCACGAACAAGGCCACCAAGACGGAGCCGCCGAAGAAAAACCAAAGCCAAAGAGGTGCGATCGTATCCATTGCTATCCCGCTTCAAAAGACCAGACAAGAACCGCAGCCCATGCATCAGAGCACAGACGCGGCCATATGTCGAAAGGTCTTGCGGGACGGTACGAAGACTTGCGTTGAACGCCTGGGTCTTCAAACACCGGCTGCGGGGCCCGGGTGTCTTCACAGACACCGTACTGACGGGCGGCCGCCGCGGCTTGCGCCGCGAGCTACTCCCCTTTCGGAAGCGCGATTGTGCCACGCTCAGCCAAGACCTGAGCCGATCTAGGGAAAATCCTCCACCCCCGGCGCGCGCAATTCGTCACACCGCCCTTGTATGCTTGCGCGCATGAAAATCCTGGTGCGTTGGCTTTTGCTGGCCGCAGCGCTGCTGCTGGTGGCCCATCTTTTTCCTGGCGTGGAGGTGAAGTCCTTCACCGCGGCCTTGATTGCTGCTTTGGTGCTGGGTCTGCTCAACACCCTGCTGCGCCCGATTCTGGTGCTGCTGACCCTGCCGGTCACCGTGATCAGCTTGGGCCTGTTCTTGTTTGTGATCAATGCCCTGATGTTCTGGTCGGCCGCCCATATTCTGGACGGCTTCGCGGTCACTGGTTTTTGGTCGGCCTTGGTGGGCTCCTTGATTTACAGCCTGTGCGGCATGCTGATCGACATCATCATCGAGCGGCTGTTCCCGCCGCTCGATTGATGCGATCCGCTCAGTTGGGCAGCTCCGCGCCCGGCGGCACACCGCGCGGGTAGAGGTCTTCCAACATCTGGCGGCGCTGGTAAGAGAGGGTGCGCAAGCGCGAGTCGATCACAGCGGCCTCGATCTGATCGGCATCCCGGCCACGCGACTGCCGCAGGCCCGAGCGCAAGCGATCAATCGCGCCATTCAAGTCACCCATGGCCGCACGGGCTTCGCCCTGCGCGCGCAAGGACCGCAAGGGTTGATCCAGCCGGGTCCAGAGTTGCGCCAAATGCGTCCAAGCCGAAGCATCCATGGGGTGGACGCTGACAAAGGTCTGCAAAGCCTCGGCCGATTCGCGGGCTGAATCCAAATTGGGGTCCACCATGGCCAAGCCCGCTTGCTGCAACAAGAGCGCGCGGGATTTCTCTGCCGCCAAGGGCCGCAAGGCAGCAAAGCCGTCGGCCGCCTGACCGCGTGCCTGCGCCAGCTCAGCGCGCAAATAGCGCAGCACGCGCGCGGCTTTGGGTTCATTGCCGAGCAATTCAAGCGTCAGCTCGGCGCTGCGCAAGGCGTTCTCGGCACGCCCGAAGTCACGCATCTTGATGGAGGACAAAGCGCTGGCATAACGCGCGCCCAATTGCTCAAAACCCTTGTTCGCGCTATCGCCCGCGCGCAAATCGCGCGCACCGGCATCGTAGTTCTGCAAATGCGTCCAGGCCTCGGCGCGCGGGTCCATCAAGACGCGTGAGCGAGCCGCCATCAAAGCATGCTCGGCCGCGCCTTCGGGTCGGCTGTAGGTCTCGGTCCCCATGCGGGTGCGCGCATCGCCAATGCGCTCGGTGGTCAGCGGATGCGAGCGCAGATAGGGGTAGGCGCCGGAGTCCATCAAATGATGCGCTTGCTCCATGCGCTCAAACATGCTGAACATGCCCGAGGGGGCGTAACCAGCCTGGCTCAAGACCGCGAACCCCACCCGATCCGCCTCCCGCTCCATATCGCGGGAGAAGCTCAAGGAAGCCTGTGCCGCCGCCGCCTGACTGCCCACAATCGCGGCATTTGCCATGTCCGGGCTGCCGGCCCGTGAGGCCACGATGATGCCGGCCACCAAGCCCGCCAGCGCCAACATGCTGTTGCGCGAGTCACCCGCGATGCGCCTTGCAATATGGCGCTGGGTGACGTGCGACAACTCATGCGCCAAGACCGAAGCCAGCTCATCCCGCGAGCCCGTCATGGCGATCAAACCCAGATGCACGCCGACAAAGCCGCCCGGCAATGCAAACGCATTGATGCTGCGGTCACGCACCAAAAAAGTTTCCCAGGCAAAACGATCTTGGGTCTCGTCCCCGATATTGCCCAGCTGCTTGGCCGTCTTCACCAAGGGCGACCAAGTCGCCTGCACGTATTCCAGCAAGAGCGGGTCGTCGAGATAGTCCGGGTCCGGGCGGATCTGGCGCATCACCTGATCACCGATGCGGCGCTCGCTGCCCACATCCAGATCCTGCGACACCGCATCCCCCAGAGCGGGCAGATTGACTTGCGCATGGCCAGCAGGGAATCCAAGATTCAAGACCAAGGCCGCCAGCAAACTCACCGCTGCACGCGGGGGGCGACGCATCAAACCGACAGATCGTTTCAACAAACCAGACTCCAAGGCTGACAAGCCTCTCTATGATGAGGCCAGAATCGTTTCCCAATTGTTGCCGCGCCTGAGCGGCCGATCCTGATATGACTCCTGAACTGACGCATTTTGATGCCCAAGGCCAAGCCCATATGGTCGATGTGGCGGCCAAAGACGTGACCCATCGCGTCGCGGTGGCCGCCGGCCGCATCAGCATGCAAGCCGCCACCTTGGCCCTGATCGTAAACGGCAGCGCCAAGAAGGGCGATGTGCTGGGCATCGCCCGCATCGCCGCCATCCAAGCGGCCAAGCGCACGGCCGACCTGATTCCGCTGTGCCACCCACTGCCGCTGACGCGTGTGACGGTTGATTTTGAAATCGACCCGAGCGCCAATGCCGTGCTGTGCCGCGCGCAGGTCGAAACCCTGGGCCGCACCGGCGTGGAGATGGAAGCCTTGACCTCGGTACAGATCGGCCTGCTGACCATTTACGACATGCTCAAGGCCGCCGATCGCGGCATGGTCATCAGCGATGTGCGCGTGCAAGAAAAGCACGGCGGCAAGAGCGGCGACTGGTCGGCGCCCTGAGCGAGGCCTCAACTCCAGCGCTGCGCGGCCCAGGCCGCGTCGCCTTCAGCGCAATTCGCGCCAGCTGTAATCGCGCTGCGCGGGCTGGCACTGAAAGGGCTGCAAAGCCCCGGGCGGCAGCGCTTCCTCGCATTCGGCCAACCATTCCGCGCTGGTCGGATTGCGAAACTCGCGCAAGCGCTCCACCACATAGCGGGCCTGATCGGTTTGCCCGACCGCATGCAAAGACTTGGCCCAGGCCATCATCAAGCGCGCATCGATCAAGTGATGCGCAGTGCGCTTGGCGGCTGCCAAGGCTTGCGGCCCGGGCGGGTAGGAGGTCGCCGCCGCGTAATCGGCCTGACTGGCAAACAACAGCCCCGCCTGACCTGCGGCGATGCGCTCATGCAAAGGGGCGGCGTTGTCTGAAGGCACATAGATCTCGACCACACGCAGATAGTCGCGCAAGGTGAACACACTCGCAGCCACCATCAACACGCCCGCCAACTGCCAGGGCCAGGCTGCGCGAACCTGGGTCGCCTCCGCCGCGGGCGCCTGATCCGTCGCGGCGCCTGAAGGGGTTTCGCCCAAGGCCAGCCCGAACGCAAAAGCCGTGGGTAAGAGGAAGTAGGCGTACCACAAGGGGTACTCCAACAGGCTGTGCAAGCCAATCATCAGCACCAATAAAAAGGCACATCGGCGTGCCAGCGCATCGGCGCCTGTGGCCTTCATGCTCATGGACAAAGCCCGCCACAAAGACCAACTCAGCAAGCCCAAGACCAAGGCACTGAGCGGCAGGCCCAGCTCCACCGCCAGTTGCATGACGATGTTGTGGGTGTGATCAAAAAAGGCCACCGGCCGGTTGGGGAAGGGCGACATGCTCCAGGCCAAGTTGAACTCGCCCCAGCCCACGCCCGTCAGCGGATTGGCTTTCAACAACACCCAGGCATTGGCGATGATGGCCAGCCGCGACGGAGAGCCCGCCCCTTCCGCCAAGCGAGATTCCGCCCCCAGCGCATGGCCCCCGCTACTGGCCCAAAGCGACAAAAGCCACCAGCTCAGGCCCAACATCAGAGGCGTGGCCAAGAGGCTGAGCTTGGCCGCGCGGCTGAGCTTGCGGTCCAGCGCCCCCCAGACGGCCAAAATCAACACGCCAATCACGCCGGTGCGCGAAGCGCTCAAAACCACCGCCAAAACCAAGCCCGCCAAAATCAGCGGCAGCACCAGGGGATGCCAGCCTCCCGATGCACCGGTCTTGCCCGGGCCTGGTGTTGCCGGGCGGCCGGTCTCCGCCAAATAAACCGCAGCCACGCAGGCCCACATCAACAAGCTGGCCAGATGGTTGGGTTGGCGCAAATTGCCCACCGCGCGGCCCGGAATGCCCGAACGCGCGATCACCTGGCCATCAGCCAAGGCCGGCCAAAACACCTGCACCAAGCTGACCACAAAACTCAGCCCCCCAGCCAGCAACAAGCCCCAGCACAGGCCTTGCAACCATTGCACACGGGTTTGCGCTCCCAGGCCTTGGCCCGCCAAGAGCAAGATCAAAGCGGCCGCCAAAGTGCCGCTGCTGGCCAGTGCCAAGCCCAGGGGCAAGCCCCCCAAGAACCAAGACAAAGCAGGCGCCAAGACCAAGAGCAAGAGAGCCGCTGCCGCCGGGCTGAGGCGCCAACGCGGCGCGCCCGCCGAGTTCATGCACAGCATGACCCAGCCCCAGCCCGCCAAGGCGATGAGTTGATTGAAGAGCGTGGCCGAGGGCGTCAGGTTGTAGGCCAACAAAGGCGCCAGGCCGCAGGCCAATGCAAGGGCGGGCAGGGCCCAAGGATGAAGGGGCGCAGGCGCGGCCAATGCGGCGCCCGGCAGAGGGAGTTGCGACGAGGTCCTAGACATGGGGCCGAATCATCACACGAACGCGCCGTCAGCCAGCCGCCGCCATGCGTGCGCCTGCGTCTTCACAGCTGGGCGCGGCACATGCCCATATCGCACAGCACGCGCATCGATTGAGCGGCGCACTGCACGGTGAAGCGCTCGATCGCGCCTTCCCGCGCATCCAGCCTTGCCATAGGACGCTCGCCGTTCGGCCCTGAACAACCCGCTTCTTTGGCGGCACGTTCGGCTTCGTAATCAAAACGGCTGGCGCGAAGCCTGGGCTCGGCCTTGGCCTGCGTCGGCGCAGCCTGCGTCTGAGATGCCTCGGCAGCCGGGGCCGACTCAGGCTGCCCACGCCCAGCGTGCTTGACGCCGGCACAGCCCGACAGCAAGGCCAGCCCCAACAAAACCAGCGACAAGAAACTCTTGAACCCACGAGATGAAGCCATGTGCTTGATGCCTTGGGGCACCCAAAAGTTGCAGCAGCGGCGAGTGTAGGAGGCAGCCTCGGCCGCGCACCCGCCTCGAAGCGGCTGGGCCCCCGCCCCTATGCACAAATACCGCCAAGCCCGCCGTCAGCTTTGGCCGCCAGCGGTGCTTGCGCACTCTGTCGATGTGTACTACTATACTAGTACACAAGGAGCCAACAGGGAGAGTAGCCTTGAGCGCCGAAGCCTTTCAGTTCTTCAGCATCAACACCGGGTCGACCGAGCCGATCTACCGGCAATTGGTCGAGCAAGTGCGACGCCGGGTGGCCAGCGGCCATCTGAAAGCGGGGCAAGAAATCCCTTCGGTCCGCGAAGTGGCGCAAGCCTTGGCAGTGCACCCGATGACGATTTCCAAGGCCTACAGCCTGCTGGAAGCCGAGGGCCTGCTGGAGCGCCGCCGCGGCTTGGCCATGCGGGTGGCCGCGCAGCATCAAAAAGCCCAGCCCGCTGCCGAGCGCATCGCCCTGCTGCGGCCCAGTCTGGAACGCGCAGCCGCCGAAGCCCAACAGCTCGGCGTTCCCGCCGCGCAAGCCTTGCATTTGTTCGAACACATCCTCAAACAGGGAGGCACCCCATGAACACCGCCACCATCACCCCCGCCGCAGACGCCCGCGCCACTGACGCGCCGCAGGAATTGCCCAGCGCCAGCGCGGTGCTGAGCCGGCTGAGCCTGAGCTATGGGCCGCAGTCGGTGCTCAAGGATCTGGATTGGCGCTTGCTGCCTGGCCAGGTGGTCGGTCTGCTGGGCCGCAATGGCGCGGGCAAGACCAGCTTGCTCGAAGCCCTGCTGGGCCTGCGCGAACCGCAATCGGGCGAGGCACTTTTGTTTGGCCAAAACGCGCTGGCCCTGAACGACCAGGCCCGCGCCCGCATCGGCTATGTGCCCCAGCAGAGCGATTTGTTCGAAGGCTTCAGCGCCGCTCAGTTGCTGAGTTACTTCAAGAGCTTTTACCCACGCTGGAACGAGGCCAAGGTTGAAGGCCTGATGTCGCGCTGGGACATTGCCCGCGACAAACCGATCGCCAAGCTCAGCGGCGGCCAACAGCAACGCCTGTCCATCATCCGCGCCCTGGCCCACGAGCCCGACCTGCTGGTGCTGGACGAGCCGGTGGCCAGCCTGGACCCGGCCGGGCGCCGCGACTTTTTGCGTGAGCTGATCGAGCAGGTGCTGGACCGCGGCACCACCGTGGTGTTCTCCACCCACATCTTGTCGGACCTGGAGCGCGTCGCCTTCAACGTGGCCTTTCTTCAACAAGGTCGCATCGGCTTGCAAGCGCCGCTGGATGAGCTGCTGGACGAGGTGCGCGCCTTCAGCGGCCCCAGTGCGGCGATGCAAAGCCTTTTGCAGACGCCGGGCTTGCGCTGCCTTTCGCGCAGCACCCTTGAAGGCGGGCACGAACGCTGCTTGGTGCGACTGGCTCCGCAATCCGAAGCGCTCCCCTTGCCCGCCCAGCTCAGCAGCCAGTCCGTCAACCTGGAAGACTTGTTCATGGAGTTGACCTGAAATGAGCACCCTGCAACAAAGGCTTTGGGCCCCCTACAGCCCACTCTTGCTGGCGCCGTTTCGGCAACGCCGTCACACCGGCGAGTTATGGATTTGGCTCGGGCTCTTGCTGCTGGTGTTGCTGCTGGCGCTGGGCCTGGGCATCGCCCAAGGCTGGGGCGCCGCGCGCCTCACGCTGGGCATTGCCACCTTGCCCGCATTGTTGATTCTGTGGTGCATCGGCTTCTCCAGCTTGCGCCAGCAAAACCACCCGAACGCCGCGCGCCTTGTGCCCCAGCATCTTGAGCGGCTGCGGCGCTGCGCGGTGGGTTTGCTGCTGGGCCTGACCCTGCTCGTCACCGCGCTCTTCAGCCCCTTCACCGGCGCGCCCTTGCTCTGGGCCTTGGGCACAGCCGCCAGCCTGGTGCTGTTTGCCATGTGTATACGTTGGTGGTGGCTGTGGCTCGTGCTCTCGATCGTGCCGAGCTTTGGCTTTTGGCCGCCCCTCAATGCCATATTCGTGCTGTTTTGGTCCGGCATGAAGCAGTGGTACACAACGCAGGCCTGGAGCTTGGCGGGCCTGGCTGTGCTGGTCTTGCCCTGGGTGCTTGCGCAACTCTTGCAAAACGGCGGCCCCAGCCACCGCAGCAGCTACCGCCGGCTGGAGCAACTGCGCCAAGTCTTGAACCCGCAGCGCAGCGCGACCATGGCCGGCAATCAAGGGACCCTGGGCCGCTTTCTTGCGCGCCTGTTCACCTGGCCTGCGCCTCTTTGGCAAGCCCATCTGCTGAAGCATGCCAAGCCAAGCGCGCGCAGCGCCCTGGCCCGAGCCGAACTGCTCACTTTGGGCGGCCTGCATTGGACCGCCATCACCGGCGCCCTGTCCCTGCTCTTGCTGGCCCTGGCTTTGATTGCCCTGTGGATGCAGCTGCGCTACCAACCCGACTGGTCTGAGATGGGCCGCAATGGCAACTTCGGTTTGCAAATTGGCTTGGTGTGCTCTGCGCTCAACCCGCTGCTCGGCCTCGCAGCCACGCTCTATCGCAGCCGACGCGAGCAAGCACTGCTGATGCTGCTGCCGGGCATGCCCAGAGGCCTCGCATTGAACCGCATGATGGCGCAACGGCTGCTGATGCAGTACGTCCTGCAATGGAGTCTGGCCTTGGGCTTGGTGGCGGCCATCAGCGCGCTTGGCGGCGACGCGCTTTACTCACACCTGGGCCTTTACGCCTTGCTGGGGCTCTTGCCCATGGGCAGCTTGTTGCTGCGTGACTGGTCGCGCCAAGGTTCGCCCAAGGCCAGCAGCATGGCGCTGCTGATCGTCAGTGGCCTGTTGAGCAGCGGCTTGGTCTTCGGTTTGGCGGCCCTCGGCATGCCCATCGCCGCCCTGAGCACCGCCAGTGGCTTGATCACGCTGGGCTTGTTGCGCTGGCGCTGGCAGCGCTATGTGATCAAGTCGCCAAGCTTCATGCCGGTGGGGCGCTGGGCCTGAACAGAGCGGGCGAAAAGCTCAGCACGGTCCAGCTCAGCGCAACCACGCGACGATTTGCGCCGCCGGCAGTGCCCCCGAAATGCGCTGCAGCTCACGCCCAGCTTGCAGCTGGATCAGCGTTGGGATGCTGCGGATCGCAAAGCGGCTGGACACATGGGGGCACTCATCGCTATTGACCTTGACCAGCAAGGCTTGCCCCTTCAGGTGCTGGGCTGCCTGCGCGAACTGCGGCGCCATCTGCCGGCAAGGGCCACACCAGGGCGCCCAAAAGTCCACCAGCACCGGCAACTCAGTGCCGCCCACCACCGCATCGAAATTGCTGTCGTTCAAGGCCAGCACCTCGCCGCTGAGCAGGGCATGGCCGCATTTGCCGCACACCGGGTCTTGAGCGCTGCGCTCGTCGGGCACACGGTTCTTGGTCAGGCAGTGGGGGCAGGTGATCAGCATGATGGAAAAGTTCTCCGAGTCTGCCCAACAGCGTGAGGCTGAAGCGCGGCTTTTCAAGGCGCGGCGGCCAAGCGGGCTTGCAAATGCTGCCCCACCTCATGCAAAAAGGCCCGCACCCGCGCGGTTTGCCGCAGATCCGGGTGGGTCAGCAGCCAAACCGGCGTGCTGACCTCGGTCAAGACCTCTGAAACAGGCAGTAGATCCGGCTCATGGCCCTCGATCAAGGTGGGCAGCAAGGCCAAGGCCACCCCGGTGCGCGCCATGGCCACGGCGGGGTGCAGCAGATCGAGGCGCATGACGATGCGGGCATCGGGCACATGGTCCAGCATCCAGCGATCAAAAAAGCGGCTGCGGCGCTCGCGGTCAAAACCGATCCAGGGGTAGTCCGCGCACAAATGGGCCAGCGGCTGCACGGTTTGGGGCAAGTCGGGCGCGCCGCGTCGCGCGTACACCCGCATGCGCACCTCGCCCACTTGGCGCCCAACCAGATGCTCGGGCACCACCCGGTTCATGCGCAGCGCCACATCGGCGTCGCGGCGCGACATATCGACCAGATTGGAGTTCTCATGCACCTCCACCTCAATGCCCGGGTGGCTGCGCCGGAACGCCGCCAAAGCCTCGGGCAAAAGGTACAGGGTGGCGATGAAGGCAGTGGTGAGGCGCAAAGTGCCCTGCAACTCCAGATCACGCCCCAGGATGCGCCGCTGCATTTCCGCAATGGCCGGGCGCATCTGACGCGCTTGCGCCGCCATCAGCTCGCCGGCTTCGGTGGGGGTGTAGCCCTGGCGTATGCGGTCGAACAGGCGCGCCCCCAGGCGCTGCTCCAAGGCGTCCAGGCGCCGCAACACCGTGCTGTGCTGAACCCCCAAAGCCTTGGCCGCCCCGTTGAGGGAGCCCGCCTCGGCAATCGCCAAGGCGTAACGCAAATCGTCCCAGTTGAAGCCCGGGTCGGCCCCCCGGTCCTGGCCGGCAAGCCCCGGGGTAGATGTGCTTTTTTGCATATTCAAATTGCAATTGAAGGCGTTGTTTGTGCGTTTTTGCAAACATACCATGCTGCCATGCCTCGCCGACCGCCGTGAGGCCCACGCACCGAAGGAGAAGACCATGCACCCATCGTTCAGCCTGCCGCAGGCCACAGGCCCAAGGGCCGAGCGCCCTGAGACGGCCCGACCCGCCATTCACAAAACCCCGCCTTGGGCGCGGCGCTATCTGGCTTGGTGTTTGCGGCAAGAACTGGCGCAACACACCCTGCCGGGCCAACAAGCCAAGGCCTTGCAGGCCCGCCACTGCTGAGTCCGCCAAAGCTGGGCCGCTCTTTCAGCGCCCGCTTGTTCCCTTCTTGTTCGTTCCACCACCTGGAGTCGCCACCATGCCTCATTTGCACCTCAGTCTCAGCCCGGCCTTTGGCCATGAGCCCGATCTGCGCCAGCTCGCCACCGTGTTGACCGACCTGACAGCCCGGCATCTGCGCAAAGACCCGCTGCTCACCGCTGTTCGCTTCAGCCTGCTGCCGGCCAGCCACTGGTTCATCGGTGCGCGCTCCTTGGCCGCCGACACCCGGGCCAGCTATCAGCTGGAGATTCAAGTCACGGCGGGCAGCAACGACGACGTGCAAATCGCCCAGTTTTTAGCCGGTGTGCACAGCGCCCTTGAATCCGCCTTGGGCCAGGTCCACCCGACCAGCTACATCGTGGTGCAGCAAGTGCCCGCCGCCGCCTGGGGCTACGGCGGACTCAGCCAAGCCGAGCGACGACAAGGCCGGCCCGCGCAGCCGCAAGAACCGCGCGCCAAAGAGGCGCCGGTGAGCCCCACGGTCTGAGAGAGCCACCCATCAGCAAGACCTATGCGATCCTGATGCCGGCCCTGCTAGGCTGGCGCCCATGCAAGCTTCTCGAGACAAGCGCCCATCTTGGCGGCCCTGGATTCAAAACCTAAGCTGGGCGCTGCTCAGCTGGGCCGGCAGCTGGGCCTTGATGCTGGGCCTGCACGGCCGCCTGGCCTTGGCCAATCTGACCCTGCTACCGGTATTGGCCACCGCCCTGGCCAGCCTGTGGCTGCCGCTCTCCGGCGCCATGGTGTGCAGCTTGCTGGCCGTGCTGGCCTTCAACTGGCACTTTGTGCCACCCCAAGGCAGCTTGGCCGTCAGCGGCCACGAGCATCTTTTGTTGCTGCTGAGCATGCTGAGCTTGTGCTGGATCACCAACTTCTTGATCGCGCGGCTGCGCTGGGCTGCCGAACGTGCCGAGCGCCACGCCCAGCGCGCCGAACAGCTGCGACGCTTTGGAGAAGCCCTGCGCGACAGCGCCTCGGCCCTGGACCTGGCCCCCGAGCTGGCGCAGGCCTTGCGCAGCCTGATGGCGAGCGAGCCCTTGCTGGCCGTGCTGCACAGCGACACTCTGCCCGCACGCAACGAAGCCAGCGCCATGCGCTGGCTGGGGCCCGCCCCCACCGCCGACCAAGAAAGCGGGCTGTGGCTGTGCATGCGAAGCAGCCAAGCCATGGGGCCGGGCTGCGGACGGCATGAAGAGCTGGCCGCCTGGTACTTGCCCTTGCGCGGACGCCGCGCCAGCTTTGGCGCCGCCTACCTGCCGCTGCCCAGCGCCCAGCAACCGTTGGATGCCGACCTGCGGGCGCATGTACAAACCCTGTGCGACCAACTCGGTCTGGCCCTGGAGCGGCAGGCCACCGAACAAAGCGCCGCCAAAGCCTTGCACGAAGCCAGCCAGCAAGCCACGCGCAACGCCTTGCTGGCCGCCATCTCGCACGACTACCGCACCCCGCTGGCCTGCATCATGGGCGCCGCCTCGGCCTTGCAAGAGCAAGCGGACAAGCTCAGCGAGGCACAAAGGCGCAGGCTGCTGAGCACCATCCTGGATGAGACCCAGTCGCTCAAGCGCATGACCGACAACAGCTTGCAGTTGGCGCGCCTGGACGGCCCCGACCTGCAACTGAAGCTGGACTGGGAGTCGGCCGAAGACATGGTGGGCGCGGCGCTGCGGCGGGTTCGCCAGCGCGAGCCAGAGGCCAGCAAGCGCGTCAAAGCGCGGCTGGAACCCGGCCTGCCCTTGTTGCGCTGCGACGCTTTGCTCATGCATCAGTTGATCGACAACCTGATCGACAACGCCCTGCGCTATGGGCAAACGCCAGGCAAAACCGAGAGCGGGCCCATTGAGCTGCTGCTGCGCTCCATGGACGATGAACAAGGACGGCGCTTTGTGGTCCTGGCGGTGCGCGACCGCGGGCCGGGCGTGCCGCCCGCTTGGCGCGACAAGATCTTTGAGGTCTACCAGCGCGGCCCAGTCAGCAGTGCCACGCACCATGCCCACCCCCGCGGCGCCGGCATCGGACTGGCCGCTTGCCGCGCCATTGCCCGCGCCCATGGCGGCCAGATGCGCTTGCGCGCCCGCAGCCATGGCGGCGCCAGCTTTGAATGCTGGCTGCCGCTGCACGAGGCCCCAACAGTACCCAAGCTGCCCAGCTTGTCCGCTGGGCCCAGAGAAGCCGCATGAGCCTGAATGTTTTATTGGTCGAAGACGACCGCGAGCTGCGCAGCACCCTCAGCGAAACCCTGAGGGTGGAAGGCTACGCCGTGAGCTGCGCCGCCAGCCTGGCCGATGCTCAGGCGCAACTGCAATATGCGCGGCCCGCGCCCGATCTGATCTTGTTGGACCTGGGCTTGCCCGATGGCGACGGCCAAAGCCTGCTGAGCCAGCTGCGCCGCCACAGCAACACGCCGGTCTTGGTGATCTCTGCCCGCGAGCAAGACGGCGAAAAAATCCAGTTGCTGGACGCCGGCGCCGACGACTATCTGGTCAAACCCTTCAGCATCAGCGAGCTGTTGGCGCGCATGCGCGTCGCCCTGCGCCACCGCGGCTTGCACACCCAAGCCGCACAGACCCGATATCAGCACATGGGCCTCTCGGTGGACTTGAGCGCCCATCGCGTCAAGCTGCAGGGCCAAGAGATCAAGCTCACGCCCACCGAATTCAAGCTGCTGGCCCGCCTGGTGCGCAGCGCCGGCCAAGTGGTCACGCACCGCAGCTTGCTGCTCGACGTCTGGGGCCCCGAGTTCACCGAACACACCCACTACCTGCGCCTTTACATGGCCCAGCTGCGCGCCAAACTCGAAGCCGAACCCGCCGACCCACAGCTGCTGCTGACCGAGCCGGGGGTGGGTTATCGCTTGGCCGACTTTTCCTAGACGGACTTTGCAGCATCCATTCGCACTGCCGTCTGGGCCGACAGTTTTGTGAACTGTCCAAACAGCGCGAAAAAACGCTGTTCTGTACCTCTTAGCGGTCAGCTCGTCACGGCTGACCACGAACTCCCGCCCTGAGTGTCACATTTGGCACGGCTTTCTATCGCGTCCGCGCATTCGTGCCTAGCAGACAGGGCGAGACAGCCCCAAACCAAATACAGGGAGTTCCTATGTCATTGCTTTTCGAGCGCTTCAGCGCCTGTTTCGTCAGCTTTTGCCTGGCACTTTCATTGATCGGATGCGGTGGCGGCGGCGGAAATGAAAGCGGCGGTTCTGATTCCCCCACTTCACCTGTCCCAGCGGCCACGGGACAGATCAGCGGCCAGGTGCTGAGTGCGATCGATGCAAACCCGGTGGCAGGTGCACGCATTACTGCCTCTGGCAGAGCTGCCACCAGCGACGCAGAGGGCCGCTTCACGCTAGTGGGCTTGGCGCCTTCAGACTCTGTGGTGCTGCGACTCCAATCAGATGGCAACCTCGACGGAGTGTTGCCCTTGGCTGTTGTGGCCAACCAGACCACCACGATCACCCATCGCTTCGTTGCTGCAGGCAACTTGCAGACTTTCAACGCCGCAGCGCCCGTCTCGCTGACCCTGCCCAACTCGAAGGCCGGCGTGGATCTGCCAGCCAACGGCCTCGTCATCGACGGCAAAACCACGCAGGCCACCGGCACACTCAGCGCCCGCCTGAGCGTCATTGACCCGGCACGCAACCCAACAGCCATGCCAGGCAACTACACCACCAATACCGGTCGTGTTATTGAGAGCTTTGGGGCCATCAATGTCGATCTGCGCGATGAGGCAGGCAACAAGCTCAATCTCAAGCCAGGCGCGACAGCCACCCTGCGCATCCCTTACGCCAGCCGCTCGACCTCGCCACCAACGAGCGTGCCGCTGTTCTATCTCGATGAAGGTACCGGCCAGTGGGTTCAAGAAGGGCAGGCAACTCTCAAGAGCACGGCTGCCGGCAACTATTACGAGGGCACTGTGAGCCACTTCAGCACCTGGAATGCCGATCAGGTGATGGACACGATCTCCGTTCACGGCTGCGTGGCTGATAGCACAGGCAAGCCGATCCCTTCGGCTACTGTCGTGTCCTCTGGCGTCGACTATTCCGGCTTGAACCGCGTCCTATCGACGATTGGCGGTGGCAATTTCACCGTCGCAATTCGAAAGAATTCCCTGGCTGAGGTGTTCGCAACCGTCGGTGACCGTTCTTCGCAATCGGTCAAGGTTGGCCCCTCGGCTGTTGACATCAACTTACCCTCCTGTCTCGTCGTCACCGATGCCTTCGCGCCCCAAGTGTTGGCTTCGCCCGAGAACCGAACGGCCATCCTCGGGCAGTACACCTTTTTCGGCGCGGTTGCAGTGGGCGGCGGCCTGCGCTACCAATGGCAACGCAACGGCGTAGATTTGCCTGGTGAAACCCACGAAATACTAGCTGTAATTGCCGGAATGGAAGACAACGGGGCGCGCTATAGCGTGGTTGTGCGCAACAGCCAAGGCCAGGCCACCAGCGGTTCTGCCGTACTGACCGTGACGTCTGCGCCAACGATCATCGTCCCGCCTGTAGCTGTCACCACAACTGTTGGGCAGGTCGCAGTCTTCACCGTTCTCGCCAAAGGAAACCCAACACCCACTTATCAATGGCTGCGCAATGGCAGCCCCATCACCGGCGCCACAGCATCGGTCTATACCACGCCCGCATTGACGGCAGACGATGACGGCGCGCTGATCAGTGTTGAGATCAAGAACTCTCAAGGACAAGTGGCCAGCAATGCCGCGCTGCTGACCGTCAAGCCCGCAGGAAACAGCGCCAATCTAGCGAACGTTACTAACTTGCTCGGTGTCGGAGGAGTCCTATTGCAGGCTGCAACGTCTCCGCTCAGGATGGTGGATGAGAATGGCCTGCTGGCGGCCAGCAGCGCTGTCTGTGCCTCCGGAAGTGCGTTCGCCACACTGGATGGCTCGGCGATAGGGGTCGGCCAGCCATTGCCTGCCAGCGGTGTGCTGGTCTCCCGCTTCAACGATTGTGCAGTTGGCGGCATCCGCTTCAGCGGTAGCGCATCGGCCGACTACCGCCGCAGCGGAATAAGCGTGCCCGTCAGTGGCAGTGCTCTCGTCACGGCTTCCAGCCTGCGAATCGTTGACGGCAGCGCCGACTACACCGTAGACGGTGCAACCAACGTGTCGCTGAGCGGCAGTGCAGACTCGACGAGCGTGACGCATTCCTACATATTGACGCCTGCGAGCGGTGTCAGCGTCACCAACACGGCGCTGGCCGCGCGAGCTACATTGATCAGCGGCAGCTTCGCCTGGGAATCCATCACCCGAAAACTTAGTTCGCAGGCACTGGCCACGCGATTCGCCTACAACAGCTTCGCTTTTACCGTTGCCGGCACACCGTATCTCTTGCAAGGATCGATTACGCAGAATGTCGGCACGGATGGTCGCTTCATTGGCGGCTCAGGCGAGGTCCTACTGTCAAGCAATGGCACTCAGCTCGGTCGCATGTACATAACAAACGATGGCGCTCATGTGGAAGCCAACGGCATCGTGCAACCGTTCTCTCTGCAAGGAACCCAGCCCAGCAAGCGCTAGGAAACCACAGGTCTGTGATCGTCATCGCCCCTCATCAAGCCAGTGCAAAATAACACACTGACTCATCAGAGGCCGCCGTGATTCGATTCAATGTGTTTGGCAGATTTTTGGTGGGCATCGAGTGGCGAGCCGATGCATGGAAAACCTATATCCTCGGCAACGAAGGCAAGCGACGCGACGCAGACTTCATCGTGCCGCCAGATGTCTCAGAAGAAGAAATCGGCCCCTATCTGGCGGTGCTGTTTCACGAATCCGCGACGCCAGAGCGCAGGCAAGTCCTGCGCCTTGAATGACAGCCAATATCACCTGGAACACGAAGCCGGGAACGCAAGCGCTGCACTCTCGAACCCAGGCTGATTTCGCTCTTACTCATCCTGGGCTGGCTCGGGCTCGGTGTGTCGCTCCGGCTCAGTGGTTTGCAAGATTTCGCTCAGCACCGAGGTGGCGTAGTTGCCGGCAGGCAAGGAGAACGCCAGCACCAGTTGATCGGCTTGCGGCCAGGCCCAGGTCAAGCCTTGCGGGAGCGACACCAGCGCGCGGCGTTCCTGATCCAGCCCGGCGTGCTCCATGCCGTCACACAAAGTGGCGTGCCGTTGGGCCACCCCGTTTTCCAGCGCTTGGGCTTGATCGCTGCTGCTGACGCGGCCCCGCCCCCAAAGCGGCCCAGTGGGGCGCCCCGCTTCGTCCAAGACATCGCCGGACAAGGTCTGACCCCAAAGCCCTTGCTGGATGCGCAGCGCCAGCACTTCATTGAAAACAAAGGAGCGCACCGCCGACAAGTAAATGCCTTTTTTCTTCGGGTTGCGCACGCGGATCTCGCGCGCCAACATGGCCCGCCCCTGTTCGACATTGCCGCCCTCAAAGCCGAAACGCTGTGCGCCGAAGTAATTGGGTACGCCTAGGGATGCAATGGCCCGCAGATTGGCCTCGATGGCCTCGCGGTCGCCACTCAGCTCACGCAGCACAATGCGGAAGTGATTGCCCAGCAAATCACCGGGGCGCAGCTTCTTGCTGTGGCGGCTTTGGCTCAGCACCCTGAACTCGGGGTGCTGCAGCTGGGTGAGATCGGGCGTTTCGCCCTTGGGCAAATAGATGCTGAACCACTGACGGGTGATGGCGTAGCGGTCTTTCAGCCCGGCATAACCCACATCGCGCTCCGACACACCGGCCGCCTCGGCCAACTGCTGAGCCACGAAGGCGGTGTTGGCACCGTTCTTTTCGATGTCCAGCCAGACATGTTCGCCCGTGCCGGAGGGCAGTTGCAGCGGCAACTCGGTGACGATGAAATCCTCGTTGAGGCTTTTCAAATGCGCCGTGGCACCCGTGGCCGGATAAGCGTGGGGCCATGACGGCAAGGTGGTGTATTGAGCGTCGGTCATGAAACAGCTGGCGGCACCAACTGAAGCTGAGACAGGCTGTCCAGCCAACCAGGGGCCGCCGAGACCCCGATTCTCCCCTGAGCCGCCCGCCGACGTCCGAATGACTGGCGGGGATGTGCCCGGAGCGGGTTTCCAACCCCAGGGACTCCGGTCACCATCCTCACGAATTCGGGCCTGCTCGTCAGGCGGTCGAAGCAGCACTTTCAGCCCAAAAGAAGGCACTCACGAACAGCCGGATTTGTCCGTTCCACATCTGCTTCAAGTCTTCCTGCGCCGCCTCATTGCAGCAGCAGAACGCTCACATTTGCTGGCTTCAACCCCTTGTTGCTCCACATCCAGCAATAGTCCTGTGACTGGCTGACATCGAGGGTGCCTTCGGCGGCAGTCGATCCCGTTTGCTTGACCGGATATGTCACGTTCTCACCCTCGTGATAGTGGATGTTGAAGTTCAGCGGCTCATTGCTCTTGAACGACCAGATAACCTTCTGGCCTTTCGACAGCCTTCCACAAAGTTCGGCAAACTTGCCTGGCGGCAGCACGCTGGTCTTCTCGAAGCGTCCTGCGCTTTCCCATTGAATCTCGGTGAGTTCTGCCTGACTGGCTGAACTCGCAACGGCCAGTAGAAACAAAGCGATGTTGTTCTTTGCGCGCATTGGGTTTGTCCTGATCTGGGTTCGGTGCTGATGGGCCTTGTGTGCATTGGGCAATTGCAGTGGTCATGATGCCCATCCTCATGCCGGTGCGCGTGCTCAAGAAATTCATCACATGCAGGACGACGCCCTACAGCAAAGCAGGCCGCCTGCTGCCATGCCCCAAGCGGCAGAGCGGTTAGCCGGCACGAAGCCTGCAAGAGCTCCAAGAAAGGGCACAAAAGCGAAGACCGAGCCCCTGCGTGCCGCACCGAAGGCGCACTGGGCCAGCCAATAGAAGCGCCGGCTCAGTCGAACTCCCGTGGCGCCGATTGCAACGAGAACCAAGGGCGTGCTTGCTTCTTACTTGACGGTAAAGCGCACGGTGGCCGTCTTGCCCTCGACGTTGTTCAGCACAGCCACGACTTTGGCACCGCTGGCGATCTTGACGCCCTTGGCCTGCAGCTTGTTGCCGTCGATGGCCTTCACATCCACCTCAGTCTTCTCGCTACCGTTCAGCACGGTCAACTTGCCCGAGATGCCTTTGGACGACATCGGCTCGTCATGGTCGACCAAATAGATCGTGGCGCCATCAGCCTCGACCACCAACTCAAAGTTCACGTCGTTGGCCACCTGAACGATGCCGCCTTGGCGAGGTTTCGCCGCGCCATGCGCCATTGCGGTGTTCAGGGTGACTGCGCTCAGGGCCAGCATCGCCACGGCCATCATCTTGCTCTTCAACATTGCTCAATCTCCTTCCAAAGTGGCGCTCTTGAACAGGCGGCGCCGCGATGCCTCTTTTCACCAATTCAATACGCTTCCTGCGTTGACAGCTCGGCTTCGGCCTCGGGCTTTCGCTCAAGCAGACGTCGGGTTGCCCGCTCACCAACCAGCCAAAACACGACGGGCGTGAGCAGGGTGTCCAGCAGGGTCGAGCTGATGAGCCCGCCGAAGATGACAACGGCCACCGGATGCAGAATTTCCTTGCCCGGCGCATCGCCGGCCAGCAGCAGCGGCGTCAGCGCGAAGGCCGCCACCAGGGCCGTCATCAGCACCGGTGTCAGGCGCTCCAGGGAGCCGCGCACAATCATCTTCTGGTCGAAGCTCTCACCCTCGAAGCGGCAAAGATTGATGTAGTGGCTGACCTTCAGAATGCCATTGCGCGTGGCAATGCCAGCCAAGGTGATGAAGCCCACCATGGTCGCCACCGACAAGGTCACGCCACTGATCCACATGGCCAGTACGGCCCCAATCAAGGCCAGCGGGATGTTGGCCATGATGACACCGGCCAGAACCGCCGACTGGTAGCGCGAATACAGCACCAGGAACATCATCGCCAGCGACACCAGGGAGAGGCCGACGATCAGCTGGGTGGCTTGCTCCTGCGCCTGGAATTGCCCCTCCAAACTGACGAAGGTTCCGCTGGGCAGATTTGCCTTTGCCATGACTTGACGGATGTCAGCCACCACCCGACCCATGTCTGAACCATCGGTATTGGCATAGACCACGATGCGGCGGCGGCCATTCTCTCGGCCGATCTGGTTCGGGCCGTCTGACTCCTCGATGCTGGCAATGCTGGACAGCGGCAGACGCCCGGCCGGGGTGTCGATGAGCGTGCGAGCCAGGTCCTGCGGGCCGCGGGCATGGTCGGGGAGGCGCAAGACCAGCTCATAACGGCGCGAGCCCTCGACGATCTGTGCGCCGTGTGCTCCATCCGTGAGCGCTTGCAGGATGCGCACCGCTTCCCCGGGAGAAAGCCCCGCCTGGGCCACCTTGCGCTGGTCGATGCGCACGACGATCTGCGGAATCAGAACCTGCTTCTCGATGGTCAGGTCAACCAGTCCAGGCACTGCACTCAGGCCCGCACGCATTTGCTCGGCCAGGCCGCGCAGCGTGTCGGTGTCATCGCCATAAATCTTCACCGCGATCTGTGCCCGCACGCCAGACAACAGATGGTCAAGGCGGTGCGAGATGGGCTGACCGATGGCCACCTGGGCGGGCAGCGAAGACAGTTGGCTGCGAATCTTCGCCATCACGGCTTCCCGATCCACGGGTGTTCCATCGCGCTTCAGGTCCACATCAATCTCCGCCGAATGCACGCCTTCGGCATGTTCATCCAACTCGGCGCGGCCGGTGCGTCGGCCCACCTGTGTCACTTCGCTCACCTGGGCAATGAGCGTCTCGGCCAGCGCCCCCATTCGGTTGGCTTCCGCCAGCGAGGTGCCCGGGTTGAACATCAGCGACAACACCAACGAACCCTCGTTGAAGGCCGGCAAAAAGGCGCGCGGGAAGAACGGAACGCTGGCCGCGGCGGCAGCCACCGCGAGGGTGGCTGCTGCGATCAGTAGCTTGGCACGAGGGATGGACCAGGCGAGCAGCCGGGCATCCCAGCGCTTGAGCCAGGCGACCAGCGGGCTGTCGCCATGCCCCAGTCGCTTCATCTTCGGCAGCAGGTAGACGCACAACACAGGCGTGACCGTCATCGAGACCAACATCGACGCCAGGATGGAGACGATGTAGGCGATGCCAAGCGGCGTGAACAAGCGCCCCTCGATGCCCGGCAGCGCAAACAGCGGCACGAAGACCAGCACCACAATGACGGTGGCGTAGACGATGCCCGACCGCACCTCGACGCTGGCCTGTCGGACCACCTCCAGCACAGGTCGTGGAACGGCCGCGCTGCGGTTTTCTTTCAGTCGGCGCAGGATGTTCTCGACATCGACCACCGCGTCATCCACCAGCTCGCCGATGGCGATGGCCAGACCGCCCAGCGTCATGACATTGATGGACTGATCCAGCAGGCGGAACGCCAGTGCCGTGACTGCGAGCGAGAGCGGGATTGCCACCAGCGAGATGAGCGTTGTGCGCACCGAGAGCAAGAAGGCAAAGAGCACGATGGCCACCATGATGGCGCCATCGCGCAAAGCCTCGGTCACATTACCAATAGATGCCTTGATGAAGTCGGCCTGTCGGAACAGCACCTGAGGCGCAGCGAGTGACTTGGGCAGTCCGGGCTTCAATTCATCCAGTGCAGCTTCGATGTTCCTCGTCAACTTGACCGTGTCGGCCGCCGGCTGTTTCTGCACGCTGACGATCACCGCCGGCGCACCCTGGTAGCCCGCGTCACCACGCTTGAGGGCCGGCGCGAAACGCACCTGCGCAACTTGTTCAAGCAACACCGCACGCCCGTCCTTCCAAGCGACGGCGATGCCTTGCAGGTCTTCAAGCCGATTGCTGCGCCCGATGTGGCGAATCAGGAACTCACGGCTGTTGCGGTCGATGAAGCCGCCGCCGGCATTGCCTGCGAAGCCGCGCAGCGCCTGTTCGACCTGGCTCAACGAGACACCGAGCTGTGCCATGCGCGCCGTGTCGGGCTCAACGCGCAACTGCCGCACCTCTCCGCCGATGGGAATCACCTGCGAAACGCCGGCAATGGCCAGCAGACGGGGCCGCAGGATGAAGTCGGCATACTCTCTCGCTGCCATCGGGTCAGCTTTGTCGCCTGTGATGCCCAGGGGCAAGGCGATCAGCATCACCTCACCCATGATGGAGGAGACCGGCCCCATCACCGGCGTGATGTCGCCAGGCAGTTGGGCGCGGAGCTGGGCCAGGCGCTCGGCTACCAGCTGGCGGTTGCGGTAGATGTCGGTGCCCCAATCGAACTCGGCGTAAACCACCGACAGACCGATGCCCGAAGTGGATCGCACGCGGGTGATGCCCGGCATGCCGTTGAGCGCCGTCTCGATGGGGAATGTGACCAGCTGCTCCACCTCCTCGGGCGCCATGCCGCCCGCCACGGTCAGCACGGTCACGACCGGCTTGTTGAGGTCGGGGAACACATCGACCGGGGTTCGACCTGCCGTGATGGCGCCATAGACGAGCAGCAGCGCGGCCAGGGCCAGCACGAAGAGCCGGTTGCGCAGGCTGTAGTTGACGATCCAGTTGAACATGATCGCTTGGCCTCAGCGGATTTGCGCGATCAAGGCTGCGCCCTGAACGACAACACGGTTGTCGGCGGCCAGGCCCTGTGTCACCAGCACGGTCTTGGCGTCAAGCGGCTTGGCGCGCACCGGCTGCAGGATGAAACGCTCGGCACCGGATTTGATCCAGACGACCGGTTCGTTAGCGGCATTGCGCACCACGGCCTCGGCCGGCAACACCATGCCCTTGGCCTGCTCTTTCAGCGCGACGATCAGGGTGACCGACTGGCCGATGGCCAAAGGGGCAGCCTGACCGGGCTTTTCTGACTGGGCACGGAAGGTCAAGGGCAGCACGCCGTCGCGCAGGGCTCGGGCAGCGCCCACCAATTGGAGCTTCACTCCGGGCTGTGTGCCAAGCTGGGCACGGGCGATGCGCGAGGCCAAGGTCACGTCAGGCGTCACGGCTTCGATCATCAGGCGGGTGGGGTCCACGACCTCGATCAGCACGTCACGCGCGTCGATGACCTGACCGACGGACAGGTCGGCACGGGCCACCACACCCGAGACAGGCGCCCGCAGCGCCTCCCGGGCGTCCAGGCTGTCCGCAATGCTGCGTTCACGCGTTGCAAGCGCCTGCGCGTCTAACCGTGCCGCCTCGATGTCCTTGCGAGGCACGGTGCCCTCCAAAGACTCCAAGCGCTGAACGCGCTGATCGGCCACTTGGCGACTGGCGCGCAATTCCGCGCGCAGCGCCTTCTGGCTCGCTTCAGCGTAGGGCTCGGCGTGGTGGCGCAGCCAGGCCAATATCTCGCCCTTCTGAACAGGCTGGCCGGCGACCGGCAAGCCCTTCGGACCCGGCTCGATGCGGCCGCCGTGGCTGGCCTGCACACGACCACTGGCATTGGGGTCCTGCACGACCCGAGCGGGCAACTCCAGCGTGGCAGCGGCCTCGGTCTCGGGGGCCAGCACGGTGCGGATCGCCATGCGGCGCTGGGCCAGCTTGGGCACGTTCACGCTGCCATCTGGCAGGCGCACCAAGCCGGATGCATTGACGCCAACGGCTGTATCTAGGTGCTCGCCGTTTGGGCCGTGGGCGCCGGGGCTGGCTTGGAGGGTAGCGAATTGAGTCAGCAGCGCGGCAAGCAGGCTCAGCTTGAGGGTTGTGCGCTTCATGCGGCGTCTCCGTTGAATTTCTTGAATGCGAAGCTGCTGTCGCGCTTGCGCAGCACGAAGGCGACCAGCAGTCCCAGTGCGAGGAGGCCACCGCCCAGCCACTTGGCCCCCGAACCCCATCCTTGCCCGTGGGCCTCATCGTGGACACCGTCGTGGCCGTGCCCATGAACGGCGCCTTCAGCCACTGCGTTCAGGACGTTCAGCGTGCCGTCCAACAGATCGGACTCTTTGCCGGCAATCACTGTGATGACCAGGGCGTGCGCTCCTGGCTTGCCGAGCAGCTTCAGCATGGCTTCATCGTCCACGGCGTAGTCACCAATGTCGGAATGGAAACGGGCTTGGGCCTTCAGACCACCGGACTCGACTTCCACCTGAGCGTTGAGCAAAGGCTCATTGGTCTCGAAGCGGTCGATCAGGATGGACAGCTCGCCACCAGCCAAGGTCGCGACCAGCTCGAACTGCTCGGTCTTGGTTTCCAGCCTCGGGCTGGCGGCGCCGCCAGCACCAGCTGAGTTCGGGCTGTCCAGGTGTTCGCCATTGGGGCCGTGGGCACCGGGGCTGGCAAAGCTGGGCAGGCTCAGCGAGCTGAGCAAGGCCAAGACGACGAGGACGGACAAAGGGGTTTGAAGCATTTTGTTCATGGAAGGAGTCCGGCAGCTTGTTGAAGGCGGGCTTGGGCCAGGCCGAGGGCAGCCTGCTGGCGCGCGGCGGCGGTTTCGGCGATGGCGGCGGCGTTGAGGGCACGCAGCAGTTCGGGCAGCGGGGTTTCGCCGGCCTTGAAGGACCTGTCGATCAAGGTGGCGCGCTCACGCAGCAGGGCCGCCCGCTCCTGCGACAGCCGGGCCTGAGCCGCACTGCTGCGCAATTGCGACTGCGCCAGTTCAAGCTCGCTGCTCAAGCGGGCCTGGGTGCGCTGCTCGAGGGTTTGCGCCAGGTCCTGCTCTGCCAGCGCTGCGGCCAGGCGCGGCTGGCTGTGGCTTTCGGTGCCGAAGGGAATTCGCAGGCCGAGCGCGACCGTGTGCTGGGTCACATTGCCTTGGCCAGGGCGCTCCTGCCTCACGCTTGCACCCAGTTCAGGCGCGTCGCCACGCTGCGATTGCACCAGGGCTACGCGGCGGCGAGCCCGCTCCAGCGCCTGACCGGCCAGGCGAAGCTCGGGATGGTCGTCGAGCGTTAAAGGCGCCGTCGCAACTTGTGTGCTCACTGACTCGGGTGCCAGTGTTAGTCCCGTCAGGAGTTGCCAATGGGCTCGTTGAATCTGTAGCCGCTGTTGGGCTTCCGCCTTCAGGGCCTCGGCCTCAGCCAAGTCCGCTCTAGCGGCAAGTGCATCGGCGGGGGCCAGGTCACCGGCCTTGACGCGGCGGGCCACATCGTCCGCCAAGTGTTGAAGCAGTTGCCGCTGCAGGGCGGTCAGCCGGACCTCGGACTCCTGGGATTGCAGGGCGCCGGCCGACTCGCGAACAACTCCTGCCAGTCTCAAGCGCGCGGCCTGCGCGGCGGCGGCCGACCAATCCAAGTCGGCCTGTGCCGCTTGGGCGGCCTTGTCGCGCTGACCGAGTCGCCACAGCGGCAGGGTTACGCCGACCTCGGTCTCGCGGCTGTCGTTGTTGCGGCGGCCCTCGCGTTGCGATACCTCGAAAGAAGGTGCTGCCGCCAGCCAAGCGCCGGCAGCGGTCTGCTCAGCCAGGGCGCGACCTTGCTGACCCTTGGCTTCACTGGCTTCTAGCGAACGTAGCCAAGCCGCATCGAGCGCCTGGCTCAGCGTCGGCCGGCTGGAAATCGCGGCATTGAGGGCCGGCGAGGTGATGGGCTGAGCCGTAGCGGCACAGCTGAGCGCGCAGGCCGCAAGCACGCGACCAGCGAGCCATGGATTGAGCCATGGATGAGTCTTCACGATACTCCTGACGACAGGAAAAGGCGGCGACAACGGTCGCTGGCCATAGACATAAGCCCCGTACGCAATGGCGCACGGGTCAGGGCGATGTCAGATCGTCAGGCGTGGAGGTCGTTCGAGGCCGTCGAGGAAAGGCGGCGGTGCGGCGGTCGCGGTGCTTGCGACCGGCATGTCGGGCTGCAGCCTAGGCAGGGGAAGGTGCACGACGGGAATCAAAGCCGGCGCAAAAACGCAGGCATCATCCATCAGGTGTAGAGCCGAGGCCAGGGAATCATCTTGATGAATGTCGCCGTCTTCGAGGCCGTCATCATCGTCATGATGATGAGCTTCACCCTCAAAGTGCATGGCCGCGTGGGCCACCTCATCTGCGTCCGCCAGCACCACGGCCGAGCCGGCATAGGCGAGCGCTTGCCAGCACATGCAAAGCATCAGAAGGAAGGTGGTGAGCCGGCGGCGCATGGGCGCAGAGTTTAGTCGAGTGCTAGACAATCCTGCATCCCCCCGAGATTGCAAACCTCACCCTGCCTATGAAATCCACCAACCAAGGTCGCGTTGTGCTGAATGCGGCCACAGCCGTCATCTGCTCACTTGCCTCAGTGGGCCTACAGGCCGCGCCCGTACCGGCCGAAGACGCCGCCGCGATGGCTGCAGCTGCAGAGCAGCTGTTCGGCAAGCAGCCCGGACAGAGCTTTGACGCCAACGCGGTCGCCCGCAACCCCGGTGCTGCGCGCACCGACACCATGACCCTCACGCTGGCTCCCGGCAAGGGCGCCGAGGTCAAGGCCGCGGTCGAGGCGGGCCAGGGCTTTGTCTTTCAATGGAAGGCTAGCGCCGAGCTAGCGGTGGACATGCACGGCGAGCTGCCCGACGCGAAGGACGAGTACACCAGCTACTGGATCGAAGGCGCGCAGCGCCAGGGGGCCGGCACCTTCGTCGCCAAGTTCAGCGGCCACCACGGCTGGTATTGGCGCAACACGGGCAAAGTGCCGGTGACTGTGAATCTCAGCGTCACCGGGTTCCAGACCAAGCTCTTCCGTCCGGGACATTGACGCTCTCGGGAGTACATGCCCGCGGCCTTCTCGCAGGCATTGAGGGCGCAAATAAAGTGCGCTTCCATCCTTCAGTAAGACTCGGCTCACCGCCTTTTGATTGAACAGAGGAGGTGCAGCCGGACATCCCCTTGACCTCCGGTGACTCGCTTTGCGTGGCGGAAGATGCAGTTTGCCGGCGTTGTTGTTCAGGTCATCGGCGATGTCAGCGTGCATGGCCGCGCACTCACCTTGGTCGGGTAGCCGGGAATCCCGCAGACGCAATTTGGCCGCCTCGGAGAATTTCCATACACGCCAGGAGCGCATCAGAGCCACGGTGTTTCAAGCGAGGCGCAAGTGGATGAGTACAAGCCAATCTCAGGAAACCAACTCTACTGAGCGGCTGCTTTCTGTTCAGCTAACTGCGCGCAAACACCAAGGTTTTGCCCTTGCAAAGACAGCAGCCGCACTAGCCCAGGTAACTGGACACCGCGTCAGGGTGCGGAGTGACGAACTTCGGCTTTGGGCACTTTGCAGTCCCCCCCGAAAGCCCGACTCCAGATCCAAGAGCCCCAGCCCGTCTGAACCTTGCCGGCGTGACCTCCAAACCCCGCATCCTTATGCCTTCCTGATACGCCCCGGCGCACAGTGCAGCCATCTGAAAACTTCTGTTGAGAAGATGTCCTCTGCTGCTCAAGCCTCTTGCCCAAGCCCCCACCCGCAGCGCCAGACGCTGCCGGCGCTGACCTTGGGTGCCATTGGTGTCGTCTATGGCGATATCGGCACCAGCCCGCTTTACACCGTCAAAGAGATTTTTCTGCCCGCCACCGGCGTGGCGCTCAACGCGGCCAATGTGATGGGTGCGGTGTCCACCATCATCTGGGCGCTGATGTTGGTGGTCACGCTCAAGTACGTGATCTTGATCCTGCGCGCCGACAACCGCGGCGAAGGCGGCGGCTTGGCGCTCACCGCCCTGGCGGCCAAAGCGGTGGGCAGCGGCCGGGCGCGTCTGCACAAAGGCTTGCTGCTGCTGGGCGTGTTCGGCGCCACGCTGTTTTATGGCGACAGCATCATCACACCGGCCATCACCGTGATGGGCGCGGTCGAAGGGCTGGAGGTCATCACGCCCAGCTTCAAGCCCTATGTGCTGCCGATCTCGCTGGGGGTGTTGCTGGCGCTCTTTCTGGTGCAGCGCTTTGGCACCCATGCCATGGGCAAGGTCTTCGGGCCGGTGATCACGCTGTGGTTCCTGGTCTTGGCCCTCATCGGTGTGCACCATATCCAACAGCAGCCGCAGGTCTTGGCGGCCTTGAACCCGGTGCATGCCTGGGACTTTCTGATGGCGCGCGGCTGGCATGTGTTTGCCGCGGTGGGGGCCATCGTGCTGGCCCTGACCGGCGCCGAAGCGCTCTATGCCGATATGGGCCACTTCGGCGCCAAGCCCATCCGCCTGGCCTGGGCGGGCTTGGTCATGCCGGCTTTGGCGCTGAACTATATGGGCCAAGGCGCACTGCTGATCAGCGACCCGACGGCCATTGAGAACCCCTTCTACCGCCTCTTCCCCGAGCCCTGGCTGCTGCCCATGGTGGTGTTGGCCGCCATGGCGGCGGTGATTGCCTCGCAGGCTGTGATTTCGGGGGCTTACTCCATGACCAAGCAAGCCATTCAGCTCGGCTTTTTGCCCCGCATGACGGTGCGCTACACCTCGGCCAGCGAGGTCGGGCAAATCTATATGCCAGCGGTGAACTGGGCGCTGCTGGGCGGCGTGGTGGCGGCGGTGCTGCTGTTCGGCAACTCCTCAGCACTCGCAGGGGCCTATGGCATTGCGGTGACGTTGACCATGTTGATCACCACGGTGCTGACCTTTTTTGTGGTGCGCGACGGCTGGCGCCTGCCGGCCTGGCTGGCCGTCTCGGCCACGCTGTTCTTCCTGGCCCTGGACGCCTTGCTGGTGGCGGGCTGCGCGCTCAAGTTTGTGGATGGTGGCTGGTTCCCGCTGGCCTTTGCCCTGGGCCTCTTCATCGTCATGAGCACCTGGTCACGTGGCCGCGAGTTGCTGATGGGAAGCATCCGCAGCGAAGGCCTGGAGCTGCTGCCCTTTTTGGAAAACCTCAGCGAAAGCGCCGTGCCGAACAAAGCCTTCCGCACCGCCGTCTACGCGGTGGCCAACCCAGACACCGTGCCGCAAGCGCTGCTGCATAACCTCAAACACAATCAGGTGCTGCACGAGACCCATGTGATTCTCACCGTGGTCTTCCACGACCGCCCCTGGGTGGACAGCAGCGAGCGCGTTGAGCTCAAGCAACTGCCGGGCAGCTTCTGGCGCGTCACCTTGCACTTCGGTTTCATGGACCAGCCTGATGTGCCCAAGGCGCTGGCTTTGTGCGAGGCCAAGGGCTTGCGCATCCCGATGTTTGAAACCAGCTACTTCCTCAGCCGCGAAACCGTGGTGCCGACCGAAGGCGACGGCATGGCCAACTGGCGCGAGCGCATGTTTGCCGCCATGAGCCGCAATGCCGGCGGCGTGGCCGAGTTCTTCTGCCTGCCGGACAACGCGGTGGTGGAACTGGGCACCCGGGTGCAGATCTGAGGCCACCCCCGACCGAACAGGAGTCCGAGTCATGTCCGAATCCGAAAAATCGCCAACCCGCTACTGGTTCCCGGCCAAGACCTATGGTTGGGGCTGGGGCCCGCCCCAATGCTGGCAGGGCTGGCTGGTATTGCTGAGCTTTTGCGGGGCTACCGTCGTCAACGCATTGGTGTTTTCACCCGCCTTGCATCCGCTGGCCTTCTTTGCTGGCGTGACGCTGCTGTCAGCCCTGTTGATCAGCATTTGCTGGCTCAAGGGCGAACCACCGCGTTGGCGCTGGGGCAAGAAGTAAACCGGGCTCAGGCCAGCTTGCGCTCGCCCGCCACCGCGCGATTGCGCCCGCCTTGTTTGGCGACATACAGCGCTTTGTCGGCGCGGGCCTCCACCGCGGCGATGGTGTCGCCGGGCAGGTAAGCGGCCACGCCCAAGCTGGCGGTGCATTCGCCCACATGCGGAAAGCTGTGCTCGGCAATGCGCTGGCGCAGGTTTTCAGCCATCTGGAAGGCGCCGGCCAAGTCGGTCTCGGGGCAGACGATCAAAAACTCTTCGCCGCCCCAGCGTCCCACCACATCGCTGCCGCGCACCCGCTGCTGCAGCAAGAGCGCCAAACTCACCAAGACCTGATCACCCGCATGATGCCCAAAGGTGTCGTTGATGCGCTTGAAGCGGTCGATGTCGAGCAAGATCAAGGCGAAGCTGCGCGACTTGCGCCCCGCAGCCGCGAACTCGCGCTCCAGCACCCGGTCCAGAAACAAACGGTTGTAGAGCCGGGTGAGGCGGTCGGTGACCGAGAGCTGTTCCAGCTCCAGGTTTTTTTCCACCAGCTCCTGGGTGCGCTGGCTGACGGTGCGCTCCAAGTCTTCGTTCATGCGACTGAGCTCGCGCACATGCCGCTGCAGCTCGGCGTTGAGGTGGAAGGTGTGCAGGGCCGCGTTCACGGTCAGTAGCACATCTTCGTTATGCCAGGGCTTCTCCAGAAAGCGGAACAAGCGCGCCTCGTTGATTGCGCGCTTGACGCCCTCCAGATTGCTCTGCCCGGTGAGCATGATGGTCTGCGCCTCGGGCATGCGTTGGTGCACCCGCACCAGCAGCTCATCGCCCTTCATGCCGGGCATGATGTAGTCGGCAATGATGAGGGCCAGTTGCTGGCCTTCGCGTTCCATTTCGTCGAGCAAGTCCAGCGCCTCAGCGCCACTCTCGGCAATCTCAATGAGCTGCCCATGCTGCAGGTTTTTGCCGAGCAAAGAGCGCAGCGAGGTCAGCACACCGCTGTCGTCGTCCACACACAAGATCACCTCATTGCCCATCTCGCCTCACCTCCTAAAGCCAGCCACACCCCGGGATTCAGCAACGGTCGGGCAAGGCCCGCAGCAAGGGTGCAAATTTCTCCAGGCCCGAGTCAATGCTGTTGAGCAAGCTTTGTGTATCCCAGGGCTTGCCCAGCAAGCTGTGCAAACAGCCCTGCTGCCGCATGCGGTCCACGGCCGCATCGCTGACCTGACCGGAGAGCATCACCGTCACCACATAGGGGAATCGGAGTCTCGCTTGAATCAGGAACTCATCGCCCTTCATGCCGGGCATCTGAAAATCTGAGATCACCACCAGGGGCACCAAGCCCTGGCCGCTGAGTTCATCAAGAATTTCCAGCCCTTCTTCGGCACTTTCGGCGATCTCGATCAGGTGCTGTTTGCCATAGGCCTTGCGCAGCTGATCCCGCAGCGCATTCAGCACGATCAACTCGTCATCCACACAGAGCAATATGCCTTGCATCAACAACTCTCCCTGGCCTTGTTGTGGGGCCGCTGACAGGGCTTGCGCAGCTGCTGCGGCAGCCATCAAGAGACCCGGGGCCCTGGGGTCGGCCGATCGTTCTTATTTCGCCGCCCGGCCCCTGTTGCATATTACGTTCCTGCCCGCTGGCCGTGAAAGTTTTTCACGAGATCCTAGGGTTACTCTGGCCCCAAGATCGAGCGCCCAAGCCCTGCGCACTCAAGCCAAAGGCAGGCGCACGGTGAAGGTCGTGCCCTGGCCGACTTCGCTGTGCAGCTCGATCTGGCCGCGGTGTTTGTCGATGATTTTTTTGACAATGTTCAGCCCCAAGCCGCTGCCCTCACCGACCGGCTTGGTGGTGAAAAAGGGGTCGAACACGCGGGCTCGAATCGCTTCCGGAATACCGCAGCCCTTGTCGCCCACGCTGACCAGCAGATCAGCGCCCTCACGCCGGATGCCCACCGTCAGGCGGCCTTGGGATGGCATGGCCTGCAAGGCGTTGTGGATCAGATTGGTCCAGACTTGGTTCAACTCATCCGGCAAGCAGGACAAAAGCGGCAAATCGGGTTCATAGCAACGCACCAGCTCGCAACCGTGTTTGATCTGGTTTTGGTAGAGCGTCAAGACGGTTTCAATGTTCTCCACCACATCCACGGTTTGCCAGGCACCGCTGGAGTCCACCCGTGAATAGCGCTTGAGCGCAAAGACGATTTTGGCCACGCGCTCCACCGCGGCGTTGATGTTGTTGGCGCTGCGCACCACGGTGGAGACCCCTTGCACCGCCTGCAAAATCCGCTCCCGTTGCGGATGCAGCAAGAGCGGCAGCAAGCGTTCGGGCAAGTCACTCAAGCCCAGCTGCGCCAGCACAGGGGCCAGGGTGCGCGCGGGCGCCAGGCCCGCTTGTTCCAGGGCCAAGGTCAGGGTCTTGGTGACGGCTCGCTCTTCGCGTGAGCTCTGCAGCAGGCTGGCACGGCTGGCTTGCTCGATCATGTCCATCAACAAGCGCTGGATCTCCGGCGCCAAGCTTTGCAGCAAGGCGGGCAAGCCGGCCAAGGTGTCGGCCAAGGCTTCCACAATGGTGGCGCCACTGGACTTGATGGCGCCAATCGGGGTGTTGATTTCATGCGCCACATTGGCCACCAATTGGCCCAGCGAAGCCATCTTCTCCGACTGGATCAATTGCGCCTGACTTTCCGCGTTGGCCAGCGCAATGGCGCCGTAGGCGCACAGGGTTCGGAAGATGGCAATCTCACGCTCGCCATAGGCATGGGGCCGAAGAGACTGGATGGTCATCACCCCCAACAAGCGCTCGCCCACCAGCAAGGGCGCAAACATCATGCTTTGGGTGGAGGCCGTGCCCGCCACATAGTAGGCCGGCGCGGCATCGGACTGCACATGAACCACGATCTCGCGGCGCTCGCGCGCGCACAGCGGCACCCGGCCGCGCTCATCGTCCAAGCGCACGCTCAGCGGCGGCAAGGCCTGGCCGTCCTCCACACCGAAGATGGAGCGCAGCGTTTGGCCATCGGCTTCAAGGCGATAGATCACAAAGGCAAAGGCGTCGAGCAAGTCGTGCACATGCCGGTCCAGCGCGGCAATGATGGCGGCCGCCTCCAAATTGCCGGTGATCTCGCGTCCAATCGCCCCCAGTTGTTCCAAGGTGCTGTTGGCCTGCTCCAAAGACGCAACGCGCTCAGCCTGGGCTTGGGCCAGCAGGCGCTGCCGCTCGCCCTCGTGGCGCAAACGTTCGGTTTCAAAGCGCACTTGCAAGGCAATGGCCCGGTTGCTGGCTTGCTGGCTTTGAATGCGCTCGCGTGAGCGCCCCGCTTCCAAGGCCAATTCATAAGCCTGCTGCAGATGACCCGCCGCGGCATAGGCCGCCGCCGCATCCTCCAGCAGGTCCACCGGCAAGATGAAGCCTTCCATCTGCTGGGCCAAGTCAATGGCTTGCTGAAAGCTTTGCAAGCTCATGGACTCAGCCTGAGCAGGGTCAGGCCATAGCGGTCCTTGAGCCTTTGCATACAAAGGCGCCAAGATGCGCAGGCCATTCAAACGCCACAAGGGATTGCGGCCTTCATCCGCCAGCGTGAACAGCGCCTGCAGCTTCTGCAAAGCCTCGTCGGGCCGCTGCAAGCGCGCCAGGGCCTTGGCCTGCACGCCCAGGGACACGGCCGTGATCTCGCGCATGCCGGTCAGCTCAGAGGTGGCGAGCGAGCGCTGGGCCCAGGTCAGCGCCTCCGCGTCGTCGCCCAGATCCAAGGACAGCTGCGCCAAGCTGGCTTGCACATTCGCCATATTGCTGGAGGTGTCGGACACCGATTGAATCAGCGCCAAGGCCTCGGTCAAAAGCTGCTGCGCCTCCTTGAGCCGACCCAGCCGGAGCAGCACATTGGCGGTCACTTCCAAACCGCGGCCGACGCGGGCGGTCCAAGCCCGTTCACGGGCCAGATTCAGGCCTCGCTCGGCCCATTCCAGGCCTTGGTTCAGATCGTTCAGAAGCGTGAAGCCATTGCTGGCATTGAAGGCCAACATGCAAGCCAGGCTGTGCTGACCGCTGCGCTCAGCCAAGACCCAGGCTTGTAAAAACAAACGTGCCGCGGCACCGGGGTCGCCGGCCATGCCTTTGACCAAGGCATGAGCCGCCAAGACCCAGCAAGACGAGGTCGGGTGGCACGACGAATCCCAATGCGCAAAGTGCTGTTGCAGTGCCAGGCCCGCTTGTTCCGCCTCATCAAAAGCCAGGTGGTAAATCGAGCAGGCCTTGGCCGCGTCCAAGCGAATCGGATCGCCCGCTTGCGCATAGTGCTGCTGAGCGGCCTGGTTGAAGGCCTGCGCTTGCTGCGGCTGGCCGCGCGCAAAGCACATCATTTGCGCCAACCACTGCGCATCACCCAAGCCCAAGGCATCGCCCGCTTCTGCAAACAGGGCTTGGCTTTGCGTCAAGAAGGGCTGCGCTGCCGCCAAATCACCCGCCAACATGTGGAGCTCGGCGTGCAGCAGGGCCAAGCGGGCTTGCTGACGCTGCAGCAGCGGCGCATCCCAAGCCCTCAGCTCCGGCGCCAAGAGCAAGTGCTGGGCCTGCTCGGCCAAGTGCAAAGCTCGTTCACGATCCCGCTGCCGCAAATGCCAAGCCACAGCCAGCAAGGCCGGCAAGCGCTGGGCGGGCGCTGTGGCCTCACGCAGCATGAGCTCCGATTGCATGAGCTCATCGTCGGTGGCGAAGAAGTCCGGCTGGAGCAGCATGGCGAGGGTCTTCTCTGTGGCGCGCGCTCAGGCCCGCGGGTTCAAAACACCGTCACCGGGTCTTTGCCGGGCGAACCGGCTTCCAGGGGCAGATAGACCGAGAAGCTGGTGCCTACGCCCACGGTGCTTTGCAGCTCGATGCGGCCATGGTGCTTTTCAACAATCTTCTTCACGATGTCCAGCCCCAGGCCGCTGCCCTCGCCCACCGGTTTGGTGGTGAAGAAGGGGTCGAAGATGCGCCCCATCAGCTCCGGCGGGATGCCGCAACCGCTGTCGCTGATGATGACGATGGCGTGCTGCTCATCGCGCTCCAAACGGATTTGCAGCACCCCCTTGTATTGCATGGCCTGCAAGGCGTTGTGGATCAGATTGGTCCAGACTTGATTCAACTCGTCGGGCAGGCAAGGAATGCGCGGCAAGTCTTGATACTGCCGCACCAGTTCGATGCCGCCGCGCAGCTTGCTCTGGTAGATGGTCAGCACGGTTTCCAGACCTTCGCGCAGATCGGCATCCACCACTTCTTCGGACTGATCAAAGCGCGAATACGACTTGAGCGCAAAAATGATTTTGGCCACGCGCTCGACCGCCAGATTGATGTTCTCGGTATTGCTGGCAATGGTGGACATGCTGTGCGCCGTGTCCAGAATCAGCTCCACCTGGGGGTGGCGCAGCAAGGGCATCACATCTGCCAGATTGTCTTGCGCACGCAGTTGCACCAGCAGGGCCGCCTTGTGGCGCGCGCCTTCAATGCCTGCCGCTTCCAGGGTCTGGCTCAATGCGCGGGCTTGGCTGCGCTCCTCGCTGGAGCTGAGCATGCCGTGTGGCTGGTTGACGCGGTGGATCAGCCCCACAAAGCGGGCCTGATCGGCCTCGTCCAGCAGTTGCAAGACCTGCGGCAACTGCTCGAGCGTGTGCCGCAGGGCGTCCGCGATATTGCGGCCGCTGGACTTGACCGCGCCAATCGGCGTGTTGATCTCATGCGCCACGCCCGCCACCAACTGCCCCAGCGCGGCCATTTTTTCGGACTGGATCAGCTGGCCTTGGGCCTGCTTGAGGTCTTCCAGGGCTTTGGCCGCCTGTCCACGGGCGGACTCCACGCTGGCATAGGCCGAGGCGTTCGCCAAGGCAATCGCCGCATACGCCGCCGTGGAGCGCAAAATTTCCAGCTCGCGGTCTTGAAAGGCCTGCGGCTTGTGGCTCTGGCAGATCACCACCCCAATGCGCCGCCCGTTCGCCACCAAAGGTCGCAGCAGGGCCGACAGCATGGGAGATTTGGGCACGATGCCCTCTGGCGTGGGCGACTCTGCGGCCTCGTCGGCAATCACCAACTCGCGGTCTTCCAAAAAGGTACGCACTGTCAGCCAGCGGGTGTCATTCAGCATGAAGAACGAGGGCGGCGCCAGCATGTCGTCTTCGACGTAGTAGATCAGGTTCAGGCGGTCGCCCCGTGTGGCCAGCATGGCCACGCCAAAGGAGTCCAGCGGCAGCAGCTCTCGCAAATGTCGATGCAAGGCCACGCAGATGGCATGGGTGTCCAAGCTGGTGGTCAGCTCTTTGCCGATATCGCCGATTTGCCGCAAAACATCGGCCGACTGCGCCAGCGCCTGATTGGCCGTGGACAGCTCGGCCGTGCGCTCACGCACCGCATCGGCCAAATGGTCGCGATGCTGGGCCAGCTGGTTTTCATAGCGCTGCTTTTGCTGCACATAGTCACTCAGCCGGTCTTGCAAATGGTTGACCCCGCCCACCAACTGCGCCAGCTCATCGTGCACCTTGGAGGAGCGGTTCAAGTCCAGGTGTTCGCTCTTCTCCTCCGGCCGGAGCTGGCCCAAATGCTGGGCGATGCGGCGCACATGCACCGTGACCGCGCGGCTGAACAAAAACATGATGAAGCCCGCCAGCAGCAGCGACTGCAAGAGCTGGGTCAACACGATTGCTTGCACCGAAGAGCGCAAAGAGGCCCAAAGCTCGCGCTCATCCCCCATCAACAGCAACTCACCCAGGGGTTCGACGGGCGCACCGGGAAAGGGCTGGTAGGTCAAGGGCATGGACCGTGTGGGCGCGCGCCCCGGCCCGTCCCAACCCGGTCGCGTGAATTGCACCGGGTCGGCCGGCCGGTTGGTGGTCTTGATGCGCACCTCGATGTGGCCGATCGAGCGCACATTGCCGACGCTGCTCAAATGGGCTTCGATGGAGTCACGGTCCATGTCCCACACCGCCTTGCGCAGCGTGCTTTGGTAGACCTTTTCGATCAGCTCCAACTCGCTGGTCATGGCCGCCAGACCACTTTGCCAGGCCAACCAGGTGTGCACCGCCACCGCAGTAAAGGTGAACAAAAGGCAAAAACCCAAAGTGGCCAAAACCATGCGGGCGCCCAAGGACTGGTTGTGACGGGTCAAGGGTTTGATGAACATCGGCGCGGCTCTGGGTTCGAGAAAGTGTGCGGCTCAAGAGACGGCAGCATCGGCCGGCTCGCGACTGCTGCCCTGCCATTTGCGCCGAATCTGCTCGTATTGACCACTGCGTTTGACGGCCTCCAGACCGCGCCGGAACTGCTCCACCCGTTCATCGGGCGTGGCCGCGCCAAACGCCATGTAGAAGGACACGCTCAAGTCGGGCAAAGGCAGGGCGCGCGTCAGCAAGCGATGAAAGTCTTGGCCGGCTTGCCGGGTCAAGTGGCGGGCCATCACATCTGCGGTGATCCAAAGGTCGACCCGACGCTGGCGCAGCTTTTCCAGGTTCAATTCATTGCGCGAGCCCGACTGCAGATGCCGGCCTTTGACAAAGCCGTGCTCCTCTAAGAACTGCTCGGCCACATCGGCATTCACGGTTGCTGTCTGCAACTGCAAGGCATCGGAAAGCTGCTTGAGCTTGAGGCCGCGACTGGCCAAGGCAAACAAGCTGTAGTCGGCTTGGGTCAGCAGCCCCACCCACTTGAACAAATGCTCGCGTTGCTCGGTGCGGGCAATGGAGTAAATCAAGACATGGTCGCTGTGCTGAGCCATGTCATAGGCCCGCGCCCAGGGCAGGGTTTCAATCGGCACGCGCAGCCGCAACTCGTTCAACACCGCCTGCACCAGCTCCGTGCACAAGCCGGTTGGCACCCCAGCTTCGGTGTAGTTGAAGGGCGGCGCTTCTTCACTGACCACGCGCAAGGCCGACCCCGCAGCGAGCGGGCCTGCCCAGCAAGCCACGCCCGCGAGCATCAGCTGACGTCGAGAGGCCCGCATCAAAGCTTGGCCTTGCCACTGGCCTTGACCTTCTCGAAGCCCCGCCGGACTCGCTCCACGGTTTCGTCGGGCGTGTTCAGGCTGAAGGCCGCATACAAGGCGTTGGACAGTTCATCGAGCCGGTAAATGCGCTCCACTTGCCCGCAATCCACATTCAGCTGCTTGCAGTAGCTCAGCACATCGGTCTCGGTCATCACCACCAGATCGACGCGCTGACTCAGGAGCTGCCGAAAGTTGTCGACCGATTGCGACTCCAGCAGCAACTTGCCAAAACCTTGGCGGCTCAAGAACTGCTGCCGGAAATCATCGCGCGTCACGCCAATTTTGTAGTCACGCGCATCGCTGAGCCGCTGCACTTGAACGTCTTTGCGGGTCTTCAAACGGTAGAAGTCGAAATCCAGCCGCAGCATCTCGCCCACCCATTTGAAGCGGCCTTCGCGTTCCGGCGTTCGGGCGATCAGGTAGATCAACACATTGGGCTGCTTGAGGGCCAGATCGTAGGCCCGCGCCCAGGGATAGAGCTTGATGTCGTAAGCGCTGATGCCGGAGGCGGCCATCACGCGCTCCAGGATCTCGGTGGCCGGCCCCGCCACTTTGCCGCCTTGCGCGTACACATAGGGGCTCGCTTCGGTCACCAGATGCAGCTGGGTCTTTTCAGCCTCCGCCGGGCTCGGGCTTGCCGCCAGCCCTGGCTGCGCCCACACGCCTGCATGGCCGCCCAGCATGAGCAACAAGGCGCACAGCACCGACTGCAAATGCGCAGGCCGCCCTTGCCCTCGCGCCATGCTCAGAAGCCAGTTCATGCCCATCACAAGCCCCCAGTCCACTCAGCCATGGCCCGCAAAGGCCCCAACACCTGCGTGTCCGGCACATCTTAGCGAAGCGCGGCCAAGTGGCAATGCTCGGCCACTTGCCGTGGGGGTCAGGTTTTGCCCTGAGCCTACAAGGGCAGTTCGGTGTAGTAGCGCCCGCCGTGGAAGATCAGCGGTTGGGCGCCTTCGCGCCAGCTGCAGGCCTCCACCTCGCCCACGAAGATGACATGGTCGCCCTCTTCATACTGGCTGCGATTGGCGCATTCAAAAACCGCCGCCACGCCATCAAGAACCGGAGCCCCTCCGGCCCCCTCTTGCCAAGCCACACCGGCAAAACGATCGATATCGCGGGTGGCAAAGCGCTGGGCCAAATCCTTTTGCTCGGCCGCAAGGATGTTGATGGCGTAATGCGAGCCGCGGCTGAAGACCGGCATCGAACCGGCTTTTTGCCCCAGGCTCCACAACACCAGTTGCGGATTGAGCGACACCGAGTTGAAGGAATTGGCCGTCAGCCCCACCAAACTGCCGTCGGGCGCGCGCGCGGTGACGATGGTCACCCCCGTGGCGAACATGCCCAAGGCCTGGCGAAAACGCTGGCTGTCCAGGCCTGATGGGGCGATGAGAGTGGGGGCGGAAGAATTCGGCATGCGGCATTGTCCTGCAAAGCCAAAACCGGCACAGCTTGCGGGGGGAAGACGCCGCAGGCCATGCTGGCTTTCATCATCTGGCCTCAGAATAGCGCTCGGCTTTTCCTGTGTGCCGCCACTTTTTCATGCATTCAGATTCTTTCGCTTATCCAAACCTTGATACCGCCGACTCCGCCGCCCTGCTGCCGCATGGCGGCTTCGCTCGGTGCGCCTGCTGCCAGGGCTCGGCCGGAGGATTCAAGCCTTCGCGGCGTTTGTTCACCGGACTGCTGGGCGCCGCCGCTTTGGCCCCAGCCTGGGCGCGCGAAGGCGTCGAAGTCGGCAAACCCAGCTTCGCAGCGCAGTTTGTCTCGCCCGAAGGCATTGAGCGCTCCGGCGCCCAGAACTACGTGGCCATGATGCAAAAAGCGCAGAGCCAGGGCGCGCTGGCGCCGCCCAAGCACCCGCAGCTGATTCGCCTGCGCAGCATTGCCCAGCGCATCATCCCGCAGTCGCTGCCTTGGAATCCGCGCGCCAAGCAGTGGCGCTGGGAGGTCAATCTGATTGCCGACCCGCAGCTCAACGCCTTTTGCATGCCAGGCGGCAAGATCGCCTTTTTCTACGGCATTCTCGAAAAACTCAAACTGAACGACGACGAGGTCGCCACCATCATGGGCCACGAAGTGGCGCATGCACTGCGCGAGCATGCCCGTGAGCGCTTGGCCAAAGCCAATGCCACGCGCTTGGGCGCCGGGGCTTTGTCCAGCCTGCTGGGCTTGGGCAACGTAGGCGATGCGGTGCTGAATATGGGCGGGCAGCTGCTGACCCTGACCTTCAGCCGCGAGGACGAGAGCGAGGCCGATTTGGTGGGCATGGAGTTGGCCGCGCGCGCCGGCTACGACCCCGCCGCCGGCATCAGCCTGTGGCAAAAAATGGGCGCGGTCTCCAAGGGTGCGCCGCCGCAATGGCTGTCCACCCATCCGGCGGGCAACACCCGCATTCAAGACATTCAGGCCAATTTGCCCAAGGTCCAGGGCTTGTATGCGCGCGCCGACAAGCCTTCGCAGCGCTTTGATGTCGCGCCGCCGCTGCCCGTGCGGCCTCGCAGTTAGGGGTCCATCAGCCCCGTCAGACTACCAGCGCGCCGGCAGCGATTTAAGGCGCTGGTAGCGGCCATTCGCCACCCGCACCAAATAGCCGCCCAGCTCCAAGTCCTTGACCAGCTTGGACACCATCTCGCGTGAGCAGCCGAGCCGCTGCGCCATGGCCTGATGGGTCAGGAGAATGTCCGCACCCGCTTCGGAGGCGGTTTCCAGCAAGGAGCGCAAGCGGCCGTAGACATCATTCAAGGCCAGTTGCTTGGTGGACAAAGTGGCCGCCCGTGCGCGGCGTATCACCTTGGTCAAGAGCTCGAAAGCAAACTCCGGGTGTTCGGCGATATGGGCCAGCAAGCTGGAGCGCGCCAACATCACACAGCGCGAGGCTTCTTCGGTGATCACGCTGGCGGAACGAACGCCGCCGTCCAAACTCATTTCGCCGACATACTCACCGGCGCCATAAATACCGTAGGTCACCTCGCGGCCGCGCGCATCGCAACCGTAAACCCGCAAACTGCCCGACAACACCAAATACAAGCAGTCACCCTGGCTGCCTTCTTCAATCAAGACCGTGCCGCGCCGGTAGCTGCGCGCAATGCCACGTTCTGCCAGCAGGCGCAGTTGTGGCGGCAACGCGACCAGATCCGGGTCGCTCGCAAGCACGGTGGCGGGGGTTTCGGTATCCATTCAAGCCCAGTCTGCCGCTGAGGGCAAAGATCAAAAGCCTGAATGGTACGAGAGCGCTGGCGTCTTAAAACGGTGGCTGCGCCACTTTGTGGCCGCCAGCCTCCATTCGAAGACTTGAAACTAGGGGGGGTAGCTTGGCCAGCTGATGCAAGAGCTCGGCAATGCTGTCGGCGCCCGACTTGGCCCGTATGCTTTGGATCTGTGTTCGCACCGTCGAAATGGCCACGCCTTGCTGCTCTGCCACGAAGTGGGGCCGGACCCCGGCACTCAGCGCCTTCAGCACGGCGGTCTCACTGGGCGTCAAGCCGTGCTGCAGGGCAAACCACTGCGCCGCCAATTCACCGCAGAGCTCGCGCCGCTCCAAAATCAACAACACGGCGGCTTGGCTGACGTCTCGGTTCAGCGGTACCACGACCACATTGATGGCGTTCTCGCCCTCGCCCACCCGCAACAGGCAGCGCCTATCTTGCGCCTCCGCTGAACGAATGGCCTCGGCCAAGGGCGGGCCGTCTTCCGGCCTTCTGCAGCGCAGCTGGTTGCCGCAAAGCTCGAGCGGATGGTCTGCACCCAACTCACGCCGGGCCAAGAGATTGCAATGCAAAACGCGCCCGGCATGGTTCAGCAAGAGCACGCCGAAATCCAGCTCATCCAGCACCAGACTCATCCAATGCCGGCTCAAAGACTCGGGGCGGCGGCGTTCGAGCTGGCCGTTCACGCTGTCGAGCGGATCGCTGGCTTGAAACTCTCGGGTCTGCGGCATCACGGGTCTCCCTGCAAGGCGCATACGATGTGCGCTTGCTTAGGGTAGTCAATGCCACCGCCGCAAAGGGGTAAATTCCCTTCAGCACTTTTGTGAGAATTTCACTTCCTACGGGCCGCCTGACTGCGGACGGCTCCGTCAAGACCATCGCCAAGATGGCGGCAATGTGCCCGGAGCGGCCTTTGGTTGTCGCTATCGCTTGAGACCTTTGCTCTACTGTGGCGATGCCGGGATTTCGCCCCGGCGGGCGACCCCCTTTCTTGTGCGCACAAGAAAGGGGGCAAAGAA
>CAMFGY010000018.1 GCA_945952065.1 uncultured Burkholderiales bacterium | reverse complement strand
GCAGCGCCATGAACCACTTGTCCACCGCCACCCAGCAAACCGCCTCGGCGTCTGAACAACTCTCGGCCACGGCCGAAGAACTGTCAGCCCAGGCCGCGCAGTTGCAAGAACAAATGGCCTTCTTCCAATTGGCCGATGACTCAAGTCCCTCCTCACCCCGCGGTCGTTCGGCCGCACAACGCACCGGTCGCCATTGATAGGTCGACCATTTCATCCTCGGAGAACCACGATGTCCATGAATGATATGAAAGTGGGTTCGCGACTGGCGCTGGGCTTTGCCCTGGTGCTGGCCTTGCTGGTCACCGTGGTCGGCCTGGCCATGCGCGAGCTGGCCTCGGTCAACCTGGCGCTCGAACATGTGGTCTCCGAGAACTTCACACGATCTCAGTTGCTGTTCAACTTGTCGGAGCAAACGCATATTGAGCAGCGAGTGATCCGCTCGATGATCTTGCTCAGCGCCAAAGACGCCATTGAAACAGAGCGCAGCAAGATTCTCGACAGCCGTCGAAACTACGACAAAGCGTCGATCGATTTGAATGGCAACACCGCGCGGCCTGAGGACAAAAAAGTCCTGGCCGAAGTGGCCGCGCTGATGAGCAAATTGCGCGGATTGAATGACCAGGTGATGGAGTTGGCCAGCGCCAACAAAGATGCTGAGGCCAGCGCTCTATTGCTGGAAGTGGCCAGTCCGGTCGCCAAGCAACTGCAAGCGGCGCTGGCCAACGCGACAGCCTTGCAAGTCGCTGACGCCAAGAACGATGTGGAAGAGGAGGCTCGCGCTTACCAGTCCTCGCGTCTGCTGATGCTGGGTCTGGCGGGGACCTCCTTGCTGATCGGTGCGCTTGCTGCTTGGCGCATCAGCCGCGGTATCACCGTTCCTCTCGCCAGCGCCGCACAAATTGCAAAGGCCATCGGCAACGGCCAACTGGACAACACCATTCAGGTGCTGGGCCAAGACGAGACTGCCGACGTCTTGCGCGCGCTCGATCAGATGCAGAGCAATTTGCGAGAACGGGGCGAACGCGATGCGATCAGCGCAGCCGAGAACCATCGCATCAAGCAGGCATTGGACATCTGTTCCACCAATGTGATGATTGCTGATGTCAATCTGAACATCATCTACATGAACAGTTCAGTCAGCAAGATGTTGGCCGGCAACCAGGAAGAACTGCGCAAGAGCCTGCCGGGCTTTGATGCCTCCCGACTGATGGGCGCCAATATTGATACCTTCCACAAAAACCCCTCGCATCAACGCAGCATGTTGGCCAAGCTCAACAGCGAGTACAAGACCCAGATCAAGGTCTCCAACTTGGACTTTGCGCTGATCGCAAACCCCATCATCGACAGCGATGGCCAGCGACTGGGCACCGTGGTGGAATGGAAGGACATCACCCAGGAACTGGCCGCTCGGGAGCGCGAGCTGGCCGTCGCCTCAGAAAACGCACGCATCCGGCAAGCGCTGGACATCTGCTCCACCAATGTGATGATTGCCGACAGCAGCGATCACATCATCTATATGAACCAGTCGGTGGCCAAGATGCTGGAAGGCAACCAGGCCGAGCTGCGCAAGAGCCTGCCCAATTTCGACGCCAGCAAGCTCATCGGCACCAGCATTGACAACTTCCACAAAAACCCAGCGCACCAGCGTGGTTTGTTGGCCAACCTCAAGTCGGAATACAAGGCGCAGATCAAGGTCTCCTCGCTGGACTTTGGCTTGATTGCCAACCCGATTCTCGATGCCACTGGCAAACGCCTGGGTACCGTGGTGGAGTGGAAGGACATGACGCAAGAGCTGGCGACGCGCGCACGCGAGCTGGCGCAAGCCGCCGAGACAGCGCGCGTCAAACAGGCGCTGGACATCTGCTCCACCAATGTGATGATTGCCGACCCAGATGGTTTGATCATCTACAACAACCACTCGGTCGCGCAGATGATGCAGCGCAACGAGGCCGAGCTGCGCAAAGTGCTGCCCGCTTTTGATGCCCGCAAGATCGTGGGCAGCAACTTCGACCAATTCCACCGTAACCCCTCACATCAGCGCAATCTGCTGGGCGCACTGAAGAGCGAATACAAAACCGAGATCACTGTGGGCAAGCTGACCTTTGCCCTGGCCGCCAATCCGATCACCGATGCCAGCGGCCAACGCCTGGGCACGGTGGTGGAATGGAAGGACCGCACCGCCGAAGTCGCCGCCGAAGTCGAGGTCAGCGCCATGGTGGACGGCGCCACCCATGGCAACTTTGCCGAGCGCATTGCGCTGGAAGGCAAGGAGCCCTTCTTCCGCATGTTGGGCGAGAAGTTCAACTCCTTGGTCGAAACCGTCAGCGGCACCATCCGCGAGGTGCGCACCGCGGCCGATCAGCTCAGCGGCGCCTCCGATCAGGTCTCGCAGACCTCGCAGTCACTCTCGCACTCGGCCTCACAGCAGGCCGCCAGCGTGGAAGAGACCACAGCTTCGCTCCAAGAGATGGCCGCCTCGGTCAAACAAAACGCCGACAGCGCCAACGTCACCGACGGCATGGCGACCAAGGCCTCCAAGGAAGCGATGGAAGGCGGCCAGGCCGTGGGCATGACGGTGGACGCGATGAAGCAGATTGCCACCAAGATTTCCATCATTGACGACATCGCCTACCAGACCAATCTGCTGGCCTTGAACGCGGCCATCGAGGCCGCGCGAGCCGGCGAGCATGGCAAGGGATTCGCGGTGGTGGCCGCCGAGGTGCGCAAGCTGGCCGAGCGCAGCCAAGTGGCGGCACAAGAGATCGGCACCCTGGCCAGCAACAGCGTCAATCTCGCCGAGAAAGCGGGGCACCTGCTCAGCAATATGGTGCCCTCCATCCAAAAAACCTCGGAGCTGGTGCAAGAAATTGCGGCCGCCTCGGGCGAGCAGTCCGAAGGGGTGGCGCAGATCGGCAGCGCCATGAACCACTTGTCCACCGCCACCCAGCAAACCGCCTCGGCGTCTGAACAACTCTCGGCCACGGCCGAAGAACTGTCAGCCCAGGCGGCGCAGTTGCAAGAACAAATGGCCTTCTTCAAACTGGCCGACGACGGTGATGCGGGCCACGCACGGCGCTCGCCCCCCGGCGGCGGGAGTTCCGGCGGCGGCAGCAGCGGCATGGGCAGCACGATGGGCGGCAGTGGGCGTAGCAGTTCGCCCCTCCGCCGCAACGCCAGCAGCGCGGGAAGTCACGGCAGCTTCAAAGCGCCTTCATCGAGCCCTACGAGCCCCTCGCGCCCCGCCGCCAGCCATCAAGCCCGGTCTGCCATCCCGGCCTCGGGCGAAGTGGACGAGTCTTACTTCAAGCGCTTTTGAGCCCGCTGACAAGGAGATGCCATGATCAAAGCCAGTGGAGCCCCAGCCGACCTTTTGCGCGGCGCCATCGCCGCCGAGGAGACCGCGGGACCGATGCGGCAATTGCTGCGCTTGGCTGTGGGCCAGGAGACGCTGGTGGTGCCCATCGAAGCGGTGCGCGAAATCTTAGAGGTCGGGCGCCTGACGCCGCTGCCCAAAACCCCTGACTTTGTGCGCGGCGTGATGAATCTGCGCGGCGCGGTGGTGCCCGTCATCGACCTCGGCGCACGCTTTGGTTTCGGGTCCAGCACCCTGGGGCGTCGCAGCGCCATCATCGTGGTCGAAGCCAAAGGCGATGATGACTTTGACCGCTTGATCGCCGGCGTGCTGGTCGATGCCGTCTACGAAGTGCTGGACGTGGACTCCAAACGCATTGAGGCCGTGCCAACGCTGGGCGTGGCCATTGCCGCGGAGTTTTTGGCCGGCATGATCAATGTGCGCGACGGCTATGCCGCCTTGCTCAACTTGGATCAAGTCTTGTCGCCGGTGGCGCTCTCCGCGCTGATCGCCGAGTCCCAAGCCAGTTGATTCAGAACTACCGCACGATCACGCCGTATGAGCCAACTGACCCCACAGTCTTTTCAAGCCATCACCGATTTGTTTCATCGCATCTCGGGCATCAAGCTGGTGGAGACCAAACACGCGTTGGTGCAAAGTCGGCTGCAAAAGCTCAGCCTCGATGCCGGTGAGGATGACATCAATGTCTTTGTGCAAAAAATGGTGCGCGGCCAGATGCCGGAGGCGATGCTCGTCAATGTGGTGGACAAGCTGACGACCAATGAAACCTATTTTTTCAGAGAGCCCCAGCACTTCGAAGACCTGGCGCAGCGCGCGGAGGCCCATCGTGAGGGCAGCGAGTTCATGGTCTGGAGCGGTGCCTCGTCGTCGGGCGAAGAGGCTTACAGCATCGCCATGACGCTGGCTGAAAAAATGGGGCAAAGGCCCTGGGGCATTCGCGGCACCGATCTGTCCACCGCCATGGTCGATACCGCCCGGCAAGGCCTGTATCCCATGGAACGCGCCCGCATGGTGCCCCATGAGTACCTCAAACGCTATTGCCTGCGGGGTGAAGGGCCCTACCAAGGCCAATTGCTGATTTGCCGAGAGTTACGTGCCAAGGTGCAGTTTCAATGCGCCAATTTGATGCAGCCGCTCCCGGCCCTGCCCATGTTCGATGTGATTTTTTTGCGCAATGTCTTGATTTACTTCGATGGACCCGCAAAAACAGCCATTGTCAGCCGTGTGATTGAGCGCCTAAAACCAGGGGGAGTGCTCTATCCTGGGCATGCTGAATCCCTGGCCTCATTGGGCCTCCCACTCAAGGCGATTGCTCCGGCGATCTACCAACATGCATAAGCACGGTCACAACCCAGGTTCGCATCATCCCGCCCATGCGAGCAAGCCGGGGCTTGCGGCTGCGCCGGCCGTCATCAATCTGATGCCCGGGCAATGGCATTTTGGGCAGGGCTCCCTGTTGAAGACCTTGTTGGGGTCTTGCGTCGCCATCACCTTATGGCACCCGACAAAGAAGATCGGTGGTATGTGCCACTTCCTGCTGCCCAGTCGGGCCACCCGTGGCACTGCCCCATTGGATGGCCGATACGGGGACGAAGCCATGGAACTGCTGTTGCAGTCGATTCGGCGCAGCGGCACCCGCCCCAGCGACTACGTGGCGCATTTGTACGGCGGGGCTGACACCATGCCGGATGGAATGAACATCAAGTTCAATGTGGGCGAGCGCAATATCGAAATGGGCTGGAGCCTGATCGACAAGAACGGCTTTCAAATGCAGGACGTCGACGTCGGAGATTGTGTGCCGCGCACAGTCACCATTGACTTGCCGAGCGGTCGCGTCGAAGTCAAACGCAGCGCCGGCCATGGCGTACCAGGAGGTGTGCGATGAGTTCACCCCTTCGAGTTGCCATCATTGACGATTCTGCGGTGGTCCGAAAGCACTTGAGCGGCGTGTTGGAAGCCGCCGGCATCCAGGTCTGCATGACCGCGAGTGATCCACTGTTCGCTTGGCCCAAGTTGGAAGCCGATTGGCCCGACGTGATCGTGCTCGACGTTGAAATGCCGCGCATGGATGGCATCAGCTTTCTCAAGCGGCTGATGGCCGAGCATCCCATCCCCGTGGTGATGTGCTCCACCCTGACCGAAGCGGGCTGCGAAACCACCATGCAGGCCTTGGCCGCTGGCGCCATCGGCTTTGTCACCAAGCCCAAGCTGGGCCTGCGAGACTTTTTGGAAGACCCGGGCAATGGCCTGGTCGGTGCGGTGCGGGCGGCGGCGCGGGCCAATGTGCGCGCCCTGCCCAGTCAGATGACCGGCCTGCAGGGCGCTGCGCCTGCGGGCCCAAAGGCGGCTCAGTTCACTCCAGGCGCGACTCAGGCGCCCTCGCCTGCAGCGCGACTGGAGCGTATCTCCCCTACGCTACTCCACAACGCCGCAGCCATGGCTGAAACCACGGATCGACTGATTGCCTTTGGCAGCTCTACAGGCGGCGTGCAAACCATCGAAGCGGTACTCAAGCAATTGCCGCGCACCTGTCCGGGCATTGTGTTGGTGCAGCACATGCCGGAGCGCTTCACCCATTCCTTCGCGGCACGTTTGAATAGCGTTACCGAGTTGGAAGTCCTGGAAGCCAAGGACGGGGATCGCGTGATCAACGGGCGCGTGTTGGTGGCGCCGGGTGGGCGCCATATGCAGGTCAAACGCAGCGGTGCGCAGTACGTGGTGGAGGTGCGCGACGGCCCCTTGGTCAACCACCACAAACCCTCCGTGGATGTGTTGTTCAAATCGGTGGCGCATTGCGTCGGCCGCAATGCCATCGGGGCGATCTTCACAGGCATGGGCGATGACGGTGCGCGCGGCTTGCTGGAGATGCGCAAATCAGGGGCCGTCACTTTGGCCCAAGACGAGGCCAGTTGCGTGGTCTATGGCATGCCCAAGGCCGCGGCAGATATGGGTGCAGCCCAGCATGTCGTGCCTCTGGCGGAGATGGCGGCAGCCGTCCTCAGACTCAGCGGCGTGAGCCACGCAGCCAAGCCCTTCGCTTAGAAACCGTCGCTCGCGTTTGGGCTTAACGGAGCACCTTGCCAATCACTTTCATCAGCTCCATAGGGCTGAAAGGTTTGATCAAGTACTCATCGGCACCCGCCTTCATGCCGGCTTGTTTGTCAGCCTCTTGACCGCGTGCCGTCAATAGAACGACCTTGGTGCGCTTCAACACCGGGTCGGCCTTGACCCGTTCACAGACCTGCAAACCATTCAAGCCTCCGGGCATCATCACATCGAGCAGCATCAAGTCGGGCTTGAATCTCGACACCTTGCTCAAACCCACATCGCCATTGGGCGCCTCATCAATTTGGTAGTCGTCAAACTCAAGCGTGACACGAATCAACTCACGGATTTCTTCCTGATCTTCAACAATCAGAATCTTCTTCATGGACGCGCTCCAAGTCGAACACAGACGTCCAAGAATGATGCCTCAAACCCAAGCGCTTGGGTCGATAAAGATGCAAAACACAGCCTTATTTCGCAGCCCTTGAATTTGCCTTCCTGGCGCATTCAAGATTACCCTTGAGGCAGTCGATGACAAGGGCCAAAGCGCCCTTCCCCTGAGTCGTGTCAGCTACGGAGTCGCCCTCTGCATGAACCCGAATTCAAGCCATGATCGAACCATGCTGGTCATCCTCGTCAGCAATGCGCTGCTCGCGCTGGCGCTGGGGCTCAACCATGATTCTTTGGGCTTGGCGATCCAGTGGACACTGCCTTGCCTGCTGTTGGCCGGCCTGAATTTTCACTACCGAGCTGATACGGAATTTGGCCGGCTCGGATTTGCCACCCTGCTGGTTGTTTTGGTGGCCTTGCAATTGCAAATCACGCAAGGCGCAAGCAGCATTCACGCCAATGTCTACATCTCTTTGTGCTTGTTGCTGCCCTATGGCGATTGGATCGTCATTGCCTATATGACGGGGTTGTTCAGCGCACACAGTCTGGCGTTTCGATATTTCAACTCCAACAGCCTGCCGCTGTATGTGCATGAGGCCACGGGCGCTTGGTCGATCTTTGCGGATTGGGGCTTTTTGCTGGTGCTCAGCGCCTTTCTGATCTTTTCAGCAAGGCAGATGCACCGCCAGGCCAACGAACGCTTCGAGATGGAGTTTCTGGTCAAGGCCATGGGCCAAGACGGGCCGATTCGGCTCAATCTCGACGCGGTGCGCACCATCTCTACCGTGGGCTCCCGCCTCAAACATGTGCAACACCGCATGGCAGCCGCCCTGCGCCAAGTGCGCGACGCGATTTTCAAGGTCCATGCAGCAGCGCAAGAGGTGGGTGAAAGCAGTTCAGAGTTGTTGGACCGCACCAATCGCACCGCCTCGGGCTTGAATGACGCCGCAATCTCTTTGGAGCAGATCACCGTGATCGTGAAGGAAAGCGCGCGCGCTTCCAAAGAGGCGCTGGCCCATTCCCAAGCCTCCTCTGAGATGGCCAGCAAAGGGGGGCAGGTGGTGCAGCAAATGGTAGACACCATGCAGGAGATCAACCACTCGTCTCGTCGCATCACCGACATCATTGGAGTGATTGATGCCATTGCCTTTCAAACCAATATTTTGGCCCTCAATGCCGCGGTTGAAGCGGCTCGCGCGGGGGAGCAAGGCCGGGGCTTTGCGGTGGTAGCCAGCGAAGTGCGCATGCTGGCAGGCCGCTCAGCCGAGGCGGCCAAAGAGATCAAGCAACTCATCGCGGCCTCCATGGAAACCGTGGAGCGCGGCACACAACAGGCAGCTTTGGCCAGCAGCACCATGATGGAGTTGGTGGACTCGGTCAAAAGCGTCAGCACCGTCTTTGACAACCTGACCGCAGACAACGCCGAGCATGCCCAAGGCATTGAGGTGGTGGCAGCTTCGGTCAAGGAGTTAGACGCCGTCACGCGCCAAAACGTGCATGTGGCCGACCGCTCAGGACAGATCGCGGATGAATTGCTGCAACAAGCCCTGATGCTGGCCGAGGTCTTGAGTACTTTTCGCCTGGGCGAAGATGGTGCTGTGGCCGCGCTCCTCAAATCAGCCCAGCAATCGGCACAGGCCTCCAGTTTGGCGCGAAGTTCACAACGGCAAAGTGGCGATGGGGCCCATGCAAGCCCCTCTGCCAAGCCCAATATGGCCGAGGGCAATTCCAATGTGGACTTCTTCTGACCGTGATCCACACCTGTTCGGGGGCACTTGAATCCTCCGCCCGGAACACCATGCTTCGAACCCCATAGCAAGTTACTTTCTACAGCCAGGACTTCCCCATGAATAACTCTGTAGTTCGTTCTCAGCCCGGCCGCAAGCTGGGCCTCCACTTTGGTCTCTTGCTTCTGTGGACCCTGTGTTTGCTGCTGGCAATGACACCCCGCGCGCAAGCAGCGGACGAGCCGGTGTACCGTTTCTCGCCAGTGAACCAGGCCAATATTGCGCTGACGGCCGACTACTGGAATCCCATCATGGCCTATGTGTCCGAGCGCAGCGGCGTGAAACTGAGTTTGAAGATTGGGCGCACCTCGGCAGACACCACCAGCTACGTCTTGGCGCAAGAAGTGGAGTTCGTCTTCACCAATCACTTGTTCAGCCCGGAACGCGAAAAGCTCGGTTGGAAGGTGTTTGGCCGTCGCCTCACACCGCCCATTCATGGCCAAATCATCGTGCCAGCGGAATCGACCATCACCGACCTGGCCCAACTCGCAGGCAAAGACATCGTCTACCCCGGCCCGGAAGCGCTGGTGTCCTACAAAATCCCTTACGCCTATTTGCTGAACAAAAAAATCGACACCAAGGTGGTGTTCGCTGGCAATACCGACGGCGCTTTGGCCCAGTTGTTCAGCGGCAAGGCCAGTGCAGCCGGCGTGAACTCCCAACTGGCTGAAAACTATGGCCGGCGCGAAGGCAAAAAGTTCCGCGTGCTTTGGAGTTCAGATCCCCTGCACGATCTGGCCTTGATGGCATCGTCCAAGGTGCCGGCCAAAGATGTTCAAGCCGTCGCCAAGGCCTTTGCGGGCATGCACAAAGATCCCAAAGGCAAGGCCATCTTGGCCGAGGTCTCCAAACATGTGGGCCTGACGGAGGAGGCCTATTTCATCCTCTCCGACGGCAGCGAGTACGACCCTTACCGGCGCTTCTACCAAAGCGCGCCGGCCCAGTTGCGTTGAACCTTGACTGGGAGGCGACGCCACCATGCCCGCCTTGCGACTGTTCCCCTCCAGCCTGATCGGGCGGGTCTTTCTTCTCTATTTCATCTCACTGCTCATGGCTGTTGGCGGGGCCATGAGCTGGTTTGCCTCGCGCAACTATGCCGACAGCATTGCCGGCGCCCAAGACTCGGCCGACACCTTGATCAGCCTGCTGGGGCCGGTGGTGAGCGAGTCCGCCGTCATTGGCGACTACGACACCATCGAACGGGCGCTGGAGCGAGCGGCCAAACACACCGACATCAGCGCGGCCATCTTCATCGACCTGAAAGGGGGGCTGATCGAAAGACGTGGCCACAAAGAGACCCCTTTGCTCGCCCCGAATTGGCTCTTCACGAACATCGAAGAGCATCTGCCCGAGCTGAATCTGAACATCTCCGCCGGAGGGCGGGACTATGGCGTGCTGCGCCTGCGCTTCAGCGTGGCCCATATCGCCACCACGTTTTGGCAGCAGACGATTGTGGCTCTGGGGCTGGCCGCACTGGGCCTGGTAATCGGCCTGGCCCTGGTGTGGTGGCCGTTGAATCGCTGGCTTGGCAATCTTGGGCGCATCCAAACCTTTGGTGAGCAGTTGCAAGTTTCAGGCGGCGCGCTCAGCCCCATGCTGGCGGACGACGCCCCTTTGGAATTCCGCAAAACTTTCGAGGTACTCAACCAAGCTGCCAGCTCATTGCAGCAAGAGCGCGAACGTGCCAGTGTCACCCTGGCCGCCATTGGCGACGGCATTGCCACCACCGACGCACAAGGGCTGGTGCTGCTGGCCAACCCAGTGTTGGAACAGATGTTGGAACGCAGTGCCGGCCAAATCTTGGGGCAGCCGATCCAGGACTTGCTTCCCGATTTGGGGCTGGACCCACGCGCGGGCGGAAACTGGAAAACGCGCGTTCGTTTGAAGCCCAGTGGCGGTGGTGCCCGGGTGCTCGATCTCAGCCGCACCGCGGTGCTGGACAGCCAAGGAGCGCCGGTCGGCTGGGTCTATGCCTGTCGTGATTTCAGCCAGCAGCAAGAGCTGGATGACCGGTTGCAAAGCGAGTTGCGCGCGCGGGCCAATGTGATGCAGGCGCTGCGCGAAATGCTGCAGGGCTTTTACAAGCCCGAGTCCGGCAAGTCGGAGCAGTTGGGCGACAGCACCGAACACACGCTCCTGATCAAGTTGGTGCAAGACCTGATCGCCCAGCTGCGCGAGCGCGGCGAGCAACTGGCCACCATCTTTGCACTCAGCCCGGACGGCTTTGTTTGGTTCGATGCCGCGGGCCTGACACGCTATGTCAGCCCAGCCTTCACCCGGCTGTCCGGCATTCCGGCGCAAAGCGCCTTGGGTCTTGAAGAAGACGCCTTGCTGCAAGCCCTGTCGGCCCGCCAAAACGCCGAGGCCGCCCCGATTGAGAAGCATCAGCTGCGCACCGGTCGGGTGCGTCTTTCCATTGAGCGACCCACCCGGCGAGTCTTGGAGTTAGCCCTGCACGAGGGCTCTACCCGGGAGGGCGGCGAGAGCTCGCAACTGCTGCATCTCAGCGACGTGACCCACCAGGTCGAAGTCGACCAAATGAAGAGCGAGTTCTTGTCCACCGCCGCGCATGAGCTTCGCACCCCCATGGCCAGCATCTTTGGCTTCACCGAACTGTTGATGACCCGGGACAATCTCGCCCCCGATCGGCAAAAGCAAATGCTGGCGCGCATCTACCGACAGAGCCAGGCCATGATTGCCATCCTCAATGAGCTGCTGGACCTGGCGCGTATCGAAGCCCGACGGGGCCAAGACTTTGAGTTGGAGCTACTCCCAGTCAATGCCGTCGTTGAAGAAGTGGTCCAGGACTTTCAAGCCCCGGATGAACGCGCGGGCCCCGAGTTGAGCTTGCCTGAACGCAGCAGCCAAGTGCATGCCGACCGCAAGAAGCTGCAGCAAGTGCTGCGCAATCTGCTCTCCAATGCCTACAAATACTCCGCCGCGGGCAGCCGGGTGTGGCTGCGGGTCAGCGTGCCCGAGAACAGCGACCCGCCGCAGGTGAAGATCGAGGTGCAAGACCAAGGCATTGGCATGACTGCCGAAGAACTCTCCCACGTCACCGAGCGCTTTTACCGAGCCGACAAATCAGGCACCGTGTTGGGCACCGGTCTTGGCATGAGCATCGTCAAAGAGATTGTGGAATTGCATGGCGGACAGCTCTCGCTGGCCAGCGAATTGGGCCAAGGGACCACGGTCAGCGTCACCCTGCCGTGCGCACAGGCGGCAGGCGTGTGAACTCCACCTCCACACAGCGAATCTGGCAGCGGCCGCACGCACGCTTGCTCATGCAGCTCGCCTTTGAGTTGGGCGCTGTGCTGCTGATCTGCGCTTTGCTGAACCGTTTGCTGCTGCAAGCCCTGCTGAGCCCGCGCGACTGGGTCTTGCGTTTGTGGGCCGAGGTCTTGCTGCTGCTGGTTCCGAGCCTGATCTATCTGGCATGGCGCGGTGAACGCCTGGCGCACGCCAGCCTGGGGGCCGGCGGACAAGCGGCGCAGGCCAAGCCGCTGCGGCGCGCGCGGATGACGTTGGCCCTGGGGCTGTTGCTGACGCTTTTGCTGCTCCACTACCAAATTGCCAATTTGCGCGGCATGGCTTCGGTGCGGTTTGATCGACTGACGGCCTCGTTGGAAGACGATGTGCGGCGCCGCTTTGAGCATCCCGCCTATGGCATGCGCAGTTTGGCCGCGCATCACGCGGCCAGCCTGTCTTTGCGACGCGAGGAATTTGCCAGCTTTGTGCGCGCCAATCGCCCCCCGATCGATTTCAGCGCCATCAACAGTTACGGCTTCATCGAGCGCGTTGATCGTGAGGCTTTGGAGGATTTTGTTCACGCCCAACAAAGCAGTGGCGCCGCCGATTTTGCAGTGCAAGATGCAGGCGCCAGCGATGCGCTGTTCATCGTCAAGTACATCGAGCCCCTGGCCTACCACCGCGAAGACCTGGGCAAAAACCTTGGCGCCAACCCGGTGCTGCGTGCGGCCTTTGAACTGGCCTACCGCTCGGGGCAGCCTACCTTGTCGGGCCGCATCGTGTTGCCGCACAAAGGGCAAACGGCGCCCGGCTTTCTCTATCTGCTGCCACTGCACTACCCGGCGGCCCCCACACAAACTGAAGAACAAAGAATTGCCGCCACGGCCGGCTTGATTTATGTGCCCCTGATCATGGACGATTTGATGGACGGCATCCGATCAGGCATTCAAGGGTTGCTCGACTTTGAGTTGTATGACGGCCCTCGGCCCACCCCGGAAGGGCTGGCTTACAGCCTGGACCGCGAGTTGCCGGCCCTGGCTTCGCGAGATGCGCCCGATCAGGCCCGCGGGCAACAGCCTCATATGTTTGAGACCCATCGCAACTTTTTTGTCGGCGGGCGCGAACTGAGCCTGCGCATCAGCAGCACCGAGCATTTCTCTGAACTCGCATTGGAAAGCCACCCCACCTGGCTAGGTTTGGGCATGGCTGCCATGAGCTTGTTGGCCGCGGCCATTGTGTGGCTCTTGAGCATGGGCCGGGTGCGCGCCGAGTTGCTGGCCGCCGACATGACCGTGGACTTGCGGCAAGCCAAAGCGCTGGCGGAGACCGCGCTGCGCGATCACCGCCTGATGCTCGACACCTTGAATCAACACTCGCTGGTGTCCATGGCCGACACCCAGGGGCGACTGATCTATGTGAACGACGAGTTCTGCCGCGTCACTGGCTACGCACGCGAGGCGCTGCTGGGCCAGAGCTATCGCATCGTGCCTGTCGCCGCAGAATCGCTTTCGGTGCAAGAAGAGGCGCTGGCAGCGCTGTCGCAAGGGCGAAGCTGGTCCGGGACGGCCGGGTTCTGCGATCGCCAAGGGCAGAGTTTTTGGGCCAAAGTGACGATCGCCCCCAGCTTGGACGCCCAAGGGCGAGTGGAACGTTTCGTCGCGATCCAAACCGATATCAGCACGCAAAAGCAGTTGGAGGCCACCCTGGCCCTCAGCAATGAGCGCTTCGCCCTGGCCCTGGAAGGCGGCTCCGACGGTTTGTGGGATCGCATCGACACCCATGCCGACGAGGAGTGGTGGTCGCCTCAGTTCTATCGACTGCTGGGCCTGGAGCCCGGTGAGGTGAACGCCAGCGCCAGCCAGTTGGAAGCCCGGCTGCATGCCGAAGACTTGCCTCGTCACCACGCGGCCTTGCAAGCCGCCCTGCAAGACCTCGCGCCCTACGACCTGGAATTCCGGCTTTACATCCGAGGTTGCGGCTACCGCTGGTTCCGCGCGCGTGCCAAGGTTTTTTTCAATGCCGCGGGCCAACATCGGCGCATGGCGGGCTCTTTGCAGGACGTGCATGAATTGAAGATGGCCGAGGCGCGCATGAAGGAGCGCAGCGAGCAGTTGGCCGCGATCTTTGCGCTGAGTCCGGACGGCTTGGTGTCCATCGGCACAGAACACACGGTCCGCTATGTCAGCCCCGCCTTTACCCGCTTGACTGGTTTGAGCCCAGAAGCCGTACTGGACCTTGAGCCCGGTGCCTTGCTTGCGATGTTGCAAGCCCTGGGCGAAGACAGTGACGCGAGCGCAGCCAGCCCCACTGAGGATGGACTCAGCCTGAACAAGCTCAAACAGGGCGAACACAGCCTGACGCTGATGAGGCCGCAACACCGCGTGCTGTCGCTGAGCTTGCACGAGGGCGGGGCCGGTGAAGTCAGCCAGGTGCTGATGCTGCGCGACATCACCCACCAACATGAGGTCGATCGCCTCAAGAGTGAGTTCTTGGCCACCGCGGCCCATGAGCTGCGCACACCCATGGTCAGCATCTATGGCTTCACCGAGTTGCTGATCAGCCGAGAACTGGCGCCCGAGCGCCAAAAACAAATGCTGGAGCGCATCTACCGGCAAAGCCAGGCCATGATTGACATCGTCAACGAGTTGCTCGACTTGGCCCGCATCGAAGAACGCCGAGGCAAGGACTTTGAGCTCAAGCACGAGGACTTGAAGGCGCTGGTGCAGCAAGCCCTGAGTGATTTCAGCACCCCGGATGGCCGCAGCGCTGCCGACTACATGGCGCAAGCGGAACCGCTCCCCGTGCATGTCGACGCCATGAAGATTCAGCAAGTGCTTCGCAACCTGCTCTCCAATGCCTACAAGTTTTCCGAGTCCGGACAGGTCTGGGTGCGGCTGCGCCAAGCGCCCGCCAGTGCCGACGCCCCCGCCATGGCCTGCCTGGAAGTGCAAGACCAGGGCCGGGGCATGACGCCAGAACAACTCGCCAGAGTGACCGAACGCTTCTATCGCGCCGACTCCTCCGGCACCATCTTGGGCACGGGGCTGGGCATGAGCATCGTCCAAGAGATCGTCAGCCTGCATGGTGGGCGGCTTGAAATGAGCAGCACGCTCGGCGCGGGCAGCACCATCCGCGTCTTGCTGCCCTTGGCTCTCGGGCCCGACGACTTGCCGGGGTCCTCCGCTTTGGCAGGGGAAAGTCCCTCTGTTTGAACAAACCAAGACGCCGCGATCTGGCCTAATCGTGCGCAAAGCCACGAGTCAAAGGCTGCGCGCTGCCTTGGTCTCATTTACAGTGTGAAATCATTCCTATGGCGCCCCTGCATCACAAGGCGAAGCCCGGTGATGCCCAGTGCCAAAGGCTTTGAGTCCCCCATCAACCTTCGAAGTCCGCATTGACACAAGCAATGGATGCCACCTTGGCCGAGCCGCCTCAGTCCGCCCTCTCCGGCGTGGCACGCATGCTGGTTCACGCCGGTAAATTGCAGGCCAAGGTCGCCGAGGACCTGGCCCGTCAAGCGCGCGAGAAGAAGATCAGTTTCGTCAACTCGGTGATTGCCTCGGGCGCGGTCTCACCGGTGGATCTGGCCCATACGCTTTCTGCGGCCCTTGCCCTGCCACTGCTGGACCTGAACGCCATGGATCCGCAGCGCATGCCGCACAACATCATCGATGGCAAGCTGGCCTTGCAGTATCAGGTGGTGGTGCTGGGTCGACGGGGCAGCCGGCTCTTCATTGGCGGCGCAGACCCCACCGACCAAGAGGTGGTGGAGCGCATCAAATTCGCCACCCAGCTCGCGCCTGAATGGGTGATCGTCGAACACGACAAGCTCGTCAAAATGCTGGCCGGCAGCGGCAGCACGGCCAGTGAAACCCTGGACTCCATGGCGGGCGGCGACTTCGACTTCGACATTGGCGAAGAAGAGGCCACCCCCCAGCAAGAAGCGGCGGAGATGGCCGATGTGGAAGACGCGCCGGTGGTGCGTTTTCTGCAAAAAATGTTGGTGGACGCCATCAATATGCGCGCCTCCGACTTGCACTTCGAGCCCTACGAATACCACTACCGGGTGCGTTTTCGCGTCGACGGTGAATTGCGCGAAATCACCCAGCCGCCCATCGCGATCAAAGACAAGCTGGCCTCACGCATCAAAGTGCTGTCGCGCCTGGACATTGCCGAGCGCCGTGTGCCCCAAGACGGGCGCATGAAGCTCAAGTTTGGCGCCAAAGCGATCGACTTCCGGATCAGCACCCTGCCCACGCTGTTCGGCGAGAAGATCGTGATCCGGATTCTGGACCCCTCTTCCGCCAAGCTGGGCATTGACGCCCTGGGTTACGAGAAGATTGAAAAGGAACGCTTGCTGTCGGCGATCTCGCGGCCCTACGGCATGGTCTTGGTGACCGGTCCGACCGGTTCGGGCAAGACGGTGTCGCTCTACACCTGCTTGAACATCCTGAACCAGCCGGGGGTGAACATCTCCACGGTGGAGGACCCGGCCGAAATCAATTTGCCCGGCATCAACCAGGTCAACGTCAATGACAAAGCAGGCCTGAGCTTCTCTGCAGCGTTGAAGTCCTTCCTGCGTCAGGATCCCGACATCATCATGGTGGGCGAGATCCGCGATCTGGAAACCGCCGACATCGCCATCAAAGCCGCCCAAACCGGCCATATGGTGATGTCCACCCTGCACACCAATGACGCACCCAAAACGCTGACCCGTTTGCTCAATATGGGCGTGGCGCCATTCAATATCGCCTCCAGCGTGCTTTTGATCACCGCGCAGCGCTTGGTGCGGCGCCTGTGCGAGAACTGCAAGGCCCCGGCCGACTATCCACGCGAGGCCTTGTTGCGCGCCGGCTTCCAAGAAGAAGAACTGGACGGCAGCTGGAAGCAGTACCGGGCCGTGGGCTGCTCCAGTTGTAACAGTGGTTACAAAGGGCGGGTCGGCCTTTACCAAGTGATGCCCATTACCGAGTCGATTCAGCGCATCATCTTGGCCGAGGGCTCTTCGATGGACATTGCCGAGCAGGCCAAGGCTGACGGTGTGCGCGATCTGCGCCAGTTCGGGCTGGTGAAGGTCAGGCTGGGCGTGACTACCCTCGAAGAAGTGTTGGCGGCAACCAATGAATAATTCGCACGCTTTTTTTGCGGCGTGCAAGGGCCTTGAGCCCAGGAGCTGATGGATATGGCGACGACGACGGCATCCAAGGGCGCGAACGACGCGACCTATGAATGGGAAGGCAAGGACCGTAACGGCAAAATCGTGCGGGGCGAATTGCGCGCTGGCGGCGAGGCCATGGTCAGTGCCACCTTGCGTCGCCAAGGCATCTTGGTCAGCAAGGTCAAGAAGCGCCGGGTCAGTGGCGGCAAGGCCATCAAGCAAAAAGACATCGCCATCTTCACCCGCCAATTGGCCACCATGATGCGCGCCGGTGTGCCGCTGCTGCAGTCCTTTGAGATCGTCGGGCGCGGCAGCACCAACCCCAAGCTCACGCGTTTGCTCAATGACATCCGCCAAGATGTCGAAACCGGCACCAGCTTGTCGACCTCATTGCGCAAGCATCCGCTCTACTTCGATGCGCTCTACTGCAATCTGGTGGAAGCCGGCGAGGCCGCCGGTATTTTGGAGTCGCTGCTGGACCGCTTGGCCATCTACCAAGAGAAAACCGTTGCCATCAAAAACAAGATCAAGTCGGCCTTGACCTACCCGGTGGCCGTGCTGGTGGTGGCCTTTGTGGTGGTGGCCGTGATCATGATTTTTGTGATTCCAGCCTTCAAGGACGTGTTCAAGTCCTTTGGCGCCGATCTGCCCGCGCCCACGCTGGCGGTGATCGCCATGTCGGAATTCTTTGTCGCCTATTGGTGGGCCATCTTCTCAGCCTTAGGCGGCGGCCTGTACTTCTTTTTCCAATCCTGGAAACGTTCCGCCAAGATGCAAGCCACCATGGACCGCCTGCTGCTGAAGATTCCGGTCTTTGGCGACCTGCTTTACAAGTCCGCCGTGGCCCGCTGGACCCGCACCTTGTCCACCATGTTTGCCGCCGGTGTGCCGCTGGTGGAGGCGCTGGACTCGGTTGGCGGCGCCTCCGGCAATGCCATCTTTGCGGAGGCCACCGAGAAGATCCAACGCGATGTCTCCACCGGTACCGCCCTGACCACCTCCATGCAGTCTACCGGCATCTTCCCGACCATGGTGCTGCAAATGGCCGCCATCGGTGAAGAGTCGGGCTCTTTGGACCATATGTTGTCCAAATCCGCCGAGTTCTATGAAGACGAGGTGGACGAGGCCGTCAAGTCTTTGTCCAGCCTGATGGAGCCCTTCATCATCGTGATCCTGGGCGGCATCATCGGCGGCATCGTCGTGTCCATGTATTTGCCCATCTTCAAACTCGGCCAAGTGGTTTGAGGCCTGCCCCACACTCTTGCCCGCATTGGCCCACTCGCTCATGAATCTCGATTTCAATTTTTGGCTCTCTCCTTGGATCCTGGGCCTGGTCGGCCTGTGCATCGGCAGCTTTTTGAATGTGGTCATCCACCGCGTTCCCTTGATACTGGAGCGCCAATGGATGGCTGATGCCAGCGCGCAGCTGGGCGATGCGGGCGAGCTCAGCCGCGCCACGGGCTTGCCCAGCGAGCCCGCAGAGCAGTTGGCAGCAACAGCGCGGGCCTTGCACGAACGCATCGAAAAGCTGCCCAAGCTGGGCATTGCTTTGCCGCGCTCTCGTTGCCCCCATTGCGGCCACCAGCTGGCTTGGCATGAAAACCTGCCTTTGCTCGGCTGGCTGCGACTGGGCGGCAAATGCTCGGCCTGCAAAACAGCGATATCCGTCCGGTACCCGGTGATCGAGCTGAGCTGCGGCTTGCTGTTTGCCGCCCTGTCCTGGCGCTTCGGTGCGCAGCCCAGCACCCTGCTCTGGTGCGGCTTCAGCGCCTGCTTGCTGGCGCTGGCCGCCATTGACTGGGACACCACCTTGTTGCCCGACTCTTTGAACCAGCCCTTGCTCTGGGCAGGTTTGGCGGCCGCCTTGCTGGGCTGGACCCTGCCGCTGGCCGACGCCGTGACCGGCGCCTTGGTCGGCTATCTGTCCTTGTGGTCGGTTTACTGGCTGTTCAAGCTGCTCACCGGCAAAGAGGGCATGGGCTATGGCGACTTCAAATTGCTGGCCGCGCTGGGCGCTTGGCTGGGCTGGCAGATGGTTCTGCCCATCGTTTTGGGCGCCTCGCTGATCGGTGCGCTGGTTGGCATTGGCCTGAAGATGAACGCCAAGCTGCGCGAGGGCCGCTATGTGCCCTTTGGCCCCTTCTTGGCGGGCGGCGGTTTCGTCGTGCTGTTCGCAGGCACGCCACGGGTGCTGGGCTGGCTGGGTTGGGCTTGAGAGGCCGGTGTTGAGAATCGGCCTGACAGGCGGCATCGGCAGCGGCAAAAGTACCGTGGCCGGTTTTTGGCAAGAAGCTGGCGCCGCCCTGATTGACACCGATGCGATTGCGCGAAGTCTGAGCGCCGCCGGCGGCGCCGCCATGCCCGCCATCGTGGCCGAGTTTGGGCCGGCGCTACAGACCTCCGACGGCGCCCTGGACCGCAGCGCCATGCGCGCGCTGGCCTTTGCCGATGCCAGCGTCAAGGCCAGGCTGGAGGCCATTCTTCACCCCATGATTGGGGCTCAAACACGCGCAGAAGAAGCGCAGGCGCGAGCGGCTGGCCATGCATTGATCGTGTTTGATGTGCCGCTGCTGGTCGAGTCTGGGCATTGGCGCGCTCGGGTCGATCGTGTGTTGGTGATCGATTGTGAAGAGGCGACCCAGGTCGCCCGCGTCAGCCAACGTCCTGGTTGGACCGCAGAGGCAGCGCGCGCCGTGCTGGCCGCACAAGCCAGGAGAGCCCAGCGCCGCAGCTGCGCGGACGCGGTGATCTTCAATCAAAACCTGAGTCTGCAAGCCCTGCGAGCGCAGGTGCTGAGCCTCGCGCAAGCCTGGCAAGCAGGGAAATAGTTCAGTGCCTCGCCACGCTTGCGTCAGAGCCACGACAGGCTATGGAACAATCACGGGGTTTGACGCGCAATCCCCTTGCGCGCCTCTGCCCACAAGCTGACCGATAGGGATGACCGCCTTGGTCCTTTACGAGTACCCGTTCAACGAGAGCATCCGCACGATGCTGCGTCTGGAACATCTGTTTGACCGCCTCGGTCAACTGATGGAGCGCGAGACTGCGCTTGACCACCATTTCGCCCTGGTCACCATTTTCGAGATCATGGATGTGGCCGCCCGCGCGGACCTGAAGTCCGATCTGCTGAAGGAACTGGAACGCCACAAAACCCAGCTGAATGGCTACCGTGGGAACCCCGGTGTGGCCGAGGCCGTGCTGGACGAAGTCATTGCACGCATCGACCGCGCTTTTGAAGGCCTCAACAAGCTCAGCGGTAAAGCCGGCCATGCGCTCAATGCCAATGAATGGCTGATGAGCATCCGCAGCCGCATCAGCATTCCGGGCGGCACCTGTGAATTTGATCTGCCCGCGTATTACACCTGGCAGCAGTTTTTGCCGGTACGACGCCGCAATGATTTGATGCAATGGACCCAAAGCCTGATGCCGCTGGCCGAGGCCCTGCAAGTGTTGCTGGGGCTGTTGCGCGACTCCGGCTCCCCCCACAAGGTCGCTGCCGTGGGGGGCCAGTTCCAACAGAATCTGGGCGCAGGCCGCAGCTATCAATTGCTGCGCATGCGCATCGACCCGAGCCTGGGTCTGGTGCCAGAGATCAGCGGCCACCGGCTGATGATCTCCATCCGCATGATGCGGCAAGACGAAGAAGGTCGTCTGCGCCCAGCGCCTCAGGACGTCAGCTTTGAGCTGACACTGTGCGCATGAGTGGCATTCAAGACCCCAAGCCTGAAGCTCGCATCGTGCGCTGCCCCACCTGCGGCGGCGACTCGGTGTTTGCGGCCAGCAATCAGTGGCGGCCTTTTTGCAGCCAGCGCTGCCGCCAGATCGACCTGGGCGCCTGGGCCAGCGAGAGCTTCAGCTTGGAAGCCAGCCCGCCGGTCGAGGACGACTCGCTCCCCCACTGAGCATCAACACCGAGCTTCAAGCCAAGGCCGCAAGCGCCTCGCGGGCCTGACCCGCATCAGTGAACAAGAGCGCCTGCCAGCCCAACGCCTGCGCGGCTTCGATATTGGCCGGGTGGTCATCCAAAAACACGCAGTCTTGCGGCGCCAAGCCAAACCGCTCGCAGGCAATCTCGAAGATCTGCTGACGCGGCTTGGAGTGCTTGACCCGCCCCGAGAACACACCCGACTCGAACCATTCCTGCAGCGGAAAGCTCCGCTCCAAATGGTCGGCATAGGGCTCGGGCATATTGGAGAGGTAAAACAGGCGGTGCCCGGCTTGTTTGAGCTCTTCAATCAGCGTGGCCGTCTCGGTTTGCAACTGCAATTCATCGGGCACCGCCGCCACCACTTGCGCCACCTCGGCACGCGGCCAGCCAGTGCGCTCGCTGATGCGGGCGATCACGGTCTCGGCATCGATCAAACCTTGATCAAAAGCGCCCCAGTCACCGCCATAGCTTTCAAAAAACTGGGCCACAACATCGGCCGCCTGCTCGGCGTTGGCGACCCGGTGCGGCCAGATCCGCGCCAGAAAACTGGCGGGGTGCCAACGAAACACCACGCCGCCAAAGTCAAAAACAATATTCATGCCAAAAGATGTTTCAAAAGACCGGCCGTAGAGCTGTCCAGGCCCGTGACATCGCCACTGCTCAAGCGCGGCAAGAGCTGGCCACACAAGGCCTTGCCCAACTCCACACCCCATTGGTCAAAGCTGTTGATGCCCCAGAGCGCGCCGCTGACAAAGACACGGTGCTCGTACAAAGCGATCAAAGCGCCGAGTGAGCGCGGCGTCAGCTGATCCAAGACCAAGGTGGTGCTGGGCCGGTTGCCGGAGAAGGAGCGATGCCGCGCCACCGTCGCCGCGTCCAGCGCTTTGGAAGCCGTTGGCGCAGATTCGGCCAAGGCTTCGTCAAAGGACTTGCCCTGCATCAGCGCCTGGGACTGCGCCAGGCAATTGGCCAAGAGCTTGCGCTGCTGATCGGCCAAACGCTCTTGCAACTCGCCCTGAATATGCGGGCCATGATGGGTGCGCTTGACGGCGATGAACTCCACCGGAATGACATCTGTGCCCTGGTGCAACATCTGGAAGTAGGCATGCTGGCCATTGGTGCCCGCCTCGCCCCAGACCACCGGACTGGTGGCATAGGGCAAGACCTGACCCTCTCGGTCCACGCCCTTGCCATTGCTCTCCATTTCCAGCTGCTGCAAATAAGCCGGCAAGCGGCCCAAGCCCTGGTGATACGGCGCCACGCTGCGGCTGCTGAAGCCGTGGAAGTTGCGATACCAAAGGTCCAAGAGACCCAAGAGCACCGGCAGGTTCTTCTCCAGCGGCGTTTGCGCGAAGTGCTGGTCCATGGCGTGCGCACCGGCCAGCAGCGCGCGGAAATTTTCGGCACCGATGGCAATCGCAATCGGCAAGCCGATCACCGACCACAAGGAATAGCGCCCGCCCACCCAGTCCCAAAAGCCAAAGGTGGTGGTGATACCAAACTCTGCCGCCGCCGCAGTATTGCTGCTGGTGGCCACAAAGTGCCGCGCAATATCGCTGCCGCCTGCGGCCAGGAACCAGCTGCGTGCAGCCAAGGCGTTCGCCAGGGTTTCTTGTGTGGTAAAGGTCTTGGAGGCGATCACGAACAGCGTGGTCGCCGGCTTCAGATCACGCAGCACCGGGGCCAGATCGTGCCCGTCCACATTCGAGACGAAATGCAGCTTCAGGCCCGGCTGGGTGAAGCTTTGCAAGGCCCGCACCACCATGGCGGGGCCCAGATCCGAGCCGCCAATGCCGATATGAACCACATCGGTGATGCCGCTGCGCGCGCTGTCGCGCACGCTTTCGGCATAACTCAGCATGGCGCTCAGCGAAGCTTGCACATCCTCCGTGAACAAGCCCTGCCCCGCCGGTGCGCGCAGCGCGGTATGCAACACAGCGCGGCCTTCGGTGTGATTGATGGCCTCGCCGGCCAGCATGGCATCGCGTTGTGACTCCAGCCCGCAGTCCCGTGCCAATTGCAGCAGCAAGGCCAGGGTCTCGGCATCGATGCGGTTCTTGGACAAATCCGCCAAGAGCTCAGGTGCCTGGAAAGACCAGTCCGCAAAACGCTGCGGCTCATCGGCAAAGGCGCGGCGCAGGTCAAAGCTGCGACCCACCGCGTCAAAGCGCTGCTGCAAGGCGGACCAGACCGGGCTACGGTCACAACGCGAGGCAAAGGACATATCAATCAACTCACAATCATCTGATCCAGCTTGGCCGAGTCGACGGCAAACAGGCGGATGCCTTCGGCCAGCTTCTCGGTGGCCATCGCATCCTGGTTGAGGGCAAAGCGGAAGCCCGCTTCATCGAAAGAAACCTTGGGCAGGTCCAAAGCGCTGGCGGCTGCCGCGTCGAGTGCGCGCGTCAAAGGCGCGGTCTGGGCCTGCAACTGGGCCAGCAAATCAGGGCTGATGGTCAAGAGATCGCAACCGGCCAAGGCTTGGATCTGGCCGATATTGCGGAAGCTCGCGCCCATCACCTCGGTGCGGATGCCATGCTTTTTGTAGTAATTGAAGATCTGCGTGACCGACTTGACGCCGGGATCGTTGACACCGGCTTGGGCGGCCTCATCCCAGGCACTGCCGGCGCTCTTTTTGTACCAGTCGTAGATGCGGCCCACGAAGGGCGAAATCAGCTGGATGCCGGCCTCGCCGCAAGCCACCGCTTGGCAGAAAGAGAACAGCAGAGTCAGGTTGCAATGAATGCCTTCGCGCTCCAACTCCGCGGCGGCTTGGATGCCTTCCCAGGTGGAGGCAATCTTGATCAGCACGCGTTCGCGCGAGATGCCGGCGGCCTCATACAGGCCGATGATGCGGCGCGCACGCAGCAACGTGGCGGCCTTGTCAAAGCTCAGGCGTGCATCCACTTCGGTCGACACGCGACCGGGCACGACCTTCAAAATTTCCAGGCCGAAGCGCACCAGCACCCGGTCGACCACTTCATCCAGCGCCAAGCCCTTGTGGGCGGCCACGGTGTCGCTGAGCAAGGGCGCGTAATCGGGCGACTGCACCGCCTTCAGAATCAAGGAAGGGTTGGTGGTGGCATCCCGCGGCGCAAACTGGGCCAGTTGCAGAAAATTGCCGGTGTCGGCCACCACCGTGGTCAGGGTCTTGAGTTGATCGAGTTGATTCATCACAGCACTACTCCAGAAAAAGCGATTCAAACCTCCATTAGAACCGCTCTGGCGCAGCCCCACTCGCCCAGGTCTTTGATGCGGGTTACAGGCTCAAGTCCGCGCAAACCCCCATGAGCGGCGCAAAAAAAGCCCGGCGCATTGACCGATCGACGAAACTCATGCATCATAATTCCAGAAACTTTGTTACATCAAGGGTTCATTTTTTCTGCTGAACCGCAACAGGGCGCACTCCATGTCTTTCGATCTCGTTTTCTTTGGCGGCACTGGTGATCTCACTTGGAGAAAGCTGATGCCGGCGCTGTTCCAGGCCTTTCGACACGGCAAGCTGCCCGCCGGTGGCCGGATTCTGGCGGTGGCCCGTGACGACAACAGCGACGAGCGTTACCGTGAGTGGCTGAAAGAGCGCTTCCGCGAGGTCGATGGCTCCAAGCGCCCCAATGACGAAGAGTTCGAACGCTTTGCGGCGCTGATCCATTACCGCCGCATGGATCTCTCCCAGCCCGAGCATTACCAGCGCCTGAAAGACTGGCTGGACGAGCGCCAAGCCGAAACCGTGGTGCTGTACCTGGCGACCAGCCCGCATTTGTTCACCCAGATCTGCCAGCAGTTGGGCGCCGTCGGCCTGAATGAAGACCGGGTGCGTGTGGTGCTGGAAAAACCGCTCGGCCATGACCTGGCCAGCGCGCAGGAAATCAACCGTGTGGTGCGCTCGGTCTTCAAGGAAGAGCAGGCCTTCCGCATCGACCATTACCTGGGCAAGCCTTCGGTGCAAAACCTGATGGCGCTGCGCTTTGGCAACGCCTTGTTCGAGCCGTTGTGGCGTCGCGAAAGCATTGCCAATATCCAGATCACCCTGGCCGAAGAACTCGGTGTGGGCACCCGCGGCGGCTTCTACGACGGCACCGGCGCGCTGCGCGACATGATTCAAAACCATGCGCTGCAATTGCTCACCATGATTGCCATGGAGCCGCCTTCAACCAATGACGCCGACGCGATTCGCGACGAAAAGCTCAAGGTCTTGCGCTCGCTCAAGCCCTTCACCGCCGAGACCGTGGCGCGCGATGTGGTGCGCGGCCAGTACCGCGCCGGCACCGTGGGGGGCTCGCTCGTGAACGGCTATCTGGACGAAGCCAAGGTTCCCGAAAACAGCCCCTGCGAAACCTTTGTGGCGCTGCGCACCGAGGTGCAGAACTGGCGTTGGGCCGGTGTGCCCTTCTACCTGCGCACGGGCAAGCGCTTGGCGGCGCGTGATGCGCAAATCGTCATCAATTTCCGCGAAGTGCCGCACCCGATTTTCCCGGGCACCAATCGCGCCAACCGCTTGGTGATCAAGCTGCAGCCGGAAGACGGGCTGGAGTTGCAATTGCTCGCGGCCAAGGGCGGTGCTCACGGCGAAGCCCTGACGCCGGTTTCGCTGGACCTGGACTTCGACAAAGCCTTTGCCACCAACCGCGTCGGCGCATACGAGCGCCTGCTGTTGGATGCGATTGCCGGCCGCCTGAACTTGTTCGTGCGCAGCGATGAGCAAGAGCAAGCTTGGCGCTGGGTGGAGCCGATTCTGGATGCCTGGGCTCAAGACAGCACAGGCCCTCGCCCCTACAACGCCGGCTCCTGGGGTCCGGCTGCGGCCAGCGCCCTGGTGGCACGCGATGGCTTTGCCTGGGCGGAAGAACAGTGAGCATTCTGGAACGCGTCAAAGCCGCCATTCCGGCCTTGCCGCCGGCCGAACAGCGCGTCGCCAAGCTGCTGCTGAACGATGCGCGCGCCTTTGCCAATCTGCCGGTCAGTGAATTGGCCGACCGTGCCCATGTATCCAAGCCCACGGTGGTGCGTTTTTGCCGCAGCGTTGGCTATGACGGCCTGACCGACTTCAAGCGCAAGCTGGCCGGCAGCGTCAACGAAGGCGTGCCCTTTGTGCACCGCGCGGTGGATGAAGACGAAAAGCCTGCGGACTTGATCGTCAAGGTGGTCGACAACGCGGTTGCGGCCCTGCTGCATTACCGCAATGATGCCGCCAGCCATGCCTTTGACGTGGCCATCCACGCCTTGTCAGAAGCGGCCCGCAACCACCGGCGCATTGAGTTCTATGGTGTCGGCAACTCGGGCATCGTGGCCCAGGATGCGCAACACAAGTTCTTTCGCTTGGGCATCAACACCGCCGCCTGCAGCGACGGCCATGTGCAATTGATGAGCGCGACCATGTTGCAGCCAGGGGATTGCGCCGTGGTCATCAGCAATTCTGGGCGCAGCCGCGATCTCTTGGACGCCGCCGAAATCGCCCGCAAAAAAGGGGCGACCACCATCATCATCACCGCCAGCGGCTCACCGCTGGCCGCACTGGGTCAAAGCCCGGGCCAGGTCTTGTTGGCGGTGGACCACCCCGAGGACTTTGACCGTTACAGCCCCATGGTGTCGCGGCTGCTGCATCTGATGGCGGTGGACATTTTGACCACCGGCGTGGCCTTGAAGCTGGGACAAAACCTGCGCCCCATGCTGCAGGAAATCAAGAAAAACCTGCGTGGCAAACGCTATGTGTGAGCGGGTCGTTTAGGCAGGTCGTTTAGACCGGCCGTTTAGACCAACCGTTCAGGCCGGCCAAAAGCACAGGCCGCCAGGCGGCCTGCCCCGCGGCCACCTCGCACGATCAGGCTTTGATCGCCGCCTGCGGCAACTCCGGCCACAGCAGTTCAGCCACGCCATAGACCCGCGCCAACTCTTGAAGTTTGGCCGGGACTTGGCAGACCTGCAAACGCACGCCCTCGCTGGCGCACAAACGGGCAGCGCTGAGCAACAAGGTCAGCACCGAGGAATCAAACTGCTGCAAGTCCGCAGCGTTGATGCGCAACTCGGCGCCCGCCGCACTGCGCACCTGCGCCGCTTCAGCGCGCAAGCCCAGTTGCATCTGGGCCCAAAGTGCCGGCGCTTCGGCCATGCGCACGCAAGCCGGCATTCTCAACATGCTGTCCTTGCCACTCATGGCCATCACCGAGTTCAAGCTCAAGACTTGGCCGGCGCGCTGCCAGCCTTTTGGTTTTTCTCAACCAAGGTCTTGATCAAGCCATCAATGCCATTGGCGCCAATTTCTTGCGCAAAGCTGTTGCGGTACTGATCAGCCAGCCAGATGCCCAGCACATTGACGTCATAAATGCGCCACTCGGCACCGTCTTTTTCCAGGCGGTAGTCGAGCTGGATCGGATCACCTTTGCCGCGGATCTCGGTCCGCACCACCACCTCAGTCTCGCCGGGCGCTGCCCGCAGGGGCTTGAGCGCGATGGTCTGGTCCTTCACCTGGGTGAGCGCGCCTGCGTAGGTGCGCACCAACAGGGTCTTGAACTCATCTTGCAAACGCTTTTGCTGCTCCGGCGTGGCTTGGCGCCAAAAGCGCCCCACGGCGGACTGGGTCATGCGTTTGAAGTTGATGTAAGGCATCACCTTGGTGTCCACCAAGTTGATGATTTTTTGCAGATCACCTGCTTGGATGGCCTTGTCGGCCTTGACTGCTTCAATCGTCTCCAAAGAGAGTTGGCGAATCAGCAAATCAGGGGCGCTGGCATCAGCCGCCAGGGCTGGCGAGGCGGCGGACCAAGCCATGGCCAAGGCCAACAGGCCCTTCATCAGGTGTCGCTTGGATGCGTTCATGAATTCAATTCCTATGGTTGAAAAGCCGGAGCATGAGCCTAGCAACGCAGGCACTCGGGCTTGGGTTCACACCCGCAAGGGGGAGTCCCGTCAAGGACCGGCCTGTGGGCTGCTTTTCTCAGCAGGCGTGGTTTCAGGCACCAGCACCTCAAATTCTTCGTCGTCGCTGAAACTGCCACGACGCTGAAGATAGGCATCACGATAGAAGGTGTACTTGTCCAGCGCGATCCCTTCCAGCATGCTGCTGGCGCGCAGGAAATTGGCCCGCGCATTGATGGTCTTCAGGCTGAAGATGCCCAGCTTGCTGTTGCCATCGTGAAAGAGTAGCGCGGGCGAGGCTGCCCAGTCGAAAGGCATGGCCAAGGTGTCACGCACCGACGACGGGCCGAAAAATGGCCAAACGATGTAGGCCCCGGTGCCCGTACCCCAGCGGCCAAAGGTTTTGCCCATGTCTTCGCTCTTGCGTTCCAGGCCGATTTCGGTGGAGATATCAATGAAACCGGCAAAGCCCAAGGTGGAGTTAAAGACAAAGCGCATGCCCTGCTCCACACTGGCCCTGGGGCGCCCTTGCAGCATCAGGTTGATGGCCGACCAAGCGTCGCCGATGTTGTTGAAGAAATTGTCCACCGACTGGCGGATGGGTGCGGGCACCAAGTCGCTGTAAACGGTCGCGACCGGGCGCAAGACATGCTCATCCAGCGAGTCATTGAAGGCGAAAACCTTGCGATTCCAGGATTCCCAAGGATCGAGCTTCTGGCCCTGAGGGCCCGGGCCGCGAATGCTGGCACAGGCACTCAGCAGGGCCAACAGACTGGACAGCAGCAGCCAACGCCCGACTGTCAAGGCATGGGTCTTGCTCATCATGGTTTGGCTTCACCTGCGGGCGCAGAGCCCGTGTCTGCCGCCTTGTTGTAGAGGAACTGTCCGATCAGGTTTTCCAGCACCACCGCCGACTGGGTCTGCTTGATGCTGTCTCCCGCCGCCAAGTTCTTTTCATCCCCACCGGCTTCCAAACCGATGTACTGCTCGCCCAACAAGCCGGCGGTCAAAATCTTGGCCGAGCTGTCTTTGGGGAAGACCACTTTTTTGTTCAAGCTGATCGTCACCTTGGCCTGATAGCTCTTGTCATCAAACACAATCGATTCAACCCGGCCGACCACGACACCCGCGCTCTTGACGGCAGCCCTCGCCTTCAGTCCACCGATATTGTCGAATTTGGCGCTGACCAAATAGGTCTCATCAAAGTTCAGGCTCAGCAAATTACCGGCCTTCAAGGCCAGGAACAACAGGGCTGCGCCGCCCAGCAGCACAAAGAAACCCACCGCCGCATCATGCCTCGAGGCTTGTTGCATGCTTTTCTCCGAATCTCAAGACTAAATAGAAAACATCATGGCGGTCAGCACAAAGTCGAGTGCCAAGACTGCCAAAGAAGCGGCCACCACGGTGCGCGTCGTCGCCTGCGCCACGCCTTCGGGCGTGGGCTTGGCGGTGAAGCCTTGCAGCAAAGCCACAAAGCTGACCGTCACGCCAAAGACAAAACTCTTCACAAAGCCGTTACCCACATCGGCCCAGACATCCACACCGCCTTGCATTTGCGACCAAAACGCGCCTTCGTCAATGCCAATCAACACGACGGCCACCAACCACCCGCCGATGATGCCGATGGCCGAGAACAGCCCCGCCAACAAAGGCATGGCGATCACACCGCCCAAGAAGCGCGGCGCCAGCACACGGGTCACCGGGTCCACCGCCATCATCTCCATGGCGGTCAATTGTTCGCCGGCCTTCATCAGGCCGATCTCGGCCGTCAAGGACGTGCCCGCACGGCCAGCAAACAACAGGGCCGCCACCACCGGCCCCAATTCGCGCACCAGGCTCAGGGCCACCAGCAGGCCGACGGCTTCCGCCGAGCCATATCGTTGCAAGGTGTAATAGCCCTGCAGCGCCAGCACAAAGCCCACAAACAAGCCCGCCACGCCAATCAATGAGACGGAATGGTTGCCGAGGAAAAAGATCTGATCACGCACCAGGGAAAAGCGCATCAGACTCTGCGGCGTGCGCGCCAGAATCTGCAGGAACAAGCGCGTCGAAGCGCCGATATCGACCAGCTTCAAACGCAGATTGCGCCCCGTGGCGGCTGCCAACTCCCTCATGCACTCAGCCCCAAACCAAAGTCTTGCTCAACCGGACTGGCCGGCTGATGGAAATGCACCGGCCCCTCGGGCTCGGCCCCCACGAACTGACGAACCAAGGGATCCTGGCTCTGACGCAGTTGTTCCGGCGTGCCCTGCGCCACCACCCGCCCATTGGCAATCATCGCGACCTCATCGGCAATCGCAAAGGTCTCGTGCAAATCATGCGACACGATGACGCTGGTCAAGCCCAGCGCATCGTTGAGATCTCGGATCAATCGAGCGGCCACGCCCAAGGATATCGGGTCCAAACCGGCAAACGGTTCGTCATAGAGCACCAGATCCGGGTCCAAGGCAATCGCTCGGGCCAGGGCCACGCGACGCGCCATGCCACCCGAGATCTCAGAGGGCATCAGGTCGCGAGCACCACGCAAGCCCACGGCATTGAGCTTCATCAGCACCAAATCCCGAATCATGGCTTCCGGCAAGCGGGTGTGTTCACGCAACGGGAACGCCACATTCTCAAACACCGACAAATCGGTGAACAAAGCGCCAAACTGGAACAGCATGCCCATGCGACGCCGCACCGCATAGAGCGCGTCGGCATCCAAGGGGGCGATGTCTTGCCCATCAAAAAAGACCTGGCCCTTCATAGGGCGGATTTGCCGACCCAAGAGCCGCAGCATGGTGGTTTTGCCGCCACCGGAGGTGCCGATCAAGGCCAACACCTTGCCGCGAGGCACCGACAGATTGACCTGCTCAAGAATGACCCGATCACCGTAGCCCACGCTGACGTCGCGCAACTCGATCAATGGCGGGGCTTCGCTGTGATGCAAACCAGTGCTTGATGAATGTGGATGGGGGGCCATGAGCCTCGTTCGGGCGGGCCCGCAGCCCGTTTTCCAAAAAGGCACATCATAGGGGAAACACTCGGTTGATGCAGAACGGCCGCTTTTCGGCGGCCGTTCATGACTTTTCCCAGTGAATCAGGGCACAGCCGCGCGTCTTCAGCGACCCGTGACTTCCCGCCAAGAAGTCTTGTTGGCCTTCTCCAGGAAGACCTTTTTGGGGTCGACTTTGATGTTCACCAAAGGCTTTTTGGTGAGGGTGGTCAAGGCGCCCTTGCTGGTCACGGTGAAGCCCGCAATCATGGAGCCGGTCACTTTGGTGGCTGCGTATTGGCTGACACTGGAACCATTGGCCACATCCAAGGTGTAGAGCCAACCATAGCCGTCGCCAGAGGTGCAAGACGCCAAACTCAAAGGCACATTGGAGCCCGCGACCAAGGTGCTGCCCACCATCTGCATATTGACGTTGATCCGTTCGCCGGCATCGGGCAGATCCAGGAACCAACCATTTTTGTTACTCCAATCGACGACGTTTTTGCTGATGGTGCGGTTGGACCCCAAGTTGACCGTGCTCAGGGTTTGTTGCACCAAGCTCGACCTGACCTTGCCCAAACCCTCGGCGCTCAGGTTGTCGCGAATGCCATAGATGCTTTGCACGGTTTTGTCGCTCATATCGGAAGTCCCCAGCATCCGACCGGTTCCCACCACTACCGCCGCGGTGATGAAGCCCTTTTGGTCAATCTTGGTGAGTTGCGGCACTGTGGTGATGGGTTGGGGCTTGCCATCTCCGTTTTCTACCGTGGCCAAGAGCAGCGCGGCGTTCTTGGGCTCACGCACCCCATCGATGTCCATGCGCCAGACATTGCCCAGGTTGTCGCCCGCATAGAAGCGATCGGCGGTCGCATCGCCCAATTTGTCTTGCCAGGCACGAACCGGCCCCAGGCCGCTGGGTGTGGAGGTATCACCTGCGCTGGTGACCACATCGGGCGCACTGCGCAGGCCGGTGAAGGCATTGAGCGTGTACATGCGGCCCTTGCCATCCCCCACATTGTTATAGCCCGAGGGGAAGACCACCACCCATTCACCGGACTTGCGCTTGACGATGGTCGGGCGGGCGTAAGTCAGGCCCAGATTGGCATCGGTGAACTCCCACAGCAGCGTCGGTGTGGCCGCAGGGTTGGTGATATCCAGGGCCACATAGCTCTTGCCGCCCGCCCCCATGCCGGCCACCAAGATGGTGCGCCAGCCCGTGGCCGGCGAATAGACGTCAGCGGCGATGGGTGAGCTGTCGACAAAGAACTGATGCTTATCGCTGTAATTGGCATCGGCCAGCTTGACCATATTGGCGCGCACAGCGCTGGGGATGAAGGCCCAGAGCTCGGCGCCGGTCAGCGCATCAAAGGCATGCAACATGCCATCGTTCGCGCCCACGTACACCACCGCACGGCGGTCCTTGTAATTGGTTTGAAAGTCCTGGTAGCTCGCTTCATTCAAATTGGCGCGGGGTGCGCTGACATACATGGGCCCGGAGCCCACAATGTCTCCGAGCATGCTGTCCCGGGTGCGGAAGGGCGCAGTCTCAATGCCGCGCAAATAAGGCACCAGCTTTTTGCCGTCATTGGCAATCGCCTTGTCACTGTCCGACAGCAGCACACATTGCGACAGCTTGCTGCATTGGCCATCGAACTCGCTCTTGAAGCCATCGCTGTCGAGATTGCTGTAAGTGAACTCCCGCAAAACCTTGCTCGAGTTGGCGTAGTAGATCTTGCGATTGGTATTGGTCTTGAGCACAGCCGCGGCACTCCATTCGGCCAAGTCTTTGCCATTGGCGTCCTGCAGCATGGGGGCGCCGGTTTCAACATCGAGGCGATAGGCCTGCAGGTCACCGATCCAGACCCCCGAAGTAAAGCCGGCCACAAACACTTGGTTATCACCCGCCACCGGGCGCAAGGTACTGGCCGCCGCCGTGGAGCCGCGTGCGTTCTCTTTGGAGATCTCGGTCAGCGCGGTCTTCAAGCCTTGCGTCACTGCATTCGGGTCGGCCACGTTGAAGAACAGGCCCCCACCGTTGACCGCCGCATGCCACAAGTCGTCCACATGGGCCGGCGAAGTGTTGGTGGAGCTGGCGACCGGCGTTGGCCATTGCTTGGTGCCCTGGACGATGTTCAGGTAATCACCCGAGGTTTGCTTCAGGTAGTTGGGGTCGAACTTGAGGGTGCCGCTTTGACCCAAGCTCATGGTGTAGGTGCTCATGCGCTGCAAGGGCACCACGGTGTTGTCGCACACATCGACGTCTTTTGAGCCCGTGCAATACGCCGAGCCTGTAGGGCGAAGGTCGGTGTTGTAGTAGTAATAGGCCACGTCCGCCAGGGAGTTGGACGAGGCCCCCGCCGTGGTCCCGGTGCCGTCGCGCATCGGGCGGGCGGCCGACCCGTCTTGATTGTCGACGGTAGTGTTGTCCAATTTGTAAGGGCCGTAGCGATTGGTGCCGGAACTGACCTCGGCATAGGTGTTCCAGCCACCGTCCGTGGCCAGAATCGCAAAATTCTTCTGGCAGGAATACTGCATCGGGTCCTGCTTGGGGTCGGTGCTTTGGCCCGGCGCACGGCGCGCGAAATAGCGCCCGGCCGTCGACAAAGCGCCCCGCAAGGGGGTGTAGCCGGAAGGGTCGGTGGCATCCAAATAGGCGTAAAACTGGCTGCGCTGGGTCGCGTCAAAGTCCCGCACATTGACGAACATCTTGCTGGTGCTTTCCGGGCCCCATTTGGTGTAGGCGCTGATGGAGCTCACGGAGGTCGCCATCTGCTCTTCCACCGTCTTGCTCAGGATGGTGGTGTAGCCCACCCGGAACCGATCATCGATTTGTTTGAAGGCCTGGCTCACCACGGTCTTCATCATGTCCATGCGGTTGCTGTAATAGCGATACCAATTGGCAAAGGCCTGCGCCTTGGGGTCGGTCGGCGTCATGACTTGGCGCGTGAACACCGTAGACCCCGGTGTCTTGCCCACCACGCTGTTGCACTCCTTGTAGAAATTGGTCGAGGTATCGACCTTCCCGGTGCTCAGGTAGGTGTAGCCCAAACGCGTGCTGGTGTTGGGATAGGTGTAGTAAACAAAGTGCGGATGGCCCGTTCCGACATACGGCGTGCTCAAGGTGTGGCTGCCGGAGGTTGCCACAATCTTGATGCTCAAATTATTGGTCGACGCGCTGTAGTTGGCATTGACCATCCCGATCATCCAGCGCTGTTTGTTGCTATTGTCGTAAATGGTGACGAGCTGATCCAACCAATACCAGCTCGACGAGCGCGTGCTGATATTGATCTTGACGGTGATGGTGGCGCCCACGGAAGCATTCACCAGATTCGCGCCCTGCAAAGGCCGCCGAGAATCGTAGTTATTGATGTCCCGAACCTCCAACCAACTGTCGGCATCAAAGGAAGATGAAATCGGCTGATTGCTCTTGGAGGTGCCGTCCGCATTCACCGGCGGTGGGTAAGGCAAGGCGGGGTCAAAAGCCAAACCATTGCACTGTGGGGTGTTGAGGCTGTAGGTTTGGTTGCCCATATCTGCCTCTTCGGGCAGGTAGTTGCTGGCCATACTGCCCGAATCGTCCAAGATAAAGAGCAGATTGGGTTTGACCGGTGTACCGCCTGCGGTGATCAGGGGCGTTTGAGAGATGTCGGTCAGGCCCGCGTGTCCCAGGGGGCTGAAGCCCACGGTCAACAAGGTCGCGCACAACCAAGAGGCCGCAGTGCTCAAAGGCTTGGGGAATTGAGTGACTCGCATGGGGACTCCCGCAGAGTAATAGGCTGGCGGATCAGAAATGGACCATGGTTTCGGTGAAAGTCACCGTCCCCTTGGCACCCAGGCTGCGTGTGATCACACGGAAAAACGGCGCTGGCGCTTGGTCGGAAGAAAGCTGTTGACCGTAGCTATCACCACCGCCGCCACGGTCGGAACCCGAGATCAGGTCGGGAATTGGCGGGCGGGCGCAGGAGCCGTCGTCCATCACGATAGGACCGGCGGCATTACACATCCGCGTGATCACATACCGTACCCGCTCCTCCCCCACTTGAATGATGGGCCCGGCCTGAACACAGGTGGGCTCGCCCACATCTCGCCCATTGACCCGGCACCCGTTGTCATCCCAGTCCACCAGGGCCTGCACATTGGCAGAATCGGCCGAGCGGGCCGCAATGTCCAGGGTGTTCATCGACGAGGCGTAATAGCCATTGGCGGGGCTGTCGTTGTCCAAGGTTCCGTTGTTGATATTGGCGGCCAACCAGGTCAGGGCCTGTTCAGCCGCACGCCCACCGGCGGTCAAGCCTGACTGTTTGAACGCCAGATTGCCCAGCGCCAGCACATTGGTATCCACCGCGCGGATCAAGGCCACGGCGCCAAAGGTCAAGGCCACCAAGGCGAGCAAGGCAAAAATCAAGGCCACGCCCGCCTGATGGATGCGCCGCAAGGGCGGCTGCTGGGCCCAGCCCCTGCTGTGTTTGCTTGCTTTTCTCATCTGCAATTCCCTCAACTCAAGCCTTGTCGCGAACCCATGTCGTGCTCAAGGCGCAGCGACCGGGATGGCCGAATGCCAGCGTTGATTGCGCAAGGGCACCAAGGTGTCAAACACCTGGTAGCGGTAGTGCTTCCAGTCGGGCGCACCGTCCACCTTCATTTCCACACACATGCTTTCGCCACAAGCCACTGCACCGGCCACAGCAGCGGCCGTGCCCACATCCCAAACGGGGTTGCTGACGGTGACTTCTTCTTTCTCGTATTGCGCGCTGCGCGCCACCACGGCCACACGCACGGCCACCAAGTTTTGCCAAATGCCCTGGTTGCCCACCAAGGGGGCGGGCGTGACGGCGTTGTAGGTGTCCACCGATCCATTGCCGTCCACATCCCAGCCATACAGCGCCTTCATGAGCATGATGCCGCCCTGCAACTGGCTCACCGAGCGCGTCATCTGGGCCGTGTTCAATTGACTCAGCGTCAGGCGCTGTTGACCATCGACCGCGAAGATCAAGTCATTGAAGGTGCCCATATTCACCAGCAAGCTGCCCGAGGGATTGATCGGTGCACAGCCCTGCCCTGCGGCGCAAGGGGCTTGTGTCGCCAAAGTCGGAAAGCCCGCACTGTTCCAGGGCGCACCCGTGGCGCGTTGCACCGTTCTGGCTGTGGTCCCAGTGGCTTGGAACAACTCACAGTTGGAGCCGGTGTTGACCACCGTCACCATCAGGTCGCCCGTCACCGTGCCCAATGAAGAGTAGACCCAGTAAAAGCCATTGCCGGCAACGTAATTGGGCGCCACCGTGCGGGTGGCAACCGAAAAGCCCACTTGCGGCACACCGACCGGCGGATTGGTGGAAATTTGCTTGGAGCTGGAAAGCACCCGCAGCTGATCGCTGGCGCCGGCAGCCCCCGGCGTAATGATGACCGGCGCCAAGACCTGCGGCAGCACCGGCGCTGCCGCGCCGATCGCCACCGGCGCGCCGTTGAACCGCGCATCCAGCACGCAGCCAATGGCGCTGGGCTCGCTCGAGAAGCCATAGCCCGCCACAGCCACTTCACGCTGAATCGCATGCAAGGCCAAAGAGCCGGTGATCAAAGCATCGGCCCCTTGGGTCGTGCCTCGGCGTTGCCCTTCGGCTGCCGTCAAGACCGTGGAAATCACCAAGGTGCTCAACAGGCCAATCACCAAGCCCACCATCAGCTCGACCAAGCTGAACCCTGACTGCACACGCAGGGCCAAACCCTTGGACAAACGCTGCCCGCGAGTCTGCATGAGTTCCTCTTGTTTCATATCCCCACCCTCAGCTGATGACGGCGCTGGCCACATAGCGGCTGCTGCCCTCGCCGGGCCGCGTCCAGGTGATTTCGATCTGGACTTGTTGGTTGGCCGCATCCCAGACGACTTTCGACGCAGCGGCCGGCAAAAGACGTTTGAGCTTGCGATCCCAGTCCGCACAGGGCGCATGCCCCGCACACTGGGCGGTGGCATAACGCGGCAAATTGGCGGGTGCATCGGCCCACATGGTGCCCAGCAATTCACTGCCCAAATTCATCGCCTCGGCACGGTACTTGGCCCCGGACTGCGCCTTGCTCATGCTGGCCTGCAAGCCGACCAAGCCCAACACACCAAAAGCAAAAATCATGATGCCCACCATGGCCTCGATGATGGCAATGCCGCGCTGCGTGGCATTGCGACGAGATTTGCGGTGTTGATTAGCCATAGTTCGCATGGGTTTCACCATCCATCTTGACCGTGCAAGCGCAAAGCTGCGTTCAGCAACGGCGCGGGTCATCGGCGGCCACATTCGGGTCACACAGCCGCACCGAGCCCCCGGGATTGATATCGATACGCAGGTTGCGGGCGCTGCCATCGCTGTGCTTGATCACAATGCTGGCGGCCGAGCCATTGTTGGTCGAGAGCTGCCCCAGGCTGGTGAAAGTGACGCGGTTGGCGGCAGCCCCATTGGCATCGACGGCTTCCACAATGACCGATCGCCCCCCATCCTTGGCCGACCATTTTTCAATCACCACGGCCCCATCTTCTTGCGAAGCCGCCGTCGCGCATTTGCCGCTCGGGTCTTGGCCACTGACCACCCAAGAGCTACCAACACTGCTGACCTGGCAGCTGTTGGTCAAACCGGTTTCGCTGGAGTCGCTGATCAGCCAAAAACTGACCGAACCATTGCGCCGCAGCGCTTCCAAACGGGCGCGTTCCAAGCCGCCTTTCAAAGACTCCCCGGTGTTGCGCACCGCGAGGTTTCTCATCCAGTCCGACACTTCAGGCAGGACGGCATACACCACCATGCCCAACATGGCGAGCGCAACCATCAACTCCACCAGAGAGAAACCCCGGTGACGGCGATATTGCAACTCAGACCCACGGTGAACGCGCAGGGTGTCCATCAGCACTCATTCCCTTTGATGAGCCAGCAGGCCTTGTTCACCGAGCTGTCTTTGTAACGGGTGGTCGCCTTGGCATTGTTGTGGTCGAGGGTGTAGACATGGCCCACGGCCTTGCCCGCAGAACCCGTCGCCGTCAGCACATAGCCTTGGCCCGCATCACTGAGCGTGCAATTGAAGGTGAAGTAGGTGCTGCCGGCATCCACAAAATTGCTCCAAGGTGGCGCATTGGCGCCATCGGCACAAGCGCCGCTGCCGTATTTGCGGTTGTCTTGGTAGTACTGCTCCATCTTCACGCGAAAGGTCGCCAGTCCCGCCACGCCTTCCGGCAATTGGCCGCGCCGCACATTGTCTTGATAGGCGGGCAGGGCAAAACTGGCCAGCAATCCAATGATGGCCAAGGTGATCATGGCCTCAATCAAGGTGAAACCGCGGCTGCGCAGCGACAAACGCTGGTGGCGGGGCAAGGATCTCGACTGGCTTTTTGGCAGCTTTTTCATGGCAACGCGAACTCCGTGTGGCGAGCGCGAGGGGGAAAAGAACCCGGGTTTCGCGCCGATGGGTGACATTCTGAGCAGGTGCCCCCGCATTGGGTGTGAAGGACTTCACACTTTCCAGCCCCCCTCAGATGAGCGGGTGGGCACTTGCGACCAACGGGCAGGCAGTGGTAACGAACTGCTACAACAAGCATGGTGCAACAGCGCCCAAAAAACGAAGGCATGAAAAAAGCCACCCGAGGGTGGCTTCTGTTGAGCGGGGGTCAAAGGGTTCAGCGCGGCAAATCGCTGCTGCCCATCAAAAACTCGTCGACCGAGCGCGCGGCTTGCCGGCCTTCGCGAATCGCCCAAACCACCAAGGACTGACCGCGGCGCATATCACCCGCAGCAAAGACCTTGTCCACATTGGTCTTGTAGCCGCCGATGAAGTCGGTGCTGGCCTTGGCATTGCCGCGCGCATCTTTGCTAACGCCGAAAGCGTCCAACACGGTCGCCACCGGCGATACAAAGCCCATGGCCAGGAAGACCAAATCGGCCTTGAGCACCTGTTCTGAGCCCGGCACTTCGACCATCTTGCCGCCCTGCCATTCGACACGCACCGTCTTCACGCCCGTCAGCTTGCCCTTCTCGCCCAGGAACTCCTTGGTCGAGATGGCGAACTCGCGCTCGCAACCCTCTTCATGGCTGCTGGAGGTGCGCAGCTTGAGCGGCCAATAGGGCCAGGTCAGCGGGCGGTCTTCCACTTCGGGGGGTTGCGGCATCAGCTCAAACTGGGTGATGCTCTTGGCGCCATGGCGGTTGCTGGTGCCCACGCAGTCGCTGCCGGTGTCGCCACCGCCGATCACCACCACATGCTTGCCGTCGGCGCGGATCTGGCCCTTGAGCTTGTCGCCCGCATTGACTTTGTTTTGCTGCGGCAGGAACTCCATGGCGAAATGGATGCCGGCCAGGTCCCGGCCCGGCACCGGCAGATCGCGCGATTGCTCGGCACCGCCGGTCAAGAGCACGGCGTCAAAGCTGCTCTTCAGCTCTTCAGGGCTGATGGACTCTTTGGCCCAATTGGTGACCTTGCTGTCCTGCGGCAAGTTCGCCACCAACACACCGGTGCGGAAGACCACGCCCTCGGCCTCCATCTGCGCGACGCGACGGTCGATGTGCGACTTCTCCATCTTGAAGTCTGGAATGCCGTAGCGCAACAGGCCGCCGACACGGTCGTTCTTTTCAAACACTGTCACGCTGTGACCCGCGCGTGCCAACTGCTGAGCAGCAGCCAGGCCCGCAGGGCCGGAGCCGACGATGGCCACGGTCTTGCCGGTCTTGCGCTTGGCGGGCTGCGGCTTGACCCAGCCCTCTGCCCAGGCCCGGTCGATGATGGCGTGCTCAATGGACTTGATGCCCACGGCATCGTCGTTCACATTCAGCGTGCAAGCGGCCTCGCAAGGTGCGGGGCAGATGCGACCGGTGAACTCGGGGAAGTTGTTGGTGCTGTGAAGAATGGTGATGGCATTGGCCCAGTCTTCGCTGCGGCCCCGGTACACCAGATCGTTGAAGTCCGGAATGATGTTGTTGACTGGGCAGCCGTTGTTGCAAAACGGCGTGCCGCAATCCATGCAGCGGGCGGCTTGCTGCTTGGATTGGTCGACATTCAAGCCGATGACGAATTCCTTGTAGTTCTTGACCCGCGCGCCGACGGGCTCATAGCCCTCGTCCAAGCGCGCATATTCCATGAAGCCAGTGACTTTTCCCATTGCTAATGCTCCTTGATCAGGCCTTCACCGGCTTGGCAGCCGGGGCCTTGGCGTGTTCGATGGTGGCGCTGGCCTCTTTGGCCGCATGGATCTCGCCCAGGGCGCGCCGGTATTCATGCGGGAAGACCTTGACGAACTTGGCGCGCGACTCGGCCCAGTGGTCCAGCAGATGGCGCGCACGCGCGCTGCCGGTCCAGCGGTGGTGGTCTTCAAGCAGCTTCTTCAGAATCGCCTCATCGGTCTGGGCCTCGGCGTCACCGAGGTGGTGCCAGATGGCGCGGTCCACCGTGGCCTCTTGCTCATGGGCCGGCAACAGCTTGTCCAGCGCCACCATGCTGGTGTTGCAGCGCTTGGCGAACTGGCCGTCTTCGTCATAGACATAAGCGATACCCCCGCTCATGCCGGCGGCAAAGTTGCGGCCGGTTTTGCCCAGCACCACCACGGTGCCGCCGGTCATGTATTCGCAACCGTGGTCGCCGGTCCCCTCCACCACCGCCGAGGCGCCCGACAGACGCACCGCAAAGCGCTCGCCCGCCACGCCGCGGAAGAAAGCCTCTCCGCGGGTCGCACCGTAGAGCACGGTGTTGCCGACGATGATGTTTTGCGTGGCATCGCCTCGGAAGTCGATGCTGGGACGCACCACCACACGGCCGCCGGAGAGGCCCTTGCCGGTGTAGTCATTGGCATCACCGATCAAATAGAAGGTAATGCCCTGAGCCAGGAAGGCGCCATAGCTTTGGCCGCCGGTGCCTTCCATCTGGATGAAGATGGTGTGGTCGGGCAGGCCCTCGGGGCGGCGACGGATCAACTCACCGGACAACATGGCGCCGACCGTGCGACGCACATTCGTCACCTCTTGCATGAATTGCACCTTCTCGCCCTTTTCAAAGGCGGGCAGGCACTTCTCGATCAGCTTGACGTCGAGCGCGCGCTCCAGGCCATGGTCTTGCACATCGTTGTGGATGCGCGCCACTTCGGGCGGCAAGGCGGGGCGATGGAAGACGCGGCTGAAGTCCAGGCCGCGCGCCTTCCAGTGAGAGATGCCCTTCTTGGTGTCGAGCAGATCGCTGCGGCCAATCAGTTCATCAAACTTGCGCATGCCCAGTTGCGCCATGATTTGACGTGCTTCTTCCGCGACAAAGAAGAAGTAGTTGACCACATGCTCGGGCTTGCCCGTGAACTTGGCGCGCAAGACCGGGTCTTGCGTGGCCACGCCCACCGGGCAGGTGTTGAGGTGGCATTTGCGCATCATGATGCAGCCTTCGGCCACCAGCGGCGCCGTGGCGAAGCCGAATTCATCGGCCCCCAGCAGCGCGCCAATGACCACGTCACGGCCGGTCTTCATCTGGCCGTCGGCCTGCACGCGGACACGGCCGCGCAAGCGGTTCAACACCAGGGTCTGCTGGGTTTCGGCCAAGCCCAGCTCCCATGGGGTGCCGGCATGCTTGATGGAGGACCAGGGCGAAGCGCCGGTGCCACCGTCATGGCCCGCGATCACCAAATGATCGGCCTTGGCCTTGGCCACGCCTGCCGCAATGGTGCCCACGCCGACTTCCGACACCAGCTTGACCGACACATCGGCCTTGGCATTGACGTTCTTCAGGTCGTGGATCAGCTGTGCCAAGTCCTCGATCGAATAGATGTCGTGGTGGGGCGGAGGCGAGATCAGGCCCACGCCAGGCACCGAATAACGCAAGAAGCCGATGTAGTCGCTGACCTTGCCACCGGGCAGCTGACCGCCCTCGCCCGGCTTGGCGCCCTGGGCCATCTTGATCTGGATTTGGTCGGCGCTGACCAGGTACTCGGTGGTCACACCAAAGCGGCCGGAAGCCACTTGCTTGATCTTGGAGCGCAGCGAGTCGCCTTCTTTGAGCTCGTAGTCGGATGCAATGACCTTGCTGCCGAGCACTTCAGACACCTTGGTGCCCGCCACGATCTTGATGCCCTTGAGCTCGTTGCGATAACGCGCCGGATCTTCACCGCCTTCGCCGGTATTGCTCTTGCCGCCGATGCGGTTCATGGCCACGGCCAAGGTGGCATGCGCTTCGGTGGAAATGGAGCCCAGCGACATGGCGCCGGTGGCAAAGCGCTTGACGATTTCGGCCGCGGGCTCGACTTCTTCCAGCGGGATGGCCTTGCTGGGATCGAACTTGAACTCAAACAAGCCGCGCAAGGTCATGTGACGCTTGCTTTGGTCGTTGATGATCTGGGCGTATTCCTTGTAGGTGTCGAACTTGCCACTGCGCGCGCTGTGCTGCAGCTTGGCGATGGCGTCGGGCGTCCACATATGCTCTTCGCCGCGGGCACGCCAGGCGTACTCACCGCCAGCGTCGAGCATGGTGCCGAGCACGGGGTCGTCGCCGAATGCCGCGCGGTGCAGACGAATCGCTTCTTCGGCCACTTCAAACACGCCGATGCCGCCCACTTGCGTGGGGGTGCCGCGGAAGTATTTCTCGACAAAGTCACTCTTCAGGCCGATGGCCTCGAAGATCTGCGCGCCGCAGTACGACATATAGGTCGAGATGCCCATCTTGGACATGATCTTGGACAGGCCCTTGCCGATGCCCTTGATGTAGTTGTAGGTGGCCTTCTCAACCGACAAGTCGCCGGGCAAGCCTGCGGCGATGTCCGCCAGGGTTTCGAGCGCCAGATAGGGGTGAACCGCTTCGGCACCAAAGCCGGCCAAGACCGCAAAGTGATGCACCTCGCGGGCACTGCCGGTTTCCACCACCAAGCCGGCGGTGGTGCGGCGGCCTTCGCGCACCAAGTGATGGTGGATGGCGGACAAGGCCAGCAGCGCGGGAATCGCCACGCGGCTTTCGCTCAAGCCACGGTCGGTGATGATGAGGATGTTGTGGCCGCTCTTGATGGCGTCCACCGACTCGGCGCAAAGCGAAGCCAGCTGCGCTTCCACGCCTTCGTGGCCCCAGGCCAGTGGATAAGTGATGTCCAGCTCATAAGGCTTGAACTTGCCATGGGTGTGGGCTTCGATCTGGCGCAGGCGCGCCATGTCTTTGAAATCCAAGACCGGCTGCGAAACTTCCAAACGCATGGGTGGGTTGACCGCATTGATGTCCAGCAGATTCGGCTTGGGGCCGATGAAGCTGTTCAAAGACATCACGATGGCTTCGCGGATCGGGTCGATCGGCGGGTTGGTGACCTGAGCGAACAACTGCTTGAAGTAGTTGAACAGCGGCTTGTCCTTGGAGGACAGCACGGCCAGCGGCGAGTCATTGCCCATGGAGCCCAGCGCTTCTTCGCCGGTGGCGGCCATAGGCGCCATCAGGAACTTGATGTCTTCCTGGGTGAAGCCGAAGGCTTGTTGGCGGTCCAGCAGCGTGGACGCGAAGGCAGCGGGCTCGCTGTCAGCAACCTCAATGTCGTCGAGCTTGACGCGCACGTTCTCGATCCACTGGCGGTAGGGCCGGGCGTTGGCGTATTGGTTCTTCAGCTCTTCGTCATCGATGATGCGGCCCTGCTCCAGATCGATCAGGAACATCTTGCCCGGCTGCAGGCGCCACTTCTTGACGATCTTGTTCTCGGGCACCGGCAAGACGCCGGACTCCGAGGCCAAGATCACCAAATCATCATCGGTCACGCAGTAACGGGCGGGGCGCAGGCCATTGCGGTCCAGCGCCGCACAGACCTGGCGGCCATCGGTGAAGACCATGGCGGCCGGGCCGTCCCAGGGCTCCATCATCGCGGCGTGGTACTCGTAGAACGCGCGACGACGCGTGTCCATATGCTCATGCTGCTCCCATGCTTCTGGGATCATCATCATGGCGGCATGGGCCAGCGGGTAGCCGGCCATGGTCAGCAGTTCGATGGCGTTGTCAAAGGTGGCCGTGTCGGACTGATGCTCAAAACTGATGGGGTAGAGCTTGTTCAGGTCTTCGCCCAGCACCGGCGACTTCATCACCCCTTCGCGGGCCCGCATCCAGTTGAAGTTGCCCTTGACCGTGTTGATTTCGCCGTTATGGGCGACCATGCGGTAAGGGTGAGCCAGCGGCCACTCGGGGAAGGTGTTGGTCGAAAAGCGCTGGTGCACCAGGGCGATGGCCGAGACCACACGCGGATCGGCCAGGTCTTTGTAGTAACTGCCCACCTGATCGGCCAAGAGCAAGCCCTTGTAAATGATGGTGCGGCAGCTCATGCTGGGCACGTAGTACTCGCGGCTGTGCGTCAGCTTGAGGGCTTGGATGGCGCTCGACGCCGTCTTGCGAATGACGTAGAGCTTTCGCTCCAGGGCATCGGGCACGATGATGTCGGGGCCGCGGCCGATGAAGATCTGGCGAATGATGGGCTCTTTGTCGCGCACGGTGGGCGACATGGGCATCTCGGCATCGACCGGCACATCGCGCCAACCCAGCAAGACCTGACCCTCAGCCTTGATGGCGCGCGCCAATTCCTGTTCGCAGGCCAGGCGGGAAGCGTGCTCTTTAGGCAAGAAGATCATGCCCACGCCGTATTCGCCGGGCGGCGGCAGCTCCACGCCCTGCAAAGCCATTTCAGCGCGGAACAACTCGTCGGGGATCTGAATCAAGATGCCGGCGCCGTCGCCCATCAGCTTGTCGGCACCCACGGCGCCCCGGTGATCCAGGTTCTCCAGGATCTTCAAACCCTGCTGGACGATGGAATGCGCTTTTTGGCCCTTGATATGAGCCACAAAGCCCAGACCGCAGGCGTCTTTTTCATTTTGCGGACGGTAGAGGCCCTGGGCCGCCAGTTCGTCTTTCTCGGCTTGAAACTCTGCTGCACTGCTCATGGCACTCTCCGACGTAATTCAGTTACGGCCCAGAGGTTACTTCGGCAGGCGCCATCCATCAAGCGCAATTAAATGGGGTCAGAGTCGATTTAATTGCAAATAATCTGAAGTACTCAATTTAAATGGGGTCAGAGTCAATTTAATTGCTAGTTTCGGGTGCAGATCGCACCAATCTGGGGCGCCCACGCGGCTTGGGCGCCCAGGGCAAGGGTGTCGTTTCTGCCAGCGATTTCAAGAATTGAGCCGAGCCCAAGGGGCGCCCCTTCATCGCTGAATCATGGAATTGGGCTCTTTCCGCTTCGGCCAAGCCTTGCGCTAGCAGATCGCGATAGCTGGCTTCGCGCTCAAAAGGCGTATTCCCCAGAGCCCAGAAGAGCGAATGGTCATGCACAAGCGCATCGCTGCGCCGCCCCAGATGATGAGCGCAACTGGACCAAGCAAAGTCCGCCGGGTCCTGGCATAGGCCCGCCCTCACGGGGTTGAGCTCGATATAGCGCATGCAGGCCACCAAGTGCCGCTCACTCTCGATCAAGCCGGCACGAAAGCGCCCCTCCCACAGCGTGCCGCTGCGCCCGTATTTGTGATTGAACCAAGCGACGTAACGGCGCCCCAGCGCTTGCATCATCTGGCTGATCCCGGCATCAGATGCAGGCGTGGCGAGCAAATGCACATGGTTGTCCATCAACACATAGGCATGAATATCCACCTTGAACGTGGCGGCGCATTCCCGCAGCTGCGCCAGGTATTGCTGGCGATCAGCATCCTCCAAGACGATGGCTTGGCGGTTATTGCCTCGCTGAATGACGTGATGGGCTTGGCCGGCAAGCACAAGTCGGGGGAGTCTGGCCATATGGCATCGCCCCAAACTGGGGCGCAAAAATTGAACCTGACCCCATTTTAAAAAACAAAGCGATGTCAGCCTAGAACAACGTGAGGCCGGTCAGTTTTTGGTGTTCCCGGATGGCGAAGCGGTCGGTCATGCCGGCGATGTAGTCGGCGCAGGCGCGGTGCAGGCCCTCGGCGGAAGAGGCTTCGCGGTATTCCTGAGGGAGTTGCGACTCGTCTTGGGCGTAGATCCGAAACAAATCGCGAAGCACCTGCTCGGCCCTTTGGCGAGTGGCCTGGACTTGCGGGTGACGGTAGAGGTGCGCAAACAGAAAGCGCTTCAATTCGGTGCTGGCGGAACGCATGGCGGGGCTGAACACCACCAGCACCTCGGCACGCCGCACCTCATCCACCGAGGCCACACCCGAGGCATGAATGGCCGCTCGCGTGGCGTCAATGATGTCGTAGACCTGCTCGGACAACATGCGGCGGATTGTTTCCGCCAGCAGACGCTTGCCCTTCAAAGCCGGATAGGCGGCCAAAGCTTCGCGCAGGTAGTTCTGCACCAAAGGCACCGACTCCAGTTGCTCCAGCTCCAGCAAACCGGAACGCACGCCATCGTCGATGTCATGAGCGTTGTAGGCCACCTCGTCGGCCAGATTGCACAGCTGAGCTTCCAGATTGGGTTGCTGCCCGAGCAGAAAGCGGGCGCCCACCCCACCTGGCTCCAACTGCTCCAAACGCTGAGCATTGCGGCGCGCGCAGTGCTTCAAGATCCCCTCCCGGGTTTCGAAGCTCAGGTTCAGCCCATCAAAGGCCGGATAACGCTGCTCGAGTTTGTCCACCACGCGCAAAGACTGCAGATTGTGCTCAAAGCCCCCATGAGCTTTCATGCATTCATCCAGCACGTCTTGGCCTGCATGACCAAAAGGCGTGTGCCCCAAGTCATGCGCAAGCGCCACAGCCTCAATCAAGTCTTCATCCAAGCCCAGGCTGCGGCCGATGGAACGGCCCAGCTGGGCCACTTCCAAGGAATGGGTCAGTCGGGTTCGGAACAGGTCGCCCTCGTGATTCAGAAAGACCTGGGTCTTGTAAACCAGGCGCCGGAAGGCGGTGCTGTGGATGATGCGATCGCGGTCACGCTGAAACTCGCTGCGCGTGGGCGCCGTCGGCTCCGACACCCGGCGGCCTCGGCTGCGTTGCGGGTCACAGGCATAAGGCGCTCGAGTCATGGGCACAAGAATCTCGGAGACAGAACGTCAAGACACGCAATGGTTGGCCAGAACCTGGGCCACCAAATCGTCGGGCGCAGCATGCATGCCGGCTCGCCCCAGGCCCTCAATCAGCACGAAGCGAATCGCGCCGCCTTCGGCCTTTTTGTCCACACGCATCAAGTCAAGATAGCGTTCAGCGCCCAGTTTGGGGCCCAACACCGGCAAGCCCGCGCGTTCGATCAATTGGCGCATGCGAGGCAAAAACTCAGCGGGCATCAGCCCCAATCGCACCGACAAATCACTGGCCATGACCATGCCGCAAGCCACCGCCTCACCGTGCAGCCACTCCCCGTAGCCCAAACCAGTCTCGATGGCATGCCCAAAGGTGTGACCAAAATTCAAAATGGCGCGCAAGCCCTGCTCCCGCTCGTCTTGCCCCACCACCCAGGCTTTGATTTCACAGCAGCGCTTCACGGCGTAGGCCAAGGCCGCCTTGTCGCGCGCCAGCAGCGCGTCCAAATTGGACTCTATCCAAGCCAGGAAACCCGCATCGGCGATCGGGCCGTACTTGATCACTTCTGCCAAGCCAGCGCAAAGCTCGCGTTGCGGCAAGCTGTCCAAGGTGTCCAAATCTGCAATCACCCGGGCCGGCTGGTAGAAGGCGCCGATCATGTTCTTGCCCAAAGGGTGATTGATGGCCGTCTTACCCCCAACCGATGAATCCACCTGCGCCAGCAAGGTGGTGGGCACCTGCACAAAGGGCACACCGCGCATATAAATGGCGGCGGCAAAGCCCGTCATATCGCCAATCACCCCGCCGCCCAAAGCAAACAAAACAGTTTTGCGGTCCGAAGCACTGGCCAGCAGTTGGTCAAAGATCAGGTTCATGCTGTCCCAGTCTTTGAACCGCTCACCGTCAGGCAACTGCACCACATCGACACGGGGGTAATGAGCCAGCAATTGAGCGCGAACGCGCTCTTGATAGAGCGGCGCCACGGTCTCGTTACTGACAATCAAGGCCGCTGCCGCCTTGGGCAACCCTTGCCAAGACGAAGGCGCATCCAGCAGCGCAGAGCCAATCAAAATATCGTAGGCTCGCTGGCCATCGTCCAGTGCAATGGGCACCGTTTGCACTGCATCAAGGCTGGGGTTCGGTGAAGTCTTCGAAGGCGCTGTGTTCATATGCCCAAGTGTACGGGTGGCCGGCGACGCACCGACCCCACTTCGCTTCGAATGCCCCGAATCAAGCCTTCAATGCCGACTGAGGCTGGGTGTTTGATTCACTGTTTGATTCGCGCAAGGGTTCCGACTGGGCATCCCCCCGAGAATCCGGCTTGGGTTCGGCGCCGACGGTGGCCGCCACACGCGCGGGGTCCACAAGGCCCGCCAACTCCAGTTGCATCAGCGCCATATTGACCAAACCCTGCACCGAGGGGCGCCCTGTTTCCAGGACGAAGTGCGCACAACGGCGGTACAAGGGATTGCGCTGCAGATACAACTCGCGCAACTTGCCCAAAGGGTCACGCACTTGCAGCAAAGGCCTTTGGGTGTCGTGACGCAAACGCCGAAACAGTTCTTCGGGCGTTGAGCGCAAATACAGCACCGTGGAGTGGCGATGCAAGAGCTCGCGATTGGCCTCCCGCAAGACGATGCCGCCACCCGTGGCCAAGACGAACTCGCCCTCCCGGGCGAGCACCTCGGCCAAGACTTCTGACTCCAAATCACGAAACGCGGCCTCGCCGTTTCGATCAAAAAAGCTCTTGATCGATTCCCCGAGCCGCACCTCAATTTCAGAGTCGGTATCAACAAAGCGCATGCCCAATTGCCGCGCCATCTGCTTGCCGACGGTGGACTTGCCACCGCCGGGCATACCGACCAATGAAATCACCAAAGTATTTGACCCAGCGACTAGTTAGCCACTCGACAGCCACCGGCCAGAACAGCCGAAGGGTCGGTCGATCCCGGATAGCCCGTGATGTCGTAGCCGTAGGGACTCACCCGAAACGCAGGATCGCTCTCACTCTTGATGGCTGATGTCAGGGTGGGCAACCACCGCTCCTCAAAGCGTCCATACCAAGCAGGAGGACTGAGCACACCGGGAGCACTTACTTTAATCATATAGCGCACCCAATTAGCCATACTCTTAGGATATTCAATACGAAGAGTAGCTAACCCGTTTTTGTCTGTTTTCGTACTACCCACCATCGCAATGGAAACATCTGACTTGCGAGGATCCAGCTGCAAATTCGAGTTGACATCTTCGCCGGACTCAATGGTTCCATTCCTAAAACCATCAGGATCTAGTCGATCTTCGTTTGGACAACTCAAAATTCTTGGCAGTGATTTTGGATTGTAGCAAAGGCTCCCATCGGCATTAGGAATACACCATTTTTTGCCGAGTTCATCATATACATAAAAGCCCTTGGCATACCCTAGCAAATCAATCATCGGAGTCACCTGAACATCCGACTTCGGGTTACCCGCTGAGTCAACAACCAAAACAGTAAATTTTGCGACGTAGGTTAAAGCCGTCTCACCAATTGAGAGCCCATCATCCCCGCCAATTGTTATCGACACAGGTTTTTCAACAACAGTCAGTTTCACTGGTGTCATGGGCGAGCCGTTTTCGCAAGTCACACCCGTTGGCTTAGCTGGCGCCGCTGGTGCATCAACGATCTTCATCGGCAACGTTGGATCGCCTCGGCCATAGCAGCCGTAGATCGTTACTCCTTCTGTAGGGCTCTCCCGTTCACCAGCAGTGAAGGTCATGAACGCTTGACCGTTTTTATCGGAAAGCAAAGGCTTCGAAAAGTCTGTCATGCTGACCTTGCCATCCGTCGAACTCAAATTAGGCCCCAAACCAGCAATGACTCGCACATTTGGAATTGGCGCATTGTTTACGCCGCGGAACAAAAATCGTATTTGAGTCGTTCCACCAGTCGAAACAACAATTGGATCCATTGTCATGGTCGCCGACAGAATCTGCACATCTGCTGACAAGGGCGGAGGAATTGACGCGACATTCACAAAGGATTCAACACTTTTGTCTCCAATACCACCCGTTGCCAGAATTGACATTTTCCCGGAGCCATTTGCCCTGAAGTTATACACCCACTTCCCAGCAAGGTCTGTATTTCCACTATTCGTCTCTGAACCCGGCCCGACTGCAGTAATTTTCACGCCATCTATAGGGGCACCGTTAATATCAACCAAAGTGTATTCAACCGTTCCAGCATCCCCAACATTCAACGAAGCCTGATTAACAACAGCCTGCAGCCTCGCTCCCGTTACTTCAAGCAAGCGCTTTTGCTCAGGCAATGTGCTGGTCTTAGCTGTCACAGTGATAGTCCGCACCGTTCGGTCGGCACCAATACCGACCGTGGCCCTTGCTTCGCCTTTTGCGTCGGTCTTGAGGTTGATCGGGATAAGCACCCCGCTGTCAACTTTGAAGAAGACCTCTATGCCAGCAAGAGCGTTGCGATTTGCATCAACTGCGCGTGCCACAACGTCTACGGTTTCGCTACCCGAGTTGTTGACACTGTTCTTGCTAATCGCCAGGGTCAAGTCGCTGGCGGTCAATACAGTCCCCGTCGGCGGATCAACGACATCGACGGTAATCGTCCGAGAAACAGTGCCACTGACGGCCTTCACTGCAATCGTTCGCTTGGTCTTGTTGTTTTGCAATTTCAAACGCCGGGTCAGTTGTCCCGTTTCGGCCGATGTTGACTTCTTGTCGGGATCCAGAATCACTGCATCGCCTACATCGACCACCTGCAAATCGACCACCACGCCACCCACAGCTGATCGTGTTGCATCCAGAGTGGTCACCGTAATGCTGGCTTCTTCAGCGCCAGTATTTGGGATCGTCGGTTTATCAACAACCACCGACAAGTCAGCGACCGCGCTGCCTGTGACACTGTCCACCACGTTGAAGCTCAGCTTCTTAGTCACTGAGCCACTCTTGGCGGTCAAAGTTACGGTCCGGCTGGTCTTGTCGATAAGGGACACAACAGCGGTCAGCTTGGCGTTCGTTTTGTCAGTTGTTTTCGACGAGGGCGTGACGACCGCTCCGGCATCGACTTCAACAGTGACCGGTGTCTCGGCACCAATCAATGCTGAATTGCCGGCGCCTAGCGCCGTCACCGTGTAGGTCACAACTTCCAGGCCAGAATTGGGAATGGTGGCCTTGTCCGCAACCACAGCCAAGTCAGACAGGGCCGAAGGTGTTGTGGGCGTAGGTGTCGTGGGATCCTGAAAAATCGGTGTCCCGGCCTTGTCGCCGCCACCGCCACCGCAAGCCACCAAGATGCCGGCGACTAGCACACCCAGCAATGCTTGGGCGCTCCCACGCACCAGCCGGTTCAATCGATTGCTACTGCTCATTTTTGCAAACTCCTGCAATGCCAGCATCCTCAGATGCAGGCGCTCCCCTGTTTCAGTGGACTTTGTTGCTTAGCGGACTGATCCCGTTCAATCAGCGCACAGTCGCACGATCATTCACGACCTTGGGGGTCAAGAAAATCAGCAACTCCGTCTTGATCGACGTGCGCGACTTGTTCTTGAACAAATTCCCCAAATAAGGCACGTCGCCAAGCAATGGGACCTTGGAGACGTCTTCACGCTCGTCTTGCGTGAAGATGCCGCCAATGACCACCGTGCCACCGTTTTCAACCAAGACTTGGGTCTGAACATGCTTGGTGTTGATGGCAAAGCCCTGCGGCGTCAGCGTGCCACGGCTGTCTTTGTTGACGTCCACGCTCAGAATCACATTGCCTTCGGGCGTGATTTGCGGCGTGACTTCAAGCTTCAAATTGGCCTTGCGGAATTGAATCGAGGTGGCACCGCTGGCCGTGGCCACTTGGTAAGGCAACTCTTCACCCTGCTCAATCAAGGCCTTGACTTGGTCGGCCGTGATGACGCGCGGGCTGGAAACAATCTTGCCTTTGCCATCGGACTCCAGCGCGGACAACTCCAGATTCAAGAAACGGTTGGCTGTGGCGCTGAACAGTGACAAGGCGAAGCTCGCCGCATTGGCGCCACCAAAACTGTCCGAAGACACATTGGCCGGCAGGTTGATGAACTGCGTGTTGGCGAAGTCATTGACCGGGTATTGCAAAGTGCTGTAGCCCACGCCGTTGTACTTGCCGCCGGCCACCAAGTAGTTGTCGCCGCCCACGGAATAGCCGGGCACGCCGCCCTGACGGCCGCGCAGATCATTGGCCCCCAGTTTCACGCCCAAGGCACGGCCGAATTTGTCATCGGCTTCGACGATGCGCGCTTCGATCAAGACCTGGCGCACCGGGATGTCGATCTTGGCGATCATGGCCTGGATCTCCTCCAGTTTGGAGGGGATGTCGGTCACGAACAGTTGATTGGTGCGGGTTTCAAAAATCACGCTACCGCGCGGCGACAAGATGCGCGACGGGTTGGGCGCATTGCCCCCCGCGCTGCTGCCGCCGCCACCGGAGTTCTGGCCACTCAAGCCCTTGGCCACTTCTTCGGCCTTGGTGTAGTTGAGCTGAATCGACTGGGTGCGCACGGGCTCCAACTGTGCGATTTGCGCCTTGGACTCCAGGTCCAACTTCTCTTTGGCGGCGAGTTCATCCTTGGGCGCGATCCAGAGCACATTGCCGGACTTGCGCAGGCCCAAACCCTTGGCTTGCATGATGATGTCCAGGGCCTGATCCCAAGGCACGTCTTTCAGGCGCAGGGTGACGTTGCCGGTGACGGTGTCGCTGGTGACGACGTTGAAATTGGTGAAGTCGGCAATCACCTGCAACAAGGCACGCACTTCAATGTTCTGGAAGTTCAGCGACAGCTTGTCGCCTGCGTAGCCGGGGCCGGCGACCAGCTTGTTGGGGTCCAACTTTTGTTGACGGACTTCCAGCACGAACTGGTTGTCGCTCTGATAAGCGCTGTGCTCCCAAGCGCCCTTGGGCTCAATCATCATGCGAACCCGGTCACCGACCTGGGTGGTCGAGATCGTCTGCACCGGGCTGCCAAAGTCAGACACGTCGAGCTTGCGGCGCAGGCTCGCGGGCAGGCTGGAACGCAGGAATTCCACCACCAGGTTTTGCCCCTGCTGCTGAATATCGACCCCCACTTGATTGCTGGGCAGGCTGACGACGATGCGCCCGGCGCTGTCCTGCCCACGGCGGAAGTCAATATCGCGGATCGACTGCAACTCCGCATTCAAACTCGGCGCGAAATGCAGCGGTTCGTTGCTAACGCTGCCGCCTTGGGGTGAAGTGCTGGCGGTCGAGCTGTTGACGCCGGGGGCGGTTTCCAAGACCAGCAACAAAGCATTGTCTTGAATCTCGGCCTTGAAGCCCGAGGGCTGGCGCAGGTTCAAAACCACCCGGGTGCGCTCACCGGCTTGTGCCACATTGGCCGAACGCAAATTGCCTTGATTGATTTCCACCAAGGGGCGGCCCATGCCATTGACTACGCCGGGCAAATCGATGGCAATGCGCGGTGGCGATTGCACCGTGAAGCCCTTGGGCAGCTCGGTCAAGGGTTGCGACATTTCGATCCGAACCACCTCCGCCCCGGCTTGCTGAACGCTGTTGATCGAGCGGATGGCGGTTTGAGCAACAGCCGTGCCGGCAGTGGCCAACAAGCCCAGCGAAAGAAGCAGGCTCAAACCTGCCGCGCGCCAAAACTGGCCCTTGCCGAATTGGCCCATGCCTGAAGTCTCCTGCAATTGTTTCATCGTCCCTGCTCCTGAAGCTGGAGGGTACTGGTGCGTTCAACCCACTCGCCCGCCGCGTCTTGCACGACTTCCCGCAGGGTGATGTCTGTTTCTGTGATCTTCATCACGCGTCCAAAATTCAAACCCAGGTGGTCCCCCGACTTGACCTGGTAGAGCAAGTTGTCAGCCCTGAGCAGGGCATACCGTTGATTCGAGCGCGTGATGCTGCCGACCATGGCCATGCTGTCCAAGGGGAAGGCTTCAAGCGGCTCGCGGCGGCGGTTCATCTCGGCGCTGAGCAGGGAATTGGGCTGTGAGGCTTCCTGCTTGACCGCCACGCTGAGCTTTTGCGTGCTGTAGGGATCGACGCCCGCAGCCGCCTCATAGGGCTGTGGCAGGAATTTCTTGGGGGGAACCAGTGGCGTGATGGTGGCGCGGGCCTCGCGGCGTTGCTGCTCCATCCACTGACTCAGCTCATTGGTTTCATCGGCACAAGCGACCAGCAGCCCAGTGAGCACCATGATCAGGCCTAAGTTCTGCGCCTTCACTTTTTCGCTCCTGCAGCGGCCTTGGCCGCGGATTTCTTCTGATCGGCCACTTCGAGCGCGTCAAGATAACGATAGGTTCGCGCGGTCGCTTCCATGCTCAGACTGCCTGGGACCGCGTCTTTGCCGGTGGGCGTCACCACACTCAGATTGTGCAAAGTCACGATACGCGACAGATTGGACACATCAGCAGCAAAAGCGCCAATGTCGTGGTAGCGGCCAGCCACGCGCAATGAGATGGGCAACTCCGCGTAATAGTCTTTGCGCTGTTCTTGCCCTGGGCGAAACAGCTCGAACTGCAATCCACGACCCAAACCGGCTTGGTTGATGTCGGAGAGCAAAGCGTCGATCTCGGCCTTGCCGGGCAACTGCTTTTCAAGTTGGGTCACATACTCCTCGACCTGACTTTTTTGCTTGCGCAACTCCGGCAGATTGACGGCTTGCGCCAGCTTTACCTTGAAGTCTTGCTTGAGCACAGGTTCGCGGGCGCGTTCGGCGTCCAGGGCCGACTGCACATCAGACAGCATGAACACCCATCCCAGCACCATCACCAGCACTGCTGAAGCAAAGAATGCTGCCAACTTGGGCAGCAAAGGCCATTGACCCGGCTCATTGGGGTTGAGGCCGCGGAATTGATCGGCCACACCCTCAAACCAGGCATTGAGGTCGAAATTGATAGAAATTGCCTTGCTCGCCATACGTGCCTTCAGGACTTGTTGGCCACAACTGCTTGCGAACTGGCCGCCACGCCCGAGGCGGCTGCCCCTGGTTTGGCGGGGCCATCGCTGGATTCACGATTCGGATCTTTGATCGTGACGCGCATCGAGAAGTCAAGCAATCGTTTCTGATCACGGCCGCTGGTGCTCAGATTGGCCACCTTGATTTCCACCAGCTCGGGCTTTTCCAACCATTCCGAGGAGCGCGAGGTATTGCGCAGCAACTCGGCCACCCGCTCGTTGGTCTGCGCAATGCCATTGATGGTGACCACCTTGTCGGCCTGACGAATGGCCGTCAAGTAAACCCCTTCCGGCGTGTGACGCGCCAACTCATTGAGCAACTGCACCGGCGTGTTGCGATCGGTTTGCAAGTCTTCCACCGCGCGTTGGCGCGACTTCAGCGACTCAATCTCAGCCTTCAAGTTGGCGATGTCTTTGATCTGGTTGTCCAGGCGACCAATTTCCAGGCTCAGATACTGGTTGCGGCTCTGTTGCTCTGAGGTCCAGTGCTGCAGCAGGGCATAGGTCAATGCGACCAAGCCAGCGCCGACCAAGGCCGCCACCCCCAAGCCCACAAAGAACTGCGCTTTGCGACGCTTGCGTTTCTCTTCCCGGTAAGGAAGCAGATTGATCAGGATCACTGGAAGAACCTCCGCATGGCCAAGCCGCAGGCGGTCAAATAGGCCGGAGCCTCGCGGCGCAGCTTGGGCTCACGAATGGCAGAACCCAGCGCCATGTTCTCAAAGGGATTGACCACCATGCAGGCAAACCCCGTCAGTTCGGTAACGCGCTCCTTCAAGCCCGGCAAAGTGGCGGTGCCACCGGCCAGCATCACATAGTGCACCTTGTGATGCGGCGTGCTGGTGAAGAAATACTGCAGTGCCCGACCAATTTCTTGCGACAGGCTGTCCACAAAGGGGTTCAGCACTGCGCTTGCAAAGTCTTCCGGCAAGTCATTGGCGAGTTTTTTCTGCTCGGCTTCTTCAAAAGAAAACCCGTACTGGCGTGAGATCAACTGCGTCAGCTGCGAGCCGCCAAAGGCTTGGTCGCGGTCGTACAGCATTTCATCATCGCGCAGCACTTTCAGGCTGGTGGTGTCGGCGCCGATTTCAAACAGCGCCACCAAAGCGTCTTTGCCTTCATTGGGCAAGTTGGCAATCAAGCGACCCATGGCCATGCGCGACGCATGTGACTCGATGTCCAGAATGACGGGCCGCAAGCCCGCCGCCTCGGCCAAACCCTGGCGGTCTTGCACCCGGTCTTTGCGCGACGCCGCGATCAAGACCTCCACATCCCCCACCGACGTTGGGCTGGGCCCAATCACGCAAAAGTCCAGGCTGACTTCATCCAAAGAGAAAGGAATGTACTGATTGGCCTCGGCTTCGACCTGGATTTCCAGCTCTTCGTCCCGCAGCCCAGCCGGCAACATGATTTTCTTGGTGATCACGGCGGACTGCGGCATGGCCAAGACCACATCACGCGTGCGGCTGCCGCTGCGCGCCACGACGCGGCGCACCGCATCGGCCACTTCATCGAATTTCTCGATTTGGCCGTCGGTGATCCAACCCTTCTCAAAAGGCTCGGTGGCAAAACGTTCCAGCACCATATCGCCATTGGCCGTTTGGCCCAACTCCACCAATTTGACGCTGGACGAACTGATATCCAAACCAATCATGGGCGGATGTTTTCGGCCCATCAGTACGTCAAGTATTCCCACGACGCGAATCCCCCAACGTTTTTCCGCCGGACTGTTAATAAGTTACTTGAATGCTAGCAGCAAAGCCCTTGCTCCCCTAAGGAAACAAGGTCACAGCCGGTAACACCACGTTGCGAAACATACACGGCGCCGCGCGCGAGCAAAGGCCGGAAAAACACCGCATTTCCGACTTCAGCCCGAAGCTGTGGCGGCCAAGTTGAAAGCCGGCCGGCTTGAAGAGCTTTCTATAATCCCCCGACCCCAGCGGAGGCCCATGAGCGAAGCCAAAAAGAAAGTCCCTCGGAACTCCAATACCGAGTCCCGCCCCGAAACGCAAAAAACCGCCCTCGGCTGGGTGGCCAAGTCCCTGAGCTGGCTGCTTGGGCTGAGCTTGGCCGGCCTGGTTTCGGTGCTGCTGCTGGTCGCCCTGGCGCTGGCCATGGCCTACCCCAATCTGCCCGATATCAGCGGCCTGACCGACTACCGGCCCAAGCTGCCGATGCGGGTGCTATCGAATGATGGGCAATTGCTCGGCGAGTTCGGTGAGGAACGCCGCAACTACCTGAACATCAAAGAAATCCCCAAGGTCATGCAAGACGCGGTGCTGGCCATTGAGGATGCGCGCTTTTATCAGCATGGTGGCGTGGACTACCTGGGCGTGATCCGTGCCGGCTTGGCCAATGTGGGCGAATCGCGCAGCCAAGGGGCCTCCACCATCACCATGCAGGTGGCCCGCAATTTCTATTTGTCGACCGAAAAGACGCTGACCCGCAAGATTTATGAAATCTTGCTGGCCCTGAAGATCGAGAACGCGCTGAGCAAGGAGCAAATTCTCGAGATCTATATGAACCAGATCTTTCTGGGGCACCGGGCCTACGGCTTCGCGGCGGCCAGCGAAGTCTATTTCGGCAAGCCGCTGCGCAATATCTCGATTGCCGAGGCCGCCATGCTGGCCGGCCTGCCCAAAGCGCCTTCGGCCTACAACCCGATCAACAACCCGCGCCGCGCCAATATCCGCCAGCAATACATCATCGAGCGCATGCTGGAAAACGGCTTCATCACGCCCGAGCAGCGCGACGCCGCCAAGGCCGAAGTGCTGCGTTACCGACAAATGAGCGAGACACCCTCGCATGCGGAATTCGTGGCCGAGGCCGCTCGACAACTGATCTTCAATCAGTATGGCGATGAAGCCTACACCCGCGGCCTGAACGTCTACCTGACCCTGAAGGCCGACGAACAAAACGCCGCCTATCGCGCCTTGCGACGCGGCATCATGGACTATGAGCGCCGCCAGGTCTACCGTGGCCCCGAGGCTTATATTGACCTGCCCGCAACGCAAAAAGACCTGGACGCCCGGGTCGCTGAAGCCCTGGCGGACCACCCGGCCAATGACGAATTGCTGGCCGCCGTGGTCTTGGAAGCCGACCCGCGCAAGGTTGTGGCCGCCCTGCAAAGTGGCGAAACGCTGACGCTCAGTGGCGAAGGCCTGAAACCCGCCACCTCGGGGCTGTCAGACAAGGGCAACCCCAAAACGCGCATTCGGCGCGGCGCCATCATCCGCGTCATCAAGAGCGCACGCGCCAACAAAGACGAATGGACCATCACCCAACTGCCCGAGGTGGAAGGCGCTTTTGTGTCCATGGATCCGCGCAACGGGCAGATTCGTGCGCTGGTGGGCGGTTTTGACTACGCCAAAAACAAGTTCAACCATGTCACCCAGGCTTGGCGCCAACCTGGCTCCAGCTTCAAGCCCTTCATCTACTCGGCCGCTTTGGAAAAAGGCTTCACCCCCAGCACGGTGGTGAACGACGGGCCCTTGTTCTTCAATGCCTCCAGCACCGGCAGCCAGCCCTGGGAGCCAAAGAACTATGACGGCACATTTGAAGGCCCGATGCCCCTGCGCCGTGCTCTGGCGCGCTCCAAGAACATGGTGTCGATCCGGGTGCTGAATTCCATTGGCGTGCATTACGCCCAGGACTGGTTGACCCGTTTTGGCTTCGAGGCTGAAAAACACCCGGCCTACCTGACCATGGCGCTGGGCGCAGGCTCGGTCACGCCGATGCAAATGGCCCAGGGCTATGCGGTGTTTGCCAATGGCGGCCTGCGGGTCACGCCGCAGTTGATTGCCAAACTGACCGACAACAAAGGCCGGGTTCTCTACGAGGCCCCGCAGACCCTGGCGGGTGAAGAATCTCGGGTGATTGAGGCCCGCAACGCCTTCATGATGACCAGTTTGCTGCAAGAAGTCACCCGCAGCGGCACAGCCGCCAAAGCGCAGGCGCTACTCAAACGCCCGGACATTTACGGCAAGACCGGCACGACCAACGACTCGATGGACGCATGGTTCGCAGGCTACCAGCAAGAAGTGGTTGCGGTGGTCTGGATCGGCTATGACCAGCCCAGAAAGCTGGGAGACCGCGAGACCGGGGGCGGTTTGTCTCTGCCGGTGTGGATCGAGTACATGGGCTTTGCGCTGCGCAATGTGGCAGTGTCAGAACCCAGCGCACCCGAGGGCATCGTGCGCATCAACAACGAGTGGTACTACGACGAGTATTCCGGCAAAGATGGGGTGCGTGAACTGAGTCAGGACGAGGCCGCCCTGCCGCAGGCCGCCAGCCCGGACGAGAAGAAGAGCATCATGGATCTCTTCAAGCGCTGAAGTTCAGCGCCAAGCCGGCCTGCGCGCTGGCTTGTTCGGACAACAGTTGCAGGAATTCGGCGCTGCTGCGGGTGTCCAGCCAGCGTCCGTCCACATAGCGAAAGTGATAACCCCCGGCCCGAGCCGCCAGCCAGATTTCTTGCAGCGGCGGCTGGGTGTTGATGATGATTTTGCTGCCGCCCGGCATGCTCAGCTCCAACAGCCCACCGCTGCGATGGCTGTCGATGTCCACCACATCGGCATCCAACCATGCGTCGACACGAGCCTCGATCTGATCCAACAAAGCACGCGCCTTGGCAAGGTATTCCGCGTCAGAAAGGGGCGTGGCTGCAGGAGCCGGCGTTGGGGAGGACATGGACGATAAACTTCCGCAATGATGAAGAAACAAAATGCCAAGCGCGATTGCCTCACGCAGGCCGCAAGTGTAGGTCGCGTCGGCGCAACTGCGCTCGCGACCGCACAAAGCCAAGGGTCAAGAGCAGCGGTTCTGCTTGCAGGCCTCGCACTGATGCTGGCGAGTGCCGGCTGCGGCCAAAAGGGTCCGCTGACCCTGTCGAAAGCGGCTCAGGCCGAAACAGCCAAACCGCCCGCTGCTGCAGCCTCGGGCACCAAGCCCTGAACTGAGCGCATCAAGCAGATCGATCAAGGGCATCAAGGGCTGCTGGCTTGCCTCAGCTGCGCCCTTCTTCCACGGCATGGCAAGCCACCTGGATGCCCTGAAACTGCAGCATCTGCGGCCGCTCGACCTTGCAACGCGCGTTGGCCTTGGGGCAGCGCGGATGAAAGCTGCAACCACTGGGCGGATTGAGCGGATTGGGCACCTCCCCTTGCACCGGAGTGCGCGACCGGCCCGTCATGTGAATGTCGGGAATCGCATCCAACAGCATGCGGGTGTAGGGATGGCGGGGTTGCTCGAACAGCTGCGCCTTGTCAGCGAGTTCCACCAAGCGCCCCAGGTACATCACGCCCACCTGATCGGACACATGGCGCACCACCGCCAGATTGTGCGAGATGAACAAATAGGTCAGGCCCTTGTCGCGCTGCTGGTCCTTCATGATGTTGAGCACCTGGGCCTGCACCGAAACATCCAGCGCCGAAGTTGGCTCATCACAGACCAAAAATTCCGGCTGTGTCGCCAGCGCGCGCGCAATCGAGATGCGCTGCCGTTGCCCGCCCGAGAATTGATGCGGGAACTTGTCGCGATCCACGGGCGACAAGCCCACCGAGCGCAACAACTCCCCCACCCGTTCGCGCTGCTGCTCCAAGCCGGACAGCAAACCATGCTCTCGCAAGGGCTCAGCCACGATGTCTTGCACTTTCCAGCGCGGATTCAAAGACGCATACGGGTCTTGAAAAATCATCTGCATGCGCCGTCGCAAGGCCAAGGCCCCGCTGGAGCCCAGGGTCTTGGCAATGTCCTCACCATCGAAGCGAACGGCGCCGCGCGTGGGCTCGTAAAGGCCAACCAACAAGCGCGCCACCGTACTCTTGCCGCAACCCGACTCGCCGACCAAGGCCAGGGTGCGTCCCTTGGCAATCGAGAAGCTGACGCCATCCACCGCATGCACAAACTGCTTGGGTTTGCGCTCGATCACACGGTTCAACCAAGGCGGAGAGACATCAAAGGTCTTGGCCAGGTCTTGAACTTCCAACAAAGGGCGGCTCATCTTGCGGCCTCCATGCTGCTGCGAGCGCCTTCAGCATGCAACCAGCAGGCTGCTTGTGTGTTGGCCGCCGCCAGCAGTTCAGGCCGCTGGCTGCGGCAGCGATCAAAAGCCTGAGGGCAACGCGGATTGAAAGCGCAGCCCTGAGGGATGGCATTCAATCGGGGCATGGCGCCGTCAATTTGGAGCAGGCGTTCGCGGTCTTCATCCATGGCGGGGATTGAACCCATCAAGCCACGGGTGTAAGGGTGGGCGGGGTGGTGGATCACTTCCTGCACCTGACCGATCTCGGCCACACGGCCCGCGTAAAGCACTGCGACGCGGTCGCAGGTCTCAGCAATCACGCCCATATCATGGGTCACCAACATCACGGCCGCCCCCTGCTCTTTGCAGACCCGCTTGAGCAGCGCAATGATCTGCGCTTGGATGGAGACATCCAAGGCAGTGGTCGGCTCATCCGCCACGATCAGCTTGGGCTCAGCCGCCAAGGCCAAGGCAATCACCACCCGCTGGCGCATGCCGCCCGAGAACTGATGCGGGTATTGGTCGATGCGCTGCGCAGCTGCAGGAATACCGGTTTGCTCCAGCAACTCAATCGCGCGCTTGCGGGCTTGCAACTCCGTCAAACCCAGGTGCGTGGTGATGGTTTCGACCAACTGGCGCCCCACGGTGTACAGCGGGTTCAGTGAGGTCAGTGGGTCTTGAAAGATGGCGCCGATCTTGCGGCCGCGAATCTTGCGCATCTGCTCATAGGGCAAGTGATCGATGCGCTGGCCTTCGAGCAAGATTTCACCACCGGCAATGCGCCCGGGCGGGTCCAACAAACCAATGATAGCGGCACCGGTCAGCGACTTACCGGCACCGGACTCGCCCACCACGCCCAAGATTTCACCGGGCGCGATGTCGAAATTGATGTCATCCAGCGCCAGCAAAGTGCCGCGCCGGGTCGGGAATTCAACCCGCAAATGGCGAACTTGAAGCAAGGGAATGGTGCTCATGGTCTTGTCCTGCTCGCGGCTGCGTTAGCGCAGGCGAGGATTGAGGGCATCGCGCAGCCAATCGCCCAGCAGATTGACGCTCAAAGCGATCAGCACCAGCATGACGCCAGGCCAGATGGTGATCCACCATTCGCCTGAGAACAAAAAGTCGTTGCCGACCCGGATCAAAGTGCCCAGCGAGGGACTGGTGGGCGGCACACCCACACCCAAAAAGGACAAGGTGGCCTCGGTGATGATGGCGGCGGCCACTTGAATGGTGGCCAGCACCAAGACCGGGCCCAAAACATTGGGCAACACATGCTTGCGCATGATGCGCGAAGACGAAACGCCGATGACCCGCGCGGCCTGCACATACTCCTTGTTGCGCTCCACCAGGGTGGAGCCGCGCACGGTACGGGCGTACTGCACCCAGCCGGTCAATGAAATCGCCAAGATGAGCACCAAAAAAGCCAGTGCGTCATGCGCGTTAGGAAAGATGGCCCGGCCTACGCCGTCGATCAACAAGGCCACCAGAATCGACGGGAAGGACAGCATCACATCGCAGACCCGCATGATGAACGCATCCACCTTGCCCCCAACAAAGCCGGCGAGCAGGCCCAGACCCACGCCCATCAACATCGACAAAAGGACCGAGGCCAGGCCCACGAACAAAGAGATGCGCGCGCCATACATCAGGGCGGACAAGATATCGCGGCCCTGATCATCGGTGCCCAAGAGGTATTTGGCGCGGCCCCCTTCCATCCAGGCGGGCGGCAGGCGTGAATCCATCAACTCCAGCGAGGCCAGATCAAAGGGATTGTGAGGCGCCACCCAGTCGGCAAACACGGCACAAAACACACAAACCAAGGCGATCACCGCCGCCAGAATCGCGACCGGCGAGGAGCGAAAAGAATGCCAGACGTCGCCATCCAGAAATCTGGCAATGGCTCCGGGCGCCGGGCTTGAACTCGATGTTGAACTCATCAATCAGGGTCTCAGGAAAACGGGGTCGAGTCACTTCAATGGGCTTTGCCTTCCACACGCAAGCGCGGGTCCACAGCAAAGTAAAGCAGGTCCACCAATAAATTGATGGTGACGAAGATGAAGGAGATCAGGCAAAGATACGCCGCCATCACCGGGATATCAGCAAACTGCACCGCTTGAATGAAAAGCAGGCCCATGCCCGGCCACTGGAACACGGTCTCCGTGATGATGGCAAACGCAATCAAGGAGCCCAGCTGCAAGCCCGTGATGGTGATCACGGGCACCAGGGTGTTTTTGAGTGCATGCCCAAAATAGACGGCCCGGTTGCTCAGGCCCCGCGCTCTGGCGAACTTGATGTAATCGGTGCGCAAGACTTCCAGCATTTCCGCGCGCACCAAACGCATGATGAGCGTCAGTTGGAACACCGACAGCGTGATGGCCGGCAACAAGATGTGGCGCAAACCATCCGCCGAAAGCAGGCCGGTCGTCCAGCTGCCAAACGCCACCACATCACCGCGACCAAAGCTAGGCAGCCATTTGAGCCACACCGCGAAGATCAGTATCAGCAAGATACCAATCAAAAAGGTCGGCAGCGACACCCCCAACAAGGACAGCATCATCAAAAACTGAGAACTGGCCCGCCCCCGCCTCAAGGCCGCATAAACCCCCAAAGGAATGCCCACGCTCAGAGCTATCAGGCCAGCCACAAGAGAAAGCTCCAGCGTTGCCGGCAAACGCTCCACAATCAAAGTGGAAACTTTGCGCCCTTGCCGCAAGCTCAGGCCAAACTCCCCTTGAGCGGCGTTTGACACAAAACGCGCAAACTGCACGGGAAAGGGGGCATCCAAACCCAAGTCATGACGCAGGGCAATGCGCTGCTCCTCAGTGGCGTCTTGACCCAACAAATTGGTCACCGGGTCGCCCACGTACTGGAACAACATGAAGGCCATGAAGGCCACCGTGAGCATCACGATCAGCGCTTGAGCCAGGCGTCGAAGAATAAAAACTAGCATGAGCAGTTCAAACGTTAGCCACCCCGGAAACGACGCCAACCTAGGGCTGCCACGAGATCAGAGGGATTGCGCCTCAGCAGGCAAAGCAAGCCCACCAAAACAGTGCGACATGATGACCAAGACCCGATGCGCCGACAAACGGGTAAGCCCTGAGTGCCCCAGAGGCGCCGCTGGCTGCATCAATCAAAGCTGCAAGCTGCCCGCCATCGCCTGACCTGCAGCATCCTTCAAAACGATGCTGCCATAGCAAGCCGAGGCGCGACTGGCGGTGTTGTCACCGTCCGTCATCATTGCCATGGACACCAAACGCCCGGGCGCTTCACCAAAGGCCTTTTGAAAATCGGTGCGCACATCACGCTGTATGCGCAACCACGCCCCTTTACTTTGGGCGCCACGACCCACCACGATTTTTCGAATTCGGTCGCTGCGAGCGCTGATCACCAGGGTTTCCGCATCGGCCTTGGCATCCCAGACATACATCAGAGTCGCATAAGGCGGCAATTCTCCGGTGAGCGTCTGCGCCAATTCAAATTGCATTCGATTGCGCATCGACAGCTTGCTTTCGTCCCCCGCAAAGCCCAGCACGACGCGGGCGGGCGCGTCGTCGGTATCGGGGCTGGTCACCGTGGATTGCGGCTCCAGCCCCTGAATCCACCAGTCGAATTGAATTCGGTCCAGCTGCGTGGCATCAATATCCAGGCTGCGTCGCAGCAAGCTGACCGACTGTGCCGCCCGCGCCAAGACACAGGCTTTGCCGCCTCGCTCATCCAGCGAGTACTGAGTCAGCCGTTTGCCCGGCAAGGGGCGCACCGTCCAACCCGCCAAAGCTTGAGGCAGGGCGAGGTTCTCTGCAGGGAGGCCACTCGGCGCAGACCCCGGTGCCACCGCACAGGCCGTCAAGGCAAGCACGCACAGGGACGCAAGCCATATAGATGGTCGAAAACAACTCATGAGACAACACTCCAATCGACTTGGGCTCCGGTCTTCTCCAGCCAGCGGACTTCAAACGGCTCCGAGAAAAACTGAACCCGCAGGCCTCACTGAAGCGCCGAAAAAAAAGCCACCCGAAGGTGGCTTTCGATGGGTTGCTGAGCCCGAAAGCCCAGCCAGCCAAAGCTTGGATTAGAAGCTGTGACGCACGCCGAAGTCGACGCCGCCAAAGCGGCCGCTGGTCGCGACTGCCGGGCTGTTGCCGTTCAGCGAGAATGCAGCGCCGTCGCCGTTCTCCAGGTAAGAGACGGTCGAGTACAGGGCGGTACGCTTCGACAGATTGTGGATGTAGCCCAGAGCCACTTGGCCTGCGTTACCCAAACCAGCCAAACGAGTCTTGTTCGAACCTTGGTCGTACTTGGCGTAAGTCACGCCACCCCAGACAACACCCGAACCGAACACCGGTGCGGTAACCGACACGTTGTAGATGTCTTGGCCGTGGTCCTTGAACTTGGTGTTCGAGTAAGTGGCGAAGGCCTTCATGAAGCCGAAGTCGTAAGTACCGCCAACGCTCAGCAGCTTGTACTTGTCGGTATCACCAGACTCAGAGTAAGCCACGCCCACATTGAAAGCACCGGCCTTGTAGCCCACGCGGCCACCGATGTCCTTGTTCATGGCGCTGGTGCCTTCACCGGCCGACACGTCCACGGAACCGTAGAAACCACCCAGGTTCGAAGGCAGGGTGTAAGTGACTTGGTTGTCACGACGGCTCATGTCCACGCCGCTGGTCAGAGCGCTGTAGATGTTGGTCGTGGCACCCAGACCGGTCGTGGCGGTCGGATCGAAGTCTTCGATCTGCAGACGCACAGAAGTCTTGAAACGGCCCAGGCGCACTTCGCCCATGCTGTCCGAGGTCAGGCTGACGGTCGCGCGGCGGTTCCAGAAACGAGTGGAGTCGGAGGAACCGTTGTCCACGTTCACTTGGCTTTCCAGCCAGAAGCCAGCCTTCAGGCCGCCACCCAGGTCTTCAACACCACGCACGCCCAGACGGCTGGTGGCGTTGCCGCCGGAAGCCAGGCTGTAAACATGCTTGCCATTGGCTTCGGTGTAACGAGCAGCAGCATCGACCACGCCGAACAGGGTCACCGACGATTGAGCAGCAGCAACGCCAGCAAACGAGCCGAGAACGGCCAGTGCAACAATAGATTTTTTCATTCGATACTCCTAAAAATTCAACGAGGTCCCAATCAGCAAACCCCTTGCGGGGCCCATCGGGCCAACCCCCTCAGTGGAAGTTGCCGTATTGCACCAGACGAAAGCGGCTTTTGCGAGACAGGCGCAAATAAATCAGGGTTTGCGTTGTTGACACACAACGAAAACGGCGCAACATAAATAGTTCACAAAGCGCCCGGCACACGACACCCCTGCGGCGCGCCTCCTGTGCCCAAGTCCGCGCCCAGACTTGCGCTCGAAACTGCGCCCAGGTCTGCACGCTTGGGGGACCGTTCAACTGACGCCACCGCCCCCCCCCGACCTCCCTCGGTTCTTGACTAAACTGCGCGTCCTGCTGAGTCCAGCACAGCCTTTATCTTCAGCCCGATGTCCCTCCCACCCCTGTCCCGCTTGGACCGCTTGCTCGCCAGCATCGACCACGGTTTACGCACCAGTTTCGCGACCCCGCCTGCAAGCCGCCCAACCCCGGAAGCCAAGGCAACTGAAGCGGGTGAGGCAGACAGGGCTTCGCTCAGTCAGGCGCAAAAGCAGCTGTCCGCGGCCCTGATGCGGGTGAATCATGTGGGTGAGGTGTGCGCCCAGGCCTTGTATCAATCGCAAGCGTTGATGACACGCGACCCTGCTTTGCGCAAACACTTTGAACAGGCCGCCAAAGAGGAGATCGATCATTTGGCCTGGACCCGAAAACGCATCGATGAACTGGGCGGACGCATCAGCCACGTCACCCCGCTTTGGTATGGCGGCGCCTTTGCAATTGGCAGTCTTGCCGCTCTGGCGGGTGACCGCTACAGCCTGGGCTTTGTGGTCGAAACTGAGCGGCAGGTGGAACAGCATTTGGCCTCCCACTTGGATCGCCTGCCCGAGGCCGACCAGGATTCCCGTGCCATCGTCAGCCAAATGAAACTGGAAGAGGCGCGCCATGCCGATGAAGCCCAGGCCGCTGGCGCGCAGGCCCTGCCCTCAGTCGCCAAGACCATGATGCGCCTGAGCGCCAAATTGATGACGCAAACAGCCCATTACATCTGAGCCCAGACCCAGCGCTCGAGCCCCTTCTCTCAGGCGCTGTTGATGGCCCAGAAGGCCTCAGCCCTCGACCAATTCCACCGAGGTGGTGATCACTGCCGTTTTGCCGAGCATGATGCTGGCCGAGCAGTATTTCTCATGCGACAAGGCGACCGCCCGCTCCACCACTTCCTGCTTCAATCCCTTGCCGGTGACGATGAAGTGCATATTGATCGCGGTGAACACCTTGGGCTCCACCTGCGCCCGTTCGGCACTCAATTTGACCTGACAGCCGCGCACATCATGTCGACCCCGCTTCAAGATCAGCACCACGTCATAGGCCGTGCAGGCGCCGGTACCGGCCAGCACGGTTTCCATCGGTCGAGGCGCCAGATTGTGGCCCCCGCCATCGGGCGCCCCGTCCATGGTCAACAGATGCCCACTGCCGGTCTCGGCAACAAAAGCCATGCCTTGGGCGCCCATCCAATTGATCGTGCATTCCATGCGGTCTTACTCCTAAAAAACACGCCATTCCCCCTCTTAGGGGGTACTACCCAATTCACCGTAAATTTATTGCGGTGCAGCATAACTTGAAGCTAAAATTCTACCCAAGCGAATCAATTCAAAAGTTCAGCCCTTGGGCAATTCCTTTGTTTTGACCCGCACCGTTTGTCTCCTCCACCGCCTCCATGGTGGATTCAGCCCGAGCTTGCAAAAGCTTGGGCTTTTTTTTTGGTTTTTTGATCGCCAATCCAGGCGCTTGAGGGCTGCCCCCATGATTGGCAAAGCGCTCGCTTATCATGTTGCGCTGCAATAGATTGGCACTGGAGATTTCATGGCTGGCCCCGCTCGAGCAAAGAAAAACAAGGTCGACACCCCAAGCAAGCAAGCGCAGCGGCCCGCCCTCATTCCCAGCGACAACAGCTATCTGCAAAAGATTCTGAATGCACGCGTTTATGAAGCGGCAAAAGAAACCTCGCTGACGCAGGCCAAAAGCCTCTCCAAACGTCTGGGCAACAAGGTTTGGCTCAAACGCGAGGATGAGCAGGCCGTCTTCAGCTTCAAACTGCGTGGCGCTTACAACAAGATGGCGCAACTGAGCGCAGACCAGTTGGCGCGCGGCGTGATTTGCGCATCAGCCGGCAACCACGCGCAAGGCGTCGCCTTCTCCGCCAAAAAAATGGGCTGCCGGGCGGTCATTGTGATGCCAGCCACCACCCCCAAGCTGAAAGTCGACGGCGTCCATGCGCTCGGCGGCGAAGTGGTGCTGCACGGCGAAAGCTATTCCGACGCCTACGCTCACGCCCTGGAATTGGAGCAAGCCCAGGGCCTGACCTTTGTCCACCCCTTTGACGACCCCGATGTGATTGCCGGCCAGGGCACCATCGCCATGGAGATCTTGCGCCAACACCAAGGCCCCATCGACGCGATCTTTTGCGCCATTGGCGGCGGGGGCTTGATCTCTGGGGTTGCGGCTTACATCAAGGCTGTACGCCCCGAGATCAAGGTGATTGGCGTGCAAACCCGCGACTCGGACGCCATGGTGCGCTCGGTGCGAGCGGGCAAGCGGGTTCAGCTCAATGATGTGGGCCTGTTCTCCGATGGCACCGCGGTGAAACTGGTGGGCGAGGAGACGTTTCGCATCACCCGGCAATTGGTGGACGACTTTGTGCTGGTCGACACCGACGCAGTCTGTGCCGCCATCAAAGATGTGTTCGAAGACACCCGCAGCATTCTGGAGCCGGCGGGCGGCCTGGGCGTGGCGGCGGTCAAGCAATATGTGGCGGAGCATGGCTGCAAAGGCCAGACCTTTGTCGCCATCACTTGCGGCGCCAATATGAATTTTGATCGGCTGCGCTTTGTGGCTGAGCGGGCCGAGGTGGGCGAACACCGCGAAGCCTTGTTTGCGATCACCATTCCCGAAGAGCGCGGCAGCTTCAAGCGCTTTTGCGAGATGCTGGGGCCGCGCAATGTAACCGAGTTCAATTACCGGATCTCAGACGCAGACAAAGCGCATGTGTTTGTCGGCGTGGCAACCCAAAAGCGCGAGGAGTCACTCAAACTGGCCAAAGCCTTTGTCAAACAAGGCTTCGAAACCGTGGATTTGACCGACAACGAGTTGGCCAAACAGCATATTCGACACATGGTCGGGGGCCGCTCCGAGTTGGCGCGCGACGAGCGGCTCTATCGCTTCATCTTCCCGGAGCGCCCCGGGGCGTTGATGAAGTTCCTTTCTTCGATGCACCCCGATTGGAACATCAGCCTGTTCCACTACCGCAACCAAGGGGGCGACTATGGGCGCATTCTGGTGGGCATCCAGGTGCCACGCGGCGACAGCGCGGCCTTGCGGGACTTCCTGGCATCGCTGAACTACCCCTTTGAGGACGAAACCCACAATCCGGTCTACCAACTCTTCCTGCGTTGAGAGCTGGGCCACAGGCCCTCATCCTTAGCAAAAGGGCATTTGCGGATGGGCGTTGTGAGACTGTGAATCCACAATAGCGGCTTCGCCGCATCCCAGCTTCGCCCCTGTTTTTGCACCTCGAATCGCGCCCGCTTTCGCCACCATGTCGCTGCAACAGTCCCTGATCTCGCCGACGGCCAATCCCGAGCTTGAAAAAGCGCTGCGGGATCGCGTCGATCGCCATGCGGCGATTGCCGGCGGGCTCGGTGAATTGGAGCCCTTGGCGGTGCGATTGGGGCTTGTGCAAAACACTTTGACGCCGCGTTTTCGCGACCCGGTCTTGGCCCTGTTCGCCGCCGACCATGGCCTGGTGGTCGACAGCATTGGCCATCAGTGGGGCCGCAGCACCCGCGAGCAAGCCCAGCTCGCGCTGCAAAACCGTTTGCCGGTGTCGGTGTTCGCGCGCATCCAGGGGCTGCAACTGGCTGTGGTGGACTGCGGCATTGCTGAAACGCTCAACCCCCATGCCAAACTGCTCTCGCGCAAAATTGCGCATGGCACACGCAATGCCCGGGTTGGCCCAGCCATGAGTCTGGAGCAAGCCCATGCGGGCGTGCGAGTTGGCATGGAAATCGCCGACAAACTGGCCGGCAATGTCTTGGCCTGCGCCGGGATGGGCCAAGGCTCAGCGGAGAGTGCTGCCTTGGTGCTGTCCCGCTTGATGAATATGCCCGTACGGGACTTTGTGATCTCCGGCCCTGACATGCGGCAGGACGAATTGGCCCATTTGCTGGCCGTGCTGCAAGGCGCTCAGGCCCGGCATCGCGAGGTGCAAGATCCCATGGAGGTCTTGGCGGCCTTTGGCGGCTTTGAAATCGCGGTGATGGTGGGCGCCATGTTGGTATCGGCTTCCAAACGTCATCTGATCATTGTCGATGGCATCAGCGCCTGCGCCGCGCTCAAGATTGCCGCGCGGATTGCCACCCCAGTCACCGATTACGCCGTCTTTTGCCGCAGCCATGTGCACCGTGGTTTGGACGAAGCCCTCGCCTTGTTTCATGCCTCGGCTTTGTTGGAGTTGGGCATGGACAGCGTGGACGGCACCGGCGCCGCCTTGGCCTGGCCCATGATCCGAAGCGCCGCCGCATTGCTGACCGATTTGCAAGAACCCAGCGAACCGGGTGTCAGCACCAACACCATCAGCCCGGCTCCAGCCGAACCCCAGGCCAGCCACAGCTTGCCGGCCCGCGCGCTCTGAGTCGCAGCCGCGCTCAGCGCGCAGGTGGGCCCGCTGGATCGGTCAAAGGAACCGCCGCCGGCGTGTTGCCATAAGGGGCATCTTGGCCCGCAGGCGGCTGCTGGGGCGGCAACAGCAAAGGTTGCACCGGCGGTGCGCCGCCCAACACCACCGGCGAGGCCTGTGCCGGCGGCAAAGCACCGGTGGCGGCCGGCGCGGGCTCTGTCATTTGCAAAGTAACACTAATGACGCCGGCTTCACCCAAACTGGCCGAACGCCCATCCACTTTCAGCAGGCGCAAATTGCCTTCGACCAAGGCCCCAACCCGAACGGTGCGGGCCACCCCATCGACCGCAATCAAAGCCAGCCCCTCGCCCGGGTGTGCACTGCGCCCAGCCTTGGGGGCAACCACCCCCAAGAGCTTGAAGCGACTCTCTGCGGGCGGCGCAGCTTCGGCCGCCACCGGTGCAGCCACACCGAACAAACGGGTCAGATCCGCTTGCAAGCTCTGCCGCTCTACCGCGGGCATGGCCTGGGCGGGCGTGGCCAAAGGCTTGGCCAGCAACTGAATCAGCCAATAGCCGCCGCTCAAGCCCAGCAAGCCCCACACCACAAAAGCAAACAATCGTGCAAGCATCGGGAGATTATGATTCAAGCGCCGCCCCACCCACGAGGTGCGGAGTTATTGCAACAAGGTCGCCACGGTTTATGTTCACAAAAGTTCAGCCTTCTTCAAATTCGCCATCTCACGCCGGCTTGCGCCGAGCGATGGCGCGCGGCTTCACCCTGATTGAGTTGTTGGTGGTGCTGGTCATCATCGGCGTGCTGGCCGCCTTGGTGGTCCCCAATGTGCTGGACCGCGCCGATGAGGCCCGCATCACTGCAGCCCGCACCGACGTCAATAACTTGATGCAGGCCCTCAAGCTCTACAAGCTGGACAATCAGCGCTACCCCAGCCAAGAGCAGGGTTTGGACGCGCTGGTACGCAAGCCAACAGCCGGCACCCCGCCGCCGAATTGGAAGCCGTACATCGAAAAGCTGCCCATGGACCCATGGAAGAACCCCTACCAATATGCCAACCCTGGCATCAAGGGTGAGATCGACGTCTACAGCTTCGGCGCCGACGGCCGCGCCGGAGGCGAAGGCAATGACGCCGACATTGGCTCCTGGCAATAAAAGGCTTGGTCTGACCGCGCCGGTGGCCCTGCGCAGACCCCGGGGTTTCACACTGATCGAATTGCTGGTGGTGGTGGCTTTGCTGGCCATCGCCACGGCAACGATCAGCTTGTCGCTGCGCGACCCGGCTTCGGTGCAATTGGAACGCGAAGCAGAGCGATTGGCCGCCTTGTTTGAAACCGCTCGTGCCGAGAGCCGCGCCGCGGGCTTGGCCGTCACTTGGCAACCGGTGCAAGGCGATGGACCGGACCAGTTCCGTTTCAATGGATTGCCCGCCAGCATCCGCCTGCCCCAGCGCTGGCTGGGCGAGGCCGTCGCCGTACAGATCGTGGGAGCCCGCCAAATCATTTTGGGGCCGGAGCCGATGATTGGCGCGCAGAAAGTGCAGCTCAGTTTGGGCCAGCAACAACGGGTGTTGAGCACGGACGGGTTGTCTGCTTTCGAAGTGCTGCCCGCTGCAGGGGTGCCCTGATGAAACCCCGTCTCCAACCCGCTGCCCCACGCATGACCGGCTTCACCTTGATCGAGGTCTTGGTGGCGATGACCATCGTCGCCATTGCCCTTGCCGCAGGCATCAAAGCGGCGGGTGCACTCAGCGACAACGCCGATCGCCTGCGCCAAATCAGCGCGGCGCAGTGGTGTGCAGAAAACCAGCTGACCGAATTGCGCCTGTCCAAACAATTTCCAGGCGTTGGCGATTCGGACTTCAGCTGCGAGCAATTCGGGCGCAGCTATGCCGGGCGCATCACCGTTCGCCCCACCCCTAACCCCAATTTCCGGCGTGTGGATGCCATCGTGCTGAACGACGCAGGGCAGCAGCAACTGCTGCTGTCCACCATCATGGGGCGCTTCTGAAATGCCCAGGCACACCCAAAGCGAGCTGCGCGGCTTTACCTTGATCGAGGTACTGGTGGCCCTGGTCGTGATGTCCATCATGTCAATCATGGCTTGGCGAGGCCTGGACGCCCTAATGAAAAGTCGCGAAGTCGCGCAGACCCACATCGATCAAAGCGCACGGTTGCAAACCGTGATCGCCCAATGGGAACAAGACCTGCGCTCGGTACAAGACCCCGGCAGCACCGATGCCTTGGTGTTCGATGGCGCCAGCCTGCGCTTGATTCGCCAACATGTCCATGGCTTGCAAGTGGTCAGTTGGAGCGTGCGCGCAGGCAGCTTGTACCGCTGGGAGAGCAAGCCCGCGCAAACGGCGGGGGCGCTGGCTGAAAATGTTCAGCGCGCCGCCCAACTGCTGCCACAAGACAGCGGCCAGCTGCGCGCGCTGGAAGGCATCAGCGCATGGCAGCTGTATTGCTACCGCGGCAACAGCTGGAGCAATTGCTTGTCCACCGGCAATGTGCAAGCGGCACAACCGTCTGCCTCATCCGCCTCGTCCGCGGCGGGCCCGGCCCCCGCCAACGCTCAGCAGCGACAAGCCTTGCCCAGCGGGGTGCGCATGGTGATGCAATTCGCACCGAGCAGTGGCTTCAATGGCGCAATCACACGCCAGGTCGAACTGGTTGCGGCCCCATGATGCGAGGCTTGGCAAACATGAAACGCGACTGGCGCACCGCGAGCTCGGCGAAGGCGCAGGAACAATCGGGCGCCGCATTGCTAACGGCCATGATCATCGTCACCTTGGTGGCCAGTTTGGCTTCGGCCATGGTCTGGCGGCAATACCGAGCGGTACAGATCGAGGCGGCGGAACGGGCCCGCGCCCAAGCAGCTTGGATTTTGCAAGGCTCGCTCGATTGGGCCCGTTTGATTCTGCGAGAAGACGCCATCGAAAACCAACGTGTGCTCGCGCGTGGCGAGCCAGCCATGGACCATTTGGGAGAAGTCTGGGCCGTCCCTCTGGCGGAAGCGCGTTTGTCGACCTTTTTGGCAGCCGAGAAAAGCAATGCCGAAGATGGCCCGGAGGCCTTTCTCTCCGGCAGCCTGGAAGATGCCCAAGGGCGTTACAACCTGCGCAATCTGCTGAGCGCGGGGCCGCTGCCCGCACTGGAAAAACGGGTGCTGGAGAGGCTGTGCACCAGCGTGTCCGCGCCGCCAGGCACGGCAGACTTGATCATCAAGCAATTGCGCGCCGCTTTTGAAGTGCCTTCCTCGGCGCAAACCAGTGCCAGCGGCCCGAATGGGGGGGCAGTTGTTGTGGCCCAAAGCGCCGACAGCGACAAGAGCCAAACGCCCTTGCAGCCCAAAACCTTGGACCAAATGACCTGGCTGGGCCTGAGCAGCGATACGGTGGAGCGCCTCCGCCCGCTGCTGATTCTGCTGCCAGCCCCGACCCCGGTAAATTTGAACACAGCGCCTCGCGATGTGATTGCCGCCCTTTTTGACAATATGGATCTGGCCTCAGCGGAACGTCTGGTGCAAGCCCGTCAGGCCAATCCCTTGAAAACGGTTCAAGACGCCGCGGCCTACTTCCCCTCCAATGTGGTGCTGAGCGCCGATCGAGCCGCCACCACCTCCTCATTTTTCATCGTCAAAGGACGGTTGCGGCTCGAGGAACGGGTGCTGGAAGAGCGTTCGCTGATCCAAAGACGTGGGCGTGACATGGTGGTGCTGGACCGCCAGCGCGTCAGCGCTGGCGCCGAAGCCAAGCCCTGAGTCGCAAACCGCTGCTGTGAAAGCGCTGCAAATAACTGTCCTAAGTGATTGATTTCAGAACACTGAGCCCTTGCCAGCCTCCTAGAATGCGCCAGCAACCCACACCGTCATGAGTACTCTGCTTCTGTTTTTGCCCGCACGCGGCCGCTTGCAGGCCCAAGATCGCGCTGCGCCATCGCTGGAGGGCCTGGGCAGCGGCGCGGGTGGGCGTGAGTACGACTATGTGCTCAGCAACGACGGCGTGAACATTCAATCGCAAGGCAGCCGGGTCGCGGCCAAGTTGCCGCATGCCGACCAGGTGGTCGCGATCGCGGCGGAGTCGGACGTCGCCTGGCAACGCATTACTCTGCCGCGCGCCGGCCGTCAAATGCGCTCCGCCCTGGCTGGCATGTTGGAAGACAGCTTGCTGGAAGACCCCGAGGGCCTGCACTTTGCCGTCGAGCCCGAAGCGGTCGGCGGCGACACCGCCTGGGTGGCCATCACCTCGCGTGCCTGGCTGCAGCAGCACTTGAATGAACTGGAGAGCGCGCAAGTCTTTGTGGACCGCATCGCCCCCATGAGTTGGCCCGATGCGCCGCCGCGTGGACATTTTTACGAAACCGGCGTGGAGACCAATCCCATGGGCTTGCGCTGGAGCCACCCCGAGGGCGTGACCAGCCTGCCGGTCAATGGCAGCCTGCCGCGCCAACTCTTTCCCGCCGCCCTGGTGCAGCTGAGCCAATGGACGGCCGCCCCCGCCGTGGCGGCTCAGGCCGAACGCTGGCTCGGCACCTCGGTACAGATTCGCACCCCGCAGCAGCGCGCCCTCGCCGCGGCCGAAGGCCCTTGGAACCTGCGTCAGTTTGAACTGGCGCCGCGCACGCGGGGGCTGCGCGCGCTGCGCAACTTCTTGCGCGGCTTGATGCGGCGCAACTGGCGCCCCGTCCGTTGGGGCTTGGCCGGCTTGGCGGCGGTCCATCTGCTCGGCTTGAACCTCTTGGCTTGGCAGCAAAGCCAACACCTCAAGGCGCGCCGATTGGCGCTGGACAGCACCTTGACGCAAGCCTTCCCGCAGGTGCGCGCGATCCGCGATGCCCCCATCCAAATGCAAAGGGAAACCGACCTCTTGCGTGCCGCCGCCGGTCGAGCCAGCGATCAAGATCTTGAAACCCTGTTGGCGGCTGCGGCCATTGCCTGGCCCGCAGAACGGGGCCCGGTCGAGACCCTGAACTTCGAGCCCGGTCGACTGCGACTCAGCGCCAACGGCTGGAACGAGGCTCAGATTCAACAATTCCGCACGCAGCTGCGCAGCGAGGGCTGGCAGCTCGACAGCCAAGAGGGCAGCTTGACCATCAGCCGTGCGGCCCGCAACGCAAGCCCTGAGGCCAAGGGCAATTCTTCATGATGAGCGCAAACAAAACGCCCCAATGGCAAGCCCTCAAGGCCCAAGCCAAGCTGCAATGGGACAGCCTGGGTGAGCGCGAGCGCCTGGCCCTGCAATTGGTCGCCTGGGTGCTGGGGGCCTTGTTGATCTGGCTGATTGCGGTCAAGCCCGGCATGCGCACGCTGCGGCAAGCGCCAGAGCAATTGGCCACGCTGGAAGCGCAGCTGCAAGACATGCAGGCTTTGGCCCAAGAGGTGCGCGAGCTGCGCGCCACCCCTGCGGTGCCGGCGGCTCTGGCGATCCAAGCGTTGCAAGCGGCCAGCGAACACCTGGGCCCCGGTGCTCAGCTGAGCCTGAGCGGCGACCGGGCCATTCTGAATCTGAACGGCGTCTCCGCCCCGGCGCTGCAAGCCTGGCTGGGTGAAGTGCGCAGCGCTGCGCGTGCCAAACCCCTGGAAGCCAAATTGCAGCGCGGCCCTCAGGGCTACAGCGGTTCCATCGTCTTGGGCTTGAATGGAGTCAACCCATGAGCACGGCTTTTCACTCGCTGCGCTCTTGGTTCAAGCGTGACAAGCGCGCCGATGTTGGCGCGCCCATGACCGAAATCGGGCTGACGCAATGGCAGGACTCTCGGCAGATGGAGCCCGCCTGGCGGGGCCGCAACAATGCCGCCATGCGCTGGAGCGTGGCGGGCGCGGTAATCGGCGCTTCGCTTGCACTGCTGGTATTCGCCCCAGCCAGTTGGCTGGCACGTGGCCTGGCAAGCGCCAGCCAAGGCCATCTGTTGATCACCGACACTCGCGGCAGCATCTGGAATGGCAGCGGCGTGCTGGTGCTCACCGGCGGCGCAGACAGCCGCGATGCCAGTCAATTGCCGGGTCGGCTGCGCTGGTCCATGGGGCTCAAGGGCCTGGGCTTGGAGCTGCGCGCCGCACAAGACTGCTGCATCAATGGTGAGCTGCAAATGCTGATCAAGCCGGGCCTGGGCCGAGTGGAGATCAGCCTGTCCAGCCATGCCGATTGGTTGGCACGTTATCCCGCCGCTTGGCTGGCGGGTCTGGGCACCCCCTGGAACACCTTGCAGCTGGGCGGTTCGCTGCGCTTGGCGACCCGCGATTTCCGGCTTGAATGGGTGCAAGGCCGTTGGCGCCAGTTTGGTCAACTCGATCTGGATCTGATCAATCTGTCCTCTCGCATCAGCACCTTGGCGCCCTTGGGCAGCTACCGTTTCAGCCTGGCGCCCGAATCGAACGATCCGAGCAAATCAGGCGTCAGCAGAATGACTTTAAGCACCTTGGACGGCGCCTTGCTGCTGTCAGGCGAGGGTCGGATCGCAGCGGGCAAGGCTCGCTTCTTGGGCGAAGCCAGCGCTGCCCCGGGTCGTGAAGCCGCCCTGAGCAATCTTCTGAATATCATCGGGCGGCGCCAAGGCGCGCGCTCCGTCATTTCGATTGGATGAGCATGAACAAGCGCCCACACATTGAGCGCCCTGCACGGCAGGTCAGCCCCACTTTGGCCGCTGTGCTGGCCCTCTCGGTCCTGAGCGGGCCAGCCCTGTCGCAGAACGGCTTGCCGCAGGTATCCAGCCAACGCGCCCACAGCCCGGCGCTGAAGTCCGGCACTCCAGTGACCTTGAATTTTGTCAACGCCGACATCGAAGCGGTAACGCGCGCCATCGGCGTGATGCTGGATCGGCAGTTCATCATCGACCCCCGCGTCAAGGGGCAAATCACTCTCTACAGCGAACAACCGCTGAGCGTGCGGGAAGCCTATTTGAACTACCTCGCCGCCTTGCGCGGCTTGGGCTTCACGGTGGTGGAAAACACCGGCATGCTCAAAGTGGTGCCAGAAGCCGACGCCAAGCTGCAAGCTGGTGCAGTTGCGGTAGGCCCCAGCAGCACGCGTGGCGATCAGATCATCACGCAGATCTTTCGCCTCAATCACGAAAACGCCAACAACTTGGTCGCGGTATTGCGACCTCTGATCAGCCCGAACAACACCATCAATGCCAACCCAGGCAATAACAGCCTGGTGATCACCGATTACGCCGAGAACCTGCAACGCCTGGGTCGCATCATTGCCACCATGGACACGCCGGGCAACACCGACATCGAGATCGTGCCGCTCAAACACGCCGTGGCATCAGACTTGGCTGCATTGGTGCAAAAACTGGCCGGCGGCGGTGCGGCGGCAGCCGCCGCTGCAGTGCCAGGCCAAGCCAGTGGCGGCATCTCGGTCCTGGTCGATCCGCGCAGCAATGCCTTGATTCTGCGAGCCAGCAACCCCGCCACCTTGGCCGCCACCCGCGCCATGATCGAAAAGCTCGACCAGCCCTCCATCGATGGCGCCAGCAATATCCGCGTGGTCTACCTGAAGAACGCTGACGCCACCAAACTGGCCACGGTCTTGCGCGCCGCCTTTGCGGCCGGGAGCTCCGGCGCCAGCGGCGCAGCGAGCAATGCCAGCGGTAACAACAGCCTCGGCAGCAGCGCTCTGGGCGGCGCGCCCTTGAGCGGCAGCGGGCGCGACGGCGCCAACAGCGGCGCTTCGACCGCATCCACCACGCCGGTCTCGGCCTCGCAAGCGCCGTCGACGGGCGGCTTTGTGCAAGCCGATCCGTCCACCAATTCACTCATCATCACCGCACCCGAGCCGCTGTATCGCCAGATCCGCGCGGTGATTGACCAACTCGATTCGCGCCGCGCGCAGATCTATGTGGAGACCATGATCGTCAAGGTCGACGCCAGCAAGTCCGCGCAGTTCGGGGTGCAATGGCAAAACCTGTTTGGCGGCAAGGGCGACAGCAACATCCCCGGTGCGGGCACCAATTTCGGCACCGGCTTGGGCAATATCATCAACGGCAGCCTGGCCGCGGCAGGTGGCAAGTCCGGCGTCGCCACCGCGCTGGCCAGCGCCGCGGCGCCGCAAGGCTTGAACATTGGCTTCTTGAAAAAGGTGGGCGACTTCTACACCTTGGGCGCCATTGCCAACTTCTTGGAAGGCCAAGCAGGCGCCAACATCTTGTCCACGCCCAATTTGGTGGCCCTGGACAATGAAGAGGCCAAGATCGTCATTGGCCAGAACGTGCCCTTCTTGACGGGCTCTTACTCCAACACCGGCGGCTCCGGCGCCATCAATCCCTTCCAGACCATTGACCGCAAGGACGTGGGTCTGACGCTGCGCATTCGCAGCCAAATTGGCGAGAGCGGCACGGTGCGCATGACGGTCTACCAGGAGAACTCTTCGGTGGTAGACGGCAAATCCAGCAGCGCCGGCCCCACCACCGACAAGAGCTCGATCGAGACCACCGTGGTGGTGGACGATGGCCAAATCATTGTGCTGGGCGGCCTGATGAAGGATGAATACAGCGACGGTGAGGACAAAGTGCCGGGCCTGGGCAGCATTCCGATTCTGGGCAGCTTGTTCAAGAGCGAGAACCGAAAACGCATCAAAACCAATTTGATGGTCTTCCTGCGCCCGGTGGTGATGCGCAACCAGGCCGCGGCCGACCAGCTGACCTTGGATCGCTACGAATCCATTCGCGCTTTGCAACAAGGGTCGCAGCCGGGCCAGAGCTTGGTGCTGCCCAATACCGGCGCCCCCGTCTTGCCCCCCTCGCCTGCCACACCGGCTGGCGGCCAAAGCGAGGCGGGCAGCAAGACCCCGCTGGCCCCGCAATAAACCCGCCCACTTCGCACCGAGCCCCTGAGTCTGCGCATGGCCGCCATCCGACACCCCTTGCCCTATGCCTTCGCCAAGGCCCACTCTGTGCTGCTGGAGGACGATGGCAGCAGCCTGGTCCTGTGGGCGCCACCGGAGGTCAGCTTGGCCACGCTCTCCGAAGTGCAGCGCCTCTACGCGCTGGACCGACTCGAGCAAGAGGCCCGCAGCACGCTGGGCGAGCGCATCAACGCCGCCTATGCCGGCAGCGAGTCCAGCGCCGCGGTGGTGATTGGCGAGGTGGAAAGCGCGGTGGACCTGTCGCGCATGATGCAAGACCTGCCCGCAGTGGAAGACCTGCTGGAAGCTGCCAATGACGCGCCCATCATCCGCATGCTCAATGCCTTGTTGACACAGGCGGCCAAAGACGGCGCCAGCGACATCCACATCGAGCCCTATGAACGTGCCAGCTCGGTGCGTTTCCGGGTCGATGGCACGCTGCGCGAGGTGGTGCAACCGAATCGCGGCCTGCATGCCGCGCTGATCTCTCGCCTGAAGATCATGGCCGAGCTCGATATTGCCGAGAAGCGCCTGCCGCAAGACGGCCGCATCTCGCTGCGCATCGGGGGCCGCGCCATTGACGTGCGGGTCTCGACCCTGCCCAGCGCCCACGGTGAGCGCGCCGTGCTGCGTTTGCTGGACAAGAGCGAATCGAAGTTCACGCTGGAAGGCTTGGGCATGAGCGGCGATGTGCTGTCCAGCTTCAAGCGCTTGGTGCAACAGCCCCACGGCATTGTCTTGGTGACTGGCCCCACCGGCTCGGGCAAAACCACCAGCTTGTACGCTTCGCTGCAAACCGTGGACACCGGCACCACCAATGTGCTGACGGTGGAAGACCCGATCGAATACGAGCTCTCCGGCATCGGCCAAACCCAGGTGAATGCCAAGATCGATCTGAGCTTTGCCAAGGCCTTGCGCGCCATCCTGCGCCAAGACCCAGACGTCATCATGATCGGTGAAATCCGCGACCACGAAACGGCGCAGATCGCAGTTCAGGCCTCGCTCACCGGCCACTTGGTCTTGGCCACTTTGCACACCAATGACGCGCCAAGCGCTGTGACACGGCTGACCGATATGGGCATCGAGCCATTCTTGCTCAGTTCCAGCCTGCTGGGCGTGCTCGCACAACGCTTGGTTCGCAAGTTATGTCCGGAGTGCCGCCGCAAGGATGAACACGGCAAATACCACCCCGTGGGCTGCGAAGCCTGCGCCCACACCGGCTACAAGGGCCGCACCGGCGTTTATGAATTGATGGTGGCCAACGATCAGGTTCGCAGCTTGATCCATCAACAAGCCCCCGAAAGCGTTTTGCTGGCGGCGGCACAGGCCGCAGGCTTGCGCTCCATGCGCGAAGATGGGGCCCGCTTGGTGGCGGCCGGCATCACTTCGGAAGAAGAAGTCTTGCGCGTCACGCGTGAGTAGCCGGAGCGCAGCGCCTCATGCCCGCTTACAAATACGAAGCCCTCAACGCCAGTGGCCGACCCAGCCAAGGCCTGATCGAAGCCGACACGCCCCGCGCGGCGCGCGCCCTGCTACGCGCTCAGGGCCTGGTGCCGCTGAGCATGCAGACGGTGCAACAGCATGGCCAGCAGAGCGGCAGCCGCTTTACCCGCCGCGTCTTCAGCCCAACCGCCTTGGCCGTCTGGACTCGGCAACTGGCTGGTTTGGTGGGCTCGGGCCTGCCGATTGAGCGCTCGCTGACCGCCCTGGCCGACGAATGCGAAGACAACCGTCAACGCGAGTTGCTCTCGCAGCTGAAGGCCGAGGTCAATGCGGGCGCCACCTTTGCGCGCGCACTGGCCAGCGCGCCACGCGAGTTTGATGAGGTCTATTGCAGCGTGGTGGCTGCGGGCGAGCAAAGCGGCGCCCTGGGTCTGGTGCTGGAAAAGCTGGCCGACGATCTGGAAGAGCGCCAAGACCTGCGCGGCAAGCTCTTCGGCGCCATGGCCTATCCGGCCATCGTGTCTTTGATCTCGGTGCTGATCGTGATTTTTTTGGTCACCTATGTGGTGCCGCAAATCGCCACCGTGTTCACCAACTCCAAGCGCTCGCTGCCCTTTCTCACGGTGGCGATGTTGGCCATCAGCGCCTTCGTGCGGCAGTGGGGCTGGCTGATGCTCTTGGGCTTGATCGGGGGCGGGCTGGCCTTGGGGCAAGCTTTGAAGGGCGAAGCCTTCCGGCAGCGCTTTGACGCCGCAGTCTTGGGCCTGCCCTTGCTGGGCCGCTTGGCGCGCGGCTATAACGCGGCGCGCTTTGCCAGCACCTTGGCGATGCTGGCCGGCGCCGGCGTGCCGATTCTGAAGGCCTTGCAGGCCGCAGCCGAGACCTTGTCCAACCGGGCGATGCGCGCCGACGCACTGGACGCGCTGGTGCAGGTGCGCGAAGGCGCGCCGCTGGGCAATGCCTTGGCGGGCAAGAAGCGCTTTCCCGGCATCTTGGCCATGTTTGCCCGCCTGGGCGAGCAAACCGGCCAACTGCCGCAAATGCTGGAACGCGCGGCCAAGCAGCTCAGCGTGGAGGTCCAGCGTCGCTCGATGGCCGCCGCCACCATGCTGGAGCCGATTTTGATCGTGGTCATGGGCGCCATCGTGCTGATGATTGTGCTGGCGGTCTTGATGCCCATCATTCAACTCAACACCTGGGTGAAATGAAGCCGCAACGTTCGGGCTGTTTGGCCTCCACCTTCTCACGAAAGGCCCGCCTTGGCAGCCCATCTTGACGGCCTCCTGGTGGTGGCCATTTCCTCTCGGGCCCTGTTTGACTTCGAAGAAGAGAACGAGCTTTTTGAAGCCGAGGACGACCGCGCCTACATGGCCTTGCAAGAAGCTCGGCTGGACTTGCCCGCCAAGCCCGGGGTGGCGTTTTCGCTGGTCAACAAATTGCTGGCCTTCAATACGCCCGAACAAGCGCGCGTGGAAATCGTGGTGCTGTCTCGCAATGACCCGGTTTCCGGCATGCGAGTCTTTCGCTCGGCCAAGCATTACGGGCTGGGCATTCAACGCGGCGTGTTCACCCGGGGTGAGTCACCCTGGCGCTATTTGCGGCCACTGAATGCGCAGTTGTTTTTGTCGGCCAATGAGGCCGATGTGCGCTCGGCCCTGTCCGCTGGCGTCGCGGCAGCCCGCGTGCTGCCGCTCTCAGCGCGGGCCTCGGCTGAACACCCCGATGAGCTGCGAATTGCATTCGACGGCGATGCGGTGCTGTTTTCCGATGAGGCCGAGCAGGTCTTCCAAAAAGAGGGCTTGAGCGCCTTTCAGTCGCATGAAAGCGCCCATGCCAATGTGCCCCTGGCCGCCGGTCCCTTCAAGCCTGTTTTAGAAGCGCTGCAAAGCCTGCAGCGCCAGCCCAGCGGCGGCATGCGCGTTCGCACCGCCCTGGTCACCGCGCGCAGCGCCCCCGCGCACGAGCGCGCCATCCGCACCTTGATGGACTGGCGCATTGAGGTCGATGAAGCCATGTTCCTCGGCGGCTTGGCCAAAGGGGAATTCCTGCGCGAGTTTGAACCCGACTTTTTCTTTGACGATCAAGCCGGCCACATTGCCAGCGCAGCAGCCCATGTGCCCGCTGGCCATGTCAGCGCCGGCATCCGCAATCGCGACGATGGCGGCTGATCAGCCCCGCGCGCGCAAGCCGCGCTGACCCCATGCATCGGTCCAGCAGCCTCACCCAGGCGCGCAGGATCTCGCTCCCCGCACCCGCAAACTCAAGGCGTCCCAAAAGGACGCGCAAGCAACACCATGAAAGCCCAACAAGCCGCATGCATCACGGCCCTCAGTGCCGCCCTGTTCAGCCTGAGTACCCTGAGTGCCATGAGCGCCCCTCTGCCTCTCCCGAGCCCAGCGGCAAAAACGAATCTCGGTTTTTACCGACAGGCCACGCTGCACGGCGAGCATTTGTACTTTGTTGCCGAAGGCGATCTCTGGCGCGTGTCGACCCAGGGCGGGTCAGCGGAACGTCTGAGCACCCATGGGGGCCAGGAGAGCATGCCTGCGGTTTCACCCGACGGACGCTGGCTGGCGTTTGCCGCCCAATACGACGGCCCCGGAGACGTCTACCTGATGCCGGTGCAAGGCGGGGTTCCCAGGCGTTTGACTTGGGAAGCTGCGCCGCAAAAAGTCTGGGGCTTCACTGCACAAGGTGAACTGCTGTACACCGGCCCTGCACAAGACGGGCGACCGGTGACCCAGTTGTACGCCATTGACATTCAAACCGGCCAACGCCGCAGCTTGCCCGTGGGCCAGGCCAGCGACGGCGCGCTCAGTGCCGATGGCCGCCAGCTGTACTTCACCCGCAATGGGCTGCCGGGCGACAACGCCAAACAGTACCGCGGCGGTGCACGCTCGCGCCTGTGGACCCTGGACCTGACATCAGACGCAGAAGCCCGCCCGCTGGTGGCTGAAGGGGCCAATGATTCACGGCCCATGCCCTACCAGAGCCCGCAAGGCGCGGCGCGCATTGCCTTTTTGTCGGACCGCGATGGCACGGTCAACCTCTGGTCGGTCAATGCCCAAGGTCAAGACCTGCGCCAACACAGTCGCTTCAAGGGCTGGGACATCCGCCACGCCTCGATCAGCGGCAGTCGCGTCAGCGTGACGGTGGGGGCCGACATCCATCTGCTGGATCTCAACGACGCCAGCGCCAGCGAGGGTCAAAAGCTGGCCATCCAGCTCAATGGCGACTTTGCGCAGCAACGCGAGCGTTGGATCAAAAAGCCGCAAGACTTCCTCTTCCACACCGCATTTGCGCCCAATGGCGAGCGCGTGCTGTTGAGCAGCCGCGGCCATTTGGCCACCCAGGGTATCGGGGCGCTGCGACGCGCCGAGTTGCCACAGCCCGCCGATGGCCGCTGCCTGCGGGCTGCTTTCAGCGCAGACAGTCAGCATGTCTTTGCGCTTTGCGACTTCAGCGGCGAGCGGGAGATTTGGCGCTTTGTCGCCAACGGCTTGGCGCCCGCGCAGCAAATCACCCGCGGCGCCCAAGCCATGCGCACTCATTTGCAGCCTTCACCCGATGGCCGCCATCTCGCCCATGGGGACAAGGAAGGGCGTCTGTTCTTGACCGATCTCAAAAGCGGCAGCACGCAACAAATTGCCCATGACACCCGCTCGGCCAATATCAACTTTCTGAGTTGGTCCGCGGACGGCCAAGTGCTGGCCTACACCCAAGCGCTGCGCAACAGCAATCGCGAGCAGATTCAGCTCTATGAGCTGAAGACCGGCCAAACCCATACCGTCAGCAGTGATCGTTATGACAGCGAGTCGCCGGTCTTCAGCCCCGACGGACGCTGGCTCTACTTCATCTCCAAGCGCAACTTCGAGGTCAGCGTCAACACCAGCCCTTGGGGCGACCGCAATATGGGCCCCACTTTTGACCGGCGCGACAAGATCTATGCCCTGGCCCTGCAAAATGGTCTGCAATTCCCCTTCGCGGCCAAAGATGAGCTGAGCCCAGCGGAAAGCAACGCTGACAACAAAGGCGAGGCCAAGGCCGAGCCGGCATCCAAGGGCCAGAGCACTGGCGGCAAAGACTCCGCAGAAAAGAGCAACAAGGCCGACAAGCCCGCCATTGTTTGGGCCGGGCTGAAGGACAGGCTTTTTGAGCTGCCGCTGCCAGGCGGCAATTACAGCGATTTGCGTGTCGAGGCCAAGCGTTTGTGGTTCTTGGACAGTGAGTCGAGCGCAGAGCGCAAATCGGCCTTGAAGTCGCTGGCCATCGACCGCCAAGGCGGCAAACCCGAAACCTTGGCGGAAGACGTCAAACATTTTGAACTCAGCGCCGATGGCAAAAAGCTGATGCTGGAGAAGAACCCGGCCTCGCCGGGCATGGCAGCCGAGATCTTGCTGATCGACGCGGCCCCCAAGCTGCCGGCAGACGCGGCCAAGTTCCAGGTCAAATGGAACGACTGGCATTTCTCGGTCGAGCCCAAAGCCGAATGGCGCCAAATGTTTGCCGACGCCTGGCGCATGCACCGCGATCATTTCTATGACCAAGGCATGCACGGCGTTGATTGGCAGGCCATGCGGGTCAAGTACGAGCCACTGGTCGAACGGGTGACCGACCGCGCGGAGTTGTCCGAGTTGCTCGCGCAGATGGTCAGCGAGCTCAGCGCGCTGCACAGCCAGGTGGTGGCCAGCGATATGCGGGCTGTACTCGATGAGCCTGGGCTGGCCGGCCTGGGCGCGCGTTTCTCGCGCCACGCCCAAGGTTGGCGCATCGATCACATCTACCGCAACGACCCCGAACTGCCCAACGAGCAGTCGCCGCTGGCAGCTGCCGGCTTGAGCATCCAGGTCGGCGATGTGATCACGGCGGTCAACGGTCGCAAGACCCGAGAGTCCGCTCACCTGTCTGAACTGCTACGCGGCCACGCCGGCAAACAAGTGCTGTTGCAACTGATCAATGCGCAAGGCAAAGAAGTCCAGCACATCGTGACCCCGGTGGCGCAACGCCGTGAACAGCAGTTGCGCTACAACGACTGGCGCTATTCGCGTGCCCGCCAGGTCGAGCTGGCCTCGCAAGGCCGAATTGGCTATTTGCATTTGCGCGCCATGGGCCGCGACGATATTGCGGACTTTGCCCGCGAGTTCTACGCCCAGTCGGACCGCGAAGGGCTGATCATCGATGTGCGCTTCAACGGCGGTGGCAGCATCGACAGCTGGATCATGGAGAAACTGCTGCGTCGCAGCTGGGCCTTCTGGCAGCGTCGCTCGCCCGCTGGCGCACCTCCAGCCTATGCCAATATGCAAGAAGCCTTTCGCGGTCATCTGGTGGTGCTGGCCAATGAAACCACCTATTCCGACGGCGAGACCTTTGCCGAAGGCGTGAAGCGCTTGGGCCTGGGGCCGGTGCTGGGCAAAACCACGGCGGGTGCAGGCGTCTGGCTCTCGGATCAAAACCGCTTGCTCGACAACGGCATGATGCGAGCGGCCGAAACCGCGCAAATCGACCTCGATGGGCACTTCTTGATCGAAGGCATCGGTGTGAAGCCCGATCTGGAGGTGGACAACCCGCCACGCGCCAGCTTCCTCGGCGGCGACGCCCAGTTGGACGCCGCCCTGGCCTTGCTGAAAAAAGCGATGGCGGACAAACCCATGCCCATCGTCAAGCCGGGGCCTTACCCCCGGCCGCTGCAGCAGCCTTGAAAACAAAAGGGAGGCCTGCGCGGCCTCCCTTTTTTATGCGTCAGTCCAGCAGCGAAACGGACTCAGCTCAAGTGCACCCGCGCAAACTTGCGCTTGCCCACTTGCAGCACCACAGTGCCGGCGTCCACTTTCAAGCCCTTGTCGCTGATGACCACGCCGTCGATGCGAACACCGCCCTGCTCGATCATGCGAGTGCCTTCACCATTGGAAGCCACCAAACCCGCAGACTTCAGCAAGGCGGGCAAGCCCATGGGCGCGCCGCTGAGCGACAGTTCAGGGATTTCATCCGGGATGCCGCCCTTCGCCCGGTTGTTGAAGTCCGCCTCGGCTTCATCGGCGGCCTGGGCATTGTGGAAGCGCGCCGTGATCTCCTTGGCCAACATCACTTTGGCGTCCTTGGGATTGCGGCCTGCTTCAACCTCGCGCTTGAGCGCGGCAATTGCGTCGCTGCTTTGGAAGCTCAAAAGATTGAACCACTTCCACATCAACTCATCGCTGATCGACAAGACCTTGGCAAACATGGTGTTGGCCGGCTCGCTGATGCCGATGTAGTTGTTTTTAGACTTGGACATCTTCTCTACACCGTCCAAGCCCTCCAGCAGCGGCATGGTCAAGATGCATTGCGGCGACTGACCATACTCTTGTTGCAGATGGCGCCCCATCAGCAGATTGAACTTCTGATCGGTGCCGCCGAGCTCCAGGTCGCTCTTCAAGGCCACCGAGTCGTAGCCCTGCATCAGCGGGTAGAGAAACTCATGCACCGAAATCGGCGTCTGCGCGGCAAAACGCTTGGTGAAATCGTCGCGCTCCATCATGCGGGCGACGGTGTATTTGGCCGCCAGCTGAATCATGCCGCGTGCACCCAGCGGGTCGCTCCACTCCGAGTTGTAGCGGATCTCGGTCTTGCTCTCGTCCAGCACCAGTTTGGCCTGGGCGTAGTAGGTCTCGGCATTGGCCTTGATCTGCTCAGCCGTCAGCGGCGGCCGGGTGGCATTGCGGCCGGAGGGGTCACCAATCATGGAAGTGAAGTCGCCGATCAAAAAGATCACCTGATGACCCAGGTCTTGCAACTGGCGCATCTTGTTGAGCACCACGGTGTGGCCGATGTGGATGTCGGGCGCCGTTGGGTCCAGGCCCAGCTTGATGCGCAGCGGCACGCCGGTGGCCTCAGACTTGGCCAGCTTTTGCAGCCAATCCGCCTCGGGCAAGAGCTCATCACAGGCGCGCAAGGAGACGGCCATCGCCTCGCGCACTTTGTCTGTGATCGGGTAAGCCGGCTTGGCCGGACTCGGGGGATTGACAGGCGCGGGCGTTTGCTTTTCGGTCATGACAACGGGCTGGGCTCGGGTAAAGCCTTGATTTATCGGGTTTTCTAGACGTTGACGCGACGATTGACTCTGTATACTCGCGCCTAGCTTTCGATGGCACCCCCCATAAGTTGGTACGGTGTCGCGAAAAGATCAATTCTAGTGGACGCGATTCGTGACATTCGCGACACCTTTGTGAGACGCGCCACAGGCAGGCGTCAGAACAAGAAGAACTCGGGATTGGATGCGTGTGACTGACCGGATGAACGATGTGAAACAGGCTCTGGCGCGAGCCGAAGCCTTTGCCGCCCGCCATCCGCGTGCCTTGACCGGCACTGTGGTCGGCCTGCTCAGCGGCTTTGCCGTGACCGCTTTTGGTATTGCCCCGCTGGCCCCAGATGCACGCGATTTGCCGCAGCGCACCGTGGCCGAGGCCACCCAAACCCACGACCTGGAAGACCAACTGGCCGCACTGGCAGAGCACAAGATCGGCCTAAGCCGCAGCGAACTCACCCGCAGCAGCGACACTGTGGAGAGCTTGTTCAAGCGCCTGGGTGCTTTTGACCCGGCCGCGGCGCAATTCCTGCGCACCGACCCGGTGGCCAAGCGCATCTTGCAAGGCCGCGCCGGCAAATCGGTGCAATTGGTCGCCGATGCTTCGGGCAATGTGCAGTCCTTGGTGGCGCGCTTCCCGTCCGACAAAGCCGATCAGCAATCCACCCACTTCAGCCGACTCAGCATCACGCGGCAGGGCAAAAGCTTCAGCGCCAAGCTGGAAACAGCCGAATTGCAAGCACAGATTCGACTGGGCAGCGGCACCATCCAAACCTCGCTGTTCGCCGCCACCGACGAAGCCCGCATCCCGGACGCCATTGCCTCGCAAATGGCCGATATGTTCTCGGGTGAAATCGACTTCCATCGCGAACTGCGCAAAGGCGATCGCTTTTCGGTCGTCTACGAAAGCCTGACCGCCGACGGCGAGCCGGTCACCTGGGACAGCGGCGCCAGTGGCCGCGTGATCGCCGGTGAATTCATCAACAATGGCCGCAGCCACTCGGCCGTTTGGTTCAAAGACAGCGCCACCGGCAAGGGCAGCTTCTATGGCTTTGATGGCCAAAGCAAACGCCGCGCCTTCCTGGCCAGCCCGATGGAGTTCTCGCGCATCACCTCCGGCTTTGCGATGCGCTTCCATCCCATCCACCAAACCTGGCGCGCCCATCTGGGCGTGGACTATGGCGCACCGACCGGCACGCCCGTACGCACCGTGGGCGATGGTTTGGTCGAATTTGCCGGTTGGCAAAATGGCTTCGGCAATGTGGTCCATGTACGGCACAACGGCGACCGCACCACCGTCTACGCCCACCTGAGTCGCATCGACGTAAAGAAAGGCCAGCGCCTCGAGCAAGGCCAAAGACTGGGTGCCGTGGGCTCCACGGGCTGGGCCACGGGCCCACATCTGCACTTCGAATTCCGCGTCAAGGGTGCCCACCAAGATCCCCGGGTCATCGCACGCGCGTCTGAGGCCGTGACCTTGCCCAACTATGCGCGCGCGCAGTTCAAACAAACCGTGGCCAGCGTGCGCTCACAGCTCGAGGTGGCGCAAACCATGGACGGCGGCGTCAGCGGCGCCGATTGAGGCGGCGCCTTTTTTGACCCATCGGCATGCCCAGGCTGCATGAACTGTTCATTGGCCTGATGTCCGGCACTTCGCTGGACGGTGTCGATGCGGTGCTGGCCCGCTTTCCTGAAGCCGGCGGCATGCAAGTGCTGAATCACCTGCATCAACCCTTCCCCACCGCCCTGAAGGATGAGTTGCTGGCCCTGAACAAGCCCGGCGACAACGAATTGCACCGCGGCGCGCTTGCGGCGAACGCCCTCTCGCGCCATTACGCCGATGTGGTGGCGCAATTGCTGGAACTCAGCGAACTGCCCAGCAAAGCCATTTGCGCCCTCGGCGCTCACGGGCAAACCGTGCGACATCGACCCGGCGAATTCGATGGCTGCGGCTACACACTGCAATTGCTGAATGGCGCTTTGCTGGCAGAGCAAAGCGCCATCGCCGTGGTTTGCGACTTCCGCAGCCGGGATGTCGCAGCAGGCGGACAAGGTGCGCCCTTGGTTCCGGCCTTCCATCGCGCCCAATTTGCTCGGCTGGACCGCGAGGTGGCGGTCCTGAACATCGGCGGCATCAGCAATATCAGCTTGCTGGAGCGCAGCGGCGGCACCTTGGGCTTTGACTGCGGCCCCGGCAATTGCCTGATGGACTTGTGGATTGGCGAGCACCTGGGCCAAGCCTACGACGCAGCCGGCGCCTGGGCCGCGAGCGGCAAGGTCTTGCCTGACTTACTCAGCCAAATGTTGGCGGAGCCTTTCTTCGCACTCCCTCCGCCACGCAGCACGGGCCGCGACCTGTTCAACCGTGCCTGGCTGCAAACCCATCTGGCCGCTTCAGGCCCCTGCTCGGCACAAGATGTCCAAGCCACCTTGCTGGAACTGACGGTACATGGCGTGGTCGACAGCCTGCGCCGCCATGCTATCGATACCCAAGATTTGCTGGTCTGCGGCGGCGGCGCCATGAACGCGCATTTGATGCAGCGCCTGCAATCCCTGCTGCCCGGCGTCAAGGTACTGCCCACCGATGCCCGGGGCCTGCCCGCCATGCAAGTGGAAGCCGCCGCATTCGCCTGGCTGGCCATGCGCCATGTGCGCGGCCTGCCCGGCAACTTGCGCACGGCTACCGGCGCCGCAGGCCCTCGCGTGCTGGGAGCACTCTATCCCGCGTGAGCGATGCGCTCATGGCTGCCGCCATGAAAAAAGCCACCCGAGGGGTGGCTTCTTCTAACGCGAGCGAAACTCAGACCGAGAAACTCGACCCACAACCACAGGTGGTGGTGGCATTTGGATTCTTGATCACAAACTGCGCGCCCTGCAAATCTTCCTTGTAGTCGATCTCTGCGCCGACCAAGTACTGCAAGCTCATGGCGTCAATCAACAAAGTGACGCCGTTTTTGTTCATCTGGGTGTCGTCTTCATTGACGGCCTCATCAAACGTGAAGCCGTACTGGAAGCCGGAACAACCGCCGCCCTGCACAAACACGCGCAACTTCAGATCCGGGTTGCCTTCTTCTGCAACCAAATCACGCACCTTTTCTGCGGCGCTGTCGGTGAAGACCAAGGGCACCGGCATGTCGTCCACGGGTGCCGAAGAAGACTCAAGAACTGCGCTCATATTGATTCCCGATGTTTAGGCTCTAAGCCGATATTGTCCACATAAAACCCAAGTAATGCAGTCGGGTGATGAGAAGACCCCAGAACATTCACTGGCAATTGCGCCCCTGCAAAAAGCAATGCAGGAGCGAAGAAACAGCGGCCGAATGTAAAAAAGGCCGCTCGAAGGCGGCCTCTTTTTGCATGGCTTTGCCCGCCAAACGGCAGCAAAAGCCAACAGCCAAGATCGATCAGCGCTTGCTGAACTGCTTGCGACGACGGGCGCCGTGCAAACCGACCTTTTTACGCTCAACTTCACGCGCATCGCGAGTCACGAAGCCTGCGCGGCTCAATTCGGACTTCAGCGTTGCGTCATAGTCGATCAGAGCGCGGGTGATGCCATGACGCACAGCGCCTGCTTGACCCGACTCGCCACCACCGTGGACGTTGACCTTGATGTCAAAGGTTTCGCCATGGTTGGTCAGCAGCAGAGGCTGCTTGGCAATCATGATCGAAGTTTGACGACCAAAATAGTTCTCAACAGGCTTGCCGTTGACAACGATCTGGCCAGTGCCCTTCTTGATGAAGACGCGTGCCACCGACGACTTGCGGCGGCCTGTACCGTAGTTCCAGTTTCCGATCATCATCGTTC
>CAMFGY010000017.1 GCA_945952065.1 uncultured Burkholderiales bacterium | reverse complement strand
CTGCCCGTCGCCACGGTGCAGGTTTGCATCCATCCCCAGCCAGCCCATTTGTCATCAGCCACGACATCTCGCCAAGCGAATCGGCTTTCCAAATTTTTGTTGTTCATGCTGTGCCTCGTGGCATTACCGGTGTCCGCGCCTTCTTCGCGAGTTCATCGCGCATCTGCTGGAGCCTTTCTCTGACTTGAGCCCTGTCCACCGATGGCCGATCCGTCTCGATTTTTTCCGCGGGCTCCGCTGCCGCTTCCACGGCGCGTTGCCGCCTGATGATTTGCCGAAGGTCCCGTCGCAGCTCTGACCCAGCCGACAAGCTGAAATTGCCCTCGCGCGCCCTGCGCAGCAGGGAAGAAAGGAATTGGGGGACAGTCTTTCGGATGCTGTTTTGGCGCTTGCATTCGAGGACTTCTGCCAACACATCCAGGGCTGCAGATGCGGGGAGACCCGCGCACTGATCCCGGGTTTTCTGGGGTTCGAGTGATAGCTTTTGACACAACCACAACCAGCACTCTCCATCCGCCTCGTCCATGATCAAGGCCGGCGACTGGTCAGTGTCAGGAGGCGTGTCCTCTGGCCCGGTAGTGGTTGTCTTTGATGAATCCAATCTTTCTACAAATACAGTGTTTGTAGCCCCTTGGTCGCCCTGAACTGGGTGATCCAGAACTGGCTCTTCCACACGTGGGTTTTCAAGGTGTGGAGCCCAGTCCACAATCGGCTCGTCGCTGACAATCCATCTGGATTGAATGAATTGCCCCGATGCCGAACGGTCGCGGACGATTCGCATGTAGTTCAGGCTCTCAAGCTGCTTGATGGCTGTTCGCATGGCCGTCTCCCCCTCCTTGCGTGCAGCGCACAGGCCTTCGAGGCTGATGCGATACCCCGGCGGCAGGGACAACAAGTGCACGATCACCCCCAGTGCTTTCAGACTGAGGTGTTCGTTGCGGATCAGCGAGTTCGGAATCTGGGTGAAATTCCCCGCATGGCGACGCCGAACGATCAGCAACTGAGAGGCGTTCATGGGCGTCTCCACTGACCTTCATGATCAGCGGTCCACCCGTGCAGTTGCGGCTTGCAGGGCGATCCAAGCCTCGACCTCCTCGGCCAAAAAACCAATGGCCGCGTTGCGGGAGCCAGAGTTACCCAATCGAATAGGGCGTGGAAAAGTTGGGTCTGTTCTCGTCCTGCGCCAGATGGTGACGCGGTTCATGCCCAGTTGGGTTTCGAGATCGGAGTATCGAAGGATGCGGTTCTTCATTTGATTGCCCACCATTTCGTGTAATGACAGGCAATTCTTCGCGCTGCGTTGTCGGCGTGTCCAGAGGCTCAGATTTTGGCCATATCCCGCGATTTACATACCAAGTTCAGACAACTGATGCGATTGTCAAAAACATGCGGCGGCGTGTTTTTGACCGTACTGGGAAACGCAAGCACTGCCGCCCCAATGAAACGGACAGTTCAACTTCGCATTGATCGATTGACTTCCGCTCGGGCAGTAACACGAAAGCAGTTTTTTCGGAAATCACCGACCAACGACCTGTCACCGCCGAATTACGGATATGAAATCAGTTTTCATGACTCAAAAGCTAGAAAACTGAATCGCCATCTTTTGAACTGGAAAATGTCTTTTATCGACAGCCACTTGCGCGATTCGTGGATCGCGAGGGGACGGATGACGGCGCGAGCGAAATAAATCATTGATTGTTGTGTTCTCGCAACAATCAATGCCTATTTCTGGCTATCCCGCGCTGCGGAGATCCATTGAGCAATCGCGCTGGGCTCAAACCCATCTTGCAGTGCTACGCGTAGTGCTTGCTCCAGTTTCTGCCAACCGACGGGAGAACTGGTGTTGGTTGAGGCGATCGGCCAATCGCTATTACCAAGCTGAAACAACAGACTGTCCAACAGCTCGTCGTCGCCTACGTCATTTGCAGCTTGCTCAGCCAGCGTAAGCAATGCTTCACGCGTGCCACTTAACGGCTCGACAGGGATCGCTGCAAGAGGCTCAGCCAGCACGATCACACGGTGCGGCTGAATGAAATCGGCCAAGTCCTTTGCGGCCGCAACGCCAGCGGTTAGCTCGATGCGGACAAGTACATCGCCAATTTGCAGGAACCGGGTCTTGGTAAGGCCTGGCTGACCATCCTGGTAGAGCACAACAGCCTCAGAGCCGACGAGGGCGTTCAGCACCTTTCCCAGGTCATCTAAGGCACCAGCGTCCCGCCATTGGTGGAGGATGTCTGCGCGCAGGCTGCTCCCCTCCAGCCCTAGGTGATACATCAACGTCGCCACGCGCCTGGCAGAAATGACCTGCTCTTTGCCCCTCAGCCAAACGGACAGGTTCGCCGGACGGATACCGGTGGCCATCCCCACAGAGCTCAGCGTATCGCCACGCAGGCGCATGAGTGCGGCTGCTATAGCACGCAGTTGTTCGGCCTGAAGTGTCGGCATACGGCACCTACATTGTTCTAACAGTAAATCACTATAACAAGGCGACCATTGCCCAGCCAAGGCTTGGCATGCTCCGTTTGCTACGTTATAGTAATTTATAGTTAGCTGGAGCGCACCATGTCCGACCTGCAACGAAAGTACCGGCCCATGCGACGCCGAGAGTACCAAGAGGCCATCGAAGAGCTGAAGCGACTACACCCATGGCTGGCGAAGCAGGTGTTTCAGCCCGCCCCAGGCCATCTCGCCGTGGTCACCGAGTTGATCGATCAATGCGAGCGGTTGATGCATCGCAGTGACTACCAACGCCGTCCGCTGTTCTGTGTCACTGCCACCAGGGAGAAGCTGGCTGTCCGAGTCGAGGTCTCCGATGCCAGCATCCAGCGGGAGCGCGCCTTGCTCGACGTGGTGGAACAGGCTCGGCACGCCGCCCAGCAGTGCTGCCCTGTGTGCGGCGCTCCGGTTTTCGGTGGCGATGCCAATGCCCCCCAAGGTGCTCGGTGCCCTGCGCACGAGCAAGTGGTCGGACTGTTCGCAGAGGACATCCAGCGTTTCAAGAGAGCTGCGAAGGCCTTGGAGTTGGCGGATGCCGAGCGTGGGAGCAGCACTACTGATCGCGATGCACCCAGTCGCACCGAAGCCACCAAGAAAGACCTGCCCGACAGCCCGGTCCCCGCACGCGATAGCAGCGGCACTACGATTGACGACAAGCACGCGCCGTTGATCACCTTTCTGGACGCTTCCGGCCTCAAGCAATTTGTTGACCGCCATCGCGCGAAGGCAGACGAAAAGTTCAAGCGTGCCCAGCAGATTGCGGAGCGCATCCGGGCGGCCGGCCATGAGCGGCGCACGCTCGGCATGCTGCCCGACGAGTGGGACCTTCTGATCGAAGAGTTCACCCAGGCCTTCCCGAACTTCAGCGAGCTGGGCGAGATGCTGCACGATCACTTTGCCCTCAATGCGATGGGCGATGGCCGCGTTGCCTGGTCGCCGCTACTGCTGGTCGGGCCTGCGGGCATCGGCAAAACAGAAGCGGCTCGCTGGCTGGCGGAAAGGCTGGCCTTGCCCTTCCGTGTGTTCGACATGGCAAGCGCCCAATCTGGTTCTCCACTGGCTGGGTCAGAAGCCTTCTGGAGTAATTCCGAGCCTGGCCTCCTGTTCGAACTGCTTGCCTACCAGCCAAAGGCCAACCCCGTCGTGGTCTTGGATGAACTGGACAAGACTGAGCAGGTGCGCCAGTACGACCCATTGGCGGCGCTATACACCCTTCTTGAGCCCCGCAGCGCACGGTCCTTCACGGACCTCTCTATTCGTGATTTCACCATCGATGCCAGCCACGTGAACTGGATCGCGACGGCAAACAGTGTGGATGGCATCCCGAGCCCATTGCTGTCGCGGCTCACGGTGCTGCATGTCCAAGCACCCACGCCCGATCAGATCGCACGAATCGCGCAGAACATCTATGGACGAATGCGTGCCGAAGCCAGCTGGGGTTCTGCCTTCGTACCCTCTCTCGACGGGGCCGTTCTGGAGAAGTTGAAGCACTTGCCACCGCGAAGTCTGGGCCTGGCATTGCGACGGGCGCTTGGGCATGCCGCACGGGATCTGCGCGATCACATCCGCCCCAAGGACCTACAGCTGGTTTCGGACGGTGGGAAACGTAGTATCGGTTTCACCGCTGGCTTGACTGTCCAGCGGTAGTCTATGCACCCGTTATCGTAATTACGGTAACTACGATAACGGGTGCGTACCGATCATGTCCTGCGATGTGCCTGCCCGCACGTATGGCAAAACCACGTGCTCTGCCACAGGCGTTTCGCGGCACTGTAGACCTTCGCCTGGGTACGCCAGCCCTTCATCAGCAGCCAGCCCAGCGCGATGAGTCCCAAGCCGACAGCCGCTTGCTTCCAGTTGTAGCGCAGGCCTGCCATGCCGACGTATACGCACTCACGCGCCAACAACGGGCACACCGTCATCGACATGTAGATGATGATGCCGCCAATCCCATAGGCTCCAATGAACGGCAGCGGTGATGGCGGCGCAGGCGGGGCGCAATGCTGAGCCAACGCCGTGGACTGCGAGCCCTGGCTGCTGCCTTGAACGAACTGCCCATCTGAAGTGACCGCCGTGTGCGTTGCGTGGAACTGCTGCGTGCCGCCTGCATGCACGACAGCCATCGGCTGGATGTGGGTGCTGCCGCAGCTCGGGCATTGCATCGACATGCTCAGCCCTCCGAACCTTCGGTGTTGACTGTGCAGGTCAGCGTGGCTTCGCCGCCCTCCATGCCCGCCGACAACACGCCGGCCTTGGTCAAACGGCCATAGGTCTTGCCGTCCTTGCCCAGCTTCAACGAGCCTGATTTCGCAATCTGCTGGACCGTGAGGCCGGGCAAGTAGCTGCGGTAGGTTTGCTCACCCCCGTCACGTGACACCGCTACCTTGCGGACGATGAACCCATAGACCTTGACGGGCTCGGCGAGCGTGACCGGCGTGACGCCTTGATCGGGATTCCATCCCGAGTGCTTGAGCAGCGACTCAGCCAGTTCAAATCGTGGACCGATGACAGTGCAGCTCAACGCCTGTTCGAGCTGCGCCTTGGTCTTGGCGTCCACGGGCTGCGACGCTCCGTTGCTGGAGGCAGGAGGCACGGTTGGCTTGATGACCGCGTTGGCGTCATACCCTACCAACCAGAGATTGGTCGGTGCGCCCGGCTGCCATCCGGTGTCGAGCACCAGTTGCTGGATAAACCCCTGGAAGGCGAGCTGCTGCCGCTCGCTGATCGGCTGCCGGTCGGGGATGGCCAGCATGGGCGGCTTGGGGCCAACAGTGCGGACATTGCCGCTGTGCTCGACCGCCATCTGCTGCATGAAGAGGTGCAGGTTGGCGGCGTTGTTGACCGCGTACCCCACCGACTGTCCCCAGCACACCGAAAAGGCGGGTACGGCTTCGGACTTGGTCTTGCTCCACCAGATGGTGGCCGTACCGATCCAGCAGTCACTACGGGACCAGTCCGTGACCGTGACAGCCGCGCGGGGGAAGTAGGTCTTGGGAGTTCCGTCGAAAGGGTGCTTGCTGAAGAGGCCTGCCAGCGCTGTTGCACGGATGCCAGGAGCGCCGGGCGGCGCGATTTGGTCTGGCTTTGCTTGATTGGCAACAACTGCTGGGTGACCCTCGGTAGCAGGAGGCGGTGCTGCGTTGCCTTGGCTGGCCTTGGACACGCCACCCAAAGAGAGGTGAACCTTGGTCGAGCCGTCAGCCTGCGGCTGTGTCGTGACACAGCCGGTCACGGTCATCACAACGGCCAGCCCGGCCAGCATCCGAAAGCAGAGTCCACTCATCCATCAGCTCCCTTTGATCCCAAGTTGAGCTTATTATGAAGACTATATTCTACATTGTCGAATATAATCCGTGGATTAAAGGTCTCATGACGCCCATGCTCGTGGTTGATGGGACGAGACTACGAGCAAGTGCGTCAGGACTTGGCGCGCAACATGAAAGACTTCCGGGGCAAGCGTGGCTTGTCGCAGGAGGCGCTCGCCCTGAGCGCGGATGTGGATCGCACCTACGTGAGTCAGATCGAGCGCGCTGTGGGCAACCCGTCCCTGCTGGTCCTGTGCAAGCTGGGCGCGATCCTGGAGACCGACGTGCTCGATCTCTTGGCGGAGCAGACCAAGTGAACACGGGTGAGGTCACCCGAATGGGGATGTCCGCAAAAAATGTATACGGAAGTGACTACGGAATGAGCCAAACCGCGCTGAGACCCAGTAAAAATGGCACCTCCAAGGCCATCTTTCACTTTAACGTCTGATTCGAATCGTCGAATCTAGCGGCCAGCCTGTCTCGGCTGGCAGTCAGCGCCCATCCATCGATCGCAGGCCCCGTCTCCACGGGGCTTTTTCATTGCAGGGCGCGCGAGCGCGGTGCCCTGCCCCAAGGTAGATCAGCCAGTCTTTGTGCTGGTTAGAGGGTGTTTTCTTGCACCTTTGACCCAGACGGCAATTGGCCCGGGTCCGATCCGCCCTGAGCAAAAGACTCACAGCTGCGACTCCAAAGGCAGCAAGCCGAGCATCCAGATCATGCTGCGTTGCAGCCAGGAGGTTTCGGGTTCGTGCTGCCAGACGCGCGCGGGGGCATTGGCTTGCGCTTCTAGCCAGACCAAGCGCTCGCCCTGCAGGGCCACTCGCCAGGCAATTTGATCCAGATGCGTCTCCACACCTTGGGCAACGGAATGCGCCAGCGAGGGCGCATCACACATCAAACCCACCTCCGTGTTGAGGCGAATGGAGCGTGGGTCCAGATTGGGGGATCCGATGAAGATGCGTTCTCGGTCCACCACCAACATCTTGGCATGCAAGGAAGCGCGGGACGAGCCGATGGAAGCGGCTTGTTTTGGAGGCGACAGCGAGCGCGGCGTGCTGGCCGAGGGTTTGAGCTCGTACAGGCGAACGCCAGCGGACACCAAGGTTTGGCGGTAATGCTTGTAGCCCGCGTGTACCGCGGCGACGTCAGTCGCGGCCAGTGAATTGGTCAACACCGTCACTTTCACGCCCGAGGCAGCCAGTCTCGCCAAGGCCTCGCTGCCGGGCGCACCCGGCACGAAATAGGGCGAAACAATCAGCAACTCACGCTGGGGGTTCATGCCCCCCAACTGGCGCAACTGTTCCAACAAATGGCCTCGGGTGTCGTCCACCGCGCGGCCGATCTTTGCCGGATCGTCCACCAACAGCTGCGCACGCCCCCAAGCAAAGTCCGAGGCCTTGGCCTGCACCAGTTGCTGCATGCTCTCGGCCACTTCTTGCAAGAACGGCAAGTCCTCCGGCGATTGCAGGGACTGCTGCAGCCCTTGTCGGAGTTGGGTGAGATCGGCAGCACTTGCAGCGCGCCCGCGAAGCGTTTCGATGGCATAGGTGGCGGGCGCCTGCCAATAGCGTTCAAACGCCCGCTCCACTTCGGCCAACACCGGTCCATGCACCAGCACATCCATATCGCCAAACTGGACCTGGCTCGCCGCTGAGAAATACTCATCACCGATATTGCGTCCGCCCAGAATCGCCATCTGGCCGTCAGCGATCAACGCTTTGTTGTGCATGCGGCGATTGGTGCGTTGGAATTCCAACACCGTGCCCAAGAGCTGGAAGTCGCGATAAGAGGTCGGATTGAAAAGCCGGATCTCAAGATTGGGGTGTGCGGCCAGCGCCAACAAGGTCTCATCATCAAGAGCCACGCCATGGTCATCCAGCAGCACCCGCACCTTGACCCCACGATCCGCTGCTTTCAGCAATTGATGCGCCAACAGGCGACCTGAAGCGTCGTTGCGCCAGATGTAGTACTGCAAATCCAGGGCGTGATCGGCAGCTTGGATCAAAGCCAGCCGGGCAATCAATGCACGGTCACTTTCGGCCAAGCCTTTGAAGCCGTTCAAACCGGGCTTGTGCTGCTCTCGCCGAACATCCGCCAAAGCCTGCTTCAAGCGGCTGGGCTGGTCACCGGCATTCGTGGCCGGCCATCGGGGCCCTGTCTGAGGAGCCGGCAGGCTGCTGCAGCCCACCAGCAGCAAGGAACTGAGCCATAAACCCATCAACTTCATGAAGGCCTTGTTCATGGCTGGCAGGTCAATTCCAGGTTGGCATACCAAGCGCGTGCTTTTTGGCCGGTGTTGTCTGTGTCCGTCATCACGGCCACGGCCAACAAGGCACCTGGGGCTTCGCCGAAAGCTTGGCGATAGTCCTGCGCCAGATGGCGTTGCAAATGCTGCCACTGACCCAAACCCTCTTTGCCCGAACTCGCCACGACCATTTGCACCCGGCTGCTGTGCGCCGATGGAATCACGGTGCCCACGGGCCACTGCTCGCTCCAGATGTACATCAAGACCGCATAGGGTGGCGACACGCCCAGCAAGGCCTTGGCCAGTTTGAACTTGCGCTGTTCTTTGGCGGGCAGCTTCTTCATATCGCCGTCGAAGGCCAGCACCAGGCGCGCCGGCGCATCTTCGCGGCGCTTGTCGCGGTTGTCCGCGCCCGGCACCAGATCCTGGACCTTCCATTGCCAAGCCAGCCAAGGCGGCGTTGCCAGCATGGCCACCGGCTTGGGGCTGGCAACAAACAAGGAGGCCGAGCCATCCGCCTCGGCCAAGAGCGCAGCGCGGCCCTCGTTCGACACCCGGGCATATCGGGTGTCGCGCTTGAACTTAGACAAAGGGTGCGCATGCCACGCCAACTTTTCGGAATCAAAGCCCATTGGCAGTGGCTGACAGGGCAAGTCGATGTCCGGGGCTGCGCCAGCGAGTGCCCAAGTCGAGCCCACCAGCCACGCAGCCGCCACTGCGAGCGCCCTCAGGGTTCGCATTATTCTGGTCTTCATCCGCGTCACACCTCTTGATTCAATGCCCCCGCCACGCTCGGCCTGCGGCGCTCATCGGGTCGCCCCGGAACCTTCTCTGGGCTATTGTGCCCCGCTGACGCGACCCTCAGGCCCTCCAACACAGCCGCATGGCCTGCAATAAAACGAAGCGCAGCCCGGTTCTTCAATGGATCAGCAGGAGCCAAAAAGGTGCAGAATCATCAGCACTCCGACTCCTTCCCGTCCAATCCTTTTCACATCACTCATGAGCTCCAACGAATTGATCGCGAGCCAAGGCTCATCGATTGCGCTGACTTCCGACCAAGCTTCGCGCGCTGACTCCCGACAGTTTTTGACCTTCCATGTCGGCGAAGAGGAGTACGGGCTGGACATCTTGCGCGTCCAAGAAATCCGCTCGTATGAGGTCCCCACCCGGGTGGCCAACGCACCCGCCTTCGTCAAAGGCGTGGTGAATTTGCGCGGGGTGATCGTGCCGATTGTTGACCTGCGTTTGCGCCTGGGTCAGTCCGGCGAGTACAACGCCTTCACGGTGGTGATCGTCTTGAACGTGTGCCAGCGCGTGGTGGGTGTGGTGGTCGATGCCGTCTCCGACGTGCTCGAGCTCAACAGCGAGCAAATCAAACCCAGGCCCGAGGTGAGTGCAGCCCTGGATGCCCGCTTCATCACCGGGCTGGGCAAAATCGGCGAGCGCATGCTGATCTTGCTGGACATCGAAGCCATGGTCGCCAGCCCCGATTTCGGCCTGATGGACTGAGATTTCGGAACTGCTCCGCATAGAAGTTAGTGAACACCCTCGCTAGAGGGCGCTGTTTTCAGTCATTTCCGAAAAACCCCCTGAACTTTGGCACTCATTCACTGAGAGTGCTAATATTGATTCCGTCGAACCGAGAAGGTTTGCTTTGAGAAGGAAGATGATGACGATGTCCAATCCTGCTGCTTTGACGGTGCGTGACCCTTGGTCGCTGGTGCCTTCGCTCGGCAATCTGGATGCTTACATCTCTGCCATCAATCGCTTGCCCTTGCTGAGCCCCGAAGAAGAAAACGCGGCTGCTCGCAGGCTGCGGGATCATGGCGATGTGGAAGCCGCCGGAAAGCTGGTGCTCTCGCATCTGCGTCTGGTCGTGTCGATCTCCCGCCAATACATGGGCTACGGTCTGCCTCAGGGCGATTTGATCCAAGAAGGCAATGTGGGCCTGATGAAGGCCGTCAAGCGCTATGACCCCGACCAGGGCGTGCGCTTGGTTAGCTACGCCATGCACTGGATCAAGGCTGAAATCCACGAATACGTGCTGCGCAATTGGCGCATGGTCAAAGTGGCCACCACCAAGGCACAACGCAAGTTGTTCTTCAATCTGCGCTCGATGAAGCACAGCATGAAGGAAGACATGAGCGACGAGTTGAGCCACCGCAACAGCCTGAGCGAAGCGCAGCTGGAGCATGTGGCCAAAGAGCTCAATGTCAAGCGCGAGGAAGTGCTGGAGATGGAGACCCGCATGTCGGGCGGCGATGTGGCGCTGGAGCCGCAAACCGACGACGACGGCGAGTCTTTCACCCCCATCGCCTATCTGGCGGACGAGTCCCAGGAGCCCACCCGCGTGCTGGAAGCTCAGGCCCGCGACGCTTTGGCGGGCGACGGCATCACCCGTGCGCTGGAAGCCCTGGACGAGCGCAGCCGCCGCATCGTCGAAGAGCGCTGGCTGAAGGTCAATGACGACGCCAGCGGCGGCATGACGCTGCACGAATTGGCGGCCGAATATGGCGTCAGCGCCGAGCGGATTCGCCAGATCGAGGTCGCGGCGATGAAGAAAATGCGCAAGGCCTTGACTCCCGCCTGAAGGACTCAGCCACCGGACCTTTGCTCCTTGGCCCGGCTGGTTCAATGAAAAAAGCCCCGCGTCGATTGACCCGGGGCTTTCTTTTTTGCAAGCGCTCAGCGCAGGGGCGGCTCAGCTCTTTTCGGCCAACAGCAGCTTGATGTCGTTCGCCAAGGCACTGGCACCCGAGCCATAACGCGAGAACACCCGCACCCGCCCTTGGGCATCAAAAATGAAGCTGGCCGCGGTGTGGTCCATGGTGTAGCTCTCGGGCGTTTTACCGGGCACTTTGGCGTAATAGACCTTGAACTCTTTGGCCGCGGCCTTGGTTTGCTCCTCACTGCCGCGCAGCGCCACAAAACTCGGGTCGAAGCTCGCCACATAGGGCTTAAGCAGGGCCGCCGTGTCGCGTTCAGGGTCGACCGTGACGAAGACCCCCTGGACCCGCTCGCCCTCTGCGCCCAAAGACCGTTTCACTTCGGCCAACTCGACCAGCGTGGTCGGGCAGACATCCGGGCATTGGGTGTAGCCAAAGAAGACCACCACCACCTTGCCCTTGAACTCGGCCAAACTGCGGCTGCGTCCGTCGGGGTCGATCAGGTTCAGGTTTCGGGCATATTCGGCGCCGGTCAGATCCACGCCCTGGAAGGCCGGTTTAGCCCCCGAGGATGAACCCAGCTTGTCGCAAGCAAGCAAGCCCGCGGCCATGCCCAGCACCAGCAGCAGGCGCAGCAAAAATTGAGAAGTCAGGCGCATCGCAGTTTCGACCGATCAAGGCAGCAGATAGTGGTCCAGCAAGAGCGCGGCAAACAGCAGCGACAAATGCAGGATGGAGAACTTGAAGGTGGCACGCGCCAACTCGTCCGAGTAGTTGCGCCAAAGTTTCCAGGCATAGGCGCAAAAGCCCAAACCCAGCAACACCGCACTCACCAAATAGATCCAACCACTCATGCCCGTCAAGAACGGCAAAAGCGTGGCGGCCAGCAGGATCCAGGTGTAGAGAAACACTTGCAGACGAGTGAATTCGGAGCCGTGCGTGACCGGCAGCATGGGCAGCCCGGCCTTGCGATAGTCCTCGGTGCGGTACAAGGCCAGCGCCCAGAAATGAGGCGGCGTCCACAGGAAGATGATCAAGCACATCAGCAGCGCTTCGGGGCCGACCTCACCGCGCAAAGCCGCCCAGCCCAGCACCGGCGGCATGGCGCCCGAGGCCCCACCGATGACGATGTTCTGCGGGGTCATGGGTTTCAAGATCACCGTATAAATCACCGCATAACCAATGAACGTGGCAAAGGTCAGCCACATCGTCAAGGGGTTGACCCAGAACCACAGCAGGGCCAAACCGATGCCCCCCAGAACAGCGGAAAAACTCAGGGTCTGGGCGCGGCTGAGCTGGCCCTTGGCGGTGGCGCGCCACGCGGTGCGCTTCATCTTGGCGTCGATGTGTTGCTCAATCAAGCAATTGAAGGCCGCCGCAGCGCCAGCCACCAGCCAGATGCCGAAGGTTGCCGCCAAGACTTTGACCCATTGCTCGGCATTCGGCAAACCCGGGATGGCCAAAGCCATGCCGATGATGGCGCAAAACACAATCAACTGAACCACGCGCGGCTTGGTCAGCTGGTAATACTGTTGCCAGCGCGAGCTCGAGCCAGCGGCGGCAGCGACATTGGAAGTGGAGGCCATAAGGGCGAAGCGTATCGGTAAAACGGAGTCAGGAGGAAACAGCAAGTGCGGCGGCCGAGCGTGTTCTTCCCTGCTGCAAGCCTGCCAACAAAAAGGTCAGCAGCAGCAAAAGCATGGCTGCACCGCCGGTATGGGCCAATGCCGCCACGATGGGCCAGTCCAGCACCACATTCGACATGCCGCTGAGGAACTGCCAAGCCGCCACCAGCAAGAGGCGCTGCGACCAGGGCCGCAAGTCAGCCTGGCCGCTGCGCCAAAGCCGCCAAGCAAACACCAGCAAGGCGGTGAACACCAGCAAGGCGCCAAGGCGGTGCGCCATGTGGATGGCCGTCAAGGCTTCAAAAGGCAGCCAAGTGCCGTCTGCGCCGACGCCGAGATGTCGCCAAAGTGTGAAGCCTTGTTCGAAATTCATCGCTGGCCACCATTGCCCGTCATGGCAGCTGGGGAACTCAGAGCAGGCCAAGACTGCGTAATTGGTGCTGACCCAGCCGCCCAGACTCACTTGCACAATGCTCAGAATCAAGAGCAGCATAGCCCCCCACAGCAAACCCCGCGAGCCGCTCAGAGGCCGGGGCTGATAGGCCTGGGCCTGCCAAGCCAAGAGCATCAGCAAGCCCATGCCGCCCAGCAAATGCAGGGTCACGATGGCAGGAAACAGCTTCATGGTGACCGTGAGTGCGCCAAAAGCGCCTTGCATGCAGACCCAGAGCAGGGTCAAGGTGGACCACCAGGGCGAGACCTGGGCCGCCCTTGCCGTCTTGGCGAGGCGCCAACTTCGCACGCACAAGACCAGAATCAGAACACCGACGCCGCTGGCCAAATAGCGATGCACCATCTCCACCCAGGCCTTGCCATGCGTGACCGGGCCGGTGGGCATGGCGGACTGCGCGGCATGGATTTCGTCCCGGGCGCCGATGGGGCTGGCGCTGCCGTAGCAGCCGGGCCAATCGGGGCAGCCCAAGCCGGAATCGGTCAAACGGGTGAAGGCGCCAAAGAGAACCAAATCAAAGGTCAGAAACAAGGTCAGCAGCGTCAAAGCCCGCAAGCGCGCTGGCGGCGAGGCCTGCGCATTTCGACGCCGCAACCAGAGCAAGGGCCCAGCGGCCAAGAGTGCGCCCAAGCCCATCAACTGCCACAGCGGGCCAAGATCGAATGCGGCGGTACCCATGCAGCTCACCGTCCGGCCTTGTCCCAGCCGGCATTGGCCTTCAACAAACGATTCAAATCGTTCTTGACCTTGGACGGATCGGCCTGCACCGGCGCGCGCAACATCCAGCGGCCCATGGGGTCAATGATGAACAAATGGTCACGCAGCGAGGCTCCTTCGGCCGGCTTCAGCCACGCTTGCAGCTCCACCCGCGGCGCTCGCAAAACCGTCACCGGCACCCCTTGGGTGACGGCCTTCAGCAAGTCCGGGCGCAAGGGCTCGTCGTCGGGAACCAGCCACAGTTTGTCGACCTTGTCGCGCTCCTTGCCCAGCATCTCGCGCAACTGGCGCTGCATGAACAGTTGCTTCTCACAGGCCGCGTCGCAAGCGCTGTCTTGCACCAGGGTCAGCAACCACTGGCCCTTCAATGATTCCGCTTGGATGGGCTGCCCCTCCAGCGTGCGCAGGTTCAGCTGCGGCGGTATGTCCACGGTGGGCAAAATCAAATCACCATAGGCCGAGCCGCGCGGCTGGATCACGTAGAAGGTGAAGTAAGAAGCGATCACTGGCGCAGCACAAGCCGCCATCACCAAGAGCATGCGCAAGCGGCCGCCCCGGGTGCGCTGCGCCTGCTCGGCCACTCGTGGATCGGGCAGGCTGTGCACCGTCATCGCCATCGGATCTTGCAGCGGCGCTGCCATGCTGCCGTTGGCAGCCTCAGGGCTGGCGCCGGGCACGGATTCGGGGGCGGATTGTTTGGAACCAGACATAAAGACCTATCAGCAGCGCCGAAAGCGCAAACCATTGAAACGCGTAACCATAGTGTTTGTGCAAGCCCAGATCGGGCGCGGGCCAGTCTCGCAACAAGCCATCGGGGCCAGGCGCCGATGCGGAAGCACCCGGCGCAGCCTCCAGTTGCAAAACCGTCAGAGGCATGAAGACCCGCTTGGTTTCTTGCCCATAGGCAGCAACATCGAGATTTTGCCGGATGAGGCCTTTTTCATCTGCGGCCAATTCATAGACCTTAGAAGGCGTGGCCGTCAATCGCCCCCGGATCGTCACCGTACCGGCAGGCAAGGCGGGCAGCGCGGGCAGCCGGGTACGGTCCGCCGCGTCGCGCGGGGCCCAGCCACGCTGCACCATGATGGCCTCGCTGCGCCCCTCCAGCAAAAAAGGCGTGAGCAAGACAAAGCCGACGCGGCCGGCCATGGGGCGGTTGTCCAAGTAAATGGTCTCGTCTTGCAACCATTGACCGCGCAGCAAAACCTGGCGATTCAGTTGCGCACGCGCGGCCTCCGGCACTTTTTGCAAGTCAAGCGCGGCCAGCGCGGGCAGCTGGGCTTGAGCTTCGATACCCGCTTGCAGGGCCAGCTTTTGCTGCGCCCGGTCCAACTGCCAAACGCCCAATCTGAGCGTCATGGCCACCGCAGCCAGCGTGATGAAGAACACCAAAGCGGCACGCTGTCGCGTTGTCATGGCGCACGCCTTGGCGCGCATCGCAGCGCATAATTCCCCACCATGAAAATCATCCTTGTGCTTGCCTTTATCGGCATCTTGATGGCTTTGGCCGCGGCCGGCCTGTTCATGCTGAAAAACGGCTCCGGCAGCAACAGTAAACGTGGGCCCAATATGGCGCGCGCTTTGGCAATTCGTGTTGGCGTCTCGGTCGCCTTGTTCTTATTCATTCTGTTCAGCTACTGGATGGGCTGGATTCAGCCAAGCGGATTACCGCTGCGCTGAGCCAAGCACGCGGCTCAATCGAGACAGAGAATGAAAAAGCGCCGCTGTGAGCGGCGCCAAGACAAAGCCTGTGGAGCGGCCGAAAACTGGCCGCCAAGGCTTACATCCAGTAGACGATGACGTAAAGGCCCAACCAGACCACGTCCACAAAGTGCCAGTACCAAGCCGCGCCTTCAAAGCCAAAGTGGCGGTCCTTGGTGAAATGACCCTTTTGCAAACGCAGGGTGATGAAGAGCAGCATCAACATGCCGATGAAGACGTGGAAGCCGTGGAAACCGGTCAGCATGAAGAAGGTCGAGCCGTAGATGCCCGAGCTCAGCTTCAGGTTCAGTTCGTTGTAGGCGTGGGCGTATTCATAGCCCTGCAGCACCAGGAAGGTCACACCCAGCAGCACGGTCAGCCACATGAAGGCAATGGTCTTGCCACGGTTGCCGGCGATCAGCGCATGGTGCGCGATGGTCAGGGTCACACCCGAGCTCAGCAGCAAGGCGGTGTTGATGGTGGGCAGGGGCCAGGGGCCCATGGTGCTGAAGGCTTCCACGGTGCCGGCAGGCGAGGCTGTCGCACCGGCGGCCACGCTGGGCCACAGCGCCTTGAAGTCAGGCCAGAGCAGATTGTTTTCCAGGCTGCCCAGGCTCGGCACCGCGTGCACCCGGGCCCAGTACAGTGCGCCGAAGAAGGCGGCGAAGAACATCACTTCCGAGAAGATGAACCAGCCCATGCTCCAACGGAAGGACATGTCGATGCGGTCGCTGTACTGGCCGCTTTCGCTTTCACCAATCGCTGCACCGAACCAGTTCTTCAGCACCAGCAAGAACCAAACCAAGCCCAGGGCCAGAGAGTAAGCCCCCCACTGGTGACCATTGATCCACTGGCCCGCGCCAAGAATCACAAAGAACAAGCCGATCGAACCCAGGACTGGGTAAGCCGATGGGCCTGGAATGAAGTAATGCGGGGCTTTGCCCGTTGTAGTCGCTGCCGACATGTCTCTTCTCCTCGAACTAATTCAGTTCAGATAACGCTTGGCTAAAACTCGAAAAAACTAGTGCCCGGCGACGCCGCTGCCAATCACCCACTGGACCAACAGCAACAAAGCCAAGACGAACAACACTGCACCGATGACGCCAGCAATGATCACATGCACCGGATTCAACTGAGCGACATCTTTTTCATACTCTGCGCCGCGGCGGACGCCGAAAAACGACCAGGCCACCGCACGCACGGTCTGCAAGAACGACGCCGGTCGCGCCACCGCCTGCTTCAAATCATCACCGGCTTCTTGCATCACAAGGCCTTTGCGCTCGACACCGGCGCATTCACCGCCGCCTGTTTATTGCCTTTGCCGGCCACCTCAAAAAAGGTGTAAGACAAAGTGATGGTTTTGACGTCCTTGGGCAACTTGGGGTCGACCACAAAGACCACCGGCCACTGCTTCACTTCACCGGGCTGCAAGGTGTATTCATTGAAGCAAAAACACTCCAGCTTGTTGAAGTGGGCGGTAGCCTGCTTGGGCGCATAACTCGGAATGGCCTGTGCCGACATCACACGGTTTTGCACGTTACGGAACTCGTACATCACCGTGGTCAACTCACCCGGGTGCACCGTCAGGTGCTTGACCGCAGGCGCAAACTCCCAGGGTCCACGCGCATTGGCGTCGAACTCAATCGAGATGCTGCGGCTGTAGTCAATTTGGGTGTTCTTGACATCCTCCGCGCGCACCGCATGCTGGCGCTCGGACAGGGACAACACATTGATGCCCAAGGCCGAGCAGATGGCGTTGTACAGCGGCACCAAGGCATAGCCGAAGCCAAACATCAGGGCCACCACGACCACAAGCTTGCCCACCAAGCGCAGGTTGTCCCGGCGCAAGGCGGCGGCAAAAGACCAAGTCGTGGAGGAGGCCATCGTTTTTTAGAAGCCGAGAACGGCGATCTTGGCAACAAAACCAATGCCAAACACCAGCGCCACGCTCAGCAAGATGAGGGCAAGGCGCTTGTTGTTCTTGCGCTGTTCAGGGCTTTGTTGGCTCATGATCTCAGCCGATCACCTTGGTGGCGGTGGCATCCAGCTTGGGCGGGGTGTCAAAGGTGTGGAAGGGAGCCGGCGACGGCACTTCCCACTCCAGACCTTCAGCGGCTTCCCAAGGCTTTTGCGGGGCCTTTTCACCCTTGCCGCGCATCATCGGGATGACCACGAACAAGAAGAAATAGACCTGCATCAAGCCGAACCAGAAGGCGCCCACCGAAGCGATGGCATTGAAGTCAGCGAACTGCATGGGGTAGTCGGCATAGCGACGCGGCATGCCAGCCAGACCCAGGAAGTGCATGGGGAAGAAAGTGATGTTGAAGCTGATCAAGGAACCCCAGAAGTGGATCTTGCCGCGGGTTTCGCTGAACATCACACCGGTCCACTTCGGGCCCCAGTAGTACACGCCAGCGAACAAGGCGTACAAAGAACCCGCCACCAGCACATAGTGGAAGTGCGCCACGACGTAGTAGGTGTCTTGAATCTGGATGTCGACCGGCGCCATGGCGCAGATCAGGCCGGTGAAGCCACCCATGGTGAACACGAAGATGAAGCCCACGGCCCACAGCATCGGCACTTCAAAGGTCATGGAACCGCGCCACATGGTGGCCAGCCAGTTGAAGATCTTCACGCCCGTGGGCACCGCGATCAACATGGTGGCGTACATGAAGAAGAGCTGACCCGTCACAGGCATACCGGTGGCGAACATGTGGTGAGCCCACACGATGAAGGACAGGATGGCGATCGAGGCCGTGGCGTACACCATGGAGGCGTAGCCGAACAGGCGCTTGCGGGCAAAGGCCGGCACGATCTGGCTGATGATGCCGAAGGCCGGCAAGATCATGATGTACACCTCAGGGTGACCGAAGAACCAGAAGATGTGCTGGTACATGATGGGGTCACCACCGCCGGCGGGGCTGAAGAAGCTGGTGCCGAAGTGACGATCCGTCAGCGTCATGGTGATGGCGCCAGCCAGCACAGGCATGACGGCGATCAGCAGGTAGGCGGTGATCAGCCAGGTCCAGCAGAACATCGGCATCTTCATCAGAGTCATGCCAGGAGCGCGCATGTTCAAGATGGTGACGATGATGTTGATCGAGCCCATGATGGACGAAGCACCCAGGATGTGCATCGCGAAGATGCCGGCATCCATCGACGGGCCCATCTGCAGGGTCAGCGGGGCATACAGCGTCCAGCCAGCGGCAGGTGCGCCACCGGGCATAAAGAACGAGGCCACCAGCATGATCGCGGCGGGGATCATCAGCCAGAAGCTGAAGTTATTCATGCGGGCGAAAGCCATGTCGCCAGCGCCGATCTGCAGCGGGATCATCCAGTTCGCGAAGCCCACGAAGGCCGGCATGATGGCACCGAACACCATGATCAGACCGTGCATGGTCGTGAACTGGTTGAACAACTCGGGGTTGAAGAACTGCAGGCCGGGCTGGAACAGCTCGGCGCGGATGCACAAAGCCAGCACGCCGCCGATCATCAGCATCGTGAAGGCAAACAGCAGGTACAAGGTACCGATGTCTTTGTGATTGGTGGCGAACACCCAACGACGCCAGCCCGTCGGGGCGTGGTGGTCATCGTGGTGGTCATGAACGTCGTGACCGTGGTGGTCAAGCACTGCACTCATGTTGATTCCTCTTTGGACGTTTTCGACGCTTGTCTGATGCTTTTTGACGTTCTACCGCTTACTTGCGCGCGGCCACAACTTCGGACGGCTGCACCACTTGACCGGTCTTGTTGGACCAGCTGTTCTTGGTGTAGCTGATGACGGCAGCGATCTCGGTATCGCTCAACTGCTTCCAGGACGGCATGGCGCCGTTGTTCTGGCCATTCAGCAGCACCGCCACTTGTTTGAGTTTGTCTTCATCCAAGACCACGGGCGAACCGTCCAGGGCCTTGATGGGGCCAGCGCCCTTGCCGTCGGCCTTGTGGCAGGCCGCGCAGTTGGCGTTGTAGACCTTCTCGCCGCGGGCCATCAAAGCGGGCAGCTCCCAGACCTTGCTGGGGTCATCCGCCTTGGCGGCCATTTCCTTCTTCTTGCCATCGACCCAGGCGGTGTACTCGGCAGCCGAAACCACCTTCACATGGATGGGCATATAGGCGTGTTCCTTGCCGCACAACTCAGCGCACTGGCCGTAGAAGTCGCCGGTCTTTTCAGCCTTGAACCAGGTGTCGCGCACAAAACCAGGGATCGCGTCTTGCTTGACGCCGAAGGCCGGCACCATCCAGGCGTGGATCACATCATTGGCGGTGGTGATGATGCGCACTTTCTTGCCCACTGGCACGACCAGCGGGTTGTCCACCTTCAGCAGGTAGTCGTCGGTCGGCGCAGGCTTGCCGGAATCGGACATCTCACGCTGCGTGGCATCCAGTGTGGCCAAGAAGCCAATGCCCTCGCCCTCACCCTTCAGGTAGTCATAACCCCATTTCCACTGATAACCGGTAGCCTTGATGGTCAGGTCGGCATTGGTGGTGTCTTTCATGGCCACCACCACCTTGGTGGCGGGCAAAGCCATCAAGATCACGATGATGAAAGGCACCACCGTCCAGGCGATTTCCACCTTCACGCTTTCATGAAAATTGGCCGACACCGCGCCCTTGGACTTGCGGTGCTTGAAGATGGAATAGAACATCACCCCAAACACAGCCACAAAGATGAGCACGCAAATGACCATCATGAAGTTGTGCAGCCACATCTGGTCGGCTGCGATCTTGGTCACAGGCGGATGCAGATTGATTTGATTGACCGCCGGACCACCCGGCAGATCGTTCACTGCCAAGGCCAGCTGCGTGGCCAGTGAGGCACCGCCAGCCAGTGCCACTTGTCCCAAGCGGCGCGCGGCCTGATGCACTCGTGCGTTCATCATCTTCATGGTCGTCACTCTTGTTTCTAATTCAATTCTGGGAGGCCAGGGCTGATGCCGAACAGGCGCCGCGACATCCACCTGAAGCCAAAAATTGTCGAGACCTTGCAGGAAATTCCTTAAGGGTTTGCGCTAGGTCAAACCCCAGATCAAGACCTGACCCTAGACTTCAGGGTGCAAATTTCGACTAATTTCGAAGTTTAGCCTATGGCCGCCGCTCGTCTGTCGCTTTAGCGCGCTTATTGCTGCTTGTACTGATGCGTGGAGAGGCCCTCAAGGGCTTGAACGGCGCACCATAGCCCTCATTTGCTCCAGGCTGAGGCTTGTTTCGGCGCTCATGCGAATTTTCGGCGTTGGCTTGAAGGCGTGGCCATAAACCAACTCCAAACTCAGCCGCAAGCGCCCATCTGCATCGCGCAGCCCCTCCAGCGCCGCCAACAAAGCTGCGCGCCAACTGCGGCCCCGGCATGAGGCAAAGCGTTGCGGCGCGTAATTGCCCCCCAAGGCCCGCAAGTCTTTCAACAAAGACTCGGGGTCCGCCCAGGTCAGGTTCAAACGTTCTTGATCCATCACGGGGTCAGCAAAGCCAGCCTCCACCATCAGGTCGCCAATGTCGTGCATGTCCCACCACTGCGGCGCACTGGGTCCCCAAGACTGTTGGGCGTAAATGGCGCGCAGCTCTTTGAAGCTGTCAGGGCCCAGGCATGAAAACATCACAAAGCCATCCACGGCCAAGGCCGCATGCCAGCTGCGCAAGGTCTGCATCAGGTCGGGACTGGCATGCAAGCCCATATTGGCCCAGACCAATTCGGCCTGCCCGGGCTTGAGTGCTTCTGGTGCTTCGACGCGCACGGGCGCATCACCACGCAAGGCTTGCCACCAGCCGCGCTTGTGGAGGGCCTGACTGCGCGCACGCGCATCCGCCGTGAGTTCCACATGGCAATGCTCGGCCTGTGGATAGGCCTCGGCCAATGCCTTGGCGCCGCCGCCCAGCAAGCCTTGCCATTGCAGAATTTGCTTGGGCTGCAATTTGATCAAGGAAAGCCGCTCCGCCATGCGCTGAGCCACCTCTTGGTGCAGCCAAGGCACCTCGCCCTTTGCGGCCATGCGGCGCTGATGATGCAAAACCGCGGTGGCACTGATCGCTTGCGGACGCGGGGCTTGCGCAGCCTCGCTATTAGGGGGGGAGCTCACGGAGGACATGGCTGGGCAGTATATTGAAGCGATGAGTTTGCGGCCGCTCCCTGCTGAACGCCCCCATCTGATCGAACGGATCTTGATGCGCTGCCCGGGGCAATGCGCGGTCTGCCGAGCCTGGAGCTCAAAGCAGGTCTGTGCCGATTGCCTCATGCGTTATGCACGACCGGTGCCGCGCTGCTGGACTTGCGCCGCCCGGCTTCCCGCCAGCCTGAGCGGACGACGCGAGGCCAAATGCGGCGCCTGCCTGCGTGACCCGCCCCCGCTGGACCGCACCATCGCCGCACTCGACTACAGCTTTCCGTGGGACGGCCTGCTGCAACATTACAAGTTCCACCAAGCACTTGACTTGCGCGAAACCTTGCTGGAGCGCCTGCGGCAAGCCTTGGACACAGCCGGCGCCGAGGCACCTGATTGGGTGCTGCCCGTGCCACTCAGCCCCGAGCGATTGCGCGAACGCGGCTACAACCAATGCTATGAACTGGCGAGCACCCTTGCCCGGCGCCGCCACTTACGCTGCGACCCCCATCTCTTGCTGCGGGTGCGGTCTACGCCTCAGCAAGCCCACACCCCACTGAAAGATCGCGCCGCCAATGTGCGCGGGGCTTTTGCGGTCGAACCGCTGCGCAAGGCAGAATTGCGGGCCTGCCATGTGGTCTTGCTGGACGATGTGATGACCAGCGGCGCCACACTGTTCGAGCTCGCTCGCGTGCTTCGCAAAGCGGGCGCAAGCCACGTGCAGGCCTGGGTGCTTGCGCGCACGCCCGAACCTTCTGTCGGCTGAGCGCAGGCCCGCCGCGGCGCGCCGATTCTTTTGACCCTCTCGCAAATCCTGCCCATGTTTCATATCGTTCTGGTCCACCCGGAGATCCCGCCCAACACCGGCAACATCATCCGCTTGGCCGCCAACACCGGCTGCAGCTTGCATCTGATCGAGCCCTTGGGCTTCTCCATGGAAGACCGTTTGCTGCAAAGGGCCGGCCTGGACTATCACGAATACACCGCGGTGCTGCGACACAAAGACTGGCCCAGTTTCTTGGCCAGCGTGCAGCCCCCCAAGGAGCGCATGTTCGCCTTCACCACCCGTGGCAGCCACTCATTTGCCGAGGTCCAATGGCAGCCCGGCGACTTTTTGGTCTTTGGTTCTGAAACCGCAGGCTTGCCCGCCGAGTTACGCGAACAATTCGAGCCCGCGCAACGCATGCGCTTGCCGATGCTGCCGGGGCAGCGCAGCCTGAATTTGAGCAATAGCGTGGCCGTTGCCGTCTTCGAAGCCTGGCGCCAGAACGGCTACCAGGGCGGCGTCTGAGACCCAACCCAGCCTGAGGTGGCCGCATTCATTCGGGCTGCACCCCCGCCGCCTGAATGACCTGCCCCCAACGCTTGCGCTCGGCCGCCATATGCAGCGCCAAGCCTTCCGGCGAGGCCCCCACCACGCTGAAGGCCTGAGCCAGCAAGCGGCTGCGGAACTCATCGCTGCGCACAATGCGCTGAACTTCGGCAGACAAGCGCTTCAAGATGGCAGGAGACAAGCCTGCAGGCGCCAGCAAGGCCTGCCAAGACAGCGCCTCAAAGTCCTTGAAGCCCTGCTCTGCCAGCGTCGGCACATCCGCCAGCGCCGCCATTCGGCCCAAGCTGCTCACGCCCAAGGCCTGCAAGCGCCCGGCCTTGAGTTGTGACAGAGCCGGGCCCGGCACCATCCAGGCCAGCTGAATCAAGCCACTGAGCAGGGCATTGAGCACCTGCGCAAAGCCCGCAAACGGCACATGGGTCAAGGAAATGCCAGCGCGAGCCATGAAGGCCTCCATCGCCAAGTGTGAGGCGCTGCCCTGCCCTACGCTGCCGTAATTGAGCTCGCCCCGCCGAGCTTTGGCCCGACGAATCAAGTCTGCCGTGTCGCGCAAGCCCAGCTTGGCATCCGCCACCAGCACATTTGGCGCACTGGCAATCCAGCTGATGGGCTGCAAGTCCTTCAGTGGCTCATACGGCAATCGCCGATTCAGCAAGGGCGCGGTCACCAGCGGCCCTTGCGTGGTGAACAACAAGGTGTAGCCGTCCGGCACCGACTTGGCCACCGAAGCCGTGCCTATATTGCCACCGGCGCCGGCCCGGTTGTCCACCAGCACCGGCTGCCCCAACGCCTGTGACAAAGGCTCGGCCAGCGCACGGGCCACCAGATCGGGTGAACTCCCGCCCGGAAAGGGCACGACCAGCTTGATCGCTCGCGTCGGCCAGAGCGCTTGCTGCTGCGCCCAGGTCGGCCCCAGCGTGCAAAACCCGGCCCCGAGCTGCAGCAGCTGGCGTCGCGAAGCCCACCCTTGCTCAGCCATGCGTCCTCAATGCTCGGCCCGAGACTGCCGTCCCATCAGCTGGTCCACCGCTTCCACCGGGCTCAAGCGCCCATCCAGCACCGCCACCACCGCCTCGGTGATCGGCATCTCCACGCCCTTCTCGCGCGCCCGTGCCAACACGGTGGGGGCGCTGTACACCCCTTCGGCCACATGACCCAGGTCTTGCAAAATATTGGGCAAAGCCAAGCCTTCGGCCAAGAGCAAGCCCACGCGGCGGTTGCGCGACAGATCGCCGGTGGCGGTCAGCACCAAGTCCCCCATGCCGGACAAGCCCATAAAGGTCTCGCCGCGCGCACCCAAGGCCAGGCCCAATCGCAGCATTTCAGCCAAGCCCCGGGTGATCAGGGCTGCACGCGCATTCAGGCCCGGCGCATCGCCGGCATGGCCAATGCGCTCAGCCCGCAGACGCAAGCCATCTGCCGCACCCACGGCAATCGCCATCACATTCTTGACCGCGCCACCCACCTCCACACCCACGGGGTCAGCCGAGGTGTAGATGCGCAAACGCTCGCTGTGAAAGGCCTCCACCGCCGCTTGGGCCAGCGCGGCGTCTTCGCTGGCCGCCACCAAGGCGGTGGGCTGACCCAGGGCCACTTCTTGCGCAAAACTGGGGCCCGACAAAATGCCGGCCCGCAGCCGCGGCTGCACGGCGCGGGCGATTTCATGGCCCAGCAAGCCTGTGCCGGCCTCAAAGCCTTTGCACAACCACAGCACGCGGGCCCCATCGGGCAGGACCGCGAGCATGCTGCGCAAGGCGGCCATGGGCGTGGCCACAATGATCAAGCCCTCAGCGCCTGCAGCATGGGCGATAGCGGCCTGCAGATCCGCCTGCAAGATCAGCGCATCCGGCAATGGGGCTTCGGGCAGGTAGTGATGATTGCGCCTTTGCACCTGCATGGCGGCCACTGCGGCGGCATCGCGCGCCCACAACATCACCTCATGCCGAGCGCTGGCCTGAATCGCCAAAGCCGTGCCCCAGGCGCCGGCCCCCAGAACGCTGATTCTCATAAACGAAGTCCAGAAAAAACCGCGCGCCCCGGCTGCGGCAGGCAGCGTGGGGCGCGCGTCATGAGCGCAAGGCTCAGTTGAGGGTCGGAGCAGCAGCGTTGGCGGCGGCTTCGCGCTGCGCTTGCTGGGCTTCGAACATGGCCTGGAAGTTGACTTCCGACAGCAGCACCGGCGGGAAGCCCGCGCGGGTGCAGACGTCCGACACCACGGCACGCAGATAGGGGTAAATCATCTGCGGGCAGACGATGCCCAGAATGCCTTCGGTCTGCTCTTGCGGCACATTGCGGATCTCGAAGATACCGGCTTGCTTGGCCTCAATCAGGAACAGGGTGCGCTCGCCCACCTTGGTGGTGACGGTGGCGGTCACGCAGACCTCAAAAATGCCTTCGGCCACCGGCTCGGCCGACAGAGCCAAGTTGATGTCCACCTGGGGCTGGGTCTGCTCGAGCAGAATTTGCGGCGCGTTCGGCTGCTCCAGCGACAGATCCTTCAGATACATGCGCTGAATCTGAAACACGGGGGTATTGTTCTCGTCGGCCATGGTAATTCCCAAAAAAGTGAAGCCCGACAGCCAATGCTGCGGGCGGCGGCGCTGATTATTACTCAGCGCCTGTGACGATTCTGTGGGGGTCTCCCCCCTCTTGAAATCTGAGGCGCAGGATCAAGCCGCTTGCAGCAAGGCTTGCAGGCCGCCGCGTTGGTCCAGGGCCATCAAATCATCGCAGCCGCCCACATGGGTGCTGCCGATGAAAATCTGCGGCACGGTGCGCCGACCGGTCAAAGCCATCATGGCCTCGCGCTCGCTGGGGTCGAGGTCGATACGCACCTCTTCAATATGCTCGACACCGCGTTGCTTCAACAAGGCCTTGGCGCGCACACAGTAAGGGCAGACCTGGGTGGTGTACATCTTCACAGCAGCCATGGGCTCAGCTCTTTCTTCTGATTCAGGGGGCAAGCAAAAAAGCGGCCGACTCAGGCCGCCGATTTTTCGATCGGCAAATTGGCCTCACGCCAGCTCTTCAAACCGCCGGCCAGGGGCTGGGCCTTTTCATAGCCCAGCTTGCGCAAGCTGGCTGCGGCGCGGGCAGCGCGGGCGCCACTTTGGCAAACCAACACCAGCGGCAAGGCTTTGTTGCTGGGCAGCGATTTGTGCCCTTCTAAAGAAGCCAGCGGGATGTTGCGCGCGCCCGCCACATGGCCCGCAGCAAATTCGGCCGGCTCACACACATCAATGAGCACCGCCTTCTCACGATTGATCAGTTGCACCGCCTCGGCGGTCGACAACATGGCGCCTTGACTGCTGTTGACCAAGGTCGGCCAGAGCAACATGCCGCCGGAAACCAAAGCGGCGAGGACCAGAATCCAGTTTTCAAGCAAGAAGTTCAACAAAGCAGTCTTCCGGTTAATGGAGGCAATAGGGGTGCTCCTCGAAGAGCACAGAGCCGGCGATTATAGAAAAAGGCCCGTCGGCATGCCGACGGGCCTGGAGATGGGCCTACAAATGCCCCGATCAATCGCGCTCGGCCGCAAAAGCCTGAAAGGCCTCAAAGCTTGAAGGTGGCCACCGCGGTTTGCAAGGATTGGGCTTGTTGCTCCAAGCTGCTGGCCGCTGCAGCCGCCTGCTCCACCAAGGCCGCGTTTTGCTGCGTCATTTGGTCCAACTGATTGACCGACTGATTGACCAAGCCAATGCCCTGGCTTTGTTCGCCTGAGGCCGCAGTGACCTCGCCGATGATGTCAGACACCCGCTGCACACTGGCCACGATCTCGGTCATGGTCTCGCCGGCGTCACGCACCAAGCGGCTGCCGGACTCCACCCGATCGACACTGGCCCCGATCAAGGACTTGATTTCCTTGGCCGCCTCGGCCGACCGCTGGGCCAAGGAGCGCACCTCGCTGGCCACCACCGCAAAACCACGCCCTTGCTCCCCGGCACGCGCGGCTTCCACCGCTGCATTCAGCGCCAAGATATTGGTCTGGAAGGCAATGCCATCGATCACGCCAATGATGTCGTTGATCTTTTTGGAGCTGTTGTTGATCTCTTCCATGGTGGTGACCACCTGGCTGACCACTTCGCCGCCGCGACGCGCCACCGAGGCCGCATTGCCGGCCAACTGATTGGCCTGTGCGGCCGCTTCGGCACTTTGGCGAACCGCGTCGGTCAAGGTTTGCATATTGCTGGAGGTTTGCTCCAGCGAGGTGGCTTGCTTTTCGGTTCGCACCGACAGATCGTGGTTGCCCACGGCAATCTCGCGCGATGCCACCGACATGGAGTCGGTCCCCGTCCGCACATCGGTCACGATGGCCGCCAAGCCTTGCGACACCTCACGCACCGCCGCCAACAAGCTGGCGTCCGCCCCGGGTGCCACATCAATGGTTTGCGACAGATCCCCGGCGGCAATTTGCCGCATGACATCGCGTGCATATTCAGGTTCGCCGCCGAGTTGTCGCCAAACACTGCCGATCACCAAATAAGAGCCCACGCCCAAGGCGCTCACCACCGCCAAGCCGCTGATGACAATGGCCATCAGGCTGGAGGAAACGCCCGATTTGGCATTCGTCAAACCGTTGTCAAAGCCCTCGCTGGCATCGGTGCGGGCCTTGGCCACATCGGCCTCAAACACCTTCAACGCTGCCTGCATCTTGGGAATCGCGCCGGCTTGGTCGCCTTGCTTGATCCCCAAGAACAGCTGAGCGGTTTCCACCGAAGCCGCGAAATAGGCTTCGAAAGAGGTCTTCAACTTGGCCGCGGTGTCGCCCTTGCCCTCGATGCGCGCAATCGCCTCCAAGAGTTTGCGAATGCTCGCCGCCTTTTCATTGGCTTCATCAAGGCGTTTTTTCTCGCCCTCGGCCACCGCACTTTGAATGGTGGCACCCAAGGACTCCATCTGCGCGCCCAATTGGGTGGTGGCGTCAACAAATGGGTAGTGCACCTGCTCGACTGCCGTGATGGCCGAGGAAGTGCGGGTTGAAAACACCAGAACCACCGCAATGCCCACCGCAAAAATCGCAGCGGCAAACACCGGCAGCAGCCAGATTCTTGTCTTCACATTCATTCGCGTCTCCGTTGCAGGAGCGCCGCAAGGGCCAGCGCTCCCAGGGGAAGGGCCAAAGCTCAGTCTACGCTCAAGACCACCTTGACCGTGCCGTCCACCGCAGACTTTTCGATATAGCCAATGGCATCAGCGTTGGCGGCCACATATTTCTTGACTTCAGCAGCGGAGCCCAGTTCTTTGGGCGGCGTTGCCTTGCCAGAAAACACCAGGCGGGACCAAGCGGCCTTCACCTGGGCGGCTTGCTTGCCGGTCACTTTGCTGTAGAACTGTTCGCGCACCGCCGAGCTTTCCGGCAGGTCTGCAGCCAAGGCGGTTGCGCCCCCGGGCAAGGTATTGCTCTTGCCCAAGAAGATGCTGGAGACCTGATCGGCCGTCATGTTCGCCGCGGCGCTCTTGGGGTTGACGATCACGGCCACTTGCGCCTGAGCCAGGCCCACCAAGCACATGCCTGCGATCAAGGTCAGGCGACGAATGAATTGCTGTTGTTTCTTGTTCATCTTTTGCTCCTCCCTCAGAACACGAAGTCCACAGCCACGCTGTAAACATTGACGGTGTTCTGCCCGGCCGTGAAGGCCTCCGAAGGCGAGGAGAACAAACCTGGTCCATCAGCCTTGATGCGCTCAAATTGCCCCTTCACCGCGATATTGCGGTAGGCATCCCAACGCACCCCCAAGGCCTGGGTCTTTTGCTGATTGCTTTGCGAACGCAAGGTGCCGTCCACCAGCGCGCGCAGATCTGGCGTCACCCCAGCCACAGGTATCTTGGGCGGGATGGTGTTGTTGACATTGCTGTCCTTCTGTTTGAGCTCTGAAATCGTCAGATAAGGCGTGAACTTGCCCAAGCGATAGCCCACGGTGGCGTACCAGCCATCGGTGTCTGGCACATAGGACTCGGTGCGGCGCATGGTGTATTCCGCCATGGCCAGCAAATTGCCCTGATCCCAAGTCAGCCCAAAGCCGGTGAAGGTGACCTTTTTATTGGTGGCGTCAATTTGGTTGCCAACTGCGCCAATCCCGGCGCCCGGCACCTTGGCATCCAACAAGCTCAACACACCGACCAGTTGCTTCAACGAGGGGCTGTCCACCGTCAGCTTGCCCTCCACATGGCCGGCACGCAAGGTGAAGCCGCCGTCAAATTCCGCTGAAGCGCTGAAGCCCAGCACTTTTTCCATCTTCACGTCCACGCCTTCGAAGACCGAGCTGGACTTGCCGCCATAGACCTGAAAGTTCAGCGTGGTAGCGCCCAAAGAGGCTTGGTACGAAAGATCGCCACCATCGAAATGGCTGACCGGCACTTGGCCATACACATCTTGCGGCGGACGCAGCCAGGTGTTGGCATAGCCCACATCACGGAAATCAGACACCGCAAAGAAAGGCCCACCCATGCGGCCCACGCGGGCCGAAATGGCCGGTGTGAACTGGGCTTTTGCAAACGCCCATTCCAACTCTGGCCGGTAGTTGCCATCGCCATTCTGTTTGGACAGCACTTGGGCCGTGGCCGAGAACATGGCGTTCAGCTTGGCATTGACCTGCACACCCAGCTTGGAGTCCACATTGCCGCTCCAGGACTTGGTCGCGCCTTTGGGCTGGCCCGAGATCACATAGCGCGCCTCGTCCGTGTTGCTGCCCACCACGCCCACGGTGCCAAAGCCCGAGAACGAAAACACCGAATCCGCCGGCGCTGCGGCGTCCTGAGCCTGTGCGGCGAATGCGCACACCGCCAGGGCCAACGACGTCAAACGACCCTTTGCCAATTGCTTCATAAAGTCTCCTAGTTATGAACCATGCAACCGTCGCGCGGCGTGAAATCCTCCGCGCGGCAGAACACTTGCTAGCTTTATCGGAGCTTCGAAAGCAATCTTTACCTATCCTTTCGGTTGGTTTTTTGAGGGGCGCCCCGGCGTCAAGCGGCTGAAATCAACAGGCTCAAACCCTCAAAAAGCGATTTCTCTGGCGTCAGCCACGCGTTTGCAGCGCTTCGTCCGAATGCCTTGGCCAAACGCTACATGGGCCGCACGCAGGGGTACAGCCCATCCCAAAGCCCCTCTTGTTGAATTGCAGCAATGCAAGGAGGACATTGCGGGTCAGCTATTGCGCACACTTGGGCTCAGGCCGCCGGGGCCACGCCCCGAGCCATGAGCCCAGTGACGCCCAGGGGCAGCCGCGCCTCACGCGCATGCCTGCACGGAAACAAGCCATGCCCGCTCAGGGCACCTTGTTGACACCTCTTTGGCTCTAGAGACCGTGAATCTGGCAAGCCAACTTCAAAGCGGCGATCGCTGGCCTCAAACGCCCAAAAAGAGCCCGCGGCGGATCCAAGCGCGATGTATGTCAGCGCATCAACCCATCAGCTGGGCTGCTTCTCGGGCATGGCCGAGGAGTGGTGGTGCGCGATCAGCCATTGGCCGTTCACGTATTCGTACACATAGGTGTAGCGGGCGCTGACTTTGCTGCCGTCTTTGAAGGTGAAGGTGTAAGTGCCCAGGTCTTGCGCCACATTGCAGCCCAGCTTGATGACGCGACGGTCGATCTTGCCCTGGGGCTTCTTTTCGAGGAAGTGCACAAAGTAGTCGCGAATTTCGGCCGAATTGGTGCGCGGCTGGTTGGACACCGTGGGCAGCAAGACCCCATCCGCCGCATAGTTGGCCACCACCTTGTCCGGGTTGAGTGTGGCCAGCGAGGCATTCCAGCGATCAAACAAGGCGGCAATCTGCGCCTGATCGGTGCGAGCGCATTGCGCCGTGGGCAAGGCGCCGGGCTTGCTCGGGTTGGCGGTGTTTGGGCTTTGCGCCAGGGCCAGGCCCGACAGCAAAGAGAAGGTGGCAGCGCAAAGACTGGCTCGGGCAAAACGCGGCATGTTGTTCATCGGGGTCTCATTGAAGCGTTAAAAAAGAGCGCTCCAGTGTCTGCCCCGGGCATGAATATCAGCGGCATCTCGCATGAAGCGCCCCTGAGCAGGCCATGAACGCTCGATGAACAGCGGCCGCAGTGCTTGGCCCGGTCGGGCCAAGCGCATTCAATCGGGCTCGGCGTCGATCTTGTAGCCCACGCCTCGCACGGTTTTCAGCAGCGCCAGACCTCGCCCTTCATCGATTTTTTGCCGCAGGCGGCGCACATAGACGTCCACCACATTGGTGAGCGGGTCTTCACTCGCGCCCCACACATTGGACAAGATGCGCTCTCGGCTGAAGACCCGGCCCGGTGCGCTCATCAGCAGTTCCAAAAAAGCCAGCTCCTTGGCCGTCAACACAATCGGCTGATCAGCCCGGGTGACCCTCATGCGCTCGCGATCCAGCTTCAAATCCGCCAAGCTCAAGACCGTGTTGAGCGACTGCAGGCTGCGCCCCCGACGACGCAGCGCCTCCAGCCGGGCCACCAATTCATCAAAGGCAAAAGGCTTGGTCAGGTAGTCGTCGGCGCCCAAGCGCAAGCCAGCCACCTTGTCCTCCAGGCTGCCCATGGCTGTGAGCATCAAGACCGGTGTTTGATGCCCCTCGCTGCGCAACGTCTGCAACACATCCATGCCGCTGCAGCCGGGCAGCATCACATCCAGCACGATCAAGGCCCACTCGCCCTGGCGCGCGGCGGCCAAGCCTTCCGGGCCAGTGCGCGCTAGGCTGACCGCATAGCCCTCGGCACGCAGGCCACGCTCCAAAAAGTCGGCGACACGGACGTCGTCTTCCACCAGCAGCAATTGGTTCAACAAGTTTCTTCTCCATCTTGCGGCGCCCCTTCGGCCGCAGGCTCATCAAGCGGCAGCGTCAGGGTGACGCAGCTGCCCTGCCCGGCCACGCTTTCCACATGGATTTGCGCCGCATGGGCTTGCGCGATCATCTGTGCGATGGGCAAGCCCAGACCAATGCCTTCGGGCCGGTGGCGCCGGGCTGCGGCGCTGCGGTAATGGCGCTCAAACACATGCGGCAAATCTTCGGCACTGATGCCGATGCCCTGGTCGCGCACCTGAATCACCAAGTGCCTCGCCTCGGCCTGAGCCAGCAGCTCCACGCGCCCACCCGGGTGCGAGTAACGCAGCGCATTTTCCAGCACGATGATGAGCATTTGCCGCAAGCGCTTGGCGTCGCCACGAATCCGGGACTGCCCGGCCTCGGCCGGCTTGAGCTGCCAAAGCAGCCGCATGTTCAAGGACTGGGCCTGCACCTGCACCTGCTCGCAAATGCCCTCGAGCAAGGCGGGCCATTCGAGTGTTTGCTGTTGCCACACCAGTTGCTCGAAGTCGCTGCGCGCCAACAAGGTCAGGTCTTCCACCACGTGCGAAAACTGGGCCACGGTGGACACGATGCGCGCCAACGCCTGCTGATACTCCTGCACCGATTTTTCGCGACCACGCAATGCCACCTCGGCCTCGCCGCGGATGGCGGTGGCCGGGGTGCGCAGCTCATGGCTCACATCGGCAAAAAAGCGCCGCCGTCGCTGGTCCAGGGCCAGCAAAGTGTCATTGGCCTCACGCAGCTCGGCGGTACGCACCGCCACCATTTCTTCCAGCCGACTGCGATCGGCCTGCTCTTGGGCCCGACGCAGCTGCAACTCGGCGGCCATGGCATTGAAGCTGCGCGCGACGGCGCCGAACTCGTCCAGCTGCAACTCCGGCATGCGATGACTCAGGTCGCCACTTTGCCAAGCCAGCGCACCGCGGGTCAGGTCATCAATCGGCTGCTTGAGTCGGCGCATGAAATACAAGGCCAGACACACCGTGGCCAACAGGGCCGCCAGGCTGATGGCCAGGACCATGCGACGCATGGTGGCCAAAGCCAGATCTGCGGCGGCACGAGAGCCTTGCGTGGCGGCCCGCTCGGCTGCGATCTCTGCGTTCAAAAGGCGGCGCAAGTCTTGCCCCTGCGACTGCTCGAACAGCGATGACAACCTGGCCCAGGCCTGCCTTCCATCGGCATCGTCAGCCAGCGCCTGCACGCCGCTCAAGGCGCGACCCAGCTCATCCAGGTGGCGATCCATCACATTCAAAGAATGCTGCCGCGCCTCACGTCGCCCGGGTTCTGAGTCCCCGGCCTCCAAAGCATCCAACTGCACCGCCAACACATGCAGATCCGCCAGACCTTGACGCATCTCGCTCAACAAGCGGTCACGCGCTTCCGGGCTAGCATCGGCGGACAACAGCCGCTGCGCAGTCCAACTGCGCAGCTTCTGCTTATTGGCGGAGAGCTCCACAAAGCCGGTCAAGATGTCGCTGGTCAAGCGGCCGCGCTGCACTTGCAAATGCGCGCTGTGCTGCGCCCACAGAGCCACAGCCCCCGACATCAAGGCCAGCAAACCCAGCAAGGAAATGGCCAACAACAAGCGCGCTCTGAACATGCGCCCACTGTAAGGGTTGAAGCCCTCGGCACTGGCCCAGGGCAGATGAACAATGAATGAAAATCCCAGCCAGTCCGGTTTCAAGGCCCATGCCCTGCCCCCATGCCTCAGTTCGCCGCCAACCTCAGCCTGCTCTACACCGAGCTGCCTTTTCTACAGCGCTTTGCGGCGGCAGCGGCCGATGGCTTTCGGGCCGTGGAGTTCCTGTTTCCCTATGCCTACGAGGCCGCCGAACTGAAGCAGGCGCTTGATGCCGCGGGCTTGCGCCAGGTGCTCTTCAATGCCCCGCCCGGCAACTGGGATGCTGGGGAGCGTGGTCTGGCCTGTCTGCCCGATCGCCAAGCCGAGTTTCGCGAGGGCATGGCCCAGGCCTTGCATTACGCGGCGGCCTTGAACTGCCCTCGCCTGCATGTGATGGCGGGCATCGCTCCCGCCGATGTGCAGCCGCAGCGCTTGCACGCTTGCTATGTGGAGAACCTGCGCTGGGCGGCCCAAAACGCCCAAGATCAGGGAGTGCAGCTCTGCATCGAAGCGATCAACCCGATCGACATGCCGGGCTACTACCTGCAGCGCCAGGCCCAGGCGCTGGCCGTGGTGGCGGCGGTGGGTGCGCCCAATTTGGCGGTGCAGTTCGACGTCTATCACTGCCAGGTGAGCGAGGGCGATGTCTCGCGCAAGCTGCGCGAGGTGATGGCACGCGGCCTGCTGGGCCATGTGCAGATTGCGGGCGCCCCGGATCGCCATGAACCCCATGAAGGCGAACTGCGCGTGGAGGCTTTGTTGACGCTTTTGGATGAACTCGGCTACACCGGCTATGTGGGCTGCGAATACCGGCCACGCGCCGGCACCCGCGCCGGCCTGGGCTGGCTCAAGCCCTGGCTCTGAAGCGCCTCAAGCGCTCTTATCGAGCCAGCAGCGCCCGACAGGCCTGCGCCAGCAGCGGCGCCACCGAGACCGCATTGCTGGCGTGCGCCACCGCATTGCTGCTCCAGACATGGCGCACGCCTGCGGCGTGCAAAGCATCCAGCGCATCGCCATTGAACAAGGCATGGGTGACCGCCACATCCACGCTGGCCGCGCCGCGCGCCAGCAGCTCCGTGGCCGAGCCCATCAGCGTGCGCCCGGTGGAGGCCATATCGTCCAGCAAGACCACCGGCAGACCGCGCACGTCCACATCCGGCAAGGCCAAACTCACATGGCTGTCGCCCAAGCGCACTTTGCGGCCGATGGCATGCCGCAGCCCACCGGCCTTGGCCGCCTCGCTGACCCATTGGGCCGACTCTTCATCCGGCCCGATCAAAAGGGCGCCCGGCACCTGCGCCGCCACCCATTCGCCGAGCAAGCGCGCGGCGGACAAGGCCATGCCGCAGCCGGCAGGCATCACCTCATCCAGGCTGGCGATGCGGTGCAAATGGGGGTCGATGGTGATGACATGATCAAAGTGCTGTGCCAAGAGCCGCGCGATATGGCGCTGGCTGACGGCCTCACCCGGGTTGAACTCCATGTCTTGACGCATATAGGCCAGATAAGGCGTGATCAAGACCAGGCGCTTGGCCCCCAGCTCGCGCGCGGTCGGCGCGGCGATCAAGAGCTCCACCAGCTTGTCATTGGGCTGCTGCAGACCGCGCAGCAACAACACGGTCGGCGGCAAAGGCTTGGGCAGCACCAGTCGCATCTCTCCATCGGGGAAGCGGTGACGCCGGATGAGCTGCAAAGGCTGGTCCAGCGCACCGGACAACTGCTCGGCCAGGGCGCGCTCATCGTCAAAGGCCAACAAACAAGTGGGTGTGTTCATGAAATGGTTCTAAAGCGAAAACAAGCTGCCAGCCCTGGCGAACTCATGCGGCAACTGCTCAGCACGACCGATGCGGTAGCCCGACTCTTTTTCGGCATGGCTTTGAGCAAACTGAAGGTCGGCCGGGAATTGAGCGTAAATGCGGTACAGCGCTTCGCCGGCTTGCACCGTCTCGCCCAGCTTTTTGAGCAAATCCATGCCCGCCCCTGACACCTGCGGCGCACCGGCCAGGCGGGCAATGCGAGCAATGCGCAAATTGTCGATGGCGACCACCACCCCTTCCGAGGGCGCACACACCTCCACGCTCAAAGCGCCCAAAGCCGGCATGGTGCTGCGTCGGCCTTGAGCGTCGATGATGGCATTGAGTTGCGCCAGGGCGCGACCGGAATCGAGGATGTCGCGGGCGATGGTGTAGCCCTCGCCGCCCCGCACATCGGGGTCGAACTCGATCATGCGCCCGGCCAGCCGCAGCGCTTTTTGGCGCAAGTCCTGCGGCGCGGCGGGGTCGCCTTGCAAGACCTGCATCACATCGCGCGCTTCCAACACCGGCCCAATGCCCGCGCCGATGGGCTGGCGCCCGTCACTGAGCACCACATCCAACTGCAGCCGCAAATGGCCCGCCACGTACTCAAACAACCTTTTGAGCCGCTGCGCCTCGACCATGGAACGCACCTTGGCGCTGGGCCCCACCGGAATGTCCAGCACCAGATGACTCGAACCCGCCGCAATTTTCTTGGACAAGATGGACGCCACCATCTGGCCCGGCGAGTCGATGGACAAAGGCCGCTCCACCGAGATCAAGATGTCATCGGCTGGCGACAAATCCGCGGTGCCCCCCCAAGCCAGGCAGGCATGGGTGTCTTTGACGATTTGCACCATGCGATCCACGCTCAGCTCCACCTCGGCCAGCATCTCCATGGTATCGGCCGTCCCCGCGGGTGAGGTGATGGCACGCGAACTGGTCTTGGGGCACCACATGCCGTGGGCGCTGACGATGGGCACCACCAGCATGGAGGTGCGATTGCCCGGAATACCGCCGATGCAATGCTTGTCCACCACCGGCCCGGCGCCCACTTGCTTGTGCCAATCGAGCCGGCGCCCGACCGCAATCATGGCTTCGGTCAGGTGCAAGACCTCTTCGCGGTCCAGCTCATATTGGTTGGTGGCCACCACAAAGGCCGCCAACTCAATCTTGGAGTAGCGCGCCTCGGCCACATCACGAATGATGGCGGCCAAGTCCTCTTTGCCCAAGCGCTCGCCATTGATCTTGCGACGCAGCGCGGCAATGGAAGCAGGCGGTTCGGCATGGGCGATGCGGGCTGCATGGCCCTCGACCACGCCCAAACGGCTGAAAGCGTCTTCGCTCAGGCCCAGCTCACAGGCGCTGACGATGCGTTCATCGTCCACCACATTCAACACCGCCAGAATCATCTGGCCGTTGGCGCGCACCTCTACTTTGGACAAAGCCTGGAAGCCCGCCGCCCGCACCACCGGGCAGTCTCGGTGCATATAGGCCACGTTCTCCCGCCAGGTGTCGATGCCGACACGGCGCACCTGCAAGGGTCTTTGCAATGAAGCACTCATGCGCCGACTGTACCGGACGCCCAAGCCAGCCCCCGCAGGCCTCGGCCCAGCGCATCGGCTTCCATGCTATGTTCTTGCCCGCAAGACCTGACCCCAGCGCCTTGCCCCTCAAGACGCCTTTGCTTTTCGCATCCCTCCGCTGCTATCGCTTATGTCAACGGTCCGAGCTCCGGCCAAACGCCTTTTTGAAGAGTTGCTGATGCGCCAGCTGCCCGCACTGCTGGGCGAGCTGGATGCGGCAAGCCTGGCGCTGCTGATGGACAAGCTGCAATGGCTGGAGTTGGCCGCGGGCCAAACCCTGATGCGCCAGGGTGATCCAGGGGACGCCCTGTATTTGCTATTGCGCGGCCGATTGCGCACCTTCATCCATGACGCCGAAAGCGGCGAACAGCGCATGGTGCGGGAGATTTGCCGCGGCCAAGTGGTGGGCGAGATCAGTCTGTACATGGACGAACCGCGCTCGGCCACCTTGGTCACCGCGCGCGATTGCGTGCTCGCGCGCTTGGGCAAGGCCGAGTTCGAGCGCTTGCTCGCACTCAACAGCCATGTGTCTCAAGTTTTGACTCGCCAAATCATCCAACGCTTGCGGACCGAGTCTTCGTCACAGGTACACGGGCGCACCGCCACCATCACCCTGCTGCCCATCAGCGAGGGGCTGGACTTGCAGGCCCTTGCGAATGGCTTGGCGGCGCAACTGCGCCAGCCTGCACAGCCCCAGCAAGTGGCCTTGGTCCATGACCCGATTTCGACGCAAGACTTGGACGAGCTCGAAGCCACCCATGACTATGTGTTGCTGATCGCCGAGCCCAGCCCCAGTGCCTGGAGCGCCTTCTGCGTCAGCCATTGCGATGAGTTGCTGCTGATCGCCGATGCGGCTCAAGCACCGGTGCTGCACCCCAATGAGACCCACTTGCTGGGCCAGCGCACAGCGGCCAAGGGTGCCAACGAAACCCTGGTGTTGTTGCACCCGGACGAGCCCTTCCCCGCCAAGCTGGCCAAGCATTGGCTGGCCCTGCGACCGGCGCGCCCCCATCTGGAGCTCAAGTCCAGCCTGAGCCAAGACCTGGCCCGCTTGGCCGAGCGCGTCAAGGGCCCGCTCAACAAGCGCGGGCCAATGAGCCCGAGCGCCTGCTGGCGCTTTGATCGCTTTGAAGTGCAGGAGCAAGACCGGCGCCTGCTGAAAGACGGGCAGCCCCAAGCCCTGGGCGCTCGCGCCTTTGACTTGCTCTTGGTCTTGCTGGAGCGCCCGGGGCGGCTGGTCACCAAGGGCGAGCTTTTGGAATGGGTCTGGCCCGGCTTGGTGGTGGAAGAAAACAACGTCGCCGCTCAGGTGGCCGCCTTGCGCAAAATCTTGGGCCCCAAAATCATCAGCACGGTGGCAGGCTTTGGCTACCGGCTCAACGCCTCGCCGCAGCGCCTATGAAAGCTGCGAACGCATCTTTCATAAGATTTTCAAGACGGCAAGCCAGCGCCGCCAGACACTGACTCCAGGGCCCCAGATGCTGGGCATCTGAACCCATCAGCCCAGGAGTGAGCAGATCATGAGTCTCATATGGCACCTGAAACAAAGGTTTGCCGTTTTCTTGAAGGAACGCAGCAGTGCGCGATTCGGCTCGGGCGCCAGCGCACTGCAATCCTCTTTGCACGGCGATGAAGACCCCGAGGACGCAGCAAACCCGAGCTTCATGGACACCGACATTGCCGTGACCTGGCTTTACGAGGCCTGCAACCAAGCCCACAGCAACTCAAGCGCTCGGCGGCCCTGATTTCCCCCGAGCGCTCAGCCATCATGGCGCCGCCTAGGGAAACCCTGCACCCGCAGCCGACCCTGAGCACACGCTTTGCTGTTAGGTTCATGCGTTGCATCCAAACCCGTGCCAGACCCGAATGCTGAACACCAGCGAACACCCCAAACACCTTGACACGCTGCTGCGCAGACACCTCCCGGCCCTGCTGGGCGAGATCGATCCGCAGGCCATTGAACTGCTGTTACCCCACCTGGAGTGGGTCGAGGTCCCGGCCGGGCAGGCCTTGATGACGCAAGGTGAAGCGGGCGATGCGCTGTACTTGTTGCTCAGCGGCCGACTGCGCACCTACATCACCAACGAGTTTGGAGAGACGCGGGTGGTGCGCGAAATTGGCCGAGGCCAGATCGTGGGCGAGATGAGTTTGTTCACCGACGAGCCGCGCTCGGCCACCCTGGTGGCGATTCGCGACTCCGTCTTGGTCCGGCTCGGCAAAGATCGCTTCAAACAGTTGCTGGCCGTCAGTGAGCAGGTCTCGATTGCGCTGACGCGGCAGATTATTCTGAGGCTCAAGACCGAAGGCTCGCGCTCCATCCCTGACAAGCCCGTCACCATCGGCGTGCTGCCGGTCAGCGGGGGCGTGGATGCAGCGCACTTTGCCCATCAGCTGGCCCACCATCTCCACCCCTTTGGCCGCGTCTCGGTGGTCTCCGCCCAGAGCCTGGGCCAGGACTTGAGCGACCCCATGGTTTGCGAGCGGCCCAGCAGCGATACAGCGGCCACCCGCCGCATCGCCATGCATTTGGACCAGATCGAGTCTGAGCATGACTTTGTGCTGCTCATCGCCGACCCCGACCCCAGCCCTTGGACCGAGCGCTGCTGCCGGCACTGCGACGAATTGCTGCTGCTGGCCGACGCCGACCAGCCGGTTCAGCTGCACGCGATTGAAACGCAATGCCTGATCAGCCGCCCTCCTCGCACCGATGCCACCGAGGTGCTGGTCTTGCTGCACCCCGAACAAAGGCAGTCGCCCAAGGGCACGCTGGCTTGGCTGGAACGCCGACCTGTTGCCGCCCATGTTCACATCCGCCCCCAGTTGCCCGGCGACATGGACCGCCTGGCGCGCTTGGTCAGCCGCAACGGCGTCGGCCTGGTGCTGGCCGGAGGCGGAGCGCGCGGCTTGGCCCACCTGGGCATTTACCGAGCCCTGCGAGAACAAGGCATCGACATCGATCTGGTGGGAGGCACCAGCATCGGGGCCGTGATGGCAGCCCTGGTGGGCATGGACCGGCCCTTGGACCTGACCACCGCCACCGCCAAATCCGCCTTTGCCATCAACCCCACCGGCGACTTCAACTGGCTGCCCATGATTTCCTTGATCCGCGGCCGACGCCTGCGCCGCGTGGTGGAGCAGTCCATCCAGGCCTTGACGGGCCACCCCGCGCAAATTGAAGACTTGTGGAAGAACTTCTTCTGCATCGCCAGCAACTACTCGCAGGCCCGCGAGCAGTTGCTGGCGCGAGGTTCGCTGGCCAAGTCTTTGCTGGCCAGCGTGGCGATTCCAGGGGCCCTGCCTCCGGTCATCCTGAACGGCGACTTGCTTTGCGACGGCGGCACTTTCAACAATCTGCCCGCCGATGTGATGCGTGGGCGCTGGGGCATAGGCCGGGTGATTGGCGTGGATTTGGGCAGCAACAAGCCGAGGCGCTACGACAACGAGGAAGTGCCCGGCAGCCTGACCCTGTTGCGCGACCGCCTGCGGCCGCGCGCCAAACGGCGCTACCGCCTGCCCGATCTCTCTGCCTTGCTGATGAACGTGACCGTGCTGTACAGCACCTCGCGGCAGCGCCAAGTCCGGCAGCTGATTGACCTGTATTTCAACCCCCCGCTGCAGCGCATCGGCATGTTGCAATGGCAGCGCTTTGACGAACTGGTGCAACTCGGCTATGAACACGCCTGCGACGTGCTGGCAAACCAGTCTTTTCACATCGGCCCGCCGCGTGAAGCCGCCGACCTCGAGGAACCCACCCATGGCCATGGACAACAGCCCCAGCAATGACAAATCAAGCGCCGCTGGCTTGCTCAGCCGCTTGGCGCAAGCTTGGCAACAACGCTTCAGCGCTGCGCCTGCGAGCAGCAACACCAGCGGTGGCGAAGACAGCAGCCCGGCCGTCGATCCACGCTTGGCCGCCTGTGCCGAAAAGATCTGCTCGGCCCAAGTCGCGGTGAGCCAGATCAAAGCGGGTGACCATGTCTTTGTGGGCACCGCCTGTGCCACGCCGCGCAGCCTGGTCGCCGCTTTAGAAGCCCTGTCGCCCGCGCCGCAAGATGTGGAATTGCTGCACTTCCTGACCGATCGCGCCATACCCTTGGACCCCCAGGGTCAAGCGCTGAGCCGCTATCGGCACCGCTGCTTTTTTATTGGCCAAGACATGCGCGCGGCGGTCAAACAAGGCTTGGCCGACTATGTGCCGATCTCGATAGCACGGGTGCCGCAGCAGATCGCCATCGGGCGTATTCCCATCGACGTTGCCTTGATCCAAGTCTCCATGCCGGATGAATTTGGTTATGTGTCCCTGGGCGTCTCGGTCGACATCACGCCAGCCGCCGTGGCCAAAGCACGGGTGGTGATTGCCGAGGTGAACCCGCATATGCCGCGCACCCTGGGCGACTCCACCTTGCACGTCGGAGAGATTGACCACCTCGTGCCGGTGGACACGCCGGTGATTGAATACCTGCATCCGGCGCAGCAGACCGAAGTGGTCGAAAAAATCGCGCGCTACATCAGCAGCATCATTGACGACGGCTCCACTTTGCAAATTGGCCTGGGTCGCTTCAGCAACGAGGCCTTGAAGTACCTGAGTGATCGGCAAGACCTGGGCATTCACTCCGATGTCATCACCGACGCCATCATCCCGCTGCTCGAGCGCGGCATTCTGAACGGCAAACGCAAGACCAATCAGCGCGGCAAGATTGTCACCAGCTTCGCCATGGGCTCGCGCCGACTCTATGACTTGCTCGACCGCAATCCTTTGTTTTCTTTCCAACCCATTGAGGCGGTTTGCGACGCCTGGACGCTGGGCTCGCAGCACAAGCTGGTCTCGGTGACCCAGGCCTTTGCCGTCGATTTGACCGGGCAGGTCTGTGTTGACCAATTCCAGGGTGATCTCTACAGCGGCGTTGCCGCTCAAGCAGAGTTTTTGCAAGGCGCCTCGCGCTCGCAGGGCGGCAAGGCCATCATCTGCCTGGCCTCCACCGAAGAAGACGGCCACAGCTCGCGCATTCGCCCGGCCCTGCTGGCCGGCGAGGGCGTGGCCATTCCGCGCAGCGATGTGCATTACGTGATCACCGAATACGGCATCGCCTATTTGTTTGGCAAGTCAATTCGCGAGCGTGCCGTCGCCATGATTCAAATTGCCCACCCGGATGCCCGCCAGACCCTGCTGGAGCAGGCGCAAACCATGGGCTATGTGCCGGCTGACCAGACCTTGCGCAATCTGCAGGCCTACGCAGTCGAGGAAGAGCGCCACCTGCAGCTCAAAGACCATCGTCCGGTGCTGCTACGTCCGGCCATGCCCAGCGATGGCGACGCCATTCGCGACCTATTCCATCAACTGCCAGAGCGCGATGTCTACACCCGTTTTTTCCGCCGCCTGCGCGGGCTCTCCAGTCGCGATGTACAGCGGCTGTGCAATTTGAACTCAGAGACCGAGGTTGGCTTGGTGGCCTGCGTCGGCAGCCGAGAGAACCCGCAAATCGTGGCGCACGCGATGTATATGGTGGACCCCAGCACCAATCTGGCCGAAACCGCCTTCATGGTGCACCCTCAATGGCAGGGTCAAGGTTTGGGTGGTTTGTTGCAGCAGCGCATGAGCGAGCACGCCAAAGCACGCGGCGTGCGAGGCTTTGTGGCCGAGGTCTTGTCCAACAACGAGCACATGATCAAGCTCGCGCGGGGCGCGGCAGACAATGTGCAAATCGAAAACATGGGGTCCTCGGTCAAGATCACCCGTTTGCTCTGAACGCCTGCCCAGGGGCCCATTCCCAAATGGTGCTTGCGGGCCAAGCTTTCAATGCAAGTCTTGCGCCCAGGCCTCTTGGAGTCGCCAGCCCTGCTGCCAGAGCGCGTGCACGGCCTCCTTGAGCACGGCGTCCTTCAAGACGGCTGGGGCTTGGCCAGGCCGCGCCTGCACGGCCGGGCTCAGCCATTGCGGCTGCAGGCCTTGCGCGCCCTCGCGCCAGCAAGCCAATCGCCAAGCTTGGCGCGTGCCTGAGCTTCGGCTGTCGTCGGCCAACAGGCCCAGCCAATCGCCGCGGCCCACACCGAAGGCGGCGCGCACAATTGCGGCGGCCGAGGCGCGAGGCGAAAGCGGCACGACCTTTTCACCCCAAGGACTGACCAAACAGTTGCGCGCGGCCTCAGCCGTTTGCGGCAAGGGCAAGCCCCCCGTTTTGCACGAATCAGCACGGGTGTTACGAGCCCCAGACTGGGACGGTTGGGCGTGGCAGACTGAGGCCTCAAAGGCGCGCCGAGTCAGCCAACGATCGAAAGAAGCAAGTGCTTGCATGATGAATAAAAAACTCCAAGTGCCCTGTCACCGGCGTTCGCCGGCCCTGGGCAATTGGAGCCGCAACGCTTTAGCCGTATTTGGTGTCCGCCCGCAAGTAGTTGGTAAATCGGCGGTGACTCGGTGCGACCCGCGTCGGCCGCCATTGTAAACCAGCCGTACGCGACGCGAAAAAGCCGAAATGGGCACAAAGGCCGCATCTTCTGCGCCGCGAGCAAGGGACAATCCGGCCACCCGGCCCCCACCAGCGACCACGCCATGTTGAACTCCTGGTTGTCGCACGCTCTTGCCTATATCAGTGACTGGCTCTCGAGCGTGCTCGCTTCGCCCCAGCAAACTGTGGCGCATCTTGCCGCCGCCCTGGCCATTGCTTTGGTGATGGCCGGCGCGCTGGTGAGAACCATGACACCGCTGCGCTGGTTGGCGGCGGGCAGCAATATCGGCTTGATGATTTTTGGTGCGCTGCGCCCATCGCCCATCACGTTTTGGGTGTCCGCCGCATTGCTGCCCATCAACCTGTACCGGGCCATTGAGGTCAGCAAACTGACTCGCCGTGTGCACCGCGCCGAAGCCGCCGCCGACCATGCCGGGCTCTGGCTCAAGCCCTATATGAAGGCCAAAAAGCTCAAAGCCGGCCAAACCTTGTTCAGCAAAGGCGCACGCGCAGAGCACCTGTTCTTGCTGGTCGAGGGCGAGATGGAATTGGTGGAGTTGGGCAAAAGGCTAGAGCCAGGTCGCATCTTCGGCGAGATCGCTTTGTTCTCGCCCAGCCGTTTGCGCACCAGCACGGCGCGCTGCCTCAGCGCCTGCACCGTGCTGCGCATCCATGACAGCACGGTCCGCCAGCTCTACTACCAAGACCCGGCTTTTGGCTTCCACTTGATTGACTTGCTGGCCAGCCGGCTCAGCGATGATGTGGAGCGTGCACGGCAACAGCTGCGCCAGGCCCAGTCCGAGCTCACTGAAAACCTGTCGAAGCAGCAAGTCTGAGCTACTGGCCCTGCGACGCGGCAAGGGCCCTGGGCTTACAAAGCCTCGGCGATCTGCTCGCGCACGTGCTCGGCCAGCAAACGCCGGTCGGCATGAGCGGTTCCCATAGCAGGCAAGACCTGCACCGACACACTCAGGCCCTTGGCCGTCAAGACCCGCCACAGGCTTTGCAGCAAGGTGGTGTCGCCAATGAAACGTGCCGATGAGCTGAAGCGTTCGCCCGGTTCAGAGAATCGGATCACCAGCGGCTGAATCGGCACCTCGGTCGAGATGGCCGCCTGCAGCAGATTGCCGTGAAAAGGCAGCAACTCGGGCCCGGCGCCCGTGGTGCCCTCGGGGAAAACGGCCACCGTGTCGCCGGTCTTCAGGGCATCGGCCATCTGGTGCACGACCCGCAGCGCGTCACGTTTGCTGGAGCGCTCGATGAACAAGGTGCCGGCGCCATTCACCAAGCCCCCCACCAAGGGCCAGTGTTTGACATCGGCCTTGGAGACAAAGCGGGCTTCGGGCACCACCGAGTGCACCGCGGCGATGTCCAGCCAAGACACATGGTTGGCCACCAAAAGCTTGGGGCCAGGTCTTGCGGCAAGACCTGACACCTGCAATTCGATGCCGAAAATGCTCAGCATCTTGCGCGACCAGCGCTGAATATAGGCATGGCGCTGCGCCAGACTGGCGCTGCCAAACCGCAGCTTGATCAGCAACAGACCGTAAAAAACATGCAGGCTGAAGCGAAGCAGGCGTGCACTGGCAATGAGGGTTCTGAACATCAGGCGCGGGCCATCTCTTGCGGGGTGTTGGCTTCAAAAGCCACGTGGCCAGCGACCAAGGTGTAGCGCACCGAGGCCGGCAGTTCAAAGCCGCTGATCTCATACGCAAAGGGTGTGTGTTTGCCCTGGCTGCTCAAGGCTGCTGGGGTGACCGACCAGCTGGCGTTCGGATCGAACACGCAGACATCGGCCACACCGCCCTGCACCAAGCGCCCAGCACTGGCCGACAAAGAGCCCAGGGCCGAGCCCAAGACCCGCACTGGCTCGGCGGTGACCACTGCCAAGGCGCGCGACAGCGGCAGGCCCGAGTCTTCGGCCCAACGCAGGGCTAGGCTCAACAGCAGCTCCAGGCCTGTGGCGCCCGGCGTGGCCTCGGCAAAGGGCACGTTCTTCTCGTCTGGGGCCACCGGCATATGGTCGGACACCAGCGCGTCCAGCGTGCCGTCGGCCAGACCGGCGCGCAGCGCGTCGCGGTCGCGGCCCTGGCGCAGCGGCGGGTCCAAGCGCATGGCGGAGTTGAAGTAACCGATATCCACATCGGTGAGGTGCAGCGAGTTGATGGAGACATCGGCCGTCACTTTGAGGCCGTCACGCTTGGCGGCGCGCACCAGTTCCACACCCGCGGCGCTGGAAATGCGGCACAGATGAACCCGCGCGCCGGTGGAGCGCATCAGCTCAAAAATCGTGTGCAGCGCCACCGTCTCGGCGGTCACCGGCACGCCGGCCAAGCCCAGCCGCGTGGCCACCGCACCGCTGGCGGCCACGCCGCCGCCCAGGTAAGCGTCTTGCGGGCGCAGCCACACGGTGTAGTCATAGGTGGCCGCATACAGCAGCGCACGCGCCAGCACTTGCGTGTCGCGCACCGGCACTTCGGCTTGCGAGAAGCCAATGCAGCCGGCCTCGGTCAGCTCGGCCATTTCGGTCAAGGCCTGACCCTTCAAACCTTGCGTCAATGCGCCCAGCGGGAACAAGCGGCAGCGGCTCAGCTTGCGGGCGCGGAACTTCAGCATCTCCACCAGGCCGGGCTCGTCCAGCACCGGCTCGGTGTCGGGCGGGCAGACCAGGCTGGTCACGCCGCCAGCGGCAGCCGCCGCCAACTCGCTTTCCAGCATGCCTTCATGTTCATGGCCGGGCTCGCGCAAGCGCGCAGCCAGGTCCACCAGGCCCGGAGCCACGATCAGGCCCGTGGCATCGATGACGCGGTCGGCGGCGAATTCGCCAGCCTCACCCAGGCCCACGATGCGGCCATTGGCAATGGCCAGGTCGCCCACGCGATCCAAGCCGGAAGCGGGGTCGATCAGACGCCCATGCTTGATCAGAATCTTCATGCTTCATTTCCCGCAAGAATGGACATAACGGCCATGCGCACCGCGATCCCAAAGGTGACCTGCGGCAGGATCACGCTTTGCGCGCCATCGGCCACGGTGGAGGCGATTTCCACGCCGCGGTTGATGGGGCCCGGGTGCATGACGATGGCGTCGGGCTTGGCCAGGGCCAGCTTCTCCGGCGTCAGGCCAAAATTCTTGAAGAACTCACCGGCGCTGGGCAACATGCCGCCGCTCATGCGTTCGTTTTGCAGGCGCAGCATGATGACCACATCGGCGCCGCGCACGCCCTCGGCCATGTCGTGGCAGACGCGCACGCCCATGTCTTTGAGGTCACCGGGCACCAAGGTCTTGGGGCCGACCGCGCGAATCTCGGGCACGCCCAGGATGTTGAGCGCGTGGATGTCGGAGCGGGCCACCCGCGAGTGCACGATGTCGCCGACGATGGCCACCGTCAGATTGCGGAAGTCTTTCTTGAAGTGCCGGATCGTGTACATGTCCAGCAAGCCCTGCGTGGGGTGGGCATGGCGGCCGTCACCGGCGTTCACCACATGCACATGTGGCGCGCAGTGTTGGGCGATCAGATAGGGCGCGCCGGACTCGCTATGGCGCACCACAAACATATCGGCATGCATGGCCGAGAGATTGGCCACGGTGTCGAGCAGGGTTTCGCCCTTGGCGGTGCTGGAGCGGGCGATGTCCAGGTTCAGCACGTCCGCCGAGAGGCGCTTGGCCGCGATCTCAAACGTGGTGCGGGTGCGGGTGCTATTCTCAAAGAAGAGGTTGAACACCGATTTGCCACGCAGCAGCGGCACCTTTTTGACCTCGCGGTCATTGACCGAGAGAAAGCTGCCTGCGGTGTCGAGGATCTGATGGATATTGGCCTGGGGCAGGCCTTCGATGGAAAGCAGGTGAACCAGCTCACCATGCTTGTTCAGTTGCGGATTGCGCTTGGAGAGCATGTCAAGACTCCTGCCGGGCCGCCCCAAAGGAGGCTGGCGCCCCCTCGGGGGGCAGTGGACGAAACGAAGGAAGTGAGTGCAGTGCACACAGGGGCCACATCAATCAATCCCCTTTCAAGTCAAAACTGAATCGACCGCTGTCATCCTTGGCCAAACGCAGGCGCTGCGCGGCGGCCAAGTGGATGCGAGCGGCCGAGAAGGCCGGCTCGATGGGCAACTCACGGCCGCCGCGGTCCACCAGCACCGCCAGGCTGACGCTGGCCGGGCGGCCAAAGTCAAACAGCTCGTTGATGACGGCGCGCGTGGTGCGGCCGGTGTAGAGCACATCGTCGATCAGCACGATGTGCTGGCCGTTGACGTCAAAGGGCAGCTTGGTGTGGTCGGCGCTGGCCGACATGCCGCGCGAGCCAAAGTCATCGCGATGCAAGGAGCTGGAGATCACCCCGGCCGCGCCGGGGAGGCCCAAATCGCTTTGCAAACGCTCGGCCAACCAAGCGCCGCCCGACCAAATGCCCACCAGGGCGCTGTCCGGGCGCATCAGCTTGCGCACGCCTTGCAGCAAGTCGGCGTAGATCGCCTCGGCGTCGAGAAGGAGGTTGCTCATCAGGTGCTTTCTCGGAAGAACTGTTCAAGAATCAATGCAGCAGCGGTCGAGTCGACATCGCGGGCGCCATAACTTTCAGCCTCGACGCTGGTGTAGCGCTCGTCGACCTCAAACACCGGCAGGCGAAAGCGGCTTTTCAGCTGGCGGCCAAAACGGCGCGCGCGCAAGGTGATGTCATGCTCGGCGCCGTCGGGATGAAAGGGCACGCCGATCACCAAGGCATCGGGTTGCCATTCTTGGATCAGTTTGGCGATCGCCTGAAAACGCGCCTCGCCATCCAGGGCAATGCTCTTGAGCGGCTCGGCGCGGCCGGTGAAACGGCTGCCATTGGCCACGCCGACACGTTTGGTGCCGAAATCAAAGGCAAGAAGCGACTGAGCCAGCGTAGGCGAGCTTGGTGGATTTAGCATCGTCCATCCTGCCGCCGGGCCGCCCCAAGGCAGGATACGCCCCTTGGGGGCAGGAGGGGAACGACTGGGGGGCGCAAGCTCTTCATGCGTGGCCAGCCTCTTGGCTCAGCATGCGGGGGTCGACACCCAGCAGGCCCAGCGCGCGCTCATAGCGCTGCTCCACCGGGGTGTCAAAAATGATCTCGGGGGCGGCGTCTACGGTCAGCCAGCCATTGCGGCCGATTTCTTCTTCCAGCTGGCCTGCGGCCCAGCCGCTGTAACCCAGGGTGACCAGCACCCGCTTGGGGCCGGCACCGTTGGAGAGGGCTTCCAGCACGTCGCGGCTGGTGGTCATCTCCAAGCCGCCGGGCACCACCAAGGTGGCGTTGTAATGGCCGCCGGTGGCATCCAAAGGTTCATGCAGCACAAAGCCGCGCTCGGACTGCACCGGGCCGCCGTAATACACCGGGCCACTGGACACCTCGCCCTTGGGCGGGCTGAGCTCCACTTTCTCGAACAAATGCCCCAAGGTCATCGAAATCGGCTTGTTGATGACCAAACCCAGCGCGCCTTTTTCATTGTGCTCGCACATATAGACCACGCTACCGGCGAAAGCCTCGTCGGCCATGCCGGGCATGGCGATCAGAAACTGATTGGTGAGGACGATCCGATCTTGTGACATGGCGCCATTTTAGGCGAGGCCGAGCCGCCTTCCATGACCCTTCAAGTCACAAAGCCAAGCCAGCGCTGCGACACTGCAGCGATGAAGAAATACAAGTCCACCCTGCTGTGGTTCCGTCGCGATCTGCGTTTGCACGACCAGGCGGCGCTGTACCAAGCGCTGAAGCAGTCGGAGCAGGTGTTTTGCGTCTTTGTGTTCGACAGCGACATCTTGGCCCCCCTGCCCCGGCAAGATCGACGCGTTGAATTCATCTGGGGCTCATTGCAAGCGCTGGATACGGCCTTGCGCAGCCATCAGCCCGGCGCCGGTTTGATCGTGCGCCACGGCCGCGCGCTTGAGCTGATTCCGCAATTGGCGGCCGAGTTGGGCGTGCAAGCGGTGTTTTGCAACCATGACGACGAGCCCGCCGCTTTGGCCCGCGACGCCCAGGTGACCGAGCGCCTGCAGAGTTTTGCCTGCGCCTTCCATAGCTTCAAAGACCATGTGGTGTTCGAGCGCAGCGAAGTGCTGAGCGCCGTCGGCAAGCCCTATGGCGTCTTCACCCCCTACAAAAACGCCTGGCTGCGCAAGCTCGAACCTTTTTATTTGCAGGCCTATCCGGTGGAGCGCTACATCAGCGCCCTGGCCCCCAGCCCCTTGGCCAAGGGGCTGCCCAGCTTGGCCGAAATCGGCTTTGAGCCGGCCGGGCTGAGCCCGCATCTGGGTCTGGGCAGCGCCGGGGCGCAGGCCTTGCTGGAGGACTTTCTGGATCGCATCGACCAATACGCCAGCGCCCGCGACTTCCCTGCCGTCAAGGGGCCCAGCTATTTGAGCGTGCATCTGCGCTTTGGCACCATTTCAATCCGGCAACTGGCCCGCGAGGCCTGGCAGCGCATGCAAGCGGGGGACCGGGGCGCCGAGGTTTGGTTGTCGGAGCTGATCTGGCGCGACTTCTACCACCAGATCATGCATCACCATCCGCAGGCCATGAGCCGCGCCTTCCGGCCAGAGTACGACGCCATTCGCTGGGAGCAAGGCCCACAGGCAGAGGCGCACTTCCAGGCCTGGTGCGAGGGCCGCACCGGCTATCCGCTGGTGGACGCCGCCATGCTGCAACTGAACCAAAGCGGCTATATGCACAACCGCCTGCGCATGGTGACGGCCTGTTTTCTGATCAAGGATCTGGGGATCGACTGGCGGCGCGGCGAAGCCTACTTCGCCGAGAAGTTGCTGGACTTTGACCTCGCCGCCAACAATGGCGGTTGGCAATGGGCCGCCTCCAGTGGCTGCGATGCCCAGCCCTATTTCCGCATCTTCAACCCAGTCACGCAGAGCGAAAAGTTCGACGCCGAAGGGCGCTTCATCAAGCGCTATTTGCCACAGCTGGCGCGGCTACCGTCCAAGCTGCTGCATGCCCCCTGGACGGCCAAGCCCTTGGCGCTGCAAGCCTGCGAGCTGAGGCTGGGTGACAACTACCCTCAGCCCATCGTGCGCCACGAGGAAGCACGCTTGGCCACCTTGGCCCGCTATGCGGTGGTCAAGGGCCGCGGCCTGCCCGCTGCTGAGGCCCCGGACCAGGCAGCGCTATAGTCAGCCGCCCGACGGCCTTGGCCGCCGCTGATTTCGCGAGATTCCGCCGTGATCGAACCGACCAAGCTGCTCAAGCCTCAAAACGACCCCGCGCCGCGCTGGTTTCATATTGCCGTGGCCGCCAGCATGGTGCTCAGCACGCTCAGCGCGGTGTACAGCTCGATGAAAACCAGTGCCGCCATGCAGGCCCTGGTGAAGGAGAACTCCCGCTTGGTGCTGGCCAGTTCAACGCCCTTGCTGCAATTGATGAGCAGCAATTACGACGGCGGCAAGCCCAGCTTGAGCTTCAAGGTCACCAACGATGGCAATGGGCCCGCCCGCGTCGTCTGGTTTGAAATGAAGTCCGAGGGGCGGCTGATCAAGAGCTTGCGTGACGAAGTGCGAGGCGAGGTCAGCGGCAACGAACCCTTGTCGCTCTACATCACCACCTCGACGATTGCCCCACGCCTGATTTCGCCGGGCAACAGCGTCACCCTGTTTTCATGGGATCAGCCACCCGCCAGCGAAGCGGCGGCGCTGAAGCTGTGGCGTCAATTTGATCGCCAAGGGCGCAGCAAGATCACGGTCGAGGCCTGCTACTGTTCGGTGCTCGATGCCTGCTGGATCTCCGACCTGGACGGCGACATTCCCAAACCGGTGGAGCGCTGTGAGGCGAGCGAACGGAGCTCCATCAAGGGCTGATCTCGCCCGCCCCCACTGAAAGGAGCAAAGCCAGGTCTTTGGCTGACTTGTCGCTGCCCTCGGCACTCAAGCGCCATTGTTGGAGCAAGCTGCCGTAACGGCTGCCCCATTGACGCAAATCCTCATCGCGGCCCTGGTACACCTGGGTCAAGAAGGCCAGCGACAACTCTTTCGTGGCGGCTTTCACCATGGGATTCAAACTCACACCCCCCACCACGGCGCGGTCGGTGAAGATGCTGTGCGAGCCGCCTTCAAACACCACCAGGCTTTTGTGTGCGCTGCCTGTGGCGTCAAACACCGCAATGCGGTCTTTGGCACCGGAGTGGTAGCCAGGGATATTGATCACATCCTCCGAGGCGGTGATGTGCAGGGTGGGAATGCGGATGGGTTTGAGGATGGCGGCGGTGTTCTCGGTCTCGCCATAAAAAGGCGGTGCGGAAATCAAAATGGCCGCCTTGATGCGCGGGTCCCGCAAATGTGGCAAGACCTGCCCCTGACGCTGCACCTCGGCGCCCGACAGCAGCATCACCGTGTTGGCACCGTAGCTGTGGCCGGCTGCGCTGATGCGGGCGGGGTCGATCTTGCTGCCATAAGGGCTTTGCAGGAACTGGTCCAAGGCGAACTGCACATCGGCCACCCGGTTCAGCGCCTCGCTTTCCTTGGCAGCGTCCTGCAGGCGCCCCACCAGGCCAAAGGGGTTGCCAAACCAAAGCGCGCGGTCGCTGCCCACGTGCTGCACATGCAAACTCGCATAGCCCTGCGAGGCCCAATACGAGCCCAGATAGCTGTAGCTGCGCCGCGAGCCGCCAATGCCATGCGAGAACACGATCAAGGGCACGCAGGCCTGGGCCTGATCGGAGAGCTCCGCCTTGGCAGGCCAATACAAGCGCACCGGCACCGCACGCGCGCGAGTCGGGTCTTGCCAATCAAAGTCCTCGGTGCGCAAGGCTGCAGCCGAGACCTGCGAAGCGGCGGCCTGGGCCTCGCTGGGCAGGCCCTCGCCCGGGTTGGGCGCCAGACTCGGACTGCGGCAAGCCGCCAGAGCCAAGCCCAGGCCCAGGGCCAAGCCCATGCGCTGCACATGGCGCCACAAGCTGCGCTTCGGAAGGGAGTTGGCTTGCGCGTCCGACGCAGCGCTTGGGAGCGGATTCATGGCTTGCATATGAGCGGCTGCCTCGCAGTTTTCAAGGGCCCGAACTATTTTGCCGCCTCACCCAAGGCGGGCGGCGCGGCCTTTGCCCTGTGCCCCAGCAAACGGCCCATGGCCTGAATGCCATCGTCCACATAGCTGAACACAATGGGAATCACCAAGAGGCTGAGGAAGGTCGAGGTGATCAAACCACCAATCACCACAATCGCCATAGGAGCCCGGAAGCTCGGGTCCACGCCCATGCCAATGGCAATCGGGAACATGCCCGCGCCCATGGCGATGGTGGTCATGACGATGGGGCGGGCGCGCTTGTAGCAGGCATCCAAAATCGCTTCCAGGCGCGGCAGGCCATGGTCGCGGCGCGCAATCACCACATAGTCCACCAACAAAATCGAGTTCTTGGTGGCAATGCCCATCAGCATGATCAGGCCGATCATCGAGGGCATGGACAAGGCGGTGTGGGTGATGAAGAGCGCCAAGAAAGCCCCCGGAATGGACAGCACCAAGGCCGCCAGAATGGTCACCGGTTGAATGAAGTCTTTGAACAAAAGCACCAGCACGATGTAGATGCACATCACCCCGGTCAACATGGCCAGGCCAAAGCTGGCAAACAACTCGCCCATGGCCTCGGCATCCCCGACCGTGGTTTGAATCACCCCCGGCGGCAAGTTCTTCAACGACGGTTTAGACAAGGCTTGCTTCTCCACCTCGCCCAAGGGCTGGCCATTGAGCTCCACTTCAATATTGATATTGCGCAGGCGGTCATAACGATCAATTTGCGCAGGGCCGCTGGCGATCTCCAGGCTCGCAACGCTGGACAAAGGCACCGTCCCCTTGGCACCCGGCACCGGCAGGCTGGACAACAGGGCCAGATCCGTGCGCGCATCGGCATTCAGCTTGACCATGATGGGCACTTGGCGCTGCGCCAGATTCAGCTTGGCCAGACCCTGTTCATAGTCCCCCGCCGTGGCCACGCGCAAGGTGTCGGCAATGGCCGTGGCATTCACCCCCAAATCGGCCGCCCGTGCAAAGTCGGGGCGCACAATCAGCTCCGGCCTGACCAGGCTGGCTGTTGAGGTCACCGCGCCGATGCCCGCAATGCTGCGCAGCTCGCGCTCCACTTGTTGGGCATGCTCGGCCAACACCCGTCCGTCTTCGCCGGCCAGCACCAGAACATACTTCTCGCTGCTGCCGCCAAAGCCCACTTTCACCCGCACGCCTGGCAACACATCCAAGGCCTCGCGCAGCTGCGCCTCGATCTGCTGCTTGCTCAGTCCCTTGCGGGCCTGCCGCGGGGTCAGATTCAGGGTCAAGGTGGACTTGCGCACCTCCGCCACGCCGCTGACCGCGAAGGGGTCACCGCCTGCATTGCCGCCGCCAATCGCGGTGTAGATCAACTGCACATGGGGGTTGGCGCGGACGATGGCCTCGGCAGCGTCGGTCACCACCGAGGTCTGGGCAAAGCCGCTGCCGGGAGGCAGGGTCAAGGTCACCTGGGTTTGGCTGAGATCGTCTGGCGGGATGAAGCCCGTCGGCAAATAGCGCACCAAGCCCAGCGACCCCAAAGTGAACAGCGCGGTCAGGCCCAGCGTGGCCAAGCGATGCTTCAAACACCAGCGCGCCCAGCCGGTGTAGACGGCCAGCCAACGGGGTTCGGTGTGGTCTTTGCTTGGGGCTTTGAGCAAGTAGGCCGCCATCATGGGGGTCAACATGCGCGCCACCACCAAAGAGGCGAACACCGCAATGGCCGCCGTCCAACCAAACTGCACAAAGAACTTGCCCGGGATGCCGCCCATGAAGGCGGTGGGCAAGAACACCGCGATCAAGGTAAAGGTGGTGGCAATCACCGCCATGCCGATCTCGTCTGCCGCTTCCATCGCCGCCTGATACGGTGTCTTGCCCATGGCCAGATGGCGCATGATGTTTTCGATTTCAACAATGGCATCGTCCACCAAGATGCCCACCACCAGCGACAAGGACAGCAGGGTCACGATATTGATGCTGAAGCCCAGCAGGTACATCAGACCAAAGGCTGGAATCACCGACAAAGGCAAGGCCGTGGCCGCCACCAAAGTGGCGCGCCAATCGCGCAAAAACAACCAGACCACCACCACCGCGAGAAAGGCGCCCTCGTACAACAAGGTCATCGAGCCCTCGTAGTTCTCTTGCACCGGGTCCACAAAGTTGTAGGCCTCGGCAAACTCAATCTCGGGGTGCGCGGCGCGCAATTCCTCCAAGGCCAGACGCACGCCGGCCGCCACTTCGACCTCCCCTGCGCCGCGGCTGCGGGTGATCTCGAAGCCCACCACGGGCTTGCCGTTCAAGCGCGCGGCCGATCGCTGCTCGGCCACGCCATCGCTGACCTGCGCCAGCTGATCCAGCCGAACATGCCGACCATCGCTGAGCGAAATGTCCATGGCGGCCAGTTCCTGCGCAGTCTGCACCGTCGCCAAGGTGCGCACCGATTGCTCCGCGCCGCCAATATCGGCACGCCCGCCGGAGGCCTCTTGCTGGATGTGACGCAACTGCCGCGACACATCGGCCGCCGTGGCATTCAGCGCCAGCAGCTTGGCGGGGTCCAAAGTCACTTTGACCTCGCGGCTGACGCCCCCCACGCGCCCCACCGCGCCCACGCCCCGCACCGCCAACATGCGCTTGGCCACATAGTGATCGACAAACCAAGACAAGCCCTCATCATCGAGCCCGCCGTCCTTGCGCTTGGAGGCCACGGTGTAGGTCAAGATGGGCATGCCGGAGAGCTCCATCTTGGAGATGACCGGGTCACGCAAATCAGCCGGTAGCTCGGAGCGCACCCGCGAGACCGCATCGCGCACATCGTCCACGGCTTGCTGCGTGGGCTTTTCCAGGCGGAACTCCACCGTCACCGTGGCCGCGCCGTCTTGCACCGTGGTGTAGATGTGTTTGACCCCTTGCAGCGTGGCGAATTGGTTCTCCAATTTGCGCGCCACTTGCGACTCCAGCTGCGCGGGCGAGGCCCCGGGCAGGCTGGCGCTGACGATCACCGTGGGCAGGTCAATGTCCGGGAAGTTCTGGATCTTCATCCAGCGAAAGCCCAACAAGCCGCCCAGCGTCAGCATGATGAACAACAAGATGGCCGGGATGGGGTTGCGGATCGAAGCCGCTGAGACGTTCAACATGATGAGGGGCCCAGCTATTGCTTCACTTGGCTGCAGCGGTCGGCTCGACCACCCGCAGCAAATCGCCATCGCTCAAAAAACCGACGCCGCTGGCCACCACCCGCGCTTGCGGGTCCAGCCCGGCGCTCACCTCCACCCGGTCGCCCTGGCGGCGCCCCAGGCTGACCTTGAGTTGCTGCGCACGCGCATCGGCACCGACCCTGAACACATAGGCAAAACCATCGCGCAACTGCACCGCACTTTGCGGCAAGCTCCAGGCTTGGGAGGCCCCCAGTTGAAAACTGCCGCGTGCAAAGCTGCCGGCCCGCAATGGCGCCGCAGCGGGCAGGTCCACATAGGCCTCGCCCATGCGCGTTTGTACATCCACGCTGGGCGCCAGCATGCGCAAACGGCCGCTGACCGGCTTGCCGTCCAGGCCCTGCACCTGCACGGCCATGCCGGGGCGCAGATTCAAAAGCTCGGTGGCCGGCACCTCGGCGCGCCACTCCAGGCGGTTTTGCCGGATCAAGCGAAACAACTCCGCACCCGGCTGGGCCATTGCCCCCAAGGTGGCCAGCCGGGCCGAGATCACACCGTCGTCCGGCGCCGTGATGCGGGTCTGGGCCAGACGCAATTCATCGGTCTTCACCCGCGCATGGGCCGCTTCCATGCGAGCCTGCGCCGCCAGAGCCTGGGTTTGGTACTGCTGCAATTGCTGCGCACTCAAGGCATCGCTGCCGCTGGCCTTGAGCTGGCGCGCGCGCTCCGCATCGGCCTGGGCGGCGGCCAAATTGGCAGCCGCCTCGGCCGCGGCTGCGCGGCTTTGCGCCAGCTCGGCTTGCACCATCTCGTTGGACAAGCGCGCCAAAAGCTGCCCGCGCTTGACCGCATCACCCACATTCACCAAGACCTCGGCCAGCCGCAAACCCCCGGTCTCGGCGCCGATCACTGTCTCTTGCCAAGCCGCCACCGTGCCGTTGGCACTGAGGGTTTGCTGCCAGTTGCTGCTTTGCAGTCCCACGAGCTGAACCGTGAGTGCGGGCTTGGGCTTGGCAGCCGCCGCGCTGGCTGCAACCGGCGCAGGCGGCTCTGCGGCCTGCGCGCCGCCGCTGAGCCAGGCCACCAGTGCCAGGGTGCCAAAGGCCCGGGCAGTCTTCAAGCCGCCTCGGGAGGTTCTCACTTGCTGTGCCATGACGGGTACTTCTTTCAATGATTCAAAAAAACATGACAAGACCGAGGTCTGCAACATCAGCGTGCATCGCTGTTCACCCACAATGTCGCCCTCAACGCCACCCTCAACGCCGAACTCAACGCCGAACTCAAGGCTGGGGCGCCGAAGCGGCGGCGAACTCGCCGCCCGCCTGCCAGCCGCCGCCGCTGGCCTTGTACAAAGCCACCCAGGCGGCCAGGCGCGCCGCCTGCACCTGAACCAGGGCCGACTGCGCGTTCAACAGCAGGCGCTGGGCTTGCTCTAAATCGGCCGCGCTGCTCAGGCCGGCGCGCCAGCTGGCCGCCGTGGCCAGCGCCGCTTTGCGGTAGCCCGCCGCGCTGGAGTCGGCAAACTGCTCGCGCTGGGCGGCCGAGTCCAAACGCACCAAGCCCTCTTCCACTTCGCGCACCGCCTGCAAAACAGCGCCACGATAGCCAGCCAAGGCCTCTTCAAAGCGAGCCTGGGCGGCCTCGGCCTGGGCACGACGTGCGCCCGCATCAAACAGTGGCAGCGACAGCGACGGCCCGAAACTCCAAGCCGAGCCCTCCACCCGACTGCCTGCCCCCACTTGCAAGGCCGACAATGAAATCGAACCCGTGAGCTGCAACTGCGGATAACGCGAGGCTTCAGCGGCACCGCGCTCTGCCCATGCCGCCATCACCTGGCTTTGCAGCGCCGCCAAATCGGGGCGCTGCGCCAAGGTTTGGGCCGGCAACGACTGCAGTTGCAGACCCGGGGGCTGTGGCAGCTGCGCTTGGCGAGTGCGCAGGCGGGCGCGCAATTCGGGCTCGGGCCATGCGCTCAGCGCCACCAGCCCTTTGATCAGCACATCACATTCGGCTTGTTGAGCCAGCACGCGGCTCTCAGCCTCCGCCGCCGCCGCTTGCAACAAGGCATCCGGCCCAGGGGCTTCCAAGCCCACACTCAGCTTGTCGGCGGACCAACGGCCCAGCTTGCGCATGGCTTGCGCATCTTCTTGGCCGATCTGCAAGAGCCGCTCGCAGGCGCGCAGCTGGATGAAGCTCTGCGCCACCTCGGCCGCCAAACTGACCCGCGCCGCATGCCACTCAAGTTGACTGGCCTGGGCGCGCGCCTCTGCGGCATCGCGCTGCTGCCGCACCCGGGCGAACAAATCAATCTCCCATGCGGCGTCAAGGCTGGCATTGCCCACATTCTGGATGGGCGAATCCTTGGGCAGCGCCAGTTGCTGACGCTGTGCGGCGGCATTCAGATTCAGGCCCGGCCAGACGGCACTGCCCGACTGCGTGGCCACAGCGCGCGCCTGCTGGATGCGCGCCACCGCTTGCTGCAAGCTGGGGCTGCTGGCTTGGGCCTGCGCGATCAACTGGCCGAGCAAGGGGTCGTCGAACTGCGTCCACCATTGCTGCAAACCTTGGGCTTGGCCGCCATGGGGCAAGGGCGCCTGCCAGCTTGGTGCACTCTGCGCGGCCTGCTGCAGGCGCTGCGATGGCGGCGGCTGGATTGCACAGCCCGCGCCGCTCAGGGCCAAGCTTGCGACCACCAGCGCTGCCCAGCGCATTGGGCCTTGCCCGGCCCGCTGCGGGCGACTTTGGACCTCGGTCTTGAGCATCATGGTTTGCGGCCCTTGCGCAGGGCTTGTTCAGCTTCAATCATGGCTTGGCCAAAAGTGACCAAGCGCTGCAAGGTGCGTTCATAAGCGCCAGGCCCGCGCACCACGCCGGGCAGCAGGCCTTCCATATCGTTGGCCGAGAGCCAGTAGTCATGCGCCAAGGCGATCAAGCCGAAGGCAAGTTGATGCAGTTCGGCGTCTTCGCTGGCCGCGGCCGCGGGCACGCCACAGCGCTGACCCAGCATGGCCACCAGGGCAAAGTGCTGCGGGGCAATGTGCTCCGCGCAGATCTCGGCCCAGTCGGGGCTGGGCGCAATCATCTCGTGGCAGAAGATGCGGGTGCTTTCGGCCAAGCCGGAATCGGCATCAAACAAGGGTCGCAAAAAGGCCGCATAGAAGCTTTGCAACCAGGCTTGCAATGGCATGCCCGCGTCGGGCTCGGGCATGCTGCTCATCACCTGCGCAATCGGCTGCACCAGAACCTCTCGGTACAGGCCGCGCTTGTCGCCAAAGTAGTAGGCGATCAGGGCAATATTGGCCTCGGCGGCGCGGGCAATTTCTCGGGTGCTGGCTTTGTCAAAGCCCTTGTCTGCAAAGATGCGTCGCGCCTCTCGCAACAGGCGCTCACGCCGGCCACTGGGCTCCTCGGGCTCGGCTTGGGGTGGGATCTTGGGCATGGCCGGATCATAGGAACAATTAATCAATCGTTTGATTAATTGTTCCTATCAAAACCGGCCCACGCAAAGCGTGACCTGTTTCACCCCCCTGCTGACGCCCTGTTCGATGTGGCCTTTCGCAAAAAAAAAGAGGCCTTGTCGCCAAGACCCCCCATGCACGGCGTGTGAAGCGCTGGCCTCAGAACAGTTCCATGGCGCTGAGTTGCGCCTGCTCATTCAGCAGGCCGGACTTGACCAAGTCCGAATGGCTGTGGACCTGATTGCGGCCCGAGTCTTTGGCGTGATAGACGGCCTTGTCGGCGCGCTCAAAAGCCGCCGCCGGTGAGTCGCCCACGCGCACCTGGGTGAAACCAATGCTGACCGTGATGCGGCCCACCTGAGGGAAGGCGTAATGCTCGGTGTTGTAGCGCAAGCGCTCAAAAGCCTGCACCGCATCCACCTCGTCTTCGCAGCGCATCAGCACCACGAATTCTTCGCCGCCAAATCGGTACAGCAAATCGTGGAAGCGAAAACTGCTGCGCATCAGACGCGAGAGCAAAAGCAAGACCTCGTCGCCAATCAAATGCCCAAAGCGATCATTGACCGACTTGAAATGGTCGATATCGACCACGCCCAAAAAATAGCGCGGGCTGTTGCCCTCGTGACGGCGACCGTCATCGGTCTCTGACAGAATGGCGCGTGCCGGCAATTCGCTGACGGCCTTCAGGAAGCTCTCTTCAAAGGTCTTGCGGTTCAGCAAGCCGGTCAGCGTGTCGCGTTCGCTGTAGTCGAGCAGGCCCTGAAAATTGTGATAAATCCTCAGGATGCTGGTCACCATGCGCTGCGCCGAACTCTTCATGCGCTCGCTGGACTTCACCTCCATCACCCCAACCACCTCGCGGTCGGTGGCGATGGGAAACAGGCTGATGAACAGCCCCTCTGACTCCATCTGCACCACGGTTCGGCTGTACATGCAGTCTAGTCGATGGGGATGGTCATGCGCCAGTGGCAAACGGGCCGGATCAGCCCACAAAGGGTCGGCCGTGGCAACGGCATCATCCGCGCTCAAATGGGCCCGGGTGAGCCATCGTTCCTGACCGGCATCGCCAATGCAACGGTAAATGGCCACCGAGACCGGTTCCAACAGATCGCGCAGGGCCGACACCAGGGTCACATCCATGACATCCCGGTCACGGAAGCCGGTCAATTCGGCAAGATGATCAACGACTTCGGACATTGAATCAGGTTGGATCGCCCGCTGGCTGGCGTGGCGATCGCTGTTTAGGCTGGTTTCTGATGGTGATCAGAAGCCCCAACGCCCCCCTCACCTCGTTCAAGACCGCAGGACTTCAGCGGCTTTTGGTGCGGCAGTGTAGCCAGCAATCAATGACAAAAGCTGTTCCTCGTCGTAAGGTTTGCCTAAGTAATGGTTGACCCCTAGTTGTTCTGCGTAATCTCGATGTTTTTGCGCAATACGCGAGGTGATCATGATGACCGGCAAGCCCGCCAAGCGGGCGTCGGCGCGCATATTGCGCACCAGATCAAAGCCGTCCATGCGCGGCATCTCGATGTCAGACAAAACCAGGGCCGGCAGTTCTTCGCCGGCCAACTGCTCCATGGCGTCCAAGCCGTCTTTGGCCAATTGCACCCGATAGCCCTCACGCTCCAGCAAGCGCTGGGTGACGCGGCGCACCGTCAGCGAGTCATCCACCACCAGCACCAGTGGCGCCACCTGCTCTTCCTGCGGCGGGGCCACTTGCTCGGCCTCTTGCGCCTGCGCAAGCTGACTCAATTCACGCAACTGCGCTTGTGCGGCCACGCCATACCAGCTGGCCAGGGCCACCGGGTTGTAGATCAAGGCCACATCGCCCGAAGCCAGCAAGCTGATTCCCGCCAGACCCGGCACCCGACTCAGCTGCGGGCCCAGATTCTTGACCACCACTTCTTGTTTGCCCAAGACCTCATCCACATGCAAGGCCAAGCGTTGCTGCGCGCTGCGCACCAAAACCACAGAGGCATGCTTGCCATGGGCATGGCCGCGCCCCGCCTGCCCGAGCAAGCCGCCCAACCAGTAAAAAGGCAGAACCTCATCGGCAAAGGTCAGGCTGCCGGTGGCGTAAGCCGCTTCCAGCTGATCCAAAGGCAGACGCTGCACCGAATCCATCAGACTGGCCGGCACGGCCACCGACTGCTCACCACTGCGCAGCAAGACCACCTGGGTCAGTGCCGTGGTCAAGGGCAGGCGCAAGGCAAACTGCGTGCCCTGCCCGGCGTTGGAGCGGGTTTCGATGGACCCGCCCAAGGTGCTCACCTCGGCCCGCACCACATCCATGCCCACCCCGCGCCCGGACAATTCGGTGACCTGCGAGGCCGTTGAAAAGCCGGGAGTGAAGATCAGCTGCATCAAGGCCGCATCGCTGATAGGCGCCAAGGCCTCGGCTTCGGGCTTGATCAGTCCGAGTTGCAGGCCCCGCTCGCGAATGCGTGCCAAGTTCAGGCCGGCGCCGTCATCGCTGAAGTTCAACAAAACCTCGTTGCCCTCTTGGTGCACCTCCACCCGCACCGTGCCGACCGCTTCCTTGCCGGCCGCCAGGCGCTGCTCGGGCGCTTCGATGCCATGGCTGACGCTGTTGCGCAGCAGGTGCTCAAACGCACCGGACATGCGCTCCAGCACGCTGCGGTCCAGTTCGGTTTGGCTGCCGATGATTTCCAGCTTGGCCTGCCGACCAGCGTCGCGAGCGGCTTGTCGCACCACCCGGTGCAGGCGCTCGGCCAGGCTTTCAAACTCCACCATGCGGGTGCGCAGCAAATCGTCCTGAAGCTCACGCGTCAGGCGCGACTGCGCCGCCAACTCGTCTTCCCCGGACTGCACATTGCGCTGCAAGCTGCGCTGCACCGTGGCCACGTCGCCGACCGATTCGGCCAGCATGCGGGTCAGTTCTTGGAAGCGGGTGTAGCGGTCAAATTCCAGCGGGTCAAAGTCAGTGGCGCGGGCCTGCTGCGCTTTGAACGCCTGCTCTTGCTGCGCCCCCATCTGCGCTTCGGCCTGCAGCTCCAACTCGCGCAACTGCGCACGCAGGCGGTCCAAGTTATCGTCCAGATCCAGCAAAGCGCTCTTCATCTGCGCCAGCTCAGACTCCAGCCGCGAGCGCCGGATGCTGACCTCCCCCGCTTGCGCAGCCATGCGTTCCAGCAAGCTGGCGCGCACACGCACCAAGGCCTGCAAGCCCGACGGTGCGTTGTCTGCATGGGGGTCCAACAGCGGCTCGGCAAAGCGAGCCCAATCGATCTGCGGCCCAGCGGTCGCTGCGACTGCGGCCTCCACCGCCGGCGGGGACACCGGCTCGTCGGCAACAACAGAGGCGGCGGCTTTTTCAGCCCACTCTTCAGTCGGCGCTTCAGTCGGTTTCTCGACGTCCTCATCCGCCGCATCGACTGCCTCCGGCGCCGAGGGCTCGGCGGGCAAGCTTGGCAGGTCAGCATCGTCAAGCGCGGGCAGGGTCTCTACACGGGCTTGCGGCCATGCGGCGTCCGCCAAGGGTTCCGGCTGCGCTTGCGGCAAAGGCTCAGCCGCTGGCGCCACCGGGCTTGCTGGCGGGTGGATCAATTGATCCAAGCTGGCTTCCAAGGCATCGGCACCGGCCTGCAGGGCCAAGAGTTCGGGCTCCTGCGGCGGCCTGGCCATGGCGCGCTCAATGGCGGACTCCAGCTGATGCGCCTGCTCCCCCAAACTCATGGCGCCGGCCAACCGGGCCCCGCCCTTGAAGGTGTGCAAGGCACGCATGCAAGCATCACCATGGCGCGCATCGGACGCCGCACCCAACCAGGCGCGCAAAGCACCGTGCAAATCGCGCAAGAGGTCACGCGCCTCTTCGGCAAAAATGGGCAACAAAACCGGGTCGATATCATCCGGCAAGCCAGGCTCAAAAGCCTCGCCAGCCGCCAAGGCAGCCGCGCTCAAGGGCGGCTCTTCCTGCACCTCGGGCAGCGTCAACAAGTCGGCTTCGTCTTCGTCTTCGAACGAGGCATGACGCTCATCCAAATCATCCCGCTCACCCAGCTCATCTTCCAGGGCGCCAAATTGACTGCTGGGCGCCAGATCGGGCGTGTAAGCCTGCAAGCTCGCCAAGGTGGCCGGGTTGAGCGACTTCAAAAAGCCAGCCGCGAACTGATGCAAAAGATGCCGCACCTCATCAGCGGCCTGCACAAAGAGCTGGGCATCCGCTTCGCTGTAGCGACCGGCACGTTGAGCGCGGCCCAAGGCATGCTCCAGCGCCCGATTCAAGCTGGCCAAATCTTCAAAGCGAACCGCTGCAGCACTGCCCGCCAACGCATGAGCCAGGGCCTCGCAACTGGCGGGCACGGGCCGATTCAGCTCCAGCGCCCATTCGGCCAGCTGAGTGGCCAGACGGCGCGACAACTCATCGGCCTCATTGAGGAAGATATTGAACAGCTCCAGCTTGACCGGCAAATTGCCAATCATCTTGAACTGCTCGTCGATCAGTTCGGGCTGCGCCTCATCCGGCAACAAAGCCTCCTGAGCTTCTTGGGACTCTTGCGCTTGCAAGGCCTCGGCCGGCACCTGCGGCAGCGGCTCTGGATGAGCCGAAGGCCGGTGCAGCTCGATGATGGTGGCCGAGGGCAATGCCGTCGGCGCCGGCTCGGCGGGCAAGTCGGCCGCCTCGGTTTCGGCCTCCGTCAATGCATCAAGCGGCGACTCCAGTTCGGGAGCAGCAGCAGCTTCGACCACCTCCCCCAAATCCAGGCGCAGCTCAAACTCGGGCAGCTCAAAGTCCGCCGCCGGCGGCGCCACCGGCTCTGCCGGCAACAAGGGCAGGTCCAGTTCAAATGCCAGCGTTTCTTCAAACGGCGCAGATGACAAGGTCTCGGCGGGTTGCGCCGCTGCGGCTTGGGGCTCGGCCGCAGCGGGTTCTAGCTCGAGCTCGGGCAGGGGCTCGGGAGGATCCATGGCCTCCAGATGCAAGAGCTCGACAGGCGCGACAGGCGGCACAGGCTCGGCAAGCTCCGGCGCCTGGGGCTGCAGCGCCAAGCTGTGCGCTTCCACCGTGGTGGACGGCCACTCAATCGGCAGCGTGGTGCCGGCCAGACGCAGCGCATCGGCACTGCGCCGCAGCGGGTCGGACACATGCACGCCAGGCTTTCTGCCCGCGATCTGCTCGCACCATTCTTCCAAATAGATCAAAGCCTCGGCGCTGAAGGCTTGCAAAGCCGCGTCGGCTTGCGGGGTGGCTTCGCCGAGTCGGGCATTGAAGAGTTGCTCACAGGCCCACGCCCCTTCGCCAAAGTCATCAAAGCCCACCATGCGGGCACTGCCTTTGAGCGTGTGGAAAGCACGGCGCAGCACCGTCATCTGTTCCAGGTCTTGCGCGTTCATGCGCAGTCCCGCCAAGGCTCGGCTGGCATTGGCCAACACTTCCGAAGCCTCTTCCAGGAAGATTTCCTGCATTTCCGGATCGGTTGCCGAAGCCATTTTCGGCACCAAGGAGGGCGCAGGCGCAGGCGAATCCGAGGCGGGCGTCACGGCCGGTGCAGGCACCGATGCGGGCGGCTCGGCAGGCTCTTCAGGCGGGACCTGGTTCAGGACCGGCAGCGCCAACTCGTCCATGGCTTGCAAAAGCTGCGGTGGTTCGGCCAAGCCCGCCGGCATGGCGGGCGGCGCGGTGTGTGCAGCCACCACGGCGGGATCCAGCGGCGGGAGTTGGGTGGCGCCGCTGCGGCGGCCCATCACCGGATTGAGACGCCCACTCGCTTCGTCAAACACAAACATGCGTTTGGCGAGCTGCGGTTGCACGCTCAACATATCGATCAAAAAGCCCAGCGCGCCCAAATTGTTGGCGAGCCGGTCAAACACCTCGCGTGGGCCGCCACGGGCCACATCGACCTCGGTATTGGCCAGCTCATCCACCTCGTCGCGCATGCGCAAGCAGGCCAGCGCCGCTTGGTCCAGGCCGAGCACGGTCAAGACCCCGCGCATGGCCGAAAGCTGGGCCGGCACCGGAATCAGGCGCTCCCGCTGGCTGGGGTCACGGAAGTACTCATCGGCCTGCCGCTCAAGCTCGGACAGATTGCTGCGCAACTCCTGCACCACGCTGCCCAGGGTTTGGCGGTCCGAGACTCGGCGGTACAAATCCTCCATCCAGGCTTCCAGCGGCTCGGGCGCTTCGCCATGCTGCACCGACTCGATTCGCCCCGCCAAGCGGCGCACGCGCTCCGCTTGCTCGGGCTGGTCAAAGGCCGCGTCATCCAAAGCGGCATCCACATACAGCAAGCTGGTGGCCACCTCCATGGCCAGGGCCGGGGCCGGGGCAAGCCCAGAACGCAGCGTCGCCACCACCGCCCGCTGCAAGGACTCGGCCAGCACCTCGCCCGCCGGGAACAGCTTTTGCAGGGACTCTGCCAGGGCCACGAACTGCTCATTCAAAGCGCCAATTCGGGCGCTGTCGCCCTCGGCTGCGCTGCTCCATGACTCTTTGGCCGCACTGACACGCCGGCGCGCTTGACTGACCCAAGCCGGGTCGATGCGCCCCAGGGTTTCGTCTTCATAATTCCCAGGCTCGACGGCACCCGCTTCAGCCAAGCCATAGGCCGCCAAAGCCGCCTGCAAACGCGGCGCCTGTTGGCCCGTGGCCGGTGCACGGCTTTGCGCGCAGAAGAACAGCAGGTCATGGGCCAGCCGCTCATTGACGCCCGCATCACCTTGCGTCACCGCTCGCAGCTGCGAGAGCAATCGCGAGCCCAAACGTTTGACAAAACTGTCTACCGTCAACAGCCCCAGAGCCTGGGCCTCAAACACGGCGCTGGCCAGTTGCCACAGGGTGCGGCCATGGGGCTGGTCGCTCAAACCGGACGCCAATGAGGCACACAAATCACTCAGGCTGCGCGCATGTGCGGCGCTGGGCTCACGCATGGCTTTGAGCAGCGTGGCTTCAAACGGCCCGCGCACTGCGGCATGCGGCGTGGGCTGAGCATGGGCATCTGCTGGCAGGCTGTTCCAAGACCAGGCCTGCTCCCACAAATCAGCCGGATGGATGCGCTCCGCACCATTCAAGGTTTGCAGTTCACGGTAACTGGGGAACAAGCTCAAAGGTGAGGCTTTGTTGCCGGCCAGCATGCGCGCGATCAGCGACAACAAGGCAAAGTCGGCCCGCTCAATGGTCTCGACCCGCTTCAGGTCGATTTCTTGCGGGTTCTGCGCCAGATAGGCCACCGCCTGTTCGGCCGCGCCCAGCACTTTGGCGCCTGCGGGCAAACCCACCAAAGACAATACGCCCGCGACCTGATGCAGCTGTGCCGCAGCGGCCTGCATGGCCGGACTGCCCGTTGGCTCGCCTCCCAAAGTGGCAGACACGGTGCTGCGGGTATCGCCGTCCCGAAGCATTCGGCGCATGGATTTATGCACCGACTCCAAGGAGCGACGCAACTCTTCCTGCACCCAAGCCAGCGGACTGAGGTCGGCTGGGAACTCTGAATCGCGCGAGAAATCCATGCCGGTCCCCACGCCTTAGCTGACCTTGAACCGCGCCACCGACGCCTTCAAGGCATCGGCCGAACGGGACAACTCATGCACCATTTGCGCCGTGGAGCGGGTGCCCTCACTGGTCTGCTCGGTCACCGCAAAAATGTGCTGAATATTCGAAGCGACCTCGTTGGCGGAGCGCGCTTCGCTGAGCGCCTGACCGGAAATCTGCGCAATCAATTCGTCCAGACGGCGCGACACCGCGTCAATCTCCTCCAGCGCACGGCCGGCCGCATCGGACAAGCGCGTGCCCTGCACCACGCCCAAGGTCGAGCGCTCCATGGCGGCCACCGCGTCGTGGGTGTCGGTCTGAATCGTCTTCACCAGCGCCGCAATGCGCCGCGTCGCATCGCCGGAGCGCTCCGCCAAGCGCTGCACTTCCTCAGCCACCACCGAGAAGCCACGCCCGGCCTCCCCGGCCGAAGCGGCTTGAATGGCCGCGTTCAGCGCCAGCACATTGGTCTGTTCGGTAATGTCAGAAATCAGCTCGGTGATCTCACCAATCTCTTGGGAGGACTCGCCCAGGCGCTTGATGCGCTTGGAGGTCTCTTGAATATGCTCGCGGATGGCGTTCATGCCGCTGATATTGTTTTGCATGGCCTGCAAGCCGGATTCGGCCGCTTCACGCGACTGGCGCGCCACCGTGGCGGTGGCCTGGGCCTGATGCGACACCTCGTTGATGCGGCTGGCCATCATCAGCACCGCCTCACCGGTGGAGCGGATTTCATGCAACTGCTCTTTGGACGCAGCCAAAAGATCGGTGGAGGTCTGGTCCACCTGGCCGGTGGTTTCCGTCACCCGCGCGGCGGTGTTTTGCACCTGACTGACCAGATTGCGCAGCTCTTCCACGGTGTAGTTCACCGAGTCGGCAATCGCGCCGGTGATGTCTTCGGTCACCGTCGCTTGTTGGGTCAAGTCACCTTCGGCCACCGATTGCAGCTCATTCATCAAACGCAAAATCGCCGCCTGATTGGCATCATTGACGCGCTTGGCTTCACGCTCCTGCGCCTCGGCCTCGGCTTTTTGCGCCTCGGCCATCTGCGCACGTTGCGCTTGGTCGGCCACATAAAAACGCAAGAAGCCCAAGGCGCCCACCGCCAGGGAAGTCAGAGAGGCCAGCATCAAGCCGATCAACCACAGACTGACGCCGCCCGCTTTTTCCAGCTCAATCGCCACCTGCTCCAGACCTTTGCGCAGCGCCTCGCTGTCGGCCAAGATGCTGGTCTGCGCTTCCCGCGCCGCAACCAAGCCTTGCAAATTGCCCAAGATGGAACTGGCCTGGCTGCGGGTCTGCTCATACTGCTTGAGCAAGGTGTTCAGCCGGGTGCGCATCTGCGCGTCTTTGGCGGCGCTGAGCTTGAGCTCGGAGCTGCCATTCAACAAGGCTTCGGTGATGAGCTTGAAGGAGTTCAAATCCTTGCCGAGCAGGAACACCGCCTCGGGGCTCACGCCCTCTTGCGTCAGGAATTCATTGGCGCTCTTGCCGATGCGCTGGGTCAACATCACCAACTGGCCGGCGGCTGAAATCTCAGCCGCTGAAGCGCCCTGCTGCAAGGCCTCGGCCGCCACCGCATCCGCGCTTTCCAGCAAATCAGACGACTGCCGATTGATGGCGCGCAAGGATTGCCCCACCTCGGTCAAGACCTTTTCCTGCGACTGCACCAACTGGCCGTTTTTCTCGGCTCTTTGCACCAGCGGCCACACCGCTTCCAAACTGGGCTGCACCGCGGTCGGCGCGATGGCCAAGTCCCCCGAGCCGGTGCGCAGACTGCCGACCACCGTCCCCAGGGTGCTGACGCTTTCGCGCAGTTCGGCGAAGGCGGCGCCGTTGCCCACCAGCGCTGCAGAGACCGATTTGGCCAAGCGCTGCGACTGCATCAAGGCCTGACCGGTGGCGCGCACCTGCGCCGCATTGCGCGAGCCACCCAAGAGACTCAAGCTCACCGTGGCCGCAGTGCCCACCAGCCCTAAGGCCACCAACAAAGTCAAAACCGCCTGTCGACGGCCGCTCTTGCTCGGCACATGCAAAGGCCGGGGCTCAGACACCGTGGAGGTGGTGGTGGCAAAGGTGGCGGTGGTCTCGCCAAACTCGGTGCTGACCACTTCGGTGGGCAAGGCTTCAGAAATGATGGACGCCTCACTGGGGCGGCTGCTGCCTGAAGCCTGAGCTTGGGTCGAAAGCGGCGCCAGATCGCTGGCGACGCCTGGCGAGCGAGAGGCCTCGCGCGCTGCTTCGGAATCGGTCTTGCCCAGGTTCTTGATCTTGTCCAGGAAGCTCATCTCACCCTCGTGATCTCGTGTGTTTGCCAGCACGCGGCCAGCCTAGTTCTTGCTAACTCCGAATCAAACCACAACCTGCAAGAACTGTTCATGCTTTGAAAGGGCATCCAAATGCAGTTGTTGCCACGATCGACCTTCGCTGTCGCGCATCCGCGGCCCCGCAAAACGTGGCCGAGCCCCTGGCAACAAGGCCTCCGGCGGCAGGGCTTCGATCTGCAATTGCTCGTCCGCGCGCAGGCCGACCAAGCGATCCACCCACAGCGCGCAGTTGATATTGAGCTCGGGATTCAAAGACACCAAGCGAGCCTGCCCCGCATCGACCCGTGCGCTGCTGTCACGCAAACCCAAAAACACCGCCAGATCGATGACTGTGAAAAGGCCGCCGCGTAAATTGGCCACACCCAGCAACCAAGGCTGCGAGTACGGCACCGGCTTGATGGCGACCGGGGTAAAGATTTCAGCCGCCTCTTTCAAAGACAGCAAGAGCCCATAGCCCGCGCATTCGACGGCCAACCAATTGGCCACCTGGGTTTGCTGCTCGCGCGCCGCTTGCATGCGCTGCGCCAGCCGTTGTTGAAGTTCTCGCAGGGCGTGGCTTTTGCTCATGACGCTGATGGGAAAGGACGGTTGGGGCTCAGCCCAAGGCCTTGATCTTGGCCAACAACTCCTCGGCCTTGACGGGCTTGACCACATAGTCGCGCGCGCCTTGACGCATGCCCCAGACCTTGTCGGTTTCTTGGTTTTTGCTGGTGCACATGATCACCGGCACGGCGGCAAAGCGCTCGTCACGGGTGATGGTGCGGGTCAGCTGAAAGCCGTTCTGGCCGGGCATCACCACGTCCATGAGAATCAGGTCGGGCGTTTCTTCGGCCAGTCGCTTCATCGCTTCTTCGCCGTTTTCGGCGGTGCGCACCGAGTAGCCGCGCTTGATCAAGAGATCACTCAGCACATGCAACTCGGTCTTGGAATCATCAACCAGCAGGATTTTGTGAATAGGCATCGCGATTCCTCAGGCAGCGCCAGCGACGGCGGCGGCGGCAAAACGGTCGGCAAGTTGATAGAAAGGGCCACAGACAGCAATGGGCACAAAGCCCCAGGCGGCGCGCATCAGGCCTCGCGCCGGTGCATCTGCACCGTCTGCAGCAATTGATCCTTGGTGAAGGGCTTGGTGAGGTAGTCTTGCGAGCCGACCATGCGGCCCCGCGCCTTGTCGAACAAGCCGTCCTTGCTGGACAGCATCACCACCGGCACGCCGGCGAACAAGGGGTTGCGCTTGATGATGGCGCAGGTTTGATAGCCATCCAGGCGCGGCATCAAGATGTCGCAAAACACCAGATCGGGCTGGTACTCGCTCAGCTTGGCCAGCGCATCGAAACCGTCTTCGGCGAGCACCACCTCGTGGCCGCCTTGCTTCAGAAAAATCTCCGCGCTGCGCCGAATCGTGTTGCTGTCATCAATGACCAACACCTTGGCGGCATATGCAGGGCTGCCTTCAGGAACTTGCAGGTCCAAGCTTGTTTCTCCTCAAAGCCACGAGGCACTCAAGCGCCTCGGCTGCCGCAGTATGCCCGTCAGCCAAGCATTTGATCAGACGAACAAGCCCCGAGATCGCATCAAATTGCAACCATCTCGAAGTCGTCCTTGCGCGCACCGCATTCGGGGCAAGTCCAGTTCATATCAACAGCGGCCCAGGGCGTGCCGGGCGGAATCCCGTGCTCCGGATCCCCCGCGGCCTCGTCGTAAATCCAGCCACAAATCAGGCACATCCAGGTACTTGGGTTGCTCACGATGGGGTTCTTTTTGCTCACTACAATGCAAAGATTGTAGCCACGCCGGCAATTCCACCGGGGCAGGAAAATCGGCAAGGATGCAACAGCGAATTCGTTCGTTTTGCACGCTTGCCCCGCCTCATGGATCTGGCGCGGTCTTGCCGCCTGCGGCCAGCCCATTGCAGTCATCGCACGCTAACCTTTACTGCAGAACCCGACCGATCGCGCCGCAACACTATGAGCAAAACACCTGTCCCCCCAGCCAGCGCTGCCGAAGCGGCCCTGCCTCTTGATGATCAAGAGCAGGCCCAAGCGCCGGCCTGTGTGATGAGCTTCAATGCCAGCGAAGCCAGTGGCGCTGGCGGAATCGCCTGCGACGTGGCCACCATTGCCGCCATGGGCGCGCATTGCCTGCCGGTGGTGACGGCCATCGTCATGCGCGACACCGCCGAAGCCTTTGAACACCATGCCTTGGACGCCGACACCATTGCCGAGCAAGCGCGTTTGATTTTGGAAGACGTGCCGGTGACGGCCTGGAAGGTGGGCTTTCTCGGCAGCCCCGAAGGCGTCAGCGCCGTGGCCGAGGTGCTGAGCGACTACCCCGATGTGCCACTGGTGGCCTATTTGCCCAATGTGGCTTGGCTGGACGAAGAGCAGCAGCAAAGTTATTTGGACGCCTACCGCGAACTGGTGCTGCCGCAAACCCATGTGCTGGTGGGCAACCACAAGACCCTGAGCGACTTTTTGCTGCCCGACTGGGACGCCGACCGCCCCGCCTCACCGCGTGAGCTGGCGGTGGCGGCCGGCCAGCATGGCGCCGCCCATGTTTTGGTGACCGGCATCGGTCTGGCCAATCAGTTTGTCGACAATGTGCTGGCCAATCCCCAAGGCCCCATCACCGGCGAGAAATTCGAGCGCTTTGAGGTCAATTTTGTGGGCGCGGGCGACACCTTGTCGGCTTCGCTGGCCGCCTTGCTGTCGGTGGGTGCCGAAGTGCATTCGGCGGTGGGCGAAGCGCTGTCCTTTTTGGACCAGGCGCTCGACGCCGGTTTCCGCCCCGGCATGGGCAATGCCATTCCCGACCGCTTTTTCTGGGCCCTGCCTCCGGAAGAGGGTGAAGAAGGCGAAGAAGGCGGCAAGGTCGCGCCGGGCAGCAGCGCCGAGCCCAGCAGCCTCAGCCTCGAAGACGCCGCGCCCGGTCGCCCGCCGCGCCGCATGCATTAATTCAACCTGATCATCTCGATGTCTCAAAACCAAGTCTTGTTCGAGCGCGCCCAGCGCGTGATCCCTGGCGGCGTGAACTCCCCGGTGCGCGCTTTCCGCGCCGTCGGTGGCACGCCCCGCTTCATCCAAGGCGGTGAAGGCGCCTACATCATTGACGCCGACGGCAAACGCTATATCGACTACATCGGCTCCTGGGGCCCGATGATTCTGGGCCACGGCCACCCCGCCGTGCTGGAGGCCGTCACCCAGGCGGCGCGCGAGGGCTTTTCTTTCGGCGCGCCGACCGAGCGTGAGATCGAACTGGCCGAAGAGATCTTGAAGCTGGTGCCCAGCATGGAGCAGGTGCGCCTGGTGTCTTCGGGCACCGAGGCCACGATGAGCGCCATCCGCCTGGCGCGCGGCGCCACCGGCCGCAGCAAGTTCATCAAGTTCGAAGGCTGCTACCACGGCCACACCGATGCGCTGCTGGTCAAGGCGGGGTCAGGTCTTGCCACCTTCGGCCACCCGACCAGCGCCGGCGTGCCGACCGAGGTGGCCCAGCACACCCTGGTGCTGGAGTTCAACCACCTGGCCCAGCTGGAAGAAGCCTTTGCCCTGCACGGCAAGGAGCTGGCCTGCGTGATCATCGAGCCGATTGCCGGCAATATGAACTTCGTGCGCACGCAAACGGCGTACATGAAGCGCCTGCGCGAGCTCTGCACCGAGCACGGCGCACTGCTGGTGCTGGACGAGGTGATGACCGGCTTTCGCGTCGGTCTGCACAGCGCCCAAGGCCATTACGCCAGCCTGATCCCCGGTTTCAAGCCCGACATCAGCGTCTTTGGCAAGGTGATCGGCGGTGGCATGCCCCTGGCCGCCTTCGGCGCCAGCCGCGACATCATGAAGCACCTGGCGCCGCTGGGCGGCGTCTACCAAGCCGGCACCTTGAGCGGCAACCCGGTGGCCACCGCCTGCGGCCTGGCCACCTTGCGCGAGATTCAAAAGCCCGGCTTCTTCGAAGCGCTGTCGGCGAAGACGCGCCGCCTGGTGGATGGCCTGGCGGCAGTGGCCCAAGAAAACGGCGTGCCCTTCAGCGTGGACTGCCAAGGCGGCATGTTTGGTTTCTTCCTGATGGATCAGTTGCCGCAGGAATACCAGACCGTGATGAAGACCGATAAAGAGCGTTTCAACCGCTTCTTCCACGCCATGCTGGACGCCGGTGTGTATTTGGCCCCGGCCCTTTATGAAGCGGGTTTTGTCTCGGCCGCTCACAGCGAGGCCGACATCGACGCCACCTTGCAAGCCGCGCGCCACGCCCTGCGCTGAGCCGCAGCCTCAGCAAACGCTCATGCCACACACCGGCCGCCGCTTTACCGCGGCCATCTTCGATATGGACGGCCTGCTGCTCGACTCCGAGCGGCCCATCCGTGACGCCTGGCTGCGCCAAAGCGCGGCTGCGGGCACGCCACTCAGCGAGGCCGACTATCTGCTGACGGTCGGCATCAATCGGCGCGACACCTTGCTTTTGATGGCTGAAAAGCTGGGCTCCCCTGCGCGCGCCGAGGCCATGTATGAGGCGGTGGATGAAGAGGTCCATGCCCAACTCCAGGGCCGTGGCTTCGACTTGAAGCCTGGCGCCCTGGCATTGCTGACGCAATTGAAAGCCCAAGGCGTGCCCATGGCCCTGGCCTCCTCCACCCGCCACGCCGAAGTTCAGCGCCGCCTCGGGCTGGCTGGATTGCTGGAGTTTTTCGGCCCCAGGGTTCACGGTGGGGATCAGGTGCAACGCGGCAAACCGCACCCCGATCTTTTTCTGCTGGCTGCGCAAAGCCTTGGCACGGCTCCTGCTCATGCCTTGGTGTTTGAAGACAGCAGCTACGGCGCCCAGGGCGGCTTGAGTGCCGGCATGGGCGTGGTTTTGGTGCCCGATCTGAAGCAGCCCGACCCGGCAGTGGCCGATCGCTGCACCAACTTGCCCTCCTTGAACCATGTTTTGGAGCGCTGCCCGCACTGGTTCGGCGCCTGACCTTTTGCACGTATTTCACGCCATGCACATTCACATCCTCGGCATCTGCGGCACTTTCATGGGCGGCTTGGCCGCATTGGCGCGCGAGGCGGGCCACAAGGTCACCGGCTGCGACGCCAATGTCTACCCGCCGATGAGCGATCAGTTGCAAGCGCTGGGCATCGAGCTGATCAGCGGCTTTGGCGCCGAGCAGCTGAGCCTCAAGCCCGATCTGTTTGTGATCGGCAATGTGGTCACCCGTGGGGAAAAATTCCCCTTGATGGAAGCCATTTTGGATGCCGGTCTGCCCTACACCAGCGGCCCGCAATTCCTGGCCGAGCATGTGTTGCAGGGTCGCCATGTCTTGGCCGTGGCCGGCACCCACGGCAAAACCAGCACCACGTCGATGCTGGCCTGGATCCTGGAACACGCGGGCTTGAAGCCGGGCTTTTTGGTCGGCGGTGTGCCGCAAAACTTTGGCGTCTCGGCCCGGCTCGGCGAGGGCCCGGCCTTTGTCATCGAAGCGGACGAATACGACACCGCCTTTTTCGACAAGCGCAGCAAGTTTGTGCACTACCGGCCCCGCACCGCGGTGCTGAACAACCTGGAGTTTGACCACGCCGACATCTTTGCCGACCTGGCCGCCATCGAAACCCAGTTCCACCATCTGGTGCGCACCGTGCCCGCCAGCGGGCGCATCGTCGTCAATGCGCGTGAAGAGGCCTTGCAGCGCGTGCTCAGCCGTGGCTGCTGGAGTGATGTGCAGCGCTTTGGCGCCCGCAAGGAAGAAAGCGGCACCCTGCGCGCGCGCGGCGAACCGCAGGCTTTTGATGTGCTGCGTGGCAGCCTGAAGGTGGCGCGGGTGGAATGGTCGCTGTACGGCGAGCACAACCAGCTCAACGCCCTGGCCGCGATTGCCGCGGCCGAGCATCTGGGCGTGACGCCCGAGCAAAGCGCAGCGGCCTTGGCCGAGTTCAAAAACGTGCGCCGTCGCATGGAGTTGCGCGGCGAGGTGGCCGCTACGGGTGGGGTCATCAAGGTCTATGACGACTTTGCTCACCACCCCACGGCCATCCGCACCACGGTCAACGGCCTGCGCCGACGCATTGCACCGGCCGAGCGCATCCTGGCGATTTTTGAGCCGCGCTCCAACACCATGAAGCTGGGCGCCATGAAGGCTCAGCTGCCCTGGGCGCTGGAAGAAGCCGACCTGAGCTTTTGCAATCAGCTGGGCCTGGACTGGGATGCCAAAGAGGCGCTGGCGCCGCTGGGCGCGCAAGCCCATGTGGGCGCCGATGTCGACGCGCTGGTGGCCGCAGTGCTCAAGCACGCCAAGCCGGGCGACCATTTGCTGTGCATGAGCAATGGCGGCTTTGGCGGCATCCACGACAAGCTGCTGGCGGCCCTGGCCGCACGCTGAAACTGGCCGTGAGTCGTGCAGCGCGGGCTTGAAGCGCTGCGCTCAGTCCTTTTTGCGAAACGCCAGCCAGGCTGCCACCACGGTAAAGCACAGCACCACCACGGCCAAGATGGCAAAGCCGTGCGGGTGGTCGGACAGCGGAATGCCGCCCACATTCATACCAAACATACCGGCCATGATGTTGATGGGCAGCGCCAGCACCGTCACCACGGTCAAGGTGAAAACGCTGCGGTTGGTCTGCTCGCCCACCTGCGCCGCCATCTCTTCTTGCAAGAGCTTGATGCGCTCTTGCAGCGCCGAGAGATCGCGAATCACCAATGAGAACTCCTCCGTGGCCTGACGCAGCTCATCCAAATCATGAGCGGCCACCCAGGGCGGCGGCTGCCGCAGCAGTCGGAACAAAGCGCCCGGCTCCGGTGCTAACAGTCTTTGTAAGCGCACCAGCACCCGGCGCAACTGCCCCAGCTCGCCGCGTTTTTTCTGCAAACGGCCGCCCAACAGGCCGTCTTCGATGTGGTCCACCTGCAGCGTCGCCTCGCGCACGATGCGCACCAACACATCGCCCTGGTCATTCATCAAATGGTTCAGGAGCTCGACGCTGGAGCTGAAGCAGGCACCGTCTTTGACCGCTTGACGCAGGCGGTCGATGGAACGCAAGGGATGCGCACGCGCGCTGACCAGCACCCGCTCACTCACATTCACCCACAGCGTGGCAATTTGCGAGGGATCAAATGAGAACTCGAAGGCCACATCGTTGACCACCGCGATCAAGTTGTCGGAGGCATCTTCAATGCGGGTGGAGCGCGAGCCCTCACGCAGCGCCTCGAAGAACTCCGGCGGCAGGCTCAGATTGAGCTGCATCCACTTCTCGGCGCTGGTGTCGGTGAGGTTGAAGTGCAGCCACAAAAACTCTTGGCCGGTGGCTTGCGGGTCTTGCGCCAGCCATGCCATCGCCTCGCTCAGCCCAATGGCGCGCCCTTTGTGGCCCGGGGCCAGCACAAAGCCGCAAATCAAGGCGTTATCCGCTGCACCCAACACATAGCTCATCGAGACCCCTCCCCGTACTGCTCGCCCTGGCCCAGACGATGCCGCGACTTGTTTTCAAAACCGGCCGATTGTGATTCAGGAACAAGACAAGCACCGCCATGCCGCACGAAAAAAAGGGCGGGCACCTTGCGGCACCCGCCCCTTGGCATGGTGTTTCACATGCCGGCCTGATTGAGGCCTCAGCTGCGCTGCATATTCGCCTTCAGCACGGCGCTCAGCAGGTCCAGGCTCTCGGCCAAATGGGCGCGCGATTCCACGCTCAAACCGGCTTTGCCCGAAGCGCTGCGCAGGTCGCTCTGCAGCTGCACTGCATGGAAGCGCACCATGGCGTAGGCGTCAGCCAGCAAGGCCGGGCCATTGCCACGGGTCAACACGGCTTGCAAACGCTTCAGATGCTCGCGCTGCAGATTGCGACGCAAAGCGTCAATCTCCGCGCCGGTCTTGAGCTCGCTCCACACCGCATTGTTCAGCGTGGCATACACCTCCGACAGCGACACCAAGCCCTTGCGATCCTTCTCGCTGACATAGGCCGGCATATCGATCAAACGGCGCGCCGTGTTGCCCGACATCAAGCGATCCAACACTGCGGTTTGCACCGCCGACACCGCCGCTGGAATCGACAACTGGGCGCCCCGGTCCCACTCGTTGTAGTCCAGGGTTTGCGAGGCCAGGAACTCGGGGCGGAAGCGGAAGGAATTGGCCGACAACAAGCCGCTGGAAATGAACTTCAAGGCCTCGCGCTGACGGGCAGGCTCGACGGGCTTGAAGGCCGCGCGGTTGGTGGTGCCGGGGATGTCACGCACCGCGTGCATGCCGCCCACATACTTGCCTGCCAGTTCGGCCGAGCGCACCAATTGGCGGAAGCTCTCCACAATGGAGCGACGCTGACGCAGCGGATCGGTGCCGGGCTCGGGCTTGCGGTTCTGCGCACGTTCCCACACCTCCTGGCTCAAGGCCAAGCGGCGCTTGAAATAGGCCAGCGGATCGTCACCCAGGTCGAAGCGGTTGGCATCGGGATCAAAGCCATCGTAAGGGCCGCCCACGCCGGCATCCATATCGTCCGCATAAGCCAGCTGGGGTTCGGTGCTGCGCGCAGCGATCTTGGCCAGCTCGGCCGCCTCGGTCTCGGGCGCCAGCGGCTTGTAGGCGTACTCAATCGCCCAGTAGTCATACGCGCCCAGCACGGTGTTGGTGTAGCTGCCTTGCGGCTCGCCCTTCAGCGCCAAGTTGTAGGCGTTGTAGTCCATCACCGAATTGGAGATGCCGAACTTCTCGGTGTAGTTCTTGTCGGCCAACTGCTTTTGCGTCACCGAGGTCGAGGCTTTGAAGTTGTGCTTCAAGCCCAGGGTGTGCCCCACTTCGTGGGTGATGACGTCCTTGATGACGGCCTGCACAAAGGCCTCGGCCTCGGGGCTGTCGGGGGCGATGTCGCCGCGGCCTTCCAGCACATCCAAAGCAAAGCCCATTTCCGCAGCCGCCTCATGGGCGTAATTGCAATAGGCTGCGCCATCGTGGCTGTGGCGATTCAGCGGCGAGAGCTGGCCTTGCGGCGCTGCGGACTGCGAGCTCAGCGATGCACCCAGGTCATTGAGGATCATGCGACGCGAACCGCGCGCGAACACATCGCTCATGCCGATGTCGGCGTCGAGGATTTCGCCGGTGCGGGGGTCGCTGTGGCTGGGGCCGATGGCAAAGCCCACATCCGCGCCCACAAACCAACGGATCGAGGCGTGACCCGAATCCATATTGTCCCAATCGGCATCATCGGGCTGCTGCTTTGCGACGATGGCGTTCTTGAAGCCAATCTTCTCGAAGGCCTTGTTCCACTCCAGAATGCCGGCCGCCACCGAGGCACGGTATTTCTCGGGGATGTTCTTGTCCATCCAATAGGTGATGGGCTTGATCGGCTCGCTCAACTCAGCGGCTGGGTCTTGCTTTTCCAGACGCCAGCGCTTGATCAGGTGCACCCGTACATTGGCTTTTTGGTCATCGCTGAAGTCCGAATACGACTCCATGAAATGGCCCAATCGCGGGTCCAACTGGCGGCTGGCCATGGGCAGATCCGGCAGGGCCTGGAAGTTGTAGACAAAGCTGAAGAACATGCTGCGCGCATCGGGCAGCACTTGCGGCGGCGTGGGCACGGCCACAGGCGGCGGCACCAGCGGCGGCGCCGGGATGCGCGGGGTGGCGAAATGCACGCGGGCGGTCAGGGTGCTGAGCTTGTCGTCGGCGCGCGCGGCTTCAAACGAGGAGTTGGCACGGTCCGGCGCATAAGGCAGGCGATACACCGCCTCCAAACGCGTGGACAAGCCCGGGATGTCATTCAAGAACATGCCGGCATCAACCAGCACTGATTTGCGCTCGGGATGCTCGGCGCTGGCCACCGGGCCGGCTGCCAACAAGCTGGGCGAGAAGGCCTGCTCCACTGCCCGCTTGCCACCGCCCTCGCCACGGAAGGCCGTATTCAAAGCCACCAGCTGAATCTGGTTGCCGACACGGCGCCATTCCACCATTTGATCGGCCACCATCTGGCTGGCGTACAGACCTCGCTCACCGATAGCGCTGGCCACGTTGACGGTAAACAAGAAGGGCTTGCCGATCATGGCTTTGGGCACTTCCAGCCAGACCTTTTCGTCCTTGCGCCAAATCGGGAACAAGCCGGCTTGCACCTTGGCGTCCTTGCTGACTTCCGCAAAAGGCTTGGGCGCGCTTGGATCGGCGGGCGGCTTGGGTGCGGCGGCTGAGGCTGCATTGGCCGGGGTGGCGGCGCTTGCGGGCTTGGCGGCAGCCGGGTTGGCGCTGGCTGTTGCGGCTGCGGTCGCAGCGGGAGCCGCAGGCGCGGCTGGGGCTGCGCCCTCGGGCGTGGTCGTCGCGCAAGCGCTCAGCAAGGACACAGCAGCGGCCACCGCCGACAGGCTCAGCCGGCCTTGGCCGACCGGGGAAACAAAGGGAAAACTCATTCAGACCATCCTGGGCTGTTGAACGGATCGGGACTGCGCAAAGCGGGTCGCGCGCCGCCCGAAAAAAAAGTCCGGTCGGCGGCGCGGGTGGATGACCACGGCTGCCGACAGGACACGCCAATCATAAAGTTGGCAACTGTGACCGCGCGCGCCAAAGCCGTCAATGCGCGGCCCAGCGTTTGAGACCTCAAACCCGGTCATTCGTCGCATGCCCTCTCCACAACCAGGGTTTATCCCAGGGCTAGACTGCCGGTCATGAACGCCACCACCAGCCCACCCGGCCTCGCGACCCATCTGCTGTATTTGCACGGCTTTCGCTCCTCACCACGCTCGGTCAAGGCCCAGCGCATGCGCGACTGGGTGCGCGAACATCGGCCCGACTTGGTCTTTGCCTGCCCGCAGCTGCCGCCTGCACCCGAGGAGGCCATGCACTTGCTTGAGCAGCTCACCCACGACTGGCCCGCCGAGCGCAGCGTCTTGATGGGCAGCTCGCTGGGCGGTTTTTACGCCACCGTCTTGGCCGAATGGCCGCGTTTTCAGCAAAGCCGCGCCGTGCTGCTGAACCCGGCCGTCGACCCGGCCCGCGATCTCGAAAAACACATCGGCGAGCAAAGCTGCTGGCAAGACCCGCAAGACCGTTTTTTCTTCCGCGCCGAATTCATCGAGCAGCTGCGCCGGCTCAAAGTCGCCAAGAGCAGCGCCGCCGAGCGGCTGCTGGCCGTGGTGGCCAAAGGGGACGAAGTGCTGGACTGGCGCGAAATGCAGGCCCGCTATCAGGCCGGCCGAGTGCTGCTGTTGGAAGGCAGCGACCACGGCTTGAGCAACTTTGATGACTATCTGGCCGAACTGTGCCAGTTCTTGCGCTTGCCAGCGCCATGAGCGCCGCCGCACCCCGATGCCTCAATGCCAGGCAATCACTTCATCGGGGGCCTGGGCCTTGCAGTCAGGGTCCAGCGCCGGCCCCCATCCGCGACGCACCAGCATATGCGCGGCGTTGTGGCAAAACTCGATGCGCTGCGCGCCCGGCAAGGCCGTTTGCACAAAGGCTTCAATCGAGGCCGGCATGCTGACGCGGTAGCGCCCCGCAGCTTGATCGAGCCGTGGGTGATCGTCGTTATGCACCCAAGGGATGGCTGCCGCAGCCGCCCAAAGCAGGGGCTGAAAGCCCAGCTCGAAACTGGCGGGCTGATACGCCTGGGCTTGTAACCAGGTCTGCGCCTGCTGCCTCAAGGCCTGGGTGCTCGAAGCAGCAGCTTCGTCAGAAGGGCTCAGCCCACCCAAAACACTGGCCAACATCTCCGCCACCCATTGATTGCAGTTTTGGTAACGGGTGCTGAAGGCATAGGCGTTGGCGCTGTAGTCCGGGGCCAGCAGAGCGAGCGCCCGGCGGCGGTCCAAGGCGGCCTGCTCGAGCTGCGCCGACTGCGGCTGCGGCAACAACAACACCGAGAGGAAAGACAGATCCTTGCCTTTGGCGCCGAACAAAAAGCCAGACAGGCCCTGGTCATACAAGCGCGGCTGCGCTTGGTCGCAGGCGTAATACAGCTGCCGCACCGACCACGGCGTGTTCTCGCTCGCCTTCAGGGCAAAACCCGCATGCGAATAGCGCATGCCAAAGCGCCCGAGCTCGGTGCCGGCGCGCGCCACCACCGCCACGCCGAGGCCGCTGCGGTCGAGCTCCTGCTTGACGAGCGCGGCAAAGCGCAGAAGCTTGTCTTGCTGACCCGCATCCAGCTCAGGCGGCTGCTCACAAAAACGCAAGCCCCCTGCCGAAGCCGAAGTCGGAGCCCAAACCGCCGCTGCGCCCAGCCAGAGCGCCAGCCCGGCGCGCCACCCACGCATCCAAGCGCTCACTCAGAGCACGAGACGCTGCGTGTTCAGCTCCTGGTACCACTCGTCGTTCAAGACCAGAAAGAAGGCTTGCTGGGTCTTGGCGTCGGCAAACTCCAGCCCATAGGCATGCTCGCGGGCAGTGATCATCTGGCCGCTGCTCAGGCCGGCCTTTTCCAAGGTCTTTTGCGGCAAGACCAAATACGCGAGCTCGGCGCTTGAATCAGTCCCGGTGGGCTGCAACTGCAAGCGCACCATGCCGGCTTGATTCGGCACGGCGGCCACGTCGATGATGCGGTAGTCGCCCGCAGATGCGGTCTTCTCGGTGCCGGACGAAGCGCTGGACTGCTGCGAGGATTTGGAGCCACTGCTGGCCGCACTGCTGGCGCCCTCGGCGGCCGAAGAAGCGGCATTGCTGGAAGCGCCCGCAGTTGAAGCCGCTAGGGCCAAGAAACTCAGGCCCAGGCTGGCGACCGCCGTTTGAACCTTCATCGCAAAACTGGACTTCTTCATCGTCAGGCCTTTGTCATCGGTGGAGTGATCGGCGGCAATGGTAGCAAGCCCTCATGACGGTGCCATCACACCTCTTGCCACCGTGCAAGCCGACCTGAACACAGCGCTTGGCCTGTGACACGACCAGGCGCTGTGTTGGCATCAGGCCTCAAGCCTCAGCGCTTGGGCGCAAACGCTGCATCACCGAATTGCCACAGGAAGAAACTCCAGACATCGGCGGTCTCGTCCAGCCGCTGCGCCACGCTGGAGCCCATGCCATGGCCGGCGTCAAAGTCCACGCGCAGAATCACCGGGCGAGTCTTGTAGCTGGCGGGATTGGCGGCCTGCATGCGCGCAGCCAACTTGGACGGAATCCAGGCTTCCACGCGCGGGTCATTGGCGCCGGTGGTGACGATCACGGCCGGATAGCTCTGCCCGTCCTTGACGCGGTGGTAAGGGCTGATCGCATACATGGTCTTGAAATGCGCTGGATTGGTGACAGTACCGAACTCGGCAATATTGGGCGCACCGTTGAGCGTCAGCTCCATGCGCAACATGTCCGACAGGCCCACCGCACTTTGCGCTGCAGCGAACAAATCGGGCCGCTGCGTGATCGCGCCACCGATGGTGATGCCACCCGCGCTGCCCCCGGTGCCCGCCAGCGTGGCGGGCGAGGTGTATTTGTTGGCGATCAGCCACTCTGCGCAGGCGATGAAGTCCGACACCGTGTTTTGCTTGGTGGCGATATAGCCGCCGCGGTGCCATTCTTCGCCCAGCTCGCCGCCGCCGCGCACATGGCAGACCGCCTGCACGCCGCCGCGCTCCAGCCAGGCCAGACGGGTGGCGGCAAAACGCGGCTCCTGGGTGATGCCATAAGCGCCATAGGCGCTCAAGACGGTGGGACGCTTGCCGTCCAAAGCCACACCCTTGGGCGCCAGGATCGACAAAGGCACCATCACGCCGTCGTGGCTCTTGACCATGACGCGGCGGGCGTCCACGCCCGAGGCATCCACGGCCAGGGGCTTTTGAATGTCCAGCTGGCGGGCTGGGGCGTCGAGCTTGCCCCCGGCTTGCAGCAAGAGGCTTTGCGGCGCCTGGGTCCAGCCTTCCAACAAGACCAGCAACTCGCCGCCCTTGAGCGGCGTCACATTGCGCAGCGTGCCTTCAAAAGGCAGATTCACCGTGCTCACCGGCGCCGATTTGCCATGCGCATGGGCCACGCGCCAAAGCTTGCTGACGCCGGCATCCAGCGACTTCACATACACCGCATCCTCAGCGGGCATCAGCTCTTGCAGCACGCTCTCGCCCGCCGCCATGGCGGTCTTGAACGCCGGCTTGGCGGCCTTCAGGTCCAGGCTCAGCAGATCGCGGCGCGAGGCCTTTTTCTGGCTCAGGGCATAAACCGTGCTGCCCGCCAGCGCGGCACGGGTGATCTTGTCGCTGGGCGAAATGATTTGGCGCCAAGCCGCTTGACCACCAAGCTTTTGCACTTGATCGAGGCTGGCCACCCAATACGAGCGCTCCGCCGCATCGCCATGCAAGACCTCGGCCAGCACCCAGGGCGAGCCCTTACTGACATGCACATGGAAGAGATCCGGCACCTCGAACTTGATCTTTTTATTGGCCTCCCAACCAAACACCGCCACATCCTTGGCCGGGTCTTGGCCCAGCTTGTGCAGGAACAAGGCACTCTTGTTGTAGCGCTCTTCCACCGGATGGCGGTTGTAGATGAAGCCGCTGCCGTCCGGCAACCAAGCCATGCCGCCTTCGTTCAAGCCGCTGCGGTCGATGCTGTCGGGCAGGAATTTGCCGGTGGCGGTGTCGAGCACGCGCAGCACGCTGTTTTCAGAGCCGCCTTTGGACAGGCCAATCGCCATCAGCTTGCCGTCCGGCGAGACGCTGTGCCAGTCGACCGCATGTTTGCCGGGTTCGCCGGGCAGATTGTTCGGGTCCAGCAACTCGCGCTCGGCGCCGTCCAGGCCTTCGCGCAGCCACAGGCTGGCTTGGTTCTGACCGGGCTTGCGTTTGAAATAAAACAGCCGGCCCGCCACCATCTCATAGCCACTGGTGCTTTCACCCGAGTCGGCCAAGGCACCCAGACGCGCGCGCAGCGCCGCACGGCCCGGCAGCTCGGCCAGCACACCCGCAGCGTAGTCCGCCTGGGTGCGCATCCAGGCCTGCATCTCGGGCGATTGTTGGTTCTCCATCCAACGGTAGGGGTCCACCACCGAGGTGCCGTGATACACATCCGTCACCGGCTTGATGGGCGTGGCGGGGTAAGGACTTTGCGCATGCGCGACGAGCGGGGCGCACAAAGACGCGCAGACGGAAGCAACAAGAGCGGACTGAGTGAGGATGTTGAATTTCATCTCTGGCTTGTGTTTCATTGAGGCCGCGGTGACGGCGATAGGTCAGAACGCCAGTGTAAGCAGCTCGGCCGCCTCGGAAGGCTGCGCCCGATCAGCGACAATGCCGCCCATATGTTTGCACTGTTCGATGAAGCCGGAAAATTTCTCGCCGGCCGCGTGATGTCTGAAGCCGATAGCTCGATCCAGGTCGAGCTGGAGTCGGGCAAGCGCGTCAAGGTCAAGGCAGCCAATGTGCTGCTCAAGTTTGATAAACCCAGCCCGGCCGAATTGATCGCCGAGGGCCAGCGCTTGGCGCAAGAGATCGATCTCGACCTGGCCTGGGAGTTCGCGCCCGAGGCCGAGTTCGGCTTTGCCGATTTGGCCCGCGAATACTTCGATGCCAAGGCCAGCGTGGCCCACCAGGTCGCCGCCCTGTTCCGCTGCTTTGAAGCGCCGCATTACTTCCGCCGCGCGGGCAAGGGCCTGTTCAAAAAGGCTTCTGAAGAGGTGGTCAAGGCCGCGCTGCTGGGCCTGGAGCGCAAGCGCCTGCAGGCTTTGCAGATTGAAGAATGGGCCGCCGAGCTGGTGGCGGGCCGCTGCCCCAAGCCGATTGCGGACCAGATTTACAAGATCTTGTTCAAGCCGGACAAAAACGGCCCCGAATACAAGGCCGTGGTGCTGGCCACCCAGCGCTCGCACAAGGCGCCGCTGGATCTGTTGCAAGGCGCCGGCGCCATCACCAGCGCCTACCAGTTCCACTGGAAGCGCTTCTTGTTCGAGCAGTTCCCCAAGGGCGTGGGCTTCCCGGCCCTGAGTGCGCCGGAGATCAAGGACGAGTTGCCGCTGGCAAACGTCAGTGCCTTCTCGATTGACGATTCGGCCACCACCGAAATCGACGATGCCTTGTCGGTGCAAGGCTTGGGCACAGGCGAAGTCATCTTCGGCATCCACATCGCCGCGCCGGGCCTGGCTTTTACGCCGGACTCGCCCATTGACAAGGTGGCGCGCGAGCGCCTGTCCACCGTCTATATGCCGGGCTGGAAGCTGACCATGCTGCCGGACGACGTGGTGCAGGCCTACACGCTGATTGAAGGCCGCGCCTGCCCCGCGGTGTCTTTGTATGTGACGCTGGACGAAGCCACCCTGGCCATCAAGAGCAGCGAGACCAAGCTGGAGCGCGTGCCCATCACCGCCAACTTGCGCCACGACAAGCTCGATGAGGTGATCACCGCCGCCACGCTGACCGGCGAGGCCCCGGCCGAATATGCCTTTGCTGCCGAACTGGCCTTTGCCTTCCGCCTGGCCAACACGCTGAAAGCGCAGCGCGAAGTGGTGCGCGGCAAACCCGAGAGCTTCAACCGGCCGGATTACAACTTCCGCCTCGACTCCAATGGCGAGCACGAACCCAAGGGCGGCGAAATCGTCAGCATCAGCACGCGCCGCCGCGGCGCACCGCTGGACCTGATCGTGGCCGAGGCCATGATTTTGGCCAACTCGACCTGGGGCGGCTGGCTCAATGACATGGGCCTGCCCGGCATTTACCGCAGCCAAGCCAGCATGGCGCCAGGCGTCAAGGTGCGCATGGGCACCCGCGCTCAACCGCATGCCGGCCTGGGTGTGGCGCAATACACCTGGTCCACCTCGCCGCTGCGCCGCTATGTGGACCTGGTGAACCAGTGGCAAATCATCTGCTGCGTGCGCAATGGCCGCAGCGCCGCCCTGGTGGCCCCTTTCAAACCCAAGGACGCCAATCTCTTTTCCATCATCTCGGGCTTTGACGCCGCGTATGCCGCCTACAACGGCTTCCAGAGCGGCATCGAGCGCTTCTGGACGTTGCGCTACTTGGCTCAAAACCAAATCACCGAGCTGACCGCCACCGTCATGAAGGACGGTTTGGTGCGGGCGGATGAGCTGCCCCTGGTCTTCAAGGCTCTGGGCTGCGAGCCCTTGGCGCGCGGCGCCCATGTGCGGGTGCGCATCACCGGCACCGACGAGATGACGCTGGATGTGCACGCCAGCCTGATCGAGCGCCTGGATGAAGCCACACCCGCCGCGGCAGACGAAGATGGGAGCGAGGACGAAGATGAAAGCGCAGGCCCGCTGACCCTGGCGCTGGACATGGCGCCGCTGGACGACGAGGCCGGCGCCGCGCCCAATAGCCCCGAGGCGGCTCCGACCTGACGATGGCCGGCAAGCGCTCTCCCCTCCACATCGCGTTGCTGATCTCGCTGGGCGTTCACGGCGCCCTGCTGAGTTTGCGTGTGGTGGACCCGGAGCGCTTCAACCGCATGTTTCAGGACACGCCGTTGGAGGTGGTGCTGGTCAACACCCGCTCGGACGAGGCGCCCAGCAAGGCCCTGGCCTTGGCCCAGGCCAATTTGGCCGGGGGCGGTGACCAAGAAACTGGCCGCACCACCTCACCGCTGCCCCCTTCCAAGCTGATGGAAGTGGGCGACGCCAGCGAGACGCAGCGCGCCCAAATTGCCCAGCTGCGCGAGCAGGAGCAGCAATTGCTGGCGCTGGTACGGCGCGAGTTGGCGGCCATGCCCATGCCCGACCCGGCACGCAAGCAAGCCGCCACCGCTTCTCAAGAACAGCTGGAGCGACGCCGCCAATTGGTGCAGTTGCTGGCTGAGATTGAAAAACGCGTCAATGAAGAAAGCGCCCGGCCGCGCAAGCGTTACGTCAGCCCCGCCACCCGCGAAGTGGTCTATGCCCAGTATTACGACGCCTTGAGAAGACGGGTCGAGGCGCGCGGCACCCGTGACTTCCCGGAGCACAAAGGCAAGAAGCTGTATGGCGAGCTCACCATGAACATTCATGTGAACCAGCATGGACGGGTGATCGAAACCGACATCGTCAGCTCCTCCGGCAACGCGGTGTTAGACCGACGCGCCGAAGCCATCGTGCGCGCCGCCGGGCCTTTTGGCGCCTTCACCAAGGCCATGCGTCAGGGCGCTGAGGTCTTGGTCATCACCTCCCGATTCAGATTCACCCACGAAGACGGCCTGGAGACCAGCCTCTCGACCCAAGCCTCCCCATGAGCGAAACCATGTCTGTTGTTGATCGCTACGCTGTCGCGGGCAACCCGGTGGCCCACAGCCGTTCGCCCGAGATCCACGCCGCTTTTGCGGCTCAAACCGGGCAGCCACTGGTGTACGAGCGGCTGCTTTGCCCGCTGGACGCTTTTGCCGCCACCGTGCAGGCTTTTGCCGCTGCGGGCGGGCGCGGCTGCAATATCACCGTGCCCTTCAAGTTTGAAGCCCATGCCCTGGCCGCGCGGCTGAGCGAGCGCGCCCGCTTGGCCGGTGCGGTCAACACCTTGCGTTTTGATGCCGAGGGCTGGTTCGGCGACAACACCGATGGCGCCGGGCTGCTGCGCGATATCGAACTCAACGCCCAGCGTCCGCTGGCCGGCCGGCGCGTCTTGCTGCTGGGCGCCGGCGGCGCCTCGGCCGGCGTCCTGGGCAGCCTGATCGGGGCCAAGCCGGCGCAAATCACCGTGGCCAACCGCAGCGTGGACAAGGCCGAAGCGCTGATCGCTTCGCACCAAACCCTGGCCCACGCCATGGGCGTGAAGCTCAGCGCTGCGCCCTTGCAAGACTGCGGCAGCGGTTTTGAGGTTTTGATCAATGGCACCAGCGCCAGCTTGGCCGGCGCCGCAGTGCCGGTTGGCGCCGAGGTGCTGGCCCCTGGCGCCCTGGTGGTGGACATGATGTATGGCCCGGCGGCCGCCCCGTTCTTGGACTGGGCGCGCAGCCATGGCGCTCAAGTGCGCGACGGCCTGGGCATGCTGATCGAGCAGGCCGCCGAGGCCTTCGAGATTTGGCGCGGCTGCCGCCCCGACACCGCGCCGGTCTTGCGCACGCTGCGTCAAGCCGTGGACGCCAAAGCGCCTGCCCCATGAAGACGCTCGGGCGCTTTTTGCTGCGCCTGATGGCGCTCTTGCTGCTGGGCGTCTTGGCCTTGCAACTCTATTTCGCCGGGCGGATTGCCTTGATGAATGTGCTGGCACCGCAGTCCACCACCTTTCAACGCTCCGAGGCCTGGCGCCTGGCGGTCGAAAAGCAGCACATCGCCTGGAGCCAGCAATGGGTGGATGACGCCGCTCTGTCCAAAAACTTGAAACGCGCCGTCATCGCCAGCGAAGACGCGGGCTTTGTCGACCACGGCGGCGTGGAGTGGGACGCCATCGAAAAAGCCTGGAGCCGCAACCAGCGCGAAGAAGCCAAGGCCGAGAAACGCATCGCCCAGGCCAGCCCTGCCGCCAAAGCGCGCGCGGCGGCTCGGCCCCCAAAAATCATCGGCGGCTCCACCATCACCCAGCAGCTGGCCAAAAACCTCTTCCTCAGCGGCGAGCGCAATTTGGCGCGCAAAGGACAAGAGCTGCTCATCACCCTGATGCTGGAATCCCTGCTGAGCAAGTCGCGCATCCTGGAGATCTATCTCAATCATGTGGAATGGGGTGAAGGGGTGTTTGGCGCCCAGGCGGCGGCACGCCACTACTTCCGTGTGGACGCCCGCCAACTGAGCGCGCCCCAAGCGGCGCGGCTGGCGGTGATGCTGCCTGCGCCCAAGCGATTCGAACAACGCCCATCTTCGCCCTATGTGCTTTCGCGCGCCGCTACCATCGAGGCCCGCATGCCTGCGGTTGAGCTGCCCTGACCTTGCCCATGCCCTCTGAGAACACCATCACCGCAGAAATTGCCGCCACCGCCGCCCGGCTGGTGGTGGAAGAAGGTCTGGAATATGGCCCGGCAAAGCAAAGAGCGCTGAAAGCCCTGGGCCTGCCGCGCAATGGGCGCGCCCCCCTACCCAGCAATGACGAGCTGGAAGCGGAAGTCCGCGACTACCTGGCCTTGTTTTGCGCCGACACCCAGCCGGCCGAACTGAGCGCCTTGCGCGAACTGGCGGCACTCTGGATGGAGCGACTGGCCGAGTTTCGACCGCATCTGTGCGGCGCCGTGTGGCGAGGCACGGCGACGCGCTTGTCCAATATTCATTTGCAGCTGTATTGCGATGACAGCAAATCGGCGGAAATTGCCCTGATCAACCAGGGGGTGGACTATGAGGTCGGCGCCACCCGTGGCCCACGCGGCCAAGACTTGGATGTACTTTCGCTCTCCACACCCTGCCGGGCCTTGGGCGAGGCGGTCACCCTGCACCTGAGCATTCTGGACTTTGACGATTTGCGTGGCGCTTTAAAAACCGATGCGCAAGGACGCAGCGAACGCGGCGACCTGGCCGCCCTGCGCAAACTGATGGAGACGCCATGAAGCCCGAGTCCCGTATGACGCCTCGTCGCAAGCTTTTGCTGGCAGCTGCTGGCCTTGGCGCAGCCGGGCTGGGCGTAGGCGCGGCTTTGAAGCGCCAGCAGCCCGAGCCGCTTTCACCCCAAGCCCAAGCCTTTTGGACGAGCCGTTTCGACACGCTCAGTGGCGGCGAATTGCAAGTCAGCAGCCTGCGCGGCAAGCCCTTGCTGCTGAACTTCTGGGCAACTTGGTGCCCGCCCTGCGTCAAAGAGCTGCCGGAGATCGATCAATTTCAGCGCGAATTTGGATCCAAGGGCTGGCAGGTCTTGGCTTTGGCGGTGGACGCACCCAGCGCGGTGCGCGAGTTTTTGAAGAAAACGCCGGTGGATTTGCCAATGGGTTTGGCCGGATTGACCGGCACCGAGCTCAGCCGCAAACTCGGCAACAGCCAAGGTGGCCTGCCCTTCAGCGTAGCGTTTGCCCCCTCGGGCGAGATTGTTTGGCGCAAATTGGGCGCCACCAGCCTGAGCGATTTGCAGCAAATGGCGGCCAAGCAGACTTGAACCCGCTTGCCACCCCCCTAGTTTGGCAAGCGCATCTGCTCTTCGGGGTCAAGCGATTTATTTCTGGCGTCTTGCGTCGAAGTCCGCTTAAAACGCGTAAAGTTCGCCCTTTTCCGCTTCTAGTGTCTTCACTCTAACCGGCGCCGCTGGCGCCAAGCAGGGTCACACCGCGTCGCTGATGCAGATTCTCGTTATCCACGGTCCCAACCTCAATATGCTCGGCACCCGCGAGCCTGGGGTGTATGGCTCGCAAACTTTGGCGCAGATCGATGCTGATCTCGCCGAAAAGGCAGCTAATGCAGGGATTGAACTAAAATCCTTCCAAAGCAACCATGAAGGCGCTTTGGTTGACCGCATTCAAGCGGCAGGAAGTGACGGTTGCCGGTTCATCATCATCAACCCGGCGGCCTATACCCACACCAGTGTGGCCATGCGCGATGCGCTGGCTGCGGTGGCCTTGCCTTTTGTCGAAGTTCATCTGTCCAACATCCACAAGCGCGAAGCATTTCGGCATCACAGCTTTTTTTCCGCACTCGCCGATGGCGTGATTTGCGGGCTGGGTGCCCAGGGCTATCAATTGGCCCTGAGTTACGCAATTGAAAAACTCCGCAAGCCAGCCTGAATCTTCGGACTCGCGCCGGGCGTCGGTGGACGATGCTGTTTAGTCAACAAAACACAATAATCAATCTCGCTGGAGAAACCCTATGGATCTGCGCAAGCTCAAGACCCTGATCGACCTGGTGTCCGAGTCGAACATCTCTGAACTTGAAATCACCGAAGCCGATGGCAAGGTGCGCATCGTCAAGTCGGACGGCTCGGTGGCCGTGCCCATGATGATGGCCGCGCCTGCCGCAGCGCCAGTGGCCGCAGCGCCTGTGGCAGCGCCCGTTACCCCGGCGGCCGCAGCCGCCGCACCCGTGGCGGCGCCGGCTGAGACCGGTCACATCGTCAAGTCGCCCATGGTGGGCACCTTCTATCGCGCCTCCGGCCCGAACGCCAAGCCTTTTGCTGAAGTGGGCCAATCCATCAAGGAAGGCGACCCGATCTGCATCATCGAAGCGATGAAGATCATGAATGAGATCGAAGCCGACAAGAGCGGCACGATCACCAAGATCCTCTGCGAAAACGGCCAGCCGGTCGAGTTTGGTCAGCCCTTGTTCGTGATCGAATAAGGATTCGCGATGTTCAAGAAAATTCTGATTGCCAACCGAGGCGAGATCGCGCTGCGTATTCAGCGCGCCTGCCGCGAGTTGGGCGTGAAGTCGGTGGTGGTGTATTCCGAAGCCGACCGCGATGCCAAGTACGTCAAGCTGGCCGATGAGGCGGTTTGCATTGGCCCGGCGCCATCTTCGCAAAGCTACCTGAGCATGCCGGCCATCATCGCCACCGCCGAGGTGACCGATGCCGAAGCCATCCACCCCGGCTATGGCTTCCTGAGCGAGAACGCCGACTTCGCCGAGCGCGTGGAGCGCAGCGGCTTCACCTTCATTGGCCCCACCCCAGAGTCCATCCGCATGATGGGCGACAAGGTGTCGGCCAAGCAGGCCATGATCCGCGCGGGCGTGCCCTGCGTGCCCGGCTCGGACGGCGCTTTGCCCGAGGACCCCAAAGAGATCATCCGCATCGCCCGCTCGATCGGCTATCCGGTCATCATCAAAGCGGCAGGTGGTGGTGGTGGACGCGGCATGCGCGTGGTCCACACCGAGGCCGCTTTGGTGAACGCGGTGCAGATGACGCGCACCGAAGCCGGTGCCGCCTTCGGCAACCCCGAGGTCTATATGGAGAAGTTCCTGGAGAACCCTCGCCATATCGAGATCCAGGTGCTGGCCGACCAACACAAGAGCGCCGTCTGGTTGGGCGAGCGCGACTGCTCCATGCAGCGCCGTCACCAGAAGATTCTGGAAGAAGCGCCTGCGCCAGGCATTCCCCGCCGCATCATCGAGAAGATTGGTGATCGCTGCGCCGCCGCTTGCCGCAAGATGAATTACCGCGGTGCGGGCACCTTCGAGTTCTTGTACGAAAACGGCGAGTTCTACTTCATCGAGATGAACACCCGCGTGCAGGTGGAACATCCGGTGACCGAGCTGGTGACCGGCATCGACATCGTGCAGATGCAGATCCGGGTGGCCGCGGGCGAGAAGCTGCCTTTCACCCAGCGCAATATCGTGATGCGCGGCCATTCAATCGAATGCCGCATCAACGCGGAAGATCCGTTCAAGTTCACGCCTTCGCCGGGCCGCATCACCATGTGGCACGCTCCCGGTGGCCCCGGAGTGCGGGTGGACTCCCATGTCTACACCAACTACACCGTGCCGCCGCACTATGACTCGATGATCGGCAAGCTCATCGTGCACGGCGATACCCGCGAGCAAGCCCTGGCGCGCATGCGCATTGCCCTGTCGGAGACCGTGGTGGAAGGCATCTTGACCAACATCCCGCTGCACCGCGAGTTGATGGTCGACGCCAAGTTTGTGGAAGGGGGCACCAACATCCATTACCTCGAGGGCTGGATGAGCCAGCACAAGCGATGAGTGACGCTCAGCAGGACCCCAATCCGGCCACGCTGCATGAGCTGCTGCTGATCTGCGGCGAGGACGATGTCGACGTCGTCAGCGATGCCTTGATGGAATTGGACGCGCTCGCGGTGTCGGTGGAAGACGCCGATGCCGACACCGATGCCGAGCAAGCACTGTTTGGCGAACCCGGTATGCCTGCCCCCAAGGGCGGCTGGCAGCGCTCGGTGGTCAAGGCCTTGTTCCCCGACGAGAACGAAGCCACCGAGTGCGCAACCCTCATCCTCGCCCAAGACTGGGCCGAGGGCGTGCATGTGCAAGCCATTCAAGCGGTGGCCGAGCAAGACTGGGTGCGCTTGACGCAATCTCAATTCGCGCCCGTCGAGATCACGCCTGAGTTCTGGATCGTGCCCTCCTGGCATCAAGCCCCCGAGCAGGCCAAGCGCGTGATGCGACTGGACCCGGGCCTGGCTTTTGGCACCGGCACCCACCCGACCACCCGCATGTGCTTGCGCTGGATTGCCCAGCATGCCGCGCTGAGCCCCAGCTGGACCCGTGTGCTGGACTACGGGTGTGGCTCCGGCATCTTGGCGATTGGCGCAGCCCTGCATGGCGCGCAAAACATTGATGCGGTGGACATCGACCCCGCTGCCATCACCGCCAGCCAAGACAATGCCAAAGCCAATCAGGTCACGCTCAAAGCAGCCCTGCCCGACGCTGCCCAAGGCGAGTACCCCTTGGTCTTGGCCAATATCTTGGCCACGCCTTTGAAGCTGCTGGCGCCCTTGCTGGCGGCTCATTTGGCACCGGGCGCGCATCTGGTCTTGGCCGGCATCCTGGCACGCCAAGCCGATGAGTTGAAAGAGGCCTACGCCCCTTGGCTCAAACTTGAAGTCAGCGACGAAGAAGAAGGCTGGATCTTGATGACGGCGCAACGCGCCTGATTTCAAACGTGACGCCTCAAGTCCACGGTCACTTCAGCAGGATAGCGGCCCGACTCATGGCATGATTGCGCCATGAGTCTCGCCACCCGTTGTACCGCTTGCGGCACCATCTTTCGGGTGGTGGAGGATCAGCTTCGTGTCTCCGAGGGCTGGGTGCGCTGCGGCCGCTGCGCCGAGGTCTTCGACGCCCGCGAACTGCTGTTCGACATCGACCGCGAAGCACCTCCGCCCTGGCCGCCGCAAAACTTCACCGCCAACGACGACCACCATGGCGCCCCCATGGACGCCCCGGTCGAGCCCGCCATATCCCGAGCACAAGCGCAGACCTTCGAGCCTGCTGCTGAGGATGCCCCCTGGGATGAACCACGCGCGCACAGCCACGCGGCCAACCCTGCTGCACAAAGCCGCTTTCACGATCAGCAAGAACACGACTTGGGCGAACGGCACGGTACGCGCGCACAAAGACCGCAGGAAGCGCCCAATTCGCAACTGGGGTCCGCTCAGGACTCGCGGCTGGACTCACATTTCGATGCACGGCAAGAACCTCAGTGGCTCGATGAACCCAAGGAATCGCCGCGCCCGACGCCGCCTGCGGCAGACAAGCTCAACGCACGCATCGAGCCCCCAGCCATGGACATGGGTGACGGCCCCGATGTGCTGCTGAGCCCCAGCCTCCAGCAAGCCAGCGAACAGCAGCCGCCAGCGGCTGCGGAATCAAAAGAACAGCCGCAGAAAAAGACCAAGAAGCAGGACGCTTCCGCCAACGCTGCCAACACTACCAACAGCGCAGCAAGCGAGCCAAACGCGGTCCCGGAGTTTTTGAGAAGCTCACATGGCGCCCAATCGCGCTGGCACAGTGCGGCCATGCGCGCGGGCCTGAGTCTGGCCGCACTCTTGCTGGCAAGCGTCTTCGTGCTGCAGGTGGGCCTGCACTACCGCGATGCCATTGCGGCCCAACAAACATACTTGCGTCCCGCCTTGAAAGCCTTGTGCGAGCTGAAAGGCTGCGAACTCAAGCCCTGGCACAACATCGAAGCCATCAGCGTGGAAACCAGCGCCTTGAACCAAGCGGGCGCAGGCAACCACTACAAACTGCAAGTCGGCCTGCGCAACAAGAGCAGAGCCGAAGTGGCCATGCCTTGGGTCGAGTTAAGTCTGACCGATGCGAGCGGCCAATTGCTGGCCAAGCGCAGCCTGCGCCCCTCAGACTTGCACGCGGAGCGTATGGCCATAGCACCAGGCTCGGAAGCCAACTTGCAAACCCTGTTGTCCACCGGCCCCACCAAGGTCAGTGGCTACAGCGTGGAGATTTTCTATCCCTGAGTACGCGGATAGAGCACTGAGCTAAAGCCCTGGGATTGAGTGGCCAGAGCCTTTGTGGCCCACGCCGGGCGCTCTGAATCGCGACAAACTATCGGACCTCCGCCCCAAGTTCCACAGCCCACGCTTGCCCGAATTGGGCATAAAAAAACCCGGCCGTGGCCGGGTTGAATCAACACAGAACCTGTGGCCTCGCGCAAAGCGGGCCATGGGTTCATGGATGACTAAGCTCAGGGCTTGTTGCCTGTGGGGAAAGGCCAAGCGGCTTGCGGGCTCAGTGCGGTCTTGGCAGCCGGTGCAGCGGCGGCAGGCTTGGCCGCAGCCTTCTTGGGGGCAGCAGCCTTGGGCGCGGCCTTCGGTGCAGCGGCCTTGGCAGCAGTCTTGACCGGCGGCTTGACGGGGCTTGCATCCTTCTTGGCAGGTGCAGCGGCCTTCTTGGCAGGAGCGGCAGCCTTCTTCGCAGGTGCAGCAGCCTTCTTCGCAGGTGCAGCAGCCTTCTTCGCAGGAGCAGCGGCCTTCTTCGCAG
>CAMFGY010000016.1 GCA_945952065.1 uncultured Burkholderiales bacterium | reverse complement strand
CGCAAATTGTACGGCTTAGAAGCTAGTCGAGGTGGGGACTTTTTCAACAGAATAGACCCATGGCCGCATTTCGCGACGCTGACGCCCGCAGCTCGCTTGGGCCGACACTGGGTCGGAGCAAGCAGCGGAAGAATGCCATCTCCCGCACTGAAACACGGCGCGCCCTGAGCTGGGCGCCCCATTCAGTCACGCAAAAGTCCAGGGCTCGCCAACCGACCGCTGGCCCGCGCGGCCGCTTCATCCCCCGATTTCTGCAGACTGTCGTGCGGGCATGGGCTGGGGTCAGGGGCTTTGTTATGGTGTGCTACATCAGCAACACACAGGCCCCAGGCCCAGGTTGATATGCACAACTGGAACGACACCGCACCGATCTATCAGCAGCTTGCCGACCGCTTGGCCGTGCAGCTGCTCGATGGCTCCCCGCCCGAGGGCGAAGCCCTCCCTTCCGTTCGCACGCTGGCCAGCCAGTACCTGATCAACCCATTGACGGTGACGCGTGCACTGCAATGCTTGGTGGAGATGGGCCTGGTGGAAAGCCGCCGTGGTCTGGGCATGTATGTGCTGCAAGGCGCCAAAACCCGGCTGCGCATGAGCGAGCGTGAAACCTTTTTGCAAAAAGAATGGCCGCTGTTGCGGGAAAAACTGCGACGCCTTGGGCTGAGCGCCAATGACTTGAACTGGGAGACGACATGAGCCACTTGATCGAAGCACGCGACTTCAGCCTGCACTACGGCCTCACCCAGGCCGGCCGCAAGACCGCTGTGGACAACATCAGCTTCAACATCCCCAAAGGGCGGGTGATTGGCTTGCTGGGCCACAACGGGGCCGGCAAGACCTCGCTGATGAAGGCCATGGTCGGCCTGATCGGGGGCACGGGGGAACTGAAGGTGCTGGGCCTGGACCCTCGCCGCCAGCGCAATGAGCTGCTGCAGTCGCTCAGCTACATCCCCGATGTGGCGGTGCTGCCGCGCTGGGCCCGGGTGGATGAACTGATCACCTTGATGAGCGGCTTGCAGCCGCGATTCTCAGCGGAACGTGCGCGCACCTTGCTGCAACGCACCAGCGTGGGCCCGCGCGACAAGGTCAAGAACCTCTCCAAAGGCATGGTGACGCAGCTGCATCTGGCCTTGATCGCCGCCATCGACACCCAGTTGATGATTCTGGATGAGCCCACCCTGGGCTTGGACGTGATGTCTCGCAAGAGCTTTTACGAAATGCTGATCGACGAGTGGTGCGATGGCGAGCGCACAGTGGTGATCTCGACCCACCAAGTCGAAGAGATCGAAACCCTGCTCAGCGACGTGATGATGCTGGACGAGGGCCGCCTGGTGCTGAACATCAGCCTGGAGGAAATGGACTCGCGCTTCATGGCCTTGTCGCATGACGCCTCCGCCGCCGACGCGGTGGCCGATGCCCATCCACTGCTGCGCTACCGACTGCAGGGCCGCCCGGCGGCGCTCTTCGATGGTGCGCCGCCTGAGCATGTACAGCAACTGGGCCAGCGTTTCCGCCCCAGCTTGGTGGACCTGTTCATGGCCCTGACCCGCAAGCCCGAGCTGCAAAGCCGTCAAGCCTGAAGCCGAGGAGAACCCCAATGACTTCCACACGATTCATGACCCTGCTGCAACGCGAATGGATGCAGCACCACAAAGGCTGGCTGATTGTGATGTTGGCCGCGCCCGCCTTGCTCTTGCTGGCCATGCCCTTTGGCAAGATCGATATGGACGGCACCGTGCTGCCCGCCACCTTGCTGGCCGCCGCGGTGGTCGGCATGACCACGCTCGGCGTCTGGGCCATCACTTGGCTGGTGACTTCGTTTCAGCTGCCCGGCTTGGCCAGACGCGACAACCAAGATCGCTCCATCGAGTTCTGGCTCTCTTTGCCGGGCTCTCACACCGAAAGCATCGGCGCCACGCTGCTGATGCACACCGCGTTTGTGTCGATCTTGGCCCTGGCCCTGGGTGCGCTGCTGGGCTGGGTGATGGCGGTGGCCGTGGTGATCAAGGTGCTGGGCATGGGCGCATTGGCCGAGGTGTCTTGGTGGACGCTGGGCGTCGCCACGGCGGCTGGTTTGCTGCGCGTCTGCCTGGGCGCGGTGCTGTTCTCGCTCTGGCTGGCCCCGGTTTACCTGATCCTGATGGCTGCGGCCGCCTGGCTCAAGCGTGCGGGGGTTCCGGTGGTGATCGCCGTCATCGTGATTGCCGGCAATGTGCTGCAAAAAATCTATGACAACCCGATTGTCTGGAAACTGTTGGAGCGCCAGTTCGACGGTGCATCACGGGCGCTCTTTGACACCCACCACGCCATGCGCGACGGGGAGCCGGTCAAGGCGGACGTGATGGAGATGTTCAACAGTTTCGCCAGCTGGTCTGTGCAAGATGCTGGCGCAGCCTTGACCACCATGGCCTCGCCGCATTTCATCGGCGGCTTGGTGTTGGCGGCGGCCTGCTTCGGCCTGCTGATTCTGCACCGCCGTCGCGTCCACTGAAGCAAGCACGCAGGCTGCTGCCAGCCTGTGAACCGAGAAGCCCGCCACTGGCGGGCTTTTTTCTTGTGGGGGCGCGGTGCGCTTCAGCTGCGCTTGCCCTGGCCGCGCCAGCGAGCCACTGCGGCGGGAACATCACGCAAATCAGTCATGCAAAAAACGCCCGGCTCTTGCGCGCCGGCGCGGCGCTGCATCAAAGCGCTGCCTCCGGCCCAGATTTCTACCGCAGCGGGCAGCATGCTTCGTAACTCTGAAATCCCACGGCGCACCGCGCTGGCCGCCATCAGTCCGCTGAAGCTCAAAGCCAGCACATCGCTGCCATGCGCCGCCACCGCGCGGGGCAGCGACTCCACAGGCGTTTGCACACCCAGAGACAGGCATTGGCAGCCTTCCACCGCCAGCAGCGCCTCCACCATCAGCAAGCCCAAGCCATGGGGCTCACCCGGCAAGGTGCTGAGCAAAACGCGCGGCCGCTCCCGCCCGTCCAAAGCCGACTGTTGAAGCAGGCTTTGCACGGCCTGGCGCAAGCTTTGCTGAATGATTTCGGTGTAAATGTGTTCCTCAAAGACCTCCAACTCACCGCGCATCCAGGCGTCCCCCACGGCGGTGGTCAGGGGTGCGACCACTTGCAAGACAAAGCGGCCCAAGCCCTCGCGCAACAAGGCCTGGCCGAGCAGTCGGCGCAACTCGTCCAAACGGTGCTCCGCCAGCATTTGCAGACATGGGGCGACTGTTTCGTTCTGAGACACAGGCGGCACCAGCGGCATCGACGCAGCATTGCCGCCCAGGCTTCGCGCCGGCAGCTGCGCAAGGGTGTGGAGCTCCTCAGGGCTGGCCGGCACCACTCGCCCAGGCCGGTGGCCGGCATCGATGAGGCGCTTAAGCAAACGCAATCGCTGCACTTGTTCGACCGAATAGACCCGATCTCCCACGGCATCACGCTGCGGCGATGGGAAGCCATAGCGACGCTCCCAGATGCGCAAGGTGTCTTTGCTCAAACCGGTGTCGCGCTCCACGGCCGCAATGCCGGCCCAGCCACTGACGGGCTCGGGCTCAGGGTGCGGGTCAAGAGGTTTGGCGGCAGACATGCGGGCATTCCATAAAGATTTTGTCCTAGACAAATGCGAGACAAATTTCAAAATTTGAACTAATATAGTTCCATGTCGACATTTTGACTAGGACAAACAGTGGACAAAACCTCATATTTTGCAGCCCCGCTCCGCCGCCACGGCTGGGCCGCCTTCTTGCTGTCCATGGCCGCGACCTGCGCCCAAGCCGCTCCCGCGGCTTGCCCGGCCTTGTTGCAACGCGAGATGCCGCGCCTGCAAGATGAAAAGCCGCAGCCGCTGTGCCAATACGCGGGCAAGGTGCTGCTGGTGGTCAACACCGCCAGCTTTTGCGGCTTCACCTCGCAATACAAGGCTCTGGAAACCCTTTCCTCACGCTATGGCGAGCGCGGCTTGGTGGTGCTGGGCTTTCCGTCCAATGACTTTGGCAGCCAAGAACCCGGCAGCAACAAAGAAATCGCCGAGTTCTGCGAGAACACCTTCAATGTGAAGTTCCCGATGTTCTCGAAATCTGTGGTCAAGCCCGGCAAGCCCGACACCAACCCCTTGTTTGCCGACTTGGCCCGCAGCACCGGCAGCAGCCCGAAGTGGAATTTTCACAAATACCTGATTTCGAGAGATGGCAAGCAAGTCCAGAGCTTTGGCTCCATGACCGACCCGCTCAGCCGCAGCATCACCGATGAGGTGGAACGGCTGCTGTCCCAACCCTGAACCCCAGCAAGACCCGAGGCCACCATGACTGCAGCCCTGCGCCTGCCCACCACCGGCCTGAGCCCGCAGCTTGGCTCGGAGACGCCCACCATCCTCAACTCTGAGGAGATAAACAATTCGTCATCGTTTAACTCGGGGTCACAAATTTGTAAACTTTTGCAAACGCAAGCTGAGCGCTTTGAAATTTTCGAAAAATCGCTAGCATTGCTCCACTTACAGCCGCAAAGTCTCCCCAGTGTTGGGGCTGAAATCCAGAAGCCGTTTTCCTCCTCCTCCCTCCCTCCCTCGTTGGCTTCGGGGCACTTTGCGGCTACTTTTATTCCTCAGGCCTCCGCCGCCGGCGGAGGCCTTTTCAATTCCCCCGCCAAACGTCGCAGCACGCCGGCCCCAAGCCGTCCTGCCCTGCTGCGCGAATCGCACCGCCAAGCGGCAGCAGCGCACGCCGAACCGCTGCTGCCCCTGCTGCAGGAACTGGCCGGCCTACGGCGGCACACTGCAGCGCCGCAACGCCGGGTTGCCGTGGTTGGCTCAGGCATTGCAGGCTTGTCCGCCGCCTGGGCGCTCAGCTCGCAAGCCCATGTCACCTTGTTCGAAGCCGGCGACTACTTTGGCGGCCACACCCACACGGTCGACATCGAGCTCGAGGGCCAAAGCCATGGCGTCGACACCGGTTTTTTGGTCTTCAACGAGCGCACCTATCCGCTGCTGATTCAGTTGTTCAAACAACTGGATGTGAAGGTCGCGGCCAGCGATATGTCTTTCTCGGTGCAATTGCCCGACCAAGACTTGGAGTGGAGTGGCAGCAATCTGAACAGCGTTTTCGCACAACGCAGCAATCTGTTGCGGCCGGCCTTCTGGGGCATGTTGAGTGACTTGCAGCGCTTCAATGCGCTGTGCACTGGCTTGGCCACAAGCGGCGCCGAGGCCGCATTGGCCCAACCGATCGGAGAGTTCCTCGACCAACACCGCTTTGGCCAAGCCTTCCGCGACTGGTATTTGCTGCCCATGGTGGCCTGCATTTGGTCCTGCCCCACGAAGCAGATGTTGGCCTTCCCGATCAGCACCTTGATCCGGTTTTGCCACAACCACGGGCTTTTGCAAGTGACCCAAAGACCGCAGTGGTTCACCGTCAGCGGTGGCGCGCGGCACTATGTGGACAAGCTGCTGGCGGGCATCAGCGAGACCCGCTTGAACTGCCCCGTACAGCAAGTCAGTCGCCAGAATGATGGTTCGGTCACCGTGCTGTCGGCGTGCGGGTCAGAGCGCTTTGACGAAGTCATTCTGGCCTGCCACAGCGATCAAAGTCTGGCCTTGCTGGACCAGCCCAGCTTGCAAGAGCAGCAATTGCTCGGCGCGATCCGCTACCACCGCAACCGAGCCGTGCTGCACACCGACACCCGCCTGTTGCCACGCCGCCAGCGCGCCTGGGCCGCCTGGAACTACGAGCATGGCGGCCAGCACGGTGACAGCGAGAAAAATGCCGTCTGCCTGCACTATCTGCTGAACCGCCTGCAGCCCCTGCCCTGGCGCCAGGAGGTGATCGTGTCCTTGAACCCGGTACGCGAGCCCGCCGCGGATCAAACGCTCGCGGCGTTTGACTACGCCCACCCGGTGTTTGACAGCGCAGCCGTGGCCGCGCAGGCGCGCCTGCCGCTGATTCAGGGCACAGCCCATGTCTGGTATTGCGGCGCCTGGACCCGCTATGGCTTCCATGAAGACGGCCTGCTGTCGGGGCTGAAAGTCGCCCAGCGTTTGCTGCAACAGTGGGCCGAAACCAGCGCTGCACCGCCTGCCGCGGGTGGCACAGCGAGCGCGGCATGAGCAGCCTCAAAGCCTGGCCCGCCCAAGCCTTGATCGGCCGAGGCGAGGTGCGCCATCGCCGCCTGGCGCCGACCGCGCATGCTTTTGCCTATCGCAGCTACTTTCTGATGCTGCCCATGCGCACTTTGCGCCAGCAGCCCTGCGCCGCTTTGCACCGACCCGGCTCAGGGCTGGGCAGCAAAGGCTGGCACTGGCTGAGCTTTCATGATGCCGACCACGGCGACGGCGGCCCCGATTGCCTGGCCTGGCTGGATGCCTTGCTGCAAAGTGAAGGCGTGCATGACGCCCAAGGCGAGGTCTGGCTGCATTGCTATCCCCGCGTGCTGGGTCATGCCTTCAAGCCGGTGAGCTTTTGGCATTGCGAACGCAAAGACGGCTCTTTGGCGGCCATCTTGGTGGAAGTCAACAACACCTTTGGCGAGCGCCATTGCTACTTGCTGCAAGGCCCTGAGCTGGCCTACGGTCGTGAGTTGCAGGCACGCAAGGTCTTTCATGTCTCGCCTTTTTGCCAGGTGGCCGGGCGTTACCGTTTTCGATTCATGAACAGCGCTGGCGCCCAGGGCCCCCGCTGCGTGGCACGCGTGGACCATGAAGATGAGCAAGGCCAAACCCTGCTGCAAACCAGCATCAGTGGCGCGCTTGTGCCGCTCACCGAGCGCAGCGCACGCCAAGCCTTTTTGGCCATGCCCGCGCAGAGCCTGATGGTGGTCGCGCGCATCCACTGGCAGGCTTTGCGCCTGTTCTTCAAACGAATTCCTTTCTTCGGCAAACCCGCCGCACCCGAAACCCTTGTGACCCGCTGAGGGAATGCACGCCATGAACACTCAAACGCTCAGATCGCGCATCAGCCTGCCCGACAACGCGCCCGCTGCCGCGCGCACCGTTTTTCAATTGCTCGGCCATCTGCGTCACGGCAGCCTCGATGTGCAGTTGCCGGATGGCAGTTCGATGCAATTCGGCGCCGAGCCGGGCCAAGCCTCTTCGCAGCGCGCCGCATTTCGCATCCGCGACTGGGCGGTTTGCGCCGCCACGCTGCGCTCCGGCGATATCGGCTTTGCAGAGAGCTATATGGCCGGGCATTGGAGCAGCCCCGATCTGCGCGCTTTGCTGGAGCTGTTCCTGCGCAACCGCGAGGCCCTGGATGCCGTGATCTTTGGCTCCTGGTGGGGCTCGGCCTTGCACCGTCTGCGCCACTTGTTCAACCGCAACAGCCGCTCGGGCAGCCGCAAGAACATCCACGCGCACTACGACATCGGCAACGAGTTCTACAAGCTCTGGCTAGACCCGAGCATGAACTACTCCAGCGCTTGGTTCGAGGGTCAAAGCGGCCAGTCCTTGACTGCGGCACAGAACGCCAAGATGCATCGTGCCCTGCGTGAATGCGGCGTTAGCGCCGGCAGCCGCGTGCTGGAGTTGGGTTGCGGCTGGGGCGCGGTTGCGGAAACTGCCACCCGCGACTTTGACGCGCACCTCACCGGCGTGACCCTGTCGCACGAACAGCTGAGCTGGGCCCAAGAGCGCCTGCAAAACGCCGGCCTGGCCGAACGCGCCGACCTGCGCTTGCAAGACTATCGTGACATCCAAGACCCGGCTTTCGATGCCATCGTCTCCATCGAGATGTTTGAAGCCGTGGGCCGCGAATACTGGGACGGCTACTTCAAGACTGTGCGCGACAAGCTCAAGCCCGGCGGCCGCGCCTGCATCCAGACCATCACCATTCGCGATGATTTGTTCGATCGCTACAGCCGCTCCAGCGACTTCATCCAGCAGTACATCTTCCCCGGCGGCATGCTGCCCAGCCCCAGCCAGTTCCGTGCGCACGCGCAAAAAGCCGGCCTGCGCGTCTGCAATGAACTGGCCTTTGGCCAGGACTATGCGCAGACCCTGCACCTCTGGCGCGAGGCCTTTTTGCGCCATGAAACGCAGGTGCGTGAACAGGGCTTTGACACCCGCTTTGTGCGCCTCTGGGAGTTCTACCTCGCCTATTGCGAAGCCGCCTTCGCAACCGGCAATACCGATGTGATGCAGTTCACCCTGCAAAAAGACTGAGCGCCCCATGAACAGCCGCCGCCGTGCCTTGCAATGGAGCTGCAGCCTTTTGGCTGCAGGCCCCTGGCTCGCCCATGCGGCGCCCGAATTGGCGGAGTTGCGTCAGCAGTCCAAAGCGCAAATGCGCTTCTTTAGCTTGCTGATTTATGACATCCGTCTGTGGTCGCGCGAGCCCATTGACACCCAGAACTGGGCCAGCAAAGAACTGGCCCTGGAGTTGGAATATGCGCGCAGCTTGAGTGGCCGCGAGATCGCCAAGCGCTCCCTGGTCGAAATGAAGCGCCAAGCCGAGATCGCCCCTGAGCAAGCGCAGCGCTGGCTGCAGGAGATGGAAGCCGCCTTCCCCGATGTGCAAGCCGGCGACCGCATCAGCGGCTGGCATGAACCGGGCGAGGGCGCGCGATTCTTTGTCAACGGCCAGCTGAAGAAACGCATCAACGACCCACAATTCGCGCGCCTGTTCTTTGGCATCTGGCTGGCCCCGCAAAGCTCCGAGCCTGGCTTGCGCAAGCAGTTGCTGGGGGGCCGCCATGACGGGCCTTGAAGCCGCTGCCGCGCCCGTCGCCAGCCTGGGCAATGCGGCTTGCGCCCGCTATGGTGCGCTGGGTCTCGCTCTGGCCTTTGTGGCCTTGCCGCTGTACATCAGCCTGCCCGCCCATTACGCGCAATCGTTCGGTATGCCGCTGGCGCAGTTGGGCGCTTTGCTGCTGGGCGCACGACTCTTCGATGCCGCGCTGGACCCCTGGATCGGTCGCCTGTGTGACCGCTGGCTGAACCAGTATCCGGCGCGTGTGCTGCCGCTGATGCGTGCGGCGGCCGTGCTGCTGGCCTGCGGCTTTGTGGCGCTGTTTTTTCCGCCCTGGCAAACGCCTCAAGCCTTGCTGCTGTGGTGTGCTGCGGCACTGCTGCTGACCTATCTGGGCTACAGCGTGCTCAGCGTGATGCACCAAACCTGGGGGGCTCGTTTTGGCGGCAGCGCCGTGCAACAAAGCCGGGTCGCGGCCTGGCGCGAAGGCTTTGCCTTGCTGGGGGTGATCACCGCCAGCCTGCTGCCGGCCTGGATTGGCTGGGCCGGTACCGCGCTCAGCTTGGCATTCGCGCTGGGCTTGGGCCTGCTCTTGCTGGGGCGTGCCCCGCGCGCACCCGCTCAGCCCACCACGCCTGCGCAAACGAGCCTGGGGGCCTCGGTGTGGCTGCGCAGCGACTTCCGGCGCCTGATGGCGGTCTTTCTGTGCAATGGCATCGCCACGGCGATTCCCGCCAGCCTGCTGCTGTTTTTTGTGCGTGACCGCCTGCAAACACCGCAATGGGAAGGCGCTTATTTAGCGGTTTACTTCTGCGCAGCGGCGCTGTCTTTGCCGCTGTGGCTGCGCATGGTGAAGCGCTGGGGGCATACGCGCAGCTGGTGCATGGCCATGCTCTTGGCCGTGGCCGCATTTGCCTGGGCAGCAAGGCTGGGAGCGGGGGACAGCCTTGCTTTCACCGCTGTCTGCTTGGCCAGCGGCTTGGCGATGGGCGCCGACCTCGCCATCCCCAGTGCGCTGCTGGCTCGGCTGGTGCACGGCGCCGGCCTGGGCGGCCATGCCGAAGGCGCCTTCTTCGGCTGGTGGAATGCCGCCAACAAACTCAATCTGGCCCTGGCCGCGGGGCTCAGCCTGCCCCTGCTGCAGGCCCTGGGTTACGCGCCTGGGCAGCGCACTGATGCAGCCTTGCAGGGCTTGACCCTGGCCTATTGCTTGTTGCCCTGCTTGCTCAAGCTCATGGCCGCAGGCTTGCTCTACCAATTCTGGATACGCACCTCACCCAACAAGGAGTTGCCATGAACTTGCCCTCTTTCAAACGCGCTTGTCTGAGCCTGGGCTTGGCAGCTCTGGTGCTGAGTGGCTGTGCATCAGGCCCCAAGCCCGAGCAATATGCACAAGAAAGCCCCAAACTCGAATAGCGCCAATACCTGAATGGCCCGCTGCTGGCCCATGGCATCTTCACCGACCGCAACGGCCATGTGAAGCGCCGCTTCGTGGTCAAGCTGATGGGGCGCTGGAGCGGCGACACCGGCGTTCTCGAAGAAGACTTTGAATACAGCGATGGCAGCCGCGAGCGCCGTGTATGGACCCTCCAAGACTTAGGGGGCGGCCGCTACAGCGGGCGGGCGGACGATGTGGTGGGCGAGGCACGCGGCGTGGCCGCTGGCAATGCGCTGCGCTGGAGTTACACCCTGAAGCTGCCGGTGGATGGCAAGGTCTACGAGGTGGACTTTGATGACTGGATGTTCCTCATCGACGACAAGGTGATGCTGAACAAAGCGGTGATGAGCAAATATGGCTTTGAGTTGGGGCAAGTGACCTTGTCCTTCCAAAAGCTCTGAGCCCCATGGCCTTGAACCCAAAACTCCGCGATTGGCAAGGGCGCACCGTCTGGCTGGTGGGCGCCTCCAGCGGGATTGGTCAAGCCTTGGCCCATCAACTGCACTGGGCCGGCGCGCGCGTCATCGTCTCGGCCCGGCAGGCCGATCTGCTGCAAGACTTTGTCGATGCGCACCCCGGCAGCGTGGCCAAACCGCTGGACGTCCTGGACGCCAACGCCTTGCAACAGGCCTGCAAAAGCATTGTGCGCAGCCATGGCGCTTTGGCCTTGGTGCTGTATTGCGTGGGCTATTACAAGCCCATGAGCGCGCAGCGCTTCTCGCTGAGCGAGGCTCGCCAGCACATGGAGGTCAACTATCTGGGCGCCCTGAATCTCTTGGACGCGGTGCTGCCGCAAACGCTCTTGCAAGCACACCAGGGGGTGGAAACCCATTTGAGTTGGGTGTCCAGCGTGGCGGGTTATCGGGGCTTGCCCAAATCACTGGGTTACGGCCCGTCGAAAGCCGCGCTCAGCCATTTGGCCGAGGCTTTGTATCTGGATCTGGCGCCCGCCGGCATTGGGGTATCGGTGATCCACCCTGGCTTTGTGGCCACGCCCTTGACGGCACAAAACGATTTCAAAATGCCCGCCTTGATCAGCCCCGAAGAGGCCGCGCAAGCCATACTCCAAGGTTGGCGCGCGGGGGATTTTGAGATTCACTTTCCGAAGCGATTCACTTGGTGCATGAAGGCCTTGCGACTGCTGGGCGACCGTGCTTACTTCAAAATGATCCAGCGCATCACCCAGGCATGAGCACTTCTCACGACCCCCGCGTGAAGGCCGTGACGGCCTTTTTCGAACACCTCAAGCCTGCCGACTTGGCTCGCATGGCGACGCTTTACTCGGAGCAGGTTTTCTTCAAAGACCCCTTCAATGAGGTCAGAAGCTTGGCCGAGGTCGAAGCCATCTTTGCGCATATGTTCGAGGCCCTGGAAAGCCCGCGCTTCACCGTGTTGGACACCTTGGTGCAGCAAAACCAGTGCTTTCTCAGCTGGGACTTTCACTTCCGCTTGAAAGGCCAGAGCCAGCCGCGCCGCATCCACGGCAGCAGCCACCTGCGCTTCGCACCCGATGGCCGCATTGCCTACCACCGCGACTACTGGGATGCCGCCGAGGAGTTCTACGAAAAGCTGCCGCTGCTTGGCGCGGTGCTGCGCCTGATCAAGCGGCGCTTGAAGGTTTGAGTCCGCCAGCCGGCGCTGCGGCGCCTGCGGACGGCTTCAGCGCAACCAACCCTTGCGGCGGAAGTAGATGAACGGCGCAGCCACCGAGGCCAGCATCAAGCCCAGCGCAAAAGGGTAGCCCCAGGCATATTCCAGCTCCGGCATGTACTTGAAGTTCATGCCGTAGATGCTGGCAATCAGGGTGGGCGGCAGCAAGGCCACGCTGGCCACCGAGAAGATCTTGATGATTTTGTTCTGGTTGATGTTGATGAAACCAACCGTGGCATCCATCAAGAAGTTGATCTTGTCGAACAAGAACGCGGTGTGCGAGTCCAGCGAATCGATGTCGCGCAGAATTTGCCGGGACTCCTCGAATTGCTCGGCATTGAGCATGCGGCTGCGCATCATGAAACTGAGCGCACGGCGCGTGTCCATGACATTGCGGCGAATGCGGCCGTTCAAGTCTTCCTCACGCGCAATCGCCGACAGCACTTCGCCGGCCTCGGTGTCATTGACGTCTTTTTTCAGCACGCGGGCGCTGACGGTTTCCAGCTTGTCGTAAATGCCTTCCAGGATGTCGGCTGAATACTCGGCGTCAGCGTCGTATAGCTTGAGCAACACATCCTTGGCGTCTTCAATCAGGGCCGGAATGCGGCGCGCGCGTAGGCGCAGCAGCCGAAACACCGGCAAGTCCCCGTTGTGGATGGAAAACAGCACATTGTTGAAGAGGATGAAAGCCACCCGCACATTGCGGGTGATCTCATTGCCGTCGATCAAAAAGTCGGAACGGATGTGTAACTCGCCGTTGTCTTCTTCATAAAAGCGCGCCGACTCTTCCAAGTCTTCGTCAACGATGTCCTCGGGAATGGTCAGGCCGAAGCGGTCTTGAATCCAGCCCTTTTCTTCCGCGGTGGGCTGGTCCAAATCCACCCAAATAGGCCGCGATTGCGCCAAATCTTCGGCGGTTTCAATTTCTTCCTGAAACAGGCCGCCCTTCAGGCGCCCGTTGTCCAAGGTAAACACATTCAGCATGCAGATCTCCAGCGCCGCAGCGCCGACTCGAGTCTGGACGGTACTTTGCCGTCCGGAAGGTGGGTGTAGAGGGGACCCGTCTCATTCCGGACAATCGGCAAGGCAGCGAGTCAGGACTGGCTGCAAGAACCGTTGGCATGGGAATGGACGGTCACCGCGGGTGATCGCTGTCCAAGAAGGACTCCAGAGCTAAGAAGCCTTCATTATCACCCTGCCACGCCGCACGCCCGGACAAAGCCTCGCGCGCCATCCGCACAGCCGCATCAGCAAACGGACTATTGCCGCATTTCATGCTTTCAAGGGCTTGTCACAAACGCACTTCGGGAGCAAACTGGACCGACCGATTCACTACGCAAGCCCCATTCCGAGACCCAGAAATCCGCCTACTTCGTTCTTTGACCCCTTGTTCCCGTTTTCTAGTGATACCTCTTGTGAAAGGAGGCTTTATGAACCTGACAATCAGTGGCCACCATTTGGAAGTAACGCCGTCTCTGCGTGAGTATGTGCTCACAAAGCTGGATCGGGTGACCCGCCATTTTGACCAAGTCGTTGACATCAATGTCTTGCTCACCGTGGAAAAGCAAAAGGAAAAGGAACGTCGCCAAAAGGCTGAAGTGACCCTGCATGTGAAGGGACGCGACATCTTCGTGGAACAGTCTCACGAAGACCTCTATGCCGCCATTGATCAGTTGATGGACAAACTGGACCGCCAAGTCTGCCGCCACAAGGATCGCTTGCAAGATCATCACCACACGGCAGCCAAGCGCTTGGAGATCCCGGCCCCTTAAACCGGTCCCCCAAGCCCTTGAATGAAGCTCTGGCAAGCACGCGATGACTGATAGACAGCAGGCATCGCGGCCACAAGCAAGGCGACCTCGGGTCGCCTTTTTGTTGCCCCATGTCGCGGGGGCGCAGGGCGGCACAATGTGTTGCTGCGTCGCAGCAATCCGCGCACTTGTACACTGGCCTCGCAAGTCCCGGCCACGCACAATGGCCGCAAGTTTCTATAATTCTTCACCCCGACACCGAGCAAGCGTCCCGCCGCGGGCCACCGCCCAACACAGCGCTTCGACACCATGAATCGTCTCGCCGCTATCCTTCCTGCCAGCAATGTGCTGGTTCATGTGGACGCATCCAGCAAGAAGCGTGTCTTTGAACAAGCTGGTCTGCTGTTCGAGAATAACCATGCGATCGCGCGCGCTTTGGTGGCCGACAATTTGTTTGCACGAGAGCGCCTGGGCTCGACCGGCTTGGGCCATGGCGTGGCCATTCCCCATGGTCGCATCAAGGGCTTGAAGAATCCTTTGGCAGCGGTGTTGCGCGTGCAGCAGCCGATTGGCTTTGACGCGCCGGATGATGAACCCGTCAGCCTCTTGATCTTTTTGCTGGTCCCTGAGGCGGCCACGCAGCGCCACTTGGAAATCCTCTCCGAAATTGCGGAGATGCTTTCGGATCGTGAGTTGCGCGAACGCCTGAAGTCCGAAGCCGAAGCCAGCGCGGTGCACCGCCTGATCTCCGATTGGGAGCCGCTCAAGTCGGTCGCCTGAACCTGTCCCGAACTGAACTGATCGAAGAAGCCCAGTGAAACCCACCTCCATCAGCGCCGACCGACTCTTTGAAGAGCACAGGGAGGCGCTGCGGTGGGAGTGGATCGCCGGACACGCCCATCCCGAACGCCGCTTTGACGAAGCGGCGGTGCGCGACGCCCAGTCCGCCGCCGATTTGGTCGGCTACCTGAACTACATCCACCCCTACCGGGTGCAGATTGTCGGCCGCCGCGAGGTGGCTTATCTGAGCCAGGCCTCGGGAGAGGTGCTGGACCGACGCATCGCCCGCATCGTGACGCTCGAGCCGCCGGTCATCATCGTGGCCGACAACCAGCCGCCACCCGATCGCCTGGTCGCGATGTGTGACCGCGCCGAGATTCCACTGTTTGAAACCGCCGACTCCGCGGGTCATGTGATTGACGTGGTGCGCGCCTATCTGGCCCATCTGTTTGCCAACCGCACCACCCGCCACGGCGTTTTCATGGACATCCTGGGCCTGGGCGTGCTGTTGACGGGCGAATCCGGCCTGGGCAAGAGTGAACTGGGGCTGGAGTTGATCTCACGCGGCCACGGCTTGGTGGCCGATGACGCGGTCGATCTGTTTCGCATCTCGCAAACCGCCATCGAAGGCCGCTGCCCCGAGCTTTTGTTGAATCTGCTGGAAGTCCGCGGCATCGGCTTGCTCGACATCAAGGCGATCTTTGGCGAAACCGCCGTGCGCCGCAAGATGCGCCTCAAGCTGATCGTCCATCTGGTGCGCAAAGAAACGCTGGAGCGTGATTTTGAGCGCCTGCCCTACGAGCCGCTGTACGAAGACGTGTTGGGCATGCCGGTGCGCAAAGTCATCATCGCGGTGGATGCAGGCCGAAATTTGGCGGTCTTGGTGGAGGCTGCGGTGCGCAACACGGTGCTGCAATTGCGTGGCATTGACACCTACCGCGAATTCGTCGAGCGCCACCAACGCGCGATCGAAATGGGCCAACACGAGCAAGACTGAGCCCCGCCCAGCCTCGACACGGCACTCTGACGCTTAGCCGCCCCGGTGCGGGCAGTCTTTCTTGATGCAAGCGGCATACAGCGCCAGCGAATGCTCCTGCAATTCAAAGCCTCGTTCGGCGGCAATGCGGTGCTGGCGCTCTTCAATCTCGGGGTCAAAGAACTCTTCCACCCGGCCGCAAGTCAAACAAACCAAGTGATCGTGATGATGGCCTTGGTTCAGTTCGAACACCGATTTGCCGGACTCGAAATGATTGCGCGACAACAGTCCCGCCTGCTCGAACTGCGTCAAGACCCGGTACACCGTGGCCAAGCCGATATCGGCGTCTTCGACCAGCAGGGCTTTGTACACATCTTCCGCGGTCATGTGGCGCTGATTGGTCTTCTGGAAAACCTCCAGAATCTTGATGCGCGGCAGGGTCGCTTTGAGCCCGCTGTTTTTGATCTCTTCGGTCCGGTTCATGGCTTGGTAGGGCCGGCGCGACCCCCCATGGGCCTGCCGCTAGAATGGACCGATCATAGCCAGCAAAGGCTTGCTCAGCAGCCCAAGCCCCTACAGAAGCATTCATGCGCCCGAAAATGTGTACCGCCCCTCCTGCTCGCCTGAGCCTGCTTACGCTGACTGCCACCACCCTGGCCTTGCTGAGCGCCTGCGCCGGCTCGGTTTCAGGCGACAAAGTGCTGGGCATCGTGCGCCCCTACCGGGTTGACATCGTGCAGGGCAATGTCTTGACCAAGGAACTGACGGCCCGCGTCAAGCCCGGCATGAGCCGCGCCCAAGTGCGTGATTTGCTCGGTTCACCGCTGCTGACCGACGTGTTCCATGAGAACCGCTGGGACTACGTCTTCACCATCCGCCGCCAGGGCGCAGCGCCTCAGCAGCGCCAAGTAGTGGCTTGGTTTGATGGCGATGTGCTGAAGTCGCTGGATCTGCCCGCAGACCTGCCCTCTGAGAACGAATTTGTCAGCTCGATCAACACCCGCGAGTCTCGCGGCGATGCGCCGAAGCTGGCCCTGAGCGAAGAAGAACGCAAAGCCTTGCCTGTGCCGGCCAAACCCGCCGTGCCGGCCGCTGAAGCCATGGGCGCGCAACGCAGCTACCCGCCGCTGGAGCCCAAGCCATGAGCCAGCCCGCAGCTCCCACCCGCATCGTCATCGCAGGCAGCTCCGGCCGCATGGGCCGCATGCTGATCGAGGCCGTGGTCAATGCGCCCGACTGCGTGCTGCACGGCGCCTTGGACCGCGAAGGCAACCCCAGCCTGGGCCAAGACGCCAGTGCCTTCTTGGGCCACAACAGCGGCGTGCTGATCAGCGCCGACCTGCAGCAAACATTGCGCGGCGCCGATGTGCTGATCGATTTCACCCGCCCGGAAGGCACGCTCACCCATCTGGCGGTGTGCCGTGAATTGGGCGTCAAGGTCGTGATCGGCACCACCGGTTTCACGCCCGAGCAAAAAGCCCAAATCGGCGAGCATGCCCAACACATCGGCATCATGATGGCGCCGAATATGAGCGTGGGCGTGAACGTGGTCTTGCGCCTGCTCGACATGGCTGCCCGCTCCTTGAACGAAGGCTTTGACATCGAAATCATCGAAGCCCACCACCGCCACAAGGTCGACGCACCAAGCGGCACCGCGCTGGCCCTGGGTGAAGCGGTGGCGCAGGCCCTGGGCCGCGATTTGAAAGCCTGTGCGGTCTATGGCCGCGAAGGTGTCACCGGCGAGCGTGACCCCTCCACCATTGGCTTTGCCACGGTGCGCGGCGGCGACATCATCGGCGACCACACCGTGCTCTTCGCCGGCACCGGCGAGCGCATTGAAATCAGTCACAAAGCCAGCAGCCGCAGCACCTTTGCGCTGGGCAGCTTGCGCGCCGCTCGCTTCTTGGTGCGCCAGGGTGCGGGCCTGTATGACATGAACGATGTCTTGGGCTTGAATGCATGACCGGTTTCGCTGAGCTCTGGAGCCAAGGCGATGCGGTCACCCGGGCGGTTGCCGCCCTTTTGCTGCTGATGTCGGTGGGCGCCTGGGTTGTCATCCTCTGGAAGAGCTGGATGTTGCAGCGAACGCGCCGCAGCTTGGCGCGCGCCCTGCCGGCCTTCTGGGCCGCCAGCGATTTGGCCGCAGGCCGAAGCGCGCTGGATAGTTTTGACACCGAGGCGGTGCTGCAACCGCTGTTGGACGCCGCCACTGCCGAAACCCAAACGGCCAGCCTCGACGGTGCGGTGAAGCGCGAATCGCGCCTGACCCGGCGGCTGCGCGATGCGTTGCATGCGGTGCTGCGCCGCCTGCAATACGGTCAGGTGTTTTTGGCCTCTATCGGCAGCACGGCGCCCTTCATTGGTTTGTTCGGCACCGTCTGGGGCATTTATCACGCGCTGGTCAGCATCTCGGCCGACGGCCATCTGACCATCGAAAAAATCTCCGGCCCGGTGGGCGAGGCCTTGGTCATGACGGCCGCAGGCCTGGCTGTGGCGATTCCCGCAGTGCTGGCCTACAACATCTTCGGCAAGCAAGTCAGTGATTGCGAGGCCGAGTTGGAAGGCTTCGCGCATGATTTGCGCGAGATGCTGGACCAAGACAGCGACAAGCCCTGAGCATCATGGCCTTTGGTCGCCTGGAACGCAGCGAACGCCCCAAACCGATGGGCGAGATCAATATGACGCCGCTGATCGACGTCATGCTGGTGCTCTTGGTGATCTTCATGATTGCGGCGCCGCTGATGAGCAGCTCACTGCGCTTGGACCTGCCCCAAAGCGAAGCGGCCACCCCTTCGGATGCGCCGCAGTTCATCCAGGTCTCGCTGGCCGCCGATGGCCGCTTGATGCTGGGTGACGAAGCACTGGACACCCCTCGCTTTCAGCAGCGCATGGCGGAACTGGGCCGCGCCAACCCCAGCCTGGAGTTGCAACTGCGCGCCGACAAGGCCGTGCCCTATGGCCAAGTGGCCGAACTGATCGGCTATATGCAAGCGGCCGGCCTGAGCCGCATTGCCTTTGTCGCAGACGCCCCCAAAAAGAGCGAGTGACGATTCACGGGGCGGCACCGATCATGGCGAAAGCAAAGCCCGTCCGAGCCCCCACGCATGTTTTTTTCCTCGCCCGCAAAAAGCCGACAACCTTCACTTGACTGGGCCACAGCACTCGCGCGTCGCGCGCTTTTGCTCATCTTGCTGGCCGGGCTCAGCGCCTGCAGCAGCTTCATCCTCGGCGAAACGGAAGGGTCCGGCGCCCATCGCTTGAGTGCGCAGTTGCAGCGCCTGCAATCCGACCCCGAGCCCGACACGGCCGCTCGATACATCTTCATCGGCGCCGCGCTCAATGACCGGCAAACCGTGTTCGATGCGGACATCCGCCTGCTGGACCGCCAATTCGCCGCCGCCTATGGCAAAGCCTATCGCTCGGTTCTGCTGTCCAACCGACGGATCACCGAAGGGCCGCGCGATTGGCCTTTGGCCAGCATCGACCAATTGGACGAAGTGTTCGAGTTCTTCTCCGAGCACAAGCGGGCCAATGACCGCTTCATTGTCTTGCTGAGCAGCCATGGCGCGCCGGGCGTCCTGGAGGTCTCGCAGCAACCGCTGTATCGCAACGCACGTTGGCTGAGCTCGAAAAAGCTCGAAAGCTGGATGGCCGCCCTGGAGCCCAATCGCAGCTGGTTGATGATTTCCGCCTGCTTCTCGGGCTCGCACCTGGATCGGCTGCACCAAGACCACCTCTTGGTGATGACCGCCTCCAGTGCCAAAACCGCCTCCTTCGGTTGCGCCAACAGCCAAATCAACACCTGGTTTGTGAGCGAGTTGTCTCGCGCCCTGCAAACGCCCCAGAGCTTTGCTTCGCTCTGGGACAGCACCACCCTGAACATCTCAAAACGCGAAAAGCAAATGAAGCTGCCCAGCTCCATGCCGCAGCTGCGCCTGGGCTCTGAACGCAAAGAAGGCTTGAATGAAGATTGGTCGGGTTTCTGAATTGGGCGCTGAAGCGGGCCGCAAGGCATTGTTGAGCCAAACGTTCCGAGCGCCGCTGCTGGCTCTGGGTCTGGCTGCCTTGATGGCCTCTGGCGGGGCCAACCCTTCAGAGACAAGCAGCGCGCTGAGCTTGGTCTACTGGAGCGCAGGCGACTGCGGCCCGTGTCGCGCCTGGTCTCAAACCGAGCGCAAGCAAGAGTTTCTGAACGAAGCCAAAGCCTTGGGCGTTACCCTGGTCGAGGTGCAAAGGCCGCGGCTGGCCGACCCCTTGAGCCGTTACGCCTGGCCCAAGGCTCATGAAGCTTTGATGCAAAGCTATCTGGCGCACCAGTACGCCCCGGCGCAGCTCACCCCGGCTTTTGACTTCGTCTGCCGTGGCGAATTGCTCTTGCGCATCGATGGTCTGCATGAGTGGGACTCGTTTTGGAAGACCAGCCTTCGCCGCAGCATCAAGCAATGCCGAGCGCTGCCGCCCGGCTGAAGCCGATCTCACCCAGGGCTCCGCCTCCTTCCCCGCAGGGCGCCCAGGCGCAGCGCCTACAATTTGGCGCATGAACGACAAGTACGCCCCCAACGAGATCGAAGCCGCTGCGCGCCAGTATTGGAATTCCCGCGACGCCTACCGCGTCACAGAAGACCAGAGCAAGCCCAAGTTTTACGCCTGCTCCATGCTGCCCTACCCCAGCGGCAAGCTGCACATGGGCCATGTGCGCAATTACACGATCAACGACATGCTCACGCGCCAGCTGCGCATGAAGGGCTACAACGTCTTGATGCCCATGGGCTGGGACGCATTCGGCCTGCCGGCCGAGAACGCCGCGATGAAGAACAAGGTGCCACCGGCCAAGTGGACTTACGACAACATCGCCTACATGAAGTCGCAGATGCAGGCCATGGGCCTGGCGATCGACTGGTCGCGCGAGATCGCCACCTGCACGCCCGAGTACTACAAATGGAACCAATGGCTGTTCCTGAAGATGTTGGAAGCCGGCATCGCCGAGCGCCGCACGCAGGTGGTCAACTGGGACCCGGTCGACCAGACCGTGCTGGCCAATGAGCAAGTGGTCGACGGCAAAGGCTGGCGCTCCGGTGCTGTGGTTGAGAAGCGCGAGATCCCCGGCTACTACCTGAACATCACCAAATACGCCGATGAGCTGCTAGCCGCCGTGGCCGACCCCAGCAACCCGCAATACCTGAGCGGCTGGCCCGAGCGCGTGCGCCTGATGCAGGAAAACTGGATCGGCAAGAGCGAAGGCGTGCGTTTTGCCTTCCCGCATGAGATCAAAGGCGCCGACGGCCAGCTGATCCAAGACGGCAAGCTCTACGTCTTCACCACCCGCGCCGACACCATCATGGGCGTGACCTTCTGCGCCGTGGCGCCGGAGCACCCCTTGGCCGCGCATGCGGCAGCAAGCTCGCCCGAGCTGACGGCCTTCATCGAAGAATGCAAACGCGGCGGCACCACCGAAGCCGAGCTGGCCACGCAAGAGAAGAAGGGCCAGCGCACCGGCCTCTTCGTCACGCACCCGCTGACCGGCGCGCAGGTCGAAGTCTGGGTGGGCAACTATGTGCTGATGAGCTATGGCGACGGCGCGGTGATGGGCGTGCCCGCACACGACGAGCGCGACTTTGCCTTCGCCAAGAAGTACGGCATTGAGATCAAGCAAGTCGTCGCCGCCGAAGGCGAGCGCTTCAGCCTGGAAGCCTGGGCCGACTGGTACGGCGACAAGCAAAAAGCCGTTTGCATCAACTCCGGTGAACTCGATGGTTTGAACCACAAGGCCGCCGTGTCCAAGGTGGCCGAATTGATGACCGCCAAGGGCCTGGGCGAGAAGAAGACCACCTGGCGACTGCGCGACTGGGGCATCAGCCGCCAGCGCTATTGGGGCACGCCCATTCCCATCATCAACTGCGATGACTGCGGCTCGGTGCCCGTGCCTGAGAAAGACTTGCCCGTGGTGCTGCCGGAAGAATGCATCCCCGACGGCAGCGGCAACCCGCTGAAGAAGCACGCCGGTTTCTTGAACGTGGCCTGCCCCAAGTGCGGCAAACCGGCGCAGCGCGAAACCGACACCATGGACACCTTTGTCGATTCGTCCTGGTATTTCATGCGTTACTGCGATGCGCAGAACAAGGACGCCATGGTCGGCGATGGCACTGCCTACTGGATGCGCCAGGGCGCGGCCATGGACCAGTACATCGGCGGCATCGAACACGCGATTCTTCACCTGCTCTACGCCCGCTTCTGGACCAAGGTGATGCGCGATCTCGGCCTGGTCAAGGTGGACGAGCCCTTCACCAAGCTGCTGACCCAGGGCATGGTGCTCAACCACATCTACTCGCGCCGTGGCGAGAAGGGCGGCATCGAGTACTTCTGGCCGCATGAGGTGGAAGATGTGGCCGATGCCAACGGCAAGGTCACCCATGCCACGCTCAAGAGCGATGGTTCGCGCGTCGAGTACGAGGGCGTGGGCACCATGTCCAAGTCCAAGAACAATGGCGTGGACCCACAAGAACTGATCAACCAGTACGGCGCCGACACGGCCCGCCTGTTCGTCATGTTCGCCTCGCCGCCGGAGCAGACCCTGGAGTGGAACGACTCCGGCGTGGAAGGCGCCCACCGCTTCTTGAAGCGCGTCTGGGCCTTTGCCGTCAAGCATGAGGCCGCCATCAAGAGCGCTGGCCAGGACTTCGCCGCGCTCAGTGGCGAAGGCAAGGCGCTGCGCCGCGAGGTGCACTTGGTGCTCAAGCAGGTCAGCTACGACTACGAGCGCATGCAGTACAACACCGTGGTGTCGGGCGGCATGAAGCTGCTCAATGCGCTGGAAGGCTTCAAGGCCGCCGGCCAAGACGCCGCCATCCGCGAAGGCTTCTCGGTGCTGCTGCGCGTGCTCTACCCCGCCTGCCCGCACATCGCCCACCAGCTCTGGCAAGACCTCGGCTTTGCGGCCGAACTGGGCGACCTGCTTGACACCGCTTGGCCCAAGGTCGATGAAGCCGCCTTGGTGCAAGACGAAATCGAGCTGATGCTGCAGGTCAACGGCAAGCTGCGCGGCGCCCTCAAAGTGCCAGCCGCCGCCGACAAGGCCGCCATCGAAGCCGCCGCGCTGGCCAACGAAGACTTCCTCAAGTTTGCCGAAGGCAAACCGGCCAAAAAGGTCATCGTGGTGCCGGGCCGCTTGGTCAACGTGGTCGTCTAAGTGCGGATGAGCATGCAGCGGCGTCGCTTGCTTGTATCGGCAGCATTGCTTAGCTTGTCCAGCCTGGGCGGCTGCGGCTTTGAACTGCGCAAAGAGCCCGAGTTCCAGTTCCAGCGCCTGGCTTTGACGGGCTTTGCGCCGGGCTCGCCCTTGGCCACCGAATTGCGCCGCCAGCTGACGCGCTCACCGGTGCAAGTGGTGGAAGACGCCAACAAGGCCGATGTGGTGTTGGTGGCCCTGCACGATGTGCGCGACAAGGTCGTCGTCAGCTCCACCGTGGCTGGGCAAGTGCGGGAGTGGCAGTTGCGGCTGAGCGTGGACTATTTGCTGCGCACCCCCAATGACGAACTGCTGCTGCCCCGCACCGAGCTGCGGCTGGTGCGCGAAATGAACTACACCGAAGAACGTGCCCTGGGCAAAGAGCAGGAAGAGCTGCAACTGCACCGCGCCATGCAATCTGACGCCGTGGCCCAGATGATGCGCCGCCTCGCTGCGGTTCGACTGCCGAGCTGAGCCCGAGACGACCATGCAGTTGCGCGCCGACGCCCTGCCCCAGCAGCTTGCCAAAGCGCTGCGGCCCATCTACACCATCTATGGCGATGAGCCGCTGCTGGCCCAGGAGGCGGCCGACGCGATTCGTGCCGCCGCTCGGGCTCAGGGTTATGGCGAGCGCAAGGTCTTCACGGTCACAGGCGCCTATTTCGACTGGGGCCCGGTGCTGGGTGCAGCGCAGGCGCTGAGCCTGTTCGCCGAGCGGCAGTTCATCGAGATCCGCATTCCCAGCGGCAAGCCCGGCAAAGAGGGCTCCGAGGCGCTGCAGCGTTATTGCGCCGCCTTGTCCGAGGATGTGGTGACGCTGCTCACCCTGCCCAAGCTCGACAAAACCCAGACCAACAGCGCCTGGTTCAGCGCCCTGGATGGTGCCGGTGTGACGGTGCGCGTGGACCCGGTGGACCGGCGCGCGCTGCCGCAATGGATTGCGCAGCGCCTGCTGGCGCAAGGGCAAAGAGTGCCCGAGGGCGAGACCGGCCAGCGCACGCTGGCCTTCTTTGCCGACCGGGTGGAGGGCAATCTGCTCGCCGCCCATCAAGAGCTGCAAAAGCTCGCGCTCTTGCACCCCAAGGGCGAGCTGAGTTTTGAGCAGGTCGAGGCCGCTGTTTTGAACGTGGCCCGTTACGACGTGTTCAAGCTCAGCGAGGCGGTGCTGGCCGGCCACGTGCCGCGCTTGTTGCGCATGTTGGAAGGCCTGGAAGCCGAGGGCGAAGCCGCCGTGCTGGTGCACTGGAGCTTGGCCGAAGACATCCGCGCGCTCAAACGGGTGCGCGACGCCGTGGATGCCGGCAAGCCCCTGCCCATGGCTTTGCGCGAGTCACGGGTCTGGGGCAATAAAGAGCGCTTGTTCGAGCGCATCGTGCCGGGCTTGCAGGCCGCCGATCTGACCCGCTTGGTCGAGGCGGCGCAAGTCTGCGACGGTTTGGTCAAAGGCCTGCGCCACCCCGACTGGCCTTTGGAGCCCTGGGCCGCGCTGCGCCGGCTGGCCCTGATGCTGGCCGAAACCGTGGTCGCCCGCGGCCCACGCTTGGTGCTGCCCGCCTGACCGGGCGCCTACAGCGTCAAAGCTCGTCAAGGCGCTTTCAGCGGCAGCTCCACCACAAAGCGACTGCCCTCACCCTCGCGGCTCTTCACACTCAAACTGCCGCCGAGCAGGCTGCCGCAGATGTTGTGCGCAATGCTCAGCCCCAGGCCGCTGCCGCCCTGGCCGAACTTGGTGGTGAAGAAGGGGTCAAAGATGCGCTCTTGCAGCGAGGCGGGAATGCCTTGGCCGTTGTCCTCCACCCATAGGCTCAGCCGAGCACTCCCCTCCAGGGCTTGCGCGCCCAAGGTGATCAAGCCGTCTTGCCGCCCCTCAAACGCATGGATCAAGGCGTTGTTGATCAAGATGATCAAGACCTGACCCAGGGGGCCAGGAAAGCTGTCCATCTGCAGCCCCGTGGGCACCTTCAACTCAAGCTTCAGACCGGCGCGTCGCAGTTGCAAGCCCATGGTCTGCGCGCATTGCTCACACAGGTCTTTCACATCAAATGTGCGACGCTGCTCGGCACTGCGATCCACGGCCACTTGCTTGAAGCTGCGCACCAAAGCGGCTGCGGTCTCCATGCTGCGGTTGATGACTTCCAGGCCATCGCGGGTGCGGCCCGCGTATTGCTGCCAGTCCGAGCGCTTCAAGGCCTGTTGCTCCACTCGCTGCACAAACTCCTGGGTGTTGCCCAGCAAGGTGCTGGCAATCAACAGGCTGTTGCCAATCGGCGTGTTGAGCTCATGTGCCACGCCGGCCACCATGGAACCCAAGGCCGCCAACTTTTCCTGCGCCATCAACTGACGCTGCATTTCGCTCAAGCGCAGATAGGCACCGGCATTGTCCAAAGCAATGGCAATATAGGAGCGCAAGGTGCGAAAGATCAGTTGCTGCCGCTCCCCATAAGCCCCCGCCCGAGGGGACTGAATTGTCATGGCACCGATCACCCGCTCGCCCGCCAACAAGGGGGCAAAAATCAAGCTGCGCAGCACACTGGTACCGGGCACTTGCTCGCCCAAGCTGCCCTGCAGGGCGGCATCCCCGAGCACGAACTCGCGTCGCTCTTTGACGCAGCGCACGCACAAAGAGCGTTCGGAGCTCATCTCAATGGGCGGGTCCACAAAGGGCTCGCCGTTCTCCACGCCATAGGCGCAATAGAGCTGCAATCCAGCCGCGTCCAGCAGATAAATAGCCAAGCAGGGTGCATCCAACAGTGCATTGACATGGCGCCGCATCACTTCGAACACCCGCTCCGCGACCAGCTCGTTGGTGATTTCTTGCCCCACTTGGCCCAGATGCAGCAAGACCTCATGCGAGTCGCGCAAGAGCTGAAAACGTGCTGCTTCGGATTCGGCCAAGCGTCGCAAATGCTCGCTCTCTGCACGCGCGCTTTCAATCTGGTGGTGCGCCCGCAAGGCGCTGGAGCGCCGCACCGCCTCCTCATTGAAGTTGCGCTGGCGCGCATCGCTGGCTCTTTGCAGCCAGTGATAAGCGCGCTCGAAATTGCCCTTGGCCGCAAAGGCTTTGGCGGTGGCCTCCAACAATTTGAGGGCGGGTTGATAGGACTGCAAAGAATCGGCCAGCTGCAGCGCTTCCAGGTAGAAGGCCAAGGCTTGCCCATCCGCAGACTCCCGTCCCTGAGCCTGGTCTTGGGCCTGCTGCACATCGCCCAGCACCCACAGCATCGCCACCTCCGAGGCGGGCTCTTGCTGCTCGCGTGCCAGACGCAAACCCTCTTGCGCATGGCAGCGGGCCGCGTCGAAGTGCTGCAACATCAGCTCGGCGCGCGCCAGACCCAGGCAGGCTTCGGTGCGCAGATCGAGCGAGCGCGAAGCCAGCGCGCGTTCCATCAGCTCCGAAAACGCGGCTTGCGCCGCCGCGCCTTGGCCGGAGTCCAGCTCGGTATGGCCCAAATAGCCCAAAGCGATGGCGTGGGTGCGGTTTTCCGATTGCGCTGCGCCAACTTGCAAGCATTCCTGCAGCAGCTCGCGCGCATCGCCTAACTGACCGAGCCGACGCAAAGCCTCGCCGGTATGCGCCAGACACAGACTGATCATGCTCGGCCAACGTGAGGCCCGCGCCAAGTCCAAACCTCGCTTGAGCCATTCCATCGCGGTCTGGAAGTCGCTCATGCGGGTGTAGGTATGCCCCAAATTGGTCGCCAGGGTGATGGCACGCCGGATCTGCCCGGTCAGCATGGCCAACTCAAAAGCGCGCGAGTGGGCTTGAATGGCCTTCAAATACTGGCCCTGCATGGCCGCCAGCAGGCCGCGAAAGTCTTCGACCGCAGCCCCTTCCATCGGGGCCAATTGGCTGCTGTCCGGCGGCAAGCGGGCACCCCATTCGCGCTCCGCCAGCACCTGATCGACAAAAACCTGCGCGCGGCCCAGATTGGCCTGAAACACCAAGGCCCGCGCGGTGTCACCGGCAGCCTCGGCGCGCCCCAAAGCCAGCGCCAGCTCGGCCCGCAAGCGCCCGACATCGCCCCGGTCGGCCGCCACGTAATGGGCTTGCCAATGCACATCGGCCAAGCCGGCTTCATCCGCAGCGTCTTGAAACAAAACGCGCGCCGCCTCCAGTTGACGCTCCGCCTCCCTCAGTTCGCCCTGCAGCAACTGAGCTTCCGAGCGCACCAGATGCAGCCGGGCCCGTGCCAAGCTCAGTCGGCGCGCCGGCCATGGGGTCGAACCCAGCAGCCCATCCACATCGGTGGCCAAGGCCAAAGCCCGGTGCGTGTCCCGTTGGCGCAAGCCCCAGGCCAGTTGCAGGCGCTCCTGGACGGTGTCGAGCGCGGCGCTTTGCGCCAATTGCTGCTCCCATGCGGCAATGCTTGCGTCTGCGGGGAAAAACTCCATCGGCGCCACCTCCCGTCACTGCAGCCCAGTGGCACGCCCTGGCGCACTCACTTCATCCGGCCATCGACAGGCTTTCAGGATACCCCGCCTGAGCGCGACTTGCTCAGCGCGGGCTGCGTGCCCTCAGCCCCCTGCGCAAAGCTGCACGAAAGGCGGCCGCTCAGTAGCCCTGCTGTCGCTGCACCAGATGCGCCAGCGGCTGGCCGGCGCGCAGCGCCAGCACATTGGCGCGCACCACGGCCGCTGCGCTGCGCATATCGGTTTGCGCGGCACAATGCGGCAAGACCGTGACGCGCGGATGCTGCCAAAACGCATGCCCGGCGGGCAAAGGCTCTTGGCGAAACACATCCAGCACCGCCCGATGCAGATGGCCGCTGTCCAGCGCGGCAAGCAAGTCTTCTTCCACCACCTGAGCGCCCCGCGCCAAATTGACGAGGCTGGCGCCGGGCCTCATCGAAGCCAAACGCGCGGCATTGAAAAAATCGCGCGTCTGCTCGGTCAGGGGCAGCAAGTTGATGACGGTTTGCGCCTGCGCCAAGCCCTGGTTCAGCCCGGCCTCGCCATGCAAACATTGCACCCCGTTCAAGACCGCGGGCCGCCGGCTCCAAGCGCTGACCCGGTAGCCTTGCGCCGATAGAGCCTGCGCCACCCGTCCCCCCAGCTCTCCCAGTCCCAGCACCAGCACGCGCCATTCATCGGCGCGCAATTGCGCGGGTGCCTGCCAAAGCCCTTGTTGCTGCTGCGCCTGCAAATCAAAAAAGCCCCGGTGCAAAGACAAAACCGACCACAAGGCGGTATGCACCATGGCCTCATTCATGGCGGGGTCCACCATGCGCGCCAAAGGCACCTCGGGCGGCACGGTCGGGTCTTGCAAAAGCCGGTCCACCCCCGCCCACAAGGACTGGATCAAGCGCAGATTCTGCAAACCCTGCAACACCCCGGGTTCTGGGTTGGCCACAATGGCCACCTCCACCTGCGCGGCTTGCGCCGCATCGGTGGGCGGGGCCAGCCACCATTGCTCACCCGGCAAAGCGGTCTGCAGCCAATGCAAACATTGCTGCTGCTCGGCCTGGGGCCAGCGGCCGCTCAGCAAAATACTCATGCGTCGAATCAGAGGTCTTTGTCTTCCAGGGCCTCGCACAAAGCCATCAGGCCTGCACGCAAGGTGGCAATGCGCACCGCGTGGCGGTCGCCACTGAAGTGCTCTTGCCAGACTTTGGTGATCTTGCTGCCATGCACCAGGGCCAGCCAGACCGTGCCCACAGGCTTTTCAGCCGAGCCGCCGGTGGGGCCAGCGATGCCCGTCACCGCCAGGGCCCAATCGATGGGCGCATGGGCCAGCAGCCCGCGTGCCATATGCAAAGCCACCTCACCACTCACCGAGCCATGCAGGCCAATCAGGGCCGCCGGCACACCCAGCAACTCGGTTTTGGACTCGTTGCTGTAGCTCACCACCCCGCGCTCAAACCATTGGCTGGAGCCCGACAAACTGGTGCAGGCCGCCGCAATCAGGCCGCCGGTGCAAGACTCCGCCGTGCCAACCTTTTCGCGCCGCTGCATCAGGGCCACGCCGATGCGGTCGATCAACTCTTGCTCTTCAGGAAACAACATATGCATCACCCCCACAAGAAGCGCCACAGCGCGATCACCACAAGCGTACATCCTGCCGCAACAAAATCGTCGAACAAAATGCCCCAACCCTGGGCCCAACCCACCGGCTTGCCCCGCTCGCCTTTGAACAACTGATCGGCCCAGCCCACCGGGCCGGGCTTGGCGGCATCAAAAAAACGAAACAGCGCAAAAGCGATCAGCTGCCCCCAAAAGCCAGTGGGCATCACCAGCCAAAGAATCAGCCAAAAAGCCAGCACCTCGTCCCACACCACAGCGCCGGGGTCAGGTGTTGCCAAGTGCCGGGCCGTCACCGTGCACGCCCACCAGCCGATCACCGTGCCGCCGGCCAGCAGCCAAGCCCAGCCGCGATCGCTCATCCAGGGGTTGATCACCAAAAAGGCCAGCCAAGCCCACAGCGTGCCCACCGTGCCCGGCGCCTTGGGTGAGAGCCCGCTGCCAAAGCCCAGCGCGATCCAATGCGCCGGATGCGGCCACATGAAGCGTGCCGTGGCGCGACGTGGCGCCAGTGACTCTGGGGAAGAAGAGAATTCAGACATGGCGGGGCTTCACTTGAAATGATCAAAGCTGCTGAAAAGGTTGGGCAACAGGCAACCCGCGCCATCGCGCAAACGCAAACCCGGCTCGGCCTCGATGCACCCGATGCGCTGCACCGGTGTGCCACTGGCGGCCGCAGCCGCAGCCACGGCGGCCCGACCGGCTGCATCGCTTGGCGCGCTGAAGACCAACTCGTAGTCATCACCGCCGGCCAGGCCACATTCGCGCTGCAGGCTCAGGTCTTGCATCGCCAGCACTGGGCTTCGCGGCAAGGCATCCACATCGACGCAAGCCCCCACACCTGAGGCTTTCAAGATGTGACCCAGATCGCCCAAGAGGCCGTCCGACACATCGATGGCGCTGCGCGCCACGCCCCGCAAGGCTTGCCCCAGCTCCACGCGCGGCTGCGGGCACTCCATGGCCCGCCGCACTTGCTCGAAGGCCTCGCCGGCCAAGGGCACGGTGCCGCGAAACACTTCCAGCGCCAGCCTTGCATCCCCCAGCGTGGCGCCCGACACATAAAGGTCATCGCCCACCTGAGCGCCGCTGCGCAGCAAAGCCTGCCCGCGCGGCACCTCCCCCATCACCGTGATGCAAATATTCAAAGGGCCTTGGGTGGTGTCGCCGCCGACCAGGGCAATGCCGTGGCGCTGCGCCAACTCAAACAAGCCCTGAGCAAAGCCTGCCAGAAACACCTCATCGGCACGCTGCAAACTCAGCGCCAAAGTGAAGGCGCGCGGCTTGGCGCCACAAGCCGCCAAGTCACTCAGATTGACGGCCAGCGCCTTGTGGCCCAAGCGCTGCGGCGCCACGGTGGACAAAAAATGCCGCCCTTCCACCAACATATCGCTGGACACCAACCACTGCATGCCGGGCGTGGGGTTGATGACGGCGCAGTCGTCGCCAATGCCCACCGGCACCGCATCGGCTGAGACGTGACTTTGGCTCTGGCTTTTGAAAAACCGTTGGATCAGATCGAATTCACCCATGGGCGGATTGTCTCAGCGCCGACAGCCCCGGCAGACAATCAAAGGGCCAAAACTGATTGACAGTGAGGCCCCCACAGGCGCCGGGCTCACGCAAAAATTCCGCCATGAACGCCAAAACCCATGCCCCCAAGCCCGCTGAAGCGCCCGGCGCTGAGGCCGACAACCCGGTGCGCGAGCGCTTGCTCAGCGCCGCCAAGACCTGCTTTTTGACCGAGGACTATCACCAAGTCAGCACCCGCAAGATTGCCGAGCTGGCGCAGGCCAATGTGTCCATGATCCGCTACTACTTCGGCAGCAAGGAAGGGCTGTACGAGGAGATGATTCGCGCCACCCTGAACCCCTTGCTGGAGGTGCTGGACCAAGACCTCTTGGCCACGCCGGAGGGCTTCGGCGCCTTTTTGAAGCTCTATTACGACACCATGTTGCGCGCCCCTGAATTCCCGCGCCTGATCCTGCGCGTGCTGGCCCTGCGCCAAGGGCCGGGCCGACGCTTTGTGCAGCAGCTGCTGGAGCGGGGTCGGCAGCGCGGCGCGCAGAGGGTGCAGGGCCTCAAGCAGCAAGGGCTGGCTCTGTCCGATCTGGACCCCGATCTGGTGCGCATGGCATTTGTCAGCTTGGCCATGACGCCTTTGCTGCTGCGCGAATTGTTTGAGGAACAAATGGAGCGCCCCATGGACGCGGCCTTTCTGGACGCCCTGGCCGCCTTCAATGGCCGCTTGCTCAGCGCCGGCTTGTCCACCGGTCGACTCAGCCCCGCCGCGAAAGGCCAAGTATGAGCGCCGCCACCCATCACTTGAGCGCCCCCCTGGCTCGCCCCGGCGCCGCGCGCGCGGCTCGCCTGTTCGCCCGCGTGCTGAAGGCCGTGCAGGGTTTGCAGGCCTGGGCCAATGGCTTGACGCCGGCGCCCTTCCGGCTGGTGCAAATCGGCTCGGCCTATTGGCAATCGCGCGCGCTCGGCGTGGTGGCCGAGTTCGATGTGGCCGAGCATTTGGGCGATGCGACCTTGCCGATTGAAACCCTGGCGCAGCGCTGCCAGGCCTCACCCGAACTGCTGCAACGCGTGTTGCGTTTGCTGGCCGCTTTGGGGGTGTTTGAGGAGCCTCGCCCCGGCCAATGGCGCAATAACAAGGGCTCGGCTCCGCTGCGTTCCGGCCGCAAAGACAGCGTGCGCGACCTGGTGCTGCTGCACCAGCGCCCCGAGATGAGCAGCCCCTGGTTCAACAGCCTGGGCACAGCGCTGCAAGAAGGCGGCTGCGCCTATGCACTCCAAAGGGGCCGCCCTTTGTTTGAAGACATGGCGCAGCATCCTGCCCTGGAGCAGGCCTTTGCCCGGGCCATGGCCCAGGTCGAGGGCCTGACGGGCACGCCCTGGGTGCAGGCCTTGGATTGGACGCGCTTCGATCATCTGATCGATCTCGGCGGCAGCGCCGGGGACAAAGCACTGAACCTGCTGCTGCAGCACCCGCATCTGCGGGCCACGGTGGTGGACCGCCCGGCCACCGTGGAGGCCGCGCGCGTGCTGGCCGCCGCCGAGTCCGACCCGCAACGCCTGCAAGCCCGCAAGCGCCTGTGCTTTCAAGCCGCAGACCTGCGCGAAGAATTGCCGCCAGCGGCCCAGCATGCGCGTGAAGCCTATTGGATGAGCGCCCTGCTGCACGGCCTTGGCGACGCCGAGGCTTTGCAGGTCTTGAGAAACGTCGCGCAAGCTGCGGCCCCGGCGGGCGCCACGGTCTTGGTGATGGAGGTGGTGCGCCCCGAAGTGCAGCCGGGCTTGGCGATTGCCGGCATGGATCTGCAAATGGCCGTCTGCACCGAAGGCCGCGAACGCAGCTTGAGCGAGTGGCAAGCCTTGTTCCAGTCCGCAGGGCTGCGCCTGTGTGAGCGCGTGCCCTTGCCCAGCTTGGCTGAGATCTTGGTGCTGCGCGCCAGCGCTTGAACCCTGTGGGGCCGCTCAGGCCTCGCCCGGCGTTTGCGCCTAGGCCCAGTGGCAGAACTCGCGCACGGCCGGCAGCTCGGCCGTGTCTTCACGAGACACCAGCCAAGCCGATTTGTCGGACAGCTGCTCACTTTGCGCCAAGAGGCATAAGCGCCCCTCTTCGACCAAGGCCCTCACCAAGGAATACCGCAACCAAGCAACGCCACAGCCGACCAGGGCCGCATGCGCCAAGAGCAAGGCGTCATTGAACTCATAGCCCTCGGGCGCGGCCAATTTGTAGGTACCGCCCGCCACGGCAGCGCTTTGCGCAGCGGCGGGCAAGCGCAGTGGCCATGCCTCATGGCTGTGGCGAAGCAACTGGCTGGCGGGCCACTCTGAGGGCTGCGTGCCATAACGCTGCACCCAATCGGGTGCAGCCACCGCCACCATGCGGTCAAACCACAAGCGGTGGCAACGCAAGCCGGTGCGAGCAAAGTGGCCAAAGCGAATCGCCACCACCGCCTGCAAAGGCGGCAGGCCCACCATCTCATAGCCAGCCTCCACCGACAAAGAGATCTGAGGGCAGCGCCGCGCAAAGTCCGGCAAGCGCGGCATCAACCAAGTGCTGGCCATGGAGGTCAAGAGCAAAACCTTGAGTCGCAGAGGCTCAAGAGGCAAGCCACCCAGGTCCAGTGCCGCATGCATGGCCTGCAAAGGCTCATTCAAACGCAATCGCAATCGCTGGCCGGCTGCATTCAAGACCAGCTTGGGGCCGATGCGCTCAAACAGGGCTTGTCCGCACCAATGCTCCAGGGCCTGCACATGACGGCTGATGGCGCTGTGGGTGAGATGGCGCTCCTGCGCCGCTTTGGTCAAGCTGCCCAGACGCGCTGTTGCTTCAAACGATTGCAGTGCCGCCAGGGATGGCAAGGTGGGTTTGGCCATGGACTTCATGAAAAAAACGCTGCGCCGGGCAGCCCAGATTGATTGTGCAATTTACGCAGACTCAACGTGACGAAAGATCGCTTTTCTTCGTTTTTCGTGCAATTAAAAATCTCCCTCCAGCTCTTGCGCTATGCCATCGACCCGACTTTTCGTCGGGCTGGCAATGGCCCTGCGCCAACCCAACGCCAGCTCAACACTCGCCCCGCACCAGCACGGATCCCCCTGATGAAACTCAAAGACCTTGGCCTTGCCGCCGCCGTTACCGCCTTGTGGGGGCTGAATTTCTCCTTCATCAAACTCGGCGTAGCCCATATCGACCCCTGGGTGTTGGCGGGACTTCGCTTCACGCTGACCGCCTTTCCCCTGGTGTTGCTGCTGCCCCGCCCTGCGCTGGGCTGGCATTGGCTGGCGGGCTACGGTTTGGCCTTTGGCGTCGGCACTTGGGGCGCGGTGACGCTGAGCTTGCGTGCCGGCCTGAGCCCCGGTCTGGCAGCCTGGTTGCTGCAGTCCAGCGCCTTCATCACACCGCTTTTGGGCTTGTGGTGGCTGAAGCGACCATGGCTTCGCCATCAGCGCCTGGGTGCCGCCATCGCTCTGCTGGGCTTTGTCTGGGTGCTGCTATCCAGCAGCGGCAACGCCAGCATTGCCGGCATGGCCCTGGTGCTGGGCGCGGCCATTGCGCTGAGCGAGGCCAATCTGCTGATCCAGCACGCGCAGCTCAAGCCGGAGCAAGTCTTGGCATTCTTGGTTTGGTCCAGCTTGTTCGCGCCCTTGCCTTTGTTTGCGATGGCCTATGCGAGTTCGGGCAGCACCGTCTTCACGGCCTTGCCCCAGCAGCTACAAGGCATGGCTATGGTCTCATTGGCCTTCCAGGTCTATCCGACCACGCTCTTGGGCTATGGAGTGTGGAACGCCTTGCTGACGCGCTATAGCGCGGCCGAAGTCGCTCCCATGGCTTTGCTGGTGCCGCTTTTTGCCCTGCTGTTCGCGGCCTTGATCTTCAATCACCGCAGCAGCGCTTCGCAGCTCTTTGGCATGGGTCTGATCTTGCTCGGGCTCGTCGTCAACAGCTTTGCTCAGCGATGGCTGCTGCGCCGCCAAGCGTCGTCCGCGTGATCTCAAGCGCCCGCAGCGCCACGTTCGCTTGCCAGGGACAACACATACTCCTCGTCGTCCATCGGCTCGCCGCGAATCACATCATTGCCGGGCAGGATGCGGCTGAATTCGAAGCCCAGCTTTTTCAGCACCCGACCCGAGGCGGTGTTGCCGACGGTGACCGTCGCCACAAATCGGCTCACGCCTCGCGCGGCCAGCGCGTGCACCGCGGCCCCTGCGGCCTCGCTGGCATAGCCTTGCCCCCAGTACTTGCTGAAGACATAAAAGCCCAGGTTGTCGGCGCTCAGTTGGGATGAAACTTCAGCATCCACGCGCCCCAAATACGCGCCGTCTGATTTGCGGCGCACCGCCCAGATGGGCCAGGCGTACAAGCCATCGGGCGAGCGGCGGCGTTCTTCAAGGCCCCGCCAATGCGCACGCAGCGCGGCCAAGCTCTCGGGTTTGGGCATGGAAATCCATTGATACAGCGCCGCATCTTGCTGCAGCGCTTCAAAAAAAGCCTCGGCGTGGGCGGCGCGCAGCGGCTCTAAAGTCAGACGAGGGGTCTCGATCGCTGCAGCCAGCAGTTGGGCCATTTCAATTTGCATGCCCAGACTGTAGGGCCAAGTCGGGCCATACTGCCGTTCGCCCTCTTGAATGCAAGATTGGGCGACACTCGCTCCTCCGCCCTGCTTGGCCACACGCTTGAATCCATTGACTGTTGCTCACCCCCTCCATCTCAGCACGCTGACCAACGGCCTGCGCACCGTCACCATCCCCATGCCCTGGCGCCAAACGGTGAGTCTGAGCGTGTTCATCCGCACCGGCAGCCTGCATGAAAGCGCGCGGCTCAATGGCATCAGCCATGTGGTCGAGCACATGGCTTTCAAAGGCACGGCCACGCGCGACTGTCAGCGCATCAATCTAGACGCCGAAGCCCTGGGCGCCGAGGTCAATGCCCATACCGACAAAGATCACACGGCCTATCACATCGAGGGTTTGCCGGGCGACTTGCATGCCTTTGTCGACTGGCTGGCCGATATCGTGCTCAACAGCAGCTTCCCAGCCGACGAGTTGGAACGCGAGCGACGCGTGATCGAGCAAGAGTTCAGTGAGTTTGAGGACGACCCCACCAGTGTGGCCTTCCAGTTGCTGGACCGCGCCTGCTACGGCTCGCACCATGCCGCGGGCCGCCCCATCATCGGCAGCCGTGCCAATATCCTGCGCTTCAGCCGCGACGAACTCTTGGCCTATGCCCAGGCGCAATACACCGCCTGCAATGTGGTGGTGACGGCGGCCGGCCCGGTCGACCCCGAGGCTTTTTCGCGCCGGGTGGAGCGCGCTTTTGGCGCCATGCCCAGCGGCAGCCCCAACACCTTGAGTGCGCCGGTCTGGCAGGGCGGCCTGAAGGCCAAACGTCTGGCCGGCACGGGCCAATGCCAGGTCTTGCTCGGCTTCGAGGCCCCTTCCCTGGGCGATGTTCGCAGCACCCAGCATCTGCCCCATGTGCTGGCCGCTTCGCTGCTGGGCGAAGGCATGAGCTCACCCCTGTTGGATGAAATCCGCGAGCGCCGCGGCCTGGCCTATCACGTGGCGGCCTCCGCCGATATCCAGCCGCTCTCTGGGCAGTTTCTGATCGAGGGAGCCACCGCCCCGGCCCAAGCCGAGGAGTTTTTGCAAGCGGTGCATCAGCTGCTGCGTCGCCATGCCCAAGGCCCGCTGGACAAAGTGGCCTTGGCGCGGGCACGCAAACAGTTGCAGATGCGCGCACTGCGCGGCATGGAGCAGCCCGCACGACGCATGGAAGCGGCCGCGCAAGAGCTGTTCAGCTATGGCCAGCTGCGGGACCCGGCGCAAACCCTGGCGCAGTTGCGGGCCGTCAGGCCGCAGCAGATTCAAGCGGTTTTTGAGCAGTTACTGGCCCCGGGTTCGGCACGGCCCGCTGTGGCCCTGGCTGGCACCGTGCCACAACGCGCCCGCGCCTGCGCGCAAGCGTTGTTTTCCTGAGGGATACGGCGTTTGCTCAGTCTTCACGCAGCAAATTGCTCAACTCCACGGCGGACTTGACGTTCATCTTCTCGAACACGCGCGCGCGGTGCACCTCCACGGTCCTCACGCTGATATTGAGTTGGTCGGCAATCAGCTTGTTGGGCAGGGCTTGCACCACCAGCGTCATCACTTCCCGCTCGCGCTCGGTCAGCTCGGCCAGTCGCTTGGCCATGTGCTGGTGCTGCTCCCGCTCACTGATGGCCCGTTCGCTGATGGCCAACGCTTGCTCAATCCGGTCGACCAAGGTGTTGTCGGAAAAAGGCTTCTCAACAAAATCAAAAGCGCCCCGTTTGACGGCAGCCACTGCGGTGGGCACATCACCATGTCCGGTGAGAAAGATCACCGGCAGGGCCGCATGCTCGCCGCAGAGCCCGCGCTCGATCAAGCGCTCAAACAGCGCCAGCCCACTCATGCCGGGCATGCGCACATCCAGCAAAAGGCAAGACGGTGCGTTCGGCCAGTCTTGCCCGCCCGCGGGCAGCGCCTCCAACATGGCCTCAAACGCTTCGGCGCTGGCAAAGCCCTCCGACAACAAGCGGCGTGATCGCAGCAACCAGCCCAGGGCATCGCGCACCACGTCTTCGTCATCGACCAAATAGACCATCGGCAGTTTTCGGCTCATGGGGGCATGTCTCCCTCAGGTTCAATCGACAGGTTCGAGGCCTGGGCGCTGGCCGCAGGCAAGGTGAAACGGAACTCGGTGCCCCTGACTTTGCCAGCAGGCCCTTCCAGATTCTGGAAGTCCAGCGCGCCGCCATGTTGCTCCACCACTGTGCGGCACAAGCTCAGGCCCAGGCCCATGCCTTCCGAGCGGGTGGTGAAAAACGGGGTGTAAAGCTGCTTGGCCACTTCGGGGGCAATGCCGGGGCCATGGTCGATGACGGCCAGACAGATCCAGCGCTGATCCAGGCTGGGCCGGGCCTGCAAACGCAGCAGCCGCTCGGCCTGCGGTGTGTGCGGCTCCATGGCTTGGATGCCATTGCGGGTCAGGTTGAGCAAGACCTGCTCAACCATGGTGCGATCGCAGCGCACACGCGGCGCCGGCTCCGGCATGTCCACCTCGATGCGGGTGCCACTCTTGCGCGCTTGCAAACGCACCAGGGGCAGCACCGCATCAAACAGATCGTTGACGCCAATGGCTTCGCGCGCCTGATCGCGGCGGCGCACAAAGTCATGCACGCTTTTGATGACACGCCCGGCGCGCTCGGCCTGCTCGGCAATGCGGGTGACCGCCTGCCTCACCATATCGGGAGTCATTGGGTCATCGCCCTGCAACTTGAGCAGATTCAGCGAGGCGGTGGCATAGCTGGCAATGGCGGCCAATGGCTGGTTCAGCTCATGGCTGAGCAAGGAGGCCATTTCGCCCACGGTGGCCAATCGAGCGGTCGCCTGCAGCCGGTCTTGTTGCTGGCGCGCCAGCTCTTCCATGCGGCGCTGGTCACTGACATCCAGCACCGCGCTCATCCACCCGGTTTGCACCCCTTGGGCATTCAACAAGGGAGCTTCAAAAATCATCACCGGAAAGCGCTCGCCGTTCTTGCGCATGAACACGGTCTCAAAGCCTTGGCGCGGGTCTTGGCCCGCCTCCCAGCGCGCGCTGCGGTCCGCATGGCGGCGCCGGTATTCATCGACAAATTCAGCAGGCCAGTAAGGCGGCGTGATCTGGCCCAAAAGCTCCGCTGCTTGAAAGCCCACCATATGACAAAACGCCGGGTTGACGTAAGTGACGATGCCGCTTAGATCGCGCGCGCGCAGGCCCGTGATCAGCGAGTTCTCCATCGCATGGCGAAATGCCAGCGACTCCGCCAAAGCATGTTCGGCATAGGCGCGGCGCCGTCCGTCGCGGGCCAATATCAAGACCACCACAAACAAGAGCAATGACAGCCCCAAAACCAAGGCCGTGGCCAGATTGGGAATCAGGCGGGGTCGGCCGGCCGCGCTGTCCACCTTCATCAACAAGGACAAGCCGGGCAAATCGACCAAACGCTCCGCCAGATAGTGGCCCGCGCCTCGGTTCAAGCCGGTACGCGCCAAGCGCGTGCCATCGCCTTCGACAAAGCTCAGCTCGTGGCCGCGCGCCTGGTCGGGGGTGACGGCGTCTTCCAGCAAATAACGCAGGCTGATGGTGCCCACGATATAGGCCGAAGCCTGGCCCGCGCGCAGTTGCGGCAGGCACAGGTCGACCACTTCCAGCCCTTCGCCACCCGGCAAAGGGATGAAGTAGCTGCGTGAATAGAGCTGCGAGCCCTGGCGCAGGGCCGCCTCGCAGGCCAGCTCGGTTTCAATCTCCAAATGCTCGCGTGCAATTTTGGCGAACAGCGGGGTGACATAGGGCGAATCCACCGACTGCAGCACCTCACGCCGGGCGTCGCGGTATTCAATGCGCAGCAGGGCCCGGGTGCGGCGCAGCAGCTCGCTGGCATCTGCACTCCAACGCGCAGTTTGCGGGCTCTCCCACAACAGCCCTTGCAAGCCTTGCAGATCACGCCCGGCAATTTGTTTCACATGCGCTGCCACCTCGGCTGCGACATCGTCCACTTTCTCTTGCGCCCGCGCGGACTCGTAGCTGATCGTCAGTGCGAGCAACAAGGACTGCGCCACCAGCAGCAAAGCCACCAATGCCCCCCACAGCAAGGCGCGACGCCAACGCCAGGCGCGCGGCAGGGCTGCGGATTTGTATGCGGGCATCACAATCGTGGGGCAAGAGCTGGGGAGAACTGCAAAGGGCGGCACAAGATTTTCCAGCTCGCAGTATCCTTTGACTGCCCTTGCCGCAAGATGCGCATTTCCGCGTATCGCCAAAGGGGCAAGACCGCTGACACTTGCACTGTGCGCAGCAGGGCCCGCCCCCTGGCTGCGGCTTTTACAATCGCCGGCCGCCTTGGTCGGCGCCGTCGCCCCATGGCCTTACTGGCTTGCCGAGAGAAACAGCACCATGCCCACCTCAGAACAAAAGAACAACCAGTTTCGCCAAGCCGCACTTGAGTATCACGAGTTCCCCACGCCGGGCAAGATCGCGATTGCTGCGACCAAGCAATTGGTCAATCAGCGGGATCTGGCGCTCGCCTACTCCCCCGGGGTGGCCGCAGCCTGCGAGGAAATCGTCGCCGACCCGGCCAATGCCTTTCGCTACACCTCGCGGGGCAATTTGGTCGCGGTGGTGACCAATGGCACCGCGGTGCTGGGCTTGGGCGACATCGGCCCGCTGGCCTCGAAGCCGGTGATGGAAGGCAAGGGCGTGCTGTTCAAAAAGTTCGCCGGCATCGATGTGTTCGACCTTGAAATCGCCGAACGCGACCTCGACAAACTGGTCGACATCATTGCCGCGCTGGAACCCACCTTTGGCGGCGTCAACCTCGAAGACATCAAGGCCCCCGACTGCTTCTACGTCGAGCGCAAGTTGCGCGAGCGCATGAAGATCCCCGTCTTCCACGACGACCAGCATGGCACGGCCATCGTCGTCGGCGCCGCCTTCTTGAACGGCTTGAAGGTCTTGGGCAAAGACATCCGCCAGGTCAAGCTGGTGACTTCGGGCGCGGGCGCCGCCGCCCTGGCCTGCTTGGGCCTGCTGGTCAAGCTGGGGCTGCCGAAGGAAAACATCTGGGTGACCGACCTGGCCGGTGTGGTCTATGAGGGCCGCGTGGAGCTGATGGACCCCGACAAGGCCGGATTTGCCCAGAAGACCGAACTGCGCAGCCTCAGCCAAGTCATTGAAGGCGCGGATGTGTTCCTGGGTCTGTCGGCCGGCGGCGTGATGAAGCCCGAGATGGTGGCCAAGATGGCTCCGCGCCCAATGATTTTTGCGCTGGCCAACCCAACGCCGGAAATCCTGCCCGAGCAGGTCAAGGCGGTGCGCGATGACGCGGTGATGGCCACCGGCCGCACCGACTATCCGAACCAAGTCAACAACGTTCTGTGCTTCCCCTACATCTTCCGCGGCGCCTTGGACTGCGGTGCCACCACCATCAATGACGAGATGGAAATCGCCGCCGTGCGCGCGATTGCCGAGTTGGCCCAGGCCGAACAAAGCGAAGTGGTGGCGGCGGCCTATGCGGGCGCCAATCTGAGCTTCGGCCCGGAGTATCTGATCCCCAAGCCCTTCGACCCGCGCTTGATGATGAAGATTGCGCCGGCAGTGGCCGAGGCCGCCATGGCCTCCGGCGTGGCGAGCCGCCCGATTCAGGACTTGGAGGCCTACCGCGAAAAGCTGCAAAGCTTTGTCTATGCCTCCGGCACCACGATGAAGCCCATCTTCAACGTCGCCAAGCGCGCCACCGCCAAACGCGTGGCCTACGCCGAGGGCGAAGAAGAGCGGGTGTTGCGTGCGGTGCAAGTGGTGGTGGACGAAGGCTTGGCACGGCCCACGCTGATTGGCCGGCCCGGCGTCATCGCGGAGCGTTGCGAGCGCTTTGGTCTGCGCCTGAAAGAAGGCAAGGATTACGACATCGTCAATGTCGAAAACGACCATCGCTATCGCGACTACTGGCAAAGCTATCACCGCATGACCGAGCGCAAGGGCGTCACCCAGCAACTCGCCAAGATCGAGATGCGCCGGCGCCTGACCCTGATCGGTTGCATGATGCTGCACAAGGGCGAAGTGGACGGCATGCTCTGCGGCACCTGGAGCAATACCGCCATGCATTTGCAGTACATCGATCAGGTGATCGGCAAGCGCCAAGGGGTGAAGAATTACGCCTGCATGAACGGCCTGATTCTGCCGGGTCGCCAAGTCTTCTTGGTGGACACCCATGTCAATTACGACCCCACGGCCGAGCAGCTGGCTGAAATCACCGTCATGGCGGCGGAAGAACTGATGCGCTTCGGCATTCGCCCCAAGGCCGCCCTGCTCTCGCACAGCAATTTCGGCTCCAGCAACCAGCCGTCGGCCGTCAAAATGCGCGAGGCCCTGGGCCTGATTCAGAGCTCCGCCCCCTGGCTGGAGGTGGACGGTGAAATGCACGGCGACACCGCCTTGGACGCAGGCTACCGCAAAGTGCTGATGCCCAACAGCACGCTCAGCGGTGAAGCCAATTTGCTGGTGCTGCCCAATATCGATGCCGCCAACATCTCCTACAACCTGCTGAAGACCACGGCCGGAGGCGGCATCGCCATCGGGCCCGTGCTGCTGGGTGCAGCCAAGCCGGTGCATGTGTTGACACCTTCAGCCACCGTGCGGCGCATCGTCAATATGACGGCCCTGACCGTGGCCGATGCCAACGCCGCACGCTGAGTTTCAAAGAAAATCCGGCCTCGCAAGCCCGCCGATCGCGCACCAATATGGGGCGGTGCGAGCATTGGCTTGGCCGCTATTTACAAAAGTTTGTAAGGGCTTACCGGGCCCCGCTTGGTCACAAAAACTACACATTGACACCATAAATTGGGAATGTGTGCACACACAAACAATGACCAGAATCCCAGGCCCAGGGGGGCGGGGCGCTTGAGGTTTTCAAGCCTTTTCGTTACCATTGCGCTTTCAGGAACAGGGTAATCCCGTGTCTTTGCTCTCCCGACCACCGCTGTGGTCCACTTGGTGCAACGCAGTCATCGCCAGCATTTTGCTGGCGACCGCCAGTGTCCAAGTGCAGGCCAAAGAGTCGGTAGCCGCGCCGGATCAGTCATCTGCGATGACCGAAACGGTTGCCTTGTCGAAGCTGCCCCGCGAAGCCCAAACGACGCACCGCCTGATCCTTGCCGGAGGACCATTTCCGTACGACAAGGACGGCATCGTTTTTGGCAATCGCGAACGCTTGCTCCCCGCCAAGACACGTGGCTACTACCGCGAGTACACCGTCCCAACGCCAGGCGCCCGCAACCGCGGAGCTCGACGATTGGTGTGCGGAGGCAAACCCCCTACAAATCCTGATGTTTGCTATTACACCAGCGATCATTATTCGAGCTTCAAACGCATCGAGCAGTGATTCGACGGTGATGAAAAGTTCTGTGACTATATAGGAGGATCGCGACCATGCTTTTGCAGACCGTCCGTCCCAATATCGTGCAGGCCATACGGGCCTACCGCGTAGAGGACTTGATGCATGCCGCCCAGGATGCCGGCCAGCATTTCTTGTATGCCAATTTGACCGAAGCACAGTCCAAGCAGGATGTGCTGGAGATGATTGCACAGGCCTTTCTCTTCCCGGCCCACTTTGGCAAGAATCTGGACGCGCTCCACGACTGCATGACCGATCTGGTCCACAAGTCCGGCGCACAGCCCGGCTTTGTCGTCGTACTTGAGCAGTTGCCTGACAACGCCAAGTTTGACCGCGAGGCTCGCGAACAGTTGCTCGACGTCTTCCGTGAAGCGGCCGATTACTGGGCCGACCGGAAGGTTCAGTTCAGGTGCTTCTATTCTTTTCAGTAGCCCGCTCTCAAGACAATACGTCCTGGGAGCGGGCTACCGAAGAAGCCGCCGCTGTAGCCGCCAAGCCTGCAGCCAAGAACTCCAAAGCTGCCGCCAACGCCAACTTCGGCATGAATATGCCGATGATGAGCAGCGCGTTCGATACCGCCATGTGGCTCAGCGCCGCCTGATCTGGCATCCAGCATACAAACCCCAAAAAAGGGAGCTCTCGGGCTCCCTTTTTTTGTACTTGCGGGCCGGCTGATCAAGCCGGTGCGCCTGCTGGCGCGACTTAAAGCGCCTGAGCGAGCGCGACAAACTCAGCAACTGGCACTTCCTCGGCGCGGCGCTGCAGATCGAATTGCCCGCTGAAGCCCCGTGCTGAGAGCCACACACCCAGACTGTGGCGCAGCAGCTTACGGCGCTGCGAGAAAGCGGCCGCCACCATCTCTGAAAACAGCTGCGCATCCAGCTGCGGCGGCTGCGCATAGGGCTGCATGCGAACAATGGCGGAATCCACCCGCGGCGGCGGGTCAAAGGCAGCAGGCGGCACATCCAGCACCGACTCGATGGCATAGCGCCATTGCAGCATCACGGTCAGCCGCCCATAGTCCTTGCAGCCCGGCGACGCCGCCATCCGGTCCACCACTTCTTTTTGCAGCATGAAGTGCTGGTCCACCACATGGTCCACAAAGCCCAGCAGGTGAAACAGAATCGGTGTGGAGATGTTGTAGGGGAGATTGCCCACCACGCGCAGCTTTTGCCCCTTGGCCGCTGCCAGCGCTGCGAAGTCGACCTTCAAGACATCGGACTCGATCACCTCCAGCCCACTTTGCTGGCGCAGCTTGGCCGCCAAATCACGGTCGAGCTCGATAACGGTGAAAGGCTGGATGCGCTGCAGCAGTGGCAGGGTCATGGCGCCCAAACCCGGGCCGATCTCCACCAAGGCCTCACCGGCGCGCGGGCCGATGGCGTCGACGATCGACTCGATGATGTGCACATCGGTCAGAAAATGCTGACCGAAACGCTTGCGTGCAATATGTTGTGCCACGCAGCCGCCCTCAGTCCAACCACTCACGCACTTCGACGTAAGCCCGTGCGCGCAAGTCTTTGACCCAGTCCAGATAGGCCTCTTCGTACTTGCTTTCGCGCAAAGCAGCGCGCGCTTGCTCACGCAACTGCTTCATCTCGATTTCGACCGAACGGCGATCTTGCACCTGGATCAGGTGCAGGCCAAAGCGCGAAGGCACGGGGTCGGAAATGCCGCCAACCGGCAAGGCATTCATGGCCTGCTCAAACTCGGGCACAAAAGCACCGGGCGACATCCAGCCCAGATCGCCGCCTTCGGGTGCGCTGCCGTCTTCTGAGTTCTCACGGGCAACCGCCTCGAAACTGGTACGACCCGACTCGATGGCACGTTTGAACTCGGCCAAGCGCCGCGCCGCCACTTCTTGGGTCAATTGCGCCGAGGGGCGCAGCAGCACATGGCGCGCACGGGTTTGCATCACCGTGGTCATGGAGCCCGAACCTTCGCGGTCCACCAATTTCAAGACATGAAAGCCTGCCCCCGAGCGCAGCACTTTGGCGCTCACCTGCCCTTTGCTCAAGCCTTTGACGGCTTCGACAAACAAATCCGGCAAACGATCGGCCGGCCGCATGCCGAACTCACCGCCGCGTTCTTTGCTGGCATCGTCAGACAGCTCTTTGGCCAATTTAGCGAAATCTTCACCGGCAAGCGCACGCGCCAGCGCTTGCTCGGCCTTGGCTTGACGCTCGGCCACCACGGTTTCGCTGGCGCCCTCAGACACCTTGACCAGAATTTGTGCCAGATTCATTTGACCGGAGCCCTGCAGTTTTTCGCGGCGCTGCTCCAGATATTTGTCAATCTCGCCATCGGTGATGCGGATGCGACCCTGCACTTCACGCTCGCGCACCCGCTCAGACATCATCTGGTCGCGCAAACCTTCGCGGAAGGTCCGGTAGTCGGTGCCGTCTTGCTTGAGTCGCTCCAGCAACTGCGCCATGGTCAGCTTGTTCTGCGCCGCCACATTGGCCACCACCCGGTCCAACTCGGGCTCGTCCACCTTGCCGCCGGCTTCGCGTGCGTAGGTCACTTGCACCCGATCTTCGATCAAGGCCTCCAGCGCCTGCTTGTGAATCGCGGTGGAGTCCGGCATGGTTTCGCCACGCCGCCGGGCTTCCTCCAACATGCGGGCTTTACGCTGCACCACTTCGCTGGCGGCCACCACGTCTTGGTTGACCACCGCAGCGATGTAGTCACCCGGCTTCAGGTCGAAGGCTCGCTGCTGAGCCCAAGCCGGCTGGCTGGCCTGCAGGCCAAGCAGGAAGAAAGAGCCAAGCAGAGTCAGGGATCGAATCGACATATCAGTCATAGGGAGCTTCAAGGCTTGCCGAGCGATCAGAGCTCAGGCGTCGGTAACCGGGGATATTGTCCCTCAAGACATTGAGCGCATTGGAGCCCAGTTGGGACAGGCCCACCAGTTCCATTTGCAGCATCAAACGCGTATTGGTTTCGGCGCGGCCGGCCGAGAGCCGTTCCACACCAAAACGCAAGATCCAGCAGCCCGAGTCGTACTCAAAGCCGAGCACAGAATCGGTCAGCTTTCTGTCCACCAAGCTGTATTGCAAGCGGCCGGCGCTGTACCAGGCTCCACCGCAGTTGCCGGCCTCTCGCTTGGCGCTGCCCTGCCCGTACAAAGGCCATTGCCAAGCCAACTCCAGCTGTTCACTCTGGCCTTCCAGCCCACTGGCCCCCGATTGCACCGCTTGCCCACGGGCCAAACGATAGGCCGTGCTGATGGTGCGGAAGGGGCCCGGTGAATAGCGAGCTCGCATGATGGTTCGCACCGAGCGGTTCTCATCGGGATTGAACTGAATCGTGCCGTCCAACCACCACTTGGCGTCCAGGTGCACAGCGCCGAGCAGCAGCAAATCCGAGAAACGCTGGGTCAGCGGCTTGTCATTGGGCGTGACCAATTGATCGCGGAACAAATAGCGCTGCACCAAGCCGAGCCGCAAGACCTCATCGCCTTGCGCAGGGTTGACCCAGCGGCTGACTGCGCCGGCGGTCAGCTGATGGCTGTCTGAGACCCGGTCAATGCCCGAGAACTGGTTGGCTGTGTAGATGGAGTCGAAGTTAAAGTCTTTGGGCGCCGAGTCAAATTTGGGGAAGTTGTCCTGCGCCCGATACAAGGTGTTCACATAGAGCACCCGGGGCTCCAAAGTCTGCAAGAGCGAGCGGCCCAGCCAAGAGGTGTCGCGCTCGAAAATCCAGCCATGGTCCAGGCTGAAGGTGGGCACGGTTCGGCCCATGCTGCTGCGGCCATCCGCTTGCACCTGGTCCAACTTGTAGTACGCGGCATTGACCGCCACCCGCGGGATCAACCACCAAGCCGCTCCGCCCAGTGGCGCGCTGATATGCGCCAACATATGCGCGCGCTGCCCGGTCGGTGCAGCGCTGGACTGAAAACTCTGCAGCCGCGCATGGCCCGGTAAATCAAAACGGTTGTATTCGAGTTCGACCGAGCCCTCCAGCCGCGCCTTGCGACCCCAGGGCCGGAAGCCCTCGAACACCGCATCGTCAGCGGCCGTGGTCAAACGCACGCCGATTTGCGGCGAACGCTGGTAAGGCGCCTGAATCGGGGAATCCAGTTCCTGCAAGACCTGCCAACGCTGCACACGCGCGTAGCTGTAGGCGTCGCCCCAGGTGGACTGCCGCAAACGGCTGAACTGCAGATCGGTGGCCAGCAAACGTTCGGTCTGGCTCTGCATGCGGTCCGGCAGATCCTTCCAGTAATTGTTGTCAGAGACTCGTTCGGCGCGCAGTTTGTAGTGCCAGTTCTGCCCCACCGAGCCCTGATGATCCAGATTGAGCGCCCAGCGCGCATCGCCAGCGAGGCGGTCATTGGGCAACCATGCCAGGTTCAGCTTGCCGCTGTGTTCGGGCTCCAAGTAGCGGAACTCACTGTCCAAGCCGGCGCCGCGGCGCGACATCAAATAGGGCGTGAAGGTCGCATCCCGTTGCGGCGCAATATTCCAGTAGTAGGGCATGCCGAATTCCACGCCACTGCGGTTGCCGAAGCCCATATTCGGAGCCAGCCAGCCGGACTTGCGACCACCTCCGAGCGGGAAGGACAAGACCGGCACCGGCAAGATCGGCACCCCATAAAAGCGCAACATCGCCCCGGTGGCCACACCCTCATTGGCCTCGAAATTCATGTCCAGCTGCCGCGCCGTCACCTCCCAGGCCAGCGGTGAGCCGTCTTCGTTGACTGGGCAGCTGCTGTAGGTGCCGTCCTGCGCCTGAATATTGGCCGGCCCATCAAAACTGACCTTGGCCGCATGGCCACCGCCGCCGGTCAGCGAGAAGAAGTAGCTGGGATTGAGAAACTCGCCCTCAAAGCGCTTGAGGTAGAGCTGCAACTCCGGGCCCTGGAATACATTGCCCGCCCGGCTGACTTCGACCTCACCACGCGCCGTGGCCAAGTCTTCTACCGATTCATAACGCAAGCTCTTGGCCCGAACCCGCAGATCGCCATAGCGAAGCTCGGCCTCGCCCTCGGCCTGCATTTCTCCATCCAGGCGCGAATTCAAGCGCTGGGAACTCAGCACCAGTGCCGGTTTGCTCTCCCCCTGACTGGGGCTGCTCAGGGTCCGGGCCGGTTTGAGCTTGAGTTTGTCGGCGCTGGCCCAGCCCGGGCTTGGCGCCTGCTGAGCCAAGGCCCAGCCGGGCGCGCACAAGCAAAGCGCAGTCAAGCAGGGCCAAGCCCGCCGCAGTTTCCTTGGGGTGCATGCAGCAGGCGCTGAGCGGAACAATCCAGCGATGACGTTGAAAGCAAACGTTGACAAGGGGCGCGGCACAGCGTCGGCAAGCGGCTGATAAGAAAGAGACTGATTGAGTTGGGCGCAGCCGGACTGCGCATCCGCGCATCGAGCGGATCGCCGCCCTGGAGCCAGCGGTTTGTAAAATCCATTATCCATGAGGCCGACAGCGAGAGCTGCGGGCTCGACACCGACCCGAGAAGCGCCCCGCATGAATTCCATCCCCTGGCCAGACGAACAACGCAAGCACCGCTTGGAGGCCTGGCTGCAAAGCCTGCAAAGCCGCCATGGACTGCGTCTTGAAACCCTCGCCATTGCCAGCGCGGACGCCAGCGCCCGGCGCTATTTGCGCATCCAGGCCGAGGCCGGCCCAAGCTTCATCATCATGGATGCGCCGCCCGAAGCGGGCTCTTGCACCTCCTTCATCGAAATCGCCGCACAGATGGCGCAGCTCGGCTTGCATGCACCCGCTGTTCACGCTGCTGATGCAGCGCAAGGCTTTTTGCTGCTCGAAGACTTGGGCGATCTGACCTATCTGAAGGCCCTGCAAGCCGCCACACCGGCCGAGGCGGACCGGCTGATGCGTGCCGCCACCCAAACGCTGCTGCAGTGGCAGCTGAAGATGGACGCCAGCCGCCTGCCGGTCTATGACGAGGCCTTCATCCGGCGCGAGTTGCAGATCTTTGTCGACTGGTGTGTGCAGCGCGAGTACGGCCGCAGCTGGAGCGAAACCCAGCAAAAGTGGTGGGCCCATGCTTGCGATGTGCTGGTCAAAAACATGCTCGACCAGCCCCGCATCGCCATGCACCGGGACTACATGCCGCGCAATTTGATGGTGTGCGAACCGGCCAGCGCCAGCCCCGGCATTCTCGACTTCCAAGACGCCGTGGCAGGCCCGATCAGCTACGACCTCGTCTCACTCTTGCGCGACACCTTCATTTCTTGGGACGAAGAGCAGGAGTTGGACTGGGCCGTTCGTTACTGGGAACAAGCGCGCAAGCTTGGCCTGCCCATCAATGCCGACTTCGGCGAGTTCTGGCAACAGCTGGAATGGACAGGCTTGCAGCGCCACCTGAAGATCCTGGGGATTTTTTGCCGCCTCAAGCACCGCGACGGCAAGCCCAGCTATGCCGAAGACCTGCCGCGCTTTTTCGCCTACGCCATCAAGGTCAGCACGCGCTATGTGCAGCTTTCACCGCTGACCCATTTGCTGCAAGACCTGCAAGGAACCATGGTCGAGACCTCGTTCACCCTGCGTTAAGTTCAAACAGGTCAAAAAAGGCGGCCTCTGGCCGCCTTTCTCCTGGAGCCTACTGGCCCTCTACCGACTCGCCTTCAAGGATGGGCGGCCATCACCTGCGCCACGGCGGCGGTCAAGCGCTTGCCATAGGGCACATGCAGGAATTCGTTGGGACCATGGGCATTGCTCTTGGGGCCGAGCACGCCGCAGACCATCATCTGGGCCGCCGGGAAGCCTTTTTGCAGCATGCTCATCAAGGGAATCGTGCCGCCCTGGCCGATGTAACCCACCGGCGCGCCGAAATGGGTTTCACTGGCCTGGTTCAAAGCCTGGCTCAGCCAGGGTGACAGATCGGGCGTGTTCCAGCCGGTGGCGCCATAAGCTCCTGCACGACCATCGGGCACGAAAGTCACCTTGGCGTTGTAGGGCGCGTTGTCCTCCAACAAGGCCTTCAGGCGCAGCGCGGCTTCATTGCCATCCACCAGGGGCGGCAGGCGCAGCGAGAGCTTGAACGCCGTGAAGGGCCGCAAGACATTGCCAGCATTGTTCAACGCCGGGAAGCCCTCCACGCCGGTCACCGACAAGGTCGGCCGCCATGTGCGGTTCAGCAGCACCTCGACCGGCTCAGCCGTCATCGGCAAGACTGGGCCACCGTCGGCACCGCAGGCCCAGGGCAGGCGTTTATAGACTTCGTCTTTCAGGATCGCCGCCGTGGCTTGGGCTTGCTCGATGCGATTGCTGGGGATCTCGCAATGGAAGCTTTCCGGCAAGAGCCGGCCGGTCTTGGCGTCTTCCAAACGGTCCAAGACCTGGCGCATGATGCGAAAGCTCGAGGGCACCACGCCAGAGCCGTCGCCCGAATGGATGCCTTCGGTCAGAACCTCGACTTTGAGCACGCCACTGACCATGCCGCGCAGCGAGGTGGTCAGCCACAATTGGTTGTAGTCACCCGCGCCCGAGTCCAGGCAGACCACCAAAGACACCTGGCCCAAACGGTCTTTCAAGACATCCAGATAGGCCGGCAAGTCGTAAGAACCCGACTCTTCGCAGGTCTCGATGATGCCCACACAGCGGGGGCGGGGAATGCCTTGTTTGTCCAGCGCCATGATGGCGGTCAGCGAAGCGTAAACCGCATAACCATCGTCGGCGCCGCCACGGCCATAGAGCTTGCCGTCTTCATACTTGGGCGTCCAAGGCCCCAAGTCATTGCGCCAGCCGCTGAACTCGGGTTGCTTGTCCAGATGGCCGTAGAGCACGATGGTGTCGGTGCTGTCGGCCTTGGTGGCCGGCACCTCAAAAAAGATCACCGGCGTGCGGCCCGGCAGGCGCACCACTTCCAACTTCAGGCCCGCGACCTTTTTGCTCTCCACCCAGCTGGCCGCATCGCGCAGCACTTTCTCGATATGGCCATTCGCGGCCCAGTCGGCGTCAAACATCGGGCTTTTGGCCGGGATGGCGATGTACTGGGTCAGGGCCGGGACGATCTCATCGTCCCAAACTTGAGAGGCGAAGTCGGCGATGGCCGTGGCTTGGTCGGGCTGCAGTGGCAGCGAAGGGTCGCGAGCGTTCATGATGGGCTTCCAGCTTGTGGCGGGGGAAGCCCTTAGTTTAGGTCAGCCCGACCTGTTCTCAGAGCCCTCAGCCCTCAGCCGAAGCGCGCCGCAATCCAGCGCTGCAAACAGGCGAACACCTGTTCTTTCTCGGGCTCATTGAAGATTTCATGGAACAAGCCGTCGAAGCACTGGCTTTCCACGCAAGGGCGGGGCGCCTGAGCCGCGAATTCGGCGCTGCCTGCCGGGTCCACGCATCGATCAGCACCCGCCCATATCAAGAGAGTCGGCACCACCCAATCGGCGGCGTGCTGGCGCACCCATTCGCCGCCGTCCACAATCGTCTTGGCCAGCGTCGGCGTGATGCGGTCATGCACCAAGGGGTCAGCCAAATAGGCGCGCACCACCGCGGCGTCGCGCGAAATCCAGCTGGGCTTGAGCCCATTGCCCACGGCCAGATGCGGCAAGAGCGCCACGCCCACGGCCAATTGCAGCCGCTGAAAGCCCGACATGCCGGGGTCCAAGGCGGGCGAGGACAACACCAGCCCATCCACAGGTCGGAACCAAGCAGGCAGTTGGCCGCCGCTGCTGGCAGCCAGGCCACCGGCCACAAAGCGGGACGCAATCAGCCCGCCCATGCTGTGCCCGAGCAAGAGCAAAGGGCCTTTGCTCAGCACCGCATCCGACCGCAGCTCATCAATGACCAAGGCCAAATCTTTGAGCAGCCGCTCTTCATTTTTGACGTCACCGCGAGCGCCGCCCGACGCGCCATGGCCGCGCTGATCGTGGCCCACCACATGCCAGCCCCAGCTGTTGAGCCGCGCCGCCACCGCCTCATAACGCCCCATGTGCTCGCCCAGGCCGTGAACAATCAGCACCGTGCCCCGCGCCGGCTCCAGGCCGGGCTTGCTCCATTGGCGCCAGTGCAGCGGCACGCCATCATCACATCTCAAGGTACGCATGCGCCCAGTGTAGGCAAGCGGCACCTCGGCCCAGCCCAGGGCTTGCCCGGTCGGTAGAAGTACCCAAGCCACGTGTCACGCAGCGGATAGTCCCGCAGCGAGAGAAACGCTAGGCTCGACCCCACTGTCCCATCTCTTTTTGAAACAAAGCGCCATGAACGACTTTTTCAGCTTGAACACCGACGCCCAAGGCCTGGCTCACCTGGTCTTGAATCGCCCCGAGCGCATGAACACCATGGCGCCTGCCTTTTTTCCAGCCCTGCGGGATGCGGTGTTGGGTTTGCACCAAAGTGGCGAGGCGCGGGTGCTGGTGATTTCGTCCACCGGCAAGCATTTCAGCGCCGGCATGGCTTTGGAGACCTTTGCCGGGCAAGACGCCCTGCTGGACACCAGCAATGCCCGCGCCCGCCTGAGCTTTCAAGAATCGCTGCGCCAGCTGATGGCCTGCTTCAGCGTCCTCGACGAAGCACGCTTCCCGGTGATTTGCGCGGTGCAAGGCGGCTGCTTTGGGGGCGCCCTGGATCTGGCTGCCGCCTGCGATATCCGTTATGCCTCGGCCGATGCCTTCTTCAGCGTGCAAGAAATCAATATCGGCATGACGGCAGATTTGGGGGTGTTACAACGCCTGCAGCAGCTCATGCCGCCCGGCCTGGCTCGTGAGTTGGCCTATACCGGCGAGCGCTTGCCGGCCGAACGCGCACTCAGCTGCGGCTTGGTCAATGCGGTGCTGCCTGACCCGCAAGCACTTTTGGCGCACGCCCTGGGCGTGGCGCGACAGATTGCCGCCAAGTCCCCACTGGCCATCGCGGGCAGCAAATTGGCCTTGAACCATGCTCGTGACCACGGGGTGGCCGCTTCTTTGCACCAAATGAGCCTGTTGCAAAGTGCCATTTTCGACACCGCCGAGATGGGTCGAGCCATCCAGGCTTGGCAAAGCAAAAGCGCTGCCGCATTTGACCCACTTGCGGAAATTGCACGCCTTTGAGGCTTGGATTTGATGGCATGGAGGTGTTTCGCAACAGGCGCGCGACAACGTCAGCTCAATGCCATGGAGCCGCCCTACACTGCAGCCTTTTTGGCATTGCGTTGCGTCGATGAAATCGCTACTCGCTCTGTTGCTGTGTCTGCTGCTGGCGGCCTGTGCGGCGCCCAAGTACACCGTCGATGACGGGCGCAAGGTCGATGAGACTTTGCTGGCCAATATTCGTCACTACGGCGCTGGGGAGCAAAGCCTGCGTCCGGCCATTGTGCGCAGCGCCGCCCTGAAAGACCCCGCATGTGACCGGCAATGGGAGTTGCCCTTTGCCGTGGCCACCAGTTATGGCTGGGCCGAGAACGACCGGGTGGCCTGGGTGCGAGGCCTGCAAGTGGACGAGCGCCTGACCGTGGTGGCCGCCGCCCCGAACTCGCCGCTGAACTTGGGCGAAAAAATCCAGGCCATCGCCGGCCAGAAAGAAGAAGACAGCGAAAAAATGCTGGCCAAACTGGCCGAGCGCCGGGATGACGGCAAGCCTTTTTTTGTCACCCTCAGCACCGGCGCACAACGTGCGGTGACCCCGTTTGAAGTTTGCCGCGGCTATGCCCGCCTGGCGCCGCCCAACACGCCCGACGTGCAGGACTACCACTGGCTGCTGACCATGCACTCGCTCGAATACAGCCAAGTCCACCCCAATGAAGACGAAGCGCTGTGGGCCGTGCTGTGGAGCCAGGGCCTGTCAGAAGAAGGCGGCGCGCGCATGAAGACCTACCACTACGGCACCAAGATTGTGGGCACGCTCTACAACTTGGTGACCCTGGCCACCGGCTTGCGCGGCGCGGCGCTGGCCGCCGAGGCGGCCATCACGGCGGCCAAGCAAGCGGCGCAAACCGTGGCCTCGGAAATCATCAAGCAGCAATTGATTGAGCAAGGCAAAGCCTTGGCGGCGCAAAAAATGCGCGAAGGGCTGATTGACGCCGCTCGCGAACTCACCAAGCAACAGGTGATGAATGGCTTGCAAGCCGCCGCCGTGAACCGCAGCTCTTTGTCGGGGGTGGCCCGGGTCGGCGCCACCGTGTTCGACCGCGCCGATCAATGGGCTTTCGAGCGGATCGAAAAGCTCGGCGGCAATCCGCTGGCGGGCTTCAGCCTGCACCAGAAAATGCTGGAGCGCAGCCTCTCAGGCAATGCTTTTGCGCTGGATCTGGAGCGGCTCGAATCCCTCAGCAAGCTGGCGCAAGGCCGCGGCATCGAAGACCAGGTGCAGGCGATTCTGCGAGGCTTCAAAGCCAGCGACCTGGCGCTGGAAATTGGCGCCATGCCGCTCGCCTCCGCCCCCGAGACCTTTTCTTTTGAAAGCCCGAACGACCCCGGCAGTGGCCGCTTCGCGCGCGGTTTGATCGACGCCATGCTGGACATCCCGACCGAATCCGGCAGTAAAAAATAATGCACATTTGGCCCCGCACCTTGACGACCATGCATCGACCGCTCTTGTGCGCCTTGCTGGCCTGCAGCGCCTCGCTGGCCATGGCGCAAGCCCCCTCTTCCACACCGCCCACGCCACCGGCACTACCTCCCGCCCAGGCAGCCTCCGCGCCGCCCCCGAGCGCAGCCCCTGAAGCGCCGCTGGCCGAGATGCCCGTGGCCGGTGCCGCGGCAGCCGCCTCGGCCCCCGAGGGCGGCGAAGCGCCCCCACCACCGCCCAGCTGCACCACGCTGACGCAGCGCGCCATGTCCACCGACCTGCGCGCCACCACGGCGCTGGCGCAAAACAAGCCGGTTGACGAGTTGGCCAAGCTTTTTGACCGCGCCATTGCCCAATGGACCTTGGCCTTGGACGCTTGTGAAGGCCGCGCGCGCGATCGGGCCCAAAAGAACCTCAGCGATGTGGAAAAGCAGCGCGGACTGATCGCCGAACGCCAAGCGGCAGGCTCGCAATGTGAGGTCTCGCACCGCGACGCGGCGGCCCTGCAAGACTTGGCCAAGCAGGCCTTTGGGGAGCGCCGCTGGCCCGAGGCGGCCTCGCTCTACAGCAAGGCCGAAACCATGTGGGATTTGGCCGCCGAACACTGCACCGGCAGCCAGCAGCAAATTGCCGCCAAGCGCCGTGAGCAAGCCGAGATCGACGCCTACAACGCCGAGTTCTGCGCGCCGCAGTTCGACCGCGCCCGCGAATTCACCCAAAAGTTCCGCGGGGCTTCATCGGGCCTGAACGTGACCGAGCGCCAGCAGCAGTCCCAAATCGCTGAGACCCTGTGGCGCAAAGCCAGTGCCATGTGCAAAGGGGCGGCCTTGGAGTTGGCCGGCAACAATGCGCAGGCTTTGGCGCGTGAACGTGGCACCCCCTGGGTGGCCACCGCCGCCCCCGAGGCGCCCGGCAGCGCGCCAACAAGTCCCGCCGCCAAGCCCGGCAGCGCCCCCGCTGTGGCCACCGCAGCGGCCGTGGGCGCCAGCGCCTTGGCCTTGGTGAGCAACCGCGCCGCGGCAACGGCGACCACGGCTGCAACGGCAACGACAGCGGCCAACAAGGCCGCAGCCAGCCCAGCGCCCACACCGGCCGCAGCGCCCGCAGCCCCTGCACCAAGCCCTGCGCCCCCCCCGGCTGACAACCGCCCCAAACCGGCGCCACAAGAGCTGGATGTGCGCGCGGGTGACACCCATTACAAAGGCCAGTTCGTGCGCGAAGAGGGTCAGGTGGTCACCGGTACGGGGCGGGTGGAATGGGCCAATGGCGATGTCTATATCGGGGCTTTGCTGCGCAGCGAACGGCAGGGCAAGGGTGAGTTCATCTGGGCCAATGGCCAGCGCTACGAGGGCGATTGGGTGCAGAACAAGGCCACAGGCATGGGCAAGCTGCAGTTCACCAATGGCAACCGCTATGAGGGCAGCGTCATCGACGGCACCCCTGACGGCGAAGGCCAGCTGAGCTATGCCAGCGGCGATGTCTACAAAGGCCAAATCCGCCAAGGCATCCCCCACGGCAAGGGCAGCTACACCTGGAAGAACGGCCAGCACTACGAAGGCGAGTGGGTGCAAGACAAACCCCATGGCAAGGGCATCTTGCGTTATGCCAACGGCAATCGCTACGAGGGGCAGATTTCGGCCGGACAACCGCATGGCGAAGGCAAGATGCAGATGAGCTCGGGCGATCGCTATGAAGGCAGCTTCCACCAGGGTAAGCCCCACGGCCAGGGCAGCTACCAGTGGAAGTCGGGTGAACGTTATGTCGGCGCCTGGGTGGACGGCCTTAAACATGGCCAGGGTGTGTTCCACTGGCCCAGCGGCGACCGTTGGGAAGGCGTATTCAAGGCCGACGAGCGCACCGACGACGGCTTCATCATTCGCAAAGACTGAGCTTCAGAAAGACAACGCATGTCCAAGCCCTCTGAGCCCTTGGAGCTGAGCCCGCCCGACATCAGCCCCTATCGCCACAGCCACAGCGGCGTCGACTTTGTGCACTGCCTGGACTCCGGCCTGCCGGGCCCCACCGTCATGGTGCAAGCCCTGACTCACGGCAATGAGCTGTGCGGCGCGATTGCGCTGGACTGGCTGTTTCGCGAAGGCATGGGCCGCACGCTGAAACCGGCCCGCGGCCAGCTGATTCTGAGCTTTGCGAATGTGGAGGCCTTTGCCCGCTTCGATCCCGCCGACCCGAATGCCTCACGCTGTGTGGACGAAGACCTCAATCGCGTCTGGGCCGATGAGGTGCTGTTTGGGCCCGGTGATTCGCTGGAGTTGCGCCGCGCCCGCCAGCTGCAGCCCTTTGTGGACCGCGCCGATTGGCTGTTTGACATCCACTCGATGCAAGACGCCTGTCGCCCCTTGATGGTTTGCGGCATGTTGGACAAAGGCGCGGCCTTTGCTCGCGAGTTGGGCATGCCGGGCGATCTGCTGATCGACACCGGCCACCCCTCGGGCCTGCGCATGCGGGACCGCGGCGGTTTTGGCGACCCCAACAGTCCCAAGAACGCCTTGCTGATTGAATGCGGCCAGCACTGGGCCCGCAGTTCGGTGGACGTGGCCATCGATGGTTTGCTGCGTTTTCTTTCGCTCACCGGCATGGTGCCGGCGGCTTGGGCCCAAGAGCGACTGCGTTTGCCCCTGCCCGAAAAGCAGCACACCATTCGCGTGGACCAGGCCATCACGGCCTTGAGCGCCGACTTTCATTTCCTGCAGCCGGTGCGTGGCCTGGACGTGATCGCCCAGGCCGGCACGGCTTTCGCCCAAGACGGCGACACGGTGTTCCGTACCCGCTATGACAACACCGTCTTGGTCATGCCCAGCATGAAGCATGGCAAGCCGGGCAACACCATGGTGCGCTTGGGGCGCTTCGACACGGATTAAAGCGGCTTGAGCCGCCCGCGGCGGCTCAATTCAAGAAGGCGTCGTGCTGCAAGACCTCGGGCGGGTAGTAGCGCTGCAATGCGCGCAGCAGGCTGCCGTCGCGGGCCGCCTTGCTCAAGGCCTCGCGCAGCACCGCTTGATCGGCTTCGCTGAGCGATTGACGCGACACATAGGCCCCCACCTCGGAGCGCGGCAGGCCTTGCAAATCGGTGTAGCGGAAGTCGCTGCCGGCGTCGACGTCGCCGCGCCCCTCTTGCAAGGCCGAGTACAGCAGCGTGGGAGGCAATATCGTGAACTCCACCCGACCACCCCGCAGCATGGCCCCCACCGTGCGCAAATCCGCCACGTAGTCCACCCGCTTTTCAGCCTCCAACTGACGCATCAAAGCCTCATAGGCATCGCCCCAACTGTAGCTGCGCACCATGGCCGCACGCCAATGGCTGCGCCCCAGCAGGGCGCGAACGTCTTGCGGCACATCGGCTTTGGCGCTCAAGGTGATCAAGGCCGGTGACAGCTTGAGCATGGGCACAAACTGCGCTTTTTGATCGCGCTCGGAGGTGCGCGAAGCCGGCACAAAGAGGTCCGCCTCTTGGCTGTCAAAAAACATCATGGTCAAGCGCGCGCGCGGCACCACCGGGAACACGAACTGGCAGCCCTGCGCACGCCCCAGCTGGCGCAGCAAGTCCGGATAGACCCCTTGCACCCGATCCCCCAAGACCTGCACATTGAAGCCCGTAGGGGCGACCGGCACCCGCACCGCGCGCGAGCAGGCTTGCGCCCAAGCCACGCTGCTCAGGCTAAAGCTCAAGCTCAGCAGCAGGCCTCGCAGGCCCCAGCGCTCAAGCCTCAGCACAGCCATTCGCCTTCCCGCTGCACATGAACAGGGTCGCCCAAGCGCGCTGCGGGTCCTCAGCCCACGCAAAACGCATTCAGTTTGTTGCCGTCCAAATCGCGGAAATAAGCGGCATAAAAGCCGCCTTCGCGCAGCCCCGGCGCCCCTTCGTCTCGCCCCCCCAGGGCCAAAGCCTTGGCATGCAAGGCATCCACTTTGGCCCGGCTGTCCATAACCAAGGCCACCATGACGCCGTTGCCCACTGTGGCGGGCTCACCGTTGTAGGGCAGCAGCACACCAAAGCCAGGCTTGTCCATGCTCGATCCCCAGGCATAGCCGCGGCCGAAATCCATCATGCGCCGAATGCCGATGACTTCAAACAAGGCGTCATAAAAAGCCGCAGCACGCGGCAAATCATTGGTTCCGAGTGTGGTGTAACCGATCATGCCTATCTCCTTGGGATTGGGCTGAGGGCCGACTCAGCCTCGGTCGAATTTGAACACCGCCATGCTGGCCAATAAATTCGGGAAGCTGCGCACCGCCTGCCCCTCTTGGATGCCAAAGGCGTCGAGGATGCGCAAGCGGTTCTTGCGCGCCAGCACTTCAAAGTCGGCAAAAGTCCCCACCCGGATATTGGGGGTGTTGTACCACTCATAGGGCAGCACCCGCGTCACTGGCATGCGGCCCAGTGCCACCTGCAGGCGATTCGGCCAATGGGCGAAATTGGGGAAGCTGACGATGCCTGTGCGCCCCACGCGGGCAGTTTCACGCAGCATGGCCTCGGTATTGCGCAGATGCTGCAGGGTTTCGAGCTGCAGCACCACATCGAAGCTCTGGTCTTCAAAGATGCTCAGGCCGTCTTCCAAATTGAGCTGAATGACATTGACGCCGCGCTGGGCACAGGCCAGCAAATTAGCATCATCCAACTCCACGCCATAGCCGGTGCAGCCGCGGTGTTTTTGCAAATAGGCCAGCAATTCGCCGGTGCCACAGCCCAAATCCAACACCCGCGACCCCGGCGGCACCAGCGCGGCAATATGTTCCATCACACCTGTGCTCATGCGGCCACTCCTGCAAACTCCGTCGCGATGCGGGTGAAATAGGCGCGCAAGACGCCGTGGTAACGGGGGTCTTCCAACAAGAAGGCGTCGTGCCCGTGGGGCGCGTCAATCTCGGCGTAAGACACGTCCAGCTTGTTGTCCAACAAGGCCTTGACGATCTCGCGCGAGCGCGCGGGCGAGAAACGCCAATCCGTCGTGAAGCTGGCGACCAAGAACTTGCAACGCGCGCTGGCGAAAGCTCGGCTCAGATTGCCACCATGCTCACGCGCCGGGTCAAAGTAGTCCAAAGCCCGGGTGATCAGCAAATAGGTGTTGGCATCGAAGTAGTCGCTGAACTTGTCGCCCTGGTAGCGCAGATAGCTTTCGATCTGGAACTCGATGTCCTGGGTGGAATAGCCCAGTTCGGCGGCGCGCAACTCGCGGCCGAACTTTTGCTCCATCGCATCGTCCGACAAATAGGTGATGTGGCCGATCATGCGCGCCACCCGCAGGCCGCGCTTGGGCACCACACCATGGGCGTAGAAGTGGCCGCCGTGGAAATCGGGGTCGGTGATGATGGCGCGACGCGCCACCTCATTGAAGGCGATGTTCTGCGCCGAAAGACAGGGCGCTGTGGCAATCGCGATGCAGTGACGCATGCGCTCGGGGTAGCGCAAGGCCCAGTCCAAGGCCTGCATGCCGCCCAGCGAGCCGCCCAGCACGGCGGCCAGCTGGGTGATGCCCAACTGGTCGAGCACCCGGGCTTGTGCATCCACCCAGTCCTGTACCGTCACCACCGGGAAGTCGGCCCCATAGACCTGCCCCGTGGCCGGGTTGCGGTGCATGGGCCCGGTGGAGCCGAAACAAGAACCCAGGTTGTTGATGCCGATAACAAAGAACTTGTCGGTGTCCAAGGGCTTGCCGGGGCCGATCAGATTGTTCCACCAGCCTTCGCTATTGGGCTGCCCGGCATAAGTACCGGCGACATGGTGGCTGGCATTGAGCGCATGGCACACCAGCACCGCATTGCTGCGCTCGGCATTGAGCTGGCCATAGGTCTCATAGACCATTTCGTAGTCGCGCAACTCGGCGCCGCTGCGCAAGGGCAAGGGCTGTGCAAACGCCATGCGCTGGGCGCTGACATCACCCAACTGAGCGCTGTGTGACATGAGGGAGGCCTCCTGAAAAACAAAACCGGCACCGCTACAAAGAAGCGGACGCCGGTTGTTCGGAGTCCCTCTTTAGCGGCATTTATTGAGCGCCCGCAATTCGGAACAAATCGGCGCTGAGGCCGCCATTATAAGAGGGCACCGCCTCAAGGCGCACGGCACAGGCAATGCACCACGGCCGAGTAGGGCTTGTTGCCGCTGCTGATCTCGCCAAGGAAGGCCAGTTCCGACTGCGCCTCTTGCAAGGCCTTGGGCAGGCTCAAGCCCAACTCTGCGCGTATGGCGGCGGCGATGGACGGTGCCAGCACCTCGTCCAGGCTGGACAACAAACGCTCCAGCCGACCCATCTCGCCTTCGACATAAGTGACGCGCGCATCGCGATCCAATTTGGCCTTGGCCGCCGCGGACTTGATGGCGTCCTCCAAGCTGCCCAGCCTGTCCACCAAGCCACGCTCCAAGGCTTGGGCGCCGGTCCAGACGCGGCCTTGGGCCACTGCATCGATGTCGGCCTCCGACTTTTTGCGCGCCTTGGCCGCCTTGCCGGTGAACTCGGTGTAGATGTGATTGATGCTCGACTGCACCACCGACGCCAAGCGCGGGTCCAAGGGCCGGCGTGGGTCATAGCCGCCGGCCAGCCAAGTGGTGGTGTAGCCGCCGGTATGGATGGAGAGTTTTTCCAGCAACTTGTCGCCCGTGGGCAGCATGCCAAAGACGCCGATGGAGCCGGTGATGGTGCCGGCCTCGGCGATCACTTCGTCAGACGACATCGAAATCCAATAACCGCCCGAGGCCGCCACATCGCCCATGGACACCACCACCGGTTTGCCGGCTTTCTGGGTCAGCTCCAGTTCACGACGGATCACCTCGGAGGCAAAGGCACTGCCGCCGGGCGAATTCACGCGCAGCACCAGCGCTTTGATGCTCTCATCTTCGCGCGCCTGACGGATCAGCTTGGCGGTGGAGTCTCCGCCCACCTTGCCGGGCGAGGCGCTGCCGTCCACGATATCGCCTTCGGCCACCACCACACCCACTGCGGGGCCGTGCGGCAAGACCGGCTTGATATGCGCTTGGTACTCGGCCAGTGAGACGCGGCGGAAGCTCTGACCCTTGTCGTCTTTGGCGCCTTGGGCCATGAGCAGCCCACGCACCTCGTCACGGGTTTTAATGCCGTCAATCAACTTGGCTTGCAGCGCCAGCTTGGCGGCATCGCCACCGACCGCGGCCAGGGTTTCGGGCAATTTCTCAATGCCAGCGGCAATGCTGCCCTTGGGCAGCTTGCGCGCGGTCTCTACCGCCTCGGTGTAGCGGCTCCAAAGCTCGCCGTACAAATAACTCTCTGCCTCCAGGGATGCTTTGGAAGGCGCATTGGCGAAATAGGGCTCGGCAAAACTCTTGTAAGTGCCCACCCGCAAGACATTGGCGGAAACGCCCAGGCGGTCCAAAGCATCCTTGTAATAGTTGCGATAGCGACCAAAGCCTTCAATCGCCACCATGCCCATGGGGTTCAGATAGATCTCGCTGGCCTGCGCCGCCAAGAAGTAGCTGCGCTGATCAAACTGGTCGCCATAAGCAATGACTTTTTTGCCGCTGGCTTTGAAGCGCGCCAAGGCGGCCGAGACCTCATGCAGCCCGGCCATGCCGGCGCCGCCAAAATCGTCCAGTTCCAGCAGGACCGCGCTGATCTTGGGGTCTTTGGCGGCCGCGTCCAGCGTGGCCAGCACATCGCGCAAGCGGGTTTGCTTTTGCGTCTGGCCGCGCAACTGCGCCATGGCCTGCTCACGCGCCGAGCCCGAAAACTGCTCGACCAAACCGCCATGCAGGTCGAGGACCAAAATGGTCTTGTCCTTCAAAGGGGTCGGCCCCCGCGAGATCAGGCTCGACACCAAGCCCACCAAAATGGCCAGCATCAGCAGATTCAAAACGAAACGGCGGCTGCCATCCAGAAAAGCCCATAGCTTGCCCAGAAGCCACCCCACCCCGGTGACCATGCGTTTCACGCCCATCTTGACGCTCCCTCTTTTTGCGGTGAATGAATCGATGTGAATTGATTGTGCAGCAGGCGGGCCGCTCAAGGCGCCGGCTGCCAAACCGGCTGCTTGTGCATGATGGACTCAAACAAATCGCTGCCCTCCAAGCCGCCCAACCAAACGCGCAAGGCGGCATAGGGCGCGGCAGCAAACCAAGCCGAATCGACCCGCGAAAATTGCCGGATGAAGGGCATCAAGGCCATATCCGCCCAGCAAGGCCTCGCCCCCAACAAAAAAGCTTGTTGCTGCAAGACTTGTTCCATCGGCGCCAGCATCAAGGCCTCGGCCTCTTGGCGCCATTGCACCTGTGGGGCTTGAGGAACGCGTTCCGGGTATTTGTAGCGATCGAGCAGGGCTTTGAAGGGGCCGTCGTTGCGCGCAATCCAGGCTTGGGCCTGCGCCTCGAACTGCGGCAGCCGCCAGGACTCGGGGTCCCGCTGCGCCAGGGCCCAAGCCATGATGTCCAGGCTTTGCTCCAGCACCCGCCCGTCCGGCAAGACCAAGACCGGCACCGTGCCTTTGGGCGAGGCCTGCAGCAAGGCTGCGGGCTTGTTGCGCAACTGTATTTCGCGGACTTCGACCGCCACACCGGCATAGCGCAGGGTCAGTCGGGCCCGCATGGCATAAGGGCAGCGCCGGTAGGAATAGAGGATGGGCAAGAGGTCATTCACAGGCATAGCGCTGCGATTGTGACGGCTTGGCCACCCCGACTCGCGGGGTTGCCGGTGACGGGGGCTGCAGAACAGAATCCGCCGGTTTCTTGTACGCGATCTGCATGCCCTCCGTTTTCTTGCTGCGCCGCAGCGCTCAATCCATCGCCAAGTCCTGCGCTGCCCTGCTGGGTACAGCGGGTTGGGCCTTGGCGGGCACCAGTGATCGCGCCACCGAGTGCTTGCCCGCCTTGCATCAAGCGCGGCCCACGGTGCTGGCCTGTGATTTACGCATGACGGACGGCCATGTGGACCGCTTGCTGCAGCGGCTGCGACAGCAGGGTCAAGCGCCCAAGGTTTTGCTGTTCACGCCCAGCGTGGACGACCCCTTGCTGTTCCCCACCCTGGCCCAGGGGGCTCACGGCTATATGGTGGAAGCAGAGAAGGCGGCAGCCGCTCTGCCTGCGGCCTTGGCTGCTGCCGAAGCCGGCCGCGCGCGCATGTCGCCGCAGATTGCCCGCGAGACCTTGGCCGCGTTTGAACTCAGCCGCGGCAGTCTCAGCAGCTTGTACAAGCCCAGCCTGGCCCATGATTTGAGCCCGGTATCGGCGCGCGGCGAAATCCACCGGGCCGATCAGTCCTTGCTATCCCTGTTAGCCCACGGCATGTTGGCAGGCGAAATCGCTCACGCCTGGCAGCTCAGCATGGATGAGGTGGAAGAACGCATCGCCGCCATCTACCGCAAGCTGCATCAGGTCAAAGCGCCTGCAGCGCTTGACCTGCAACTGAGCTGAAGCCGGCCTGAAGTCGGCCCTATACCGGCCTGCTACCCGCGGCTCTCAGGCCGCCGGAGGTGCGGTGTCGACAAAGCTCTGGCGGGTGCTGAGCTTTTCGAAATGGCGCGCCAGATTGGGGTTCGATTCGCGCCACTGAATCGCCGGGAAGCGGAAGTCCACATAGCCCAGCGCGCAGCCAACCGCAATATCGGCCAGCGAGAAGTGATTGCCCGAACACCAAGCCTTGTCACCCAAGCCATGGTTCATCGCGGCCAAGGCGCCCTGGACCTTGTCCAACTGACGCTGGATCCAGGCCTCACAGCGTTGCTCCGGGGTGCGCCCGGCAAAACGGTTTTCCATCAAGGCCGCTACAGCGGCGTCCAACACGCCATCGGCCAGCGCCTCCCAGGTGCGCACCTCGGTACGTTCACGGCCACGCTCAGGGATCAGCTTGCCCACCGGTGACAAGGTGTCGACGTATTCGACGATCACGCGGGAGTCAAACACCGCGCCGGTGATCGAATCTTGCCCTTCCATCACCAGGCAAGGCACCTTGCCCAAGGGGTTCATTTTGAGAATGGCGTCGCTGTTCCAGACGTCCTCGAGAATCAACTGATAGTCGAGCTTCTTCTCGGCCATCACGATGCGCACCTTGCGAACGTAGGGGCTGGTGAGTGATCCGATTAATTTCATGGTTGTTGCTGTGAATCGCCTCTGTTGAAACCATTCTAGCCACGGCGATGTTGCAACTCGTCCTGTACAAATAGGCCGATCTCGGGCATATAGCGACCGGTTTTCGACGCATCAAAACGCCCCGCGTCAGAGCAGCGCCCGGCCTGTATGTGGGGGCCCGAAAGCTCGGCGGATAAAATGCCCGGCTGCTTCACCCCCCATTCAAAGCGGTCTCCAGCCGCCCCCAGCCATGAACAATGCCGCCCTTTCCTCGATCAGCGCCCTTTCGCCCTTGGACGGCCGTTACGCCTCACGTGTTGCGCCGCTGCGGCCGCTGCTGTCCGAGTTCGGCCTGATGCACCGCCGCGTGCAGGTCGAGGTCGAATGGTTCATCGCCTTGTCGGATGCCGGTTTTGCCGAGTTCAAGCCCTTGAGCGAAGCCGCCCGCGGCCTGCTGCGCGGCTTGGTGACCCGCTTCTCGGAAGCCGATGCGCAAGCCATCAAGGACATCGAAAAAACCACCAACCATGACGTCAAGGCGGTCGAGTACTGGTTGAAGTCGCGTTTCGAGGCCCATGCCGAATTGAAGGCCGCCGGCGAGTTTGTGCATTTCGCTTGCACCAGCGAAGACATCAACAACACCAGCCACGGCCTGATGCTGCGCCATGCACGCGCCGAGGTGCTGCTGCCCACCCTCGACCGCATCATCGCCAAGCTGACGACCATGGCCCACGCCATGGCGGCCACGCCCATGCTCAGCCGCACCCACGGCCAGACCGCCAGCCCGACCACGGTCGGCAAAGAAGTCGCCAATGTGGTGGCGCGCCTGCGCAATGCCCGAGCCCGTATTGCCGACGTCAAGCTGCTGGCCAAGATGAATGGCGCCGTCGGCAACTACAACGCCCACCTGAGCGCCTGGCCCGAGTTCGACTGGGAAGCTTTCAGCCAGCGTGTGATCGAACAACAACTCGGCCTGAGCTTCAACCCTTACACCATCCAGATCGAGCCGCATGACTACATGGCCGAGCTCTTCGATGCCATCACCCGCGCCAACACCATCTTGATCGACTGGTCCCGGGATGTTTGGGGTTATGTCTCGCTGGGCTATTTCAAGCAGCGCACCGTCGCGGGCGAAATCGGCTCCTCGACCATGCCGCACAAGGTCAACCCGATCGACTTCGAGAACGCCGAAGGCAATTTCGGCCTGGCCAATGCCTTGCTGACCCACCTGAGCCAGAAGCTGCCGATCAGCCGCTGGCAGCGCGACCTGACCGACTCCACCGTGCTGCGCAATATGGGCGTGGCCATCGGTTACGCGGTGCTGGGCTATGAGTCGCTGCTCAAGGGCCTGGACAAGCTGGAAGTCAACGAAACCGCCCTGGCCGCCGACCTGGACGCTGCATGGGAAGTGCTGGCCGAGCCGATCCAGACCGTGATGCGCCGCTTCGGCTTGCCCAACCCCTACGAGCGCCTGAAGGAGCTGACGCGCGGCAAGGCCATCACCGCCGAAGGCGTGCGCGCTTTCATCAGCGGACTGGAAATCCCCGAGGCCGAGAAGGCCCATCTGCTGGCCATGACCCCGGCCAGCTACACCGGCAAGGCCGCAGAACTGGCCCGCAAGATCTGAGCAAAACTCAGCAGCCGCCAAGAAGCGCCCCTCATGGGCGCTTTTTTTCGGCCTCATCACAAACGGTCACAAAGCCAGCACGCTTTGGGCACAGACAGCGGGCCAGGTGCTGCCCAGAATGAAGCTCCAGCATTCAAGGCCTCCATCCTTTGAATGCACCGACTTCTTGGTCTCTGGAGCCCTGCCATGTCTACATCGCGCCCTCTTCTCGCCGCCGGCCTCTTGAGCTTGTCGTCCGCTTTCAGCTGGGCCGGGCCGGTGCAGACCACACCCATTACGCTCAGTTTCAACGGCGTGGACAGCTGGTCAGGCAGCTTCAGCGCGCTCAGCAGCGGCACCCACAGCTTTGTGCTGGACCTGAGCCCTTTCGCCGGCATGCAGCTCGGCGGCCTGACGGTGCTGCTTTCGTCCAACTTCCTCGGACAAAGCGGTTTTGACATCAGCGGCGCGAGTCTGGGCGGGCAAAGCTTCAAGCCCTTGGTCGATCAGACCTACCCCGGTCTGGGGGGCGCCGATCTGTGGCTCTTCAACAGCACGGTGTGGAGTGCCGCGCCGCAAACCATCCAAGTCACGGGCCAGCTGCTGGGCGGATCGACCGGCTTTACCGGCTCGGTCAGCGTGATCGCCAAGCCGGTGCCCGAGCCCGCCAGCTATGCCCTGCTCTTGCTGGGCTTGGCCGGCATCGCCTGGGTGCGCCGCGAAAGGCAGCTGCGGCAGCTGGCGCGACTGGTGCATGTGCCCCGCCCTTGAGCGGCAGTGGCACGGTCCATGGGCCTCGGCCACCCGGCGCACAATCGCCAGCCCCAAGCTGAAACCTGGCCCGTAAGATCTGATCCACAGACATCGGCACGACGCCGGTCCGATCGCGGGGCGCTCGAAGACACCCTTTCTTCGAACCGAACTTCAATCCCCTTTGCCCCCCAAAGGCTCGGTCAAGCCCTGAGCTGACCCTGCGTGAATCACTCCCATAATTGCCGCCAAACATCATGCACAGGGAGTGCTACTCATGCGTTTTCGCTCATCGACCCGCGGGACCCGGCCCGTCACTTGGAACGACCGTCAGCCACCATCCAGCTATCTTGCTCGGATCAGTTACAAAGCGGGGCAACTCTTGCTGTCGGCTCTCGCCAGCTTGGCAGTCATGGGCGCTCAAGCCGCCACCTCTCCTGTCAGCAAGCCAAGCAGCAAACCTGTGGCCAGCAAAGTTCAAGCCGCGGCCGACCCAGGTTTCGGCCTCGCCCCTCAACCCGGTTGGGTCAGCGCCCTGAACGAAGGCAACACCCAGGGCTTGCCGTCCGCCTCCGTGCAAGTGCTGTTGATCGATAGGCAAACACGCCTTGAGGCTGGACAAGTCCAACGCTTCAGCCGGCAGATCCGCCAGGTCAACGACAGTGCGGGTTTACAAAACGCGGCGCAGATCGAGGTGGACTTCGACCCCAGCTACCAAAAGCTGGTGATGCACAAGGTCGACGTCTGGCGCGAGGGCAAGCGCTTCGCCAAACTGGACCGCAAACAGATCAAGCTCTTGCACCGCGAGACTCAGTTGGAGCGCCAGATCGTCGATGGCCGGATGACGGCCTCCATCGTGCTCGAGGATCTGAGGGTGGGTGACCGGGTCGAATATGCCTATAGCCTGATCGGTGACAACCCCGTCTTTGAAGGCCGCTTCGTAGATCAAGAATGGGCCAGCTCCAGCAGTGGCCCTATCGCCAAGTTTCAGTTCCGACTTTTGAGTGGGTCGCAACGCGCGGTGCGCCATCGCATTGATGCCGCCCACATCAAAGTGAGCGAGAGAATGCTGGCGGATGGTTGGCGCGAGACCTTGTTCGAAGGCCAGCAAATCGCGCAATTCCGCTATGACCCTTTAAGCCCTTCCAGCGAGCTCTACAAAGACCAGATCCAGCTGAGTGAATTCGCTGATTGGGCGGATGTTGCCCAATGGGCAGAGCAGCTGTTTCAACGCGCCATGCTGCCATCCAAGGCCTTGGAAGAACAGGCACAAGCCATCAAAGCCAAAGCTGCGTCGCCGGCGCAGCGCCTGCGCTTGGCGCTCGACTTTGTACAGCAGGAGGTGCGCTATTTCGGCACAGAGAACGGCGTCAACTCGCACCAACCAGCCACGGCCGAAACCGTCTTGCGTCAGCGCTTTGGAGATTGCAAAGACAAAGCTGCACTCTTGGTCAGTTTGTTGCGCGCCCTTGGCGTGGAAAGTCAAGCGAGCTTGGTTTCTTTGGCGCACCGAAACCAGGTCCTTCACCGCTTACCTAGCCCTCTGGCTTTTGACCACGCCATCGTCCGCACATCCATCGAAGGAGAGACACTTTGGCTGGACGCCACTCGCTCGCTACAAAGTGGCGAGGCAAAGCACCGCCAAACGCTGGGCTTGGGCTACGGCTTGCCGGCACAGACCAAAGCACAGTTGCAAGAACTCCCCCAGGGGGCCGATCAATTGCGTGTGACAACACAGGATCTTTTTGAGTTTCCGAATTTGTCAGAACCCGGTTGGCTGCGCTCCAGCACAACGTTTTATGGCGAATTGGCCGAGCGTGTGCGTGAAGCCAAGTCCAATATGCCCGAGCAAGACTTCCGAAATTTGCTGGTGGCTGAAACCCTGCGGTTTTATCCAATGTTGACGCAAGAGGGCGGCTTGGTCTGGGACGAGGATCCCAGCCTTCAAGAGCTCAATGCAGTGCGGATCAAAATCAATTTCCGCACCGGTGACTTCTGGCGCTTCCCTGAGAAACGCAACTTGGTCGGTAGCTTCGCCTTCCCCAACCTTGTGTCTGCCTTGCGCTTGCCAGACCAAACGCCGCGCACACTGGCCATGCGCCTGCAGCAGCCCGGAAGGTATGAACACCAAGTTCGCTTCCAGTTTTCGGAAGACCTCTACAGCACCCCCGGCGACACCCGCTTTGACGACAGTAACGAATATTTCAAGCTGGGCATCCGCTATCAAAATGACGCACGCCAGCAAAGCCTGAGCGGCGAAGTGAGCATCTTGCAAGACGTGCTGCCCGCTGGGCAATGGACGCGCTACCGGGACCATGTCACCAAAGTCGCTCCGCGTCTGGCCAACAGTGTCATGGTTCCCGCGCTGTCCCCCTCCCAAGTCACGGCTTTGCGACACGAGTTGAGTGCGCAAGGTGAGCGCGCCAAGCGCGGCCAACTCAAGGTCTTGACTCAAGCACAAGCCGACGCACACGCGCGGTTGCTGGTGATGGACAAATTGTTGGAATTGAATCGCTTGCCGCCAAAGGTTCGAAGTGAAACCCTGGTGGAGCGAGCCATTCAGAAAGATCATTTGGGCCAAGCGGCGCGCGCCGAGGCCGATTTGAAAGAAGCCCTGCAACTGGATGAAAACAATGTCGAGGCCCATGCCGCCGCAGCCGTCAACGCCTTGATCAGCCGCCAAGACGAGCGGGCCATCGAGCACTCAGATCAGGCTCTGGCCTTGGCGCCGCACAACAGCAGCAGCCGCTACACCCGGGCCTACGCCAACTACTTCAAAGGGAGGGCCGATTTGGCTCAAATCGAGTTTCAAGACCTCTTGAAGTCTCCTGCGGAGCGAGAGCGGGGCTACGCCAGCATTTGGCTTTACCTCAGCGCCCGCAAGGCCGGGCAAGACGGGAATGCGGCTCTTCAACTGTTGGGGTCAAGACCGGCTGCCGACCGGAGTGAAAGCTGGCCGAATCCGGTGTTGCAACTGATGCAAGGAGAGATCAATCTAGCTGCAGCTTTGGCTGCGAGCAAAAACAAAGGTCAGGCGGACCGAGGCCGGGAATGCGAGTTGTACTTCTACGCCGCGCAAAAAGCGCTGCTGGACCAAGACACCGCTCAGGCTCGCAATTTGCTGAAAAAGAGCTTGGCCACTGGGGTCGTCGAGTTCAATGAATACTTCATGGCGGAGCGTGAGTTGGAGCGCCTCGGCAAGCACTGACCCCTTGTTGCAAACCTCACCAGCGCTCAGCTGAGCGGCCAGCGCATCAGCAAACGCGCGCCGCCCAGGCCGGGCGCGGCCTGCATCAAGGCCTCGCCGCCATGGGCTTCGGCGACCCGGCGCACAATCGCCAGCCCCAAGCCGAAGCCGTGGCTGCCGCGTTCTTTGGCGCGGTCCAGTCGCTTGAAGGGGGTGAACACTGCTTCGCGTTGGGCTTCGGGGACGCCTTCGCCATCGTCGTCCACCGCCAGATGCAGCTGACCCGCCTCGACCCAGGCACTCAGGGCGATGCGGCTGCGCGCATGGCGGGCGGCGTTGCGCAAAGCGTTGCGCAAGCCATAGGGCAACAAGCGGCCATCGAAACGCACGGCATCGGGCAGGCCTGCCAACTCGGTTTGCAAAGCGCGGCCCTCCAACAAAGGCGCCAGGCTTTGCGCCTCGCTCATGAGCAAGGTTCGCAAATCCCCGGCCTCGCATTGCGCCTGCAAAGCGCCCATGTCCAAGCGCGCCAGCATCAGGCTGGTGTCGATCAAGGCGTCGAGTTCATCGATGTCGCGGTCACAGGCTTGCACCGCCAGCTCGCGCCGGGCCGGGTCGTCTTCGTCCACCAAGGCGTCGATGGCAAAGCGCAGCCGCGCCAAAGGCGTGCGCAGCTCATGCGAGACCGCGCCGGTCAGCTCGCGCTGCGTGGCCAGGGCCGCGGCCAGGCGCTCCAAGGTGGCGCGTGCGCCAGCGGCGATGGGGGCAAACAAGCGACTCTCGGGCTCAGGCACCGGGCTGTCAAAACGCCCGGCCGTCATGTCATCAGCCGCCTGCTGCAGCGCGCGAATGTCGCGCCAAATCGGGCGCAGCAGCCAAGCCGCCAGACCAAACACCAACAAGGCCAGGCTGAGTGCGGCCGCCAGCTGCATCCACAGCTCGCGCGGCAACCGCAGCTCATTGCCCGGATGGTCATCGGCGTTCAAGGGCCCCAGGCGCAGCACCTGTTGGACCGGCAAGGCCTGCGGTCCTTCAGATGTCACGGCGGTAGGCAAGGTGGGCAAAGCGGCATAGACCTTGCGATTGAAGCCATGCACCAACAACTCCCCCGCTTGCAGCTGGCGCTGCTCCGAGGGCTTGAGCTCGCTGGCCGGCACGATCACCACGGGGTAAGCGAACAACTCATCCAAGACTTTGACGCGCTGCTGGCGCGCAGCGGCGTCCAGCGGTGCCAATTCCTTGACCAGCATGTCGACGGTGCCGCGCATAAAGCGCCGCACATAGTCGTCGGTGACCCCATCCACCGCCAGCATCAGCAAGGCCTGCACCAACAAGACCAAGGCCATCACCACCAGACCGATGCCCAGCGCCACCCGGGTCATCGGCGAATCGATGGCCTGACCCAGAGGGCGCTGCGACGAGCTCATGCGAGGTCAGTCTTTGGCAAAAAGATAACCCTGACCCCGCACGGTCTTGATGCGGGAGGCGGCTTGCGCATCGTCGCCAATCTTTCGGCGCAAGCGCGAGACCCGGGCATCGATGGCGCGGTCCAAGCCGTCAAACTCAATGCCGCGCAGGCCTTGCATGATGTCTTCCCGGGTCACCACGCTGCCGGCTCGCTCGGCCAAGAAAAACAGCAAGTCGTACTCGGCGGTGGTCAACTCGATCAAGGCCTCGCCCAGACGGGCTTCGCGCGCACTGGGCTTGATCACCAAGTCGCCAAAACGCAGTTCATCGCTGGCGGCGGCCTCGCTGCCCCCGGCGGGCTCGCGCCGCAGCAAGGCCTTCAGGCGCGCCATCAGCACACGCGGCGCCACCGGCTTGGTGATGTAGTCATCGGCGCCGCCTTCCAGGCCCAGCACTTGGTCGATGTCGTCATCGCGTGCGGTCAACATGACGATGCGGCCCTTGAAGTCGCGCCGCACATCGCGCAGCACATCAAACCCGTCTTTACCGGGCAAATGACCGTCCAGCAGCACCACATCAAAGGCTTCGGCCCGCATGCGTGCTTCGCCCTCCACGCCATTGGCGCAATGGCTGACCGCGTAGCCGGCGCGCGTCAACGCGTCCGAGACCAATTCGGCCAGGCGCTCGTCGTCTTCGATCAACAAAATGCGGGCAGCGCTGGCGGGGCTTTCATTTGTCATGACGGGGTCTTTGGCAGTTCAGCGGTCGCGCGAGTGTAGTTTCAGCGGAGATCTTCCCATGCCACGGCGGCGATCTGCCAGCGTCGGCCGGTCTGCACCAGTTGTACCGTTTTTTGTCCATAGGCTTCAAAAGCCTGCCCATCCAAAACACCGGCTTTGCGGTAGCGCAACCAGGCTTGGGCGATGCGCCCCTGGCGGTCGATGCGCTGCTCGGTGATGGATTCATCGAACTGCTGCAAACGCCCGCCCATCAGCAACTCATAGCGCGGCAGGGCGAACTGCTGCAGCGTCATCTGCTGCAAGCCGCTGTCGTCGCCACGGCAGATCAAGGCCTGCGGCAGCATCAGATAGGGCAAGGCCGCCAGAGTCGGCAGCCGGCCGTTTTGATTGTTGAAGACACGAAAGAAGCGCCGCAACAGATCTTCGATTTGCTGCTCCTCGCTGAGCGGCGCGGCGGCCAGGCCGCTGTCGTAGACCTTGCTCAAGCCTTCCACGCCCTCGAACTGAGTCGTCTCCACATAGCGCAGGCCCAGCGATTCAAGCAAACGACCCGAGGCGTCGTTGAAGGTGGCTGTAGTCGCCATCAGCCGGGGCTCGCCCAACGCCTCGCGGGCATAGGCCACGCAAGCCTGGGCCGCCTCGCGGGCATAGCCCTGGCCCCAGAACTGCGGCAAGAAGGCATAGCCAATGTCCGGCACCGGCAGGTACTCCCGCTGCAAGAGCCCACACATGCCCACCGGCACCGCATCGCTGCGTCGCTCCACCAGCCACAGACCCAGGCCGGAGCGCCAGTACAGCTCGATCAGCTTGCTGTGCATCCAGTGGCTCGCCCCTTCCAAATCATGCACACCGGGGTCGCTGATATTGCGCTTCCAGGAGTCTTCTTGAAGCTGGGCCAGCACATGCGCCTCGTCGCCGGGCGCAAACCAGCGCAGGCGCAATCTTTCGGTCGTCAAGACAAACATCGAACCCCCCGATGGACAAAACCTTGGACAATACGACACCTTAAACCAAGCCCAGGATCGCCATGAATTTCATCCAGCAACTCCACGCCGCCGAACGCCTCAATGACTCGCTGCTGTGTGTGGGGCTGGATCCGGAACCGGCCAAGTTCCCGGGCACCTGGAAGGGCGACGCCTCGCGCATTTATGACTTCTGCGCGGCCATCGTCGACGCCACCAAGGACTTGGTGATCGCCTTCAAACCGCAGATCGCCTACTTCGCCGCCCACCGCGCCGAAGCCCAGCTCGAGCAGCTGATGGCCCATATCAAACGCGTGGCGCCGCAGGTGCCGGTGATTCTGGATGCCAAGCGCGGCGACATCGGCTCCACCGCCGAGCAATACGCCAAAGAGGCTTTCGAGCGCTATCAGGCCGATGCGGTGACGCTCTCGCCCTTCATGGGCTTTGACACCCTGGAGCCCTATCTGCGCTACCCCGACAAAGGCGCCATCCTGCTGTGCCGCACCTCCAACCCCGGCGGCAGCGATTGGCAAAACCAGCGTCTGGCCGATGTGCCCGGCACGCCCAAGCTGTATGAGCACCTGGCCCGTTTGGCGCAGACCGATTGGAACAAGAATGGCCAACTCGGCCTGGTGGTGGGCGCCACCTTCCCCGGCGAGATCGCTCGGGTGCGCGAGCTGGCGCCCACGCTGCCGCTGCTGATTCCAGGCGTCGGCGCCCAGGGCGGCGATGCTGAAGCCACCGTCAAAGCCGGCTGGCGCGTGGGTGCGCCCATCATTGTCAGCAGCTCGCGGGCGGTGCTTTACGCCAGCGCAGGCGAGGACTTTGCGGCGGCGGCACGCCGGGTGGCGCAGCAAACCCGTGAACAGCTGAACCAGGCCCGCAAGGCCTGAGTGAGCGGAAGAACACGCGGAAATTGCAAGCGCCAAGCTGCGCACAAATGCACACAAATGCGCACAATGCGCACCCAGCGTCGATAAGCACCGCTTTTCCGGGCCTGCCCTCATGGTCAAGCCCCCAGTTGTCGGGGAGACTGCTCGCTTTTGCCAAGGGCCAGTCTTGGCATGCGCTGTAGTCGCGGAGCGGTCGGTATTGTGAGCAAGGATTCCCTCGATGATTTGAGCAGCCTGGTGGGGCATGACCTGCCCCCAGGCGAACAGCACACCCTGCTGGAGCGCAAGGTGCGCTGGCATTCCATCCGGCTCTTCATTGGCGCTTCGGCCATTATTTTGTTGCTGGCTTTTGCCGTCTTGCTCTTGGGCCGCCAGGATCACGAGCCACTGCAAGGCCTGCTGCCCCCGGCCATGGCTGCCCTGACCGCCTTGATCAGCGGGCTGTGCCTGTGGAAGCTGCCCCGTCGCTTGGGCTCAGCGGCCGTGTTCACGCTGCTGGGTCTTTTGATGGGCTTGGCGGTCGTGATCGCGGTGTCTCGCGCCACCGGGCTTTATTCGATCAGCTTGCCGGTGATGGCCCTGCTGGTGGCTTTTGCCACCGCCATGCTGGGGCAGCGCACCGGCTTGGCATTGACCGGCCTCGGGCTGCTGGGCGTGCTGGGCCTGGCCCTGGCTGAAAACGCCGGCTGGGGCAGCTCGCCGATGGCGCTGAATTCCCTGCTGTTGCGCACGCTTTCGCATGCCACGCTGCTGCTGGCGGGTTTGGTGGTGGGCTACGCCATGCTGCGCATGGTGCAGCGTTCGACCAAGGAAGCGGCCGAACGCAATGCGCGTTTTCGCGGCCTGCTCAGCATGGCGGCGGATTGGTATTGGGAGATGAACCGCGACTATCGCTTCACCCATCTGGCCGAAGACAAGCCGGGCAAGTCGGGCTTGGATTTGCAAGCCCGGTTGGGCAAAACGCCTTGGGAGGTGGAGCAAATCGGTTTGTCCGATGAAGACATGGACGCACACCGTGCCGACCTGGAGTCGCACCGCCCCTTCCATGGCTTGGTGGCGCGGCGCCGCGGCGCGGATGGCAGCATTCGCTACGTCTCGATCAGCGGCGAACCTCGCTTTGATTCGCAAGGCAACTTCCGCGGCTATTGGGGCGTGGGCCGTGATGTCACTGAAGAAGTGCAGGCCGAAAAAGCCATCCACGCCACCGAAACCCGCTACCGCGAATTGTTCCGCCGCTCGCCCAGCCCGTTGGTGTTGCATCGCTGGGGACGGGTGTTGGACGCCAACCCGGCGGCCATGGCCATGTTTGGCTACACCCAACGCAGCAGCATGATCGGCCAGGACTTGTTCGCCCACTACGAGCCCGGTGACGACGAGCGGGCCCGCCAGCGCGCCAGCAAGATCGAGGCCATGCCCATTGGCGCCATGCTGCCGATGGCGGAGTTCCGGCTGCGCACGCTGTCGCGGCGGCGCCGTCTGGTGTCGGCCACCAGTGTGCGGGTGGATGCCGCCAGCGGCCCGGCCACCCTGAGTTTTTTCATTGACCAAACCGAGCAATCGCGCGCGCAAGAGGCGCTGCGGCGCTCGGAAGGGCTGCTCTCGCACCTGGTGGCCACCAGCCCCGATGTGATCACGCTGACCGAACTCAGCTCGGGCCGCTACGCCATGGTCAACAAGACTTTTGAGCGCCTCAGCGGCTACAGCAGCGATGAGGTGCTGGGCCGCACCGCCGATGAGCTGGGCGTCTGGAAAGACCCGCAAGACCGCGACCGCGTACTCGAGGGCGTGCGCCTGCATGGCCGTGTCACCGAGCTGCCGGTGACCTTTGTCACCAAGTCCGGCGAGCCCATCTCGATGCTGATGTCGGCCGCGCCCTTTGCCATGGACGGCCAGCAATACCTGGTCATCAATGCCCGCGACGTCACCGAAGCGGAGCGCACCCGACTGGTCCATCAGGCGATTCTGGAAAACGCCTCGATTGGCATCACGCTGACGCGCGACCAGCATTTCGTGCAGGTCAACCGCTTGGTGGAAGAAATGTTTGGCTGGCCCAGCGGCGCCTTGATCGGTCAACATGGCTCCCTGGTTTGGCCCAGCAAGGAAGAGTACTTTGCGATTGGCGAAGAACTCGGCCCCCGCTTGGCCGCGGGCGAGCAGGTCGAGATCGAGCGCCTGATGCGGCGCCGCGATGGCAGCAGCTTTTTGTGCCGTCTGCTGGCCAAGGCTGTGGACCCGAATCACCCCAGCCGTGGCGGCACGATCTGGATTCTGGAAGACATCACCGAGCGCCGCCGCGTCGAAGCCGCGCTGGCTCAGGCCAAGGACGAGGCGCAGGCCGCCAGCCGCGCCAAGAGCGCTTTCTTGGCCAACACCAGCCATGAAATCCGCACCCCCTTGAACGGCTTGCTGGGTCTGGCTCGCATGTTGCAGCAGCCCGATTTGAACGAGCAAACCCGCCGTGAATACCTGGACCAGATGCTGGACAGCGCCGAGAGCCTGTCGGGCCTGATCTCGGACATTCTGGATCTGTCCAAGATCGAAGCCGGCCGGCTCACGCTGGAGGCCGCCCCCTTTGGCCTGCGCGATATGTTGGCCACCATGCGCATGGCCTATCTGACGCTGGCGCAGGCGCACAAGCTGGCCTTCAAGATTGAAGTGGACGAGGCCGTGCCGGCCTGGGTGGTGGGCGATCAGGTGCGCATCCGCCAAATCCTTAGCAACTATTTGTCCAATGCGCTGAAGTTCACCTCGGCAGGCTCGGTGGCCGTGCATGTGCGCAGCCTGGGTCAAGACAAAGTCCGCATCGAGGTCAGCGACACCGGCCCCGGCATTGCCCCCGAGATGCACCAACGGCTGTTCCAAGCCTTCACCCAGGCGGACGAATCCACCACGCGCCGTTTTGGCGGCACGGGCCTGGGCTTGTCGATCTGCCGCGAGTTAGCCACGCTGATGGGCGGCGAGGTCGGAGTGGACAGCCAACTCGGCCAGGGCTCCACCTTCTGGGCCGAGTTGCCCCTGCCGGCCGCGCCCACACCCATCTCCAGCCAGCCGCGCGAGGCCCGCAACAACGAAGACCTGCAGGGCCTGCGCGTGTTGATGGTGGAAGACCACCCGGTCAATATGATGATTGCCGTGGCCCAGCTGCAGGCCTGGGGCTTGGAGGTCTCGCAAGCGAACGATGGCAGTCAAGCGGTGGAAGCCATTTTTGCGGCCGCCAGCATGGGCAAGCCGTTTGATGCGGTGCTGATGGATGTGCAAATGCCGGTGATGGGCGGCCATGAGGCCACGCGCGAGGTGCGCAAGCGCTACAACGCGGAAGAGTTACCCATCGTGGCCTTGACCGCCGCCGCCCTGGTATCCGAGCGCGACGAGGCTTTGGCGGCAGGCATGAACGACTTCCTGACCAAACCCATCGATGCGCCCAAGCTGCGCGCCACCCTGGTGCGCCTGATCGGCCATCGCGACAACGACCAAACGCGCAGCTGAGCCCCAGTCTGCAAGCAGCCGACGCGCAGGCAAGAGACAATGACGGCGTGAGTACGACGCCGCAACGCTCCCAAGCCCTCGCCCTGCTGCCCGACAAAGGCCTGCCCGAACTGTTGTTCTTGCTGCTGCACGACGCCGGGGCCGATGCCTCGCAAATGCGCCCCTTGGCGCAAGCCTTGCGAGCCCAGTACCCGCAGGCGGCGGTGGTGTCCCTGCATGGGCCCGAGGCCTATCTGCCGCCCACCCCGCAAGCCGAAGCGGCGCGTGGCCAGCAGTGGTACTCGCTGCAAGGCGCCAATGACGACAACCATGCCGAGCGCGTTGCCGCCGCCCTGCCCGGCTTTGTGGCCACCGTGCGCGCTTGGGCCGAGCAATTCGATATGGCTTGGGAACGGGTCGCGCTGGCCGGCTTTTCGCAAGGCGCCATCATGGCCTTGGAAGCAGTGCAGGCCGAGGCGCAACTGGCCGGCCGGGTGCTGGCCTTTGGCGGCGCTTATGCCGCGTCTCCCGCGCATGCGCCGCACGAGGTCAGCCTGCACCTGCTGCACGGCCAGCTTGACCCGATCTTGCCCTACCAGGATCAGGTGCAAGCCGCCCGTCGACTCGTGCAGTTAGGGGCCGACATCACGGCCGACGTGCTGCCTGATATCGGCCATGAATTGCACCCGGCCCTGATCGAGCGCGCCCTGCATCAGTTGCGCAGCTTTGTGCCGGCCCGGCTCTGGCGCGCAGCGCAAGAGGCAGCGGCCGAACAAGACCAACAGCCGCGTCATTGAGCGCCGCGCAAGCCGCTAAAAAAAGCAACCGCCAAGCCGCCGCGTTATGGCACACTGCCGGCCACAGCGCCCACCGGGGCGCTGCTGGATCCGCAGACAGGGCTGAGCCCACCCGGACGAGCGCGCCAGCGGCAATGCGCCGCACCGCGCCGCTCGATCTTCATCGTTTCGATTGACGCCTTTGTGCGGCCTGATGGCGCGGATCGCAGGCTGATCCAACGCATGGAGGTCTCCAATGACGAACCCTGATCGCGGAGCGCTGCCCGCCAAAGCCGATCTGCAGCAACTCAAACGACAAGCGCGCGAATTGCTGCGCGCCTGGCAGGCCGGTGAACCCGGCAGCCTGGCACGCGTCGCCCCCTACCGCCTTGGCGCGGGCGAGCACAAACCCAAACTCAGCCAGGCTCAGCTGGTGATCGCGCGCGAGCTGGGCTTCCCCAGCTGGCCCGCACTGCAAGCCACCGTCGCAGCGCAACAACTGGCCCGAGAGTTGGGCGACAGCCAGGCCCTCATCGAACGGGTCTTGGCCCTGAGCCTGGGGCGCGGCTGGGATGCCCCGCAGCCCGAGCGCGCCCTCGCCCTGTTGCAGCACCTGCAAGGGCGCTGCCCAGAGGCTTTGCGCCCAGCTCTGGCCCTGGTGCAGGGCGATCTGGATGCGCTGCCCAGGCCGCCCTCCGCCACGCAATGCCTGCCGCCTTTCAACGCCCCGGCCTTGGCCTATGTGTGCTTCTCCAGCCTGCATCGTCTGGGTGAGCCCTGGGCCAGCGGTCTGCTGCGCTGCGCGCAAGCCTTGCTCGCCCCCTTGAACCCGGCCGAGTTGAATGCTTTGCGCCTTGCCGACCCGGCGCTGCCCCCTGAGCCCGGCAGCGGCGCGCCGCCCCGCTTGCCGCTGTTGTACGGCGCCATCGCGCGCGCGCAAAGCCCGGCACTCGCCGCCGCCCTGCTGGCGGCTGGCGCCGAACCCAATGATGGCGAATCGCTGTACCACGCATGCGAAGACCCCGACCGAGCGCGTGCCGCAGTGCAAATCCGCCAGCTGCACGCCCATGGCGTACGTTGGCAAGGCACGAATGCGCTGTTGCGCCTGCTGGACTTTGAAGACCTGGCTGGCCTGGATCTGGCGCTGAGCCTGGGGGCCGACGTCAACGAAGCCGGGCCCGAAGGCGCCCGCGCCCTGCACCATGCCTTGCGCCGCGGCCGCTCCAGCGCCTGCATGCAGCGTTTGATGGAGCATGGCGCGGACCTCGCCGCGCGCGACGCCCAGGGGCGCACACCTGCCACCTTGGCCGCGCTCTTGGGTGAGCGAGAGGCGCTGGCCTTGCTGGCGGCTCACGGCGCCTTGCCCGAGCTGGGCTCGATCGAAGAAGAATTCCTCGCCGCTTGCGCCGCCGCCGACACAAGCCGCGCCCAGGCACTGTTAGGCCAAGCGCCGAATCTGCTGAAGCAACTCGGCCCACAAGCGCTTCGCCTTTTGCCTGACCAGGCGCAACGTGGGGCGAAGGCAGCCGTCGCGCTGATGCTGTCGCTGGGTTGGCCGGTGTCGGTACAGGGCGACTGGGAGGCCAGCGCCTTGAACCAAGCCGCCTTCAATGGCGACGCCGCCTTGGTTCAGTTGCTGCTGGCGCAGGGTGCCAGCTGGCAGGAAGTCAATGGCTATGGCGGCGATGTGATGGGCAGCTTGCAGTTTGCGGCAGCGCATCAGCCTCATCCCCGGGGCGACTATCTGGCTTGCTTGCAGGCGCTGCTGGCCGCGGGAGCGCCTTGGCCCGATGCTGCTGAACATCAAGACTTGCCACCTGCCCTGCAAGTCTGGCTGGATGAACAGGCCTTGCGCGCCGAAACAGTCTTGGCAAACTCAAGCCCCACTCCAACGCCTCCTTGAACCCAAGCTGCGCCGAAGCCCAGGCGAGTCTGGCGTTTGTAGAACAAAGCACTTCGACCCTACAGCCCAACTCACTCTCAGCGTCACTCTGTGGCCGCGATGTGCCCATTGCAGTCTTAGATTTGGGCGACGATCAGGCCACTTGGGGGCTCTACGTCGCTCCTGTCTGGGCCAGCGGCCCAGCCCTTCGCGAGGCTCAAGCCGTCCTCAGGACGCCTTGAGTCCGAGCTCAGTCCCCCGCCCCGGGCTCGCGCCCGGGTCTCCTCCTTTACCTCGCGCCGCAGAGCCCCCAAGCGTCCTGATCCAGCACGGCCGTGCTACTTCTTCGAGGACGCGCATCGGTGGAACTGCCGAGTGGCGTCGGGGGTGTGATTCCGCGAGGTAAAGGAGGAGCCGGCGCCTGCAAGGCGACGGCGGGGGACAGGAGCGGAATTACGCCCCCGGCGGCGCTCGGCACCCAACTCCCCAGCAACGTCCGCTCCGGGCACTTTGCCGCCCATGACGCCAAACTAGAGCGCCCCCTCAATCGAGCACGACTTCCGTGCGCACCGTGCCCGCTCGCTCGGCGCTGGCGCTGAGGGCCAGGCGGGTGCCTTTGGGGGCGCGCACCACCCATTCCCCGACGGCGCGGTCGGCGGTCAGTTCGCGGTTGGGCAAAAAGGCCTGCTGGGAGTTTTTGGGCGCATGGCCTTCGAGCTGCGGGCCTTCCATGCGTTCTTTGCCGCTGACCAGACTCACCGTCGGGTCTTGGGCCGGCAACAGAATCTCAAACATCACACCACGCACCACTTTGCGCTCCAAGGCCCGCTTGGTCACATAGGCCGGCAAATAGCCGCTGTTGGCCACCGCCATGCGCACGCGCCAACTGTCCGGGCCGAGCGCGCGCACCTCGGTGCGCAACAACTCCAGCTTGGGCAGGCTCAAGGCGATCTGGTTCATCCAAGCCGGGAAGCGGGCGGCCTCGCGCTCGCGTAACCAAGGGGGTGGGTTGCGCCAAAAGTTCATCTTGTCCCAACCGCCAATCTCGACGTCACCCAACTGCGGGTGATGAAAAGGCTTCCAGTCCACATAGGCCTTGCCGCCGCAGTGTTCGTCGCTCCATTTCAGGAGCTTCAAATCGTCTTCCACCGGATGCTCCCGGTACCAGTCGATCCATTTATAGCCTTCGATGCCGGCCTCTTTGTTCGGTGACCAAATCTCCACCACCCAGAACAGCGCGCCCAGGTGCTCATAGACCCAATCTTGGGTGCCGGTGATGACTTCCTTGGGGTGGTATTTGAAGTCGTGCCAGATGCTGATGGCGGGATAGCCGCTGTGCTTTTCACCCAGGGCCGAAAAGCGCTGATAACTCCACAAATCCTCGGGGATCATGTCGTCATCACTTTGCGAACCCATGGGCCGCAGAATCACGCCGCTGTGGGTGTGATAGCTGATGCCCGCGCCGATATTGGGATGCGAGCTGATGAAGTCCACCATGGCCCGCACCTCGGGCTCGCTGGTCGGGTAGGGCCCCGCGCCCACCTGCTTGTACTCTTGCCGCCATTCGCTGGGGAAGTTGCGGTTCAGGTCCAGGCCTTCACGGTCTTTGTTGACGGTGACCGTCAAACCATCGTGGTTCTTGATGAAGCCTTCTGGGTACAAGCGGTAGTACTCGCCACCAAACTCGCCCGGCTCGCGCGCCACCAGCAGGCGCGGTTCGGTGGGGTGTTTTTTGTAGGGGCCATGCGGGTCCGGCACCCGCATGCTGAGCATGCGGCCGTCGCCATCCACGTCTTCGAGTGTGAGGCCGTCCACGGGTTCTTCGTCATACGGGTAGGGGCGCGTGGAGGAACGAATGTGGCGGGGCCGCTCCGCCAGCGCGAGCTCCGCGCCATCGGGGTTCAAACGCGGCACCATGTACACCACCCGGGTGTCGAGCAAATGCGTCACTTGCGCATCGCTGCCATAAAGGCTGAGCAGATGATGCAGGTAGTACAAGCAGGTGGTGGAGGCCGTCAATTCGGCGGCGTGGATATTGCCGTCGACCCAGAAGCCGGGCTTGTCGACATCGGCGCCGGTGGCGGTGTTGGTCAAGACCAGCACCCAGATATCGCGCCCTTCATGGCTGCGGCCGATGGAACGCACCGACACCAGATTGGGGCAGGCCGCAGCATAGGCAAACAACAACTCGGTGAGCGGCTCGTGCCGGTAGAACTCGTCGAAGCGGGGAGTAGGAAACGCAGCCATCGGTTCTTCTTTGCATCGGGTGAAAGCGATGCAGGCATTGTGCCCAAGAGCCCGCGCCTGTGCGGTGGGGACTCCCCTGCCCACCCCGCACTGAAACGACTGCTTGCTATTTGGCGGCGATGGTGATGGGCAAGGTGGCCGTGGCCGTTTGCCCGGTGTTGTCCAAAACCAAAATCTTCAGGGCATAAGTCCCCTGCACGGGCTTGGCCCAGCTGAGGGTGACGGTGGAAGCGCTGGCTGCAAACATAATGCCCAGGGGCGCACCCGAGATGGACATCGACAAGGCCGTGGCGCCGGGCGCCGACACGCTGATGCTGCCGGTGAGCGCCTTGCCCGCCACGCCGCTGAGCGCGGTTGCGTTGATTTGGGGGGCACCGGCTGCGATCTTCACGCTGATCACGGCCTGGGCGCTCAAGCCGGTCTTGCTGTCTTTGACGGTCACCGTCACGCTGTAGTTGCCGAGCACCGGATTGCTCCAGCTCAACACCCCATTGGCATTCACGCTCATGCCGGCTGGCGCGCCGCTCAGGCTGTAGCTCAGTGGGTTGGCGGCCTGGGTGATCAGGCTGTAGTTGAGCGCCACGCCGGCTTTGCCTGCCAGCGTGGCGGCAGCCACAGTGGGCGCCACGGCCGCCGGGGCCGCCGCAATGCTGAGGCTGTACACCGCTTGCCCGCTCAAACCGGTCTTGGTGTCGGTGGCGATCACAGTCAGCGCATAGCTGCCCGCCACAGGCGCCGCCCAGCTGACCACGCCCGTGTTGGCCGAAATTTGCAGGCCTGCCGGCGCTGCGCCGAGGCTGAAGTTCAGCGCATTGGCGCCGCTGGCCGAGGCGGTGAAGCTCAGCGCCGTGCCGACCTTGCCCGTGATGCTGGCCGGCGTCACCACCGGCGCCGCGGCCACGGGGCTGGTGCTGCTGCCGCTGAGCAAGCTCAGCAGGCTGGCGGTGTTGGGCGTGCCCAAGCCGGTGGGCGTGTCATAGCCGATCTTTGCGGCGCAACTGCTGCAACTGCCATTGGCGCCGGACTTGATGTCGGCAAGCGCGGCGGAGTAATTGCCGGGGACACTGGCGATGCTGCCGTACAGGGCGCTGTGAGCCGCCCCCAGCAGGGGCTTGCCGGCCAAGACGCGCTGCGCATTGCTCACGGCCAACAAGCCCGCCCATTGCGGCGTGGACAAGCTGGTGCCGCCCGCACTGATCCAGCTCAGCGTGCCCGAGCTCGATTGAACAGCCACGTATTGGCCCGTGTTGGGGTCCGCATTGAAGGCCACATCGGCCACGCTGCGCCGCAGCGGGGTGCCCATACCGGGCACGGTCGAATTTTGGTAGGCCGGCTTGGCGGTGTAGGCGCTGACCCCACCGCCGGTGCCCGTCCAGGTGACTTCGCTGCGCGAGCCACTGCCGCTGTAGCTGAGGCTGGTGCCGCTCACCGCCAACACATTGGGCGAAACCGCCGGCCAGGAAACCGCCGCGCCCGAGTCACCGGTGGCCGCCAGATAGCTCATGCCGGCGGCAGTGAATGCCGCATCCACCGAGGCGGTGTAATTGCCTTCATTGGCGCCAAAGCTCATGGACACCACGCCCGGCCCCATGGCATTGGCCAGCTTGATGCCGCCCAAAAGACTGTTGAGGGTGGCATCCGGGGCTTCGATCAAGACGATGCGGGCCAGCGGCGCAATCGCATGGGCCCATTGCACATCCAGCGCAATCTCGGTGGCCCAGCCCGCGTTATAGGCCGGTGCCACGGCGCTCATGCCGCCGGCAGCGGTGCTGTAGACCTGGCTGAACTCGCACGCATTCGTGGATGCCTTGGGCAAAGGCAAGGCCACATTGCTGGCCAAGGCCTTGCTGGTGCAGGCCGGCAAACCGAAGCGTTGGTTGAAAGCCGCCAACTCGGCCTGCACCGAGGGGTTGTGCATCGCGTTGACGATGTAAATCGTCTGGCCAGCGCCCAGTTGAGCAGCTTGCGCGGGGCTCAGCGCGGCGCCGGCCACGGGCAAGGCGGGCAGGCCATAGGCCGCGCGGATTTGTGCCGGCGTGTAGGTCGAGACCACCGCACTGCCGGCCATGGGGCGGACCGCTTCGCTGGCCTTGACGCTCATGGCTTGGCGGCGCATCGAGGCCTCCAAGGTCTGCACCGTCAAACCGCGTGTGGACATGCTGCTGAGCTCGGCAGGAATCGCTTGCTGGCGCGGCCCCAGCTGTGCCGACGCATTGGGGTCGGCCATGTCTTGATCGCTGGGCGCATCCAAGAGTACCGGCGCCACATGAAAACTCGGCCGCGCTTCCAGTTGCGCTGCGGCACTGGGCAGTTCCTCCGGCTGAAGCGTCAGGGTACTGCTGGCACTGGCCAAAGGCGCAGCGCTGGGCTCAACGCTGCTCTCCGGCTGGGCGCCACCACCACAAGCACTCAGCAACAAACACAAAGTTGCTGCCGAAACCGCCAGCGGCGCTGGCTTGCTGGACCCGATATGGCCAAATTGAGGACGAGGAAACTGCATCATGACCCGCACGCTCCAAAAACCTAAGCGCGAGGGCATCGCCTGACAAACACGCTGTGATGGGTGCTTGGCAACCCCGCTGCCGTGGCGCTGATGCGCGTTAGGCCGGTGGCTTTGCGTCCCCGCCTTTCGACGGGTTTGCCCTCAGTTGAGTGTCACCGGCGAACGATGGTGCCCGGTGGTCAACTGACGCCAACTCTAGCAAGGCAGCGCAGGCCGGGGCGGGCCTCCGATGAATTCAGCGCCCATTCGTGATGAATTGACGGAATTTGCCTTTTCCATGCTTCGGCAGAGGCAATTGCGCATCGTCTCCAGAACACACCCGCCGCACTCCGCGGCGACTGCCCCAGCGCAGCCTCATTGCCCCTTGAACAAGCTCTGAAACTGCCGGGACACCGGGAGTTTTTCGTCCCGGCCTTTGAGCGTGATGTGCATGCTGTTTTCATCCACACGCACGGCGCTGGCAATGCAGCGGCTGTTGACCAAAACAGAGCGGTGCAATTGCCAGAACTGCTCGGCATCGAGTTGCGTCAGCAACTCCTTGAGCGGGGTGCGAATCAAGGCCTCGCCCCCTTGATAGACGACACGGGTGTAGCGGTTGTCGCTTTCGAAGTAGATGACCTCGTCGGGCGCAATCAGCTTGATCTCGCGCCCCAGGGAGGCCTGAATCGGCCTTGAGCTGGGCTTGGCCGCTGGCAAAAGCTCGCGGAGCATTTGTTGCAGATCGGCGGCCGAGCCGGCGGGCCCTGCCGCGACGACGCCATTGGTAGAGCCCATCGCCAGCCGCGCTCGAATGCGTTGCAGGGCCTGCGCCAAGCGGGCCTCCTCCACTGGCTTGACGCAGTAGTCCACCGCACCGGCCTCAAAAGCCGACAGGGCATGGTCGCCATAGGCCGTGACAAACACCACCTGGGGGGGCTTGGCCAGCTCGCTCATGCGCTTGGCCACTTCCAGGCCGCTCAGACCCGGCATACGGATGTCGAGAAAGCACAGTGCCGGCTCATGGCTCAGATAGTCGTCCCAGGCATCGACGCCGTTTTCACTGGCGGCCACGATCTCCAACTCGGGCCACAGCCGCAGGAGCGCCGCGCGCAACTGCTCACGCGGCCCTTCTTCATCGTCTGCAATCAGGGCTTTGAGGGTGGGATGACGGCTCATGGCTGCGCTCCTTGCAAATCGATATGCAGCTGCGACAAGCAGCCCGGGGACAGGGGCAGCAAGCTCAAGCGGGCTCGCTCGCCATACAGCTGTTGCAAACGGGCGCGCGAATTGGCCAGCCCGGTACCGTCTTCGGCTTGAGCGCTCAGACCCGCGCCGTTGTCGCGCACCTCGATCAACACTTGGCCCGGCTTCGATTGACTCGCGCTCACCGTGATGCGGCCGCCGCGCAGCGCGGGCTCAATGCCGTGGCCAATGGCGTTTTCCACCAAGGTCAAGAGCAGGCCGGGCGGCAAGGGCAGCGCCTCGTCGACCTCGGGGCTTTGTTCGATCTGCCATTGCAGCCGTGCGCCCATGCGCGCCTGCATCACCTCCAAATAGCTGCGCACGATGTGCAGCTCTTCTTGCAACGACAAGCTCTCGCGCTCGAACATCGGCAAGGTGGCGCGCAGGTATTGGGTGAAGGAGCGCAAGGTGCTGCCCGCGCGAGGGTCTTGGGTGTCCACCCAATGCTGCAGCGAGGCCAGGGTGTTGAACAGGAAATGCGGCTGGATTTGCGCGGTGGCCAAACGGCGCGCCAGCTTCAGGTGCTGCGCTTGCTCGTCCAGCTCGCGCAAGCGCGATTCAATTTGCTGCACCCGAATCAAGACCAAAAAAAACCAAGCCGTCAACGCCAGCACCACCGCCGCCACAAAGGCCAGCATCACCCCCCGCATCTCGGTTCGATCCAAGTCTGGGCCCAGACCGAGAGGCTGGAACTTCAGCAGCAGCAAAGAGCCCAGCATCGCAAAGACCGCGCCCAGGGTGTAGAGGTTCAAGCGGGTTCGCGTGGGCTGCCGCCACAAGGACTTGGCCACCCACAAGCCGCTGAAGCTCATGCCTAGGGCGGCAAGCACGGTCCAAAGGACCAGGCCTCGCGGCATCAAGTTGTAGTTGATGGCCAGCAGCACCACGACATTGCCGTAGACATAGTGCTCGATGGACACCGGCCAGGGCTGCTCACCGGCACGCGCCATCTCTTCAGCGCTGAAGATGCGCCGGGGGCCGGGCCAGACCCACTGGCTCCAATCGAGCTTGAGCTTTTGTGGGTCTTTATCCGCGGAGGAAGAGGAGTTGCATCGCATGGCCGCCAGTCTAGGTCAGCGCGGCATGCGCGCAGCCCATCTGAGGCGAATGGCGGAATGCCGCGTCGAATGGGGCGCCAGAGGGCTTCAGCTGGCGCAGGTCTGCAAGGCGCCGCCCACAAACACCTTCAACTCGCCCGGCTGGAAAGCCACCCAGGGCTCATCGCGGGTGAGGGGCTCGGTGGCGATGATGGCCACCCGGTCTTGTGCCGTGGTGTGCGCGGCAAAGTCCACGCTCAGGTCTTCGTCTTGCAAATGCACCCGGCCAAAGGGGTGGGCGCGCAGCAGGTAATGCAGGTGGGTGGAGCCATGCGCCCACAGGGCTTGGCCGTTGGAGAGCAGCATATTGAAGGTGCCATAGGCATTGAGCTGCGGCATCAATTCAGACAGCGTACAGGTCAGCTCGGGAATGCTGGGCACATCGCAGTGCGCCTTGGCCAACTCTTGCATCAACCAGCAAAACGCGCGTTCGCTGTCGGTCTGGCCAACCGGTTTGAAGGCCGCATGCAGGCGGGGCTCAAAGTCCTTCAAATTGCCGTTGTGGGCAAACACCCAGTAGCGACCCCACAACTCGCGTTGGAAGGGGTGTGTGTTCTCCAAGGAGACCTGGCCCTGCGTGGCCTTGCGGATGTGGGCGATGACGTTGTCGCTCTTGATCGGGTAGCGCTGCACCAACTCGGCCAAGGGTGAGACGCGGGCGCTGTGATGATCCACAAAATGACGCAGGCCCCGGCCTTCAAAGAAGGCAATGCCGAAGCCGTCTTTGTGTTCATCGGCCCGATTCGCCAAGCCGGTGAAGCTGAACATCACATCGGTGGGCACATTGGCATTCATGCCGAGCAATTGGCACATGGTCGGGCCCTTTCTAGCCTTCTAGGAAGAGGCGTTTGAAGCCCTTCAGGCTGATCAAATTGCCTGGGTTGCTGGTCTCGTTCAAGACCCCGCTCATGCGTCGACGCAGTCGCTCGCTCTTGTTGCCGCGCCAGATCAAGAGGTCGATCAACCACGGGTGGGCATTGACCTTGTTGGCGCGCTCGTACAAATCGAACTTGGGCTTGAGCGCCAGCAGGCTTTGCTCATAAGCCGCGCGCACCTGGGCTTCGCCCCAGGCTTGGCGACGGCCTGCCAGCACCGCGTCAGCGGCCAGCATGCCGGTCTCCATGGCCTTGCCAATGCCCTCGCCGGTGAAGGAGTAAGTGCTGCCGGCGGCCTCGCCGGTGGCCAAGAGGCCGGGGCGGCTCCATTTGGCACCGGTGAGTGTGCAGCGCAACGGCGCGCCTTTCAGGTCGCCAAGCAGTTCGCCTTCGCGCATCAATTGCGCGGCAGGCGGGTAATGCTCGACAAAGGCGTCGAAGATCTTGCGCAGGTTCAACTCTTTCTTGGCGCCTTTTCCTGCAACGGCTTCGCCGGGCCGCCCCAAGAGGCCAGCGCCCCCTCGGGGGGCCGACGCCCACCAGGGCGTCTTGGGGGCCGACACCAGTTTATGGCTGTCGGTCACGCCGACGCCGATATTGAAGCAGCCGTCGGGCGCCGGGAAGATCCAGCCATAGCCGGGCCGCACCGCCTTGCACCACACCACCTCCATGGCCTTGATTTGGCCCACCAACGACGGCGCACGAACATAACCCCGCAAAGCCACGCCACTGGGTGTGTGACGCTCACACAGGCCCGCAGCGCTGAGCGGCTTGGGCACCGCGCCGGTGGCCAGAATCACCCAATCGGCGCGCAGCTCGTGCTGCGCATCGCCCACCTTCAGCTGCGCGCCAATGACGCGCAGCTGTACCGCATCCAAAAGCGGCGCTTCAAAACGCACCGGCGCAAAAAACTTAGCCCCCGCTTCCTGTGCACCAGCGCAGAGGATTTCATCGAGTTGCTGGCGCGGCAAAACTGCCAGCGAACCCGGCACATCAATGCGCCCACCGCGCGGCCCGATGCAGGCCACATCCGCCACCGGCTGAGCACGCGCCATGACACGCTGCAACAACCCCAAGCGCGCCAAAGCCGCATGCGAGTCGGGAATCAGTCCATCGCCGCAAATCTTGTCGCGCCCCTGCGGATGTTGGTCCACCAACACCACATCCACACCCGCCTGCGCCAAGACCCGCGCGCAAGCGCTGCCTGCGGGGCCGGCGCCGATGATCAAGACTTCGCAAGACGACGGCAGTGCAGCAGGGGAATGAGAGTTCGGTGCTTCGGCAGAGGACATCACGGCGCAGTCGTTGTTCTGTTCTGAGGGTGGGGCGGCGAGGCCGCCAGCAAGAGGGGGGATTCTAGGAGGCTTCGGGCCCGAGTTTGCGCCCTTCTCCCCAGCGTTTCAGCCCCTTTGCCGCTGAGCGCTTGCATCTCATACCGGCATAAAAAAACCCGCCGCGACGCAAAGGTCAGGGCGGGTTCGAGAGGCGCTGCTCGAGCAGCGCCTCGCCTATATGCAGGCTTGCTTACTTCACTCAGCCGAGCTTAGAAGCTGTAGCGCATGCCAAGGTAGTAGCGACGGCCGATGGCGTCATAGGTGCCGGCGTCGGTTTCAGTCCCGGTGGTGTTACCCGGCAAGCCGCTGACGATGGCCGGCGGGGTGGTGTCGAACAGATTGTTCACGCCACCGTAGATCTGGAAGCCCTTGCCGAGCTTGTAGCTCATCTGCAGGTCGGTGTAGACCTTGGCCTTGATCTCGCCGAACATCTTCTGGTTCTCACGCGCGGTGCGGATCACCTTTTTGTCCTTGTCGAGCGTATCCGAGAAGGCTTGGTCATCCAGGTAAGCGTGGCCGATATAGGTCACCGAAGCTTGCACGCCAAAGGCGCCGCGGTCGTAGCCCAGGTTCAGCACCCAGCGGTTGCGCGAGAAGCCCACTTCGCCTTGCGAGTAGTCAGGTGCCTCGCCCGGCTTGGCGATCTGAGAGTACTCGATCAGGTAGGTGTAGGCCAAACGGCTATTCAACTGACCATCGGCCACCTTCAGGCCATGGCTGACCGTCAAGTCAACACCCTTGGTGGAGCGGCTACCGGCGTTGATATTGGTTTGGTTGATCTGGGCCAGCGAACCAGCGCTCAAGGCACCCAGGGCCGTCGAGCGGCGCTTGATGTCCGCGCAGTACGAAGCCACGCCGTCGTAGCACTTGTTCAGCGTCAGCTGGCGACCCGGTGTGGAGATGACGTTGTCGATCTTGATGTCGAAGTAGTCAGCGGTGAAGCTGAAGTTCTTCAGCAGATCGATGCCCTTGGGCGAGAAGATCACGCCCAGGGTGTTGGACTTGCCCTTTTCGGCCTTCAGCTTTGTGTTGCCAAAGTCGTAGCCGCTCACGCTTTGCGAGTCGGGCTGTGTCACCACGAACTCGCCGTTCGCGGCAATGTTCTCCATCACGCCGGGGTCCTTGCGGCACAAGTCATCCTTCGCGCCAACTGATTTCGCAGTCACGCCCTCGCAGGGGTCTGAGATGCCGGTGGGGAAGGTTTGATTGCCGCCTTGGTACAACTCGCCGACGTTAGGAGCACGGGTCGAAACGGCGGTGGTACCGCGCACGCGAACCATGGAGTTCAGCGCCCAGTCCAGGCCCGCGTTCCAGCTCGTCACATTGCCCACAGTCGAGTACTTGCCGAAACGCACAGCAGCGTTGGCGTCCAAGGCCTTGACGAAAGGCAGGTCCTTCAGCAGCGGTGCGCGCACTTCGCCGAAGACTTCCTTCACATTGAACTCACCCTCGGTGATGGGGCGGGCATTGCCCAGGTTCAAACCAGCTTGGGTCAGCGCATCGGCTTCGTCGCGCGACTTCTCTTTGCGGTACTCAGCACCAAAGGCCATGCCCACGGGACCGGCTGGCAGATCGAAAGGCTCGCCCGACACAGTCGCGCCAGCAAAAGTCTGCTCCACCTTGGTCATCAGGCTGCCGTCAGCGCGCACATACTTGGCGGCTTCAGGGCTGATGGAACCGCGGCCGAACACATTGATGGGCACGCAACCTTGCGCGCGTGCGATCGGGTCACGGCAGATGGCCTTGCCATTGGCATCAGGAATGGCTTCCAGTGCGTAGCGGAAGTTGGCCGCGTTGACCTGACCGGTGCTGTGCTGGGCTTCCTTGGTGAAGCCGTGGGCGGCATAGGCCTCGTAAGTCCAGACCTTGCTCAGGTCGCCCTTCAAGCCCGCCAAGATGCGGAAGGTGTCGCGCTCAGCACGTGCGCCGCGGTTGTCGATTTCCGACAGACGACGGGTGAAGTTGTAGTCCTTGGCGCCGTCATTGTCGCGGTCGGTGGCGAGGTTGTAGAGGTAGTCTGGCACCAGCGGATTGCGAACCATCTTGCCATTGACCATGAATTCCGCAGGCACGTAAAAGCCACCCGAGTAGATCGGGTTGGAACCACCGGTGGAATCCACCGCAAAAGGCTCGATCTGGGTCTTGGTGCTGGTCGCGGCGTAAGTGCCTTCGAAGAACAGCGAGTGCGATTCATTCAGCGCCTTTTCACCATTGGCCGCCAGCAGCAGGCGGTCGGTTGGGATGGCGGTCTGACGAATGGCATTGCGGTTGAAGCCCAGAGCGCCACTGTAAGGCACTTCTTTGCCCGACGGATCGTAGGTGTAGTTGGCGGCCTTGCCGTTAGCGCCGGTGTAGAAGAAACGACCTTGCGGAGTGAAGGACGAATAGGCCGGGCGGTTGATCGTGGAGATGTCCGAAGCTTCGCCAGTCAGCGCGAACTTGGACAACTGGTCCACCGCCGAGCGATCGCGGTTGGCCGAGTACACGGCGCCTTGCTGGCTGATCGAGAAATGGGCCATGATGTTGTCGCGGCCGTCGGCCGAGCTCACGCCCGTGGTCGCGCTGAACTTCTTGACCTTGTCGTCATTCTTCTGGCTTTGGCCCACTTGGGCGTCCAGCATCAGGCCGGAAAAGCCCTTCTTCAACACCAGGTTCACCACGCCGGCCACGGCGTCAGAGCCGTAAGCTGCCGAAGCGCCGCCGGTCATGACTTCCACGCGCTCGATGAAGTCGGTGGGAATGGTGTTCAGGTCAACCGTAGCCGAGCCCGAGATACCTGCAACATAACGACGACCGTTGACGAGCAGCAAGGTGCGGTCTGCGCCCAGATTGCGCAGGTCCACCGTGGCCACGCCGCCCGCCGAGGTGCTGAAGTTGGAGTTGGTACGGCTGATGCCAGGGGTACCAAACACCGGGCTCTTCAACAGCAGCTCTTGCAGATTGGTCACGCCCGAAGCGGCGATGTCGGCCGAGGTCATGACCTGGATGGGTGCGGGCGAGACAGCATTCACCGACAGGATGCGCGAACCCGTCACTTCCACACGCTCGATTTGCTGAGCTTGAGGGGCGGTCTGGGCGACAGCGCTCGCGCCGATGGCGCTAGCGGCAAGGAAAGCGGCAGCGCCAATGGCACTGACTTTGTATTGTTTCAACATGAGAGGACTACTCCGGAATTTTGGTGGATGACCAAACAAACAATGGCCTGCTACTGCGACTCGTCGGGTAGACGGTGTGCCAAAAGTTTTGCCATTGCGGCGGCGAGTCTAGGGACTGCAGGAGCCGCTTCCCAAGCGGGTCAACACCTGTCGGACAGTCACCACAAACTTTCGGATGTAACCAAAATTTGGTGTAGTCAATTGGTTTTTGCGCGAATGTCGCACTCAGGATTGCCTGTATTGACATTGACCATGACTTTTAGGACTGTTTTCAGAAAAAGTTATCGAACTCCCATACAAAAGACGCCCAGGGTTACAGGAATCCTTCAAATGTTTCGCCAGAAATTTGGGCGAATTTCGCACAACCGTGGCTTGAAGTCGGCCGCATCCGAGTTGCAAACAAAAAGGGCCTGGAGCTCTAAGTCTCCAGGCCCAGCCAAATAGCCAGAGTGGTGGTTCAATGCGCTGCGCCCATCGGTTCAGCGCTCAGCGCTCCTCAGCTTACTTGAACGAGTACCCGATCGAGGCGTAGTAGAAGCGACCACGAATGTCATGCACTTGAGCAAAGCCCAGGGTGCGCGAGTCATTGTTCGAGAAGCCCGGTTCGATGTCGAACAGATTCTTCACGCCACCCGAGAGTCGGATTCCCTTGAAGCCGACATAGCTGATGCCCAAATCGATCGGCGCAAAGTTAGCGATCGTCTTATCAGTAGATGCAACAGGTGTTGCCGCCGTTGACTGAGGTTTGTCCCACATTTCCGCAATATCAGTGCGGGTGACCGTTCCCTCGAAATCGCCCACCTTGAGGCTAGCCGTCGCCACAGTCTTCCAACGAGGCAGGTTCAACAGACCCAGGCGACCATAAAGAGGCGTGCCGGGCATGTCCGCGTAGTCATACTTGCTGTAGTACGTTGCGTTACCACCGAAGGTCAGGCGCACACCCTCTGCCAGAGGCAGACGCAAAGTACCGGTCAAGTCGAAGCCCTCGATATTTCGAGTACCCAAGTTGTCTTGAGTAGTATTGATTGCAGTGATCGTGCCACCCGCATTACGCGTGACTGAGAGCTTTGGATCACCATTCAGCAAGGTTGTAGCCCCTTTCACAAAGGGCACGTTGTCAATCACAAACTGTGTTGGCACCAAACCAATTTCATCCTTCTTCTCGATGATGAAATAGTCGAGACCCAAATTGACCGAATTGTTCGGCTCGAACATCACGCCGAAATTCATGGTCTTGGCTTTTTCTGGACGCAAGCTTGTATTGCCGCCCGAGTAGCGGTCGTATTGCAAGCGAGGGCACTTGTCTTTTGCGACTTTGTTCGCATCGCAGCCCGGGAAGTCCTGCACCGAATCCGCGCTTTGGTTTTGCCCGCCATTCAAGTCCCGCAGTGAGGGCATCTTGAAGCCTTCGGCATAAGAGGCCCGGAACAACAAAGAACCCAAGGGGCGGTAGCTCAAGGCGAACTTGGGCGTCGTGGAGTTGATCCCGCCTTGATAACGGTCATGGCGCACAGCCACCTGAGCTTCGATTTGCTTTGTGATGGGCAAAGCAAGCTCAGCAAACACAGCGCCCATTTTCCGATCAGCATTCACCGCGGACTGGGTGATCGAACCAAACACATTGCTCTGCCCCTGAATCGGACCGGCCTTGGACTGATTCGGCCCCGGGACGTCATCAATCTTGTCTTGAGCAATCGTGAAGCCCGTTGCCAAACCGATGGCGCCTCCAGGCAACTGCCCCAATTCGCCCGATACGCGCCCGTCAATGAAGCTATAGGTCGTCTCACCTTTGCGCTGATCCTTGGCCACCAAGGAGTCCACCACCGACTGCGGATTGTTGTTCACAAAGGGGTTGAAGGTACCGTCGCCAATCGCAGCCAACAGTTTGTCGGTCAGCATATAGCCGCCGTCTTCATTCACCACTTTGTTTTTGGCCTGACCGGCGGCGACGTTGTAGTCCCAGCCGAACAATGAGCCATCTGCGCCCAGCAGGAATCGAGAGGCTTCGGCCACATTGTTGGTCGTGCGAGGCCCGGCCTGCAAGGGGCGGCCTCGGACCGTCAGGTCAACGCCAAACGGATTCAGTGCCGTCAACTCTTTCTTGATCAAGATATTGCCCGGCGCCGGTGCTGCACTGGCGAAGCTTTCACTCTTCGCATAAATCGCTTCAGCAAACAAGCGATGGTCCGAAGAAATCTTCAAACTACCCGTGACCACACCACCCAAACGCTCTGCGGGAAACATTGTGGTTCGGTACGGCGCGAAGTCAAACACACAGCTCTTGCTGCCTGCGACGCCTGGTGAGAGCGGCGATGGCGACACCACCAAGCCAGCGTCCGGGCATGCGGAGAACGTGTCTTGCAACTTTGTTTTTGGATTGACGAAGTTCCCGCTCGGCGCAAAGGTGGACAACTGATTGCCACCACCAAATCGACGGTAGTCAGCCGTGCGGGTCCGCTCGCGATCCAAGTTCATCAGCCGGTCGCGCTTCGAATAATTCAAATTGGCGAGGATGTTGAAGCCTTGTTGCTCGTAATTGCCATAGCCCGCAGTCAGAGTGACGCTCTTTTCTGTGCTGTCGCCACGCGAAGACTGCCCAAATCCAGCGGTCGCCTCAAAACCGGAGAAGTCGCGTCGGGTAATGAAGTTGATAACGCCACCGATCGCGTCTGCACCATAAATCGCGGCCGCGCCGTCTTTCAGGACCTCGACACGCTCAATCGCGCCCAAGGGGATGGTGTTCAAATTGACAAAAGCGCCATCAAAGCCATAGTTGGCCAAACGTCGGCCGTTCAACAGCACCACCGTTTGATCGCCACCCAAACCTCGGAAGCCCGCAGAAGCGGTACCCGTGGCCGACGGGGAATTCGAAGTCAACTCATCGTTGAAGCTGGACATCGAGGCCATGGACCGAAGCAGGTCGTTTGTCGAGGTCACGCCCTTCTTCTCGATGTCGGCGCGGGTGATGATTTCAACGGGCAGCGGGCCCTCGCCAGAAATGCGTTTGATGTTGGAGCCCGTGACCACGACCCGCTCCAACTGAGCGTCCGCAGATTGAGCAAAAGCCGGCAACACAGAAGCGGCCACCACGGCCGCAATCGCCAAAGAGACTTGGCTAGGTTTGAACATGGTTCTTCCTTGGTAAGGTGGGCAGGGATTCGCGACTTGAGTTGCCGCAAAACCAAAAAGCAAGCCAGGCCCAACGACTCCGGCTTACGGAACAAGGTTAAGAATTGTTAACACTCCGGCCAACACCTTGCCACGGGTAAGCACTGATTGAGCCCCCAACAGGCTTAGCCTCAAGGAAAAACCAGGGATTCCCCTGGCGCGCAAATGAACGGCCGATGAAAATACGTTGGAGCCAAACAACGCATGACCATTGTCACACTGAGGTTTCCTTCGCCTTCACTTTCAGCCTCCCCGCGTGCAACAAAGGTTCGGTGTAGCCACTGGGCTGCTCAAGCCCCTTGAACACCAATTCCAAGGCGGCGCGATAGGCGGCAGAAGTCTCAAAGCGCCCTGCCATCGGCTTGTAAAGCGGATCGCCCGCGTTTTGCCCGTCCACCACGGCGGCCATGCGCTGAAAGGTTTCATGCACTTGTGCGGGCGTAACTACACCATGATGCAACCAGTTGGCAATGTGTTGGCTTGAAATGCGTAGGGTTGCTCGGTCTTCCATCAGGCCGATGTTGTGGATGTCTGGCACCTTGGAGCAGCCCACGC
>CAMFGY010000015.1 GCA_945952065.1 uncultured Burkholderiales bacterium | reverse complement strand
CTTGGCGAAGCAAGAAAAGTAAGTCGGCCGCCGGGCCGAACACCCGGCATCGTGCTCCTAGAGCGGCGCCCCGGGCTGCTGCCCCCCCGCACATGCCTGAACGGAAGCAAGCGATGTCCGCTCCGGGCACTTTCCCGCCGTCGGCAAGCAAACAGCGGGGGCATACGCGGGGCGGGGCGTAAAACTTCGCTCAGCCTTCTGCAATGCGCTTGGCCAAATGCGCCAGCGCTTCTTCGACTTGGTCGACCAGCACCAGACACAGATCGCCGGGTTGCAGGCGCGCCAGCGCTGCATCGATGGCGATGAACTCGCCGCGGATCTCGTCGATGTAGCGGGTGCGATCGGCGCCTTCCAGGCCTTGGCGCAGCAGGGCCAGCACTTCGCCGTCTTCGCGGCCGCGTTGGCAGGCGTCTTGGAACAGGATCACATCGTCGAAGGCCGCGCCCAGAATGACGGTTTGTTCGCGGATGTCTTCGTCGCGGCGGTCGCCTGCGCCGCTGATCACCACCGAGCGCTTCTTGGCAGGCAGGGCCTCAACGGCTGCCACCAGCGCCCGCATGGCGTCTGCGTTATGGCCGTAATCGGCAATCACGGTGGCGCCGCGATAGTCCATCACATTGAAGCGGCCCGGCGCGTTGTCGGCGTCATTGGCAAAGCTGGCCAAGCCGCGGCGAATGGTGTCCCAGTCGATGCCCACGCCCCAACCTGCGGCCACCGAGGCCATGGCGTTTTCGACCTGGAAGCCGATGGCGCCATTGCGGGTGATAGGGATCTCGCGCAGCGGAATGTTCTCGCGCCAACTGCCTTGGGCGGCCACCAGTTGGTCGCCGTCCACATAGACACAGCGCTTGCCTTGGGCGCGGTGGGTGGCCATCAGTGGGTGATGGCGGTCGGCCGCAAAGAAGATGATCTGCCCCGGGCAGGTGCTGGCCATATTGGCCACCACCGGGTCGGCCGCATTCAGCACGGCATAACCGTTAGGGGCGACGTTCTGAACAATCACCCGCTTCACCAGGGCGAGCTCCTCCACGGTGTTGAGGAAGTTCATGCCCAAGTGGTCGCCTGCACCCAAATTGGTGACCACGGCCACCTGGCAGCGGTCAAAGCCTAGGCCCTCGCGCAAGATGCCGCCACGCGCCGTTTCGAACACTGCGGCTTCAACATCGGGGTGCATCAGGACATTGCGGGCGCTCTTGGGGCCGGAGCAGTCGCCGCTGTCGATTTGTTTGCCATCCACATAGACGCCGTCGGTATTGGTCATGCCGACCTTGAGGCCGCAGGTGGCGAACAAATGGGCGATCAGGCGCGAGGTGGTGGTCTTGCCATTGGTGCCCGTCACGGCCACCACCGGAATGCGGCCGTCTTCGCTCTTGTGGCCATGGCCATAAAGGTGCGAGATGATGGCTTCGCCGACATTGCGGCCCTTGCCGTAGGACGGCGAGAGGTGCATGCGCAGGCCCGGCGCGGCATTCACTTCGACGATGCCGCCATTGATTTCTTCCAAGGGACGCAGCACGCTTTCGGCCACCACGTCCACGCCGCAGACATGCAGGCCCACGACCTGAGCCGCTGCAATGGCGCGCGCGGCGACTTCGGGATGAACATCGTCGGTCACATCGGTGGCGGTGCCACCGGTGGACAGATTGGCGTTGTTGCGCAGGATGACGCGGCGGCCCTTTTCTGGCACCGAGTCAGGGTTCAGGTCTTGCTGGGTCAGGCGCGCCACGGCAATGTCGTCGAAGCGGATCTTGGTCAGCGAGGTGGCGTGGCCGTCGCCGCGCTTGGGGTCGGCGTTGACCTTGTCGACCAGTTGTTTGACGGTCAGCACACCGTCACCTATGACATGCGGGGGGTCGCGGCGTGCGGCGGCCACCAGTTTGTCGCCCACCACCAGCAGGCGGTAGTCGCTGCCGGGCAGAAATTTCTCCACCATCACTTGGCCGATGTCATCGGCGGCTTTGTAGGCGATTTCCATGTGCTCACGGGTGACCACATTGACGGTCACGCCCTTGCCCTGGTTGCCGTCTTGGGGCTTCACCACGACCGGCAGGCCGATCTCGAGTGCGGCGGCCCAGGCGTCGTCCACCGACCCCACCGGGCGGCCGGTTGGCACCGGCACGCCGGCCGACTGCAGCAGGCGCTTGCACAGGTCTTTGTCTTGGGCGATCGATTCGCTGACGGCGCTGGTCGCGTCCACCTCTGCGGCCCAGATGCGGCGCTGCTTGGCGCCCCAGCCGAACTGCACCAGGCTGCCTTGCGTCAAACGGCGATAGGGCACGCCGCGCGCCACGGCGGCGTTCACGATGGAGCCAGTAGAGGGGCCCAGGCGCACGTCTTCGTCCAGATCGCGCAGCTCTTTGAGCACGCTGTCGGCATCAAAGCTGCCGCCGTCGCGGGCGGCTTCGACCAATTTGCAGGCGGCATCAAAAGCCATGCGGCCCACGTCTTCTTCGCTGTACTCCACCACCACTTGGTAGCTGCCAGGCTCCGAGGTGATGTGGGTTTGGCTGAACGTGACCGGGCAGCCCGCTTGCGCTTGCAGTGCCAGTGTGGCTTGCTCCAGCACATGGGCCAAAGAGACGGGCGTGCGCTTGGCGCTGGCCGGCCGCAAGGGGCCGATGCTGGGGAAGAGAGCCCGCAGACGGGCTTCAAAATCGGGCATGTCAGCGATCGACTGCTCGGCTGGCGTGCAGTGCACCACCGCTTCAATCGCCGTGTGGCGGCTCCACATATTGGGGCCCCGCAGGGCGCGGGTGCGAGAGACTTCCATGTTTGCTCTTCCTCGGGAATCGGGTGTTCTGGCGCTTTGACTGAGTTTCGGGTGGGGGCTGAATCAGGCGGCCAACTCGGGCACAAAAGTGTCCATGCCTGCCGAAATCAGCTCGGGCGAAATATTCATGGCCCAGGCCGTGGCCACCGCCGCCAACACAATGCTGGCATCCACTTCAGCATCGCCTGCGGTTTGGGCGGCGGTGAAGCGCTTGAGCAGGGCTTCCACATTGGCGCCCACGGTTTCGGAGGGGCCGTCGGCCAGCACAGCTGCGCCGCCTTGCAAGAAGACGGCTCGGCCGCCCTTGGCACGGTGCTCGACCAAGGCAGGCAACTGGCCGTCCAGGGCGTAAAGCAGCACATCGCCATCGCTCAACTCGGCCATGGACAGCAACTCGGGCTCGGCGGCGTTCAGTACCGCCACCCCTTCAGAGAGCACCACATCCACTTGGGTGCGCAGCACCTTGTACATCTGCGCTTCGGTTTGCACATCAAACTCGTTCAGGCTGTCGATGCCGCCCATATCGGTGACAACACCGACCTGGCAGCGGTCATAGGCGAGGCCGTCGCGCAAGATGGACGCGGCGCTGTTCTCGATCACCACCGCATCCACGGTACGGTTCATCAGCAGGCGGTGCGAGGCGTCCCAGTTGTTGGAGGCGCGGCGTTCAACCCGGCGGCTGCCCAGGAACAAGCCGTCACGGCAGGCCAGGCCGACATGGCGCCCATTCAGGTGCAAGAGCCAAGCCACCAAGCGGCTGATGGTGTGGGTGCCGCGCGAACCGGCCACGCCCACCACTGGGATGCGGCCGGTTTCGTCCTCGGCAAACAGGTGGTCGATGATGGCTTTGCCCACCGGCTGCGGGCTGCCACCCGCGGGCTTCAAGTGCATCAAGAGGCCGGGGCCGGCGTTGACTTCCACAATGGCGGCGCCGGTTTCGTTCATCGGCTTGCTGATGTCTTCGCTGACCAAGTCCACGCCGGCAATGTCCAGCCCGACCACACGGGCCGCCAGGGACACGGCATGGGCCACATCGGGGTGCACTTCGTCGGTGCAGTCAATCGAGACATTGCCATTGCGCTGGATCAGCACTTGGCGGCCGGCCTCGGGCACGGCTTCGGGCGTCAGACCCTGGCGCTGCAGATCCAGAATCACCACCGGGTCTTCGCCCAAGGTGATGCGGTTGAGCGGGAATTCCTCTGTCAGTCCGCGGCGCGGGTCGGTGTTGATCTGGCTGTCCACCAGCTGACGCACGGTTTGCTTGCCATCGCCGTGGATCCAGGCGGCTTCGCCGCGTGCGGCGGCCACCACGCGGCCACCGACCACCAACAAACGGTGTTCGTTGCCGCGGATATAGGTTTCGACCAAGACCTCGGAGCCCTCGGCATCGGCCACCTTGAAGGCCGCTTCCACGTCGGCCTGGGTTTGCAGGTCCAGGGTGACGCCGCGACCGTGGTTGCCGTCGCTGGGTTTGACCACGACCGGCAGGCCCAGATCTTGGGCTACTTCCCAGGCTTCGGCCGGGGTCTTGACGGCCTGGCCTTCAGGCACCGGCACGCCCACCGACTTGAGCAGGGTTTTGGTCAGGTCTTTGTCGCCGGCAATGCCTTCGGCAATCGCGCTGGTCATGTCGGTTTCGGCGGTCCAGATGCGGCGCTGGCGCGCGCCATGGCCCAGCTGCACCAAGTTGCCGTCATTCAGACGAATGTGCGGGATGCGGCGGTCGGTGGCGGCGGCCACGATGGCGGCGGTGGAGGGGCCGAGGTAGCAGTCGTCCAGCTTGTCGCGAATGCGGGCCACGGCGGCATTGACGTCAAAGGGCTCGTTGTTGATGGTGGCCATCAAGAGCGCATGGCCCTCGGCCAGAGCGCTGCGGGCGACTTGCTCGTCGCGGGCCCGGAACACCATGCGATAGACGCCATGCTGGCTGGTCGAGCGGGTTTGGCCAAAGCCGGTGGGCATGCCGGAGAGGTTGAGCAACTCGATGACGATGTGCTCCAAGACATGGCCGCACCAGGTGCCTTCTTCCAGGCGTTGCAAGAAGCCACCGCGCTCGCCAACGCCGCAGTGGTGTTCGATCAGGGCCGGCAATGCGGCGGTCAGGCGCGGGGTGAAGCCCTCCAGCTTGTTGCTGGGAAAGTCTTCCAGCTCGCCCAGATCCAGCCAGACCTCCAGCACGGGACGGTAAGTCCACATATTGGGGCCGCGCAAATAGTTGATGCGCAACAGCTTGATGTCTTCTTTCTTGCTCATGGATGAGGGGCCGGTTCAAGGCCTTGTGCTTTGGCGTGAATTGAGGCCAGGCTTGTCAACGGGTGAAGGGCACCGAGCGTCTTCAAGCGTGGCAGGGCGCAATTGTGCGCTCAGTTGAGCGATCGGGTCCGTCCGCTTTGTGGGCTTTGTGTGACGCGCGGCTTTGGCGGCTTTTGTTGCCAAGGGCTCAAATTGCATGCCATGTCTTGCATCTGGGTGAAAATCCGGGGGCTTAAACCTTGCCTGGCGTCTCTTGGGGGCGGCGGGCTTATCACGAGAGTGCACCCTCACATGTCAGTTGAAGTGTCCTTGCAGCACCCGAAATGGGCGGAGTGTCAGTCGCGGCTGCTTGCCCAGGAGAACGTCCTGGCCCCGCTGGAGGTTGACCTGGACTCGCAGCTGCGCTTTGCCAGCGGCTTGTTGGTCTTGACGAACCAACGTTTGCTGGCCTGGGACCCGGCAACCGGGGACTGGTCGACCTGGACCTTGCAAGCCGATATGAGCATGCAGATCTCAGATCAGGCCGGGGTGGGGGCTCTGGAGCTGCTCAATGCGCAGGGCCGTTTGGCGATTTGGCGCTTTACCTTGCAGATCAATTTGCAGGCGCAGCGCTGGCAAGAGGCCTTTCAGCGCCGCATCGAGCAGGGCGATGCGCCGGCCCGGGAGTCGGCCGATGATTTGGAATACTGCCCCAGTTGCAAGGCTCCGCTGCCACCCGAGAGCGAGGAATGCCCCACCTGCGACCGCGAGCTGCACACACCGCCCTCGACCTGGGTTTTGCTGCGCTTGGGGCGTTTTGCCAAGCCTTATCAGGGGCAGTTGCTGGGCGGCTTTGCGCTGATGTTGGGCTCGACAGCGGCGACCTTGGTGGCGCCCTATCTGAGCATCCCGCTGATGGACCAGGTCTTGATCCCCTTCCAGAACGGCCAGCAAATCGACCCCTGGCTGGTGGCCTTGATTCTGAGCGGTTTGTTCGGCGCGGCCCTGGTGTCTTGGCTCTTGGGCTGGGCCAAAACCTATTTGCTGTCCCTGGCTTCGGAACGCATTGCGGCGGATCTGCGCACCACCACCTTTGACCATTTGCTGAGCCTGTCGCTGGAGTACTTTGGCAACAAGCGCACCGGCGACCTGATGGCGCGCATCGGCTCGGAAACCGACCGCATCAGCGTGTTCTTGTCCCTGCATGCGCTGGACTTCATCACCGACTGTTTGATGCTCTTGATGACGGCGGTGATTTTGTTCTCCATCAACCCCTGGCTGGCGCTGGTGACCTTGCTGCCGCTGCCCTTTATCGCCTGGATGATCCACCGGGTGCGCGACCGTTTGCGCACCGGCTTCGAGAAAATCGACCGGGTCTGGGGTGAGGTGACCTCAGTCTTGGCGGACACCATCCCGGGTATTCGGGTGGTGAAGGCCTTTGCGCAAGAAAAGCGCGAGGCGCAGCGTTTTCGCGATGCCAATGCCAATAACCTCAAGGTCAATGACAAGCTGAACAAGACCTGGAGCTTGTTCACTCCCACGGTGTCCTTGTTGACCGAGTTCGGCCTCTTGGTGGTCTGGGCCTTTGGTATTTATTTGGTGTCCAAGCAAGACATCACGGTCGGTGTATTGACCGCCTTCATTGCCTACATCGGCCGCTTCTACGGCCGCATGGACTCGATGAGCCGCATCGTTTCGGTGACGCAAAAAGCGGCGGCCGGCGCCAAGCGCATCTTTGACATCCTGGACCATCAATCGAATGTGCCGGAGCCCGCCCAACCCGTGCCCAGCCCCAAGATCAGCGGCGGGCTGCAGATCCACGACATTGGCTTTCGCTATGGCAACCGCGCGGTGATCCGCGGCCTGAGTCTGGACATCAAGCCCGGAGAAATGATCGGGCTGGTTGGCCATTCCGGCTCAGGCAAGAGCACGCTGGTGAACTTGATCTGCCGCTTTTATGACGTCACCGAAGGCAGCATCCGCGTCGACGGCATCGACCTGCGCCGCATCGCGGTGGCCGACTTCCGTCGCCATATCGGCCTGGTGCTGCAAGAGCCTTTCTTGTTCTTCGGCACCATTGCCGAGAACATCGCCTACGGCAAGCCCGATGCCACGCGGGAAGAAATCGTGGCAGCCGCCCGCGCGGCCCATGCGCATGAGTTCATCCTGCGCTTGCCGCAAGGCTATGACTCGTTGGTGGGTGAGCGTGGCCAGGGCCTCAGCGGCGGCGAGCGCCAGCGCATCTCCATTGCCCGTGCTTTGCTGATCGACCCGCGCATCCTCATCCTCGACGAAGCCACCTCGTCGGTGGACACCGAGACCGAGAAAGAAATCCAAAAAGCGCTGGACAACCTGGTCAAGGGCCGCACCACGATTGCGATTGCGCACCGCCTGTCCACCCTGCGCAAGGCGGACCGCCTGGTGGTGATGGACCGCGGCCAAGTGGTCGAAGAAGGCCCGCACGACGAGTTGATGGCCAAGCAGGGCGCCTACTGGCGCTTGTATGAGGCGCAGGCCCGCCGGGTCGATGCCGATGGCGACGAAGTGCCGCCGCTGCTGCCCAATTTGAACGCCCACACCGCCCAAGCATGAGCGAGATTCCCCGCATGGCGACTTATCAAACAATCACCCGCAATGCTTTTGGCCGCTTGGTCCTGACCGATTTGCAGGGCCAAGAGCACCGCGATATTCAAGTGGTGCGCGCGCACCCGATCTCGGCGCCCGATGAAGGCATTTCGCTGCTGGGTAGCGATGGCCATGAATTGGCCTGGATCGACCGACTCAGCGCCTTGCCCGCGCCGGAGCGCGAGCTCTTGACCGCCGAGTTGGCCAGCCGCGAGTTTGTGCCGGTGATTCAGCGCATCAAAGAGGTCTCGACCTTCTCGACCCCCAGCCAATGGACGGTGGAGACCGACCGGGGCGAAACGCGCTTCATCTTGAAGACCGAAGAAGACATCCGCCGCTTGGGTGAGGGGCGCTTGCTGATCTCCAGCAGTCACGGCCTGCAATTGATGGTGCACGACCGCTTTGCGCTGGACCGGGCCTCGAAGAAGATTCTGGAGCGCTTTCTTTGATCAGCTGTCTGGCTCAGTTCGGGATCACCCGCTGAGCCACCCCGACATACAGCGGTATGCCGAACAGAATGTTGAAGGGAAAGGTCAGCCCCAGCGACATGCCGAAGTACAGGCTGGGGTTGGCTTCGGGAATGGCATGCCGCACCACGGCGGGCACCGCGATGTAGGAGGCACTGGCGGCCAACACCATCAACAAGGCGGCGTTGCCGACCGAGAGTCCGCACAGCATGCTCAGGCCCAGCGCCAATGCGGCGTGCACCAGCGGCGCGCCCAGGGCATAGGCGATCAGCAAAGGGGGTTGGCTGCGCAGCTTGCCCATATTGCGTGCGGCCAGCAGGCCCATGTCCAGCAAAAAGAAGGACAGCATGCCCTTGAACAGATCTCCGGCAAACGGCTGCATCGCTGACTTGCCGGTTTCGCCGCTGAGAATGCCCACCAGCATGGCGCCGATCAGGAGCAGTTGCGCCCCATCGGTCAGCGCTTCATGCATCACTTTGGACAAGGGGCCGGGGGCCGGGGCGGTGCTGGCGCCGCCAGCTTGCTTGCGCCTCACCAAATTGGCCAGCAATACCGCCATGATGATGGCGGGTGATTCCATCAGGGCCATGGCGGCAGCCATATGGCCGCCGTAGGCAATCTCATGGGTATCAAGGAATTGCACCGCGGTGATGAAGGTCACCGCGCTGACGGAGCCGTAGGTGGCCGCGATGGCGGCGGCATCAAAGCCCGAGAGCCAGCGTCGCAAGATCAGGTAGCCCATGGCAGGCACCCACACGGCCAATAGCAAAGCCAGGCCCAGACTGGTGCTGACCTCCAGCGTAAGACCTGATTTGGCAAGCGCGAAGCCGCCTTTCAGGCCCAGGGCCATCAAGAGGTAGAGGGACAAAAACCGCGAGATCTGCGGCGGAATTTCAAGATTGGACTTGAGTGCGCCGGCCAGGATGCCGAACACAAAAAAGAGAATCGCCGGGTCGAGAAAACTCTGCATCGTGCTTGTTCTTTCATTGGTTCTTACGAGCAGAGTGCAATTGTCGCCGGACTAGCGTTCACTCATCAGTCGTGTGGGTATGTGGGCCATCAAGTCCCAAAGCTCCAAACCCCAAACCCAGCCTGCCGCCAAGACCGCGACGCTGAACAGGACCGAGACGGCAGCCATCGCGCTGCTGGCCAGCACGGCCAGCCCGTCGCGGGCCACCAGCCCCATGCCCACCAACATCAGGCTGAGCGCGGGGAACAGATTGCCCAGCGGAATGGGCAACACAATCAAGATCGCCATCAGCGCCACTTTGGCGGCGAGCCAGCGCTGTGTCACTTCGCCTTCGGTCAGGTGGGTCAGACGGGTGCGGGCCAGCCGGCCTGCGGTCCCATAAAAGCGGGCCAAGAATTTCAGCACGCGTTCGGCCCACAGCCGAGGCAGGTGGATGTCGGCCACTTTGCTGGGCAGCTGGGCTTGCGCCGCCCACTGCGAGGCGTCTTGCCGCCACAAAGCGATGGCCATGGCCAACAAACCCCAGCCCAGCAAGCTGCCGACGCCGGGCACCGGCAACACGCAAGGCGCGGACAGCAAGATCAAGAAGGTGCCTTGTGCCGCGGGCCCGTGCGCGGCAGCCAGGGTTTGCAAAGACACGCGCTCGGGCGGCAGTTCCGCTGCGGCGCGCCGCAGACGTTCGGACAAAGCTTGGGTCATGGGCGAGATTGTTGGGATGAATCAGGCCCTGACGCATCAAGGCCTGGGCAAGGCACGGCCTTGTCGCTGGCAGCGAGCTCCATCAGAACCAGAGCGGTGTCAGGGCCGCCAAACTGCCCAGCAAACCAGCGCCGCCGACGCCGGCCAGCAGGCCCGCGTCGCGTGTGTTCTTGGCGGCATATTCGAAGTAAGCGCCATACAAGATCGCGCTGGCCAGCAAGGCCAGGCCAAGGGCAAGTTGAGTCATGGCGACGGGCTCAGTCAAAGAAGTCGTTCAGCCAAGACTTCTTGCGGCGCAGCACCGGGCTGCTGTGGCTGTCGTGGCCGCGGTGGCCTTGGTTGCCATGGCGGCTGGGCACGGCAGAACCGGTGTAAGGGTCTGAGTCTTCAAAGTCGTCGTGGCCGTTGGCGCGGCGCGAGCTGGTGCTGATCCGGCCCGCGGCAAACTCCAAGAGTTTGTCGAGTTCGCCGCGGTCCAGCCAAATGCCGCGACAGTCCGGGCAGTAGTCAATCTCCACGCCTTGGCGCTCGCTGAGCAGCAAGGTCGTGCTCGGGCATCGGGGGCATTTCATGGGGGGCTCGCTTTCTTGAGAATTTGCTGGGGCAAGCGCGGGGCGCTTCAGTCCTCAGAAGAACCGAAGCCAAACAAGGCCAAGAGGCTGCTGAACAGATTGAAGATCGACAAGTACAGGCCCACCGTGGCCATGACGTAGTTGCTTTCGCCGCCGTTCACGATGCGGCTGGTGTCAAACAGAATCAGGCCGGCCGACAACAAAGCCACCATGGCCGAGACCGCCAGGCCCAAGGCAGGGATTTCCAAGAACACCGCGCCCAGGCCGGCCAGCAAGGCGATCACCATGCCGGCAAACAAAAAGCCGCCCATGAAGCTGAAGTCACGCTTGGTGGCCAGTACATAGGAGGAGAGCGCCAAGAAGGTGGCACCCGTGGCGGCCAAGGCCAGCATGATGGTTTGCGCGCCACCCGGCAGGGACAGTGACTTGGCCAGCACCGGGCCCAGGCTGTAGCCCATGAAGCCGGTGAAGGCAAACACGGCCGGGATGGCCCAGCCGCTGTTTTGCAGCTTGTAGATGCCAAACAGCAGGCCGAAGCTCACGATCAAGGTCAGGATCACGCCCGGGGCCGGCAATTTGAAAGCCACACCGGCGGCTGCGACGGCAGCGCTGAACAGCAGCGTCATCGACAGCAGGGCATAGGTGTTGCGCAGCACGCGCGCCACGGCAGGGCTGTGGCCTTCGTTCAGTCCGGTGGCCATCTCCGGGTGTTGGGTGATGGCATAGCTTTTGTTGGAGGTGTCCATGATGAGGTTCTTCCTTGTGTTCAATCGGTTGAGGATGTGGCTTGGGCGGGCTGAGTTCAGCGAAGCGCAAGCGGCTGGCGTTTGTCACTGCGCGGATGGCTGCGGGCGCGCTGCCAAGCCTTCACCAAGGCGTGGGCCGCGCGGGCCAGGGCGGCCTCGAAGGCAGCGCGCCAAGCCCGCGCCGTGGCCACGATCACCAGCGTGCCGGCGCCATGGGTGCGCAACTCCAGCGTGCAGCGCTTGTCGATGCCGCCTCGTGGCCCGTTCACATCGCTCATCTGTACCCGAGCCAATGGCACGTTCAAGGCCACGCGACGCATGGCAAAGCGCAGCCGCTCGGCGGCGACATCGCGAAGTGCCAGCGCCGAAGCGTCTTTGGATTCGAAATGGACTTGCATATCAAAACTCCTGGCGGGTTGAGGGTGGCTGAAGCTTAGGTGCGCCATCAAATCTGAAAAAGCAGATAATCGTTGACAAATACTTCTGATAATCCGAAGTTAAGAGAGGCGCGAGATGAGCAGTGGCAGCTACAACTACCGGCACCTGTACTACTTCTGGGTGGTGGCCAAAGAAGGGGGCCTGACCCGCGGGGCTGAGCGCCTGGGCATGGCGGTGCAAACTGTCAGTGCACAAGTGCGTGAACTGGAGCGAGCGCTGGGTTTTGCCCTGCTCAAACCGGCGGGGCGTGGCGTGGTCTTGACCGAGGCCGGCCAAGCAGCGCTGCGCCAGGCGGATTTGATTTTTCAGCTGGGTGAGCAGTTGCCCGCGCTGGTGCGTGATGCAGCCAGCACCCCTTCGGTGCGCTTGGCCGTGGGCATCTCCAACGGCTTGCCCAAGCTGGCGGTGCGGCGCTTGCTGCTGCCGGTGATGGATGACCCGGGCCTGCGCCTGCTTTGCCATGAGGACCAGTTTGAAGGCCTGTTGAGCGATTTGGCGCTGCACCGGCTGGATGTGGTGCTGGCCGACCGCGCCGCGCCGGCCAACCCGAATCTGAAGGTGTACAGCCATTCGCTGGGCGCCTCGGCCATGGCTTGGTATGCGCCGCCGAGCTTGGTGGACGCGGCGCGGGCGAATTTCCCGCAGTCCTTGGCCGAAGTGCCGGTGCTGCTGCCTACCACTCACGCAGCGGTGCGTGCCGGCATTGACCAATGGTTCGAGCGGGTCGGCGTCAAGCCGCGCATCGTCGGTGAGTTTGAAGACAGCGCCTTATTGGCCACTTTTGGCAGCGGCGGCATGGGGGTGTTCCCGGCCACGGAGTTGGTGGAGGACAAGCTGCTGTCCCGCTATGAATTGAGCCGGGTCGGCGATTGCGACGGGGTGCAGGAGAACTTCTTTGCGATCGGGGCGGACAAAAAGGTCGCGCATCCTTTGATCCGACGCCTGCTGCTGGCCTGGCATTGAAGCCCGAGGGACGGTTTTGCTGGCCTGCTTGCTTTGGCAGGCTGCTGACTTGCGTTTAGAATTTCCGCTCGGATTTACGTTTACGTAAACGTAAATTGGCGAGACAGCCCACCGGCGATACGATGACCGGCGCTCTGAGAGTGCGGGCCATCCGTGCTTCACGCGGCTGCCCTTCGCCTCAAAAAATGACTCTGACCCCAATTTAGAGATCTTGGAGACTCCCATGAATTTGCCCGGCCTGAATTTCCAACTTGGTGAAGACATCGACGCCTTGCGCGATGCGGTGCGCGACTTTGCGCAGGCCGAGATCGCGCCGCGTGCGGCCGAGATCGATCGCTCCGACCAGTTCCCCATGGACTTGTGGCGCAAGATGGGTGATTTGGGCGTGTTGGGCATCACCGTGGGCGAAGAGTACGGCGGCGCCAATATGGGGTATCTGGCCCACATGATCGCCATGGAGGAAATCAGCCGGGCTTCGGCCTCGGTGGGCCTCTCCTATGGCGCACACAGCAATTTGTGCGTCAACCAGATCAAGCGCAATGGCAACGAGGCGCAAAAAGCCAAATACCTGCCCAAGCTGATCAGCGGTGAGCATGTGGGCGCGCTGGCCATGAGCGAGCCGGGGGCCGGCTCCGATGTGTTGAGCATGAAGCTGCGTGCGGAAGACAAGGGTGGCTACTACCTGCTCAATGGCAGCAAGATGTGGATCACCAACGGCCCCGATGCCGACACCTTGGTCGTCTATGCCAAGAGCGAGCCCGAGTTGGGCGCGCGCGGTGTGACCGCCTTCTTGATTGAAAAAGGCATGCCGGGCTTCAGCATTGCGCAAAAGCTCGACAAGCTGGGCATGCGTGGCAGCCACACCGGCGAGCTGGTGTTCCAGAACGTGGAAGTGCCGGCCGAAAACGTGCTGGGCGCCGTCAACGGGGGCGCCAAGGTGCTGATGTCGGGTCTGGACTACGAACGCGCGGTGCTGACGGGCGGCCCGCTGGGCATCATGCAAAGCGTGATGGACAACGTGATTCCCTACATCCACGACCGCAAGCAGTTCGGTCAGAGCATCGGCGAATTCCAGCTGATCCAAGGCAAGGTGGCCGATATGTACACCGTGCTGCAGGCAGCCCGCTCCTTTGCCTACACGGTCGCCAAAAACCTCGACCTGCTGGGCGCCGACCATGTGCGGCAAGTGCGCAAGGATTGCGCTTCGGTGATCCTGTGGACGGCCGAGAAGGCCACCTGGATGGCCGGCGAAGGCGTGCAAATCTTTGGCGGCAATGGCTATATCAACGAATACCCCTTGGGCCGTCTCTGGCGCGACGCCAAGCTGTATGAGATCGGCGCCGGCACCTCGGAAATTCGCCGCATGTTGATCGGCCGCGAGCTGTTTGCCGAGACGATGTAATGAGCGAAGCCCTGGTGCAGATCCCGACGCTGCAAGGTCAACGCTGCTTGCTGCGTGAGTTGCACTTGGGTGATGCGCCCGCCTTGGCTGCACACGCTGACAATGTGGCCGTCTGGCGCCATATGTTCGACGGCTTCCCCCACCCCTACACCTTGGCAGACGCCGAGGCCTGGTGTGGCGGCGGTTGGCGCGCTGCGGGCTTTGTATGGGGCATCGTGCACGAGGAACAGCTGATTGGATGTGTCGGTGTGCGGCCCGAGGAAGGATGGCTGCGTTGCAATGCCGAAGTCGGCTATTGGATCGGCCAAGACTTTTGGCGCCGCGGCATCTGCAGCGAGGCGCTGCGAATGGTCACCGACTGGGCCTGGGCCGAGCAAGCCGAGTTGAATCGGCTTTACGCCTCCATCTTCGCCTGGAACCAAGGCTCCCAAGCGGTGGCACGCAGCGCGGGCTACACCCTGGAGGCCCAGCAATTGCAAAGCGCCTTCAAGGCAGGACATTTGATTGACCGCGTCGTGTGGGCAGCCTATCGGTATCCCGCGACTCATGAAAGCCGCGTGTCATTCGATCCCCTGACAATCACGCCATGAGCACTGAACTTCAAGAGCTGCTGGACAGCAACAAGCAATGGGCGTCGGACACCGAAGCCCGCGAGCCCGGTTTCTTTTCTCGACTGCTGAAGCAGCAAACGCCGCAGTACCTGTGGATTGGTTGTGCAGACAGTCGGGTGCCGGCCAATGAGTTGGTCAATCTGCTGCCGGGCGAATTGTTCGTGCACCGCAATGTGGCCAATGTGGTGGTGCATTCCGATTTGAACTGCCTCTCTGTCATGCAGTTCGCGGTGGACGCCCTGCATGTCAAGCACATCATTGTGGTGGGGCATTCCAATTGCGGTGGCGTGAAGGCGGCCCTGCATGATGCCCGCACCGGTTTGGTCGATAACTGGCTGCGCCATGTGCAAGATGTGCGCAACCACCACCAAGAATGGTTGGATCAACTGGACGCTGAGCAGCGCGTCAATGCCTTGTGCGAGCTGAATGTGCTGGAGCAAGCGCGCAATGCCTGCCAAACCACCATCGTGCAAGATGCCTGGGCCCGGGGCCAAGAGATTGTGGTGCATGGCTGGGTCTATGGCCTGCACAACGGCTTGTTGGAAGACCTGCGCATCACGGTGGCTGCGGCCGAGCAGGTCGCGCCGGCTTTTCAGAAAGCCTTGCGCGCCGTCAAGCAACGCTATGAGAGCCAGCGGCTCTCCTCGGTCGATTCCGTCGTCGACTGAGGCGAGCCGCTGACGCCGTGGAATCGCCATGTTTCCCCAAAAGCTGACCGACTCGCAGGCCTTCGAGATCGCCCAAGCCTTGCTGGGGGGCTTCAACCGGCACTACCGCTTGTTCCGCGCCACCAGCGCCCAAGCCAAGCGGCGGTTTGAGCAGGGCGATTGGCACGGCCAGCAACGGGCGCAGCGCGAGCGCATCGAGTTTTACGATCTGCGGGTCCAAGAAGCGACGCAGCTGTTGGAAGAGCGCTTTCAGGCCAGTCGTTTGAGCATGGACGTTTGGCAGCAGGTCAAGTTGCACTACATCGGCTTGCTGACCGACCACTACCAGCCGGAGTTGGCGGAGACTTTTTTCAACTCGGTCTGCACCCGCATCCTGCACCACAGCTACTTCCGCAACGACTTCATCTTCGTGCGCCCCGCGGTGTCCACCGAGTACATCGAGAACGACGAGCCCGCCGCCACACCCACCTACCGCGCCTACTACCCCACGCGCGAGACCCTGCATGAAACCTTGCGGCGGGTGGTCACCAATTACCAGCTGGAGCGTGAATTCGAAGACCTGGATCGTGATGTCGACCTGGTGTTGAACGCCGTGCGCGAGCAGTTGGGAGACTTCCGCTGGCGTGCCAACTTCCAGATCCAGGTGCTGTCCAGCCTGTTCTATCGCAACAAAGGTGCCTATCTGGTGGGCAAGATCATCAACGGCTTCACCGAGACGCCGTTCGCATTGCCCATCTTGCACAACGAGCAAGGTCTGCTGTGCATCGATGCGGCCTTGTTCGGCGAAGACGATCTTTTGATGCTGTTCAGCTTTGCGCGGGCCTACTTCATGGTCGATATGGAGGTGCCCAGCGCCTTTGTGGCCTTCTTGCGCTCGATGATGCCGCGCAAACCGCGCGCGGAGCTCTACAGCGCCATCGGCTTGCAAAAGCATGGCAAGAACCTGTTCTACCGCGACCTGCTTGCCCATCTGCGGCATTCCAGTGATCAGTTCCGCATTGCCCCTGGCATCAAGGGCATGGTGATGTTGGTGTTCGATCTGCCCAGCTATCCCTTTGTGTTCAAGCTGATCAAGGACTTTTTTCCCGTGCAGAAAGAACAGGCCAGCCGCGAACAGATCCAAAGCAAATACCTCTTGGTCAAGCAGCATGACCGGGTGGGGCGCATGGCCGATACCTTGGAGTTCTCTAACGTCGCACTTCCACGCCACAGATTCGGCGACGCCTTGCTGGCGGAGTTGCAGCAGGAATGCCCCAGCCTCTTGGAATTCAAAGGCGACGATCTGGTGCTCAAACACGTGTACATCGAGCGCCGCATGGTGCCTTTGAACATCTATTTGCAAGAGGCCACGCCGAGGCAGATGGAGCATGCCGTCATCGAGTACGGCAATGCCATCAAAGACTTGGTGGCCGCCAATATCTTCCCGGGCGATATGCTTTGGAAGAACTTCGGCATCACGCGGCATGGCAAGGTGGTCTTTTACGACTACGACGAGATCGAGTACCTGAGCGACTGCAATTTCCGCCATGTGCCTGCGCCGCGCAATGAGGAAGAAGAGCTGTCCGGCGAGGTCTGGTACCGGGTCGGGCCGCGCGATGTCTTCCCCGAGACCTTTGGGCCTTTTTTGCTCGGCCACCCCGGCGTGCGCGAGCACTTCATGCGCCACCACGCCGACTTGCTGGACGCCGATTACTGGCAGCAGCACAAGCAGCGCATCCAAGCGGGCCATGTGCATGATGTCTTCCCTTACGACCCGAGCAAGCGCTTTGTCCATCGGCAGAGCGAGCGCCCAAGCGCAGCCCATCTTTCCGCCGTGGAGGGCGCCCTCTTGACGGCGGCCCGTCCACATGACCTCACCATTCAATAGACCCACTTCAACCAGGAGCACACACCATGTCCAGTGAATCCATCGTTATTGTTTCCGCCGCCCGTACGCCCATCGGCGGCTTGTTGGGTGACTTCGCGGGCCTGCAGGCCTGGGAGTTGGCGGCAGTGGCCATCAAGGCCGCGGTCGAGCGCGCCGGCGTGCCGGGCGACGCGATTCAAGAGGCCTTCATTGGCAATTGCTTGATGGCTGGCCAGGGCCAAGCACCGGCTCGCCAAGCCGTGTTGAAGGCGGGGCTGCCTCAGTCGGTGGGCGCCGTGACCTTGTCCAAGATGTGCGGCGCTGGCATGCGCGCCACCATGTTTGCGCACGACACGCTGAAGGCCGAAAGCGCAGACATCTTGATCGCCGGCGGCATGGAGTCCATGACCAACGCACCGCACCTGATGTTTGCTCGCAAGGGCGTGAAGTACGGTGCCGCGCAGATGTACGATCACATGGCCCTGGACGGCCTGGAAGACGCATACCAGCGCGGCAAGGCCATGGGCGTGTTTGCCGAAACCTGCGTCAGCAAGTACGGCTTCAGCCGTGAGGCGCAAGACGCATTTGCCGTGGCCTCTACCGAGCGCGCCAAGCGCGCCAATGAAGACGGAAGCTTCAACTGGGAAATCGCGCCGGTGACCGTCTCCGGCCGTGGCGGCGACACCGTCATCAGCCGTGACGAGCAGCCCTTCAAGGCCAAGCTGGACAAAATCGCCGGCCTCAAGCCCGCATTTGTGAAAGACGGCACCATCACTGCCGCCACCTCTTCGTCCATCTCCGACGGCGCCGCCGCTTTGGTGATGATGCGTGAAAGCACCGCCGCCAAGCTGGGCCTGGCGCCGATCGCGCGCATCGTCGGCACGTCTGTGCATGCCAATGCCCCCGAGTGGTTCACCACCGCCCCGGTTGGCGCCATCGACAAGCTGCTGAAGAAGAACGGCTGGGACGCCAAGAGTGTGGATCTGTGGGAAGTGAACGAAGCCTTTGCGGCCGTCACCATGGCGGCCATGACCGAGTTCAAACTGCCCCATGAGATCGTCAACGTGAACGGCGGCGCGGTGGCCCTGGGTCACCCCATCGGCGCCTCGGGCGCCCGCATCTTGGTCACCTTGCTGGGCGCGCTGAAGCACCGTGGCCTCAAGCGCGGTGTGGCGGCGCTGTGCATTGGTGGCGGCGAAGCCACTGCGGTGGGCGTGGAGCTCATGTAAGCGTCAGGCTGGCGTGCTGAGCCCTGGCAGCAGGGCTCAGGCCGTTTAAAAAAAAGAGCCAGCGGCTGAACGCCTGCTGGCTTTTTTTATGTGCTTGGCCGGTCGGGCCGGGGGTGATGCACAAGGCTTTTGCAGAGCTTGCGGGTCAGAGGGGCGTGGGCATGGAGTCGGGGGCGTCCAAACCTTGCTGCCGCAGCCCGTGGCGCAGGCGCAGCCGGGCGCGGTGCAGCAAGACCCACAGATTCGTGGCATTGATGCCCATGGTTTGGCACACCACCTCGGTGTCGAGTTCTTGTATCTCGCGCAGGATAAAGGCCCGCGACTGGGCCGGTGGCAACGCGTTGCAAGCCGCCTCCAGCAGGGTCAAGAATTCCTTTTGCTGCAAGCAGGATTCAGGTTCGGCCCAAAGGGCTTGAGTCGGCAGCCCGCTGAGGCTGAACTTGGGCTCAGGGTCCCAAGCGGGCCCTGTCGCATCCTCAAGTGCGGTGAAGTTGGCTTCGCGTGCATTGATTCGGAATTGGTCGCCCATCTTGTGTTTGAGGATGCCGATCAGCCAGGTGCGCAGCTCGGAGCGCCCGCCAAAAGCGTGAGGGTTTTCCAGTGCGGCCAACAGACATTCAGACACCGCGTCTTCGGCCCACGCTGAATTGCGCAAGCGATGCCGTGCGTAGTGCAAAAGATCCTGACGCAAGGCTGCAACTTTATGTTCGAAGTCTGGCATGGGACTCATGGCGAGCTATTCACGCAGCCATGAAGTGGCTGCCTCAGCGGCTGACTGAAGGAGACAGAAAAAAGAGGGGCCCGCCTTCAAAAAAACCGGGCTCAGGTCTTATTGCAAGCGCGCATGCATGCTTGACCAGCAATTTGCGACGAAGGGGCCCGCCAGCACAACCAGCGACTCGGAATCGGGCATGAAGCCAGCGCTCACGCGTGGATGGTTGGGCGACTGGCGCGTCCGGTATGGGGAAGGCCCCTTGGGGCGAGGCAGTGCAAACCTGGCTCAGGGCTTGGGGGCAGATGAAGGCATGGCTTTGAATGCCTCCACCGCCAAGTCAATAAAGGCCCGCACCTTGGGCGTGAGTAGCGCGCGCTGGCCAACACCGCGTGAACTGGTGCTGGGGTCAATTGCCAATCAAGTTGCGCCTTGCATGCCTAAAGTGCTGTCGAGCTTTAAGCGCGCCTGCGGTTCAAAAGCAGGCGCTCGGCGCCGGGCGACAAGTGCTAGGCCAGGTGGTACTTCACGCCTGAGATAGTCCTTTTGCGGAAATCACCCCTTAGCCAAGGGTGCTGACACGGGCGACGGTGAGAGGACATCGTCAACTGAGGACCGTCATCGGCTTTGCCAAAGCGAAAGAACAAATTGTCGACCCCCCGGTGAGGGATTGCGGGCTGCTGCAAGACAAACACATCGCGCCATGGCGAATTGAAGACCCGCTCAAGTCCCTAGGCGCCAACCATGTGAAAGCCGGCTTGTGGTGCAGCATTGCCTCGCGCGATGGCAACTTGATCACCGGCCAGCATGACTTCTTTGAAAAAGCAAGCGCCCGGCTGGTCGTAGAGGCGCAGGGCCGTTGAACCCGCTCAAAGCAAAGGAAGGGGACGGTATGGAACGGATCGAAGGGCAGTGCAACTGTGGCGAGGTGAGTGTGTCGGCTGAACCTCAGGCCTTTGTCTTTGCGGGCCGGGTCGGCGCGTGCATCAGCCGCCATTGCGGCTTGCCCACCAGGTCCGCCAAGCTCACGGCATCGAGTTCGGCAAAAAAAGCCTTCAGCGCGCTCTTCAGCGCACCCTTGAGGCGGCAGTTGCCACTGAGCACGCAGGGGCTGTCTTCACCAAAGCATTCCACCAAGACGGGCGTGCCTTCCATATGGCGCACCACGTCGCCAACGCCAATTTCCGCAGGAGCGCGAGCCAGGCGCAGGCCGCCGCCTTTGCCGCGCAAGCCCTCCACAAAGCCGAATCGGATCAAGCCGTTCACCACCTTGGTCAGGTGGCTGCGGGAGATGTCGAATCGCTCGGCGATCTCCTGCACGGTGGCCAATCGTTCCTCATTGCTGGCGAGGAAGATCAGCACCCGCAGGGCGTAGTCGGTGTGCTGGGTGATTTGCATGCGCTCATGGTAGTCGAGCGCGGCAAAGCCTTGCGAGGGCACGAACTGCAAAAGCCCTATTTCTTCGCGGCCTTAAAGATTCAGTAAAAATGAATCTTATGGATTGATCTTCAAACCAAGGAGAAGTTGGATGTCCTCTTTTGATCTCGCAATTGCACAGGGGCCGAAGCCTGCGCAAACTGACGCTGCGCATCAGCCTCAGACGGGCGCAGTCGCTGCGCCAGGCGGGTCGGCACGCCGTCTGCTGGCCTTGTCCCGCAAAGCCATGGCTGCTTCTGCAGCGGTAACTCTGTTGGCGGCGCTGCTGGCCTATCCCCTGGCCCACAAGCTGAACCTGCCCGCGCAAATCCTCGCCCACCTGGCGATCCCGGTCGCGGCGGGTGTCTTCAAGCTGGGCTATGTGGCCCGTTTGGCTGCACAGCAAGCCATGGCGCCTGCAGTACCGACGCTTTGAAGGGCGCCAGTTGTTCTCAAGCAGCCCCGCATCGCAAGGCCTGTGGGCGCCCAGCTCCGAGCAGGGGCGCTATGGCGCAAAGTGCTCCGGCCTTGCGCATGAGCCTCAGAGCCTTGCTTTGCGCCTGAGGCCCGCCCAGCGAAGCAAGAAGGGCGTGAGCGCGCCCAGCAAGAGCCCAAGCGCCATCAGCACGCACAACCATTGGAAGGCGGTGTCGTAGTCGCTGAAGCCCACGATCTCTTTGAGCAAACCGGTCAAACCGGTTCGCTCGGGGTCTCGCAGCTGGTTCAGCAAGGCCAAGGCCACCCACAGCGCGGCGCTCGCAAAAGCGCCTCCCAGGGCCCGGCCCACAATGCCCATGGGGCTCAGTGGCGCCTGGGCCCAGCGCGAACCGCGGCCCGTCCGCTCGCCCAGCAGGCGGTCCAGCAAGGCGTCCATGTCTTCATCGAAGTAAGCGGTGCGCAAATGGAAGGCATTGAGCTTGCACAGCGGCTGCAGCGCCTCCGGGAGCTGCTCAGGCTTGGGCATGCTTGCGTCGTCCAGCAGGATGGGAATGACTTTCAAGCCCGGCTGAGCCAGCGAGAGCACAAGCTCGCGCCTGACCATGTCGTGGGCCTCAAACAAACGGCTCTGCGCACCAGGCCCTTGAGGGCCGGCCCAGGCCGGACCCATCAGTACAAACACATGGCTGGCCTGGGCCAGCGTGGCGCTGATCTTGTGCTCGAACGGCTCCCCGGGAGCAATGCCGTCCACATCCAGAAACACCTGGTCCACCTTGGGCAAGGCGTCCAAGAACTGCGCCATGCGGCCGGCCGTCAGTTGCGTGTCTGCGCGACGGTAGGAAATGAACACCTTCATGACCGGAGCGAAGCCTCAAGGGGTGAACAGCCGGGACTGCTCCAAATGCTGAGCCGGGGCCAGGCGCCCGCTGGGCGGCAATTGCTTGGCTTCTTTTTGCTTGGGCTTCTTTTCAAACTCATAAATCAAGGCGGTGACCTTGTATTGCCAGCTGTAGGGCAGGGCAGCCAATTTGGGCGGCAGCGCTGCATCGCCTTGCTGAGCGATGCGGCGCAGTTGCTGTGCACTGGGCTTGAGTTCGCCCTCTTGCGGGTTTTGTTCCGAGACCACGAACACGATTTGCCGATAAAAGCCCGGCGGCGCATAGAACAGCCGTTTCACCCAATCGCCAAGGCCCTCGCTTTCTTTTTCATCCGGCAGGGGGAAGCCTTTGGCATGCGGCAGTCGGCGTCCGTCGGCTCTGAGTCGCTCCAAGTCCAAGACGATGGCGAAGCCCTTGCAGGCAACGCCCAGATAGCGGTGTTGAAAATAGCCCGCGTCGGTGATGGCGCGGTCCAGCCGCCGGGCGACATCTCCCAGGGTGTGAGGCCCAGCACTGGCGCCGAACAAGGCGGCGTTGGCGATTTGCACCGCGCTGGTGTACTGAGGCGGTTTGGGCCAAGGGAAGGGGGCCAGCAACTCGGCCTCGCAGTCCGGCATCGGCACGCGAATGATGGGGCTCGGGGCGGGCGGTGGCGGTGCTGCCGCGGTGGCCACCGGGGCGGGCGGTGCGGGTGGGGGAGGAGGAGGGGGCGCAGGCTTCGGCGCTGGCGTCACCACATTCTTGAGCGGTGGCGCGGGGGCTGGCGAGGGCCCTCCGGTGCAGGCGGCCAAACTCAAGCAGGCAAGCCACACCCACGCGCTGCGCGCGCGTGCGGCCCAGCTGTGGCACGCCTTCATGCCGCTCAGGTCATCCATGGAGTCCTCACTCTCGCCTTTGCTCAGCAATCCAGAGGCGTATTTTTCCTCCGGCGCTTGATTCCGTGCTCGATTGAAACCCTAGGCCATGCGCAGAACGCAGGCCCAAGGCACTCAGGATAACGCTGAATTTTTACGGTCGCGGCCAGGGGCTCAGTGCGCTGCCCGGCACGGCAGCGCCGCTGATCACTTGCCCTGGGGAGGCACAGCCCGCTTGCCTGCCGACATGGCGCCCATTTGGGTGCCCATATCGCCTTGCTCAATGGCGGTCACGCCGGGCGTCTTGGTGTGGTCTCGGCGCGGGATTCGTGAGCCGGTCACCAAAATGCCGGGGTCCAAGTCGTTCTTGCTGCTCTTCTCAGCCTCGGGCACTCCGGCGCAGCCCAACAAGGTTTGCACGGCGAGCACGGTGATGGCAAGGCCGCGGAGTCGGCGGCGGCTGGTGGCTTGTTGGCTTGAATTCATGAATCTGTCCTCCCTGGATCGTGGCGCCCCAATCGGGCTTGTCGTTCTTGGTCTGCATCCAAGGCGCGGAGCGGCCTGGGACTGCCCCGGGATTAAAGGCGATCTTGAACCGCGCACCCTGTGCCAAAAGTGATGGGTGTATGCCTGCCAATGGGGGGGGGCTGGGGAAGCAAAGCGGCCGGCGCGGTGTCAGCACGCAATGGTCTGGCGCAAGAAGCCATGGGAACGTGGCAATGAGAACGTGGCAATGAGAACGTGGCAATGAGAATGGGTCGGGTCCAGCCTGTTAACGCTCCGCCGAACCCAAGCTGCGGTGTCCGTCCCTCATAAAATCGGGCCTTCAATCTCCGCCCGCCAAGTCGCAGGCCCGACCCCTCTCGCCGTAGCGCTTCCCCCTTCATGCCCAAATCTACTCACAAACCTTTCGTCATCGGAGTCGCAGGCGGCAGCGGCAGCGGCAAATCGACGGTGACGCGCCAAGTGGTGGCCGCCATCGGGTCGGAGAACGTGGCGGTGGTGATGCAAGACGACTACTACCGCGACCAATCCCACATGCCGCCCGAAGACCGGCGCAAGCAAAACTACGACCACCCCGATGCCTTTGATTGGCCTCTGATGACCCAGCACCTGGCGGCGCTGCGCAAGGGCGAGGCCATCGCCATGCCGGTCTATGACTTCGCGGCCGACAACCGATCCAGCGACACCATCACCGTCAAGCCCGCGCCCATCATCGTGGTGGAAGGCCTGTTCGCCCTGTACGACACCAAGCTGCGCAATATGATGTCGCTGAAGATCTATGTCGACACCGCCTCCGACGTGCGCTTCATCCGCCGCCTGCAGCGCGACATCTCGGAGCGTGGCCGCAGCACCGAGTCGGTGGTGAACCAATACATGGACACCGTGCGCCCCATGCACAAGCAGTTCATCGAGCCCACCAAGCGCAACGCCGACGTCATCCTGCCCCACGGCGCCAACGGCCCGGCGGTGGACATCATCACCACCAAGGTGAAGAGTTTCTTGCAGGAGATGGGGCGGGGGGTGGACTGAGATGAGGCGTCCGGCCGACGCGGGGTCAGGTCATGAATTGTTAGCAGCAGAAGCGTTGCCTTAGACCATTTGGCGCTTTAAGCGTCCCGCATGACCTCGTTCTCGTAGGGGCCTCAATGATCAAAATGCATCCTCAACACCGCCTGCCCCGCCCCCAGGCTGGCACTGCTGATCTTGTCGGCCAAGTGGCGCATCAGCACGTCTGACACGCGGGCCATGGCGGCGTCGAGTTGGCTTCCCGTCCCGCACAGGGTCACGTCCCGCACAGGGTCACGCCTTAAATTTCAAGTCCTCAAACTTCTTGATCAACTGGCTGACTCGCGCGACCGACAAGCCCAATTCGGCCGCGAGCGCCGTCATCTTGATGCCCGAGCGTGTGTGCGCCATCCAAAGGGCTTCGGCACGATCGGGGTAGTCGTGTTGCCACTGCTGCAAGCTCTTGGGTTCGCTGCGCTGCTGCCGAGGGATGTCGCTCGCCTTGGAGGTCGCAGGCCTGCGCTCGCTCTCTGCCAAGGTCCGCTCCACAAAGGCCTCATCGCCCAGGTAGATTTGCTGGCGCAAGCCTTCCTCCCAGAGGCGCAAGTCCCGAGCTGCTTCCACCAGTTCGGCATAGCGGCTGGCTGCAAGCGCACGATCTCTGTCGGAGCGAACCTCACGCCCTAGCAAATGAGCATGCAGCCCCGCCGTGTCAAGCCAGGGCGGGGGCGGGGCAAGGCCGCAATGGGCGCGGTAGCTGGACCATGGCCAGTCGCCCGGCTGCGCCACCATCTGCGCACGCACAGGGTTGAGCTCAATGTAACGGCAGGCCTCCAGCAGATAGCTGTCACGGTCCACCAAGATCGCCTTGAATCGGCCCTGGAACAAATGCCCCACCTTGCCATGCCGCCGATTGAAGGCCTGGGTGTAGATGCCGTTCAATTGCTGCATCAGGGCAGACAGATTGGCTTGGCGCGTGCCCAGCACAAAGTGATAGTGATTGCCCATCAAGCAGTAAGCCACTATCACCGCGTCAAAGCGCTGCATCGTCTGGCCGATGACACCCAGCAGCAAGGCGCGGTCGTCGTCTGATTCGAAGATGGGCTCGCGTCGATTGCCGCGTGCCGTGACGTGATACACGGCGCCGGGGAACTCGATGCGCAAGGGGCGGGTCATGCGAGGAGCTTAGGCGAGGCTCCTGGGGACTTCAAATTTAAGGCCTGACCCTCATGCCCCTTGACCCTCATGCCCCTCATGCCGCCTCGACAGTGTGCAGAACCGGCGATGGCTCTTTTTCCAAAGGACTCCCACCAAACAAAAATCGCATTGCGTCGCGCCAAGCATAGCGGTTCTGCGCTAGTCAAAGTGCGGTAAAACACAGCGTAACTCGACCAATGCGCAGCTAGCCCGATCCAATGGCACCGACAAATCAGCCACTCAACCCGAATGAAAGCAGGATGCTGAAAGAGTGCGGCTGGGTTGCCACCCAGTACAACGCCGATGATGCAGACGCCTTTGAGCGCGCTGTGCTGTCCCTTGCTCATTGTCTCGGGACTCCAATCACAACTCGCACCCGGCAACTTGTCGATAGGCTAACGCCAAAGCTCGCGGACAATGCTCATCCGCACTCTTTGAGCCGGATGTCGGGAACTGGACAACAACCTTGGCATATGGACATGGCCCATCGCGTGGAGCCAGCACGCTACCTTGTGATGGGAATGCACGAGTGTCCCGCACGAACTGCCGACACTGAGCTCTTGGTCTCCTCTACCTTGGTTCCCGGAGACCTTCACGAAGCAGCGCTCACAGAGCCCTTCTTGATCCGCACGGGTGCCCAGTCGTTCTACGCAACGATCAAGGCCAAGGGGGGGGCTTTCTTGCGTTTTGATCCGGGCTGCATGCAGGGCTCCACGCCCCGTGCCAGCGCACTCATGGAGAAGCTTTTGAATCGCACCCTCGCCCCTACCCACGTTCATCAATGGACACCAGGGGCCGTGCTGGTGATCGACAACTGGAAGATGCTCCACCGAAGATCAGACGCCACCACATCTACAAAGCGCATCCTCTATCGGGTCAGTGTCATGGGAACCACCGCATGAGCAGCAATGCCAACATGGACTTCTTCAAAATCTCGAAAAAGGGCAAGAGACTTCCACCGCCCGTTGCGGTCGCTCACGAAACGCTACTCGCTAAGTCCAAGCTCATGGCCAAGCGCAGTGTGGACGCCAAACAAGCGGGGATGGACACCGAGTGCCAACTCTGGGCCGCAGGTGCCTTGGAGCTTTTGGCCAAGGCGCAGCTTTCTGGCATTCACCCTTCTTTGGTGGTGGAAGCCGAGAACACCAACAGCCTCTTGGAGGCCTGTGGCATCCCAACCAGCACGAAGGTGCGCACCATTAATGCTTCGGTGGCGTATGCCAGGCTCAATCACACCGTGCCGCACTTCTCAACGCCCGTGATCGAGGGCTGCAAGAAGCTAGCTGATCGCAGGAACGCAGAGCTTCACTCAGGAGAAGCCGCCTGTGCTGCAATGCCGTTTGAAGCATGGGAGGGCGACTTCTGGAACGCAGCAGACCTCATCCTCAAAAGCATGGACATGGACCTACAAGAGTGGCTGGGAGCAGATTCCAAAGCCCCTAAGGCCCTTCTAAAAGCCCACCGCCTTGCGGAAGTGAACGCGGCCAAGCAGCGGGTAATCCATCACGCCTCTGAGTTCAAGAAGACCGAGAACGGAAAACTTGGGCGCGACAAGTTCAAGCTTTTCAAAGCCCAGACGCAGCAGCGTCCCATTGACTACAGAGACTTTCACTATCTGTATTCGCAGACTTGGCACCACGAGTGCCCAGCATGCAAGACCTGGGGGGCGGCTGCGGGCGACATGGTGTGGGAGGAAGCAGCCGAAGATCAAGACGATGTGGAATACGGCTATGAGGTCATAGAGCGCGGCTTTTCACCCTCTGAGTTTTATTGCCCAACTTGTGGACTGTCCTTGGTCGGAGACGCTGCCGTCAATGCCGTTGGCATCAATGAGGAGTTCGTTGAGACCAAAGAGGTGGAGATTAAGTACGAACCCGAATACGGCAACGACTGATGCAAAATCCCTCGCGATCTGAGGGGCGGGGGTCAGAGGAGCGGGGGGCAGCAGAGGGGCGGGGGGGGGCAGGCCTCAAATCTGAAGTGCCCCGCGCTGAACAGCGCCTTGCCTCCAAGCTGCCGATGCGCCCTCAATGATCAAAATGCATCCTCAACACAGCCTGCCCCGCCCCCAGGCTGGCGCTGCTGAGCTTGTCGGCCAGATGGCGCATCAGCACGCCTGACACGCGCGCCATGGCGGCGTCGAGCTGGCTTTCGATGGCGACATCGTCTTCATTGCTGTTCATCAGCGCATCCAGATCCAGGGGCACGGCGGCTGCATTGCCATCTGCTGAGCCATCGCCCGGCTCGGCCGCAGCGCCCACCCGCAGCGGCTCGCCCTCATGCAGCAGCTCCAGGTCGAAGTTGAATTCATCAAAGCTGCCGCGGATCACCAGCAGCCGGCCGCCGCCTGCGGCATGTATTGCCTCACTGGCTTCCAGCGCTGCCAGAGCGGCGCGGCGGACGATGTCCATGCGGGCGCCCCAGGCGCCGCCTTGGCGCTCCACAAAGGCGGTGAGCTGGTGGCTGATGGGCCCCTGGCGCGGGTCCAGCTCGCAGCTGGCGCGCAAGCGGGTGCCCAGGCGAAACAGAAGGTTCAGGCCCATCACGCAAACGCCGGTGACCACAAAGCCGTCGCCGGCCAGCATGGCCACACCCTCGGGCAGGCCTTTGCTCAGGCCCGGCATCAGCATGGTGGCCAGGCCGGCGCAGAGCGACAGCCCCACCATGAAGATGCCGCGGCTGTCGAGCGCGCGGGTGGCGATCATCTCAATGCCCGAGACGATCAGGTAGGCGGCGGCATAGAGCGAGATGGCACCCAGCACGGCCTGCGGGATAAGCGTGAGCGCCATGGTCAGCAGCGGACTCAGGGCCACCAACAGCAACAGGGTCGAGCAGGCCAGGCCGATGTAGCGGCTGCTGGAGCCGGTGGCGTGCACCAGGGCGATATTGGCGGAGCTGGGCGCGGTGGGGAAGCTGCCGAACAGGCCACTCAAAAAGTCACTCGCGCCATTGGCGCGGATGCCGCGGCCCACCATTTGCATATCGGCGCGTTTCCAGTCGGCGTTGTCGGTCTTGTCCATCACGATCAGGCAGCCGATGTTGTCCAGCTGGTTGAGCGTGGCGATCAGCACGATGGCGACGATGATCTCGGGCCCGAGGTTGAAGCTGGGCGCAATGGGCTGCGGCAAAGCCAGCCAGGGCGCGCTGTGCAGCCACTCCAGGCCCAGCAGGCGCTCGCTGAAGGCGGCAATGGCCAGGCCAATCAACAAGCCCACCAACACGCCCAGCAACTTGAAGCGCCGCCCGCCCCAGACCGACAGCACCACGATGCTGGCCAGGGTGGCGCCGGAGATGAGGGCGCTGATGCCGTCGACTTGCAGGGCGGCGGCGGCGCCCGTGGCGGAGGCATGCACGCCCAGCGCATTGCGCATGGCCGGCTCCACCAGGCCTAAGCCGCCCATGCAGACCACCGTGCCCACCACGGTGGGCGGGAAGAGCGGGCGCAGATGGCGCATCAAAGGCCCCACGCACAGCGTGACGCCAGCGGCGATCAGGCTCACCTGCACCAGCGAGCCCAGGCCGTAGCTGGCGATGGCCGCGCCGGCCACGGTGATCATCATCGGGTCGGGCTGAAATACCAGCAGCGTGCCGCTGCCCCAGCGCCCGCCCCAGGCTTGCAGGGCCGTGCCCATGGCCATGCCCAGCAGGGTCATGGCGACGATGGAGTGGGTTTGCGGCAGGCTCAGGCCCGCGATCTTGGCGGCGGCCAGCACATGGGCAATCAAAGCCAGCACTGTGGCCGCATGCTGCAGTGCCAACAGGCTCAGCGCCCCCGGTGGTGGGCATTCGTCGGCGGCGTAGATCAGTTCGAAGGGCCGACGCACCGGCTTGGACGGGGGCAGCCAGCGGCTCAGTGCTTGCATCAGGGGCATGGTCGTGTCAGTGGGCTTGAGGGCTGGCGGGCGCGTCCAGCAGCAGCACATAGCGCCTTGCCAGCCAGACGCAGCGCTCAAATACCGTGGTGGCGCTGAACACCGCTTGGCGCAGGCCGGCGTCCAGCTCGCTGCCCTGCAGACGGCGGCGGATGCCATCCATCAGCTCCGAGCGGTCATGGGTGAGGTTGCGCAGCAGCTCCAAGTCTTCGGCGTCGGGTTGGGCGCGTGCGGCGGTTTCGGCCAGGGCCTCCAGCATCATGTGCAGGCTTTGCACCAGCTGGTCTAGCAACTGGGCCACGGTCGGGTCGTCCATCACCGGCTGGGCGCATTGGTGCAGCTCAGCCAATGATTCCTGCAAAGAGGCCAGCAAGCGATTGCGGTCGCGCAGCACCATGCAGCGTTCCAGCACTTCTCGGTTGCGCTGGCGGTCTACCAGTTCCACCAAGAACTGCTCGCAAAGCTGCAACACCTGGCTTTCGGCGGCTTGGCGTTTGTCGGCCGATGCCAGGGCGGTGGGGGCGTCCTGCCGCAGTGCGTCGAGATAGGCGGGTAGGCAGGCGAGCAGGCGTTGCTGTTCCTTGTCGGCCAGCAGCAAGGCAGTCTCGGCCTCGTCCAACGCTTCGTCATGCACAAAATGGGGTTTGCTGAGGTTCTCTTGCAGCGAGGGCGCCGCCCACGCTTGCAGCCAGCGCAGGCTGGGTTTCTCCAGCGCGCGGCTGCCCAGGTCACTGAGCAGCTGCACCACCATATAAAACGCCGCCAAGCGGGTGGGCAGAGCCATGTCGAAGTGCTCGAGCCAGCGGCTGAAGGCGTCGTCCAACAGGTAGCGATTGAAGGCGTAGAAGACCATCGTCAACACCAGGCCTTGCAGGCGCAGCAACACCTGGAACAGCACCAGTTGCCGAGCGCTGCCTTGCAGGCGGCCGGCCAGGTTCCAGGCCGAGGCCGCCGAACCCAGTCCGGCGCCCATCACCAACATGGCGCCGCCATTCCAGCCGATCAGGCCGCCGGCGGCCAAGCTCATGGTGATGACCACCACCGTGGTCGAGGACTGTGCCGCCCAGGCGACCAGCGCACCCAGGGCGAAGCTGGGCAAGAGCCACGCGCCGAGTTCGGCGATCTGCTCGCGCAGCCAGGGCGCGGTGCGCAGCATGGCCGCGCCGGTCTTGATGAAGTCGGTGCCCAGGAATAGCAGGCCTAAGCCCAGCAGGGCGCCCACGGCGTGGCGCCAGCGGGTGGACTGGTCGATTTGCTGGTAGTAGGCAATGCCGGTCAGCCCAACCAGGCACAGGGCCAAGGCGTGCAGATCAATGGCGGCCACGAGGGCCAGCATCGAGGTGCCGAGATTGGCCCAGCGGATGATGGGGAAGGCGCGCTTGCGGTCCATGGCGCCGGCGGTCACCAAGGCCACCAACACGTGGATGACGGCGTTGACGCTTTGCATCACGGCCCCCGCCAACAGCCCGAACAGCGCCAATGAACCCGAGCCCGTGACGGCGCGTGCAATCAGTTGGCGCAGGCGGCGCCCGATCACCTGGCGCAGATTGCTGCTGATCAGGCGAACGCCGATGAAAAACAGGCCCAGCCCGGCGAACAGGCTGAAAAAGATGCTCATGAACAGGGGTACTCCGGGCCGAGCGCCGGGCCGCTCCCAAGCCGGCCCGTTGGGCGATGTGCTCGCGGCTCAATGCCGCGAGCATCGCCGTCCCCTCGGGGGACCGACCGGGCGGGCCCGCGTTCAGCGGGGCAAGACAGGGCGAGGGGCATGTCAAGCGTTGAGGTGTCGAAGACCCTCAGCGCGATCACTCACGCTGTCGATGATCTTCAGAAAACCGCTGATCTCAAACACCTCGCGCACATGCTGGGGCAGGCCGCAAAGCAGCAAACGGCCCTGCGCTTGCTTGGCGCGCTTGGCGGCCATCAGCACCACGCGCAAGCCGGCGCTGGAGATGTAGTCCACGGCAGCGAAGTCCAGCAGCGCGCGCGCGCCGGGCGTGGCAAAAAGGTCTTGCACGGCCTGCTCGAAGGCGCCGGCGGTGGCGCTGTCAATGCGGCCTTTCAGGCTGAGCAGGCGGCTGCCTTGTTCATCGCTGCTGTGGTGTTCGAAGCTCATGGTCTTGTCTTTCTTGGGATCGTTTGTTGGGGCCGGGAGGAACTCAGGATTTCTTCAGCGTCTTGAGCAGCACGATCAGGTTGCCGCTGCCGTCGTAGAAGGCGCGCACCTCGTCCATCATGGTTTTGACCATGTGCACACCCAGGCCGCCCACGGCACGTTCTTCCACGCCGGCATCCAGGCTGGGTGCGGGGGCTTCCACAAAGGGGTCAAAAGGCGGGGCATCGTCCTTGAGGATGATTTCCAGCCACTCGTCAGAGCGTGAGAGCCGCACATGGATGGGGCGATCAGGCGCGCCGTGCAAGCCGTGCTGGATGGTGTTGGTGATCAACTCTTCCAGACAGAGGTTGACGGCAAAGGCCAGATCGGGCCGCTCGGCCAGGGCTTCGTCCACGGCCTCGGCCAGCGGGGCGATTTCTTCGACTCGGCTGTGCAGCCGGTATTCCAGCAGCAAGGTTTTGTTCTTCAGTTCCAGGGGGGTGTGGCTCACGGTCAGAGCTCCTCGGGCTTGGGGGCTGGCGGACGGGTCAGGGGAATCGGCGCTGGACGCGGTGTGGGGCAGGCCTGGGGTGCGTGGCTTGCGACACAGCAGCAGGGCGGTCAGGTCGTCGCTGGGCTCGGCGCCGCCGACGAAGTCGGCCACGTCGCGCACCAGGCTGGCCAGCTTGGCGGCGGCCTGGGGCTCTTCGCTGCTTTGCAGCCAGGCGATCAGGCGTTCTTCGCCATAGGCGCGTTCAGCGGCGTCAAAGGCTTCGGTGATGCCGTCGGTGTAGAGCAGCAAGGTATCGCCGCCCTGCAGGCGCGTTTGCTTGCGGCTGTAGCTCATGCCGGGCATCACGCCCAGGGCCATGTCGCGCGGGCAGTCCAGGGCCTGCACCTTGCCATGGGCGCTGCGCAAGAGCGGCGCGGGGTGGCCCGCGCTGGCATAGGCCAAGCTGCCGTCGCGCGGGTCGTAGATGCAGTAACAGGCGGTGACGAACAGCTCCATGGGGTTGCGGCCGCTGAGCAAGTCGTTGGCGCGAGCCAGCACCTCCTCGGGGCCCAAGCCGTCTTGCGCCAGGTCTTGCAGCACGGTGCGCGAGACCGCCATGAAGAAGGCCGCGCCCACGCCCTTGCCCGCGACATCGGCCACCAAAAATCCCCAACGGCCTTCCGACAGCGCGAAGCAGTCGTAAAAGTCGCCGCCCAACTCGCGCGCCGGGTGCATGCAGGCTTGCATGGAGAAGTCTGCCGTGTCTGGGAAGTGCTGCGGCAGGATGGCCTGCTGCATGTCGCGCGCCGATTCCAGCTCCTCTTGAACGCGCAGCGCCGCCAAGTGCAGTTGGTCGTTCTTGTCGGCCAGCTCCAGGGTGCGCTGCTGCACCAGATGTTCCAGCTCACGTTGGCGCGACTCGTTTTGTTGGCGGATCACATCGAGCAAGCGACCGACTTCTGACGCCACGGTGTTGAAGTTGCCGGCCACCAGCACCAATTCGTCTTGGGTGTCGATGCTGATGCGGGTGTCCAAGCGGCCCGCGCAGAAGTCTTGCGTGCCTTGTGAGAGCCGGCGCAGCGAGCGCAGGGTGGAGACGTAGATGCCCGCGAACAGGTAAGCAATCGCCGCCATTGCGCCCACCAACAGCGCGCCCACCTGCCACTGGCTGCGACGCAGCTGCGCCACACGCTCTTGCAGCAAGGCGTCGGCTTGCACCGTGCTGGCCACCAGCAAGGCCTGAGCTTGGGCCAGGTTGGCGCTGGCGATGGGCCGCAGCTCGGCCAGGGCCTGGGGGGCGTCGAGCACCTTGTCCACGGCGTCTTGCTGGCGCTCGATGCGCGCCAGCAGCTCGTCCAGCTGGGCTTGCAGGCCGGCGCGGTCGCCCGGCTCCAGCAGCTGCTGCATGCCCGCGCGCAGGGCTGGTGTGGCCTCGCTGAGCACGACCTGGGCGGCCACCGCGTAGCTGGCCATGCTGTCGCTGGACAGGGCCAGCGCGTCTTGCTGCTTGGCCAGGGTTTCCATCAACAGCGGCAGACGATGGCTGAGCATGTCAAACGCAGCGTCCAGGCGCGGGTCCACATTCAGGCGGTGGGCGCGGGCGCTTTCGCGCATCAGGGCCAGTAAAGCATTGATGGTGCCGGTGTGGGCAGCGAAGCGGCGCTGGGCATCATCGTCTTGCGCGCCCAGGCCTTGCAGCTGTTGCCATTGTTGCTGCAGGCGCTGCGCCAGCGCGGGCAAGGTGCTGGGCAGAGCGCTGGGCGGCAACTGCGGCGCGGCAGCCCAATCGAGCAGGGCTTGCAGCTCGGATTGTTGCGAAGAGGGGGGCGCAGGTTCGCCGCGTTGCCTGACCAAGGTATTGAGTACAGCGGCTTGGCGGGCCAGGGCGGCCAGGCCCCGACGTTCCAACTCGGCGCTTTGTGCATCTTGCCCGGCTTTGCGCAGCAGCGGCCAGCTCAACAAAGCCAAGGCCACCAGCATGACGGTGCCCACCAATAAAAACTTGCGCGAAAAGCTCAAACGACCCGACAGCCAGCTGGCCGGGGCGAGCAGGCGCAGCAAGAGGGGACGGCGAGGCCGCTGCGGCAGGGACAAGGCGTGCTTGGCCATCAGCGGGCGGTCTTGCTAGCGTCCCGCCCCCGCACGGTGCGGTGGGGGCAGGCGGAGCGAAGGGTGGGGCCGCTCATGCGCGCGCCAGTCGGCGACGACGCGCGCCGCGGGCCAATGCAGCCATCATTCCCAGGCCCAAGAGCCATTGGGCGCTGGTGGCGGGCTCGGGCACAGCGCTGATCTGGATTTGCCCCGTTTGCGCCAGTTGGCTCAAGTCGAGTTGGCCGGCGTCCAAACCGCTGACCGTGATGCGGTCTGGGCTCAAGGAGCCGCTGAAGGACTGGAAGTCCAAGAGCTTGAATCGATCCCCCGCGTGCAGCTGGAACTGGGCGCCGAACTGCAGATGCAGCTTGCCCTGGAAGTTGAGTTGGCCGATGTGCAGCAGCTGGTCACTCGCATTGCCTTGGCCGATGCCGTCGAGATCCAGCGTCAGCACCGCGTCTTTGCCAAAGTTCAGTTGGCCGCCGCCGAAGTCGACCGACGCCAGGCCTTGGCCGGGTTGGTAGCCGGCCTTGAACAGCAGTTGGCCAGCAAAACTGCCGCTGCCGCTGACATCGCCCAGGAAGCTCAGCGTGCCCGCCTCGGCGTGCACAAAGCCGTCGTTCTGCAGATTGCCTTGGACCACAGCATCGCCGTTGGCATGCAGCTCGGCCGTTGGACTCAGGACCAGGCCATTGAGGCTGCTCAGGCGGGCGCCTGCCTCGAGCTGGACCCGCCCGTCCAAACGCGCAGCATCGGCGGACAGCAGCAGAGCGGTCGCGCCACTGTCGATGGTCAGGGTGCCGGCATGGGTGAAGCTGCCGCGCTGATCGGCATCGCCCAGCGTCAAGGTGCCGCCGCTAGCCCGTAGCGCGGTCTGTGCGCTCCCTTGGATGCGGGCGTTGACCAGGCCATGGCCTTCCAAGGTCTGAACAGCGCTCAGGTTCAGGGGCAGGTCGGCGCTGGCCAGTGTGCCGCCTTGCAGGGCAAGCGTGCGGGCGGCGATCTGGCCGCCATCCAGCAGCAGTTGCGTACCGCGAGCCAGGGTCAGCTGTTGTGCGATTGCCAGTTGCTGACCGGCACTCAGCACGGTCAGCCGCTTCAATCCGTCTTGGCCCAGGCTGGCGCCGGCGGCGCCGGTGATGGCCAAGGTGCCGCGGTTCCAGTCCAGGTGGGAGGCCAGTGTGGGGTTCAACTGGTCGACGTTCAGCACCCCACCCTCAAGCAGCAAGCGCCCGCCAGCCGCGGTGTCGATCTGATGGGCCGTCAGGCTGCCGCCTTCGTTCAGTGTCAAAGCGTTCTTGCCCAGTTGCAGGGTGCCGCTGAGCACCAGATCTTGACCCCCGGCCAGACTTGCGTGGCCCGCCAGCCAGGGATGTTCCAGGCTTGCATCGCCGCGCAGCATCAGGGAGCCGGATTGCCAGTTGAAGCGGCCGCCCAGGTTTTGCTGGGCATCGATGTCGAGGCGCCCGCCTTGCAGGGTCAGCTCGGCAAAACTCAGCGCGCCGCCGTCCAGCCGCAGATCGCTGCCCTGGGCCAGCAGCAGACGACCGCCCACGGCCAGCTGCTTGACCGCGTCCAGCTGCAGCTGGGCCGACAAGCCCCCGCGGCCCAGTGCCGCGTCGCCATGCAGCAGCACGCTGCCGCTGCGCCAGTCCAGCCCGCCGGCGTCGGTGCCGAGCTGCAGCGCCTGCGCTTCCAGGCGACCGCCGTCCAGCCGCAAGGGGGTGCTGCTGTCCAGGGCCAGGTTGCGTTCCACATGCAAGATCATGCCCGGGCCCAGTGTGGACACCTGGCCCAGCAGATCCCGGCTTTGATACGCATCGCCAGCCAGCAGCAGCGAACCGCGCTCCCATCTGAAATTGTCGGTGGGACGGGCGATGCTCTTGATCGAAAGCGTGCCGCCATTGAGCCTCAGGGTTTGCGCACTCAAAGCGTTGGAGCTGGCAATTTGCAGGGTCTGCCCGTCCAGCACGCTGAGCTCGTGCTTGGCCACCAGCTGGTGCGCGCTGTCCAGCGTCAAGGACGCGGCGAGCAGCCCCTGGTTCAGGCTGCTGTCCCACTCCAGGATCAGTCGACCCTGGCGCCAGTCCAGCCCGGCCATGAAGCTGGGTGGGGTGCTGCCGACCGAGATTTCGCCGCCGTTGAGCAAGAGGCTGCTGTTGGGGCTGGCGCTCAAGCCGCCGAGCTCCAGGCGGGCGCCGTCGAGCACCTCGACACGGCTATTGGCGTTCAATGTCAGACTGCCCATATTCACCAAGCTGCCGGCGCCAGTTACCCGCAGCATGGCATCTTGATTGAGATAGGCGCCGTCGGCTCTTAGCTGCCCGGCGCTGTCAATCTGCGCCAAGGCCTTGCTGTAGAACTGATAGCGGCTGAAAAAGCGGCTGCCCGCACCGCTGACCTGCAGCAGATTGGGCTCGGCCGAGCTGTTGAATTCAAACTCACTCGTCACCTGAAGCGCCGCCCCGTCGCGCACGGCGATTCGGCTGTTGGACGATTCACGGGTCAACACGCTGAGCAAATTGACCTCGGTGCCGCGGCCGCGGACGCTCAGCTCGCTGTTGGCGCCCAGGTTCAGTTTGTCAAGCTTGACGGTGCTGCTTTCATCGAGGCGACCCAGCAGCAGCCGCGCCGGGTTGCTGGGTGAGCCCTGTAATTGCAGCAGGCGCGCCTGTGCCTCGCCGCTGAGTTCGAGCACGGCGCCGCTCAGGCGCAGATCGCCCTGGCTTTGCAGACTGCCACGCAGCTGTGATTGGCTGCCTTCGTTCAGCAGCAACTGCCCGCCGTTGTCGATGCGCACAGGACCATCCAGACGCAGACCGCCGGAAACATCGAGCACTCCGGTCGGCCCGATCAGCAGCGGTGCTGCGCCTGCGCTCTGGCTCAAGCTGCCGGCCACACTGAGGCGGTGCTGCGCATCGAGCGCAGGCAGGCTGGCCAGCAGCCCTTGTCCCGCTTGCCAGTCGCCGCTGAGCACCAGCCGGCCCTGCTGCCAATCGAGGGCGGTCTTGAAGTCGGCGTTGCGATGCAGGTCCAGCGAGCCGCCGTCCAAACGCAAAGCCTGCGCGGACAGGCTGCCCGCAGCGCCGATCTGCAAGCTCTGCCCGTTGTTGACGCTCAGCTGGCCGTTGACCAGCAGCTGCCGGCCGGCATCAAGGTTCAGGCTGGCGGCCAGCAGGCCCTGGTCAAGGCGCGCGTCGCCGTTCAGGGACAGCGTGCCGCGGCGCCAATCCAGCCCGGCCATGAAGCTGCCTTGGGGGGCGTCGGTCAGCGCCAGGGTGCCGCCGTCGAGCAGCAGCTGTGTCGCTGGGCCGGTCTGAAAGCTTTCGGCGCGCAGCAGACCGCCGTCGCTGAGCGTCAGCTGCAGCTGCTCGGCCCGCACTTTGTCCGCCAGCAGCCAGCGCGAGCCGGGGCCGCTGATCGTGACAAGGCCTTGCACCTGCGTGCCCGGCGTGCCCGCTGAGCTGCGCCTGCCGGTTTCCAGCGTGCCACCGGCGAGCACGGAGATGCGGTTTGAGCCCAAGGTGAACAGCTCGGCGACCTCGACACGGCTGCCCGCCCCGTCAACGCTGAAGGTCAATGGCCCCTTGCGGGCGTCGAGCATCAGCTGGCTTGCCTGGACTTGCGCGCCTTGATCCACCTGCAGCGTGGCGCCATAGGCGAGGTCGATCAGCCCCTGGTTCTGCCCGACCACTTCCACCTTGCTGGCCGGGCCAAGGACGCGCAGGGTCCCACCGTAGGACACATCGACCTTGCTGCGCTTGAGCAGCGCGCCGTCGCGCACGGTCACGACGGACGCACCGGAAATGCCAAGATTGCCGATCAGTTGAGGCGTGCTGGCGTACGGGTCTTGCGCCAGCAGGACCTGGGTTTGCGGGCCCGCGATGTCGACGACGATGGGGCTGTCTCCGCCACCCACGTAGATCGATCCGCTCCTGAGCGTGGTGGCGCGGCCGGGCTCACCCACGAGCAGGCGCGAGAGCTGCCCATTGTCTTGGCCATTGATCTCCAGGTTGCTGTTCATCTCGCCGCTGAGCGTCAGCAGGCTGCCTTGGTGGATGAGCGTGCCGTTGCCGCTGATGCCATCGCGCAACGCGATCTGGGCGCCGCTTGCGATTTGCAGCCAGCTTTCATTGAGCAGGGGGCCTTGGAAGCTGCTGCCGGCGGCCAGAATGACACCGCGGGCGCCTTTCTGGATTTCGAGGCCCTGGCCCAGGTTCACCGCCTGGCTGAGCACCAAGGTGCCGCTGCCCGTTTTCAGCAAGCGCCCAGCGCCATTCAAGCTGCCGTCAAAGCTGATGTCGTCCGCCCGGTTGAAAGCCAGCGTGGCGCCGGCATCCACCTGCACCGGACCGAGGATGGTGCCACTTGTGCCGCCGTCGCCAATGGCCAGGGTGCCGCCCGCCACCCGGGTGCCGCCGGTGTAGCTGTTGTTGCCCGTGAGCACCTGAACGCCGCTGCCGGCCTTGGTGAAGTGAGCGGCCGAATTGCCATCCGCCAGCACGCCGGCAAAGCTGCCGCTGCCATTGGCCACACCAAAGGTGAAGGTCTCGTAGCCATAACTTGAATGACCATCGGAGTAGCCGCTGCGGATGAGCCCACTGCCGGTCAACGCGTCCACCCGAACGTTGGCCTCTTGCCCCTCAAAGACCGCGCCCGCCGCGACGTTCAGGCCGGACTGGTTGCGCGTCCAGTCTTCGTTGACGCCGCTGCCACCAATGAAACGCCCTTCCAGCACATCGATCCAACTGCCGGCCTGCAGGGCGAACGTCGCGCTGCGGGCGCCCCAGACAGCCGCACCGGCGCCCGTTTTGATCAGATGCCCAAGTCCGGTGTAGACCACATCGCCCAGCAGCGCGCCGTAGTCGATGTTGCTGGGCGTCTGCAGGATCAGCGGCTGGTCCGGGGTCAGCGTGTAGACGGTGGCACCAGAGACTGGCGTCAAGGGCAGAGCCAGCATCAAGGCCAATGCCAAAGGACGCAAATTCGGACAGCCAGCTGGCTTGGTCGTCCTTGCGGCGAAGCGGAAGTTGCGAGTTTGCATGGTGCGGCTTTCAAAAATTTGGCCTAGGCCCGGAGGCTTCAGCCACGGCTTGTTTAAGTGAGCACTTAGCGAAGGGGAGTCATTCCAAGCTGGCGTTGAGCAGTACTTTCAGGCCCGCTTGTGTGGGGCGGCGGCTGACATAGCCGATCGCGCCCGGCGTGTTCAGGACCAGTCGAGTTACCTCCTCGTCGTTGTCCACTTGACGGGGAGGCAGTCCCATGCCAGTGAAACTCTGGCGTGCCCAGAAGGCGCGCAATTGGCCGGGGCTGCGTCCGATCACCTGGTCATAGAAAGCCCGACGCAGGCTGTTGCCCTCGCGCAGGTCGATGGGCTGGATGGCTTGGCCATCGGGCCAGTTTTGTTGCTGGCGCAGATAGATCTGCGTCATGCGCTCGGGGCTGATCTTGTCCAGCGCCACGTCTTTGTGGGCGATGACGATCAGTTCGGTGGCAGCCCAGGATGGAGGGGCCACGGCGAACCAGAGCGCCGCAAGCAAGCAGCGTTGCCATGGGGTGCTGGAGCGCGGCAGGGATGAGCGGTTCATGCGCAACCCTCCTTAGAACACCAGGTCCAGCGTGACGCTGAACAACTGGAGCTTGTGGTCGAAGGGCAGGCGGGGCACCGCCAGCGGACCTGGAATCTGAGCACTTGGGGTGCGAACCAGATCGAGCTGCGTTTTGAGTGCCATGTTCTCGCGCCAATCCCAGCGCAGCCCCAGGCTGATGGAGCGGCTGCTGATATTGGCAAATTGTTGTGCCTGGTCAAACCCTTGTTGGAGTTGCAGCAGCGCGCCATCCAACTGCGGGTTCAGGCCGGTGGGGGCCAGCGCGCGGGTGTCGAGCCGAGCGTTGGAGCGCTTCATCTCGGACACGCCCAGATAGGGCGTGATGTCGCCAAAGCTGTGCGCCAGGGTCACGCTGTAGCCAAAACCTTGACCGACCAGATCATTGTGAGGGTCCATCCAGGTCAGCTCGGCCAGCAGACGCCAGCGCTGCCAGTTGCCGTCCATGCCCACACTGGTGTAGACGGGGCGGTTGTCGAAAGGACTGCGCAAGGCGTCCAGGCCCCGTGACTTGTCCAGCAAGGCACCCGCCACGCCCGGCGGTAGCAGGGGGTTGAGGGCCATTTGCTGCAGGGCGGCACTGACTTGGGTCAAGCCGCTGTTGAGTTGGCTGACCTGTTCGGAGCGCAACACATAGCGGTCAATCTCAGTGCGAGAAAAGCGCAGGGTCAGGTCTTGCAGATTGGCGCTGAGACTGAAGCCACGCAAGCCGCGCAGGCTGGCGTCGGCTGACAAGGCCGGGGAGAAGTTGTTGAAGCGATGGGTGTAGTCATAGCGGCCGCCAAAGACTTGGGTCAACAGGCTTGCGTCACCCAGGTTGAGTCGCCATTGCAGGTCGGCGCCATCCAGGCTGGCCACACTGTTGGTGAGTGCATAAATGGTCGGCGCTGGGCGCACCGTCAAGTTGGCGTAGCCGATCTCGGCGATGCTGGAGTCAAAAAACAGCGGGCTGCGCAGTCGCCCCAGATTGAGGCTCAAGCCCTGGCCCAGTTGTTGACGCAAAGCAGCGGTACGCAGTCGGGGTTGCATGTCCTCGCCCTCGCGTGCCACCCCTTGCACTTGCAAGGTGGTGCCACTCAGGGCTTGCCACTCCAGTTGCAAACCCAACACCGTGTCCATATTGGGTGACCACCCTTGTTGCACGGGCTTGAGTTGCGAGAAGGAGGTGACGGCACCGGCGGTGGCATTGTCGTTATGGGTCAGTCCCAAAGTCGCGAAGCCTGACAAGCGCAAGGCATTGGCGCGGCTCTCGCTGGATGTGCCCACCTCTTTGGCGTTTTCATCGGCGGCTTGCACAGCGGGCGTGAGGCCCAGGCTAAGCGTCGTCAAGGCGCCGAGTGCCCAGCTCAGTCGAGTCGGTGAACGCCGCTTCGTTGGCCGCGCTCGGTAGGAATGCATCATCGAAAAGCCCCTGCTGTGGCTCCGTCTGAAGCGGAGCACTGGTTGTGGGCAGGAGCTTCGCGACCTAGCGTTGAATTTCCGTTGAATCGCCGGAAGTCTGTTGCTGCCAGGCCCGACGCTGGGCGGCGCAGCGCAGCAAAAGCAGGTCGGCGCCCATGGTTTCGCCCGCGCGCTGCGCCAAGGTCAAGGCTTGTTCGATCTCATGGTGTGGTGCGTTCAAATGGGCCAGGGCTTGGGCGCGCATGCGCCAGAGCTCGGCCAGCAGATAGAACTCTTGGCGCTCTTGCGCTTTCGGCAAGCAGGCCGTGATTTGCGTCAGCGCTTCATCGTCCTGGCCCAGGTTCAGCAAGGCTTCAATCAAAAAAGAAAGGAAGGTGGCTTCAGTACTGGGCATGGCCACGGCCGAGGCGCAGGCCGCTTGCCGGATGAGCAGCAAGCCTGCAGGTTCGCCCGCGGCCGCTTGGCACCACCCCAGCACCAAGCTCCCGACAGCCTGCCACAGGGCCAGGCCGTGGCGCTCGGCCAGGGCCAGCAGTTCCAGACTGATCGGCATCGCCTCTTTTGGGCGGCGCAAATGGCGCAGCAGCACGGCCTGGACCGCGAGGGCAAAGCCCAGGGTGTGGGCGTGACCCAGTGTGCGCGCTTGTTGCACACCGAGTTGGCTTTGCGCCAGCGCTTCGTCCACCCGGCCTTGCAACGCCAGTGGCCAACTCAGCATGGTCCGTGCGGCAATGCCGCCGTGTTCCCCAAAGCGTTGCGTCAGCTGCTTGTGTTGGTGGGCGGGCAGGCGATCCCCCGCCGCAGCCGCCTCGGTCAGCGCCTCGAAAGAGGCCTGCAGCTGGCCCAAGAAGAACAGGTTGTTGCCCAGGGCATAACGGGCTTGTACTGCGGCTGCCGCATCGCTGGTTTCAGCAGCCACGGCCAGCAGTTCATGCGCCAGCTCCAACACCGGCGGTTCATCTGGGCCGCTGCGGCTACCCAACCACAGGCCCCAGAGCGCCTGAAAGCGTTGCCCCGGGCCCCTGCTGGCGCCCGTGCCCTCACAAGCTTTCAAAGCCAGTCGGTAGCATTGACGGGCCCCCTCCGAGCCGTAGCCTTCCAGGGCCAGCAAGGCATGGCCTTGACCCAGCAGCAAGGGCAAGCGCAGACGTTGCACCAAAGCCGGCGAGGCTTCGGGCCATTGCAGCGCAGCCAGGCCTTGCTCATAGCCATGGCGCGCTTCCAGGTGGGCCGATTGCGCAGCGGCCCGTTCGGCGGCTTGCAGCCAGTAGTGCGCCGCGGCGGGGTCGCCCGCCGCGTGCAGATGCTGGGCCAGGGTTTCAGGGGCGTCTGCGGCCAGGCTGGCAAAAGGGCCCATCAAGGCCTGGGCGGCACGGCGGTGCAGGGCGCGTCGTTCGCTGGCGCTGAGCGTTTCCAAGGCCGCTTCGCGGATCAGGGCATGGCGAAACTGCCAGTGCTGGGGATCATGCGCTTGCATCAAATCGAGCCGCTTCAACAAGGTCAGCTGATGGGCCAGCGGCCCGGCCGACAGCTGCATCACTTCTTGTAAAAGGCCGGTGGAACAACTGCTGCCAAGCAGCGCTGCACCTTGCGCCGTTCGTTTGGCCTCGGGCGGCAGGCGGTCGAGGCTGGCGGCCAGCAGGTCCCAAAGCGTGGCCGGCACTTTGTCTTGAGGGCGCTGGCGCAAAGAGCGCGCCAGTTCTTCGGCAAACAGGGGCACGCCGCCGGCGCGCTGTAGCACCTGCTGGCGCTGCTCTCGGGGGGGCGGGATGCCGTCAAGTTGGTCGATCAAGCGCTCCATGTCTTCTGCAGGCAGCGGCTGCAGCTTCAGATGCAGGTCCAGGTGCGCGCTGAAGTCTTCGGGTGGCGCTTCCCGTGAACTCAAGAGCAGCAAGCCGGGACTGCGCCGCTTGGGAGGGCGCTGGCTTTGACCGTGCAGATGCAACTGCAGCAATTCCATGGTGGACGGATCTGCCCAATGCAAGTCTTCCAGCAACAAGAGTTGTGGGCGGCCCTGGGCCAGGCCCTCGAACAGCTCGCACAGCAGACTTTGCAACTCTCGCTTCAGCAGTGGCTCGGTGGTCTGCGGCTCGTCATGCGGCGTCAGCGAGCGCAGCAGCAGCGGGCGCAACAAGCGGCAGGCCTTGCTTTGCTTCGCAGCGGCGATGCCGCCTTGCTGCAGCAGTTTGAGCAGGGCCTGTTCGGCCTGGGCCTCGTCCGCTTCCAGTGCGACACCCAGGCGCCGGCGCAGGACTTGGCGAACCGGCTGGAACGGGGTGTGGCGGTACTCGGGGCGGCAATACAGTTGTGAAACCGGCGCACCGGAGCGAGCCACCTCGGCCGCCAGGAGCTGCCGCAAGGCCTGCAGCAATCGGGTCTTGCCCAAACCAGGTTCGCCCTGGACCCAAACGGTGCGCGCGCTGTGTTGCGCCAACTCCCAGGCCTGCTGCAATTGGCGCAGCTCGGCTTGGCGGCCGACCATGGGTTTGAGCGCGTCCAAGCGTGAGGCCGCCAGGCTTGAGCGCGCACTCAGCAGTTCAACGCTGTCACTGCCGCAGTCCTGCGAGCCAAAACGGTGGTGCCGCTCACTTTGCAATTGCAGCTCGGTGCTGACTCGGATGCTTCCCGTTGTGGCTTGCAGGGCCAGCTTGCGGGCCTGGCGCGACAGCGCGCCCACGCTGTCGGGCGAGCCCTGTTCAGGGTCGGCGTGCACCCAGCCCACATGCAGGCCTTGACGCAGCGCCCAGGGGTGCTGGGCATGGGCGGCGGCCAGGGCCAGTGCTGCGTCCAAGGCCAGACGGGGGGCATGTTCTTGTGCGCGGGGGTGACCAAAGTAGGCCAGCAGTTCTCCGCCCTCGGCCCGCTGCACATGGGCCCCGAGTGCTTGCAATTGCTGGCGGGCTCGCTGCAGCCGGCCTTGTAGTGCAGAGACCAAGGCCTCGGCATCATGCTCGGCGTCATCGGGCGAGACCTCCCATTCGCAGGCCAGGGCCACCACACGCCGGCGCTCGGCGCGCAAGGCCGGCGCTTGCAGTGGCGCCAAGGCACCCAGACGCAATTGCTCGGCCAGGGCCAAGGTGGCTGTTTGGGGCTGCATCGCTAGCTCGGTTTGCAACTGGATTCGAAATTGCTCGAACAAGGCCAATGCCTCGCCTGCGGCCGATGGCGCCAGCATGCGCATGCATCGCCGCAATGCCGGTTCACACCAGGGATCTTGCGCCAAAGCCCGGCGGGCGCATGCCAGGGCGGCCTCGCGATCGCCTGCGTCTTCATGCAACTGGCTCAGGTTCTCCAACAGTTGCTGGGCTTGGCGTTGCAAGGCCTCACGCCGGGGTTGCAACCAGGCTTCGAAGCCGGGTGCCTCGGGCAGTTGCAGGCCTTCCAGCAACTGCCCTCGATACAAGCTGAGCGCTTGCTGCAAGGCCTGCCGACGCGCATCGGGCTGAGGCGTGGCGGCGTCCAACTGGGCCAGGGCGAAGTCTCGGCAGTCCAGCTGCCAGTCCAAATCATCGCGCAGCTGTAATTGCTTCTTGTCGCTCCACAGCGGTGCCAAGTCAGCCTTGTCTGGCCAGAGTTGGGAGAGCACCCGGCGTAAGTCATAGAGCGCGCGGCGCAAGTTGGCGCGGGCTTGCTCCAGCGTGGAGTCGGGCCACAGGGCTTCGGCCAGCATTTCCCGCAATAGCGGCCCGGTTTGCAGTGCCAGCATGGCGAGCAGGGCGCGTACTTTGTCGTAGGGCAGAGCGAGCACCTCACCGCGTCGGCTGCGCAGCTCAAAGCCGCCCAACAAGCGCAGCTGGGGGCGCATGTCGTCGGCGCGAGTCGGGCTGGCCGCAGTCTGAGCGGCAGAGGGCTTGGAGACAGGGTCAGGCATGGTGCAATTTTTTGCGGCAGTATGCCCGTTCGATATGACAGCCCGCGCCAGGCAATAGCAGGCGCCTTCAGACGCTGCGGCAGAATCGCACAGCATCTTCGGCCATGTTGGAGACGCGACACGGGCCCCCGGTCACGATCTCCGCCCGATTTTTCGATTCAGGAACCCTTGAGCATGAGCACTGTTTTGATTGTTGGCGCCTCGCGTGGCATTGGCTGGGAATGGGTGCGACAGGCGAGGGAGGCGGGCGATCGAGTGGTGGCGACGGCCCGCGACGAGGCCAGCTTGCAGCGCTTGCGCGATCTGGGCGCGGTGGCGCTGAAGCTGGACCTGATGAGCACCGCGAGTGCCTCGGGCCTGGCTTGGCAGATCGACGGCTATGCGTTCGATCAGGTGGCCTTGGTGGCCGGGGTGTTGGGCTCGCGCACGACCGGTCTGCAAACGCCGACCGAGGCCGAGTTCAACACTGTCATGCAGACCAATGTGCTCGGGCCCATGCGGGTCTTGCCGCAGTTGCAGGAGGCCTTGGCCCCGGGGGCACGCTTGGCGATTGTGTCCTCGCGCATGGGCTCCATCAGCCTGCGCAGCAATGGCCAAAACTGGCTGTACCGCGCCTCCAAGGCCGCGGTCAACTCGGTGATGAAAGACGCCGCCTTGCTGATGCAGGGCAAGGCCTTGTGCGTCAGCCTGCACCCGGGCTGGGTGCGCACCGAGATGGGTGGCGCCGAAGCCGATATCGATGTGCAAACCAGCGTGGCCGGCATGCGCAAGGTGATGGCCGAACTCAGCCCGGCCGACCACGGCGGCTTCATCAATTACGACGGAGAACGGCTGACTTGGTGAGGGCGCGGGCCGGGCCTCCTATCCCACCCCCCGATGTAGGGGGAAGGGTGGGACGCATGTGCACTGCATCACACAGACTCCCGCCGAACACCCGCATCTCAGGGGGCTGAATCTAGAGGGCATCACCAATAATTCGCAGCACCTAACGGCAGGCTTCTTCGGCTTGTCGGAGGGGGGAGGAGCCCAGCGCCGCTGGGCTTGTGATCAGAGCTTTGCCCGGCTCGCTGGGTGGTTTGAACGGAAGACAAAAGATGCGAATCAAGAAGACGGTCCTGAATGTGGCACTCGCCTCTGCAGCGCTGATGTCGGCTGCCGGCGCGCAGGCCGGTGTGGTCGTGGCTTGGAACTTTGATAACGCGGCGCCCGGCCAGGGCAGCGGCATCGCCGCATCGACGGCCGCAGCAGGCGTGAGCAACGCCAACTTCAGCACGGCCAACGTGGGATTGTGGAACTGGGAAGCCCCATATGGATATGTCTTGGGGACGCAGTTTTTCGGCATCAACGCGCCCTCGCTGAGCTTCACGCTGGCGAACTCGTTGAACGACCTGACCCTGTCCTTCACCCACTACCACAACCACAACTACAGCAGCACCAGGCCCAGCTACAAGTATGCGGTGCAGATCAACAGCGGCAGCGGTTGGATCGATCTGGCTGCCGACTTGCTGGCTTCCTACGCCACCGCGGGCAAGACGGAAACCATCAACCTGAGCAGCGGCCTGGCTGCGGGCACGTATGCCATGCGTTGGGTCGGCTATGGCTTTGGTGGGGGGGCCAGAGACACCAATTCCGACTTCTTCGCCCTCAACGATGTGAGCTTGAGCCAGCGCAACGCAGTGCCCGAGCCAGCCTCGCTGGCCCTGGTCGGCCTGGCGGTGGCGGGCATGGCGGTGGCGTGCCGCCGCAAGCAGGGTTGAGCCTGTAGCGAGCCCCAGGGCCGCGCTGGCGGCCCGGGCTTGCAAGCTTGGGGTGCTCAGCTCTGCGGAGGCTTGCGCTGGGCTGATTGGGTTTCAGGCGAGGGCATCTGCAGGATCGCCCGGCTTCGCCACGGTGGGCTGGCACAATCGCGGCGACGAAACTCGCTGTAACCATCCCATGTTGCTCACTGAAGACCACCGCGCCATCCAAGACGCGATCCGTGCTTATGTGCAAGCCGAAATCGCCCCCAAGGCCGCGCATTGGGACAAGACCCATCACTTCCCGGCGGCTGAGTTGCAAGGGCTGGCCGAGTTGGGTTGCTACGGTGTGGCCGTGCCCACCGAGTACGACGGCGCCGGGCTGGACTATCTGGCGCTGGCCATCATCTTGGAAGAAATTGGCGCGGGCGACGGCGCCACCTCCACGGTGGTCAGCGTCAACAACTGCCCGGTCTGTTCTATCTTGATGGCCTTTGGCAATGAGGAGCAAAAGCAGCGCTTCCTCAAGCCTTTGGCGCGCGGCGATATGTTGGGCGCGTTTTGCCTGACCGAGCCGCATGTGGGCTCCGAGGCCGGTGGTCTGCGCACCACTGCTGTCTTGGACGGTGATGCCTATGTGCTCAATGGCGTCAAGCAATTCATCACCAGCGGCAAGAACGGTGATGTGGCCATCGTCATGGCCGTCACCGACAAGGACGCCGGCAAGAAAGGCATCAGCGCCTTTTTGGTGGAAACCACCAGTCCGGGCTACGAGGTGGACCGCATCGAAGACAAGATGGGCCAGCATGCCAGCGACACGGCGCAGATCCGCTTTGAGAACTGCCGGGTGCCGGTGGCCAACCGCCTGGGCGAAGAAGGTCAGGGGCTGAAGATTGCCTTGTCCGGCTTGGAAGGCGGGCGCATCGGCATTGCCTCGCAGGCGGTGGGCATGGCGCGCGCGGCTTTCGAGGCCGCTTTGAAGTACAGCAAAGAGCGCAGCTCCTTCGGCCAAGCCATCTTCAATCACCAGGCCATCAATTTCAAACTGGCGGAGATGGCCACCCAGATCGAAGCGGCGCGCCAATTGATCCACCACGCCGCCAGCTTGAAAGACGCCGGTCAGCCCTGCTTGAAAGAAGCCGCCATGGCCAAACTCTTCGCCACCGAAATGGCCGAGCGCGTTTGTTCCGACGCGATTCAGATCCATGGCGGTTATGGCTATGTCAGTGACTTCCCGGTGGAGCGCATCTACCGCGATGTGCGGGTTTGCCAAATCTACGAAGGCACGTCCGAAGTGCAAAAAATCTTGATCGGGCGAGCGCTGGCCTGAGCTTTCACAAAGCCACCGGAGTCTGATGAACTGCGCCCAGGCGGTGCAGTTCATGCGACTTGGCCGATGCTGAGGCCGGCAGGGTTTCAGGCTCCTGCCGCTGGCCTACCATGGGCCATGTCTTCAAATCCCCTGAGTTTCAAGATCGCCGACCAGGCGCAAGAGTTCGAAGCCATTCATCGGCTCAACTACCAGACCTTTGTCGAAGAGATTCCACAACACGCTGGCATTGCCGAGCGCCGCTTGGTGGACCGCTTTCATGCCGAGAACACCTATGCCATCGCCCTGCATCAAGGCGAGGTGGTAGGCATGATTGCTGGGCGTTGCCAGCGCCCGTTCTCCCTGGATGGCAAGCTGCCCGACTTGGATCGCCACTTGCCGGCGCATCAGAAAGCGGTGGAAATTCGCCTGCTGGCGGTTTTGCCGGCCTTTCGCAAGCATGCGGTGTTTGCCCGTCTCGCCGGTGTGTTGGCTCGTTATTTCCGAAGCGAGGGCTGTGATCTGGCCTTGATCTCCGGCACCTTGCGGCAGATCCGGCTGTATCGGCATCTGGGCTTTGAACCCTTTGGTCCGCAAGTGGGCACGGCCGAGGCGCCTTATCAGCCGATGTGGATGCGTTTGCCGGACTATGCGGTCAAGGCGGCTCACCTCGAATACCTCGCGGATGGGCAGGCCGCAAACTTTTTGCCCGGGCCGGTCGCGATGACGTCGTCGGTGGCACAAGCCCTGGCCGAGCCTGCACAGTCGCACCGTGGGGCCGCCCATTTGCAGCGTTTGGCGCGGGTACGTCGGCGTTTGTGCGATCTGGCCGGAACCGAGCAGGCGCTGGTGTTTCCCGGCACGGGCACGCTGGCCAATGATGCTGTGGCGGCGCAGATATCTTTGTTGAAGCAGCCCGGTTTGGTGATCAGCAATGGAGAGTTTGGCGAGCGCTTGATCGACCACGCCCAACGTTGGCGTCTGCCGCATCAAGCCTTGCACTTGGCTTGGGGGGAGCCGGTGTCACCGCAGGGCTTGGCGCGGGCCCTGGCGGCGCAGCGCCCCGCTTGGGTTTGGGCGGTGCTGAGCGAGACCTCGACAGGCATGCGCAATGACTTGGACATATTGCGCCAAGCCTGTGCTCGTGTGGGTGCGCGCTTGTGCGTGGATGCCGTCAGCGCACTGGGCCTTCAGCCGCTTGATTTGCAGGGTGTTTGGCTGGCGACGGCGGTCAGCGGCAAGGCCTTGGGGGCATTCCCCGGCTTGGCCATCGTCTTGCATAACGGTGCCTTGCAGCCGCCGGGCGCCTTGCCACGGGCCATCGACTTGGCCTCGTTTGAGCCCGCCCAAGGCGTGCCCTACACCCAGAGTTCCAATCTGCTCGCGGCCTTGGAAGCGGCGCTGGACCCGGATTGGCCTCGCCGCTGGCAGGCGGTGCGCGAGGCCGATGCGCGCGTGCGTGCGCGGCTGCGCGAGGACGCCGTGGGCGCGCAAGGTGGGGCCGGCCTGTGGCGGCTGATGGTGGACGGCGAGGCGGCCATGCCGGGCATCGTGACCCTCTTGCTGGAGCCGTCTTTGGATGCCGCGCGCGTGGGCGCAAGGCTGGAGCGGGCCGGTTTCAGGCTAGCCTGGCAGAGCGGCTATCTGCGGGCTCGCAATGGCCTGCAGCTGTGTTTGATGGGCGCTTGGTCAGAAGCCGCGCTGGCGCTTTTGCCTGCGCGGCTTCGCGCCTGCGCGCTGCAATCGCTGAGCGCTGTGCCTCAGGCTTGAAACGCCAGCGCGGCTCGCTCAGGCCGGCAGACGGTGTTTGTACAAAACTCACACAAACAGAACGGGGGCGCTTTCCTAAAATTGCGCAGCTTCGATGAATACAGGCCAAACCCGGGACGGGCTGGCGCCTTCGAAGCTCGCCATTCACAAACTACAAGGGAGTTTCCATGTCTTCGTTTGAACACCAGCGCCGTGCCGTTGATTTGTTGTCGCAGCAGCCTCGCGTCTTGGGCGCGGGCCTGGTCACGGCCGCTTTGTTGGCGCTCAGCGCTTGCGGCGGCGGCGGAGGTGGTGGCAGCGAAGTCACGCCGCCTCCGCCGGTGGATGCGGCAGAACTGTCGGTCTCCCTCAAACCCGTCAGCCTGCTGGTGCCTTCCAGCAATGGCAGCCAGAAGCTGGCCACGGTCACGCTCAGCAATGTGGGCAAAGGCGTGGCCGGCACCAGTGATTTCAACATCACGGCAGACGCAGACCTGCAAGACATCAAGGTCTTGAACTGCAAATCGGACAACGCGGGCTCGCCCTGCCCGGCGAGCGGCAGCCGCATGACGGTCAGCAATTTGCAGCCTGGGTCCTCGCTCAGCTTTGATGTGATGGGGGTGGTCAAGCTCGGCACCAGTCAGGTCATCAATATGGTGGCGGCCGCCAGCACCACCAATGGCAGCCAGTTGTCCAGCAGCAAGCAAACCACAGCCTTCAAGGTGTACAGCGTGGATGTGGGCGTTCAAGCGACGGGACCGGGGCTGGCCGTGCCGGCCGGCGGCAGCTTCAACTATGTGGTGACGGTGAGCAACAAGGGGCCGGACGCCGCTTCGGATGCGCAGTTGGGCATGAATTTGCTCAGCAGCCCTTCAGCCACGGCGCCGAGTTTGGGCAGCATCAGCTGCGTGGCTTCGGGCGGCGCGGTCTGCCCCAACGTCTTGTCCATGGGGATGATGGATCTGCCGAGCTTGCCCAAGGGGGGCAGCCTGGTGTTCACCTTGCCCTATCAGTTTGCACCTGGTGTGAGCCAAGCCACCTTGTTCAATGCCAGCGTGCGAGCCAGCGCAGACACCGACAGCAGCAATAACAGTGTTTTGACGGGTACGCCCTGATTCGTCGCAGTGTGGCCTGCGGGCCGGGCTGCTCAAGGCGTGGCTGGCACGGGCGCGCCGGGCCCCAGCCCGCCCATTTCGGGCGGCAGCAGGTGGTCGGCTTGGCCGCTTTGCTTCAAAGCCAGCAAGGCGGCGTCGAACTGGGGGGCCAGTGCAGCGTGCTTTTTGTTCAGCACGTGGTAGGAGTAGCCCGTCGCCAAAGCTCCGCTGACTCTTTGCGCTTGCAGTTCCAGCACCTGGCGGTCTGCCCGGGCTTGAATGCTGGTCACCAGGGCGATTTCAAAACGTTCGGCGTTCAACATCGCATACAGCGACTCCGCGGAATGGCTGCGTTGCGCCTGCAGGCCATGGTGGCGGACAAACTCTTCGGCGTGTTTGGCCCCATGCAACAGACCCAGACTGTGGCCGCGCAGCTCCTCAGCCTGGCGGATGAGCAAGGGGCTGCCTTTGCGGGCGTAGGCATAAAGCTCGGTTCTGCGAAGCGGCTCGCGGGTTTGCATCAAATGGGTGTAGGCCTGGATCGAGCCCCCGGCGCGGCTCAGATCGGCGTCATAGTCGCCGCGCTCGGCACCGGTGATGGCCCGCTCCGCCGGCAACAGCAAAAACTCTGGCTGCATGCCGATTTTCCGATAGACCTCGCGAACCAGCGGCAGCAAAGGAGCCGTCGATGTGTTGTAGGCAATGCGAAAGTTCGGCGGCTGCGCTTGGCTCGCCGAGGCGCCGAGGAGCAACAGGCTCAAAAGCAGCCGAATCATCCGTCTGAGGAAATTGCAAAACATGCGCGGGCAGGCTGGGATCAACAGGCAGGGGCAACGGTAGCAGCTTTCTGCCGCGCGTTTGGCGCTCACCGCCCACGTGGACGAGCCGGGGGCAGAGTTGCCGTGCGTGGCGATACGCCAGTCGCACCGGCAATGCCTTGGCTGTGGTTTTGTGGCGGAACTGCTCGCTTGCACGGCTGCACTTTTGACCACAAATGCACTAGCTTTGAGACATGCTTGAAACCACGCTTCCTGAACGCGCCGCGCAAGCCATGCAGCGGGGCCCCATTCAGTTTTACTTCGATTTTTCTTCGCCGTATTCCTATATCGCATCGGAATGGATCGATGCGGTCGCCGCGCGTCATGGGCGCCGGGTGCAGTGGCATGCGGTCTTGCTGGGGGCGCTGTTCCAGGTGGCGGAGCTGAAGCCGCCAGTGGCTCATCCGCTCAAACGGGAATACGCCTTGCGTGACTTTGAGCGCTCGGCCCAGTTTGCCGGTCTGCCCTATCGCCAGCCCGAGACTTTTCCGATCCCGACCCAGAATGCGGCGCGGGTGTTTTGGTGGCTTCACAGCCAAGACCCCGCCCGTGCGGTGGCTTGGGCGAGGGCAGGTTTTCGGGCCTACTTCGCTCGTGGTGTGGCTTTGAACGATCCGGCGCAGCTCAAAGCCTTGGCCGCGCAAAGTGGTCTGGACGCCGATGCGGCCGAGGCCGCTTGGTCTGACCCGCAATGGAAAGACCGGCTGAAAGCGGCCAACGACGCCGCCATTGCCGCGGGCGTGTTCGGCGCGCCTTTCTTCATCATCGACGGCGAACCCTTCTGGGGCAATGACAGGCAGACCCAGATCGAACGCTGGTTGCAGTCGGGGCCGTTCAAAGGTTTAGCCTGAGTCAGGTCTGCAGCCAGCAGCGCGTCCCCCGGCCATTGATGCGAAGCTGCCCTAAGCCCTGGTCGTGTGACCGCTGAGTTTGAAGTAGGAGACCCCGGCCACCAAGTCTTGGGCTTGGGTCTTCAGGCTGCTGCCGGCAGCGGCCATTTGTTCCACCAAGGCCGCGTTTTGCTGGGTGGCATGATCCATCTGCGTCACCGCCTCGCCCACCTGGGCCACGCCCGAGGCCTGTTCCGCGCTGGCCGCGCTGATCTCGCCCATGATGTTGGTGACATGGCGGATGCTGTTGACCACCTCGGTCATGGTGACGCCCGCCTTGTCCACCAATGCGGAGCCCTGTTCAACCCGCTCGACGCTGGCGTTGATGAGGGTCTTGATTTCCTTGGCGGCCTCGGCCGAACGGCTGGCCAGTGAACGCACTTCCGAGGCCACGACCGCAAACCCCCGGCCCTGCTCGCCCGCCCGCGCCGCTTCGACGGCGGCATTCAAAGCCAGGATATTGGTTTGGAAAGCAATGCCGTCGATCACGCTGATGATGTCGCTGATTTTTCGACTCGATTCATTGATGCCGCGCATGGTTTCGACCACTTGGCCGACCACTTCGCCCCCTTCGATGGCCACGCTGGAGGCCTTTTGCGCCAGCTGATTGGCTTGCCGGGCGGAGTCGGCGTTTTGCTTCACGGTGGCCCCCAATTCCTCCATGCTGGAGGCGGTCTCTTCCAGTGCGCTGGCTTGCTGCTCGGTGCGTGCAGACAAGTCGTTATTGCCCGAAGCAATTTCTGAACAGGCCGTGGCGACTGCTTCCGAGCCTTGGCGCACAGTGCGAACCACTTGGACCAATTTCTCGCGCATGCTGTCAAGTGCTTGCAGCAGCCTGGCGGTCTCGTCGCGGCCTTCGGCGTGAATCGCCTGCGTCATATCTCCCGAGGCAATGGCATGGGCCGAAAGGACGGCCGCCTCGATCGGCCGCGCGATGGCGCGCGAAATCACCCAGGCCATGCCCACGGCCAGCAGGACCGCCACCGTCAAGGCGGCTACCACCAGCATGCGGGCGCGCGCATACACCGCGCGCGCATCGGCCAGGGCTTGGTCCGCCAGCTTGGCATTGATCTCGCTCAGCTGGCCAGCTTCGGCCAGGGCCTTGTTGAAACTGTCTGCGGAGTCATCACGGTAGAGCTTTTGCGCTTCCGCGCTGGCCGCTTCGCCTTTGCGCGAAACTGGGCGAAGCTTTTGGTCCCAGACCCCATACCAGAGCTCGGTGTATTTCCTGAGTCCAGCCAAGGCCTTGACTTCGGCGTCGGAGTTGAACAACTCGGTGGCTTTGGGCTGCAGGCTGTCCAGCTCTTTTCTCGAGGCAGCCATGCGCGCTTCCAACTGGTCCATCTCAGCTTCATTCGCGGACATCACATGACGGGCCTCTGCGCGTCGCATGGATTGCAGCAAATCGCCCATCTGAGCTGCCAATTTGACGCTGGGTAAATTGTTGGTGGCGATCTGCTCGGTCGATCCGTTCACCGAGCTGAGCTGCATCAGGGCCAGCACGCCCAGGGCAAAAACCAGGATCACGATGGCGGCGAAGCCGCCACCGATCTTGGCGCTGATGGAAAGGTCGGAGAATTTCATGACCGAGACTCCATTCACGAGCTGCGAGGTTTGCCGGGGCATGCTAGCCCAAGCGGGCGGGCTTGGGTGAAGGAAATTGAGCTCGGGGCGCTGGCTCCTGAAGCAAGGCCTGACCCCCGCAGCGGGCCCCGTGGGCCCTTGGCAACCGGCTCGCGCTCAGGGCGCCGCGGCCTCCAGCCCAGCGCGCTTCAATATTTTTTGATAGCTGCCGTCTGCGCGCATGCTGCGAAGGCCTCGGTCAAAAGCGTTCAGCAGCCGGGCTTGCTCGGGGTGGTCTTTGGCGCAGGCCAAGAAGGCATCTTTGCGCTCAATGGCCGGTGGCAGCCATCGAACCTTGTGCTTCAAGCCCTCATCGTTTTGGATGGCGTACAGACCGCTTTCCTTGGCGGCGTAGGCCAGATGAATGCGCTCACGCACCAGCTTTTGCAGATTGGTTCTGATGCCGCCTGAAGGGTCCAAGTGCACGCCGGGCGCCTGCAAGGCCGGTGACAAATAGCTGCCGCGCTCGACGCCAATCAGTTCTTGCTGCAGCAGTCCTGGCTTTCGCCAGTCTTGGATGGGCGAATCTTGCCGAACAAAAAAGCCCAGCTCTTGTTGAACGATGGGCAGAGAAAAGTTGAAGATCTGATCGCGCTGGGCATTGCGCCAAATGCCCAAGATCAGGCAGTTTTTCTCTTCGCCTTCTTTGACAATCCGCGCCCAGGGCATGAACTGAGTCTTCACTGCATAGCCGGAGCGCTTGAAGGCTTCGGTGGTGATTTCAATCACTGGCCCTTGTTGCGGCAGATGGGCGCTGTTGAAGGGCGGGAAGTCACCCACGCACAGGGGCACGAGTTCCGGGCTGGGCGGTATGGATTGGGGTTGCGCTTGCGCGGCCTGATGGCTCGCCAGCCCCAAGCTCAAGCCCAGACTGAGAACCATCAGCAAGCGCGGGCCCAAGGCCGGGCCCGCCGAGATAAGAAACTTGTCGTTCACCGCTCAACGATAACCCGAAGCCAGGGCCCTGGCCCGAGCGGCCCGCCAAAGTCGCTCGAGGGCTTTACAGCTCCGCCACGCTCTTGATGCGCTGAGGCAGGGCCACAGCCTGTTCCGCCGGCTCGGCGCTGCGGCCGTGGAAGCGCTCCAGCAGTGCCTTTTGCTTGGCCCGGGCCGTCGCCACGTTTGCATGCTTGACGTGACCATAGCCGCGAATCTGCTCGGGCAAGCGGGCCAGTTGCAGGGCGAGGTCCAGCTTGTCAGCGCTCAGGTTTGCCAGCAACTCATCGACCAGCGCTTCGTAGTCCTTGATCAGCTGGCGCTCCATGCGCCGTTCTTCGGTTTTGCCGAAGATGTCGAGCGCGCTGCCGCGCAGGCCTTTGAACTTGGCCAGGACCTTGAAGGCCTGGAAGGTCCAACTGCCCAGCTCGATCTTCTTGGCACGGCCATCGGGGCCAGGCTTGGCGATCAAGGGTGGCGCCAGGTGGAAGCTCACGCGCTCCCAGTTGTCGAACTGCGCTTTCATCGCGGCTTCGAACTTGCCGTCGGTGTAGAGGCGCGCCACTTCGTACTCGTCCTTGATGGCCAAGAGCTTGGCGTAGTAGCGGGCCACCGCCTTGGAAAGGCGCTCGGCCTTGCCGGCTTCGCCCAGAGCGGCTTCGGCCTTGCGCACGCGTGCGACCAAGGCGGCATAACGCTGCGCATAGGCGTCATCTTGATAGGCGCTCAAATGCTGCATGCGGCGGGCGATCAAGCCCTCTGGCCCATCGAGCTTGTCTTGGCCCAACAGCAGCTGCACTTTGTGCTCGGTGGCGCTGCCGCCGCGCAGCCGGTCCAGTGCCTCGGGCGCGCCCATCGCCAGGCGGCCCAGTGCAAAAGCGGTCTTGTTGCCCTCCACGGCCACGCCGTTGAGTCCCATGGCGCGCAGCAGGGCGGCTTCGCTCAAGGGGATCAAGCCGCGCTGATAGCAGGCGCCCAGCATGACGATGTTGCTGGGCATGGTGTCGCCCATCAGGTCTTGGGCAATCGCTTGGGCATCCAGGGTGGAGAGCAGCTTGTCATCGGCAATCGCATGGCGCATCTTGGCCAGCAGCGATTCGCCTTGCAGGCTGGCATCGGGGTTGCGCACAAAAGCGGCGGTGGGCAGCTCATGGGTGTTGGCCACGATGACGGTGCGGCCCGGCTTGACCGTGCCCAGCGCATCGGGGGAGGCGCCCACCACCATATCGCAGGCCAAGAGCACATCGGCCTGCTGGGTGTCGATGCGCACCTGGTTGAGCAGGTCTTGGGTCGGCGCGATGCGCACAAAGCTCAGCACCGAGCCGCCTTTTTGCGCAAAGCCCATGAAGTCCAGCACCGAGGCTTGCTTGCCCTCCAAGTGCGCGGCCATGGAAACGAGTGCACCCACGGTCAGCACGCCGGTGCCGCCCACGCCGGTCACCAAGAGGTCGAAGGGGCCGGTCCATTGCCAAGGGTCGGGCTGGCCAATGGCAGCGATTTCGCGGGCCAGGTCTTGCGCGCTGAAGCCCGCGCCGACGCGCTTTTTCAGCTGCGCGCCATGCACCGAGACAAAGCTGGGGCAAAAGCCCTTGATGCAGCTGAAGTCTTTGTTGCAGCTGCTCTGTTCGATGGCGCGCTTGCGGCCGAAATCGGTCTCCACTGGCACCACCGACAGGCAGTTGCTGGCTTGGCCGCAGTCACCGCAGCCTTCGCAGACCTGCTCGTTGATGAAGATGCGCATGGGCGGGTCAACGAATTCCTTCTTCTTGCGACGGCGGCGCTTTTCGGCGGCGCAGGTTTGGTCGTAGATCAGCACCGTCACGCCTTCTATTTCGCGCAACTCGCGCTGCACCGCGTCCAGCTCGCTGCGGTCGTGGAAGGTGGTGCCCGGGGGGAAGAGGTTCTCGTGGCCTTGGTATTTCTGCGGCTCGTCGCTCACCACCACCAGACGCTTCACGCCCTCGGCCTCCACCTGGCGGGCGATCTGGGGCACGCTGGTGCTGCCGTCCACCGGCTGGCCGCCGGTCATGGCGACCGCGTCGTTGTAGAGGATTTTGTAGGTGATATTGGTCTTGGCCGCGATGGCTTGGCGGATCGCCAAATAGCCCGAGTGGTAGTAGGTGCCGTCGCCCAGGTTTTGGAACACATGTTTTTCGGTGGTGAAGCGGCTGTGCGCCGCCCAGTCCACGCCCTCGGCCCCCATTTGGATGAGCCCGGAGGTGCCGCGCTCCATCCAGCTGGCCATGAAGTGGCAGCCGATGCCGGCCAGGGCCCGCGAGCCCTCGGGCAATTTGGTAGAGGTGTTGTGCGGGCAGCCTGAGCAGAAATAGGGCTGGCGGCGCACGCCGTCAGCGGCATTGGAGAGCAGGCAGGGGGTGAGGAAGTCCACCACCAGGTGGCGGCGGTCCAGCGCGGGGTTGAGGCGGGCCAGCCAATCGGCCACGGTGTTCATGATGCGCGAAGGGCGCAGCTCGCCAAGCGCGCTCAGCACGGGCTGGCCATGCTCATCGGTCTTGCCCACCACGCGAGGGCGCTGAGCGTCTGGCAGGTGGTAGAGCAGCTCTTTGATTTGGCGCTCCACCACCGGGGCTTTTTCCTCGATCACCAGCATATCGCTCAGGCCCTGGGCGAACTCGCTCATGCGCGAGGCTTCCAGTGGGAACACCAGGCCGACCTTGTAGACCCGCACACCGGCGGCGGCCAGGGCATTCGGGTCCAGGTCCAGGCGGCGCAGCACTTCCATGAAGTCGTAGTGCGCCTTGCCCACGGTGACGATGCCCAGGCTGGCGCGTGGGCTCACGACGATGTGTTTGTCAATGCTGTTGAGCTTGGCAAAGGCTTTGACGGCGTTGAGCTTGTGTTCCAGGCGGGTTTCCAGCTCCAGCGAGGGCAGGTCCACGGCGCGGATGTGCAGATCCACCGGAGCCTGATGGTCCACCGGCAGTTCAAAGTCCAGCGGCACGCTGTCCAGATCCACCGTCATGCCCGACTCCACCACCTCGGAGATGGCCTTGAAGCCGACCCAGGTCGACGAAAAACGGCTCAGCGCCCAGCCATACAGGCCAAACTCCAAATACTCCGCCACATTGCCCGGGTGCACGATGGGCATATGCCAGGCCTGCAGGGCCAAATCGCTCTGGTGCGGGGTGCTGGACGAGACACAGCCATGGTCGTCACCGCAGACCACCAGCACGCCGCCTAACTTGGACGTCCCATAGACATTGCCATGCTTGAGCGCATCACCCGAGCGGTCCACGCCCGGGCCCTTGCCGTACCACATGGCGAACACGCCATCGGCGGTGCGCTTGGGGTCCAGGGCCACGCGCTGCACGCCCAGGCAAGCGGTGGCGGCCAGGTCTTCGTTGATGGCGGGCAGGAAGTTCACCTGGGCCGCGTCGAGAAACTTTTTGGCCTTCCACAGCTGCTGGTCCACCATGCCCAGGGGGCTGCCACGGTAGCCCGAGACGAAGCCCGCAGTCTTCAGGCCCTTGCTTTCGTCCTGCGCTTTTTGCGCCAGCAGCAAACGCACCAGGGCTTGGGTGCCGGTCAAAAAGACCGCGCCGCTTTTGGCCGCGAGGTTGTCCGAGAGCTTGTAGTCGCGCAGCGCTGGCGCTGCGGGGCTGTGGGTGGGGGCTTCTGAACTGGACATGGGCTTTCCTCGCAAGACGAACGATGGCAGGCCGGAATTTTTCGTCAGAGGGCCCAGTGTTTGTTGCTCTGTTTGCTGCTGTCAAGCGGCTCAATGAGAGAATTCATCTCAAAGGAGCTTGTTATGGAGATGGATCGTTTTGATCGGGCCACCCGGCAGATTTTGGAGGCCTTGCAATCCGATTGCCGCCAAAGCACCCAGGCCTTGGCCGACCAGGTGGGGCTCTCGGCCACACCCGTGTGGCGCCGCATCAAGGAGCTGGAAGACAGCGGCGTGATTCGCCGCCATGTCGCCCTGGTGGACCGCGAGAAGCTGGGCCTCAATATCTGCGTGCTGGCCAATGTCAGCCTGGTGCGGCACAGCGAAGGGGCGGTCGAGCAATTCGAGCGCCTGGTGCAGGTCAGCCGCGAGATCATCGAATGCCACGGCATCACCGGCGAGGCCGACTACGTGATCAAGGTCGTCGTGCCCGATATGAAGGCCTACGACGCCTTTCTGCAAAGCCAAATCTTCAAAGTGCCCGGCGTGGCCAGCGTGCGCAGCAATGTGGTGCTGCGCGAGGTCAAGTACGAGACGGCGCTGCCGGTGGGGTGAGGGCTACAGAGCATCTATCGCCCATGCACCCTCGGGCTCTGGTTTGAGGTGGGGCTCCGACGCGCCTTTCTGGCTCGGGCGCTTGGGTGAAGTCCTTGACTTCAAGTGCACTTGAACTTTCAGCATCCGGTCTCTTGGCCAAAAAGGCCATCACCGACTGAAAGGGGGTCAACAATGCATCAAGCCTATGTGGAACATGCCAACGTGACGGTTCGCGATCTCGATGAGGTCAAAAATCTGCTGCTCTGTGCCTTGCCGACTTGGCAAGTGCGTGGCCAAGGGGTGCAGGATTGGTTTGGCAAGACGATACGCTGGCTGCATGTCGGCACCGAGAGTTCTTACATTGCGCTGCAAAGCGGCGGCGAGGGCGCGCATGCCGATTGGCGGAGTTCCGCTGTTGGCACCAAGCACATAGGCATCGTTGTAGCGTCTTTGGAAGAGACGCTACAAAAGCTAGGGGCGGCTGGCTACACCCCAGATCATTGGGGTGGCGCCCATCCTTTTCGCAAAAGCGCCTATTTTCTTGCGCGTGAAGGGCTGCAATTCGAGTTTGTCGAGTATTTGTCGCCGGATCCGAGCGAGCGCAACGACTACGCCTTGCCATGATCCGCTGTCGTGCGGGCTTCGCTTGAAAGGTCCAGCATCGCTTGATGCATGGGCCGTGAGTGCGCGGCGAAGCGCGATGGGCTTGATGATTTTGAGAGCAAATGGCTAGCCAGCCAGCAAGCCGACCAGCGCTTGCTCTATGCGCTGTGCCACATCGCTTTGCAATTGCAGCAGTTCACGGCGAGGCCGGTCGTAAGAGGCTGACCAGCGCACCTTGCCATCGCTCACTTGCACCAACTGGGCGTTGATGCGCAATTGCGAGCCATCGCCGCGGACGCTGCCTTCCAGCACCTGGGCCACGCCGAGTTCCTGGCCGATGCGGCTGGCCGGCCAGTCTCGGCCTTTGTAGGCAAAAACGCGTGATCGGGCCTGCACCTGCAACTCTGGGTGTTTGCCCAGGGCATCGATCAGTTGTTCGCTCATGCCGTCGGCCAGCGGCTCGGCATCCATGGCATCGGTCAGGTCGAGAAAAGGCAATACCGCCAACGATCGCGCGGGTGGCAGTGCCTTGCCACCGGGCCAGCGGGTCAAAGCCCCACCCAGGGCAAGCACGGCAAGGCCACCCAGGCCCGCCCCCAACAGTATTCGGCGCGAAGGCCTTGGCGCGACGGAGGCGTCGGCCGGCTTCTCGAGTTCTTGTTCAGCATTCGGCGAAGCCAGGCTGTTGGCCGGGCTGTTGGCCGCGGTGGGGGCCATCGTTGCCGTGGGTTCATCCACATGGTGCGCCCGTGGCAGCAAGCGATAACCCTGACGCGGTACGGTGGCGATGTAGCGTGGCTGTCGGGGGTCATCGCCGAGCGTGCGGCGCAGGGCCGCAATCGCTTGGTAGACCGAGTCAGGGCTGACGATCACGCCGACCCAGACCTGATCCAGCAATTCCTCCAAGCCAACCACTTCGTCCTCGCGGCTGGCCAAGTACAGCAGCAACTGCAATTGGCGGCCTTCGAGGCGTTGACGTTCTCCGCTGGCCAAGTGCAGCAGTTCGCCGCTGCGGGTGTCGAGTTGCCAGTCCAGCAGGCGCAGGACTTGGGCGGAGGTGATCAGTCGGTCCATCGGGAAGGGCGGCAGGCCAGACAGCGTCCATGGACGGTCGACGGCGTTGGAGACGGTCGCCATTGTAGGGATCCCCGCCCCGCCCGATGAGGTCGGCGGGCCGTCTACGCGGCTTGGCGCTGGAGCGCTTCGGGGCGACGCCAGGCGTCAGCATGGAACCAGGCGACCAGGCCAAAGCACAGCACCATCAGCGTGGGATATTCGCAACCATCGTCGTGCCCGGCAGAGAACCAGCCATTGGGCCAGTGGTAGATGAAGATGCCGACGGTGTAGATCAGGGCGAAGCCGAGCGCCAGCGGCGTGTTCAAGCGCCCCAATCTTCCGGTGGCCAATAGCGGTGCCACAAAGGCCTCCATGCTCGACACCAGCACGCCGGCCAGCACGCCCAGCGGCACACCCAGCTGGGCGAGGTAGCGGCCAAAGCCCAGCACATGACCCTCGGTGAAACGGGTCCAGCCGTGAATGGCAGCGAGCAGGCAGATGGTGATGCGCAGCAGGTGAAGCAAGTCTTCAGCGCGATGGCTGGTGGCGGGCCAAAGTTTCATTGGGAAAGCTCTCAGAGTGGGTGGATCGATGCCCGCTGCCTCGCAAGGACAGCCTGGGCTGGAGCCTGCGCATGGTGGCCAAACCGGGCTTAAAACACCTGAAACACATCTGAATTGACTCTGAATTCTCCTGAATCGAACCTTGGGTGTGTGTAATTGGGCCTGCTTGCCCGCAATTGGGGGCAGCGCCGGGTCGTGTTGGCATTTCCCGGTTTGCCCGGCGCATTCAAATGCAAGGGGGCCGGTTGGCAAAGGCTTGCGGCCTGAGCCTTGGGTCAAGTTTGTCCCTGCGCTGCCGATAGCCCGGCATACGTCGGGCTTTGAAAGCCCGCAGCCCACCTTTGATCCCAAGCCGGAAGGTGGTTTGACTGGCCCCGCAGGGCAGCACTTTTTCTGAGGATGACAAATGATGAACTGGACGGTGGCAAGCAAGCTGAAAGCAGGTTTCGGCTTGGTGCTTGCATTGTTTTTGCTCTTGGCGGGTTTGACGGCCTGGCAGCTTGAAGCGGCGAGTGCGGCGACTCAGCGCATGGAGCGCTCGGCCGAGTTGCTGCGCTTGGCCAGTGCTTGGCAAGGCCATGTGCGCCAGAACTCGGCGCGCTCTCTGGCCGTGGGCTTTTCAGAAGGCGGCGCGATGCTGGGCTTCTTCAAAGAGGCGATGGCCGCCACGTCGGCGCAAACTTCGGAAACCCAAAAAGAGTTTCTCGCCTTGGTGCAATCAGAGGCCTCACGCAAACGGGCCGATGATGTGGTCGAGGTCAGAAAGCGCTGGCTCGCAGTTCGAGACGAGTCCAATCAAATGAAGGCCTCGGGCAATGATGCAGCGGCGCGCACCATGGTCCAAGACAAGTTTGTGCCGCTGACTGAAGAGTATGTCCGCGTCACTCAGGCCTTGGTCGACGGCGAACAGAGTCATGTGCAGCAAGCTCAAAAACAGGTGGAAGAGAGTTTCAAGCGCCTCTATGGGGTGGGTGCCATATTGCTGGTGTTGGGCGTGGTGCTGGCGGTCTTGATCAGCCGGAGTCTGTCGCGCAGCATCGCTGGCGGGCTGGCCCGCGCCAGCCGGGCTGCCGAGCGCATCGGTCAGGGCGATTTGAGTGGTGAGTTGGATGTGCGCGGCAATGATGAAATTGCGCGTCTGTTTGCTGCTCTGGCGGCCATGCAAAAGAGCTTGGTGCAGGTGGTGAGCACCGTGCGCCAAGGTTCGGAGAGTGTGTCCACCGCCAGTGCGGAAATCGCCTCAGGCAACAACGACCTCTCGGCTCGCACCGAGCAGCAAGCCAGCGCCTTGGAGCAAACCGCCGCCTCCATGGAGGAGTTGGGCGCCACCGTCCGGCACAACGCAGACAATGCACGGCAAGCCAATCAGATGGCGCAAAACGCCAGCAGCGTGGCCCTGCAAGGCGGCGAGGTGGTGGGGCGTGTGGTGGCCACGATGAAGGAAATCAATGACAGCTCGCGCAAGATCAGCGACATCATCGGCGTCATCGACGGCATTGCCTTTCAGACCAATATCCTGGCCCTGAATGCCGCGGTGGAAGCGGCGCGTGCCGGCGAACAGGGGCGCGGCTTTGCGGTAGTGGCGGGCGAGGTGCGCTCCTTGGCGCAGCGCAGCGCCGAGGCGGCGCGCGAAATCAAGAGCCTGATTGGCGTGAGTGTGGAGCGGGTCGAGCAGGGCAGCGCCTTGGTGGATCAAGCCGGCAGCACCATGAACGAGGTGGTGGCGGCGATCCGCCGGGTCAGCGATATCGTGGGCGAGATCAGTGCCGCCAGCACCGAGCAGAGCGACGGTGTGGCCCAGGTGGGCGAGGCGGTGGTGCAGATGGATCGCAGCACGCAGCAAAACGCCGCCCTGGTTGAAGAATCAGCCGCCGCCGCGGAAAGCCTCAAGAACCAGGCGCAGGAACTGGTCAAGGCGGTGTCGGTGTTCAGGCTGGACGGGCGTTCCGCCTGATCGGCGCCTCAGGCCTTTTTCAGGAACTCGGATTTGAGGCTGAGGCTGACGCCGTCGATCTTGCAGTCCACATCGTGGTCGCCGTCCACCAGGCGGATGCTCTTGGCCTTGCTGCCTTTTTTCAGCACCAGGGAAGAACCCTTGACCTTGAGGTCTTTGATCAGGATCACCGAGTCGCCATCCACCAGCACCTGACCGTTGGCGTCGCGCACGACTTTGGCGCCTTCTTCGGCGGCACCGTCCGCGGCGTCGTCCTCGCTCCATTCATGGCCGCAGTCCGGGCAGATGCACAGGGCTCCGTCGCGGTAGGTGTTTTCAAGGGTGCAGACGGGGCAGGCGGTCGGGGTGCTCATGGTGGGGCAAGCGGTGTAAGTTGGGCGCACTTGGGGGGGGCGAAAGAGCTCATTGTCCCTCATGGCTTTTGCCACCCGCGGCGAAGGCAGGCCATACTCGCGCCTGTTCACACCTGACCCCCAAAAAACCGGAGATGCCTTCACCATGAATTTGCTTCAAATCACGCGCAGAGCGGCTTTGTTGTCCAGCCTGGGCTTGCTGGCCGGCTTGCCCTTGATGACTGCGGCGCAGGCGCAGACGGATGAGGCCTTGAAGGCGGCCATCGCCGGCAGCCATCGCACGCCGGCGTTTGTGGCTCGTGATGCGGCCCGTCATCCCTACGAGACCCTGACCTTTTTCGGCATCAAGCCGACCATGACGGTGGTGGAACTTTCCCCCGGCGGTGGTTGGTACACCGAAATCTTGGCGCCGTATTTGCGCGAGAAGGGCCAGCTGATTTTGGCGGGCGATGACCCGGCCTCCGAACAGGCTTATTTCCAGCGCAGCGCCGCGCGTTTGAAGGAAAAATTGGCCGCCAGTCCGGCCCTGTACGACCGTGCCCAGGTGACGGTGTTTGCTGCCAGCACCGGCAAGCTGGACTATGCCAAGCCCGGCAGCGCCGATCTGGTGCTGACTTTCCGCAATGTGCACAACTGGGTGGCCCTGGGTGAGGCCAAGACCCAGGCGGTGTTCAAAAGCGTCTTCACGGCTTTGAAGCCCGGGGGCACCTTCGGCTTGGTGGACCACCGTTTACCGGCCCATATGCCCCAGACTGAGAAGGCCGAAAGCGGCTATGTGCACCAAGCCTATGTGATCCGCATGGCCGAGAACGCCGGCTTCAAGCTGGTGGCCAGCAGCGAGATCAATGCCAACCCCAAGGACACGGCCAACCACCCCAACGGCGTTTGGGATCTGCCGCCGACGTTTGCCAGCAAGGACAAGGACCGCGCGCGCTTTGAAGCGATTGGTGAAAGCGATCGCATGACGCTGAAGTTCGTCAAGCCTTGACCTCCCTCCAGCCGTCTGCGCAGCCCCGCCTGGCCTTCATAGGCGCGGGCCGGCTGGGCACGGCCTTGGCCCGGGCGTGTGCAGCCCGGGGCGAGGCCGTGGTGGCCGTGGCCAGTCGTTCGCAGGCTGCCGCCGAGCAGCTGGCCGCGCAACTGACCGTGAAACTGCCGGCCTGCCGGGCGCTCAGCCCCGCGCAAGCGGTGCAGGCGGCGGACTGGGTGTTTTTGACGGTGTCGGATGACGCCATCGCGTCACTTGCGGAGTCTTTGCCTTGGCGCCCGGGGCAGTTGGCCTTGCATTGCAGCGGCGCCACCGAGCTGAGCGCCTTGGCGGCAGCCGCGCGCGCAGGTGCGCAAACGGCGGGCTTTCATCCGCTGCAAATTTTTTCAGACCCCGAGCAGGCCGAATACCTGTTGGCCGGTAGCACCGTGGCCATCGAGCTGGGGGCGGCTGACGCGGCCTTGCAGCAGCGCTTGCATGGTTTGGCCCAGGTCTTGGGCATGCAGCCCTTGCAATTGCCCCCCGGCAGCCGAGCCGCCTATCACGCAGCGGCCAATTTCTCGGCCAGCTTTTTGCTGTCCTTGCTGGAGGAGGCGGCGCAGCTTTGGGCCCAGGTGGGGCTGCCCGAATCGGCCGCTTTGCCGGCCTTGCTGCCCCTGGCCCGCGGCACCTTGGCCGCTGCCCAGGCCCGCGGCTTGGCGGGGGCGCTCTCAGGGCCGATCGCACGCGGCGATCTTGGGGTGGTCGCTGCGCACTTGCAGGCGCTTGACGCGCTGGGCGGCTCCCATGGTACTTTTTACCGAGAGCTGGCACAGCGTCAGCTGCACTTGGCGGCCCTCGGTGCTCGCTTGGATGAGGACCGCCTGCAAGCCCTGCAGGCGCTGATTGCGTCTCCGACATGATGCCGCCGCGCGCAGTCTTGGGCCTGTGCGACTGATTCGTTAGCGGATTGCGGCTTTCGGCTCCTAGAATGCGGTCATGAACCTGGACATGCAGACCCTGTTCGTGGTGGTGACGACGGTCGCGCTGCTGCTGTCTTTCTGGGTCGCTTTCATGGCCTGGGGGCAACCTGCGCGGCATGCTTTGTGGGCCTGGGCTTCGGCCCTGCTTTTTTACGGCATCAGCCAGGGCGTGTTTGCCCTGCAGGGCTTGTTGTCGCTGGGCACCATCATTGCCACGGGCAATACCGCCTGTGCCTTGGCCCTGGTGTTGATGCAAGTGGCCTTGCGTCGCTTTCAGGGGGCGGAGACCTTGGGGCTGCGCTGGTCCATGCCGGTGCTTTTGGTGCCGGTGCTGACGCTGATTTTTCTGGAGCAACCGCGCTGGCGTGTGCTCAGCGTGACCCTGGTGTTTTGCTACCAGATCGGCGTGATCTTGCTGGCCCTGCTGCACCCCGGTCAAAAGCAGCATGGTCGGGGGCGCTACATCTTGGTGGGCGCGTTTTCGGTCTTGCTGACGATTTTGTTGCTGCGCTGCGTGGCGGCCCTCACTGGTGCCTTGGACCGGCAGGCCGGCCCCGAGACCGAGCGTTGGCTGGGGCTGGTGTTCATGATTTCCATGTGGGTGATTCTGAGCATCACCCTGGGCTTTGTGTACATGACGGTGGAACGGGCCGAGCGGCTCAATTTTGAGCTGGCCATGAAGGACATGTTGACCGGGCTGGCGAATCGCCGCGCCATCACCGACCAACTCTTGACCACGGTGGCCCGGGCTCAGCGGCAAGGCCAATACCTGAGTGTGCTGATGCTGGACATTGACCACTTCAAACGCGTCAATGACGGCTATGGGCACCAAGCCGGCGATATGGTGCTGCGCGGCGTGGCGCAAACCCTGCAAAGCCGCTTGCGTGCGCAGGATCAGATTGGTCGCTTTGGCGGCGAAGAGTTCATTGTCATCCTGCCCGATACCCATTTGGACGGCGCGCTCACCCTGGCCGAGGCCTTGCGTCAGGCGGTGGAGGCCACACCCACGCAATGGGGCGCGCACAGCATTGCCGTCACCATCAGCATCGGGGTGCGCGGCGGCGCGGTCACCGGCGGCGACACGGCAGACAAGCTGGTCGGCGCAGCCGATGAAGCGCTCTACCGGGCCAAGCAAAACGGCCGCAACCGAGTGGAAGTGGCGCTGCCCACGCTGCCTTTGCCCGCGGGAGACTGAGCGCCATGTTCACGGTTTATGGCCTGAATGGCCGGGTCTTCAGCGGCCGGCTCGAAGGCTTGCGTGAGCTCGCCCCGGTGCAGGCGGTGTCGCGGGTGCGGGCGATCGAGCCGGTGCAAGGCGATGCGGCTTTGCAGTCGCCCGGGGTCTTGTTGGCCGGCCCGGCGCCCGACACGGCTTTGCCCGCTTTGGGCGGCGCCGAGCCGCGTGCCAGTGATGCCTTGGCGGCCTATCAACAAGCGCAGTCTCTGGGTCAAGGCGGGGGCGAGCGCCGGGTGCTGAGTCTGGTCGAGCAGTTGATGAGCCGGCGCCTGCACACCGTGCCCTTGCAATCGACGCTGGCGCAGGGGCTGGCGCTGCTGAGCCGGGCCGGCGTCGGCCAAGCGCCGGTGGTCAATGCCTATGGTCGGCTGGTCGGGCTGCTGCTGCGGGCCGATCTCTTGCCCGGGCCACAAGAGCTGGAAGACAGCCAAGCCTGGCAAGACTGGCTGGGCCAGCCGGTCGCTCAAGTGATGTGGAGCCCGGTGCCTGCGGCGCGGCCTGACACCCCTGTTCGTGAAGTGGCCCAGGCCTTGCTGGACTTGCGCCTGCCGGGCCTGCCGGTGGTGGACGAGTTTGGCAATATGCAGGGCTTTTTATCGCGCAGCGACATCTTGCGCGCGCTGACCCGCGAGGCGCCGCTCGATCTTTGGACTTGAGCAAGAGCGGCTCATTGGATCGGCTTTGAGCGTGACAAATCCCTCGCAGCATGACGCTTCATGCAGCCCCAGATCCCCTTGAACCCGGGGGAGGCTCGGGATAATGGCGCCCAGGTTTTTCGCCGCGGCAAGGCGCGGTTTGTTCAGGGGGTTCAGTGCCATGTCAGTCGTTCATCAACAGGTGCAAATGTCCCAATCTGCGCAGCCGGTCGAAGCCAGCGCCACGGTAGCTGGCGCGCCAGTCACACCCGCTGTGGACCCGGTGCAGGTTTTGCACAAAGTGGTGCAAGAACTGCCCGACGCCTGCGAGCGCCTGGCCTATGTCCGCAGCATGACCGAGGAGGCCGCCACCAAGGTGCTGGGCTTGGTCGATGCCGCTCAGGACGATGCCGAACAAGTGCGCCGCCAAGGGGCCGATCTTTCAGAATCCTTGTGCCGTATGGCCTTGGCCCCGGATCTGACCATCGAGCGGGCGCGCCAGATGATGAAGCTGTGCGCGGCCTATGCCGCCAATGCCGCCAGCTTTGCCAGCCGTGAGAAGTCGCTGCACACCGAGATCATGATGGCGCAGGGCTTTCAGGATCTGTCCGGTCAAGTCATCAACAAAGTGGTGGGCATGCTGGAAAGCGTGGAGGCGCCGCTGGAGCATATGCTGGCCCAGTTCGAGCCGCCCAAGCCCGAGCTCAGCGAGTCAGCCGGCCAAGCGCTGGAAGGCGTGCAAACGCCCGACAAAGCGCTGCAGCAAGACGATGTCGATGATTTGCTGGCATCGCTGGGCTTTTAAGCACCAAGCTTTTGATCACTGCCAAGCCATCGGATTGAGCCGGTAGTAGGCGCTCAACTCGCTGTACAAAGCCGGGTGCTGCCGCGCCAAGTCCAGCGGCCGCTCGAAAAACAATTCGCTGCACACGGCAAAGAACTCCGCCGGATCGGTGGCGCCATAGGCGTCGATCAAGCTGTCTTCCCCCAGCGCCAAGCGACGGCGCAGCGCATCAAACTCGTTTTGCATCACGGTCGACCAGCGCCGGTAGGCCAGGGTGCTGGTCAAGACGGGGGCGCCATTGGCATGGCCCTTGGCTTGGTCCAGTTGATGCGCGAATTCATGGATGACAACGTTGTGGCCATCGCTGGGGTCGGCCGCACCGGCCAGCACATCGCGCCAAGAAAGCAAGACCTGACCCTGCACCCAGCTCTCGCCCGCCAGTGCGCGGCGCTGCTCGCGCAAGACGCCGCCGGGCTCGCTCACCGGGCGGTCCACCACAAAAGCGCCGGGGTAAAGCAGGATTTGCTTGAGCGCGGGGTAGTAGCCGCGCCTGGCCCCCAGCAAGGGCAGGCAGGCCTGCGCGGCGATGGTGACGCGCATCTCATCGGTGACCTCCAAGCCATCGCACCCGATGATGGGTTTTTCGGCCAGAAAGACCTGAATCTCTTGCTTGAGCCGCAGGTGCAGATCGGCCGGCAGGCGCTGCGCCAGCGGCACACGGCGCCGCAAGATGCGCCGCCAAGCCTGCGGAAAGGGTTGTTCACGCAAGCGTTGGCGGCGTCGGCTTTGCCGCAGCGGGCCACTTGCCAGCCACAGGACCAGGCCCATCGCCAAAGCAATCGTCAGCAAAAGGGGCAGGGCTTGAAGATCCATGGTCGGCATATGGGCGCGCTGGGGCGGATTGCAAGTCGGCCTTGCCTTAAGCTGTGGTCATGCACAAGACCGATGTGACAGCCCAGCCCGCCAACGCCCGCCTGCAAGCGTGGCAAGTCATCGTGGGCGGGATTTGCGGCCTGGTCTTGACCGTGGGCCTGGCCCGCTTTGCCTACACCCCGCTCTTGCCCTTGATGCAAAAACAGGCGGGGCTGACGCATTGGCAAGGCGGCTGGTTGGCTTCCATCAATTACCTGGGCTATATGAGTGGCGCCCTGTTGGCCGCCTGGCTGGAGCGGCCCACCCTGCGCCAGCGCCTCTACAGCGCCGGCCTGCTGCTGAGCCTGTTGATCACCGCTGTGATGGGCCTGAGCGATCAGTTCTGGGTCTGGGCTTTGTCACGCTATTTGGGGGGCTTGTGTGGCGCGGCGGGCATGCTCTTGGGCTCGGGCCTGGTGCTGGGCTGGTTGATGCGGCAGGGCCGGCGGCCGGAGTTGGGGCTGCATTTCATCGGCTTGGGGCTGGGCATTGGGGTGTCGGCGCTGGGGGCTTTTTTGATGGCCGAGTGGGCGCTGAACTGGTCGCGGCAATGGTTGGGCTTTGCCTTCATCGGCCTTGTGTTTCTCGCCCCGGCTTGGATTTGGCGCCCGCCGGTGCCGCCCGCCGCGAGCGCTGCACAGGCCGCTGCCCTGCCGCCGGCACCGCGCTGGATGGCGCTGATGATGGCCATGTACTTTTGCGCCGGCTGGGGTTTTGTGATCAGCGCCACCTTTACCGTGGCGATTGTCGAGCGCCAGCCGCTGTTGGCGGGCCAAGGGCCCTGGGCCTGGGCACTGGTGGGTTTGGCGGCCACACCGGCGGTCTTTTTGTGGGACCGCGTGGCGCGCCGTTGGGGTGAGTTGAAGGCCTTGTTCGCGGCTTTTGCCTTGCAGATTGTGTCGGTGCTGCTGCCGGCTTTGTCGGACGGACTGGCTGCCGCCCTGGCCGGCGCGCTGCTGTATGGCGGCACCTTCATTGGCATCGTCAGCTTGACCCTGGCCCTGGTGGGCCGACGCACGCCCCACAACCCCGGCAAAGCCATGGCCCGGCTGACGCTGAGCTATGGCTTGGCCCAAGTGGGGGCGCCTGCCTTGGCCGGCGCCATGGCCCAAGCCAGCGGCAGCTATCACGGCGCCTTGTGGATCACCGCCGCCGTGCTGGCCCTGGGCCTGGGCTTGCTCGCGGTGTTGATGCGCGAGCGGAGTGCCTGAGCTTTCATGCCTGAGCTTCAGGCGCTGGCCGGGCCACCCTCTTCAAAACGCTCGCCTTTGGCCGCCATGTCCAGCAAGCACTGCGCCGGCGCAAAGCGTTCGCCATGCTGCGCGGCCAAGGCTTGGGCGCGCGCCACAAATTCGGGCAGACCATAGGCGTTGATGAACTGCAGCGCGCCACCGTGAAAGGGCGCAAAGCCCCAGCCGAAGATGCTGCCGATATTGGCGTCGGCTACCGATCGCAGCACGCCTTCTTGCCAGCAGCGCGCCGCCTCATTCGCCTGGGCAAACATCAGGCGGTCGATCAGCTCGGCTTGTTCGGGCTGCTGGGCCTGCAGCGGGTAAAGCTGGGCCAAGCCGGGCCAGAGCTGCTTGTCGCCCTCGCGGTAGTCATAAAAACCTTGGCCGGCTTTTTTGCCGATGCGGCCCAGCGCGCAAAGCTGCCGCAAGACCGCTTCACCGGGGTGTTCGACATAAGGCTTGCCTTCGGCGGCGAGGTCTTGGCGGGTTTGCTCGGCCACATGCAGGCCCAAGCTCAGCGAGACCTCGTCTTGCAAGGCCAGTGGCGGCATCGGCATGCCGGCTTGCAGGCCTGCCACTTCGATGGAGCGGGGGTGCACGCCTTCGGCCAGCAGGGCCAGGCCCTCCATCACATAAGTGGCAAAAATCCGGCTGGTGTAAAAGCCCCGCGAGTCGTTCACCACGATGGGCGTTTTGCCGATCTGCAGCACGAAGTCGAAGCCCCGCGCCAGGGTCTCGTCCGAGGTCTCTTGGCCGATGATGATTTCCACCAGCGGCATCTTGTCCACCGGCGAGAAGAAATGCAGGCCGATGAACTGCGCCGGGCGTTGCGAGGCCCGGGCCAGGCTGCTGATCGGCAGGGTCGAGGTGTTGGAGGCGAACACCGCCTCCGAGCCGATGATGGCCTCGGCCTGCCGCGTCACTTCGGCCTTGACGGCGCGGTCTTCGAACACCGCCTCGATGATGAGATCGCAGCCGCGCAGTGCTTCGTACTGGGTGGTGGGCTCGATGCTGGCCAGCAGGGCTTCGCGCTGCTCGGGCGTGCTGCGGCCTTGCTTCACCGCCTTGTCCAGCAGCGCTTGCGAGACCTGCTTGCCTTTGTCGGCGGCGGCTTGGCTGCTGTCCAGCAGCACCACCTCGATGCCGGCCTTGGCCGCCACATAGGCGATGCCGGCGCCCATCATGCCGGCGCCCAGAATGCCCAGCTTCTTGACCCGGCTGCGTGCCGGCGCGGCGGGCCGGGAGGCGCCTTTCTTCAAGGCGTTCAGCTGGTACCAGAGCGTGCCCATCATGTTCTTGGACGCTGGGCTGATGGCGCAGGCGGCGAAGTAGCGGGCTTCGATTTCCAGCGCGCGGTCAAAGTCGCTCAGGCCGCCTTCAAACACGCTGGACATGATGTGGGTGAGCGCCGGGTAATTGCCATAGCTCTTGGCCGAGGCCATGGAGGGCGCAATCGCCAGCATTTGCGCCACGGCGGGCGAGCGCGAGTCGCCGCCGGGGTAGCGGAATTTGGGCGCGTCCCATGGCTGCTTGGGGGCGGGGTTGGCGGCGATCCAGGCGCGCGCCTGGGCCAAGCCGTCGTCCGCATCGCGGGCCAGCGCGTTCACCAGGCCGCTGGACAAGGCCTGGGCGGCGCGCACCTGGCTGCCTTCGCCCATCCATTGCAAGGCCTGCTGCATGCCCACCAAACGCGGCAGGCGCTGGGTGCCGCCGCCGCCCGGCAGCAGGCCGAGTTTGACTTCGGGCAGGCCCAGCCGGGCGCGACCATCGTCGATGACGATGCGCCAATGGCAGCCCATGGCGATCTCCAGCCCGCCCCCCAGGCACAGGCCGTTGATGAGCGCCACCACCGGTTTGCCGCAGCGCTCAAAACGGCGAATGAAGTGCTTCAGCGCCATCGAGGCCTCAAAAGCCTCCTGGGCGCTGCGCAGTGCGCGCAGGCGGTCGATGTCGGCGCCGGCCAGAAAGTCTTTTTTGCCCGAGCGCAGGATCAGGCCGCGCACGCTGGCGTCCAGCTCCAGCCGCTCGACCAGGCCGATCAGCGCGGAGGACAGGGCTTCGTTCAGCACATTCATCGATGCGCCGGGCAGGTCCATGGTGGCGATGAGCACACCGTCGGCGCCATGGTCCAGGGTCAAAGCGTCATTCATGGTCAGACCCTTTCGATGATGGTGGCAATGCCCATGCCGCCGCCCACGCAGAGCGTGGCGCAGCCGGTGTTCAAGTCGCGGCGCTCCAGTTCATCCAGCAAGGTGCCCAGAATCACGCAGCCGGTGGCGCCCAGCGGGTGGCCTAAGGCGATGGCGCCGCCGTTCACATTGACCCGCTCCAGGCTCACGCCTAGATCGCGAGCCGTTTTCATCGGCACCACGGCAAAGGCTTCATTGATTTCCCACAGATCGATGTCGGCGACCTGCATGCCGGCCTGCTGCAGCGCTTTTTGGCAGGCCGGGGTGGGGCCGGTGAGCATGAGGGTGGGTTCGGAGCCAATCACTGCGGCGGCGCGGATGCGAGCGCGCGGCTTGAGGCCCGCCGCTGCACCGCCGGCTTGGTTGCCGACCAGCATCAGCGCAGCCCCATCGACGATGCCGGAAGAATTGCCGGCGTGGTGGATGTGGGGGATGCCCTCCAGCGTTGTGTACTTGCGCAGGGCGGTGGCATCAAAGCCCATCTGGCCCATCATTGCAAAGCTGGGCTCCAGCTTGGCCAAGGTCTCCAGGCTGGTGCCCGGGCGTATGGTTTCGTCTTGAGCCAGCAGCAAGAGACCCGCGATGTCATGCACCGGCACCAGCGAGGCATCGAAATAACCCTGAGCCCGAGCGGCAGCCGCGCGCCGGTGCGATTCGGCGGCATAGCCGTCCACATCGCTGCGAGCAAAGCCTTCTAGCGCGGCAATCAGGTCGGCGCTGATGCCTTGCGGAATGAAGCCCAGCGCCTGGTTGATGCGCGGGTCCATGAACCAGGCGCCGCCATCGCTGCCCATGGGCCAGCGGCTCATGGATTCGACGCCGCCGGCCACCACCAGACGCTCGAAACCGCTCGCCACCTTGGCTGCCGCGAGGTTGATGGACTCCAAGCCCGAGGCGCAAAAACGCGACTGCGTCACCCCGGCCACGCGCTGGGCCCAGCCGGCGTCCAGCACGGCGGTGCGGGCGATGTCGGCGCCTTGCTCACCCACCGGCGTCACGCAGCCCAGCACCACATCGTCCACCAAGGCAGTGTCCAAGGACAGTCGCTGCGCCAAGGCCTGCAGCAACGTGCGCAGCAGCCAAACCGGGCTGGCCTGATGCAGGCCGCCGTCTTTTTTTCCCTTGCCGCGCGGGGTGCGGACATGGTCGTAGAGGTAAGCGTCGAAACTCATGGGCGGGTCGTCCTCATGCGGGGTGTTGTGGCCTTGGAACGCCGTGCGGAGCGGTCGCTCACATGAAGCGCGAGGCCAGTTCCTTCATGATCTCGTTGGTGCCGCCATAGATGCGGGCCACGCGGGCGTCGGCATACAGCTCGGCGATGGGGTACTCCATCATGTAGCCATAGCCGCCAAAGAGTTGCAGGCATTCGTCCATCACCTTGCAAGCGAGGTCGGTGGTCCAGGCTTTGGCCAGCGCAGCGCGGGCGGCATCCAGCTCGCCCTTCAGATGGGCCTCCATGCAGGCGTCCACAAAAGTGCGTGCGGCCAGCACTTGCGACTGCACCTCGGCCAGCTTGAAGCGGGTGTTCTGGAAATCCCAGATGGTCTTGCCAAAGGCCTTGCGCTCTTGGGTGTAGGCCAGGGTTTCGCTGAGGGCGCGCTCCATCGAGCCGACGGCAGTGACGGCGATGATCAGCCGCTCTTGTGGCAGCTCTTGCATCAGCTGGAAAAAGCCCTGGCCCTCCTCGCCATTGGCGCCGCCCAGCAAATTCGCCACCGGCACCCGCACTTCATCGAAGAACAACTCCGAGGTGTCTTGGGCCTTCATGCCGATCTTGTCGAGATTGCGGCCGCGGCGAAAGCCCGGCACCAGGCTGCCGTCGGCTTGCTCCACTTCCACCACCAGCAGCGAGATGCCTTTGGCCGCCTGCGTCTTGTCGGTTTTGCAGACCACGATGATCAGATTGGCGTTCTGACCATTGGTGATGAAGACCTTCTGCCCGCTCAGCACATAGTGCTCGCCTTCTCGGCGTGCATGGGTGGCCACATTTTGCAGATCAGACCCCGTGCCCGGCTCGGTCATGGCGATGGCGCCCACCAAATCGCCGCTGGCCATCTTGGGCAGCCAGCGCTGCTTTTGCGCCTCGTTGCCGTAATGCAGGATGTAGGGCGCCACGATGGCCGAATGCAAGCCGCCGCCAAAGCCGCTCAGATTGGCCTTGGCCTGCTCCAGCAGGATGATGGCGTCGTGGCCGAAGTCGCCGCCCCCGCCACCGTACTGCTCGGGCATGGAGGCGCACAGCAGGCCGTTGGCCCCGGCTTGGCGCCAGGTGTCGCGGCTCATCATGCCGGCCTCGCGCCATTCGGCCGCGCGCGGCACCCATTCCTGCTTGAAGAATCGGGCCACCGCGTCTTGCAGCATCTGGTGGTCTTCGCTGATCCAGCGCGAGGGGAACAGGGGCAGGGCAGACATGGGTTTACTTCTCCCGGGCGGCCAGTTGCTGGCGCACCGATGTGTTGATCAGGCGCAGTTCGGCCAAGGTGGCCTCGATATGGGCGCGCTTTTGCTCCAGCTCGGCGATCGCTTGATCGGTGCGCTCCAGGGTGAACTGCAATTGCTTGGTGCGGCCTTCGCCGTGGGTGCCGTAGAGATCTAAGAACTGCTTGATCTCAGCCAGCGAGGAACCCAGGGCTTTGGCGCGCAGAATCAGTTTCAAGCGCGTGCGATCACGCTGCGTGTAGACGCGCGCCCCGTTGACACGCCGGGGCTGCAAAAGGCCTTTGTCTTCGTAAAAGCGAATGGCGCGGGCCGAGAGATCAAACTCGGCGCACAGCTCGGTGATGCCAAACAAGGCTTCGACCGGCCCGCCGGCCGCGCTTTGATGGAGCACCTCGCGCGCGGCGGCGGTGCGGGCGGCGCTGCCATGGCCGAGGCTGCTGCCGTTGCTCATGAGATTGACCTTGCGATCCATGCTCAGTGCGCCTCGGTTCAGACCACGCGCTGCAGCTTCATGGCCACACTCATATCGCCGGAGACTTTGAACTTGCCCATCATGAAGCCGTTCATGGGGTTGAGTTCGCCGCTCAGCAGGGCGCTGAGGTTTTCCAGAGAAATGGCCACGGTGCAGTCGGCCTCGCGGTCTTGGTTGCTGACGGTATTGGGCACGTTCTTGCCATCGATCACCGCCACGCCATCGGCGCCGCAGTCGAATTTGAGGATAGCGTTGAGGCCGCTGTCTTCGCCAACTTTGGCGCGCAGTGCGGCGGTGGCGGCTTGCATGTCCATGGGTCTCTCCTGTGGATGAAGGTCGGGGAAGGCCTTGGGTCTGAGGCTGAGCGCCAAGGTCGTGCAGGCATGCTACGCACAAAGACTGCCCGAGGCTTCATGGTAATTACCGATAGGCAATTGGGGTGACGTTAACGGAAGCTGTCGGACCAAGAGGTGATGTGTCCTGGTGTGGCGCTCACCCATCGACCGGATTGATGCCGCGCAGGAGCTTGCCCCATGAGTGAGGTTGCCGCTGTTCCGAAGGCCGAGCCTTCTCCGTCCCCTGAGCCTTTTTCGTCTCACTATCGCTCGGTGTTTCGCCTCGGCTTGTTTGCGGGTCAGCTGATCTGGGTGACCGGTGGCGGCTCCGGAATTGGGCGCTGCGTGGCGCATGAATTGGCTGCCTTGGGTGCCAAGGTGCTGATCTCGGGGCGCAGCGAAGACAAGCTCAAGACCGTGGCGGCCGAGATCCTGGCGGACGGCGGGCAATGCGCTTGGCGCGCTTTTGACATCCGTGACGATGAAGCGGTCAAGGCCCAGGTGGCGAGTGTGATTCGAGAGCATGGGCCGATCCATGGCCTGGTCAATAACGCAGGCGGGCAGTTTCCGGCACCGCTGATGATGATCAGCAAGCGCGGCTTTGAGGCGGTGGTGGCCAACAACCTGACCGGCGGCTTTTTGATGATGCGCGAGGTCTTCACTCAAAGCATGCAGGGCCAGGGGCGCGGCGCCATCGTCAATATGACGGCCGACTTCCGCAACGGCATGCCCGGCATGGCGCACAGCGGCGCGGCGCGTGCGGGCATGAGCAATCTCACCATGAGTGCCAGCTTCGAATGGGCGCACGCCGGGGTGCGCGTCAATGCGGTGGCGCCGGGTTGGGTGGCTTCCAGCGGGATGGACAGTTATGGCGACGCCATCAAACCGATGATTCGCAAGCTCAAAGACCATGTGCCGCTGCGTCGACTGGCGACGGAGGCCGAGATCAGCGCGGCCATTGTGTTTTTGCTCTCACCGGCGGCGGGCTTCATCACCGGCGTGACCTTGCAAATCGATGGCGGCGCGTCGCTGGGCAATCCGATGTTTCCGTCCATCGACCACGCGGGCGCGCCGGCATTTGAGGGCTTCCATCGCGCGGCTGTGCCTGAGGTGCTGAAATGAGCGTGATCCACAGCCGCATCAATCCGCGCTCGGCGGCCTTTGCCGCCAATGCGCAGCGCATGAGTGAGCGCCTGGCTGAAATCCGCGCGCTGGAGGCCAAGGTGCTGGCCGAGTCGGAGAGCAAGCGCGCCAAGTTCGAGGCGCGCGGTCAGCTCTTGCCGCGCGAGCGCGTGGCGCGCTTGCTGGACCGCAACTCGGGCTTTCTGGAGCTTTCGTCGCTGGCCGGTTTGGGCATGCATGATGACGATGGCAAAAAGGCCGTGCTGGGCGGTGGCTCCATCGTTGGCATCGGCGTGGTGGCCGGCAAGCGGGTGATGATTTCCGCCAGCGACAGCGCCATCAAAGGCGGCACCGTGGCACCCATGGGTCTGAAGAAGGCGCTGCGCGCCCAGGAGATTGCGCGCGAAAACAAGCTGCCGCTGATTTATTTGGTGGAGAGCGGCGGCGCCAATCTGATGTACCAGAGCGAGATGTTTGTGGAAGGTGGCCGCAGCTTTGCCAACCAGGCGCGGCTCTCGGCCCTGGGCCTGCCGCAAATTGCCGTGGTGCATGGCGCCAGCACGGCCGGAGGTGCTTATCTGCCGGGCTTGTCGGACTATGTGGTGCTGGTGAAAAACCGCTCCAGCATCTATTTGGCCGGCCCCCCTTTAGTGAAGGCTGCCATCGGCGAAGAGGCCAGCGAAGACGAACTCGGCGGCAGCGACACCCATGCGCGCATCACCGGCCTGGGCGAGTACTTGAGCGAGGACGATGCCCATGCGATGGCACTCACCCGCGAGTTGCTGGGCCAGCTGAATTGGGATGAGGTCAAGCCGCCCGAGCCGGCCGCGCCGCCGCTTTACCCCTGCGAAGAATTGCTTGGTGTGGTGCCGCATGACGAGCGCGAGCCTTATGACGTGCGCGAGGTGATCGCCCGCTTGGTCGATGGATCGGACTTTTTGGAGTTCAAGGCCGAGTACGCGGCCGAGACCGTCTGCGGCCATGCGCGCATCGAAGGCCAGCGCGTTGGCCTGATTGGCAATAACGGCCCGATCCAGCCGCAGGGCTCGACCAAGGCCGCGCAGTTCATCCAGCTCTGCGACCAAAGCACGACCCCGCTGGTGTTCTTGCAAAACACCACCGGCTATATGGTGGGCAAGGCAGCCGAGCGCGGCGGCGCCATCAAGCATGGGGCCAAGATGATCCAAGCGGTGGCGAATGCACGCGTGCCCAAGTTCACCTTGGTGCTGGGCGGCTCCTTCGGCGCTGGCAACTACGGCATGTGCGGGCGTGGCTTTGACCCCCGCTTCATCTTCTCTTGGCCCAGCGCTCGCACCGCGGTGATGGGCGGCGCACAGGCCGCCAAGGTGATGGACATCGTCAACCGCGCCAAGCTGGAGCGCATGGGTGCGGAGGTCAACGATGAAGCCTTGTCGGCCATGAGCGAGCAGTTGCGCGCCCGCATCGACCGCGAGTCCAGCGTGCTTTTTGGCACCGCCCGGCTCTGGGATGACGGCGTGATCGACCCGCGCGACAGCCGGCGCGTTTTGGCCCTGGCCCTGAGCCTGGCGCGTGAGGCCGAGCAGCGGCGCTTGCAGGGCAATAGCTTTGGCGTAGCGCGGCTTTGAGGCCGGCGGCGCGGATTGAGCAGACCATCAGCACGGAGACCCTCCCATGAACCTGAGTCCAGAACACCGCGCCCTCTACGACACGGTGGCCAAGTTTGTCGAAAAAGAGCTGAACCCCTATGTGCCCGCGTGGGAAAAAGCCGAGCAATTTCCGGCCCATGAGGTCTTCAAAAAGCTCGGCAATCTGGGCCTTTTGGGCCTGAAGTACCCCGAGGAATTCGGCGGTGCCGGGCTGGATTTCAGCTACTCGATGGTGATGGCCGAGGCCCTGGGCACCTGCGCCTGCGCTGGCGTGCCCATGGGCATTGGCGTGCACACCGATATGTGCACCCCGGCGCTGGCGCGCTTTGGCAGCGACGCCTTGCGGCATGAGTTCTTGGCGCCTTCGATTGCCGGCGATCTGGTCGGCTGCATCGGCGTCAGCGAGGTGGGCGGCGGCTCGGATGTGGCCGCCATCAAGACCACGGCGCGCAGCGAAGGCAGCGACTATGTGATCAACGGCGGCAAGATGTGGATCACCAACGGCATGCAAGCCGACTGGTGCTGCCTCTTGGCCAACACCAGCGAAGGCCCGGTGCACAAGAACAAAAGCCTGATCATCGTGCCCTTGGATGCCACCGGCGTCAGCCGCCAGAAGATTCACAAGATCGGCATGGACGCCTCCGACACCGCTCAACTCTTTTTTGACCATGTGCGGGTGCCCAAGCGCAATCTGATCGGCCAAGAGGGTCTGGGCTTTATGTTCCAGATGATGCAGTTCCAAGAAGAGCGGCTCTGGGGCGCGGCTTCCTCGCTGAAAAACCTGGACCGCCTGATCGACCTCACCATCGACTACACCCGCGAGCGCAAGGCCTTTGGCAAAAGCATTCTCGACAACCAGGTGGTGCACTTCCGCCTGGCCGAGTTGCGCACCGAGGTGGAGGCCTTGCGGGCGCTGACCTATGCCGCGGTGGAGCAGTATGTGGCCGGCAAAGATGTGATGAAGCTGGCCTCCATGGCCAAGCTCAAATGCGGCCGCTTGATCCGCGAAGTGGCCGACAGCTGCCTGCAATATTGGGGTGGCATGGGCTTCACCCGCGACAACCCCATCAGCCAAGCCTTCCGCGATGGCCGCTTGGTGTCCATCGGCGGTGGCGCTGACGAGGTGATGCTAGGCATCATCTGCAAACTCGAGGGCACCTTGCCCAAGGCTAGCCATTGAGTTGGAGGGCAAGGCCATGCTGCAACACTACCAAACGCTGGACCTGCGTCGCGAGCCCACCGGCGTCTTGCATCTGACCCTGAACCGCCCCGAGGTGCGCAATGCGCTCTCGCTGGACATGGTGGCCGAATTGCGCGTCGCCTTGGCCGATGCCGAAGAGGGCGGCGAAACCCGTGTACTGGTGCTGCGCGGCGCGGGTGGGCATTTTTGCGCCGGCGCTGATCTGAAAGACATTGCGCAGGCGCGGCAACGCATGGGCGAAGAAGGCCCGGCGGTGCTGCAGCAGATGAATGCGGCCTTCGGCCATTTGTGTGGGGCATTCGCGCGCAGTCCCTTGGCGGTGGTGGCGGTGCTGGAGGGTTCGGTCATGGGCGGCGGCTTTGGCCTGGCCTGTGTCGCGGATCTGGTCCTGGCCAGCGAGACGGGGAGCTTTCGCTTGCCGGAGACCTCGCTGGGCCTGGTGCCGGCGCAGATCGCGCCTTTCTTGGTGGAGCGCCTGGGCTACTCCCAAGCGCGCCGCTTAGCGGTCTGCGGTGGGCGGCTCGACGCGCATCAGGCCTTGCAACTGGGCCTGGTGCATGAGCTGCATGCTGGCGCCGGCTTGGAGGTGGCCCTGACCCGTCATTTGAGCGGCATCTTGCAATGCGCCCCGCAAGCGCTGGCGGCCACCAAGCGCTTGATGGCGCGTGCTTGTCACCATGAAGCTGCCTCTTTGGTGGAAGAGGCGGCCGCTGCCTTTGCGCATGCGGCCGCTGGGCCCGAGGGGCAAGAGGGCGTGATGGCCTTTGTTGAGCAACGCAAACCACGGTGGGCTTCGGCATGAGCTTCAGCAAGATCTTGATCGCCAACCGCGGCGAGATCGCCTGTCGGGTGATGCGCAGCGCACGCCGGCTCGGCTACCGCTGTGTGGCGGTTTACAGCGAAGCCGATGCCGGCGCCCTGCATGTGCGCGAGGCCGATGAGGCGGTGTGCATTGGCCCGGCACCTGCGGCCCAGTCCTATCTGAACATCGCGGCGCTGCTGGCCGCCGCGCGGGCCACCGGCGCGGATGCGGTGCACCCGGGCTATGGCTTTTTGTCGGAGCGGGCCGACTTTGCGCAGGCCTGCCTTGATGCGGGCTTGGTTTTCATCGGCCCTTCGGCCGCCAGCATCGAAGCCATGGGCAACAAGGCCGATGCCAAGCGCCGCATGCGCGCGGCCGGTGTGCCTTGCGCGCCGGGCTATCTGGGCGAGCAGCAAGACGAGGCCAGCCTGCTGCGCGAGGCTCAGGCGCTGGGCTTTCCTTTGCTGGTCAAGGCGGTGGCGGGCGGCGGCGGGCGCGGCATGCGCTTGGCCCTGCAGGCCGAGGACTTGGGCCCCGCCATCACGGCCGCACGCCGCGAGGCCGAGAGCGCTTTCGGCGATGGTCGCCTGATGCTGGAGCGTTTGATCGAGGGCGGGCGGCATATCGAGGTGCAGATCTTTGCCGACCGCCATGGCCAGGCCTTGCATCTGGGCGAGCGCGATTGCACCGCGCAGCGGCGCCGTCAAAAGGTGATTGAAGAAGCGCCGTCGCCCATTGTCAGCCCCGCCATGCGCGAAGCCATGGGCCGCGATGCGGTGGCCGCCGCGCTTGCCGTGGGCTATGTGGGCGCGGGCACGGTGGAGTTCATCGTTGACGCTGAACTCAAGCATTTTTTTCTGGAGATGAACACCCGGCTGCAGGTGGAGCATCCGGTCACCGAGGCCATCACCGGCCTCGATCTGGTGGAGTGGCAGTTGCGGGTGGCGGCCGGAGAGCGACTGCCGCTGACCCAGGCGCAGCTGCAGTTCAGCGGCCACGCCATCGAGGCCCGCTTGTATGCCGAAGACCCGTACGAAGGCTTTGCGCCGCAGACCGGGCGCATCCTCGCTTGGGCGCCGCTGCGCTTGGCCCCGGGGGTGCGCTTGGATGCGGGCATTCAAGAGGGCGACGAGGTCTCGCCTTTTTATGACGCCATGGTGGCCAAGCTGATCGTGCATGGGCGCGACCGGGATGATGCGCGACGCCGCCTCTGTGCGGCCCTCGAAGACCTACCGCTGCTGGGCTTGCGCAATAACGGGCGTTTTCTACGGGATCTGTTGCGGCACCCAGACTTTGCCCAGGCGCGCATGAACACCGGTAGCTTGGACGCCTGGGCCCAGGCTGGGGCACCGCTGCTGCAGCGTCCGGCGCCTGCGCCCTGCGACTGGCTGCTCGCGGCCGGCTTGCTGGCCTTGGCGGCTGGGCCGATGCGGCAGCGCCCGCTCAGCTTGCAGGCCTTTTCCATGCATCTGCAGGCGGGCACCGAGCGGCGGACCCTGCGCGTGGCCGCTTCGGGCGCAGGGTTGAGCATCACGGCTGAGGGGCACACCCATCCGTTGGAACTGTTGCCCGATCTGGCGGACGGCTGGACCCGGGTGCGGCTTGACGGGGTGCAGCGCCGCCTGATCTGCCGCCTCACGGAGAGCCCGCAGGGCCCGGTGCTGCATCTGGTGAGCGATGCGGCCTGCCATGTGTTCAGCGAGGTCTCGCCCTACCCGTCAAGCGCTGAGGGCGACAGAGACCCGCTGCGCGCGCGCTCGCCGGTGGCGGGCTTGGTGGCGCAAGTGCTGGTGCAAGTGGGCGATCTTGTCCAAGAGGGTCAGGCCTTGCTCAGCGTGGAGGCCATGAAGATGGAGATGTGGCTGACAGCCGGCGCTGCCGCCCGCGTCAAAGCCCTTCATGCCGCACCGCAGGCCGCGGTGGCGGCGGGCGACTTGCTGGTGGAGTTGCAAAGCCTGGATGAAAAGGAGAGCTCTTGATGATGAACAAGCCGCCCATGCCCACCCCCAGCGATAAAGCCGTGCTCAGCTGCGCGCTGACCGGGGTGTTGACCAACCCCAAGCAGCACCCGGTGCCGGTGACGCCCGCGCAGATGGCGGCCGAGGCACGCGATGCCTTCAATGCCGGCGCTTCCGTCATGCATGTGCATCTGCGCATGCAGGAAGAAGGCCTGGGCCACTTGCCCAGCTGGGACCCGGATGTGGCCGAGCAGGTGGTCGCGGCGATACGCGCGGCCTGCCCAGGCGTCATCATCAACTTGACGACCGGCGTGATGGGCGCAGACATCTCTGGCCCCGCCGCCTGCATCCGGCGCGTGCGCCCCGAGATTGCGGCCTGCAATGCGGGCAGCCTGAACTATCTGAAGCTCAAAGACGATGGCCGCTGGGCTTGGCCGCCCATGGTGTTTGACAACCCGGTGTCCAAGGTACAGGCCTTTTTGGACGTGATGAGCGAGTGCGGGGTGCACCCCGAGTTTGAGTGCTTTGATGTGGGCATCGTGCGGGCGGTGGGCATGTATGTGAAGTCCGGCATGTTCAAGCCCGAGATGGGTCGCCCCGAATACAACTTGGTGATGGGCGTGGCCTCGGGCATGCCAGTCGATGCCGATTTGCTGCGCTTGCTGCCGCGCTATCTGGTGGCGGGGGCCGTTTGGCAGACCACCTTGATCGGCCGCCAGGAGATCTGGCCGGTGCATCAGCTGACGGCGGAACTGGGCGGCATGTTGCGCACCGGGCTGGAAGACACCTTCTACCTGCCCAAGGGCGAGCGCGCCAGCGGCAACGGGGTTTTGATCGAAGCTCTGGCCGCTTGCGCCCGGCAGGCGGGGCGCTCGATTGCCAGTCCTGAAGAAGCTCGGCAGTTGCTGGGGCTGGTGAAAGCGCAGGTCAGCTGAGAAATAGTTGACAAAGCCGGCTGTTGTGGCGGTAGCGTGTGGCTTTTTTGCTCAAGAACCCGGGTGAAAACCCTGCGTGGACGCTTGGCTTTGGCTATCGTTGTGCAAGGCTTGATTTCGGGAGGAATCAAGCAAGTGCCGCAACAAGGGCAGAAGGTGGACGCTGGAGACCCGCGTTGCCGTCGATGCAAGCCCTGGGTACAGAGATGTTTGGTGAAGTAGTTTTTCCCTCAACTCTGACTGGAGCTTGGCATGGTGCAACGTCGTCCCGCGTTTTTGGACTTCATTCCTCGCGCTTACAGCCCTTGGCCAATAGGTGTGTTGAGCTTGTGCCTGAGCTTTCCTTTGGGAGTGCAGGCGCAGGAGTTCAGCACTTCGGGCTTTGCGTCTTTGGTGCTGGGCCGAACTTCTGGGGCTTGTGTGGCCAGTGGTTTGGCGCCGGCTCATAGCAACAACTGCACCCGCTTCATTGCTGACTGGGCCCACGCCGGTGTGTACGGCGATGAGCTCACGGCCACGCCCGAGTCACGAGCTGGTCTGCAGGCCACGGTGAAATTCAACCCCCAGTGGAGCGCCACCACGCAGGTCACCGCCCGTGCGGTCAAAGACCAGGCCCTGAATCTGGAGTGGCTCTATCTGTCTTATCAAATCGCGCCCGAATGGACGCTGCAAATGGGGCGAAAGCGACTGCCGCTGTATTACTACTCCGACTTCCAAGACGTGGGCTATGCCTACAACACCATACGGCCGAGCCCGGATGTTTATGGCTGGGATGTGGTCAATTACAACGGGGCCAGCCTGAGCTATTCCACCGAAGCGGGCGCCTGGACCTTGCGCACCGAGGTGCTGGTTGGCAGCGAGAACAGCAAGAAAAACCCCTACGCCCGTTTGTACAACGAAGCTCCCAAAGATGTGAGCTGGGGCAGCATCGGCGGCATCAGCTTTGAGTTTTCAAAAGACTGGTTCAGTGGCCGCCTGAGCTATGTGAGCAGCACGGTGAAACAGATCGACCGCGACAGCGGTTTGGTGGAAGTCGAGGCCTCGGGCCCCAAGCAGGACTTTCTGGGCCTGGCCGTGAATGCCGACTTTGAGCACTGGATCGTGCGCAGCGAGTTCGGCCAAGCCAAGCGCGAGGCTTTGAATTACAAGGCCAAGTACTACTTGCTGACCTTGGGCTATCGCATGGGCGCCTTCACTCTGACCGGCGGGAGCAGCGCTTATTTGGAAAACAGCTTTGACGAAGCGGCCTATTCCCCCGTCAAGCTGCGCAGCCAGTTGCTGGCCCTGCGCTATGAGCTGCACAAAGGCGGAGCGCTGAAGCTGCAATGGGACCGCGTGCGTGACAGCAGTGCTGTGCCGGGAGCGGGCAATGCGCAAGTGCTGAGCGCTTCCTACGATGTGGTCTTTTAGGAGGGCCTGGCAGCGGCCATCATCGAGTGATGGCACAAGGCTGACTCAGCCTTTTTGAAGAATTCCCAGCCTTCGTAATCCATGATCAGGACACAGCCATGAACAAGCGTTTTTTGAAACCCAAGTCCCACGTTCTGCTGGCGTCGCTGCTGTGCGGGCTGGCCAGTCTGGCCGCTGCGCAAACGGCGGTGATCGTCAACCCCAAGAGTGCTTTGAGCACATTGACCTCTGAGCAAGCCGCGGCCCTGTTCTTGGGTAAGGCCAGCACCTTGCCCGGCGGCGGGACTGTGGCCTTGGCCGATTTGCCGGACTCCAGCAGCGTGCGCGAACAGTTCTACAGCAAGGCTGCGGGCAAAACCAGCGCACAGGTCAAGGCAGCATGGTCGCGCCTGACGTTCTCGGGCAAGGCCACGCCGCCCAAGGAATTGCCCAGCGCAGCGGATGTGAAAAAGTATGTGGCAGCCAATCCCGATGCCATCGGCTACATAGAGAAGTCGGCGGTGGACGCAAGCGTGAAAGTGGTGCTGGTGGTCGAGTAATCGTGCGACGCTGATTCAAAGCTGCGCCGCCACCGCCTCACTCTTCGTCGGCCTCTTCGGTGTCTTGGGTGGAAGAATCGGGCACCGAGCCTGCGTCTGCGTCACGCACGCCGCTGCCTTTTTTGCGCTTGGCCTTGCGGGCCTCGGCCTTGGCTTGGCGTGCCGCTTCGGCGGCCTCGGCCTTGGCGGCCCATTGTTGGAATTCTTCCGGTGTCTCCAGCGTGATGCGGCCGAGGATGCATTGGCGGAATTCGTAAATCAAGACCTCGGCGGCTTTTTGCAGATTGACCCGTCCGCCGCTGAGCATGGCGCCGCGCTTGCGGCCGATGGCGGTGAGCAGCTCTTCGTCGTTCATGCCGCTGATATCGCCCAGCTTGTAGCGTTCAATCAGCTGCGTGGGGTAATGCACACGCAAATAGTCGAGCAGCTCGAGTGCCACTTCGTCTTCTTCAAAGGCATTGCGGCCAATCGCGCCACTGGCGGCGAGGTTGTAGCCGCTCTCTTCAATGGCAATGCGCGGCCACAGCATGCCGGGCGTGTCGAAGAGGTAGAAGTCCTCGGCCAAGACGATTTTTTGTTCGATCTTGGTGATGCCCGGCTCATCGCCGGTTTTGGCGGCACGTTTGGACACCAAGGTGTTGATCAAGGTGGACTTGCCCACATTGGGAATGCCGCAGATCAAGACCCGCACCGGCTTGACCATGCCACCGCGCAGCGGCGCCAGCTCACGGCAGGCTTTGATCAGGGCCTGGGCTGGGGCTTTGATGCTGGCGTCCAGGGCAATCGCGCGGGTGTCGGGCTGGGCGTTGTAATAGGCCATCCACTGGGCGGTGCGCTCGGGGTCGGCCAGGTCTTGCTTGTTCAGCAGCTTGAGCGTGGGCTTGCCGGCGGTCAGCTGGGCCAGCAAAGGGTTGGCGCTGGAACCGGGGATGCGGGCGTCCAGCATTTCAATGACCACGTCCAGCCCGGCTTTCATCCGTTCATTGATGGCGTTCCGGGTTGAATTCATATGCCCGGGGAACCAGTTGATGGCCATGTGTTTTGCTCTCTCTTGTTGGCTGCGCTGACCCCGCTATTGTCGCGGCTGCGCAGCGGGGCCAGGCTGGCACATTTGTTTACCAACTGTTGCAGCGCGCCTGGGGGGCTTCAGGCACGATAAAGACAGAAGAAAACAGGGAGCGGTGCTTTGGGCCCGCGCCTGCCCGATCTGGGCGGCGTCGTCCTGGGGCCTATCGTTTCAGAGGGAAGAATCATGCGATTCGAAGGCATATTGACACAGTGGCATGTGGAGCGCGGCTATGGCGAGATCACGCCGCTGCATGGCGGCCAAGCGCTGTTTGTACACATCTCGGCCTTTCCGGCCAATTGCGCGCAGCCGCAGCAAAACGAGCTGCTCAGCTTTGAAGTTGTTGCAGGAAGCAAGGGCCAGAAACAAGCGGCACGGGTGATGCGGCCCAAACCCACGCCCACCTTGGCTGAAGCGCCCGCGCAACGCCCGCGTCCACCGCGACCGGCCTTGAAACCGCGTCGGCCTTGGTTGGCCTATACCGCCTGCGCGGTCTTGCTGCTGATGCTGGGCGTTGGCGCCTTGATCGGCCTGGACTATTCACAGGCAGACGGCCGCCATGTGGCGAAACTTCTAGGCCACAAGCCCGTGGCCGGCACCCGGCTCGCTGCGGGCGCCAATGTCTTGCATTGAGGCGCGGCGGCTGCGCCGCTCACTCGTTGTGCTTGCCCCAGGGCAAGGACGCGGCCTTGCGATCCGCGCCTTTGCGGGTGCGCAGCACCGCATCAAAAGCCTGCAAGGCGCCATTGGTGACACTGGTCAACAAACCGACCAGGTCTTCTTGGCTGTAGGACTCGGCATCGCGGCGGAACTGTTTGATGGCCATGGCCAGCATCTCGCGCGACACGCCCGGGTGCGTCACCACCACCGCCTGCATGGCGCCGAACAAGTCCGGATAGCGGCCACACAAGGCCTTGATGCGGCGCAGCGACTGCGCCGGTGAGCTGCGCGCGGCGGGGCCGAGCCAAGCCAAATCGTCGTCGGCCGCCTTCAGGCTGAGCTCCAGACAGCGAATGCGGGTCATCAGGTATTCACAGTCTTTGGCGGCCAAGGCCTGCAATTCGGCCTCTTCGTCACTCTCGGCTTCGAAATAACGCTCGTGCACCATTTGGGCCAGTGCGGCTTCGAGCTCTGGCAGGCTGGATTCGGCTTTGATGCTTGGGCTATCGGCCATGCACTCACCCCTTGAGTCGATGGAACGGCTGCTCCATCGACATCGGCCACTTGGCGCTGAACTTGAGGGCTCAGGGGCGTTTCAAGCCCACCACCAGGGTTTTGCCCTGGGCCATCTCGGCTTGAAACAAGATGCGCTCACCGATCTTGAGTTGCGGCAGCAGTTCGGCCCCTGGGGCGCCGGGCTTGAGGCTGAACACCATGGTCATGGGCGGCATGTCCAGGTTTTTGATTTCGCCGTGTTTGAGCGTCAGCTTGGCTGCCGTCACATCGACGCGGCGGATTTCCGCGTCCGTCCAGCTCTGCGCTTGGGGCATGGCAGCCGGGGCTGCGCTGGCTGCGGTGCTCGTGTGCTGCGCATGCTCATGGGCTTGGCCGAGTGGACTCAGCCCGCTCATGACAGCAGCCGCGGCCAAGGACAACAAAATTTTTCTTTGCGTATTCATGGACTTCTCTTCCAAAAGTTGCGGGTTCAGGGTTTGTGGCTGAGCGGCTTGGCACGCACGACGATGCGGCCGCGCATCCCTGCTTGGTAATGGCCATTGATGAGGCAGGCGAAGTCAAAACTGCCTGCGCGATTGAACTTCCAAACAATGCTGCCGCTGGCGCCTGCGGCGACATGGGCCATATGCGCCGCCTCATGTTCCATATTGGGGAACTTGGCCATCAGGGCGGCGTGTTGGTCCAGCTCTGCCGGCGTGCCTATCACCAGCTCATGCATGAGCTGACCTTTGTTGTGCAGGCGCAGGCGCAGGGTTTCGCCCTCCGACACTTCAAGCAGGGCTGGCTTGAAACGCATGTCATCGCTCATGCGGATGTCGATCGTGCGCACCACATCGGCTGCGCGGCCAGCGATCCCAAAGACCTGCTGCTCGGCGGCGTCCACGGGCGCAGACTGGCTGTGCGGCTTGGAGCCATGCGCCTGGGCGATGCCGCTGAAATGATCTGTTAACAACAAGGCCATGCCGAGGGCGATGGCGGATGCGGGGCGCTTCATCTCAGTGGCTCCCATGGGCGTTGGCGCTGGGCTTGCGCACCTTGAGTTCGGCGTCCTTTCCGGCGGCGCTGGGCTTGCCAGAGGCGGCCGAAGGCGCTTGCGGCACGGGGCCTGCATAGGCACTGGCCACCGTGCCCTTGGGCGCGCGCTCCGCCCACCAGCCGGGGTCTTGGTAGTCGCCGGGCTTTTGATCGCGGCGCACTTTCAAGACGCTGAACATGCCGCCCATCTCCAGGCCGCCATACGGGCCGGTGCCCGTCATCATGGGCGCGGTGTTCTCCGGCAAGGGCATCTCCATTTCCGCCATATCGGCCATGCCGCGCTCGCCCATCACCATGTAGTCGGGGATCAATCGGGTGATCTTGGCCGCCAAGCCGCTGTGGTCGACGCCAATCAAGTTCGGCACGTTGTGGCCCATGGCGTTCATGGTGTGATGACTCTTGTGGCAGTGCACCGCCCAGTCGCCTTCTTCGTCGGCGATGAACTCGATCTGACGCATCTGGCCGACCGCCACATCGGTGGTTACTTCTGGCCAACGGGCGCTCTTGGGCACCGGGCCGCCATCGGTGCCGGTGACCTCGAACTCATGGCCGTGCAGATGGATGGGGTGATTGGTCATGGTCAGATTGCCGACCCGCATGCGCACCCGATCACCCAGCCGCACATTGAAGGAGTCGATGCCGGGGAAGATACGGCTGTTCCAGGTCCAGAGGTTGAAGTCCGTCATCGTCATCGGCTTGGGCGTATAGCTTCCCGGCTCGACGTCATAGCTTGCCAGCAGGAAACAAAAGTCGCGCTGCACTTCGGCAATCAGCGGGTGAGGGCGCTGCTTGGGGTGGGTGATCCACAAGCCCATCATGCCCATGGCCATCTGCGTCATTTCGTCGGCATGGGGGTGGTACATGAAGGTGCCGGGGCGGCGCGCAGTGAACTCGTAGACAAAGGTCTGGCCGGGTTGGATGGCGGGCTGGGTCAGGCCCGAGACGCCGTCCATGCCATTGGGCAGGCGCTGGCCATGCCAGTGCACGCTGGTGTGTTCGGGCAGGCGGTTGGTCACGTAGATGCGCACCCGGTCGCCTTCCACCACTTCGATGGTGGGGCCGGGCGACTGACCGTTATAGCCCCACAAATGAGCGCTGAAACCGGGGGCCATTTCGCGCACCACCGGTTCGGCCACCAGATGGAACTCCTTGACACCGGCGTTCATGCGCCAAGGCAGGGTCCAACCATTGAGGGTGACGACGGGGTTGTAGGGCCGGCCATTCGGCGGCATCAGTGGTGGCGCGGTTTGGGCATGGCTTTGCTGCACAGCCTCGGGGATGGCACTGAGCGCAACGCGTGACACGCTGCTTGCGGCCACCGCACCAGCGCCTAAGAAAAGATGGCGACGGGAAACCATGGGAATTGCTTTCAATGGCCGCCGCTGGCGTCAGCGGCGGAAGAGGATGAAGAAGACGAAGCCGAGCGCGGCGCGGCGGGGCTGCCGATGGGGCCGATCAAGGCCTGCTGGAGTGTGGCCTCGGCCAAGAAGAAGTCGCGCTGCGCTGCAATCGCTGCAGCCACGGCGCTGATCTGCGCCCGGGCGTCCGCCAGCAGCTCAAAGGTGCCGATGAACATGCCGTTGTAGAGCAGCAGGTTTTCGTCCGAGATGCGTTTGCGCAGCGGCAACACTTCGTCACGGTAGTGGCGGGCGATATCAAAGGCCGCGCGGTACTGCGCATAGGCTTCGCGAGCCTCCGAGCGTGCGGTGATGGCGATATGGGCGGTGCGCTCCAGCGCTTGCAGGTAGCGCGATTCGGCATGGGCAACCCGGGCTTCTCCCCAATCGAACAGGGGCAATTCCAGGCTCAGCTCAAAGCCGGTTTGGGTCGCCTCGTGATTGCTGCGATTGCTGGCCAAGCCCAGCTCCAGAACATTGATGAAGCGGGTGCTGCGCGTCAACCCCATGTGCGCGGCGCTGGCCTCGGCGGCTTTCTTGGCCTCCTGGACATCCAGTCTTTGGGTGATGGCGATGCGCTCCACATCGGGCTGGTTCAAGGCCTGCGCAGGCAGCTCTGGCAGACGAGCGGGCAGTTTCAGCAGGGCCAGCTGTTCGCCCCACAGACCGAGTGCGCGGATCAGCCCTTCACGGCTGGAGATGCTGGCCATTTCGGCCTGCGCCAGCGCCAGCGCCGCGTCGGCGTAAAAGCTCTGCTCACGGGCCAGCTTGAGCTTGTTCAAATTGCCCACTTGGCTCATGCGCTGCGCCAGCTCGGCGCCGGCCTGGGCGGCTTCCAAGACTTGCTGGCTGTACTGCTGCAACTGCTGTGCGCCCAAGGCCACCCAGTAGGCATGGCGGGCTTCGGCGGCCACCTTGAGCACTTCTTGCCCCAGATTGCGCTGCAGCGCTTGAAGCTCCAAGTCGGCGGCGCGGCCCCGGCCGCTGCTGGTGAGCCAAGCCATCAGATTCAGATGCAGGCTGCGTTCGATCTCCAGCTCTTCACCGCGCTTCATCCGACCCAGGCTGAGCCCGGGATTGGGCCAGCGTGTGGCTTGCACCCAGGCGGCGTCGGCAATGCCCAGTTGGTGCAATTGGGCTTGCAGGCCGCGGTGGTTGAGCAGGGCCACTTGCACCGCGCGCTCGGCCGTCAGGGGGGCGCTCAGCAACTCGGTCACTCTTGCGTCCAGCGCGGCTCTCTGCTCTGGGGTGCGCGCCCATTGCAGGTCTTGCTGCAGCAGTTTTTGGGATTGGGCTTGCAGGGGCTCGAAACGGGCTTGCGGGTTCAAGCTGGCACAGCCGCTCAGCAGCGCCAGGCTCAGCAAAGTGGCGCAGACCGTGGCGGGCTTCAAAGGCTTGGATTTCATCGAGCAGCTCCGGGATGATGCGCATGCGTATGCGAATGCGAATGCGGGCCAGAGGCAGGGGTGGATGCCGCATTGGCGGCCTCCTTGGCGGCCTCTTTGGCGGCCTCTTTGGCATAGGCGCGCCAACCGCCCAGCTCATGGACACGTTGATTCGAGGCCGGCCAACTCTGCACCGGTTTGTCGAGCGCAGCGGCTTTGTAGTGTTGCAGCGATTGGGGGCTGCGCGGCGCCTCGGTGGGCGCAGCCGGGTCGGGGCGTTTGTCAGCGCCGCTTTGGGCCCAAGTGCTGGGGCTGGCGCTCAAGCCGGCGGCCAGCACAAGGCCTAGGCCGAGGGAATGAACAGCCCGGCGCACGCAGCAGCGCGTGTGCAAAAAAGGTTTGCAAGGGTGCATGGCATCCTCTTCGTCGGAAGGGAAGGGCGCGCCGCGTTTCAAGGGCGGGCGCGCGATGAAAAAAGACGACGACGCCGCCCGGGACTTGGGCGGTGTCGAGCAGCACGATCAGCGCGGCTGCTGAACCCTGGGCGGGCGCTCCAGGGTGGCCGTGACAACGTCCAGGCTGGACGGCCCGGGGCTGGCGGCCCATACGGCGGCGCCAAATGAGGCGCCAAGATGCAGCGTGGTGCTGGGCAAAGCCATGCCCAGACAGCAAACCGCGCAGGCGCTGCAGGTGTGCGAGCTACTGGCGTCGTCCAATGCCGGGCTCAGGGCCAAGTCCGGCGGGGTTTGCGCTTGCGGGTGGGCCAGGGCAGAGCCATGGACATGGACGCGGATCTCCTCACCGGCTTGTTCATGGGCAGGGTGTGGAGGAAGGTGCAAGGCCTGCGCAGCCGTTTCGGCCATTGTCTTGCTGAGCCCATGTGCCGTATGCGAGGCGCTGGGGCTCATGCCCGCGCAGCTCAACATGACCAGGCGCGCCTGGGCCTGCAGCGGCAGGGCCAGGGCCAAGGTCCAGACCAGAATCCGGAGCCAAGCCAGCGGTGAGCTCATGGCGAAGGGGCGCATGGGCGGCAGTTTAAATGAAAGGCCTGAATCGCCCCTGGCGCTTGGCCCAATTTGTTGAGCCATGAAAAAAGCCTGCACACGACAGCGGTCGCGTGCAGGCCTTGGGCGCTACAGGGCGTGGCCCTGGCACTCAGTCTTCGTTGCTGAACACCAGCTTGACTTCGTGCGATTGCTTTTCGCCGCTGCCTTCAAAGCGCCAGTCCATCAGCGCCTTGGTCACGGCCTTGTCGAAGACCTTGCGAGGCTGAGCCTCGACGATGTCCACGCCCGACACCGAGCCATCGGCTTCAATGGCCATCTTGGCCTTGACCGTGCCTGACTTGATCGACTGCTTGCTGGCTTCTGCGGGGAATTCCGGCGGCACCTTCTTCAAAATCTTGGGCGCCGAGGCGTATGCGCTGAAAGCCACGGCGAGTGCGCCGCACAGCACAGAGGTGGAGCGCAGCAGGCTGGAGAGAGAAGTCTTGCTCATGGGAGGGGGTCTGAAAGAAAAAGAAGGGAGAAGGGAAGCGAAAAAGAAAGTGAACTGATAAGTCGCCGGGCGTGGATCAAACATGGGCCCCGGAAGCCCGGAAGAAGCCCACCGCATCCAGCAGGCGAGAGGAACTGGTCTTCAAGGCATCGGTGGAGCGGCTCAAGTCGTCCACCAGGGTGGTGTTTTGTTGGGTGGTGCGGTCCAACTCATTCATGGCGTTGTTGACCACGCCGACGCCCGCCGCCTGCTCCTGGGCCGAGTGCGAAATCTCTTCGATCAGCTGGCCCATATTGTTGACTTCGTCGACCACGCTGCGGATGGTGATGCCGGCGTTGTTGACCAAGGCGGTGCCGTTCTCCACTTTGACCGAGGACTCCTGAATCAGCACCTTGATCTCCTTGGCCGCTGCGGCCGAGCGGGACGCCAGGGCACGCACTTCCGAGGCCACCACCGCGAAGCCGCGACCATGTTCGCCAGCTCGCGCGGCTTCCACTGCTGCATTCAGGGCCAGGATATTGGTCTGGAAGGCGATGCCGTCGATGACGCCGATGATGTCGCCAATCTTTTTGGAGCTGGCGCTGATTTCTTCCATGGTGTCCACCACCTTGGACACCACCGTGCCACCGGCCTGAGCCGATTGACGCGCTTTGGTGGCGATGCCGGCGGCGCGGCGGGTCAGATCGCTGGCGCCATTCAGATTGGCGGCAATCTGCTCCACCGAGGCGGCGGTGTTTTGCAGGCTGGCCGCCGAGCGGGCCGTGCGGTCCGACAGGTTCACATTGCTGTGGGCAATGTCCGATGAGTTTTGTGCCACTTCGCCGGCTGCATCGCTGACGCTGCTGACCACGCCGGAGAGCGCGTGTTGCATGTCTTGCATGGCCTTGAGCATTTGCGCCAGTTCGTCGGACCCTTGCACCACGATGTGTTGGGTCAGGTCGCCAGCGCTGATCGCCTCGGCCGCTTGCTGTGCTTTTTGAGCCGGCAGCACGATGGAGCGGGCAATCACAAAGCCGCCGCCCAAGCCGATCACAGCGGCCACCACCACCAGCACGGCGGTCAGCAAGATGGAGGAGCGAGCCATTTCGCCGCCTTCCACCGCCAGCGTGCGGGCGCTGTCGAACTGCAGGTCCACCAAGCCCTTCAGGCCATCTTGATAGGCTTGCTGGGCCGGACGCACATCGGTGATCAGGCTTTCGCGGGCTTCATCCGGGCTGCCGTCTTTTTGGATCTTGCGGAACTTGGTGACGGCAGCGCTGAATTTGCGCTCCGATTCACGCACGGTGCTCACCAGCTCTTTTTCTTTGCCGCCGTCCAATGCGGAGTCCAGGCTGCTGAGCTGCTTCTCGGTTTCTTGCAGCGCGGCGTCGATGGCGGCGTTTTGCTTCTTGATCTGGCGGGCCTCGTCCAACAAGAGCAGGTCACGCGAGGCACGGGCGATCACATTCACCTGGCCTTCCAGCGCATTGGCCGAAGCGATCTTCACCAAGCTGGAGTTGGCGGTGCGGTCCAGGTCTTTGGCCAGCCGATTGGCGGTCAGGGCGCCATAGCTGCCGATGGCCACCAACAACAAAATCAACAAGCCGTAGCTGACGGCCAAGCGCTGGCTGATGCGCAGCTGGGTCAAGAAGTTCATGGATCAATATCCCTCGTCAAGGATTGTTTTTCTGGGTCGCCTGGGTCGCGGCCAATGCCATGCCCTGTGGCTGGCGCCGTAAAACGCCTGCTTGGCTTTCGGCGTGGAGGCTTGATTTCTTGAGTAGGGAATTCATGCGTAGTGCCAGGGCTGTGAAAAATGTCGCATCCGGGCGGGCCTTCATATCGGCTGTCAACAAACTGACGTGAAATTCAGGTCGCGAGGCGCGTGCCGGAAGTGTCGGGCCGTCAGCTCGTTTTGCGCACACGCGAGTTCGGGTCTGCCGTGAACAATTGCGCGGCAAATGCGGCGGAGATCCCCCAGATGGGGGCTTGCCCGGGCGCCGGGCTCAGTCGACCCGGCGGGTCTTCAGGCGCAGCACATCGACCACCCGCACATCGGCTTCACCTTGCGGCTGGTTGCCCCAGGCATTGCGCACAAAGCTGGCCACGGCGGCCTGTTGGCCTTCATCCAGGACGCCGCCAAAGGGTGGCATGCCAAAGGGACGCGGATTGTCAGCCGTGCTGGGCGCGAAGCCGCCGCTTTGGATGATGCGCAGCAAGTTGGCGGGCTGTTGCATCAAGACGGTGCGGTTGTTTTGCAAGGCCGGGTAGGCACCGGCCACGCCTTGACCTTGGGCCCCATGGCAGCTCGCGCAATGCTCGCCGTACAGGGCCTCGCCGACTTCTCTAAGCTTGAACTCGGGTCGTGATGAGGGCGCGCCACGTGCGACCAGGTGTTGCGGCAGGCTTTGCAGATAGCGGGCCATGGCCGCCAGGTCATCGGGCCGCAAGTATTGGGTGCTGCCTTGGATCACTTCCGCCATGGGCCCCAAGGCGCTGGCTTGGGCATTGCGCCCGCTCTTCAGCCATTCGATCAGCGCTTGGCGATCCCAGTGCGCGACGCTGCCCTCCGCGGCGCTGTGCAGCGAGGGCGCGTACCAGCCCAGGCCTTGCAGCATGCCGCCGGAGAAATCCGCCGGGCCGCTGATTGCGCCCAGGGCATTGCGCGGCGCATGGCAGGCATTGCAATGCCCCAGGCCTTGGCTCAAGTACGCGCCCCGGTTCCATTCGGCGCTTTGCTGCGGCGCCGGGCTGTACACCGCCGGGCGAAAGTAAAGCGCGCGCCACACCATCATGGCGGCCTGGGTGTTGTAGGGGAAGCGCAGCTCGTGAGCTCGATTCGGCTGCACCACCGCAGGCAGGCTGCGCAAATAGGCCCACAGGTCGCGGGCATCTTCGCGTGTGACCAAGCTGTAGTTGCCGAAGGGGAAGGCCGGCGTGTAGAGCCGGCCATCGGGCGCGCGGCCATGGTGCAGCGCGGCCCAGAACTGCGCTTCGCTCCAACGCCCCAAGCCGGTTTCAGCATCGGGTGTGAGGTTGGGGGCAAAGACGCTGCCAAAAGGCGTGGGGATGGCGCGGCCGCCCGCATAAGGCGCGCCGCCGCGCTGGGTGTGGCAGCCCATGCAGTTGCCGACGCGCGCCAGGTATTCGCCTTGCTGCACCCGCTGGGCTTGCGTTCGGCTGCCAGGGCTTTGCGTGCTGCTCGCGGACGGCGAGGCTGGGCTTTCGTCCAGATGGTTCAGGCCCAGCAGTGCCAAGCCGGCCATGCTGCCCAAGCCCAGCAGCCCCGCGCCGAGCCAGCGCAAGGTACGGCTTCTGTTCTTCTTCGTCATTGCAGGCCTCCGCATTGCATGGGCAAAGGCGCAGGCAAAGAGGCGGCGGGCTTGGCATTGGCCGGCACGGCTTGGCCCGCCAAGAAATGCGAGATGGCGTTGATCTCTTCGGTGCTGAGTATTTTTGCGATTTGGCCCATGCAATCAGGCGCGACCGCGCGGCGCAGGCCGCTGCGCCAAGCGCCCAGCTGGCCGTTCAAATAGTCGCGAGGCAGGCCCAGCAGGCCCGGAATGAACGGCTGCACCCCTGTCAAAGCCTGGCCGTGGCATTGCACACAAGCCGGTAGTTTGCGGGCCGGGTCGCCCTGCAGAATCAGCGCTTGGCCGCGCGCCAAGGCGGCGCTGGGCAAACCCGGCGCTTGGGCCGGTGGGTAGGGCAGGCTCAGCTGGGCGAAGTAGCCGGCCAATTCGTTCAAATAGGCATCGCTCAAAGGCTCGATCAAGTCGCTCATCGGGCCGTAATGACGTCGGCCATCGCGGAAATTGAGCAACTGTTTGTAAAGATAGCCTTGCGGCTTGCCGGCCAGGCGCGGGTAGTAGCCGTCGGCTGCGGCGCGCCCCTCTTTGCCGTGGCACAGGGTGCAGGCTTGGGCGCGTTGGGCGATGGTGTCTTCAAAAGCCGGGGCGGCCAGCAGCGGGGTGGCGCTCACCCCAAGCAGCATCAGCCCGGCCCAGATCAAGACACAGCGTCGCAAGCGAAGCAAATTCATGATGAAGGCTTGATTGTGTTCAGCGCGCTTGTCGGGCACCGAAAATGGCGGAGCCAATGCGCACCAGCGTGGCGCCTTCCACCACCGCGGCTTCCAAATCGGCGCTCATGCCGATCGACAAGGTGTCAAGGTGTAAGCCCTGCGCGGCTTGCAACTGTGCTTGCAGCTGGGCCAGGGCACGGTGCGGCAGGCGCTGCGATTCAAAGTCGGCCGCGGGTTCGGGAATGGCCATCAGACCGCGCAAACGCAGGCGCGGCAAAGCGCTCACGGCCGCCGCCAGCGCGGGCAAGTCGGCGGGGTGGAGTCCGCTCTTGCTGGCTTCCCCGCTGATATTCACTTGCAAACAGATATTGAGGGGCGGCAGATGTGCCGGGCGTTGCTCCGACAAACGCTGCGCGGTCTTCAGGCGATCCACGCTGTGGACCCAATCAAAAGCCTCGGCGACCGGTCGGGTCTTGTTGCTTTGCAGCGGCCCGATCAGATGCCATTCGATTTGGCCGCGTAGATCGGCCAATTCGGCGATTTTGTCCAAGCCTTCCTGGACATAATTCTCCCCGAAGCAGCGCTCACCGGCGGCCACCGCTTCACGCACGGCGCTGCCCGGAAAGGTCTTGCTGACCACCATCAGGCGCACGCTTTGCACAGGCCTTCCGGCCAGGGCACAGGCCGCCGCAATGCGCCTGTGCTGTTCTTGTATGTTCTCGGCGATCGTCGCCATAATGGCTTTCAGCCCTCTGCCTGTAAAAAATGGACATCACTCAACTGTTGGCATTCTCGGTCAAGAACAAGGCCTCTGACTTGCACCTCTCGGCCGGCTTGCCTCCGATGATCCGGGTGCATGGGGATGTGCGCCGCATCAATGTCGAGGCGCTCGAACACAAAGACGTGCACGACATGGTGTACGACATCATGAACGACTCGCAGCGCAAGATTTATGAAGAAGCGCTGGAGGTGGATTTCTCTTTCGAGATCCAAGGCCTGGCGCGTTTTCGTGTCAATGCCTTCAATCAAAACCGCGGCGCGGGCGCGGTGTTCCGCACCATTCCCAGCAAGATCTTGTCTTTGGAGCAACTCAATGCGCCCAAGATCTTTGCCGAGTTGGCGCTGCGGCCGCGTGGCTTGGTACTGGTGACCGGGCCGACAGGCTCCGGCAAGTCCACCACCTTGGCGGCCATGATCAATCACCTGAACGAAAACGAGTACGGGCACATCCTCACCATTGAAGACCCGATCGAATTCGTGCATGAGTCCAAAAAGAGCTTGATCAACCAGCGTGAGGTGGGTCCGCACACCATGAGCTTTGCCAATGCGCTGAAGTCCGCGCTGCGCGAAGACCCGGATGCGGTGCTGGTCGGTGAAATGCGCGACCTGGAAACGATTCGCCTGGCCTTGACCGCTGCCGAAACCGGTCACTTGGTGTTTGGCACCCTGCACACCAGTTCGGCCGCCAAGACCGTGGACCGTATCGTTGACGTCTTCCCCGCAGCCGAGAAAGAAATGGTGCGGGCCATGGTGTCGGAGTCTTTGGTGGCGGTGATTTCACAAAGCCTTTGCAAGCTCAAAGATGGTTCGGGCCGCGTCGCCGCGCATGAAATCATGCTGGGCAATTCGGCAATTCGAAACCTGATTCGCGAAAACAAGGTGGCGCAGATGTACTCAGCCATCCAGACCGGCAACAGTCAAGGCATGCAGACGCTGGACCAAAACCTCACCGACTTGGTCCGCCGCAACATCATCTCCCCCGCCGAAGCCCGCGCCAAAGCCAAGTTCCCGGAGAACTTTCCGGGCTAAAGCCCGGAAAGTTCGACGTCACTCATGTGGCAGCAGCCACGTGAGTGACGGCAAAACTTCCCAGCGAATTCACTGCCCAGGACCCCCATGGAACGCGATCAGGCCACCAAATTTATCAACGACCTTCTGCGCCTGATGATCTCGCGCAAGGGCTCGGACTTGTTTCTCACGGCCGACTTCCCGCCCGCCATCAAGGTGGACGGCAAGGTCACCAAGGTCTCGCCGCAGCCCTTGACCGGGCAGCACACGCTGCAGCTGGCGCGCGCCATCATGAACGACAAGCAGGCCGCCGAGTTCGAGCGCAGCAAAGAGTGCAACTTCGCGATCTCCCCGCAAGGCATCGGTCGCTTTCGTGCTAACGCTTTTATTCAGCAGGGCTCGGTGGGTCTGGTGCTGCGTACCATTCCGGCCGATGTGCCCACCATCGCCTCGCTGGAGCTGCCGCCGGTGTTGCGTCAAGTGGTGCAGGCCAAGCGTGGGCTGGTGATCGTGGTGGGCGCGACCGGCTCGGGCAAGAGCACCTCGCTGGCCGCCATGATCGACGAGCGCAACACCACCACCTACGGCCACATCATCACGATTGAAGACCCGATTGAGTTCGTGCATCCGCACAAGAACTGCATCGTCACCCAGCGCGAAGTCGGCATCGATACCGACAGTTGGGATCAAGCCCTGAAGAACACGCTGCGCCAAGCGCCGGATGTGATTTTGATGGGCGAGGTGCGTGACCGCGAGACCATGGAGCACGCGGTGGCCTTCGCCGAGACCGGCCATTTGTGCATGGCCACCTTGCATGCCAACAGCGCCAACCAAGCCTTGGATCGCATCATCAACTTCTTCCCGGAAGAGCGCCGCGGCCAGTTGCTGATGGATTTGTCTTTGAATCTGCGCGCCCTGGTGTCGCAGCGCTTGCTGCCGCGCCGCGAAGGCAAGGGCCGGGTGGCCGCGGTGGAGATCATGCTGAACTCACCGCTGATCTCCGACCTGATCTTCAAGGGCGAAGTGGGTGAGATCAAAGAGATCATGAAGCGCTCCCGCGAGCAAGGCATGCAGACTTTCGATCAGGCCTTGTTTGATCTTTATGAGTTGGGCAAGGTCACTTACGAAGATGCGCTGCGCAATGCTGACTCGCTCAATGACCTGCGCCTGCAGATCAAGCTCAACAGCGAGCGTGCCCGCTCGGAAGACATGTCCTCCGGCACCGAACACTTCACGATTGTTTAAGGACTTTTCTTTTCATGAGCACCCGAACTTATGAGGCCATGGCGCCGCTAAAGCTGGCTTTTCTGGGCCTGGGCGTGATGGGCTACCCCATGGCCGGGCATTTGCAGCGCGCCGGGCATGCGGTGACCGTTTACAACCGCACGGCCAGCAAGGCGGCCGCTTGGGTGGGCGAGTATGGCGGCAGCTCAGCCGCAACGCCGGCCGAAGCGGCGGCGGGCGCCGACATCGTGTTTGCCTGCGTGGGCAATGACGATGATTTGCGCTCAGTGGTCTTGGGTCGCGCCTTGGATGGCGGCCAGCGCGCCGCCGATGGCGCTTTTGCCGGCATGAAGCCCGGCGCCATTTTTGTCGATCACACCACCGCCTCAGCCGAGGTGGCGCGGGACTTGTTTGCTCTGGCGCGCGAGCGTGGTCTGCACTTCGTCGATGCACCGGTGTCCGGCGGACAGGCGGGCGCGGTCAATGGCGCGTTGACGGTGATGTGCGGCGGTGATGCCGAACCCTTTGCACAGATCCAGCCGGTGGCCCTGGCCTTTGCCAAGGCGGTCACCCGCGTGGGTGAATCGGGGGCGGGGCAGTTGGCCAAGATGGTCAATCAGATCTGCATCGCCGGCTTGGTGCAGGGCTTGGCCGAGGCGATTGCTTTTGGCGGCAAGGCCGGCTTGGACATGAAGCAGGTGCTCGATGTCATCGGCAAAGGCGCGGCGCAAAGCTGGCAGATGGACAACCGCGGCAAGACCATGGTGGACGATCAGTTCAACTTTGGCTTTGCGGTGGACTGGATGCGCAAGGACTTGGGCTTGGTGCTGGACGAGGCGCGCCGCAATGGCGCGCGTCTGCCGGTGACGGCGGTGGTGGACCAGTTCTATGCCGATGTGCAGGCCGCTGGCGGCGGCCGGCTTGACACCTCCAGCCTGATCAAGCGGCTGCGCTGAGCCGCTGTCGCACTCAAACGCCCCGGGCTTGGCCTCAAGGCGTGAGAGGCTTGGGCTCTGAAGCTGCGGCAGGCGCGGGGGCGGGCTGGATACGGGCCAGCTCTTCTTCGCTGATGATGTCGAAGGCGCGCACCACTTTTTGCACGCCGCTGATGCTGCGCGCGATGGCGGCGGCGCGTGCCGCTTCGCGTTCGGTCACGCGGCCCATCAAAAACACCGTGCCGCGCTCCACCACCACATAAAAGGCATTGGAGATCAACTCCGGCGCGTCAAGCAAACTGGCCTTGACCTTGCCGGCAATCAAGACATCGTTGGAGCGGCTGCTCAGCGAGCTGGCCGGCATCACCGCGGTTTCGTTCAAAACGCTGCGCACATTCTCAACACCGCTGACCAGGCTTTCCGCCTTGGCTCGCTCTGCTTCGGTGGGCACTTCCCCGGTCAGCAGAACCAGACGGTTATAGCTGTTGACGCTGACATGGGCTTTGTCGCTGAGCTGGCTGGAAATTCGCGAGGCGGCCTTGACCTCGATGCCCTTGTCTTCCACTTGGGTGCCAGAGGTGCGGCGGTCGGTGGCCACCAAGGCACCGCCCACCATGGCACCCCCGATCACCAAGGGCGCGCAAGCGCTGCTGAGCAAGGCTGCACTCAAGGTAGCCACCAGCATCAATGGGCGGTAGTTGCGAGGGGCGGCGGTGGTCTGCAAACTCATATCGTTCATCTCATCCTGTCAAAGGCAAATTCAAAAAGACGCCTGCGCACTCGCTCACTCGCTGGCGCCCAGCAACTGCACATCGACCGCATCGCAAAGGCAATGGGCCAAGAGGCGCTGGGCCTCGGCCACGCGGGCGACGCGGCTGTGCTGCACCCGGATCTGCACATCGGTATCGCGCAGCCAAGCGCGCATCTCGTCTTGCAGGCCGCCGGTTATTGCGATGATGCTCATGTCTTGCGCGTGCGCGGCCTCCAAGACCGCCTGCCACGCCGGGCTCAATTGGGGCTGTGCGTCGAACACAAGCAGCATGTCGCCGGGGTGACCGAGGGTCTGCACCTGGCGCGTCAAGGCCTCCTCAGGTGTGCTGCCATTGGCCTGTGCATCCAGGCTCCAGGCGGCCAGCCCCGGGCGGTCTTGCTCAAAGCGGCCAACCAGCAGGGCGGCCATGTAGACCGCATCCAGTGCCGAAGGGCCAAAGCCGCAGCACAGCACGCGGCCGCCGCTGGTGATGCCGTCCATCAGCATCTGGGCGGCGCTGGACACCGGGCGCGACAGGTTCTCGGCGACCTGATACAACAGGTCGGCGCTTTCGAAGAATTGTTGTTGAATGCGTTGCTCAAGCATGGGGCGGAATCATAGTTCAGCGCTGCTCGCGCCTGAATTCGGGCTCAGCCTGCTTCAAAAGCGGCCTGGATCCATTCGATCGCGTCGCCATCGATCGCCACCACATCAAAGCGGCAAGGCGGCGGGCTGGCATGGCGCAGCAAATAGTGTTGGGCGGCATAGATCAAACGCCGCTGTTTGGCCGGGCCGACGCTGGCGGCGGCGCCCCCATGGGAGCCTTGGCTGCGGGCGCGCACTTCGCAAAACACCAGGCTGCCGTCGCGCGGGTCGCGCAGAATCAAATCGACCTCGCCGGCCCGCGCGCTGGGGCCGGCCGCCACCTGATAATTGCGCTCCACCAGGCGCAGGCCGCGTTGCTGTAAGTACTGCAGCGCGCGATCTTCTGCCGCCGATCCAAGCCCTTGGGGAGAAGCTTTTTTGAACAACATTGCCGATGCCTCCCTGCTCAAGCAGGCGGCCGCTGCTGCGGCCGGTGCACAGCAGTATCCCGCAGCCACGCTGTATGTGGTGGCCACGCCCATTGGCAATTTGGCCGACATCACCTTGCGGGCCGTCCATCTGCTGGCCTTGGTGGATGCGGTGGCCTGCGAGGACACCCGCGTCAGTGCCGGGCTGCTGCGGCATCTGGGTCTGCACAAGCCTTTGCTCAAACTGCACCAGCACAACGAGCATGAGGCCAGCGAGGCTTTGATTGCGCGCCTGCAAGCGGGCGAGCGCATCGCCTACATCAGTGACGCCGGCACGCCGGCGATTTCCGACCCTGGCGCGGTGCTGGTGGCGGCGGTGGCGAAAGCGGGTTTGCGGGTGTTTCCGGTGCCCGGCGTCAGCAGCACCGTCACCGCGCTGAGTGTGGCCGGCGATGTGGCCGCGGAGGGCTTTGAGTTCGCCGGCTTTTTGCCCACCAAGAGCGCTGAGCGGCGCAGTGCCGTGCAAGCGCTTTGCGGCAGCTCGCGCAGCCTGGTGCTGTTCGAGGCGCCCCATCGCATCAAGGCCTTGTTGGAGCTGTTGGCCGAGCTTTGCCCCGACCAAACGGTGACGGTTTGCCGCGAGTTGACCAAGCAGTTTGAGACGGTGCACACCACCGCTGCCGCCCAGCTGCCGGCTTGGTTGGCCGCCGACCCGCAGCGCGAGCGCGGCGAGTTCGTGTTGGTCTTGCATGCGCAAAAGTCCGGCGCGCAAGCCGATGCTGAGCTGCCTGCCGAGGCTCTGCGGGTGCTGCGCTTGCTGCTGGCCGACTTGCCCTTGAAGCAGGCCGTGGCCTTGGCGGCGGAGATCAGCGGCGCGCCGCGCAATGCCCTGTACGACTGGGCCTTGACGCAAAAAAAACAAGCCCACTCCGATTGAAGTCGAAGTGGGCTGTGTGGCGGTGGGCTCCATCGCTTTCAGAGCCCCGGCCCGCGGTCTTTATTGCCCGGCCACCTTGCCGTTGTGCTTGGCGTGATGGATGTCGTGGCTGGCCTTGTCTTGTATCGCGTGCAGCTTTTGGCGCTCTTTGTGCGTCACCGTACCGTCGGCCTTGGCCTTGGCTTCGGCCGTGTTGATGCGCGCTTGCTCGCGTTCCAGGCGCTGAGTTTCCTTGGCCGTCAATGCGCCGCTGTTGGCGCCCTCGGCGATGCGGGCTTGTTGATGGGCTTCTCGCTGGTCGATATTGGGCGTGTTGGTGCCGGCCTGTGCCCAGCTGCTCAAGGCGGCAATTGCCAGGACGGTGAAGCTGCGTGTGAGGGTGTTCATCAGAATCTCTCCGTTCAATGTCGAGTTCAGGGCGGAATTGCCTGGACGCGATTCGCTGCTGGGCTGCGAGGGGTTCAGTGCCTTGCAGTGCTGCGTCGCGTTGCAGGTTCAACGCAGGCCAGGGGCTCGGAGGATGACGTGCGGCGCGTAACAGTTTGTGAAGTTGCGGGGCCTTGAACGCTATGGGGCCCTCAGCCTTGTTCGCTGGTATCAGAGGCCTGGGCGGCCATTCTCTGCGCGGCACTGGCCAGCCGGCCTTGGACCGGCAGCAAGCGCCCGGCGCGGCCCAGGCCAAAGGCCGGCATATTGACGTAGATGTTTTCGTAGCGGCCGGGGCCGACGACATAGCTCTCGTGCCAGATGCCGACCGAGCCGTCTGTGCCCACCGCTTGATTGAAGGCCTTCCAGGCCGGCAGGTGCTCGGATTGCTTGTCCTTGGCATAGGCCAAGAGTTGCGCCATCGAACGCCAGTACTGCACCAAGATCAAGGTGCGGCCGAACCACATCTCCGCATGCAAGAGCCCTGAGTCCGGTTGGCTCTGCAATTCACGCAACATGCGTGGCATGGCTCGGGCCACGGGCCACCATTTGTGAACCTGCCAGGGTTTGTTGATGCGCATGCCGATCAAAAAGACCACATAGTCTCCGTCGAGTTGCGCCGTCATGCGGCCAGGGATCAAAGGCTTGTTCATGCCAAGGCCTCCTTCTTGGCATCAGTCGTGGGCGCTTGGAGGCCCAAGGCCAGCAGGCTTTCTTGGACAGCTTGCAGCAAGGGGGTGTGAGGCGGCTCACCAATCCATTGGCGCAACTCTTGCTCATCGAGGCGGTGCGGGCGTTGCCAGAGATAGCGCATCTCGGCGATGGCGCGCCAGCTGGGGACAAAAGGTGCGCCTAGGCGAATCAGGCCCCAGGGCAGCGTGCTGGCTTTGAGGGGCTGACCCCAGACGTTCTCCAAGGCTTGGTGCAGTTGCTGGCCTTGCAGCGTGTGGCCGCTGAAGTGCAGGCGTGTATGGCCCTTGAATTCGGCGTGACGTTCGGCCAAGCGCACAAAACACTCGGCCAAGTCCGGCAGATAGGCCCAGGCATGCGCCACATTCATGGGGCCAGGGTGAAGCACCTTGCCCTTGTGAAGTTGGCTGGCCAGGCTCAGATCAAACCAGGAGCCGCGCCCAGGGCCGCCAAAAAAGTCGCCAGCGCGCAGCACCACCGAGCGCAGCCGAGGGGCCGCTGCGGCCATGCGGGCTTCTTGTTCGATGCGCAGTGCCGCCTTGGGCGTGTTGGCTTGTTCGGGCGTCCGCCCCTGCTCCCGCAGCAGCTCGGGCAGCTGCTGGCCGAAGTTGTAGACATTGCCTGGCAGCATCAAAAGTGCGTCCAAGGCCAGGGCCGTGTCTTGGGCGACCTCAGCCAAGGGCAGCAGCTTTTGCGCCCACTCGGTGTAAGGAGGGTTGAGGGCGTTGATCAACACCTGTGCACCTTGGCCACCCCGGATCAACGCGCTCCGGTCCAGGGCATCACAGTGCAGGAGTTTTACCCCGGGCAGACTGGCAATCTCCTGGGCGAGGGGCTTGCGCGCTTGGGCCAATACCTGCCAGCCGGCCTTGGAAAAGGCTTGCACCAAGCAAAGTCCGAGCCGCCCAGCGGCGCCCAGAATCAGCACGGTCTTGTGATGGGGGGAAGGCCTGGGCTGCATGAGGGATGAACTCCTGTTGGCTGAAATGCGGTGGCAGTGAAGCCAGTGTCTGCCGCCTGCAGGTCTTTCGGAAGTCAAGGATTTGCAAGCGAGGTATTCATGTTTGAATACCGCATGCGCGCGAATGCTTTGGATTGGTCTTTGTTGCAAACGTTTTTGGCCCTGGCCGAAACAGGCTCCTTGAGCCGGGCAGCGCCCGCCTTGGGGCAGAGTCAGCCCACCTTGAGCCGCCAACTGGCCGCTTTGGAAGCTGCCCTGGGGCAGAGTCTGTTTGAGCGCCATGCCCGTGGACTGAGTCTCACGCCCGCCGGGCAGGCCTTGCTGCCCGCCGCCCAACGCATGCGCGAAGGGGCGCAGGAATTGGCATTGGCGCTTTCGGCGCAAGACCAATCCCTGGCCGGCACTGTGCGTCTGACGGCCAGCGAAATCGTCTGCGCCTACTTTTTGCCGCCGGTCTTGAGTGATCTGCGGCGCCGCCATCCCGAAATTCAGATTGAGTTGGTGGCCAGCAATGAGGTCGAGAACCTGTTGGAGCGCAGCGCCGATATTGCATTGCGCATGGTTCGACCCGAACAGGCCACGCTGGTGGCGCGCAAACTGGGAGATTGGCCGGTGGGGGTGTTCGCCCATCAGGACTATCTGGCCCGCCATGGGCAGCCCACTTTGGAAAATGTCTTGCAGCATCAATGGCTGGGCTATGACCGTAACCCGCAAATGCTGCGGGGCTTTGCGGCGGCGGGCTTTGCCGTCGGGCCTGAATTTTTTGGCTTTCGCTGTGACAACCAAGTGGTGGTCTGGGAGGCGATGCGAGCGGGCATGGGCTTGGCCGTCGGTGCCTTGTCCTTGGCCCAGCGTGAAAGCACGCTGCAGCAAGTCTTGCCGGAGCTGAATATTCCAGCCCTGCCGATGTGGCTGACGGCCCATCGCGAGTTGCGCGATACGCCGCGATTGCGAGTGGTCTTTGACGCCCTGGCGGCAGCTTTTTCGGCCTGATCTGGGCGGCAAGGCGGTGAAGAGCCCGGGCCGCTGCACGCAAGGCGTGGCGCTTCTACAATGGCCCGCATGATCTCGATCGAACCTACTCTTGCCCGCCTGGCCACAGCCCGCAGCCAGTTGCTGGAGCCCTATGGCCTCAGCGAGGCTGTGCTGACCAAAGCCTTGCGTTTGATCACCGAACACCGGGTGGACGACGCGGATTTGTATTTCCAAACCACCCGGGCCGAGGGCTGGAGTTTGGAAGAAGGCATCGTCAAGAGCGGCAGCTTCAACATCGACCAAGGCGTGGGGGTGCGTGCAGTGGCCGGGGAGAAAACAGCCTTCGCTTACTCCGACGATATTTCCGAAGCCGCCATCATCGATGCCGCTTTGACCGTGCGAGCCATTGCGGCTGCCGGGCAAAGCCGGCGCGTCAAGGTGCCCGGTCAGCCGACCGTGTCGGGCAGTCGCTCGTTGTACGGCGCCGCGGACCCGATCGGCAGCTTGGACAGCGCCGAGAAAGTCGCGCTGCTGGAACGTGCCGAACGCATGGCGCGGGCCAAAGACCCGCGTGTTGCGCAGGTGATGGCTGGGCTGGCGGCTGAGCATGAGGTGGTGTTGGTAGCGCGCGCCGACGGCACCTTGGCGGCCGATGTGCGGCCGCTGGTGCGCTTGAGCGTCACCGTGATTGCTGAGAGCAATGGCCGCCGCGAGGTCGGCAGCGGCGGCGGTGGCGGGCGCTTCGGTCTGGCCTATTTCACCGATGAAATGATTGCCCGCTATGTCGACCAAGCCGTCAATGCGGCGCTGACGAATCTGGAGTCGCGCCCGGCACCGGCCGGCGAAATGACCGTGGTGCTTGGCCCGGGCTGGCCTGGCGTCTTGCTGCACGAAGCCGTCGGACACGGTCTGGAAGGCGACTTCAATCGCAAGGGCTCCAGCGCCTTCGCGGGGCGCATCGGTCAGCGCGTGGCAGCCAAGGGCGTCACGGTCTTGGACGACGGCACGCTGCCGGATCGCCGCGGCTCGCTCAATGTGGACGACGAGGGCTGCGCCTCGCAGTGCAATGTGCTGATCGAGGACGGCATCTTGAAGGGCTATATCCAGGACGCGATGAATGCGCGCTTGATGAAGGTCGCGCCCACAGGCAATGGCCGTCGCGAAAGCTACGCCCACACGCCGATGCCGCGCATGACGAACACCTATATGCTGGGCGGCGACAAGGACCCACAAGAGATCGTGGCCAGCATCCAGCGCGGTATCTATGCCACCAACTTTGGCGGCGGCCAAGTGGATATCACATCCGGCAAGTTTGTCTTCTCGGCCAGCGAAGCCTTCTGGGTGGAAAACGGCAAGATCCAGTACCCGGTCAAGGGCGCCACCATCATCGGCAGCGGCCCTGAGGCTCTCACCCGTGTCAGCATGATTGGCAACGATATGCAGCTGGACACGGGCGTTGGCGTCTGCGGCAAAGAGGGTCAGAGCGTGCCGGTGGGAGTGGGGCAGCCGACCCTGCGTATCGATGGTTTGACCGTGGGCGGCACCGCCTGAGCGACCTCGCGACTGTTGTTGCAAGGCCGCAGCAGCGCGGCGGCCTGCAAGAAACGCGTGCTACATTCAAAGCCATGCACTCGCCAAAGATTTATTTCTTTAGCTTTTTTTGGTTCTCTGACCGCACCGGCGGCCGAGAGGCGAGCGCGTAAGCCAAGCAAAGCAAGCAAAGCGCACAAATCTCAAGAAACCGCCGGGTCCAACACCCGGCGGTTTTTTTTCGTCTGAGCGCAGCGACATTTGAATTCGAATCCAGACTAGGGAAAGTGAGAGTGAGCCGATGAATGCCAAGTCCACCAAACCGGAGATTCAGGCCGAGCGCTGGTACTCGCAAGAGGACAAGACCAGCGCCACCGACGACGAGCGCATCGTCGACATCACACCACTGCCGCCGCCGGAGCACTTGATTCGCTTCTTCCCGATCCGTGGCACGCCCATGGAGCAGCTGATTGCCAACACGCGCCAAAGCATCCGCAAAATCATGCAGCGCAAAGACGATCGCCTGTTGGTGATCATCGGCCCTTGCTCGATTCACGACCCCGCTGCGGCCTTGGACTACGCCCGCCGCCTGATGGTGCAGCGCGAGAAGTACGCCGACAGCTTGGAAATCGTCATGCGCGTTTACTTCGAAAAGCCGCGCACCACGGTGGGCTGGAAAGGCTTGATCAATGACCCCTACTTGGACGAAAGCTACCGCATCGACGAAGGCCTGCGCATCGCTCGCCAATTGCTGCTGGAGATCAACCGACTGGGCATGCCGGCAGGCAGCGAATTTTTGGACGTGATCTCGCCGCAATACATCGGGGATTTGATTTCCTGGGGCGCCATTGGTGCGCGCACCACCGAGAGCCAGGTGCACCGCGAACTGGCCTCGGGCTTGTCCGCCCCCATTGGCTTCAAGAACGGCACTGATGGCAATATCAAGATCGCCACCGATGCGATCCAGGCGGCAGCGCGTGGGCACCACTTCTTGTCGGTGCACAAGAACGGCCAAGTCGCCATCGTTGAAACCAAGGGCAATAAGGACTGCCACGTCATCCTGCGCGGCGGCAAGGCACCCAACTACGACGCCGAGAGCGTGGCCGCGGCCTGCAAGGACCTGGCTGCAGCCAAGCTGGACACCACGCTGATGGTGGATTGCTCGCATGCCAACAGCGCCAAGCAGCATCTGCGTCAGCTGGAGGTGGCGCGCGATGTCGGGGCGCAAATCATGGCCGGCGGCCAGCACATATTTGGCGTGATGGTGGAAAGCCATCTGCACGACGGTGCACAGAAGTTCACGCCGGGCAAAGACGACCCCAGCAAGCTCGAGTACGGCAAGAGCATCACTGACGCCTGCCTGGGCTGGGATGATTCCTTGGCGACGCTGGAGGTGCTGAGTGCGGCCGTCAAGGCTGCGCGGCGCTGAGTTCTGCGCCAGAATCGGGGCGCTCTCATTCACGAAAGGCTCGCGATGCGCAGTGAAGTGAAGGTCGTGTTCAGTCCGGTGCAGCAGTTCGATCTGGCGGTGGATGCCGACGAAGTCTTGAGCTTCGAGGCGGCCCGGCAATGGTTGGACGAGCAGTACGTCAAGTACGAATGCGAGCCGATGCGTGGCTCGGGCAAGGTCTTGTTGGCCGACAAGATCTTGGGCGTGGCTGCGGCGGCGGGCCCGCAGGCTTTTGCCGATCCGGCCTGGGCCTTGGACTACGCCCGTGCCACCAGCAGCGCGCTCAGCAAGGCCTTGCTGCGGGTCGACGTGGCCAAGCGCACGCTGAGTTACTGAGCCGCCACCGAGGCTCAGGAACTCAGCTGCGGCGCTGGCAGCTGCCAGCCGTAGTGCAAGGCGGCGAGCCTGAGGGCGACCACCATCAGCATGCCGGCGATGAAAGCCGCTTGGCGAGGCAGGCCCAGCGCCCGCAAGGCCAAGTAACCGGCGATGCCGCCGATGGCAGCGCTGGCGTAAATATCACGCCGCAGCAACAGGGGCACTTGGCTGGTCAATAGATCTCGCATCACGCCGCCGCCGCTGGCCGTGATGGTGCCCAGCAGCACCACCACCAGGCGCGATTTGCCGGCCTCTTCGGCAATCTCTGCGCCGCACAGGGCGAACAAGGCCAGACCCAGGGTGTCGGCAATCACCAAGGCGCCATTGCCGGTGGCGAGTAAATGCCCCCAACGATTGGCCATCAAGGCGGTGAGCAAGGCGGTCAGGCCGATGACCTTGATGTAGCGGGTGTCGCGCATCCAGAAAATCGGGTGGCGACCCAGGAGCAGGTCGCGCAGCGTGCCGCCGCCGATGGCGGTGATGGCGGCCAAAACCAAGACGCCAAAAAGATCCAGCCGCGCTTGCATGGCGGCCAAGGCGCCGCTGATGGCGAACACGGCCACGCCGGCCAGGTCCATCCAATACAAAACAATGCGGGCCTTGGGGGTCAGAGACTCTTGGGAGGGGTGGGGGCGCGAACTCATGAAGTGCATTTTCGCAGCGCTGCCAAGGCATGAGGATGGCTTGAGCGGGAGGGTCTTGAAGCGCGCGGCCTCGCCCCCACATCGGCTGCACGACCGCAAGGTCGGCCGGGTGTGTCTGGGCCTGTTGCCAGATCGGGCCACCCGCCATCGACGATTTTGCTAATTTTCAAAAGAGCTCCAGCCATGACAAAGCAAACCCATGCCTTCCAGGCCGAGGTCAAGCAGATCCTGCACCTCGTCACCCATTCGCTCTATTCCAACAAGGAAATCTTCCTGCGCGAGTTGGTGTCCAACGCCTCTGACGCTTGCGACAAGCTGCGCTTCGAGGCGCTGGACAATGCCGCGCTGTTTGAAGACACGCCGAATCTTGAAGTGCGCGTTTCCTTCGACGAAGCCGCCCGCACCGTCACCATCAGCGACAACGGCATCGGCATGAGCGAGGAAGAGGCGATTGCCCACCTCGGCACCATCGCCAAGAGCGGCACCCGCGAGTTCATGGCCAAGCTCGAAGGCGACCAGAAGAAAGACGCCAATCTGATCGGCCAGTTCGGCGTGGGCTTCTACTCGGGCTTCATCGTTGCGGACCGCATCACCGTCGAAACCCGCCGCGCTGGCGTGGCCGCCGAAGCGGGCGTGCGCTGGACCTCGGAAGGCACCGGCGACTACGAAGTCGAGACCATCAACAAGGCCGGCCGCGGCACCGATGTGATCCTGAATCTGCGCGAAGGTGAGGACGAGTTTCTCAAGACCTGGCGCTTGAAGTCGGTCATCAGCAAGTACTCCGACCACATCTCCTTGCCCATCTTGATGCGCAAGGAAGAATGGGATGCCGAAGCTGCCAAGCAGGTGATCAAGGACGAGTGGGAGTCGGTCAACAAGGCCTCGGCCCTGTGGTCACGTTCCAAGAGCGAAGTCACGCAAGAGCAGTACGACGAGTTCTACAAGCAGATCAGCTACGACACCGAGGCGCCGCTGGCCCACACCCACAACCGCGTGGAAGGCCGCAGCGAGTACACCCAGTTGCTCTACATCCCCAAGAAGGCGCCGTTTGATCTGTGGAACCGCGACAAGCGCGGTGGCGTCAAGCTCTACGTCAAGCGCGTCTTCATCATGGACGACGCCGAGGCGCTGATGCCGGTCTACCTGCGCTTCGTCAAGGGCGTGATCGACTCGGCTGATCTGCCGCTGAACGTCAGCCGTGAACTGCTGCAGGAAAGCCGCGATGTGAAGGCCATCCGCGAAGGCTCGACCAAGCGGGTGCTGGGCATGTTGGAGTCGCTGGCGGACAGCGAGGACGCTGCCGAGCGCGCCAAGTACGCGGAGTTCTGGAAGGACTTCGGCTCGGTGCTCAAGGAAGGCATTGGCGAAGACCACCAGAATCAAGAGCGTCTGGCCAAGCTGTTCCGTTTTGCTTCGACCCATGCCGATGAGGGCGTGTCCCTGGCCGACTATGTCAAGCGCGCCAAGGAAGATCAAGAAGCGATCTACTACATCACCGCTGATTCGCTCAGCGCCGCCAAGAACAGCCCGCAGCTGGAAATTTTCCGCAAGAAGGGCATCGAGGTGCTCTTGCTGGTGGACCGTGTGGACGAGTGGATGCTCTCGCATCTGTATGAGTTCGAAGGCAAGCCGCTGCAATCGGTGGCCAAGGGCGCCATCGATCTGGGCAAGCTGCAAGACGAGGACGAGAAGAAGAAGGCCGAGGAAGCGGCTGAGGCCTTCAAGCCTTTGCTGGAGCGCTTGAAGGAGTCCTTGAAGAGCCGGGCCAAAGACGTGCGCGTCTCCACCCGTCTGGTCGACTCGCCCGCCTGTATCGTGGTGGAAGAGGGCGATATGAGCGGCCATCTGGCGCGCTTGCTCAAGCAAGCGGGCCAAGCCGCACCGACCTCGCTGCCCACGCTGGAGATCAATGCCGAGCACGCCTTGGTCAAGAAGCTGGAGGCCTCGGCACAGTTCGATGATCTGGCGAATGTGATCTTTGATCAGGCGGTGCTGGCCGAAGGCGGCCACCTGGAAGACCCGGCCGCCTATGTGAAGCGCGTCAATGCGATGCTCCTGGCCTAAGACTCCGTCTGCATCCCCAAAAGCAAAGCCCCGTCAGCTGCGAAGCTGCGGGGCTTTTTTGTGCTGGGTCGGGGCCGCGTTTACTTGAAGCCTTCGTCGAACTGCACCTCGTCGTCGCGCCAATCGTCCACTGCTCGCTCGTCCTTGGGCGTCATGGCTTCCAGCTGTTCGCCCAATTTGGCGACTTGGTCGTGCCAGTAGTTGGGCGTGCCAAACCAGGGGAAGGCGAGCGGGAAGGCCGGGTCGTTCCAGCGTTTGGCCAGCCAGGCGCTGTGGTGAATCATGCGCAGCGTGCGAAGCGGTTCGATCAGGCTCAGTTCGCGGCGATCAAATTCGGCAACGGTTTCATAGCCGTCCAGAATCCACATCAATTGCTGGCGCGCCGCGACTTCATCACCCGAAAGCAGCATCCACAAATCCTGCACCGCTGGGCCGGTGACGGCATCGTCCAAGTCCACAAAGTGCGGCCCGTGGTCGGGCGTCCAGAGGATGTTGCCGGGGTGGCAGTCCCCGTGCAGTCGCAGGGTTTGCAAATGGGGAATCGCATCAAACATCGCTTGAATGCGCCGCAGGCAGGCTTGCACCATGGCGTCCCAGGCCGGCAAAACCTCGATCGGGATGCAGTCCAAGTCCAGCAGCAGTTGGCGTGCCAATTGGCCCGGTTGTGCGCCCACCCAACTCAGGCGGTGCTCAAAGGGACGCTCACGCCCAACATTGTGCAAGCGCCCCAGCAGGCGGCCGATCCAACTCAGAACCTCGCGATCCTCAAGCTCGGGCGCGCGACCGCCTTGGCGTGGCGTCACCGCAAAGCGCTGCCCGCCAAAATGCGCCAAGGTTGGCGGATGGCCCACCCCTCGGAGCGCGTCGTTGGCGGCGGTGAGCGTCCAAGGGGCAGCGACCGGCACCTCAGCGGCGGCCAACTCTTGCGCGAACTGGTGTTCTTCGAGAATTTGGGCATCGCTCCAGCGCCCGGGGCGGTAGAACTTGGCGACGGCGATGCGGCCATCTTCCAGATGCACTTGCAACACCCGGTTTTCGTAAGAGTTCAGTTGCAATATGCGACCGTCGCCGTACAGGCCGGCAGCGTCGAGCGCGTCCAGCATGAATTCGGGCGTCAGGTCGCCAAAGCTGCGGTCCAGATCAGGGTTCATGGGCAGAGAAAAGAAAAACGGCGCCGGACCTGTTTCGGTCCGACGCCGCAGTATCGCTTGCGTCCCTTGCTTTGCGTCCCTTGCTTTGCGCCGTATGTCGCGGGCCCGGTGTCGCCAGTGAGCCCGCTCAGCGCGGCAGGCGCCCACCGTAGCGGGGCGAGTCCACCACCATGCCAACGATGTCATTGGGGGCTTCGTCAGGGAAATGTGAGTCCACATTCATCGGTTCGACAAAGGCGGTCAAACCTTGAAAGCTGCTATTGCCTGCGGGCCGCCCTGCTCGTGGGAGTTCGCTGCCGGCGGCAGTGTCATAGCGGCTGTCGGGGGCGAAAAAAGAGTCATGGAATACCGCCGAGTCTTGCCACAAGCCATGCCGACCCACGGCGGACTTGTTGCTGGCGCTGCTGCGCGCAGCGGCGCGTTGAATGGCGGATCGTGCTGCCGCGCTGGAGCTCGGTGTGGGGGCAGGCTGAGGGCCCCGAGCGCTGCTATTGGTGAAGGGCACCAGCAGTTGCAACTCGGCGGCGCTGGGCAGGTTGTCGATGGAGCAGCGCAAATAGCGCACCCGGCAGGCGCCCAGCACGGATTGTTTGATCTGCAAGCTGCGGCTCGAGATGCTGCGTTCGCCGTCCAGGTCTACCGCGGCGAGCACCCGGCCGTTGGGGCTGCAAATGGCGAAGGTCACATGAATGGCCCCCAACAGCTCAAACCAGTAGCGCACCTCGCTGGCTTCGGTGGGTTGGCAAAAGCGCACCAAGGGCAGCTTGGCCAGAATGACATGATGAGGCAGGGCCTCCTTGAGCAGCCGGTAAACCCGCCGCTCTTCGGCGTTGAACACCGGGCGTGCGGTCAAGGACCATTCGGTAGGCAGGGGCTTGCTGGTCGGCGCTGGACGACGCAGCGCCCAATACACGGCAAAAGCCAACATGGCAAAGCCAGCCAGCAGCGCGATCACCCAAGGAATGGTTGTTTGCATGTCCCTCGACAGCCCATAAGTTTGATTTGCGCCTGTATTGCGGCGCTTATGAACTCAATGTAGCGCAGTTCCGTGACAGTCAACTCAGGTGCTACCCCCGGTCTGAGTGGGGTGCTCGCGATTCTTTTGTGCCACTTTGATCATTGCTTGGCGGCCTTGCCGGCTTCTTCAAACTTGGCTTTGACTTCGGCGACGCCGTCGATGATGTCGCCAATCACACGCACATGGCGCTTGAATTGAAAGTCCAGTTCCGCCATGTGCCGCTCAATCGCTTCACCCACATGGGACGACACCGTGTCAGGGGGCAGGCGCAGCCAGGCCTCAGACTCAGAGCCTTCGCGCTCCACGGTAGCTCCGGCATTGCGGGCGATCTTCAGCATCGCCACGTTTTCGCTCAATGCGTGGATGAACAGGGTGTCGATGCCGCGGTTGCGGGCGTGCAAGGCGGCCCGCTCGAACAAGCGTGCGCCCAAGCCGCGCCCTCTGACCTGGGGCAATACCGAAACGCCGAACTCAGCCATCGCGGGCTGACCGGGCCTTTGTGGTTTGGGGGAATAAGCCAGATGCGCCATCACCACCAGTTCGAGCTTGCGGTTGAAAACGCCCAGCACCTCATCCCGTTCAAAATCAATGGCCATCGCATAGCGACTGATTTGTTCATCCGAGGCCGGATAGCCAAAGCGCAAATAGCGGTCGCGCTCGTTCAAGGCGAGCAAGTGCTGGGCGATGCGCTTGCGATGTCGCCGCGCCAAGGAGCGGATGGGAATCCAATTGGAAAGCCGACCAAGCGCAGCCGCTGCTCGCCATGGGCTGGCTGAAGCCGGTGCTTGAGGCTCAGCAGCCGAAGGGTTTGTGAGCAGGTCGGAAGGGGGTTTCATCAAAAGCCTTGCGCTCAAGGTACGTAGTAACCCTGATTTTAGCGGGCAGAGAGTGGGCTGTCAGGCGGTCAGTGATCGAGGGTTTCACGATTTGCTGGACTTGATGCTAGAATCACCGGCTTTCCTGTATTTGGCTGCGGGAAAGAAGCCTTTGCGCCTGACGTGAGAGGCCGCGAGAGCAAGAAATTTCGGCGAAAGCTGCGGAGGACTTGCTCACAATAAGCGGAACCGAGCGGACCCTCGATCTGAACAAGATCGGTAAATTTGGAGCAAAGGCCTGATTCAGCCATCCGACCGCTGGGCTCTCCGTTTGGAGGGCCGGCATTCGAAAGTAACTCATGAAGACCTTCAGCGCCAAGCCGGCAGAAGTGACGCACGAGTGGTTTGTGATTGACGCCACCGACAAGGTGCTCGGACGTG
>CAMFGY010000014.1 GCA_945952065.1 uncultured Burkholderiales bacterium | reverse complement strand
ACCTGCGACCCCTGCCGTGTGAAGGCAGTGCTCTACCACTGAGCTAACCGCCCGGAATCTTGATTGCCGCTAAGCCTTGCTTAGGCGTCTTATCGCTTGCAAATCAATTGCTTGAATTTGCTAACCGGGAAGCCCACGATTATGCCATGAAAGTTTTTGCGAAGGCAAGCTTATTGCCAAATTCTTTTTCCGCCACTCGCTTTGTCAAGTTCGGCCAGCACTTTTTCGTGCGCTTGCAGTTCTTCCTCATTGGCTGCAATGACCGGCAACTCGAAGCGGCTGAGGTCCACCGCGGCCAGCTTGGTTTCATGACTCGGGCTGTTGCTGTCACCGGCATCGTCCATCACCAGCGAGTCTTGGCCGCGCGTCAGACGGATATAGACCTCGGCCAACAGTTCTGCGTCTAACAGCGCGCCGTGCAGCTTGCGGTTGGAGTTGTCCACTTCCAGGCGGCGGCACAAGGCGTCCAAGGAGTTGGCCTTGCCAGGAAACAGGTCACGCGCCATCAACAAGGTGTCACGCACGCTGCCGACGATATCGGTGATGGGCGGCTTGTTCAGGCGGCGCAACTCGGCATTGACGAAGCCAATGTCAAAGGGTGCGTTATGGATCACCAGTTCAGCGCCCGCCAAAAACTCCAGCAACTGCTCCGCGATTTCGGCAAACAAAGGCTTGTCGGACAAAAAAGCCTCGGTCAAGCCGTGCACCCGAAGTGCATCCTCATGGCTGGCACGTTGAGGGTTGATGTAGAGGTGCAGGTTGTTGCCGGTCAGCTGCCGGTTGATCATCTCGACGCAGCCGATTTCGATGATGCGGTCGCCGCCCTCAGCGGCCAGACCCGTGGTTTCGGTGTCGAAGAAGATTTGACGCATGGAACGCTTCTAAAACCTTAAAAAACGAGCTCAAGCCTTGCGACGGCTGGCCCACAGCCAGATCACCAAGCCTGCCGCCACCATGGGCAAAGACAGCCACTGCCCTTGGCTCAGATTCAGCGCACGCAGACCCAAAAAGTCGTCCGGTTGACGGAAGAATTCAGTCACAAAACGCTGCGCCCCATAGCCGATCAAGAACAGCCCCGAGACCTGCCCGGTCAAACGCGGCTTGCGCGCATACAGCCACAACAGCGTGAACAAAAACAGGCCTTCACCGATGAACTGGTAAATCTGCGAGGGATGGCGAGGCTCCAGTGTCGGGGCCTGCGGAAATACCATGGCCCAAGGCAGGCTGGGGTCCGCCACCCGGCCCCACAGTTCGCCATTGATGAAGTTACCCACCCGACCTGCGGCCAAGCCCGTGGGCACGCAAGGTGCGATCAGATCCGTGACTTCAAAAAAGCTGCGACCGCGCTGCTTGGCAAACACCGCCATCGCGACCAACACGCCCAGCAAGCCACCATGGAAGGACATGCCGCCCTTCCACACCGCCAACACTTCGCCCAGGTTGTGAAGGTAATAGTCCGGTTTGTAAAACAGGGCGTAACCGAGCCGACCGCCAAGTACCACGCCCAACACGCCATAAAACAGCAAATCATCCACATCGCGGCGGCTCCAACCCGCTTGGGCAAAGTCGGGTCGTGCCACGCGCCGATTGGCGAGCCAAAGAAACATGCCGAATGCGGCCAGATAGGTCAGCCCATACCAATGCACAGCCAAGGGGCCGAGCTTGATGGCGACCGGGTCAAACTGGGGATGAACCCACATCACGAATCCTTGCGAGCGACGGCGAACTTGAAACCAAGCCACCAGGAGAACAAGCCGCGCATCATAAGTCCGGCCAGCGCCCCGGGCCTGAAGGCTGGCGCCTCAACCCAAGGCCGCCAAACTCTTGCGGGCATCCTTGAGATGGCCGGGCTCGGCCCGCGGGCTGTCGATGTAGCGCTTGTAGACCATGCGGGCCTTCTCGATCTGCCCGGTGGCGACCAAGGCATCGCCGAGGCGGTGGTCGATGGGCAAGCCGTCCGCACCGGCGAGCGTCAGGGCCTTCTCGAAGTAACGCACCGCCTCACCATGTTGATCCAACTCCTGCGCCAAACGCCCCAGGTAATAGGACGCAGCCGCTTGCGTGGGCTGGTCTTTTTGCAGTTGTTCATACAGGCGTTTGGCGCGCTCGAATTGCTGCGCCTTGATCCAATGGCGACCCAACTCGCCATAAGCATTGCGCACATCCTCCGCCAAAGCAGCATCGCTGCCAACGCGCACCGCGAGCAAATCGCGCTCGGCCTCGTCCCAGGCGTCCTGTCGGGCTGCGATCAGTGAGCGCAAGAGCCGCGCCTGCTCGGGCTGTTTGCTCCGTATGGCTTGTTCCAACTCGCGCGCCTTTCTGACGCTGCCCCCTAAAAACTCCGGAATCAACAAATAGATCTGCGCCAGTTTGCTGCGGGCCTCGAAGAGATCGGGGTTCAACTCCAGCGCGCGCGCGAGGCTGGACCTAACCTTGGGCAGCAAGCTCATGCCCTTGAGTCGGCTTTCCACCAAGACCTGCTTGCCTTGCACCTGGGCCAAGGCCAAATGGCACAAAGCCTCGTTGGGCGAACGAGCCACGCACTGCTCGGCCAGCTTGAGCCCGGCGTCCAATTGCTTGCTGTCATAGCCCAGGCTGTAGCCCCAGGCCCGCGCAAGCAAGCCTTCGACGTCCTCAGGCGCTGCCGCCAAGCGCTGTTGCCCGAGGCGCTCCAGCTCTTTGGGACTGCCCGCCTCCAGGGCTTGCTGCAAGCCCGCGTCTTTGAACACTTCGGCCCGTGCCTGAAGGGCCAGCGAAAAACTCAGCAACAAAAGCCAAGCACTCAGCCGGAGCCGCGACGGACGAATGAATGGTGATCGATCAGATAAGAACTCAGCGGGGATTGGGCTCACAGGCAGGTCTCAAAAACAATGAAGACGAATGCAATCTACACCAAGCTTGCGAGCGCCCATGTCGCTGTGCCCTGCATAGCCCTTCACTCAGCCCAAGGAGGCCAAGCTCTTGCGCGCCGCGTCCACATTGTTGGGATTGGCCCGCTTGGATTTCAAAAAGCGCTCATAAGCCGCCTTGGCCTGGGCTTTATCGCCCTTGGCCAACAAGACGTCGCCCAGGCGGTGATCAATCGGCAACTCATCGGCCCCGGCCAGGGTCTTGGCTTTCTCAAAGTAACGCAGCGCCTCATCGGTCTGACCGGCTTCCGCATGCACACGGCCCAAGCCATAAGCCCCATGGGCGTAGGTCGGCTGTTCGCGCTGCAGACTCTCAAAAATCGCTTTGGCCTTGGCGGGCTCTTTGGCGTCTTTCAAATAATGCGTGGCCAGCTGCATGGTGGCGGCGCGGGCCTCTTCCAGCAGCGCGGCATCTTTGCCGGGCTTGAGCGCGGCCAACTCGCTCTCCATATCGTTCCATTTCTTGGCGTCGGCGGCAATGTAAGCGCGCAGCAGCTTGGCCTGCTCGGGTTGACTGCTGCGCACCGCAGCTTCGAGCTCTTTGGCCTTGGCGGTGCTGCCCCCGAGCACGCCCGGGGCATAGAGATACAGCTTGGTGAGCTGAACCCGCGCGACAAAACTGCTGGGGTCGAGCTCCAGTGCACGGTTCAAGGCTTCTTTGACGCCGTCCATCAAGCGCACGGCTTTGAACATGCCAGCGTCACTCATTTGCAAATACAGGTTCTGCGCCCGCACCAACTGGCAAACAGCGGCCGTGGGGTGTTGCTCCACACATTGCTTGGCCTGTTTGGCGCCAGCCTCCATGCGTTTGCCGTCATCCGGGTCCGTCACTGACAAAGCCAAGGCCAAGGCGGCGCTGGCCTGCACATCGGCCGCATTGCTCTTCAAACGGGCTTGCGCCTGCTGCTCCATCTCGGCGTACTTGCCCGCCTCGGCCAAGCTTTCGAATTGCGGGTCTTTGAAGATAGAAGCCTGGGCCAGGCCCAGGCCCGCCCACAATGCCGCTGCGGTCAGGCTTGTTCGAATCCAGAAAGCTCGCTCGTGCATGGTCCACCTTGCAGAAATTGCCAAAAAATGAATGTTGATCACAGTGTGCCCAGCCAGGCCTGCTGACAAGCCCGCGCTGCGACGAGATGCAAAACCAGACGCATGAACAGCAGTCACCGAAGCCGAGGTCTCAGCTCAGCTGTGCCTGGACATGCGCTACAAATCGATGCACCGCAGGAGCGGCATCGGCGCGCCAGATCAAGCTGGTCTCGCAGCGGGGACCTGCGCCCCGCACCGCTTTGTACACCACGCCGGGCCGCTGAAAAGCCATCACACTGGCGGGCACCCAAGCCACTCCGATGCCCGCAGACACCAAATTGACAATGGTCTGCATTTGAATCGCTTCTTGCACAATGCCGGGCTGACGCTGTTGCTGGCGGTAGAAGTCCAAGACCGCATCGAACAAAGACGGCGCAATCGCGCGCGGAAAAATCACCAAAGGCTGCCGCGCCACTTCAGCGGCATCCAAATGCGGCTTTGCCGCCAAAGGCTCATCGGCGCACAGCGCCAACACCATGGGCTCGCTGGCAATCTTCAGCCGCTCAAAGCCCGCAGGCTGCGAGCCCGGCGCGTGGATGATGAAGCCGGCATCCAACTCCCCCCGCTCAAACTCGGGCAATTGCACATCCAGGGTGGCCTCGCGCAAACTCAAGGCCACCTCCGGATACTGCTCACGAAAGCTGCGCAGCCAACGCGGCAAATCACCAAAACCCACGGTGGACACAAAGCCCAGGCTCAGGCGCCCCCGGCGCCCATCGGCGGCGGCTTGCACCAAGGCGGGCAGCCCCTCCGCTTGAGACAGCAAGGCTTGTGCGCAGGGCTTCAACGCCTCACCCGCAGCGCTCAGACGCACACTGCGGCTGCTGCGTTCGAACAGCGCCACGCCCAGGGCCTGTTCGAGCTTTTGAATGGCCTGGGTCAACGGCGGCTGGGTCATGTGCAGGCGCTCGGCAGCGCGTCCAAAGTGCAGCTCTTCAGCCACCGCCAGAAACTGTCGCAAGCTGCGCAGATCGATCATTGATACAAATTTCGTATGAATAGAGTTTGAATAATATATTTGATCAGCAATCCCCCTGCTGTGATACTGCCGCCGACACAAGGAGACCCCATGAGCCAGACCCCAGCCAACCGCCGTTCAAAAAACATCACCGAAGGCGTGGCCCGCGCGCCCAACCGCTCCATGTATTACGGCATGGGCTACCAAGAAAGCGACTTCGGCAAGCCCATGATTGGCGTGGCCAATGGCCACTCCACCATCACGCCTTGCAACTCCGGCCTGCAAAAGCTCGCCGACGCTGCGGTGATCGGTTTGAAAGAAGCCGGCGCCAACCCGCAAATCTTCGGCACCCCTACCATCTCGGACGGCATGGCCATGGGCACCGAGGGCATGAAGTACAGCCTGGTCTCGCGTGAAGTGATCTCCGACTGTGTGGAGACCTGCGTCGGCGGCCAGTGGATGGATGGCGTCATCGTCATCGGCGGCTGCGACAAAAACATGCCCGGCGGCATGATGGGCATGCTGCGCGCCAATGTGCCTTCGCTCTACGTCTACGGCGGCACCATCCTGCCGGGCAAGCACAAGGGTCAGGACCTCAACATCGTCAGCGTCTTCGAAGCCGTGGGCCAATTCAGTGCCGGCAAGATGAGCGAGGAAGACTTCTGCGCCATCGAGCGCAAGGCCATTCCCGGCAGCGGCTCCTGCGGCGGCATGTACACCGCCAACACCATGAGCTCGTCCTTCGAGGCGCTGGGCATGAGCCTGCCCTACTCCTCGACCATGGCCAATGTCGAAGACGAGGTGGTCCAGAGCGTGAAGAAGGCGGCGGCCGTGTTGGTCGAAGCCGTCAAGGCCGATCTGAAGCCGCGCGACATCGTCACCAAGAAAGCGATCGAGAACGCTGTGGCCGTCATCATGGCCACCGGCGGCTCCACCAATGCGGTGCTGCACTTCCTGGCGATTGCCCATGCAGCAGAGGTGGACTGGACGATCGACGACTTCGAGCGCGTGCGCCGCCGCACGCCGGTGCTGTGCGATCTGAAGCCCAGCGGTCAGTTCCTGGCGATCGACTTGCACCATGCCGGCGGCATTCCGGCGGTGATGAAAGAGTTGCTCAAGCACGGCCTGCTGCATGGCGACGCCATGACCATCACCGGCAAGACCGTGGCCGAGAACCTGGCCGAGGTGCCCGATCTGCGCGCCGATCAAACCGTGATCCGCCCAGTGACGAACCCCATCTACGCCGAAGGCCATCTGGCCATCCTCAAGGGCAACCTCTCGCCCGAAGGCTGTGTGGCCAAGATCACCGGCCTGAAGAACCCGGTGATGAGCGGCCCGGCCCGGGTGTTCGAAGACGAGCAATCGGCCCTGGCCGCCATCATGGCCGGCAAGATCGTCGCCGGTGACGTCATGGTGCTGCGTTATCTGGGCCCCAAGGGCGGCCCCGGCATGCCCGAAATGCTGGCTCCCACCGGCGCCCTGATCGGCCAAGGCCTGGGCGAAAGCGTGGGCCTGATCACCGACGGCCGCTTCTCCGGCGGCACCTGGGGCATGGTGGTCGGCCATGTGGCGCCCGAAGCCTACGAGGGCGGCGTGATCGCCCTGGTCAAAGAAGGCGACCGCATCACCATCGACGCCCACCAGCTGCTGCTGGAGTTGCATGTCGATGCGGCCGAGCTGGCCAGCCGCAAGGCCGCCTGGGTCAAACCTGCGCCGCGCTACACCCGCGGTGTGCTGGCCAAGTTTGCCAAGAACGCCTCCAGCGCCAGTTCCGGCGCGGTGCTGGACCGCTTCGAGTAAGCCCTTGAGGTCGCCGGTCTGCGCAAGCAGCCCAGACCGGTGCATTCAAGCGCAATGGAGGCAGGCCTTCGTAAGCGCGGGCATCATCGAGCCCAAGTTGGGCACGCGTGGCCGAGGGGTCGCCTGCAACGAGGCATTGCCCGACGCAACACCGCTTTCCCATGCAGCGCTGCGCGCTTTCCTCGCGCTCTGATTACAGCCCCAGATCCAGAGCCCTGGAAGCGCCATCCAGCGCGGGTGAAACCGCAGCGTCGATCACGAAGCAAGGGATGGTAGACAAATAGCTGGCGAAACGACCCTTGCCCTCGAAGCGAGTCCTGAAGTTGGACTGGGCCAATTCACGCAGCAAGCGCGGCGCGATGCCGCCGCCGATGTACACGCCACCGCGCGCGCCCAAGGTCAACGCCAAGTTGCCGGCCACGCTGCCCAAAAAACTGCAAAACAAGGCAATGGCTTGCTTGGCCAGCGCATCACCTTGGTCAGCGCGCTGCAAGACCTCGGGCGGGGTCAGCTCAGGCGCCGAGAGGCCGGCAATTTCCGCACTGGCTTGGTAGAGATTGACCAGGCCCGGCCCAGATAGAGCGCGTTCCGCCGAAACATGGCCAAAGCGCTGGCGCAGCCGCGCAATCACCGCATCTTCAAAAGCATCTTGCCCCGCCAGACTGGCGTGCCCCCCCTCCCCCGACAAAGGCCGCCACGCGCCATGGGGCAGCGGCAACAAACCGGCCACGCCCAGGCCGGTACCAGCGCCCAACACCGCCAAAGGCTCGCCCGCCACCGGTGTGCCGCCGTCCAGGGCATGCAACTGGCTGGGCTGCAAGCTGGGCAGGGCCAGCGCCAGGGCGGTAAAGTCATTCACCACCGACAAGCGCTGCAAGCCCATCTCGCGCTTGAGCGCTTGAATCGAAAACGACCAATGGCCATTGGTCATGCGCACCTGATCGCCATCAATCGGATTGGCAATGCCCAAGGCCGCCGCCTGAGGGCGCGCCGGCGCATGCTCGGTCACATAACTCGAAATCGCATCGGCAATGGTGGGGTAGTCAGCGCAGCGGTAGTTGACGCAACGCGCCACGGGAGCCTCGGGCGCCTCAGCCCAGGCAAAACGGGCATTGGTGCCGCCAATATCGCCCAGCAAACGGGGGTAGGTTTCAGTCATCACGGTAGGCACAGGCAAAAAAGTCCGTCGTCAGCAGCACGGACTTGAGCTGAAAGAAAGAACAAGCCCTCAAGCGGCCGCTCGGTAGGGTGCGCACAAGCGCTCCACATAAGCGGCATGCTGCGGCAGGCCGGCCAAGCGCTGCGCCACCTGGCGGCGAATGTTGTCCAGGAATTGCTGCAGCTCTACGTCGCCCATCAGATCGGCCACCGGGTGGTGCTGGCGCGGCATGATGCCCTGTCCCAGCATCACCTGGATCCAAGAGTTCTCGGCAAACAGCTCATCCAAAGGCCGGAAGACTCGGCCTGTTTCGCTGAAGAGCTCGATGCGGTGACGCAGCGTCTCGGGCACGGTCATGCTGCGCACATGGCGCCACAACTCGGAATCATCGCGTTCGGTCACATGGTAGTGCAGGATGATGAAGTCCCGGATGTGTTCCAGATCCGCCTGGGTCTGGCGATTGAACTCCACCCGGTCCACCTCGCGCACCCCGCCGGCCGGGAACAAGCGCATCAAGCGGATCGCCGCGCGCTGGATCAAATGAATGCTGGTGGACTCCAGCGGTTCAATAAAGCCGCTGGACAGGCCCACGGCGATGCAATTGCGGCTCCACACTTCACGGCGCTGGCCCGGTGTGAAGCGCAGCAGCCGTGGCTTCATCAAGAGCTCGCCCTCGACGTGGCGCGTCAAGACCTCGGGCGCATCGGCATCCGAGAGCTCTTTGCTGCTGTAGACCAAGCCGTTGCCGACCCGGTGTTGCAGCGGAATGCGCCACTGCCAACCGAAGGAATGCGCGATAGAGCGGGTGTAGGGCGGCGCTTCGCGCACGGAGGCGGTTTGCACCGCCACAGCGCGGTCGCAGGGCAGCCAGTGGGTCCAATCTTCGTAGGCGACGCCCAAGGTTTCGCCCAGCAAGAGCGCGCGAAAGCCGGTGCAGTCGATGAACAAATCACCCTCCACCAGAGCCCCATCCGCCAAGCGCAAGGCGCTCAAATCGCCATCGGGGCTGTGGCGCAGCACCTCGGTGATCTTGCCTTCCATGCGCTGCACCCCATGAGCCTCGGCCAAGCCGCGCAAATAACGTGCATAACGCGTGGCATCCAGATGGTAGGCATAGTTCATGCCGTTTTGCGGCAGATGGGCAAAGCGATTCTCCTCGGCGGCGCGCAGCTCCAGGCAATAGTCGCCATAGCGCTGCGCCAAGCCGCGCTGCCGCCCTTTCAGCCAGAAGTGCTGAAAGCCGGCGCTCCAGTGGTCTTGGCCGGTGATGCCAAAGGAGTGGATGTAGTCTTGGCCCGGCGCCTTCCAGCCTTCGAACTGAATGCCCAGCTTGAAAGTGGCCTGGGTGGCCGCCATGAACTCGGCCTCTTTGATGCCCAGCAACTCATGGAACAGGTGCAAGGCCGGGATGGTGGCCTCGCCCACGCCGACGGTGCCGATTTCATCGGACTCCACCAAGCGGATCTGCAACTGTTTGCCCATCAGCTTGCCCATCAGGGCGGCGGTCATCCAGCCTGCGGTGCCGCCACCGGCAATCACAACGCGGCGCACCGGATTGCTGGCGCGGGCGGCCTCGCTCGGAAAGGTTTGCACAGTCATCATCACCTCATCGATTCAGTTTTTTCATCAACCATGCACGCATGCGCCGCATGCCGGTTTCATCCAAGGGCGCAAGCAGGCCGCGCGCCTGGGGCGGCACATGGGCCGCTGTTTGCGCATTGGCATCGAACACATAGTGCTCAAACAAGGCTCGCCACGCCGCACGCTCGGCGGGCGGTAAATCACGCACCGTGGCCAAGCTCAGCCAGAGCGCATGCATCGGTGAATCGGACCACGCCGGGCTGCGCCGCCACCAGTAATTGATCAAGGCATTCAAGTCATCCAAGCCCTCAACCTGATGCCACCACAGGCTGGGGATGTAAATCGCATCCCCCGGCGCCAACTCCACCACCTGGGCGCACGCTTGCGCCTGCGCAAAGCGCGGGAAGCGCTGCAGATCGGGCGCTGCATCATCCACCAAGCTGATCGGCTGCCCCGCGGGCGTGAGGTCCAAGGGGCCGATGTAGAGATCGCCCACCGCATCCGGCGGATACAAAGTGAAGCGCCGCCGCCCCGCCACGCAACAGGCCAGATTGGAAGGCCAATCCTGATGCGCGGGCACCCGAATCTGGTTGCCCAGCCACAAGCTGATCAACGGTTCTTCCTGAGTGGCCATATGCAGGGCGTGCCCGGCGGCAAATCCCGGTAAGCAGGTCTGCACCGTGGTCGAACCCATGTACACATAGGGCGAAGGCTCTTGCTCACGACAGGCCAGCAGCGCCGCCAAGAGCTGATCGAAAGGCATGAACTGGCGGCTGAAGTTGAAGCCGCTGAAGTCCTCGGTGTAGGCGATGCAGCCCCGCGTGGCGGCCTCCATCTGAAACACGCCCACCGTGGCATCGCGCCACATCGATTGCAGGCACGCCGCCGCAGCCGCTGCTGCGTCTGGCGCCCCCTGACTGGCCTGCACCAAGGGCCAATGCGACACCAGCCCACGCAGCACGCAAGGCTCATCGCTGATCAGCACCTGAGGCGGCAGCTGCCCCGGCGCTGCGATCGGCCACTCCTTAAGTGCCTGCATACCCAGGACTCAACTCAGCCCAAGCCTCAAGCCTGCGCAAGCCGCTGCTCACGCGCAAGCAAGACGGGAATCCGCGACAGCGAAGCCACCGCCATGGCAATAGGAAACCAATGGCCCGCCTCGTGCAAGGCCGCCACCGCGCTGCCGGGCAGCGCCTCCAAGCGCTCTTCGTCGATGACGTAGTAGCCCGAGATCCTGCGCATCGAGCCATCGGCTTGCTCGATATCCAAGCTCATGGGCTCCAGCAATTGATACTGCAGCAAGGCGCCCATGAAGTCCGGCAAACCCTGCATGCCTTCATGCAAGGCCTGCAAGACGGCAACGCGCCGCTCAAGTACGGGCGACTGCCCGCCATTGGGCAAAAACAAGGGCTCACCTTGGCTTTCACTCAATCGCGGGCTGTCCAGGTCAATGTGCACCACCCAACCCTGATCGCCATCGCGGCCCACCAGCAAAGGCTGGCGTTCCAGGGCCCAAGGCAGGTGGTCCGCTTGCCAGGGCTCGGCGCCACTCAAGCCCAAAAAGCTGTTGCACTCGCCCAGCAGGCCCAACAAAGCCACCGGCTGGAAACCGCCCGCCTGTGAGCTTTGTTGAAAGACGACCGGGAAATGCGCCTGCAGCCGCTTGAACTCTGCGGGCACCGTGGGCACGGCACTCACAGCATCTCCCCAAGCCGGGTTCAGCCGGGTCTGCAAGCGCAGGTTCCGGTGGCTCACATTGTCCAGCAGTGCAGCGCGCATCAGGTCGTCTCGTCGGTCAAGAAAGGTCAGAAGGTGTAGCGCGCCGCCAAGCTGTAGCGACGGCCGGTCTGGGTGGAGTACAGCGTTTCTTCCTTGGCGCGGCCGCGAATGCGTTGCAGACCGTCGTTCAGATTGAGCGCTTCGAAGTTCACACTCAGGTTCTTGCTGAACTTATAACCCAGACTGAGGTCCCACTGCCCATAGGCGTCGGTGTAAGCCGGACCCGCCGAGCCAAACACATCGGCCGTGGTGCTGCTGAGGAACTCATCACGCCAGTTGTAGGCGGCGCGAATGCTGAAGTTCGAGTTCTCAAAGAAGCCCACCAAATTGGCCGAGTTGCCCAGGCCCAAGAGCGCGTTCTGCTCGGTCAGATTGCTGTTGTCGTACTTCAGACCTGACTTCACCAAGGTGTAGTTGGCGGCGACGCCAAAGCCGCTGCTGCCAAAGCTGTGCTGGATATTGAACTCCAAGCCCTTGATGTGATCGCTGCGCTGGTTGCTGGGCGCGCTGATGGTGAACACGGCTTCTGGATCGCCGGGCTGGCCGGCAATGGTGCCGACTGGGTTGCCGGTGCCGTCAAAGCCAGTACGCACCACGCCGCGTGTGCCGTTGTAGGTGTTCAGGATGTAGTTGCGAATGCACACCGCATCCTTGGTGGCGCAGTTCTTGGCCACGGCCTCGTTGTACAGCGGACCATTGATGGGCGTGGTCAAGCCGGCGGGCTTGGCCTGCAAGGTGCTGGAGCCGATGAAGTTGCTGATGTTCTTCTTGAACAGGCCCAAGGCTGCGTAGCTGCCCTTGGCGTAGTAGAACTCGGCCGAGAGGTCAAAGTTCTTCGACAGCAGAGGCTTCAGCGCCGGGTTGCCCTGGCTGCCCGAGCCGCCGTTGACGCGGAAGTCCGACAAGGTCACGCCGCCTTGAATCGCCCCCCAGCCCGGGCGACCAATGGTCTCGCCATAGCTGGCTCGCATCTTGATCTTGTCGCTCAACTCCGCTTCATAGTCGATGCTGGGCAAGTAGTAGTTGTAACTGCCGGACAGCGCGGTGAAGTCCGAAGTTCCCTTGACCAATGCAAACTCATTGGCACTCACCCAGTTGATGCCCTTGACGATGGGCACCAAGGCCTGCGAATTGACCGTGGTGCGCTCATAGCGCAAGCCCATGGCCAGATTCATGGGCACACCCCACTCCCAGTCCTTCACGTACTGAATAAAGGCGCTGGTGGACTTTTCTTGCGTGCGCCGATCATCGGTGAAGTCCGAGGAAGGCACAAACCACTTGTCGCTCTTGTCGGCCTTGATGGCCGCAGCACGCACGGCTTCGAAGTCCCACAGATAGAAGTTGTTGAACAGGCCCGAGCCATTGGCCGCGCCGAAGGAATGGGCGAAATAGTCTTGCAGCTTGGCCGGCTTCCACAAGGCATCGTCATAGTCGGATGGCTTGTTGTGGCCACCCCAATCGTCCTGCTGCACATTGGCAAACGCCGTGCGGTTGTTCACCTTGGTGAAGCCCACGCCAAAGTCCAGGCCCGAGCTGTCAGACAGCACGTATTTTCCCTTGAGTTGCGCTTGGTCGATCTCATTGCGCATATAGCTGTTGCGGAAGCTCGATCCGGTCACCTGCAGCAAGCTGGGCGAGGCCGCCGGATCGCCATGCAGGCCAATGCTCAGGATGGGGAATTTTTGCGAGAAGTCGGCCGTTGCAAAAGCGCGGTTTTGCATGGACACGCCCAGGGTCGAGTTGCTGCCATAGGGGCTGTCCGCGCCCGAAGTGGCGGTGGAATGGTGCGCGTCGAAATCAAACGACAAATTGTTCGAGGCCTTCCAAGCCAGGTTCACACCGGTCGATTGATTTTTGTTCTTGGTGCCGTAAATGCTGCCAGCCATGGCCACGTCGGCCGGACCGCTGGCCGGATAGGTCTCGGTGTATTGAATCGGCGTGGCAATCGGGCCATTGGTCCAGCTGGACGACGAAGGGCCAAAGTTGAACCATGCCGAGAGCTCTGAGCGCTTGGAGTGGATCTTGTTTTCCGAATAGGTGTGATCGACGGTGGCCGTCAAATCCTTGAAGGGACGGAACTGCAAGACCAACTGACCATTGGTGCGGGTGCGCTCAAACGCGTTCAGGCTGTAGCGCAGCTCTTGCGGCACCACATACAGATCGGTGGCTTTGGGGCGGTTGGTGATCTTGTCCGCACCGGCCTGCCCAGGCAAAGGAATGGTGCCCCAGTTTTGCTCGTCGCCCTTGAAAGTGCGCCAGCCCGCGTCCACCGCGGCTTGGTTGTAGCCACCATTGCGCTTTTGATAGCTGCCGACCAGGGCAATACCGAAGGTACCGTCTGCGAACACATTGCTGTAGATGCCCGACAACTCAGGCGTCGCCTGGGTGCCCTTCATCGAATCCGGCAGGCGCTTGTTGGACTCATCGCTGACCAGCTTCACGCCCAGGCTGGCGACTTGCCGAGGGTTCTCCAAGGGACGGGCGGTCTTGATATTGATGGTGGCGCCAATGCCGCCAGTCGGATTCTCTGCACGACTGGTCTTGTAGACCTCCAGCGCGGCAATCCCTTCGGAAGCCAGGTTGGCAAAGTCAAACGAGCGCGAGTTCGACGCAAAGGTCGCGCCCAAGCTGGAGGCCGGCATCTGGCGGCCATTGAGCAGCACCAGGTTGAAATCAGGACCCACGCCGCGCACCGTCACCTTGGAGCCTTCGCCATTGCTGCGGTCGATGGACACACCGGCAATGCGCTGCATGGACTCGGCCAAGTTGGCATCGGGGAACTTGCCGATTTCCTCGGCCACGATGCCGTCCACCACCCCGCGCGCATTGCGCTTCAAGCTCAGCGAGGTTTCCAAGCTTTGCCGAATACCGGTCACAACGACCGTGTCGAGTTGCTGTGCATCTGGTGATTTCGGCGCAGAAGCGGCTGCAGAAGGGGGCAGCGGCGCCGCAGTTGTGCCCTGCTGAGCCTGTGCGCTCATGCCGGCCACCAAGAGGCCGGCCGCACTGGCCAAAAGGGACAGACGGCAGACGGGGCGAGGGTTTCTCATGAGCTTGTCTCCGATGTAATTTGGGCTTTTATCGAATGAATAGCACTGAAAGCGCTTTCATCGATTTGGAGAATCGCGCATCTGCAAGCGCTTTCAAATTGGGGCACACCCTAGGTTGGCGGTTTTGAGCAACGCCCCAAGTCAGACACCCCTAGGCTGAAGCCACCGCCTTTATCGGGCACAACACCTCGACCCTGAGCCCAATGCCTCAGAGCCCCGCCGACCTCATCGCGCGGCGCGGCGCGCCGACTCTCGCAGGACCAATTCGGGTGCAGGCAAGCTCACCTGGGGCTGAGTGCCCTGCAGCAGGGCCAGCATGGCGGTGGCCGCCTGGGTGCCCGTCTCATAGACCGATTGGCGCACCGTGGTCAGCGGCGGCATGGTGTAGCGCGACATGGTCAAGTCGTCAAAACCCACCACCGACACATCATCCGGCACCCGCAGATTGCGCCGCGACAAGCCCAGCATTGCGCCATAGGCCATTTGATCGTTGGAGCTGAAAATGGCGCTGAACCCCACCTCGCGCTCCAACAAACGGCTGACGGCCAGCATGCCGCCCGCCTCGGTGTAATCGCTCTGCACAATCAATCGCGGGTCCACCGTGATGCCCGCGGCAGACAGGGCATCCAAATAGCCGCTTTGCCGCTCAATCGCATCTTCATGGATCAAATCCCCTTGCAACAGCGCAATGCGGCGATGACCCAGATCGATCAAATGCTGTGTGGCCAAGCGCGCACCCGCGCGGTTGTCGAAGCTGAAGCTGAACAGGCCGCTGGCACTGGGCTGGCGCCCCACCACCACCGAGGGCACGCTAGAGAGCAATTGCTTCAAGTCTGGGTTGCTGAGCCGCCCGGCCAGCACGATCACACCATCCACCCGCCGCGACAGCAGCGACTCAATGGCCTTGCGCTCGTCCACCTCGTTCCAGTTGCCGCTCACGAATAGCGGCACATAGCCGGCCGCCTCCAGCGCCACCTCGATGCCGCTCAGCGCCTCGCCGTAAAAGGGACTGGCAATTCGCTGCGTCACCACGCCCACACTCATGGTGCGACCTCCGGCCAAGCCGCGCGCCACCGGATTGGGCCTGAAGCCCAGTGTGCGGATGGCCTCATCCACAGCGGTTTTCTTGGCCTCGCTGACGATGGCCGTGCCATTCAAAATACGCGAGACCGTGCTGGGCGAAACCCCGGCGCGTTGGGCCACCATCTCCAGGGTCACCACCCCTTCGCCACGACCATCGGCACGCAATGAAGGCGCTTTCTTAACTGGCGCTGGACGGGAAGACTTTTCTGGCGTTTTACTCGGCACACAGCCTCCTTGGGCGATGATGGTGCCGCAGTGTACGGCGGCTTGAGCGCGCCATTTCAGGCCAACAAACACAGCCATGCTAGGGTTTACGCTGTTGGGCGCGCTCGAGTCTTGCATCCAGAATCATGAAAACGCTTTCAAGCGCTTTCAAAACGATAAGAGTCGAGACAACCATGCCCCATCCTCGCCGACGCCGATTGCTGGCCGCTGCCGCGCTGGCGCCTATGACCAGCCTCGCACCCAGCAGTCGGGCCAGCAGCAGCCCCACCGGGCAGCGACTGGTGGTCGCCGCTTTTCCCATGGTGGACCAAATCATCAAAGGCGCCCTGCCGGCTTGGCAAAAGACGCAAGGGGGCATTGAGGTCGAGGTCATCAGCCGTCAGTACGACGACCACCACACGGCCATGACGACCGCCCTGTCCTCCTCCAGCAGCGGCTCACTGTTGCCCGACGTGATGGCGCTGGAAACCATGTATATGGGCCGTTTCTCGCTGGGCGCGGGTTTGCAAAACCTGTCGCAGCCGCCCTATCAGGCGGAAGCCTTGCGCGAGCGCTTTGTGCCTTTCGCCTTTGAGCAAGCCCGCAATCGAGAGGGCGCTGTCGTGGCCCTGCCCACCGACATCGGCCCCGGCTCGCTGTTCTACCGCGCCGACCTGTTGCAACGCGCTGGGCTGGAAATCAAGGACTTGTGCGAAAGCTGGGAGAGCTATGTACAGGCCGGGGTGCAATTGAAAGCCCGCACCGGCGCCTATCTGTTCGCCCATGCCCGCTATTTAAAGGACATCGTGCTGTTTGCCAGCACACCCGCCGGTCAGAGCATTTACTTTGACGCACAAGGGCGCCCCAGCATCACTTCGGCCCACTTCCAACGTGCGTTTCAGCTGGCACAGCAAAGCCGGCAACTCGGCCTGGATGCCATTGTCGACACCTGGCGCAATGACTGGAGCGAGCATCTGCGCCGGGGCCGCTTGGCCACGGAGTTATCCGGCGCCTGGATGGCTGGGCAAATGGCCCATAGCGTGGCGCCCGGCACCAAAGGCCTGTGGCGCGTTGCGCAACTGCCGGGTCAAAGCTTTGCCGGTTGGGGTGGCACTTACTACTCAATTCCGCGCCGCTCGGACCCGGCCAAGAAAGCGCTGGCTTGGTCCTTGATCCAGTATTTGACGCTGAACCGGGACCTGCAGTTGCAAGGCTTCAAAAGCCAAGACGCCTTCCCGGCCCTGCTGTCGGCCCATGAGGACCCCTTCTTTGACGAACCCGTGGAATTCTTGGGCGGGCAGCGAGCGCGCCAGCTGTGGCGCGAGGCGGCACGGCGCATTCCAGCGCGCCCCCTGCATCGGCAGAACAAGTTTGCCGAAGAGGTGGTCAACGGCGAGCTCGACAACGTGCTGATCTACGGCAAGCCCATCCCGCAGGCCCTGGCCGATGCCCAAGCGCTGCTGGTGCATCGCGCCACCCGATGAAAGCGGCCCCATGACTCAGCATTCCAATTCCTCACGGCGACTGCGGCTGCCGCCGCAATGGGCCCCCTATCTTTTGCTCAGCCCCTTCTTGCTGCTGTTTGCAGTGTTCGGCCTCTTCCCTTTGTTGTTCTCTTTGTGGATGGCTTTTCAGAGCTGGGAGCCCACCGCAGGCCTGGAAGCCATGCGTTTTGTGGGCCGCGAGAACTTTGTGTTCGTGCTGGGCGACGCCTGGTTCTGGAAGTCTTTGAAAAACACCTTGTGGCTGGCCGTGGTCTCCGGCGTGCCCCAGCATTTGGTGGCCCTACCGTTGGCGGTGTTTGTCAATCAAGCCTTCGGTCGCCATGGTCATGCAGTGTCGGCCGCTTACTTCTTGCCCTACATCACCTCGACGGTGGCCATCGCCATGATGTTCACCTCGCTGCTGTCCACCGACTACGGCCTGATCAATGTGCTGCTGCACAGCGTCTTCGGCATCGAGCCGATCAACTGGCTGTGGCAGCCACAGACCTTGAAGCCTGCGGTGGCCATGGTGGTGTTCTGGCGCTATCTGGGCTTCAACCTGGTGCTGTATCTGGCCGCGCTGCAAACCATTCCGCGCGACCTGTATCAAGCCGCAAGGCTGGATGGCGCCGGCGCCTGGTCGCAGTTCCGCTACATCACCTTGCCGGCGCTGCGGCCCATGATTTTGTTCGGCGTCACCCTGAGCATCATCGGCGGCATGCAGTTGTTCGAGGAGCCCTTCATCCTCACCAGCGGCCGTGGCGGCCCCGGCCAAGCGGCCATGACGGTGGCCATGTATGTCTATCGCCTGGCTTTTGATTTCAGCGACTTTGGCGCCGCCAATGCGATCTCTTGGTTGCTCTTCGCGCTCTTGGTGCTGATGACCTGGCTGACCAACAAAGCCTTCAAGGAGCGCCAGGCATGAAAGCCACGCCATCCCGCCTCGCCGCCTACGTCGTGGTCGGCTTCGGTGCCCTGCTGATGCTGGCGCCCTTCTACTTCATGTTTGTGTTTGCGACACAGTCCAACGCCGCCATCTTCAATGTGCCGCCACCGCTGTGGTTTGGCGGTGAGTTGGAGCGCAATATGGCCACGCTGACCAGTCGCCTGCCCTTTTGGCGCAATCTGGGCTGGAGCCTCTATGTGGCGCTGATGTCCACGGCCCTGACCCTGCTGTTTTGCTCGATGGCTGGCTATGCCTTCGCCATGCTGGAGTTCCGCTTCAAGCGTCCGCTCTTCCTGCTGGTGATGGGCACGATGTTGGTGCCGCCCTTCATGACCATGATTCCCAACTTCATGGTCATGGACGCTCTGGGCTGGATCGACACCCAGCGCGCGCTTTACATCCCGGGTGCGGCCAGCGCCTTCGGCATCTATCTGATGCGCCAGTTTGCCGCCGCCTCGGTGCCGGCCGAGTTGCTCAAGGCCGCTCGCATCGATGGCTGCAGCGAACTCGGCATCTACTGGCATATCGCGCTGCCACTGATGCGGCCGGCTTTGGGCACCTTGGGGCTGATCACCTTCATCGCCTCGTGGAACAACTTCATGGCGCCGCTGGTGGTCTTGCGCAATAGCGAGAACTACACGCTGCCGCTGGCACTGCGCAGCCTGCAGGCCACCGTCAACACTGAATGGGGCGCCATCATGGCCGGTTCGGCCATTGCCACCCTGCCGCTGATCGTGCTCTTCGTTCTTTCATCCCGCCAACTGATTGCCGGCCTGACCACCGGCGCCGTCAAGTAATGCAAGCCACCACACCTATGCACAAGAAATTTCCTTCCGACTTTCTGTTTGGCGTCGCCACCAGCAGCTTTCAAATTGAAGGTGCGGTGCATGAGCATGGCCGCGGCGAATCGATCTGGGACCGCTTTTGCCGTCAGCCCGGCGCCATCAGCGATGCCAGCAATGGCGACATTGCCTGCGACCACGTCCACCGTCTCGAAGAAGACCTGGACCTGATCGCGTCCTTGGGCGTCAACTGCTATCGCTTCTCGATTGCCTGGCCACGGGTGCAGGCCCTGGGCCACGGCGCCTTCAACCCCGAAGGGCTGGACTTCTACGAACGCCTGGTTGACGGCCTGCTCAAGCGCCAGATCAAGCCCGTGGCCACGCTCTACCACTGGGACCTGCCGCAGGCCTTGCAAGACCAAGGCGGTTGGGCCAATCGTGAAACGGCGCATCGCTTTGTCGACTACGCCCGCCATGTGCAAAAGCACTTGGGCGACCGCCTGCACATGATCTCCACCCACAACGAACCCTGGTGCGCCGCAACCTTGGGCCATGATGTGGGTGTGCATGCTCCCGGCATCAAGAACCGCGCCATTGCGGCCCAGGTCTCACATCACCTGATGCTCAGCCATGGCCTGGCCCTGCAGGCGATGCGCGCCGATGGCGCGAGCGCCAATCTGGGTATCGTGCTGAATATGGGCCCCAGCATGCCGGCCTCGGCCATGCCGGACGATATTGCCGCGGCCCGCCGCGCCGATGCGCTGAGCCGCCGCTGGTACAGCGACCCGCTGCTGCGCGGCCACTACCCGCAAGAGATCATTGATGAATTGGGCGCCGATGCACCAAAGATCGAAGCCGGTGACATGGCTGTTTTGCAAACGCCCATGGACCATCTGGGCATCAACTACTACACCCGCCATGTGGCACAGGCCTCGGGCCAACACTGGAGCGCCCGCGCCCACGGCCTGCCGGTGTCCGATATGGAATGGGAAATCTACCCCGAAGGCCTGACCGACATCCTGTGCCAGATGAAGGCCGACTACCCACATCTGCCGCCGGTCTTCATCACCGAAAACGGCGGCGCTTTCCCCGACAAGCTGCCCGCCGAAGGCCCGGTGCAAGACCTCGACCGCCAAAGCTATCTGCAAGCGCATATGGCCGCCGTGACGGTGGCTCGCGAGCGTGGCGTGCAAGTGGACGGTTATATGGTGTGGAGCTTGATGGACAACTTTGAGTGGGCCTACGGCTACGCCAAGCGTTTTGGCATCGTCCATGTGGACTACCAAACCCTCAAGCGCACGCCCAAGGCCAGCGCGCTTTGGTACCGCGACTTTCTGCAGCAATGGCGTCAGGCCGGAGGCCAGGCATGAAACAAGGCGCAGCATCGGTTGTGCGCAAGCCCCTGAGCCCCGCCCTGCCGGCCTTGTTGGCCCTGTTGGTTGGCTGCGGGGGCGGCGGCAGTGTGGCCGCGCCGGCCGCAGCCAGTGCCACGCCGAGCGCCAACGCCGGCTGGACCCTGCTGTGGTCCGATGAGTTTGACGGCCCCGCCGGCAGCGCACCCAACAGCGCACACTGGGGCTATGACTTGGGCAACCAAGAAAGCGGCGGCTGGGGCAATCACGAGCTGCAGTACTACACCGCCTCCACCCGCAACACCTTTCTGGACGGCAAGGGCTTTTTAACCATCAAGGCCGAGCGCCAGCCCAATGCGGGGCCCTGCTGGCATGGCAAGCCCTGCGACTACAGCTCGGGCCGCATTCTCAGCCAAGGCAAAGTGACCTTCACTTACGGCAAGGTTGAAGCCCGCATCAAAGTGCCCGGCGGCCAAGGCATTTGGCCGGCCTTCTGGAGCCTGGGGGCCGACAAGTTGGCCTGGCCGGCCGCCGGTGAAATCGACATCATGGAATACGTGGGCAAAACGCCCAACACCGCCTATGGCACCGCGCACGGCCCCGGCTACTCGGGCGCCCAAGGCGCGGGCAAGCCCTTTGACTTCAAACGGCCGGTGTCGGACGACTTCCATGTCTTCAGCATCATCAAGCGGCCGAATGAAATCATCTGGCTGGTCGATGGCGTCGAATACCACCGACTCACGCCGGCCACCCTGCCTGCGGGCGGCAGCTGGGTGTTTGAACGGCCTTTTTTCCTGATTCTGAATCTGGCCGTCGGCGGCGACTGGCCGGGCTCGCCAGATGCCAGCACCGTCTTCCCGGCCCAGATGAGCGTGGACTGGGTGCGCATCTACAAGGAGAACTGAGTGGCAAGCGCCAAACACGCCTTTCCAATCAAAGCTCAAACAAGGGGTATGAATTGAGCCACGTTCTGATCCAAGACCTGAACATCTGTTTCGGCGGCAATGAGGTCATCCAAAGGCTCAATCTCGAGGTCCAGGCCGGCGAATTTTTGGTGCTGCTGGGCCCCTCGGGCTGCGGCAAGTCCACACTTTTGCACAGCATCGCCGGCCTCAACCCCATCAGCGGCGGGCGGCTCTTGATCGGCGGCAAAGACATGAGCACGGCCCCGCCCAGCGAGCGCGGCCTGGGCATGGTGTTTCAAAGTTATGCCCTGTACCCGCACATGAGCGTGCGCGACAACCTGGGCTTCCCGCTGCGCATGGCGGGCTTGCCCAAAGAGGAAAAGGACCGTCGCATTGCCAAAGCTGCTGCGATGCTGCAGCTGGAGCCCTTGCTGGAGCGCCGCCCCGCGCAGCTCTCGGGCGGCCAACGCCAACGCGTTGCCATCGGCCGCGCCTTGGTGCGTGAAGCCGACTTGCTGCTGCTGGATGAGCCGCTGTCCAACCTCGACGCCAAGCTGCGCACCGAGCTGCGCCGCGAGCTCAAACAGCTGCATGCACGCCTGGGCAACACCATGATTTATGTGACCCACGACCAAGTGGAGGCCATGACCCTGGCGACCCGCATCGTGGTCATGTACCAGGGCGAGATCTTGCAGATCGGCAGCCCCGCCGAGGTCTACGAACGCCCCAGCAGCTTGCGCGTGGCCAGCTTTGTCGGCTCGCCCGGCATCAACCACCTCCCGGGCGAGTTGCGCGATGGGCGTTTTTGCGCCGGCCCGCTGCAGCTTGACGGCCCGGCGGCAAAAGCCGGGGCCCTCAGCCTGGCCGTGCGACCCGAGGATGTGTTGATCGGGGCCGAGCAGCCCTTCTCAGGCGTGGTCGATCTGGTGGAGCCGCTGGGCAACCAACATCTGCTGTGGATGTCGGCCGGCGAACGCTCGGTTTGCGCCGTCTTGCCAGGGCAAGCCAGCTTGGCCGCGGGCGACGCCGTTCGTTTTGGCTTCGATGCCCAGCGCCTGCATTGGTTTGACGCCGCCGGACAGCGCCTGGTCTGAACTTAAGGCTCAGGCCTTGCGCAACAAGGGCTGAATCAAGCGCTGCCGCACCAAGGGATGCCAGAGCTTGGGGTCCTGCTGCAAGGCCTCGGGCGGCTGATCCGGGTTGTCCAAGATCAGCCAACGCCGCTCGGCCAGATGGGACTTGCGCACCTGCCAGCCCACGGCCTTGTCATGCAAGGCTTCAAAGCTGCCGTCGGCTTGAACCGCCCGCCACCCTTGGCGCAAGCGTGCGGCAAGATCGGGTCGCTTGTGGCTGACCATGAAGGCATAGGTCGACGGGTAGGCAATCGCCCACTGTTTGAGCACCACCAGATTCGGCAGCGCATCGACGATGCCATAGGCCTCGTCCGAAGCCAGCGCAAACAAGTCAAAGCGCCGTCGCTCCAACATCGCCTGAAAAATCGACAGCTTGGGAATGCGCTGCGTCGGCCAGGCGTTGGCCTCCAAGACTGCGGCGTCAGGCCAGTGCGCCACCTGTGCAATGCTGAACTGGCGCGCCTGTGCCAGGGATTGAATGCCTTCAAACTCCGCCTGCCGGCTTGCCAGACAAATGGGCAGGCGGATGCCATTCAAGCCCCGCCGCAAACAACCGCGCACCTGCAGGCCATCGGCCTCGCGCTCGCGCGAATTCATGCTGGCAACCACGTCCAACTCACCGCTGCGCAATTCCAGCATGGTGCGGCTTTGGGTGATGTTGTCGCGCGGCGGCAGCGCATCGAATTGATAAGGGCCATGGCTGGCCACCGTTTTGTTGAGCAGCAGGGTCAGCACGGCCAGTGCAAACGAGGCCTCCTCCCCTTGCAAGGGCTGCATATCGTGGCGCACCGTCATCAGAGACGATGATTTACGAGACCCGCTCGAGGCCTGCGCACTGGCGGCGCTGCTGGGCTCCGCGCCCGCAGTGGCGCTGCCCAGCGCCCATGAAGCCCCCGGGCCGGACAAAGCCAGCGCCGTGCTCGCGGCCAGGCAATGCCGTCGAGTCCAAAGGTTTGTTTTGCTTGCTGATCCGTCTTGCATCGGGGCAGTCTAGGCCAGGGCTTGCTCATTTCTGCGCTGGCTGCGCTAGGGATTTTCCCAGCCACCGAATGCCGGTAAAAAGTCTCAAGTTCGCAGCAGCCGCCCAGCATCCGACCAGCTGCCGCTGAGCCGGGGAAAAACCTCCGCCACTCGCTCTTGCGACAGTCCCAAGTGTCTTTGCAGCAAGGCCGCGAACACTTGCCTGGAGTCACTGGTCACGGCCAGATCACGCCCCTCCTCCAGCGCCGCAGCATCCAGCCCCGGCCATTCGCCCAACACCTGCGCACCCGCCACCGGGCCGCCCATGATCCACATCACATTGCCGCGTCCATGGTCGGTGCCGCCGGTGCCGTTTTGCCGCAGGGTGCGGCCAAATTCACTGCAAACCACGATCACCGTGTCACGCATCGCCTCGCCCAAACCCTGGGCCAGCGCCTCCAGGCCCTCGCCCAAACTGGCCAATTTATTCGCCAACTGCCCCTGCGCCCCGCCTTGGTTGACATGGGTGTCCCAGCCGCCCACCGAGGTGAAGGCCAGCTGGGTGTGCGGGTCACGCCGAATCAGCTGGCCCATGCGGCGCGCATCCGTCGCAAACGTTCGCGCCGAGGCCGCGCCTTGGTCAGCTTGCGAGGCGAGCTGCAAGGCTTGCGCGCCACTGCTGTCGCGCGAAGGCGTTGGCGGCGCCATGTCCTGGCTCGCTTGCGCCAGGCTGCGCTGCATTTCGGCCCGGCCCTCGCGGCTGTCTTGCAGGCTGCGCGACAAGGCCGGATCTTGGGCATAGAGCTTGGCCAGCCCGGCTTGCAGACGCGGGTCGTCGATGGCCTTGAGGTCGAGCGCGCGTGGCCCCAGGCCCAAACTCGCCACCGAGGCCGTGCCCGAGAAGATGCGCGCCGGTGTTGCGCCCATGCTGAGTGCGCGCGTCGGACTTGTCGGCCCGGGCAGCTGGGCCAATAAGCGGTTCATCCAGCCGTCGGGCGTGCTTTTGACGCCGGGCGTGCCGCTCTCAAAAAAGTCTTGCGCATCAAAGTGCGAGCGACTGGGCTCGGGCGATCCACTGGCATGTACAAAACTCAGCAGGCCTTGTTGCCAGTGCGGCAGCAGCGGGGCCAAAGCCGGGTGCAGGCCAAACTGCGAATTCAAGCGCATCACGCCGCCCGGTTCGCCCGGGCCGGCCAGGCGAATGCCGCTGCGCGCCGCTTGGTAATGGCGGTCTTCAAACGGCACGACCACGCTCAGCCCATCGATGGCGCCGCGCAGCAGCACCACCACCAGCTTGCGCGCGCCTCCACTCGCGGCCTTGCCCTGAACCCTGGTCGCAGAAGTTGACGCTGGCCAGGCGCGCAAGCTCCAGCCCGCGCTGACGGCCAAGGCAGCCATCTTGGGAGGGGCGCACAGCGCCGAGGCTTGGCCCAGAAAATCTCGCCTTGTACTCATGAAGGCAGCGCTCCGATCAAAAGTGCATGAAGTCGGGGCTGCCCAAGAGCAGGGCCAGCCGCAGTTCGGCCGGCTCATTGGCCAAGGTCTGACGGCTGCGCTCGGACAAGCTCGCCCCCAAGGTGGCCTGCAGCTCTTCACTGCTGAGGCGTCCGCCGGCGGCCCTGCGAGCGACACGGTTGAGGCCTTGCGCCCATTGCATGCGTTGCGCCAAGGCTTCGGGGTTCATCCAGGCTTCCCGGGTGTTTTTGTAGCCGTCCGGCGTGGCGGCGCCGTACAAAGGCATGCCGGCTTGAGCCAACTGGGCCAAAGCACCCGGCGCATCATCCAAATGCAGGCCCATGGCGCGCAGGCTGGACAGCACATAACGGTACGGCGTTTTGAACTTGCACTGAAACGCCTCGCGGCTCCAGAACTGCTCAGAATTCAAAAGACTTTGCACCAACACGCGCAAATCGCCCTGGCTTTGCATGAATCGCTCGGCCAAATGGCTGACCAAGGGGGGCGGCGGCACATCGCTGACAAAGGCTTGCGCAAACTTGAAGGCCAGATGGCGCGCCGTTGCTGGGTGCGCAGCCAGCACATCCAAGGCGAACTCGCCCTCTTGCTGACCGGCGGCCTGCACCTGCCGACCCAGCCATTGCTTGCTGCCCCGGTCATGCCGAGTGGCGTCAAACACAAACAGCTCACCCGCCACCGACTCGCCCCGGCTGGCACGCAGCACCGCACGGTAGTCCAGCGTCCAACCGGTGAGGATGCGAGCCAACTCGCTCACATCCCGCTGGGTATAGCCGCCGTCCACACCCAGGGTGTGCAGCTCCATCAACTCGCGGGCATAGTTTTCATTCAAGCCGGTGGCGCGGGGCAGCCCGGCCTCGCCCTGGCTGGCGCGTCGTGCACTGGCGCGCGCCACGGCCAGGGAGTCGGGCGCCACGCTTTGCGCATTGTCGAGATAGATCAGCATGGCCGGATGCTTGGCCACGGCGCCCAGCATCTGGCGGAATTTGCCGAACACAAAAGGCCGGATCGCCTCGCGCTCATAACTGCCCACCAAGGCCCCCACCGGCCCTTTGCCGGCGTACACATTGAAGTGGTTGAACCAGAAGTCCACCAAGACCTCTTCCAGCTGCGCCGGTGAGGCCAGGGCGCGCAAGAGCCTGTGCTTGGACGCATCCAGCACCAAAGGCCGAATCAACTCGCGCCGGCTTTGCTCGGCGCTCTTCAACGGCGCAGTTTGGGCCGCGTCGGCGGACTCGCTTGGCGCTGCGCCCATGTCGGGTCTCCTGCGCCCTTCGCGCTGGCTGACCTTGCTGCCCTGCTTGCCCACTTCACGCGCTTGCCGAAAGCGTGCCAGCAAGGCCGCCTGGCTCCAATTCAATGTCTCCAAGCCCTGCATTTGCGTTTGCAGCTCAGCCGGCAAGCTGGCCGAGGGCTGCAGCTGCTGTCGCAAAAACTGCTCCAGCCAGTTCGTGGCCCCAAGCCGCCGCATCGCGCTCACATCGGCGGGGCTGGGGCCAAAGCCCAATCGGTTCAGCGCATGAAAGGCTCGCTCTTCGGGATTCAAGCTCTCAGGCGATGACCCGAGCGTGCGGGCTTGGGTCGGTGTAAGCCAAACCGGCGACAGGCCCGCGCCCCAGCCCAGCAACAGACCCTGAAGCAACAGTCGCCGGCTTGGCGGCGCGCTCCCATAGACGGATAGGCGATTCATGCCTAGGATGATGCCGTCCGCCCTGGGGGCCAGGTGTTGCCTGATTGAAAAAAAATGTGAAGCACCCGGCCCGCGCCCCTCGATCGTTTTTTGCTCATGCCTCCACACGCCTGCACCGAAACATCAAGCCCCATCCAGCAGCTGCATACCCTCTTTGCCGAATGCTGGGACCGCGAACTGGCCGAGAACCCCATCACCGCCACCTATATCGGTGACCCTCGCTTCAATGCCTTGTGGCCCGACCTGAGCTCCGCCGCCCAAGCCGCTAGCGAAGCCGCCAACCGCGCGGCCCTATCGCGACTGCTGGCGCTGCCGCGTGAAGCCTTGCCTGCCGAGGAGCAGCTGAACTTCGATCTCTTTGAGCATGAGTTGCGCGCGCGTCTGGCGGTGCTGCCGTTTCAGCCTCTGGCCTATGCCATCAGCGCCCGCGAGGGGCCGCAAAGCCTGAATGAGTTGGCCGAGATCATGCCCTTGGACCGCGTGGCCGATGTCGAGGTGTGGCTGCAACGCCTGCGCGGCTTGCCAAACTATTTGGCGCAATACACAGAGTTGCTGCGTCGCGCGGCACACGAGAGGCGCACCCAGCCACGGCTGCTGATGGAGCGGGTGCTGCCGCAGTTGCAGATGCAAGTGAGTGCAGAGGTTTTGGCCGATCCGACGCAGAGCCCGTTTTACAGCGCCTTCGCGCAGCTGCCAGCACGTTTTGGCAACGCGGCGGTTGCGCGCTTGCAGGCCGAAGCACAGGCCTTGATCGCGCAGGCCATCGTGCCCGCTTACCAAGACTTCCAGGCCTTCTTTGAGCGCGAATACTTGCCGGCCTGCCGCGAATCGGTCGGCATCAGCGACACCCCCGAGGGCTTGGCCTACTACCAAAACCGCATCGAGTTCCACACCACCACGCAGCTGACTGCCCAGCAGATTCACCAAATCGGTTTGGACGAAGTGGCCCGCATCCAGGCCGAGATGAAGCAAGTCATGCAAGGCCTGGGCTACCGCGGCAGCCTGACGGAGTTTTTCGCCTTCTTGCGCAGCGACCCGCAGTTCTATTACTCCTCCGCCGAAGACTTGTTCGCCGCCTATGTGCTGTGCGCCAAAAAGATCGAGCCGGAGTTGTGCAAACTCTTTGGCAAGCTGCCGCGCACGCCCTACGGCCTGCGCGCCATCCCCATGACCAGCGCGCCCAACACCACCGCGGCTTACTACAGCGGGCCTTCGGACGATGGGCTGCGCGCCGGCTATTACTACGTCAACCTCTACCGTCCCGAGATGCGGCCCAAGTACGAGATCGAGGTGCTGACGGTGCATGAAGCGGTGCCGGGTCACCATCTGCAGATTGCGCTGGCGCAAGAGCAGCAAGACCTACCCAAGTTTCGACGTTTTGCCGGCTACAACGCTTACCTGGAAGGCTGGGCGCTGTATGCCGAAACCCTGGGCTTTGAACTCGGCCTCTACCAAGACCCCTATTCCCACTTTGGCCAGCTGACCTACGACATGTGGCGCGCCGTGCGTTTGGTGGTGGACACCGGCCTGCATGCGCTGGGCTGGACGCGCCAGCAAGCCATCGACTACTTCCGCGCCCATGCGGCCAAGACCGAGGTCGATATCATCAACGAGGTGGATCGCTACATCGGCTGGCCGGGCCAAGCCCTGTCCTACAAGATCGGGCAGCTGCGGGTGCTGGCCATGCGTCGGCGTGCGGAGCAGCATTTGGGCCCAGACTTTGACATCCGGGCCTATCACGACATGCTCTTGGACGGGGGCGCGCTGCCGCTGGACTTGCTGGATCGCAAGGTCGATGCCTGGATCCAGGCACAGCAGGCGGTGTGATGAATTCCAAGAAGGCCGGTCTTTTCGGCCAGCGGTTGTTTTTGAGCTTGAGGCACTGAGGCACACTCACGGTTCCAAGGAGACAAGCAATGACTGACCCTCTCAACGCGCTACAGCGCGAACGGATCGATGCGGTAATGGCTTTGGCCGCCACCCGTCAACAAGCGCCCGAACAACGGGCCCTGGTCGAAAACTTTGGGCGCGAGTACTTCCGCCGTGTCGATGCTGAGGACTTGCTGTCCCGCTCACCGGAAGACCTGCTGGGCGCCCTGCTCTCGCATCTGCAATTTGGCGCCAAGCGCCAACCGGGCCAGACCCTGGTGCGGGTGCTCAGCCCCACGGTGGCCGACAACGGCTGGGCCTCGCGCCATTCGGTCATCGACATCGTCAATGACGACATGCCCTTCCTGGTGGACACCACCACCATCGAGATCAACCGCCAGGGCTTAACCCTGCATTTGATCGTGCACCCAATCTTTGCCGTGGAGCGTGATGAGGCCGGGCAACTCAAAGCCATCGGTCCACGCAAGGAGTCGGGCGAAGCCGCGCAAGTCAAGCGCGAGTCTTGGATGCATATCGAGGTCGACCGCATCATCGACCCACAGCAGCGCGCCGAATTGCTGGCCGGCATCGAACGGGTGCTGGCCGATGTGCGCGCGGCCGTGCAAGACTGGCAGCCCATGGTGGGCCAGTTGCGCGCCGCCATTGCCGAGCTGGAACAAGCCCCCGCCTCGCTCAAGCCCGACGAAATGAAAGAGAGCCTGGCCTTTTTGCAGTGGCTGGCCGACGACCACATGACCTTGCTGGGCTACCGAGCCCATGAGCTGATCCAAGACAAGGGCGGCGACGCGCTGCGCCTGCTGCCCGGCAGCGGCCTGGGCCTCTTGCGTGAAACCGAGCAAGAAAAACTCTCCGCCAGCTTCTCCGCTTTGCCCGAGAACGCCCGCGCCCTGGCGCGCGCGCCCTCGCCGATTTTGGTCATCACCAAGGCCAACACCCGCTCCACCGTGCACCGCGCCGGCTACACCGACTATGTGGGTGTGAAGCGCTACAACGAGGCTGGCGAGGTGGTGGGCGAGCACCGCTTCATCGGCCTGTTCACCTCCACCGCCTACAGCGCCCGCGTCTCCGAAACACCGTTGCTGCGCCAGCGTGTGGACGCCATCACCCAGCGCGCCGGCCTGCCCCCAGGCGGCCATTTGGCCAAGGCGCTGCAACACATTCTGGAGACCTATCCGCGCGACGATCTCTACCAAATCTCCAATGACGAGTTGTTCGAGACCGCGCTGGGCATTCTGGCCCTGGGTGAGCGTCAGCGCCTGCGCTTGTTCGTCTGCCGCGACCCCTTTGACCGCTTTTTCAGCTGCCTGGTCTATGTGCCGCGCGAGGCCTACTCGACCGATATGCGCATCAAGTTCCAGGCCATTTTGATGCAGGTCTTCAGCGGCAGCAGTGCCGAGTTCGATGTGCAGCTGAGCGACGCGGTGCTGGCACGCATCCACTTCACCGTGCGCACCACGCCGGGCCAGGTGCCGGTGTTTGACCGCAAAGAAGTGGAAGCCAAGCTGACCGCTGCAGCGCGCCGCTGGGACGACGATTTGCGCGACGCGCTGATCGACGCCGAAGGCGAAGCGCGCGGCCTGGAGTTGTTCAAGCGCTGGAGCGCCGGCTTCCCCGCCGGCTACCGCGAGCGCATCAGCGCCCGCGCCGCCGTGCCCGATGTGGTCAAACTGGCCAGCCTGAGCCCCGAGTCGCCGCTGGCCTTGGCCTTGTACCGGCCGCTGGGCGCCGAGCCCGGCACCCTGGGCTTCAAGGTGTACCGCATGGGCGGGGCCGTGGTTCTGTCTGACAGCCTGCCGATGCTGGAGCATATGGGTGTGCGGGTGCTGGGTGAGCACAACCATCGCATTGCCGATGCCAACAACCCCAGCGCTGCGGTGTCTTTGCATGACTTCGAGCTGCAAGCCAGCGTCTCGGACGAGATCGAACCCGAAGCCCTGGCGCGCCTGTTCGAAGACACCTTCGCCCGGGTCTTCAATGGCGAGGTCGAGAACGACGACTTCAACCGCTTGGTGCTGCGCGCCGGCTTGTCCAATGACGAGATCGTGGTGCTGCGCGCCTACGCCAAATACCTGCGGCAGATTGGTTTTGCACTCTCGCAATCGGCCATCGAGGCCACGCTGGCCGCGCATCCGCGCATTGCCCGCATGCTGGTGACGCTGTTCAAGCTGCGCTTCGACCCCCAAGGCCACGATGAACTCGGTGCTAACGCCCAGGTCAATGGCATCGAGCGCGCGCTGGAAAAGGTCTCCAATTTGCAAGAAGACCGGGTCTTGCGCCAGTTGCTGGCCTTGATTCAATCGACGCTGCGCACCAATTTCTGGCGCACCGGCGTTGGTCACAGCGGCGCCCCGGGCCCGCGCCGCCAGTTTTTGAGCTTCAAGCTGGACTCCAAGAACATCCCGGGCCTGCCCGAGCCGCGCCCGCTGTATGAAATCTTTGTCTATTCGCCGCGCTTTGAAGGCATCCATTTGCGCGGCGGCAAGGTCGCGCGGGGCGGCCTGCGCTGGTCGGACCGCCCGGAAGACTTCCGCACCGAGGTGTTGGGCTTGGTGAAGGCGCAGATGGTGAAGAACACCGTCATCGTGCCGGTGGGCAGCAAGGGCGGCTTTGTGCTGAAGAAAGCGCCGCCCGCCTCGGACCGCGACGCCTTCATGAAAGAAGGCATCAGCTGCTACCAAGACTATCTGCGCGCCCTGCTCGACCTGACCGACAACTACGCCGGCGCCCAAGTGGTGGCGCCGCCGCAGGTGGTGCGCAAGGATGAGGACGACCCCTATTTGGTGGTGGCCGCCGACAAGGGCACGGCCACCTTCTCCGACTACGCCAATGCCGTCAGCGCCGAATACGGCCACTGGCTGGGCGATGCCTTTGCCTCCGGCGGCAGCGTGGGCTATGACCACAAAGCCATGGGCATCACCGCGCGCGGCGCCTGGGAATCGGTGAAACGCCACTTCCGCGAACTCGGCGTCGACACCCAGAGCCAAGACTTCACCGTGGTGGGGGTCGGCGATATGAGTGGCGATGTGTTTGGCAATGGCATGCTCTTGTCGCGCCACATCCGCCTGCTGGCCGCCTTTGACCATCGCCATGTGTTCATTGACCCGAACCCGGATGCGGCCACCTCCTTTGCCGAACGCGAGCGCTTGTTCAAGCTGCCCCGCTCGGCCTGGACCGACTATGACGCCTCGCTGATTTCCGACGGTGGCGGCGTCTGGGCGCGTTCGGAAAAATCGATTCCGATTTCGCCGCAGGCGCAGGCTGCCTTGGGCATCAGCGCAGACCGCCTGCCACCGAATGAGTTGCTCAGCGCCATTCTGAAGGCGCCGGTGGACTTGCTCTACAACGGCGGCATCGGCACCTATATCAAGTCGGGCAGCGAAGTGCATGCGGATGTGGGTGACCGGGCCAACGACGCCTTGCGCATCAATGGCGCTGACTTGCGTTGCAAGGTGGTCGCCGAAGGCGGCAACTTGGGCTGCACCCAACGCGGCCGGGTGGAAGCCGCCCTGCACGGCGTGCGCATCAACACCGATGCCATCGACAACTCCGCCGGTGTGGACACCTCCGACCACGAGGTCAATATCAAGATCCTCTTGGGCTTGGCCATGGGCGACGGCGAGATGACGCTGAAGCAGCGCAACACCTTGCTGCCGCAAATGACCGATGAGGTCGCCGCGCTGGTGCTGCGCGACAACTACTTCCAGACCCAAGCCTTGTCCATTGCGGGCCGCCAGGGCGTGGCCTTGATCGACCAGCAGGCGCGCTTCATCCGCTTCCTGGAAAAACAGGGCCTGTTGAACCGGGCCATCGAGTTCCTGCCCAGCGATGAAGAAATCCAGCAGCGCAAGGCGCGCGGTGTGGGACTGACCAGCCCAGAGATGGCGGTCTTGCTGGCGTACAGCAAGATGTGGCTGTCGGACGAGTTAATGGCCTCAGACCTGCCCGAAGACAGCTGGATTGGCACGGCCGTCGAGCGCTATTTCCCGGCGCTGCTGCGCGAAAAGTTCGCCGGCTACATCCCGCGCCATCCACTGAAGCGCGAAATCATCGTCACCCATGTGCTCAACAGCATGTTGAACCGCGTGGGTTCGACCTTTGTGCACCGTCTCAGCGAGACCTGCGGGGCCAAGCCGGCGCAAATCGTGCGCGCCTATCTGGCCACCCGCGAAGTGTTCGGCTATGTGCCGCTGTGGCTGAAGATCGAGGCCTTGGACAACAAGGTCCCCGATGCGGTGCAGGCCGAGATGATCAATGACCTGGGCCGACTGGGCAGCCACGCCACCATCTGGTTCCTGCGCTCACGCCGTTTGAACGAACCGATGGAGGCTTTGTTCAAACGCTTTGCGCCGGCTGTGGCGGCGCTGCGCGGGCGCTTGGTGGCGGACGCTGCGATGTCGGCCCGCGCCGAAGCCTGGATCGCCGCAGGCGTGCCGGCCGAGATTGCACAGGAGGTGGTCAGCGCCGATTCGCTGTTCGCAGCGCTGGACATTGCCGAAATCGCCGATGCCACCAGCCAAGCGCTGGAGGTGGTCTGCGAAGTGCATGCCCGCCTGGGTCAGCGCCTCGGGCTGGAACGCCTGCGTCAGCAGATCGAAGCCTTGCCGGCCGGCAGCTATTGGCAGACGCAAGCCAAAGCGGCCTTGGGCGACGATTTGTCGGGCTTGCAGCGCTCCATCGCGCATGATGTGCTGAGCCAGGGCTCGGGCAGCGATGCCAACGCCATGCTGGCGGCCTGGGATCAACGCAACCACGATGCCCTGGAGCGCGCGCAAAAGCTCTTGGCAGAGTTGAGCGAGGCCCAGGGCGTGGACTTGGCCATGCTCTCGGTGGCGCTGCGCGAGTTGCGCAACCTGGCCTGAGCCTGAGCCTGAGCCTGAGCCTGAGCCTGAGCCCGGATCCCGAACCCGGGCCCGGGCCCCCTTTCAAACGCGCCTCAGAGGCGTGCAGCGACGCTCGGCCTTAGTCTCGCGGCACGTGCGCGGCGCCCCGATGCCGCGAAGCCCAGGCCAACACAGGCGCACGATGGCGCAACCATGCGCTCGCCGGTTGCGCCAGAGATCGGCCCGCTGCGGGGCTCAAGTCTGAATTGAGCACCTCGCCACCCAAGCGTTGCAGCGCTTGCTGCATTTGCATTAGCGCGGCCCGCGTGGCCTGGAGCTGCGTCTTCTGCGCCAACAAAACCGGCACGGCGGACTCGGGAAACGCCGCAATATCAAGCGACAAGCGATGCAACCACCGCCCGATCAAGGTTTGCAAAAACTTCAGTTCATGATGAGCTGCTGGATGCCCATTGGCCAAACGCTGCAGACAATGCTCCATCAAGGCCGCGGCCGGCACGCCGTCCAAGGCCTGTGCCTGCTCCGCACAAGCCTGGGCCCACCAATTCCGCAACTCTGGCAAGCTTGATGAGGGCGAAGTCTCTGCCTGCACGGCGTTTGAGGTCGGTATCAAGGCTTCCACGTACAACTCCTTCTCGGCTCGGTGCAAACCGCCCCTGCAAGGGCCAAGGGCTCCGCAGTGTAGGAGCGCCGCATACTTTTGTGTTCAATTCACATCAAACAAATCGGCCTTGGGCTGCTCGACCTTGGCGAGCCATGTTGTCCATGGCCCATGCAAGCATCCTGCGGCGGCCGGGCTGAGGCAAGCCGGCTCTTTGATCCAAAGCAATTCATAACGATTGACAGTGCGATCGGCGACTCGATACATTGAGCCCCTGGTTTCAGGGCTGCCTGCCGTTGCTGCGCTTGGCCTCAACGATGCGGTGGTCTGTGCCTCAGGGGAGCGCGCATATGCCGTCGATGCAGCAAGAGTTCAGCTCGGCCCAAACCCGTATGGGCAGCCCGCAAGGGCCCGCACCCAACATGTCAAAAGGTCTGCAACAGGACTTGACGCAGGCTTTGTCTTTGGCCCTGCATCAGCTGGGGCAACTCGGGCGCCCCAGTTCCAAACGAGGCCGGCTTGCGCAGCGCCGGGCGCAGCAGTTTGTCGAATCGGCCTTGGAGACCTCGCAATTGCTGTGGGCCGATCAACAGCAGTCACCTGAGCCCATGCCAGACTCGACTCGCGACTCGGCGAGCAAAACCCAAAGCCAACACGAGCTGCTGTTGAACCTGCACCGACAAATGAGCCAGAGCGCGCAGCGCTTGGTCCAAGCCCTGCCAGTGCTGCATGTTGGCACCCTGCCCGAATTGCCGCGCATTGTGTCGCGAACCCTGAGCGAAGTCGCCCTGCAATGGGTGGGCGCCCACGCCGACGCCTTGTCGGGGCTGCGCCTGCAAGCCCACAGCCATGGACTGAGCCTGCAACTGCTGCGCAAACCGATGGCAGAGCACCAGACTCAAAAAATCCGAGCACAACTCGAGCAGCAGCTCGGCCAGGGCACCTACACCCGCTTGGCCCTGGTCGGCGCTGGCATCGCCCCGCTGCATGAGCAGCACAGCGATGTCTTGATCAGCATTGTTTGGCCGGCCCAAGCCGACGATACGCACTGAGTCCCTGTCGGCGCGGCTTGGTGCCCTTGACGCCTTGACACGGGCTTAAAGGCCCGCGCGCGGCGCGGTCTGCAGGGGCAGCCCATCCAGCCCCAGACCCCGATCCCGCAACAGCTGCTCCAAGGCCGGCAGCAAGGGGCCCAAGCGCTCTTGCACCGCATCGCGAACCGTGTCGACCAAGACCTGGGTCTGTCGTTCAATCTCGATGTTCAAGGGCGCGCCAACGCCCTTGTCACCAAACGTGGTCATGCGCAGGGTCTCAGGGATCAGCCAGACTTCAAACCATCCCGCGCCATCGGCCTCACGGCCCGCTTCGGCCACCGTCAAACTGGCACCGTTGATGGCGACATAGCCTTTGGCAAAGATATAGCGCATCCAGGGCGCGGGCACGCCGATGCGCAGCACATGGTTGTTCTGCGGCTGGTGGATGGCCAAGAGTTCAGCCTGGAAGTCCACATGGCCAGACAAAGGGTGGCCCCCGATCTCCGCGCCGTCGCGTGCCGCGCGCTCGACATTGATGCGGCTGCCCAGGCTCAAGCCGCCCAGGGTGGTGAGCTTCAGGCTTTGCTGCATCACGTCAAAGTCGGCCCGATCGGCCTGCGCATCAAGCCCGGTGACCGTCAGACAAACCCCGTCGCTGGCCACACTGGCGCCAATCTCCAATCCGGCGCAAAAGCCCGGGGGAAATTGCAAGGTGAAGCTGCGTAGGCCGGGCCGGTCGGAGATGGCGGCCACGGTGGCCACGCCTTGAACAATGCCTGTGAACATGGAGCGCGAACTTGAATTGCGGTGAGCTGCAAAGAATGAAGGCGGAGCTTAACAGTCCAGCCCCTGCCCCATAGCACCTCGGCAGCAGAAGGCCTCAGCCAAGGTGTTCAGCCAAGGTGTTCAGCAAAGAGCTCGGGCTTGAAGCCGACGCTCACTCGACCATCGGGCCACTCCACCACCGGACGCTTGACCACGCTGACATGATCCAACAAGAGCGCTCGGGCGCTGGCCCGGTCTTGCACCGACGCCTTCAAGGCTTCATCCAGGCCGCGCCAGGTCGTGCCCTTGCGGTTGACCAGGGTTTCCCAAGCCACTGCATCCAGCCAATGATCCAGACGAGCAGGCGGCACGCCTTGTTTCTTGAAATCATGAAAGCTGTAGTCCAAGCCTCGCTCGCTGAGCCAGCTGCGGGCTTTCTTGACCGTGTCGCAATTGGGAATTCCGTAGACCGTGATTTTCATAGCCTGCACGCTACCATACCGCCAATGATTCAATGGCTCGACGATCCCAGGCAAGACTTCCCCCCCAGCAATTGCGCGCTGGGGCCAGATTCGGATGCGCCCGGGCTCTTGGCCGCCGGTGGTGAATTGGGACCGGAGCGCTTGCAACAGGCCTATTCAAGAGGAATCTTCCCTTGGTATGGGCCGCAACAGCCGCCGCTGTGGTGGGCCCCCAACCCGCGCATGGTGCTGCAAACCGCGAACTTCAAGCTCGCACGTTCGCTGCGCAAGACGGTGCAGCATTTCATTCGAACGCCGGGCTGCGAAATACGCGTTGACAGTGACTTGCCCCAGGTGCTGCGCGCATGTGCCGGCGCGCCTCGTGAGGGCCAGTCCGGCACCTGGATCCTGCCCGAGATGCAAGCCGCTTATCTGGCCTGGAATGCCCAGCAGGGCTGCGTGCACAGCATCGAGACCTGGATCGATGGTGAACTGGTGGGCGGGCTGTATGGCATCAATCTGGGCCGCATGTTTTTTGGCGAGTCGATGTTCATGCGGCGCACCGATGCCTCCAAAATTGCGCTCGCGGCCTTGGTCTGCCTGTGCCGTCAGCACGGCATTGCATGGATTGATTGCCAGCAAAACACCCAACACCTGGCCTCGCTGGGCGCCAGTGAACTGCCCCGAACAGCGTTTGAAGCGCATTTGAAGCGCGTGCTGGCACAGCACGCACCGAGCAATTGGCAATTTCACCCTGCGCTTTGGGCAAGGCTCAGCGAAGATACAGGCAAACAAGCGCCCGAGACCAACACCGGCGACGCACTGCAGCCGCCCTTGCCGACCGAACACTCAAGCCCCCTCTGACCGTGACTTACCCCAAGGAGCTACCGCTGGCCCAGCTGCAGTTTTACGCCACTGCAGCCTACCCTTGCAGCTATCTGCCGGACCGCATGGCGCGCTCCCAAGTGGCCACGCCCAGCCATTTGATCCACGCAGATGCTTATTCCGGCTTGGTGGCCGCGGGATTCAGGCGCAGCGGGCTCTTCACCTACCGCCCGTTTTGCGAGGGCTGCAAAGCCTGTGTGCCCCTGCGCATTCCGGTGGCGGACTTTGCGCCCTCACGAAGCCAGCGTCGGGCTTGGCGGCAGCATCAGCATCTGCAGGCCAAGGTGATGCGACTGGGCTTCAGCCAAGAGCATTACGAGCTCTATTTGCGCTACCAAAACGGCCGCCACAGTGGCGGCGGCATGGACCACGACAGTGTGGACCAGTACACCCAGTTTCTGCTGCAAAGCCGCATCAATTCGAGGCTGGTGGAGTTTCGAGAAACGCAAGCCGATGGACGTTCGGTCTTGAAAATGGTTTCGATCCTGGACCTGCTCAATGACGGGCTCTCGGCCGTGTACACCTTCTACGAGCCCGAAGAATCTGCGAGTTATGGCACCTACAACGTCATGTGGCAGATCCAACAAACGCGCGACCTCAAACTCAGCCATCTCTACCTAGGCTATTGGATCGCCGAAAGCCCCAAGATGGCTTACAAAACCAGCTTTCGCCCTTTTGAACTGCTCAAAGAAGGCAGTTGGTCGCGCGAGCTCTCGCGCTGAAAGCTTGAGCGTGCGTCACAGCACAGCTTGAGCAGCTTGCCCATGCCCCCGCGCCCGCGCCGAGTTCATGTGGTGGGCATGCGCTGTGAGGCCACCTTGAGCGGCAACTCCTGCGCGGGCACCGGTTGGCCAAAGTAATAGCCCTGGAAGGCTTGGCAGCCAATGGTGCTCAAAACCTCCAACTGCCCCGCGTTCTCCACGCCTTCCGCAATCACTTTGAGGCCCAGGCTTTGCCCCAAGGCCATCACCGTCCGAGCGATCACCACATCATTCAAATCGGTCAGCAAGTCGCGTACAAACGATTGATCAATCTTCAGCTGATCCAAGGGCAATCGCTTCAAGATCGACAAGGACGAATAGCCCGTGCCGAAATCATCCAAAGAAAAGCCCACCCCCATGGCCTTGAGGGCACGCATCTTGGTGATGACGTCTTCCACATCTTGAACCAGCATGCTCTCGGTGAGCTCCAATTTGAGTTGATAAGGATTGGCACCGCTGCGCCGCAGCGCTTGGGCCACCGAGTCCACGAAGTCCTCTTGCGCGAGCTGCAAGGCGCTGACATTGACCGCCATGCTCCAAGACGCGGTCTCGGCCCGATCTGCCCAACTGCGCAATTGCGCGCAGGCGGTTTCCAACACCCATTGCCCCAGCTGCAGAATCAGGCCGGTTTCCTCCGCCAATGGGATGAAAAAGAGCGGCGACATCAGGCCATGAATTGGATGGCGCCAACGCACCAAGGCCTCCACGCCCATAGTCTTGCCCTGGGCATCGACCTGCACTTGGTAAAAGAGCTCGAACTCCTGTGCGGCCAAACCTTGCCGCATATCGCGAGCCAAGTTCTGGCGCTCTGACACCGAAGCCTGCAACACGGGGTCATAAAAGCAGGCGCGGTTGCGGCCACTGGCCTTGGCCTGGTACATCGCCACGTCGGCCATCTTCAGCAGTTCCTGGCGATCTTCTTGCTCACCCAAAAAGACCACGATTCCGATGCTGGGCGTGCAAACATGCTCTTGCCCGCAAACAGCGTAGGGCTGTTCCAGCACCTGCAACAAGCGTTCGGCGATCAGCTCTACGGCTTTGGCCGCCTCGGCGCGCTCGGTACTCAAGCTGCCCAACAGCACCACGAACTCATCGCCGCCGAAGCGGGCCACGCTGTCTCCCTCGGGGACTTGGGATTGCAGCCTTGCGGCCACTTGCATCAGCAACTGATCGCCAGCTTCATGGCCCAAACTGTCATTGAGCAGCTTGAAGTGATCCAGATCCAAGAGCATCAAAGCGCCGTGTTCAGTGCTTCGTCCCGAGGCCAGCATGGCTTGGCTGAGCCGGTCCAGCAACAGGCGCCGATTGGGTAAGCCTGTCAATGGGTCATAAAAGGCCAGGCGGTGCATCTCCTCGAGATAGCGTTGCCGGACAGAGATGTCTCGCACCAGTCCCACAAAACGGATATGCCCATCATTCCTCAGCTCTGAAACCGATAAAAGCATCGGGAACAAGCTGCCGTCCTTGCGCAAGCCCTGCAACTCCCGCGGTCGACCAATCATGCGTGCCTCGCCCCCCTCGGCATAAAGCGCCAAGTAGTGGTCATGGTGGCTTCGATGCGGCTCGGGCATCAGCATGGAGACATTGCGACCCAGCACTTCTTCAGGCAGATAGCCAAAGATCTCCGTGGCCGCTTGGCTGAAGGAGAGCATCAGGCCGTGATCGTCGATGCTGATGACCCCGTCTTGCATATTGTCCAAAATGGCCTGGGTATGCTGGGCCGACGCTTTCAACAAGGCCTTGCCTGTCAGCAGTTGCTGCTCAATGTTTTTTTGCTCGCTGATGTCATTGAGCTGCGTCACCAAATGGAGAATCTGGCCTGACGCATCCCGCACCGCCGCAACCGACAGCAAGCCCCACAACACATGGCCCGCTTTGTGGAAATAGCGCTTGGTCAAAACATAAGAGTCGATCTCGCCCCGCAAGAGCCGCCGAAGTTCACGCAGGTCTTGATCAAGATCCTCGGGCAGACTCAACTGCTTGAAGTCCATCGCCATCATCTCGGCTTCGGTGTAGCCAAACATCTGGCAGAGCTTGGCGTTCACACGCAACCAGCTGCCATCGGTCGAAACCAAGGCCATACCAATGGCCGAGCATTCAAAAGAACTCTTGAAGCTGGCCTCACTTTTTGCCAAGGCCTTTTCGGCGAGCCAGCTCGCGCTGATGTCTTCATGGCTGACCACCGCGCCGCCGCCCTGCTGCTTCAAGGTGTAAGCACGCAAGCGAAACCAACGCTCCTGAGTGGGCGAATGACAGGGATACTCAAGGCTGAACTCGGTGCGACGCCCGCTGAGCACGTCTTGAATGCCCTGTCTGGCGGCCATGGCTTCATTGGCGTCGACAAGGCTCTGTTCGGCTTGGCTACAAACCTCAAGGTAGTTGACACCAATGGAGCTGCAAGCCTGGGCGCTCTCGCTGTTTTGTCGAGCAAAGTCTTGCCAGGCCCGATTCACGCAAATGATCACGCCTTGGGCATCCAGGACGGCAATGCGCTCGGTCAATGCATCAATCACCGCACCACTGAAGCTCTTCGCTTGGCTCAGCCGTTCATCAGCCAGCTTGCGCTCGCTGATGTCTTGCACCGTGCCGTACAGGCTCAAAGGCTCGCCGTCTGCACTGCGCTCCAGCGCGCCGTAGCCCAACAACCAGCGATAGCCGCCTGAGGGCTGGCACACCCTGAACTCAATCCCACCCGGGTCTTGCCCCGACAGGCAGGCGGCAAACCAAGCCTGCACTGGCGCCCGATCATCGGCATGCAGCAAGGCTTGGTATTCCGGCCCGAACGAAACGGGCAAGCGCTCGCTTGGCGCCAAGCCATACAACTGATAGGTCTCGCTGCTCCAGGTTCGCTCACCGCTGCGCAGGTCCAAGCGCCAACTGCCGATATGCGCTATCGCTTGGGTGTCGTTCAGCAAGCGTTGCTGCTCACGCACTGCCGTCACATCGCGGCCGATGCAACTCAAGCTGTACACCTGCCCCTGTGCATCGCGCAATGCTGAGATATGCCATTGCAGCCAATGCACGCGACCGTGTCGTCCGACTTGTCGGTTCTCCCAGCGCAAGCCGCTGTTCGCACCGCCCTCCAACCATGTCTTCAGGGCTTGCAGCGTCGGTTCTCGGTCGTCGGCATGGGCGAAACTCAAGGCCGACTGCCCAATACAGTCCTGCGCCGCAACGCCAAAAACCGCCTCGGTGGCATTGTTGACAAAAGAAAAGCGTCCGCCCCTGTCGATGCCTGCAATCAAATCTGGGGAATGCTCGACCAAGGCACGATAGTTGGCCTCACTGAGCCGCAGGGCAGCATCCGCCTCGCGCCGGGCATCCAGCACCTGCTTCAATTGAAGGCCCAATCGATCGATTTCGCCTTGCGAGACCATGTTCGCCGGCATCAAGCCATATTTAGCAGTTTCGGCATCCAGGGTTTCAGATATAGCTTTCAAGGGCCGGACGATGCTTCGGCCTAGGCGCCAAGCGAGGAACAAAGTCAAAGCCAATGCAAACAAAGACAGCACCAAGCTGCGGCTCAAGACTCGGCGATGCTCCGCAAACAACTCATCCTCAGGCAAGCCAACAAACAGACGCCAATCACCCTCAGCCACGGGTCGGCTGAAATACAGTCGAGGAACACCATCTCGGTCCTGCGCGGAAAAGTAGCCCCCTGCGCGAACGTTTTTCGGGTCCTCAAAAACCGCACGACCCGCTCGCTCAGCCTGCATCAGAAAGGACTGCGGCATAGCATGGCCGATATGCAAGACGGCCTCTTTAGAGCGCAACAGCACCATGCCTTTTTGATCAATGACAGTGATCAGCGCGCTGCTGGGCAGGTGGGCCATCAGAGATTCACTCAATTTCACTAAATCAAGAGATATCCGCAACAGCCCGCCGCGCTGACCGCTGGAGTCAAATATCGGCATGGACAAGGACGAAATCCACCGACCACTGCTTTGCCCAAAAAATGCCCCGGATACCGAAAAACCGTCTTTAGACAAGGCCTCGGCAAACCAACTCGGATTGGCAGGAGGCAGTGTCGCCGCCGTGTCAGCCAGGTAGGAACAGACCGCTCGCCCTTGGAGATCACGCACCACCAATGAGCTGAACTCAGAATTAATCTGTGCGTAATAAGCGATAGCAGGATCGCATCGGTTGCGATCTAGAGCCCTGACCTGCGGACGAGCAGCGATACGGGTCAGCTGTGCCTGTCCTCGTTGAATCGTGGATTCGAGTCCGCCAGCCACTTCATTGGCCAGAGAGCGCAAGCGCTCGTGCGCCGCGACTTCGCCACGCCGCATCTCAGCGACCAAAGTGCCGACCCACAAAAGAATCGCCGGCAAGATCGCAATCAGGGCAAGCAGGAAAATCCGCTGACGAATCGAAAGGCGAAGAAGTACGCGATTCGGCATCATGGGCCCGGTTCAACGAACACTCGCCAACTCTAGCCCCTCAGGCACTCCTGCAAAAAGAAAAAAGCTCAGGAAACATGGGGTTCAATTCAAGGAGGCAACAGGAGAACAGGTCGCTAAACCTCTCAAGCCATAAATGCCCATCAGCTCGCCATGAAAAAACCTTGGTCTCAAGTAAAAAATACCAAAGATCACCAAACTCACGGCAGGGACAAGCGCCGCAGCACCTCTTCCGCCAAAGCCAAGCAACTGGTCAACCCCGGGGATTCAATGCCCAGCAAGTTCACCAAGCCCGGTAAGCCGTGTTGGGCCGGGCCGTCGACCCGAAAGTCGGGCGCAGCTTCATGGGGGCCATGAATTTTGGGGCGTACGCCGCTGTAAGCCGGCTGCAGCGCACCGTCCGGCAAGGCAGGCCAATAACGCCGAACATCGGCGTAGAACGCCTGTGCCCGCTGCGCATCGACTTGGTAGTCCAACTGCTCAGGCGTTTGAATCAAGTCGCTGTCCAGCCACTGCGCGTCGGGCCCGAAGCGCGCCTGCCCGGCCAGATCCAGCGTCAGGTGCACCCCCAGCCACGCGTCCTGCGGCAAGGGGTAGATCAGACGGGTAAACGGTGCTGGCCCGGTCAAAGAAAAATAGCTGCCTTTGCTGAAGCGCGGCTGCGGACGGAATGCCGCGCCAAGTCCCGCGGTCTGTTGCGCCAAAAACGGCGCCCACAGGCCTGCCGCATTGATCACGAAGCGGGCCTGCAATGCCATCTCAGCGGCCCCTTGACTGGCCACATCCAAATGCCACTGTCCCGCATACGGCCGCAATCTGAGTGCCTTTGAACACAGGGCCAGCGCGCCACCCGCAGCCTCCATATCCCCTTGCAAAGACAACATCAGGCCGTGACTGTCCACAATCCCAGTGGATGGAGAGAGCAACGCGGCCTCACAGCGCAAGGCCGGCTCCAGCGCCTGCGCTTGCTGGCCCGAAAGCCAACGCAAATCGTGCACGCCATTGCTCTGCGCTTTGGCGGCCAAGGCCTGCAGCCCTGCCATTTGCTGCACGTCCGTTGCAAGCACCAATTTGCCACAGCGCCGGTAGGCGACCTGGTGGGTCTCGCAATACGCATACAGCAGGTCTCGGCCACGCACACACAAACGGGCCTTCAAGGAGGCCGGCGGGTAATACAGACCGGCATGAATCACTTCGCTGTTGCGGGAACTGACTCCGGCTCCGATGTGCGGAGCCTGCTCCAGGACCAAGGTCTCCAGGCCCACTTGAGCCAAAGCCCGCGCCACAGCCAGCCCCACCACCCCCGCGCCAATCACCACTGCGTCCACTTTTTCCATCGCTCTATTGTGCTTTGCGCGCCACATCAGGGCGTATGAAGCGAGGGAAAAAGCCTGCAACGAAAGCTCGGCCCCCATCTTCTTTCGCCAACCAATGCGCGAACTGCGCACCAAGACCACGTCGACCATGAATCTAGACGGTCAAGACCTGGCTTTTCACTCGATCAAACCGCCGGACTGCACTGACACTCCGCAGCCATCGAGCTCAGCAGTTATGGGCCACCTCAGCACATCGTCACAAACGATGCGGGGATCAGGGAGCCAATCAGAGAATGAGAACAAAAGCGTCATGGTGAAGCCATGACTGCGGGGGCACCACCATGTCTGCTAATGCAAATGCCGTCGGCAAACGCATCTTGATCGTCGATGACAGTCGCGCCATCCAGGCCATCATCCGCCGAGCGCTCGAATGCGAAGAACTCGGGCATCTGGACTTTCAAACCGCCAACGATGGCGCCGAAGCGCTCGACAAGGTCCAGGCGTTCAAACCGGATCTGGTTTTGTCGGACTGGCACATGCCTGGGGTGTCCGGCATTGAGTTGCTACAAGCCCTGAGACAGACCGGGCATCACGACATCGCGGTCGGCTTTGTGACCACCGACCGGGCCAATGAGTGCCAAGCTCAAGCCCGCAGCAATGGGGCGCTGTTCGTGCTCAACAAGCCTTTTGAAAACCAAGCGCTGCGCAATGCGGTGGCGCTGGGCTTGGGGCGAAGCGCATTGACGCTTGCCAGCAGCTTGGGCGAGACCTCCAAGCCCAGCACGGCCGCCAGCCCGCCCGCCAAACTCGCGCCCAATAAAGCGGAACAACCGGCCATTGACTCCTTGGCCCACACGCAGCACGCATTGTTTGCCCATTTGGGCATGCGCGGCTTTGACTTGACCCGGGTCGAGAGCACCGAGGCCTATGTTCAAAAAGGGCCGCAACTGATTGCGCTCTACGGCAGCGCCGGTCGCAAAGGCGTGTATGCCGTCGGTCTGCTCGACTTCCCTGCATGTTGGATGTTAGGGGGGCTGGCGGCAGGCTGCAGCCCGCAAGAAATGCAGAGCACTCGGGAGGCCGGCAAACCCAACGCCAAGCAGGTGGAACAAGCGAGCCGCTTCATGCGCGCGATGGCGCCACTGTTGAAGAAGCGCAGCCCCACCGACGAGCCCACACTGAACACCGCGCGGCTGTCCAGCCAGCCCTTGGAAAGGCTGGCCAGCCTGAATGAAAACAATGCTGGCCGCACCGATCTGCATTTGCGCATTCATGCGCTGGGCGCACATGGCGACGCGCGGCTGAGCTTCATGCTGACGGTCTGATCATGTCGACCTCAATGACACTGGAGGATTTCGCCAGCATCGCGGTGCTGTGCGCCAATGCGGTCTTCATCGTCGTTTCGGTCGCCAGCTATTTGCGCATGAACGCCCATGAACAACGACGCCAGCAGTTCATTGTGCGCGCCCTCAACGACACCCGCGATAGTGGCCGTGAGCTGAAAGGCGTGGCCCGCGATTTGGCACGGCTGATGGAACGCGCCGAGCGCATGCGTTTGTGGCAACGCCCCGGCGGCGCGGAGTCACCGGGATCGCCCAACAAGTTTTGGGACTCCGAGCTGCAAGCCGACATCGGCCCTGAACCGGATCTGCAAAGGCTGCGGGCGCTCGACGCACCGGCCAGCATGCAACCCGAGGCATACGCGGAATGGCGCCGCCTGCATCAGGTCGAACTGGAGCGCGTTCTGCAACAACGCCGTCGCTTGCAAGACCAGCTGAGCACTTCCTTGCTGCGGCAACAAGAAGCCGAGCGCCAGTTGCACCTGGCGCGCGCTCGCCCCAATGGCCCGCCACCACCGGGCCGCCATGAGGCCTCTGCCCATGAGCAGCATTTGCTGCAGCAGGCGCAGGCCCAGTTGCAAGAAGCCCTGCAACGCAGCGAAGACGGCGAGAGTCAGCTGCAAAAACTCCGCAAACAACTTCAAAGCTTGGAAGGCCGCCTAGAACGCAGCCTGATCGAAAAAGACTTCATTGAAGAGCATTTGTTGCGACTTGATCGACAAGATCGACTCCATCACGCACAGAGCTCGGCAGCCGAAGCCTGATTGACGGCACAATCGCCCCCGAGTCCGCGCGGAGAGGCGGGCGAGCGTCAAGATGGACGCGCAGCGCCAAGCGACAGTCCGCTTGACTCTGCGCCTGGTTGAGCCGCTCACGCTTCTCAACAGCAAGACCGTCTGCAAACACTCTCTGAATCTGAAGGATATCGAGCATGGGTCGCCCCGTTCTTTTCAGCCTTGGGCTGCTGGCTTTGGCCCTGGCATTCACCGCCCCCGCACGCGCCGACTTTGAAGTAGTGGACAAAAAGGGCCGCCGCATCTTGCTGAAAGACAACGGCACTTGGCGGTTTGTCGTCAACGCCGACGACGCTGCCTCAGCCCCCGAAGAGCAAAAGCCCGAGGTCAAGCTCGATGAAACACTGGCGCTGCAAATCGTGCGCCGCACCGAAAGCCCGGGCGGCTGCAGCTTCGAGCTTGCGCTGGCCAATCAACTGCCTTTTGAAGTCCGCAACCTGGTGCCCGACTTTTCAGCCTACCGGGCCAACGGTTTGATTCACTCCACACAGCTGACCAGCTTTGCATGGATCAAACCGGGTGAAGTTCGCAACAAGACGGTTCAGTTCAATGGCATTGCCTGCTGGGACATCGCCCGCTTGCAAGTGCATGGCGCCGACCGTTGCGAGGTCGGCCCCTTGAACAAGTTCACCGAAGGCAAGGGCAAGTGCTTGGCGGCCATCAAAGTGCAGCCCAGCGACTTACTGACCTTCAACAAATAAGGGCCGAGGCTCAGCTTGCGGCGTCAGGCTGAGCGTCAAAGCGCCCGCTGAGCAAAGCCGGCAGGCGCTCCACCCCCATGCGGAATCCACAAGCCTGGGCATGCCCCCCTCCGCCCATGCTTTCAGCCAGCGCGATGCAATCGAAGTGACGCTGCGAACGCAAGCCACACTTCACCACGCCGCCCGGCCCCGCGCTCCACATCAAGGCAAAAGTGCCTGTTTTCGCGGAAAGCAAGTCGCCCAGCAAGCTGTGAAACAAGCCGGGCGCATTGACCATCAAGCCCGCCACCCCGTTGAAAACCAGCGGCTGCGCCCCCTCCGCCAGATCAGCGCAGAGCTTGCGGTACTTTTCATCCATCGCCGCGCCGCGCGCCATGAAGGTCTCGAGTTGTTCGGGCGTGAAAGCCGCCACGGCCTCCCAACGCTCAAAGTCTTTCTCTTCCATATCAAGGGCCGACAAAAAAGCCCCGCTCTCGGGGTAACGCCAAGCCCAAATATCGCGATCTTCCACGTAGCGCACCAGAGCCGGAAGCTCGCGGTCAGGATGAAAAAACTCCCAAGCCAAGCGCGCACCGGATTTGCTCATGTCAAAGTGCAAAACGCCGCAGCGGCAAGCGAAGCCGGACAGCTTCTCGGCCGCACTTTTGTGATGGTCCAAAAGCACCAGTTTGGCCACGCCGGCGTCTTCCATGGCCCGCAAGATTTCTTGCGGAAAGGAGAAGTCCAAGATGTACACCGCCCGGCCCGCCAGAGGCGGCAAGTCCGCCAGACTCTGAACCTGGCCATGATCCAGCCCAAGGAACTCCGCCTTGCCCGCATAAAAAATCCAGGCCGCCAAAGCCGCCGCATAACCATCCGAACAGCCCTTGCCGTGATAAAGGATCAAAGGCGCCGGATCTTCCTGTGACGGGGCCATCAGCAAGGGCAAAGGAAGGATAGTTTTCATCTCACGCCTCTCAAAGCCAAACATAGGACTCAGCACACAACAGGGCTGAATAACTCTCGTGATTGGACAAGAAAAAAGCCCTAAGTCTTCGCAAACTTAGAGCTTTGTGAAGAGCTCCTGCTTCAGCGCAGGAGCTTTATGGATGGTGGAACCGGGGGGAATTGAACCCCCGTCCGCAAGCCATCACCGGGCAGATCTACATGTTTAGCCGGCTGATTTGAATCTCACGGTCGAATCGCGCAGTGGCACGCTATCCTTCCCGCCAGTCACTGAATCTTGTTCCTTACCGAGTGACCCGGCAAGAAACCAGCCAATGTGAATGACTTCTCAGCTGTCCGTCTTGCGACTTAAGCCCGGCCCATTGGCCAACCGTTGAGAAGCTCACGCGCAATTAAGCGGCGAGTGCGAACGTAGAGTCGTTTGCAGTTACTTTTTTTCCAGTGGATTTACGAGCGAACTGGTGCTCGACATGCCCTACTCCGGATCCGCACCCACGTCGAAACCTGGTCGGTCCCAGAACTTGGTATTTTAGGGCAGACCCAGCACTTGCAAGAGTTCTGCCGGCGAAGAAATCACAATATCTGCTCGCCATTCTTCAATTGGCTTGCCCTGGCCCAGATAACCCCAAGCTGCGGCCACCGTGCGCATGCCGGCGGCGCGCCCGGCAACAATGTCTCGCTCATCGTCGCCAACATAAAGACACTGTTCTGGGGCAACGCCAGCACGTTTGGCGGCCTCCAGCAAAGGCGCTGGATGAGGCTTGGCATGTGCCGTCGTGTCTCCTCCCACCACAGCGCAAGCCAGGTCATGAAGACCCAACTGCCGAGTGAGTGGCAGGGCAAAGCGCTCAGCTTTGTTGGTCACAATGCCCCAAGACAGCTTGGCCGAGGCCAAGGCGTCGAGCAGCGTCTGCACCTCATGAAAAAGCCGTGTTTCCTGGGACAGCCTCGCCTCGTAGCGGCCCAGGAATTCGTCCTTCAGGGCCTCAAAATCTGCGTCTTCAGGGCGGACCTGCAAGGCCAAGCCCAACATGCCGCGCGCCCCCGCGCCAACCATGGGGCGCAAGTCTTCCAAAGCCAGGGCCGGCAGACCGCGCTGCAAGCGCATGGCATTGGCGGCGCCCGCCAAATCGGGCGCGCTGTCCACCAAAGTGCCATCCAAATCAAACAACACCGTGCGAACACCCGCGCGCAGCGCGAGCACCGCCTCCGAGCTCATCCCACTCATAGCGGCTTCCGGCAAGCCATCAGATAGTTCACATCAGTGTCTGAGCCCAGCGCGTAACGCTGAATCAAAGGGTTGTAAGTCAAGCCACGGCTGGCGTGCAATTCCAGGCCAGCATCGCGGCAAAACTGGGCCAACTCCGAGGGACGCAAGAAACGCGCGTACTCGTGTGTTCCGGCTGGAATCATCTTCAACAGGTACTCGGCGCCCACAATGGCCAACAAGAAAGATTTCAGATTGCGGTTCAAGGTGGACAAAAACACCCACCCGCCCGGCTTGACGAGCTCACCCAGGGCTCGCACCACCGAGGCAGGGTCAGGCACATGCTCGAGCATTTCCATGCACGTGACGACGTCAAAGGAGGCCGGCCGCTCCAGGGCCAAGGCTTCGACAGCGATCTCACGGTACTCAACGCCTTCGGTACCGGCCTCCATGGCATGGAGTTGAGCCACCCGCAGCGCCTTGGTCGCCAAATCGATGCCCAGCACCTGCGCCCCGCGCCGCGCCATCGAGTCCGCCAGAATCCCGCCACCACAGCCCACATCAAGCACTTGTTTGCCTGCAAGCGGGCACAGACTGGACAACCAATCCAGACGCAAGGGGTTGATCTGGTGCAGGGGCTTGAATTCACTCTCGGTATCCCACCAGCGGTGGGCCAAGTCACCAAATTTGGCGAGTTCTTGAGGGTCAGCGTTGGTCATGGCAAACAGCAAGAAGAAGTTGGGATCGCAAGCAACTGCTCGCAAAACAAAAAAGCCCCGCATGGGCGGGGCTTTGTTGGCAATTTTGGGTTGCCGTAAAAGGCAAGCGCCGTAGCGCTTGGGCCCTTATTACTTGTTGCGGGTACCGACGACTTCGATTTCCACGCGACGGTTCTTGGCGCGGCCTTCTGCGGTCTTGTTGTCAGCCACAGGAGCCTTCTCGCCCTTGCCTTCGGTGTACACGCGGTTCTTTTCAGCGCCCTTGCCCACCAGATAGGCCTTGACGGCTTCAGCGCGGCGAACCGACAGCTTCTGGTTGTACTCATCGCTACCCACCGAGTCAGTGTGGCCAACAGCGATGATGACTTCCAGGTTCAGACCATTGGTCTTGCTGTACAGGTCGTCCAACTTGGCCTTGGCTTCTGGCTTCAGCACCGACTTGTCGAAGTCGAAGAAGGCGTCAGCAGCGAAGGTCACCTTCTCGCTCACAGGCTTCGGAGGCACAACAGCGGGCTTCGGAGCTGCAGGAGCTTCAACAGCAGGCGCTGGAGCCGGAGCCGGAGCCGGAGCAGCCTTAGGAGCTGGCTTCAGCGCGCCGTCGCACTCTTGAGCGGCAGTCGCCGGGGTCCAGTTGGCATCGCGCCAGCAGTGTTCGTTGCTGCCGTTCTTCCAAACGGTGCCATCGGTCGCGCGCCAGTTGTCAACGGTCTGTGCGAACGCGCCAGACGTAGCGAAGGCAGCGACTGCGGCGACGGAGATAAGCGACGCCACTTGGTTCAATTTCTTCATGATTCTCCTCTCAAGGAATGCCGCAGTTGCCCTGCGAGTGCCCAGTAAGTGCTTGAACAAAACCTTAGACAGATTCCCGAGTGCGGGTTTCTCCTAGGGACTCATCGATTGTGCCATAGGGCACCGATGGCTTCGTATTGTGGCGGCGCCGAACCGCAGAGTTGGCAATATTGTTGCGATCCTGCTACAGCCGCAGGCCTTTAGAATCACGGCTTCCGTCTCTAACGATGCAGGCTCACCTGATGGGTGCGGCCGCGCACAAGCGCATGACCCAGTTCGCCAAGGAAACATTGCCCATCAGCCTCGAAGAGGAAATGCGGCGCTCATACCTCGACTACGCCATGAGCGTGATCGTTGGCCGTGCACTCCCCGATGCCCGCGACGGCTTGAAGCCGGTGCACCGCCGCGTTTTGTTCGCGATGCACGAGCTGAACAACGATTGGAATCGGGCCTATAAAAAGTCGGCCCGTATCGTTGGCGACGTGATTGGTAAATATCACCCACACGGGGATACCGCCGTCTACGACACCATCGTGCGTATGGCGCAGGATTTTTCCCTGCGTCATATGTTGGTCGACGGTCAGGGCAATTTCGGTTCGGTGGACGGCGATAACGCCGCGGCCATGCGATATACCGAAATCCGCTTGGCCAAAATCGCCCACGAAATGCTGGCCGATATTGACAAGGAAACCGTCAATTTCGGACCCAACTACGACGGCTCGGAAAAAGAGCCGCTGGTCTTGCCGGCCCGCCTGCCCAACTTGTTGATCAACGGCGCCACCGGCATTGCCGTGGGTATGGCCACCAACATTCCGCCGCACAACCTCAACGAGGTGGTAGACGCTTGCCTGCACTCGCTGAAAAACCCGGATTGCACCGTCGACGAGTTGATGGAAATCATCCCGGCGCCTGACTTCCCGACCGCCGGCATCATCTACGGCCTGTCCGGTGCCCGTGACGGCTACCGCACCGGCCGCGGCAAGGTGGTGATGCGCGCCAAGGTCCACTTCGAGGACATCGACCGCGGCAACCGCCAGGCCATCATCGTTGACGAAATTCCGTATCAAGTTAACAAGAAGACCCTGCTTGAGCGCATTGCCGAGTTGGTGCACGAGAAGAAGATCGAAGGCATCAGCCACATCCAGGACGAGAGCGACAAGTCCGGCATGCGTGTGGTGATCGAGTTGAAGCGCGGTGAAGTGCCCGAAGTGGTGCTGAACAATCTGTACAAACAGACGCAGCTGCAAGACACCTTCGGCATGAATATGGTGGCCCTGGTTGATGGGCAACCGAAGCTGTGCAATTTGAAGGACCTGATCACGGTCTTCCTGGAGCACCGCCGTGAAGTGGTGACCCGCCGCACCGTCTTCAATTTGCGCAAGGCACGCGAGCGCGGCCATGTGCTGGAAGGCTTGGCCGTGGCCATGGCCAATATCGACGAATTCATTGCCACCATCAAGAACTCGCCCACGCCGCCGGTCGCCAAACAGGCGCTGATGAGCAAGAGCTGGGACTCCTCTTTGGTGCGCGAAATGCTGGTGCGCGCCGAGGGCGACACGCCCGGCGGCCGCAATGCTTTCCGCCCCGAGGGTCTGCCCGCAGCCTTCGGCCTGCAAGCTGACGGCCTCTACCGTCTGTCGGACGAGCAAGCCAGCGAAATTCTGCAGATGCGTCTGCAGCGCCTGACCGGCCTGGAGCAAGACAAGATCGTCAGCGAGTACAAGGAAGTCATGGCGCAGATCGCCGATCTGCTCGACATCCTGGCCCGCCCCGAACGCGTGACCGCCATCATCGGCGAAGAGCTCAACCACATCCGCCAGGAGTTTGGCCAGACCAAGATTGGCGCGCGCCGCAGCACCATTGAACCCAACGCCCAAGAGCTGGGCACCGAAGACCTGATCACCCCCACCGATATGGTGGTGACGCTCTCGCACACCGGCTACATCAAGAGTCAGGCGCTGAGCGAATACCGGGCTCAGAAACGCGGCGGTCGCGGCAAGCAAGCCACACAGACCAAGGATGACGACTGGATCGACCAACTCTTCATCGCCAATACCCACGACTGGATCTTGTGCTTCTCCAACCGGGGTCGCGTTTACTGGCTGAAGGTCTGGGAAGTGCCGCAGGGTTCGCGCGCCTCGCGCGGCAAGCCGATCGTGAACATGTTCCCGCTGCAGCAAGACGAGAAGATCACTGTGGTGCTGCCGCTCACCGGTGAGTTCCGCGTCTTCCCAGAAGATCACTTCATCTTCATGGCCACCGCTTTGGGCACGGTCAAGAAGACCTCGCTGAAAGACTTCAGCAACCCCCGCAAGGCCGGCATCATCGCCGTGGACCTGGACGAGGGCGACTTCCTGATCGGCGCGGCGCTGACCGATGGCAAACACGATGTGATGCTGTTCAGCGACGGCGGCAAGGCGGTTCGTTTCGACGAAGACGATGTGCGCCCGATGGGTCGTCAGGCCCGCGGTGTGCGCGGCATGATGCTGGAGCCCGAGCAGCGCCTGATCGCCATGCTGGTGGCCGAAGATGAATCGCAAAGCGTGCTGACCGCCACCGAAAACGGCTACGGCAAGCGCACCTCCATCGTTGAGTACACCCGCCACGGCCGTGGCACCAAGGGCATGATCGCCATCCAACAAAGCGAGCGCAATGGTCGCGTGGTGGCGGCCACCCTGGTGCGCCCCGACGACGAAATCATGCTGATCACCGACCGTGGCGTGCTGGTGCGCACCCGCGTCTCGGAGATCCGTGAACTGGGGCGCGCCACCCAAGGTGTGACCCTGATCGCACTGGACGACGGCTCTAAACTGTCTGGCCTGCAACGCATTGTTGAAAACGATGCCAATGAAGGCTCGGCGGAAGCCGAAACCCCGAACGAAGAAGGCACCAATTCCGGTGCTGCCGATGACGCTACCAAGGAATGAGCTTGAACAAGTCCCTGAAGATTTTGGCCGCAGCAACCCTGATCGCCTGCGCCGGCACGTCCTTTGCGCAAGGCGCTTCGACGTCCACCCCCAGCGCAGCCAAGAAGGAGCTGATCGCCAAAATGATCCAGCTGCAACAGCCCGGCGTTGAAAACATCGCCCGCATGCTGATTCAGCAGCCGGTCGGCCAGATGATGCAAGGTGCCGGTCAGGCCCTGCAAACGCAAGTGCCCGCTGAAAAGCGTGAAGCCGTGGCCAAGGCCATCGAGGCCGATGTGCGCAAGTTCGTCGACGAAGCCGTGCCGCTGATGAAGGACAAGGGCGCCAAGCTCTCGGCCGCCACCTGGGGCCCCATCCTGGACGAAAAATTCAGCGAAGACGAGCTCAAGCAACTGGTGGCCTGGCTGGACAACCCCTTGAGCAAGAAGTACCAGCAGGTCAGCCCCGAGATGCAAAACGCACTCGGCCAAAAGCTGATGGCCGAAGCCGGCCCCACCCTGGACGCCAAGTTCAAGACCTTGCAGCAAGCCACGGCCAAAAACCTGGGCATCACGCCCAAGCCCGCGGCGCCAGCCGCCTCGGCACCGAAGAAGTAAAGCCTCAGGCTGATCGCAAGCCACCCCAAGCCCTTCAAGTCCACTCTGCCCGATCGATGAGCCAGCGCCCTTTCAATTTTTCCGCCGGCCCTGCCGCACTGCCTGAAGAAGTTTTGCAGCAGGTCGCCGCTGAAATGTTGAACTGGCAAGGCTCGGGCATGAGCGTGATGGAGATGAGCCACCGCGGTGCGGAGTTCACGTCCATTGCCGAGGCTTCAGAACGCGATTTGCGCGACTTGCTGCAAGTGCCAAGCAACTTCCACATCCTGTTCATGCAGGGCGGTGGCTTGGCTGAGAACGCCATCGTGCCGATGAATTTGTCGCGCGGCGGCAAGGTCGATGTGGTGGTGAGTGGCTCCTGGTCCAAAAAAAGCGCCCAGGAAGCTCGCCGTTATGCCGACGTCAGCGTGGCCGCCGATGGCGCAGCCGGCCGCTACACCAGCCTGCCGCCGGTCGGCAGCTGGCAGCTGCGCAAGGATGCGGCCTATGTCCACCTCTGCTCCAACGAAACCATCGACGGGGTGGAGTTTCATGAGCTGCCCGATCTGAAGGCCTTGGGCTGCGATGCGCCGCTGGTGATTGACTGCTCATCGCACCAGCTCTCGCGCCCCATCGACTGGTCGCGCGTAGGCCTGGCCTTTGGTGGCGCACAGAAGAACATCGGCCCGGCGGGCCTGACTCTGGTTTTCGTGCGCGAGGATCTGATCGGGCACGCCATGAGCATCTGCCCCTCGGCCTTTGACTTCAAGACCGTGGCCGAAGCCAAGTCCATGTACAACACGCCGCCCACCTTCGGCATCTATGTGGCCGGCTTGGTGTTCAAGTGGCTGAAGGCGTTCAGCTACGCCGGCAAGACCGGCTTGGCCGCCATTGAGCAACGCAATATCGACAAGGCCCAGTTGCTTTATGCGGCGCTGGATGCCTCACCGCTGTTTGAAAACCGCGTGGCGACGGACTGCCGCTCGCGCATGAATGTGCCCTTTTACCTGCGCGGCGCCTTCAATACCGACACCCTCACTCAAGCCTTCCTGACCGGAGCGAAAGAGAGACAGCTGCTGCAACTCAAGGGCCACAAGTCCGTGGGCGGCATGCGCGCATCGATCTACAACGCCATGCCTCTTGAAGGCGTGCAGGCCCTGGTGGCCTATCTGAAGGACTTTGAGACCCAATATGGCTGAAAAACCAGCGGATCAAGCCGGCGTGAGCACCGCCGCGCCTGAACTCCTTGCACTGCGCCAGCAAATTGACGCCCTGGACGCGCAATTGCTGACCCTGCTGAATGACCGCGCCAAAGTGGCCGAACAAGTGGGCGAGATCAAGCGCCGCGAAGGCTCGCCCTTCTTCCGCCCGGACCGGGTCGCGCAAGTGATCGAGAAGATCAAAACCACCAACAAAGGCCCACTCAAAGACGAGCATGTGGCCGCCATCTGGCGCGAAATCATGTCGGCCTGTTTGGCCCTGGAGTCGCCGCAACGGGTGGCCGTGCTGGGCCCCTTGGGCACGTTTTGCGAGCAGGCGGCCATCGAGTACTTTGGCGGCGCGGCTGACCTGATCTACTGCAACAGCTTTGATGAAGTCTTCCATGCCACAGCCTCGGGCAGCGCCCAGTACGGCGTGGTCGGCGTGGAGAACATGACCGAAGGCGTGGTGACCCGCTCGCTCGATTTGTTCTTGCACACACCCACCCATGTGGTGGGCGAGGTCAGCCTACTGATCCGCCACAACCTGATGCGGCTGGACAATTCTTTGGAAGGCATCGAGGCCGTGCTGGCCCATCCGCAGGCCTTGGCCCAATGCCAAAACTGGCTGGCCAAGCATCTGCCCAACGCCGAGCGCCGCGCGGTCTCCAGCAATGCCGAAGGCGCCCGCATGGCCGCCACCAACCCCGCTTGGGCGGCAATCGCGAGCGAGCGCGCCTCCACTATTTTTGGCCTGCATATTGCGGCCCACGCCATCCAAGACGAGGCCTACAACCGCACCCGTTTTGCCGTCATCTGCCTGCCGCAGACCATGGCCATGCCGCCCGCCACCGGCAATGACTGCACCAGCCTAATCGTCTCGGTGCCCAACAAGCCCGGCGCCATGCATGATTTGCTGGTGCCGCTGAAGACGCATGGCGTGTCGATGACGCGACTGGAGTCGCGCCCCGCACGCACCGGGCAGTGGGACTACTATTTCTACATCGATCTGGATGGCCACCCCTCGCAGCCGCATGTGGCAGCAGCCCTGGCGGAGCTGCGCGAACTGAGTGCGTTCTTCAAGATCATTGGCTCCTACCCCTTGAAGGCATAGACCCGCAATGTTTGACCAACTTGGCGTGATCGGCTGCGGCTTGATGGGCGGCTCGTTCGCCCTGGCCCTCAAGAAAGCCGGCTTGGTCAAGCGCGTGGTGGGCTACAGCAAATCGCCCTCCACCACCGAGATGGCCAAGCGCCTGGGCGTCATCGATGTGGCGGCGGAGTCGGCGCTGCTGGCGGTCTCGGGCTCGGACATCGTCTTGATCGCCGTGCCCGTGTCAGCCACCGAGTCCACACTCAAAGCCATCCGCCACTTGCTCACCCCCAAGGTCCTGGTGATGGACGTGGGTTCAACCAAGGGTGATGTGGTGGCTGCAGCGCAGCGCGCCTTGGGCAAACACATCAATGCCTTCGTGCCGGCACACCCGATCACTGGCAAGGAGTCCGGCGGCGTGCAAAACGCCGATGTCAGCCTTTACCAAGACTGCCAGGTCATCCTCACCCCGCTGCAGCAAACCGAGCCGAGCTTGGTGCAGCGCGCCACCGATGTCTGGTCCGCATTGGGCGCACGCGTCTTGAAGATGACGCCGGAAAACCACGACACTGCTTTTGCTGCCGTCAGCCATCTGCCGCATCTGCTGGCCTTTGCTTACTTTCAATCGGTCGCGGCACAACCCGCGGGCCGAGACTTCCTGAGCCTGGCCGGCCCGGGATTCCGTGACTTCACCCGCATCGCCGCGAGCGAACCCTCGGTCTGGCGTGACATCCTGATGGCCAACAAGGCCGAGGTTTTGGTGCAGTCGCAACGCTTCCGTCAGGCACTCGATGCCATCGAGGCCTTGCTGAAAAGCGATGATGCCGCAGCGCTGGAAGCCCGCATTCGACTGATCTCGGAAGCACGCGCGCAGTGGCAGTTGGCGGCTCCGCGCCAGCCCAAGTAAGCGCGAGCCCTCGGGCGACTGCATTGCAAGCCCGCCTGGCCCCACCACGCAAACTTTTCTCCGCTCATACCATGTTCAAGATTCCATTCCTCGATGTACCGCCGCTGCGCAGCGCAGCCGGCACAGTTCGCTTGCCCGGCTCCAAAAGCATCTCCAACCGCGTCTTGCTGCTGGCGGGCTTGTCCGAGGGCGTGACCGAGGTGCACGACCTGCTCGACAGCGATGACACCGCCGTCATGCTGGATTCGCTGAAAGCCCTGGGCTGCCATCTGGAAACCTCGGACCACGGCAAGCTGCGGGTCACCGGCATCGGCGGGCGGCTGCGTGTCGACGAAGCCAAACTCTTCTTGGGCAATGCTGGCACTGCCATGCGCCCCTTGACCGCGGCATTGGCCTTGCTGGCCGCCACCCAGGGCGGCAATTTTGAACTGAGCGGCGTAGCGCGCATGCATGAGCGCCCAATTGGCGACCTGGTTGACGCCTTGCGTCTGCTCGGCTGCCAGATCGACTGCCTGGGACAGGAAGGCTACCCACCGCTGAAGCTGCACGGCCCCTCCAGATTGGACTTGAACCAGCCCGTCAAGGTGCGCGGCGATGTCTCCAGCCAATTCCTCACCGCCCTGCTGCTGGCCTTGCCCTTGGTGGCGACGACGCAAGACGTGGTCATTGAGGTGATAGGCGAGCTGATCTCCAAACCGTATATCCACATCACGCTGGAACTCTTGAAACGCTTTGGCATCCAAGTGCACAGCGAAGGCTGGCAGCGCTTCACCATCCCGGCGGGCAGCCATTACCGCTCCCCGGGCACCGTGCATGTGGAGGGCGACGCGTCTTCCGCCTCGTACTTTGTCGCCTTGGGCGCGCTGGCTGCGGTCGATGCGCCGCTGCGCATCGAAGGCGTGGGCAGCGCTTCTTTGCAAGGCGATGTTCGCTTTGTAGAGGCCGCCCAAGCCATGGGCGCCAAGGTGGAAGCCGGCCCGAATTGGCTGGAAGTGCGACGCGGCGCCTGGCCGCTGCGCGGCATCGACCTGGATTGCAACCACATCCCCGACGCAGCCATGACGCTGGCGGTGATGGCCTTGTATGCCGACAGCCCAACCCGGCTCCGCAACATCGCCAGCTGGCGCGTCAAAGAGACCGACCGCATTGCCGCCATGGCCACCGAGTTGCGCAAACTCGGCGCTCAGGTCGAGGAAGGCCCAGACTGGCTGCAAGTCCATCCCCTGAAGGCTTGGCGCGCAGCCGCCATCCACACCTATGACGATCACCGCATCGCCATGTGCTTCTCGCTGGCCGCCTTCAACGGGCTCGTCGCAGACAAGACCCATGCCTCGGTGCCGGTGCGGATTTTGGAGCCGCACTGCGTGGCCAAAACCTTCCCGGACTACTTTGAAACCCTGTTCGAGGTCAGCAAGGCGCGCAGCAAAGACATCCCGGTGATCTGCATCGACGGCCCCACCGCGTCTGGCAAAGGCACACTGGCCGATGAAGTCGCCCATGCCTTGGGCTATGTGGTGCTGGACTCCGGCATGCTCTACCGCGCCAGCGGCTTGGCGGCGCAGCGTGCCGGGGTGGACCTGGACGACGGCCAAGCCGTGGCCGCCGTGGCTGCGCGCCTGGACCTGCACTTCCGCAAAGGCCGGGTCACGCTCGGCGAAGACGACATCACCGATGCGCTGCGCCTCGAAACCACCGGCCTTCTGGCCTCCAAAGTAGCCGCCCACCCCGAAGTGCGCCATGCCTTGAACCAATTGCAGCTGGACTACCGCCGCTTGCCCGGCCTGGTGGCCGATGGCCGCGATATGGGCACTGCCGTGTTCCCCGATGCCGGACTGAAGGTATTTCTCACGGCCAGCGCCGCCACAAGGGCCGAGCGACGCTACAAGCAATTGATTTCCAAGGGGATTTCGGCTAGTATCGCGGGCTTGCGTCAAGATTTGGAGGCGCGTGACTTGCAGGACAAATCCCGCAAGGCCTCGCCCCTGGCTCCTGCCGCAGACGCGCGCGAGCTCGACAACTCGGCCCTGACCATTGAGCAATCAAGGGATTTGGTGCTGGATTGGTGGGCCCAAGCGGGGCCGTTTGCAGACCAGCGTTGATCTGCGAAAGACTCAGTAACAAGCCGGACCGGTCTTCCATCCCTGAACTTGGACTCCGCAGAGCCAGTTCCGACTAGACCGGTCTTGTCCACAACCTAACCCGCGAAGCCGCAAGGCCCAGCACCCATCGTCCGCCGGTCAAACGCCTTGACCCGCTGGCCAGGAAACACCATGTCCCAAACCCAAACCACATCCTTCGCCGCCGGCTCGTTTGCCGCCATGTTCGAGGAGTCGCTGCAGCGTTCCGACCTGCGCGCCGGTGAAGTGATCTCCGCCGAAGTCGTGCGCATCGAGCACAGCTTCGTCGTCGTGAACGCAGGCCTCAAGTCTGAGTCCTACGTGCCAATCGAAGAATTCAAGAACGACCAGGGCGAACTGGAAGTTCAAATCGGCGACTTCGTTTCCGTGGCGATCGACGCCATCGAAAACGGCTACGGCGACACCATCCTGTCGCGCGACAAGGCCAAGCGTCTGGCCTCGTGGCTGTCGCTGGAAACCGCGCTGGAGTCGGGCGACTTCGTGACCGGTACCGTGTCGGGCAAGGTCAAGGGCGGCCTGACCGTTCTGGTCAACGGCATCCGCGCTTTCCTGCCGGGTTCCCTGCTGGACACACGTCCGGTCAAGGACATGAGCCCGTACGAAGGCAAGACCATGGAGTTCAAGGTCATCAAGCTGGACCGCAAGCGCAACAACGTCGTGTTGTCGCGTCGTGCTGTGGTTGAAGCTTCGATGGGCGAAGAGCGCGCCAAGCTGCTGGAAACGCTGGCCGAAGGCGCCATCGTTCAGGGCGTGGTCAAGAACATCACCGAATACGGTGCCTTCGTGGACCTGGGCGGTATCGACGGCCTGCTGCACATCACCGACATGGCATGGCGCCGTGTCCGTCACCCGAGCGAAGTGGTCACCGTCGGTCAGGAACTGACCGCCAAGATCCTGAAGTTCGACGCCGAGAAGAACCGCGTTTCGCTGGGCCTGAAGCAGCTGGGCGACGACCCCTGGTTCGGCGTGGCACGCCGCTACCCCACCAGCACCCGCCTGTTCGGCAAGATCACCAACATCGCTGACTACGGCGCATTCGTTGAAATCGAGCCGGGCATCGAAGGTCTGGTGCACGTGTCCGAAATGGACTGGACCAACAAGAACGTTGCTCCTTCCAAGCTGGTCACCCTGGGCGACGAAGTCGAAGTCATGGTTCTGGAAATCGACGAAGACAAGCGTCGCATCTCCCTGGGCATGAAGCAGTGCAAGGCCAATCCTTGGGAAGATTTCGCTGAAACCGTCAAGCGCGGCGACCGCGTCAAGGGTCCCGTCAAGTCGATCACCGACTTCGGCGTGTTCGTTGGCCTGGCTCAAGGCATCGACGGTCTGGTGCACCTGTCCGACCTGTCGTGGAACGAAACCGGCGAAGCTGCTGTGCGCAACTTCAAGAAGGGCCAAGAAGTCGAAGCCCTGGTTCTGGCCGTGGACGTCGAGCGCGAGCGCATCTCCCTGGGCATCAAGCAGCTGGACAGCGACCCCTTCACCACCTACACCACGGTCAATGACCGCGGCATGACGGTGACTGGCAAGGTCAAGACTGTGGACGCCCGTGGCGCCGAGATCGAGTTGGCCGACGAAGTGCTGGGCTACCTGCGCGCTTCGGAAATCAGCCGTGACCGCGTGGAAGATGCCCGCAATGTGCTGAAGGAAGGCGACGAAGTCACTTCCGTCATCATCAACATCGACCGCAAGACCCGCAACATCCAGTTGTCGGTCAAGGCCAAGGACAACGCCGACAACCAGGAAGCCATGCAGCGCCTGTCGGCCACCGCTGAGCGTGAAAACGCCGGCACCACCAGCCTGGGCGCTCTGCTGCGCGCCAAGCTGGACAACCAAGGCTGATCATTGCCCTCAGCGCCCTCGGGCGCTGTGCAATGCCTTCAAAAGGCCCGCCTCCGTCAGGAGCGCGGGCCTTTTTTATGAGAACCTCTGCTGACTCTGAAGCGCCCCCATGACCCGTTCTGACCTCGTTGCCTTGCTGGCCGACCGTTTTGGTCAATTGACGCAGCGCGACACCGAATTTGCCGTCAAGACCATTCTTGACGCCATGTCGGATGCGCTGGCGCGCGGTCACCGCATCGAGATCCGCGGTTTTGGCAGTTTTCAAGTGAATCGCCGCCCACCCCGTACCGGGCGCAACCCGCGCAGCGGCGCTCAAGTGATGATTCCTGAAAAGCTGGTGCCGCACTTCAAACCCGGCAAAGCCTTGCGCGAGGCGGTGGACGCCGGCGGACAGGCTTCGGCGGCAGTGCCGGCCAAGCAACAGATTGCGGACTGAGTCTGCGGGGTGCGGCCCATGGCGGCACTAGAATCGCCGCTCCATGAGCATCTTCATCTGGCTGTTTAGAGCCTTCCTCTTTTTCGCGCTGTTTGCCTTCGCGCTGAACAACAGCGACGAAGTGGTCGTGCGCTGGTTTTTTGGCCGAGAGTGGCATTCACCGCTGGTGATCGTCGTCTTGGTCGCCTTTGGCATGGGCTGCGCGCTCGGCGTGCTGGCCATGGTGCCTGCCTGGTGGCATCACCGCCGCATTGCGGCCCATCACAGCGCCGCAGCCGACGCCGCCCAAGGCGAAGACAAAGACAAGACCGCCCCTCTGACCCCTCCGCCTGTGATCCACGATGGACTTTGACCTGCGCTGGCTGCTGTTTGTGCTGCCTGCAGCGTTCGCCCTGGGTTGGCTGGCTTCCAAGCTCGACACCCGGCAGTGGACGCGCGAGCAAAAAAGCGCGCCCAAGGCCTATTTCAAGGGCTTGAATCTGCTGCTCAATGAACAGCAAGACAAGGCCATCGACGCCTTCATCGAAGCCGTTCAACACGACCCAGACACCTCAGAGCTGCATTTCGCCCTGGGCAATCTGTTCCGCCGACGCGGCGAATATGAGCGTGCGGTGCGGGTGCACCAACACCTTTTGCAGCGCGGCGACCTGCCGCGCAGCGAGCGCGACCGCGCTCAGCATGCGCTGGCACAAGACTTCTACAAAGCCGGGCTGTTTGACCGCGCTGAGACCGCCTTCCAGGCCCTCATCAACACCCCCTTCCAGAACGAGGCTGAACTGGCCCTGCTGGCGCTCTATGAGCGCACCCGAGACTGGCGCAAGGCCACCGAGGTGGCGCGCCATTTGGAGCAAACCGGCACGGCCTCCTTTGCCGCTCGAATTGCCCATTACTTGTGCGAACTGGCGCTGGAGGCCCAGGCCCGCGAGCAAGACGCCGATGCCAAAGAGTTGCTGGCCGAAGCCCGCAAGGTGGCGCCGCAAGCCGCGCGTGCCCATGTTCTGCTCGGTCAGATGCAGGCCCGCCAAGGTGAGCATCGCGCCGCCATGACGGCCTATGCCGAATTGCTGGCCGTCAACTCTGAGGCCTTCAATCTGGTGGCGCGTGACTTTGCCGATGCCGCGATCGCCTGTGGCTGCCAAGAGCGGGCCCTGGCGATTTTGAGCGACCAATACAGCCGCGTGCCCGGCATGCATCTGCTGCAAGCCATTGCCAAGCTTGAACCCGCAGCCGCCCAGCAACGCGAGCGCCTGGGGCGTCATTTGCGCGAACAACCGAGCCTGTCTGCTGCACGCACCCTGTTGACGCAAAGCCAATTCCAGTTGAACGAGGCCGAAGCGCCGCTGGTCACCGGCGCCATCGATCGTGCCGTTCGGCCGCTGCAACGCTACCGCTGCGCCGCCTGTGGTTTTGAAGCGCAGCATTATTTCTGGCAATGCCCGGGCTGCCTGAACTGGGACACCTACCCGCCGCGCCACGTGGAAGAACTATGACCCACCCCCGAAGCGCTTCGCACTCCCCCCTCCAGGGGGCGGCGCCGGCGGCCTGGCAAAGCCAGATCCGCGGCCCCCACTTGGCTCGGCCCGTGTTCCGCGAAAGATCGAAATGAGTGCTCCTCGAATCATTCTGTGTATGAAGTGGGGCAGCAAATACGGCCCCGAATACGTCAACCGGCTCTATGCCATGGTGCGACGCCACCTCAAGGGCGAGTTCAAGTTCGTCTGCTTGACCGACCGAAGCGAAGGCATTCGCGCTGAGGTGCAATGCCTGCCGATCCCGGAGCTGACGCTGCCTAACGGCGAACCCGAGCGGGGCTGGAAAAAACTCACCACCTTTGAGGCCGATCTCCACGGCCTGCGCGGCACCGCACTCTTCCTCGATCTGGACGTGGTGATCGTGGATGACATCACGCCCTTCTTTGAAGTGCCGGGCGAGTTCTTGATCATTCACGACTGGAAGCGCCCCTGGCGCATCACCGGCAACTCTTCGGTGTACCGCTTCCAACTCGGCGCCCATGCCGACGTGCTAGAGAAGTTCCGCCAAAACCAAGCCCAGGCCAAGGCTGATTTCCGTAACGAGCAGGCCTATCTGACCGATGTGCTGCACAAGCAGGGCAAAGTGTCCTACTGGGATTCAAGCTGGTGCGCCAGCTACAAATATCATTGCATCCCGACCTGGCCGAGCAGCTATTGGCGCGACCCCATCATCCCCGAGGGCGCGCGCATTCTGATCTTTCACGGCGTGATGAATCCACCCGACGCCTTGGCGGGCCGCAACAACGGCAACTGGCGCCACGCCCGCCCGGCCCGGTGGATTGCCGATCATTGGCGCGAATAAAGGCCGCAACGCCCGCTTGGCATGGCTAGTGCACTTCCCTTGATGTTGAACTTGGCGCTGGCCTTGCTGGCGGTGCTGCTGCTCGCCCTGCTGTGGGAGGCCGGGCAAATCTTGCTCGCCCGCGTGCCTGCCCAGGCTCGCACGGTGTTGCTGAGGCCTGCCAGCGCAAGCACAACGGAGCCCGAGCAGCCCGCCATCCCCAAGAAGATCTGGGCCTACTGGCACGAAACGCCAGCGCCTGAGTTCATTGCTCGCTGCCAAGCCAATTGGCAAAGACTGGCCCCGGACCATGAGGTGCATCTGCTGCATCAAGGCAATATCCGCGAGTGGGTAAACACCCGGGCTTTTGAAGACCGTTTGCAACAACTGCCGCATTACCGGCAGGCCGATTGGCTGCGCCTGCAATTGCTGGCCCAGCATGGCGGCTTCTGGATCGATGCCTCTGCCCTCTTGTGTGAGAACCTGGACTGGGCGCACCGATTGCAGCAGCAAAGCCAGTCCGAGTTCGTGGGCTTTTACATCGACCGTTTCACCACCCGGCCCGAGCAGCCGATTGTGGAGAACTGGTTCATGGCCGCGCCACCGGGCAGCGCCTTTGTGCGAGACCTGGCCCAAGAGTTTGGCCACGCCATCAGCATCGGGGAAGAGGCCTATCTGCAAGCCCTGCAAGCGCAAGGCAAATTGCAAAGAGTGGCCCAAGGCCTGGGGCCCAAAGACCAGCGCTACTTGATCATGCACATGGCGGCGGCCGTCTTGCTGGACGCCCCCCAAGCCCGCTACCGTTTGGCCCTGCTGCGCGCCGAGGACTCGGCGCTGGGCTTTCACGCCGCGCTGCGCTGGCGCAAGCGCCATCTGTTTGCCCGACTGGCCCTGAGCCCCTGCCCCAAACGCTTGCCTGTTTTGATCAAGCTGCGCGGCGGCGACCGCCGCGTGGTGGAACGAGGCTGGCAGCGTGGCCGTGTGGTCCGCGGCAGCGCTTTGGCGCGCCTGCTGGGCATGCCCAAGGCCGAAAACCACAGCAAGCCCAGCGCATGAGCCACAGCGCCGCGCCCTGGCTCAGCATCATGCTGCCGGTTTACAAGGTGGAGGCCTTTGTGCAGGCCTGCGCCGATTCCATTCTTGCGCAGGCCGACGAAGGGGTGGAACTGATCTTTGTGGACGACGCCTCACCCGACGGCTCTGCCCGCATCTTGGCCGCTTTGCAAGCACGCCACCCGCAGCAAGTGATCGTGCTGCAGCACGCGCACAACCAGGGCCTGAGCGCTGCCCGCAACACTGCCTTGGCAGCGGCCCGGGGTGAGTATCTTTGGTTTGTGGACTCCGACGATCTGCTGGAGGCCGGCGCCCTGGCCTCGCTCAAAGCCCTGGTGAAGACCGAGGCCCCGGACCTGATCCTGTGCGACTTCCGCGCTTTCGATGACGAGGCCAATCCCGATTGCAGCAGCCCCGCGCGCTATGCCCATATCTCGACCTTCCAGGGCCCCAGCCGCCAATTGAGCCGTGACCGCAGCGCCTTGCTGGCCGGCCTGTTTGCCGCCGGACAGCTGCACTCTTGGTCCAAGATCGTCAAACGTTCGGCCTGGCCCAGCGGCTTGCAGTTTCCGGTCGGCCGCACCTTTGAAGACTTGGCGGTGTCGCCCCAGCTGGCCTTGCATGCGCAAAGCTTTGTTCATATGCCCGAGGTTTGGCTGGCCTATCGGCAAAGAGCCGGCAGCATCCTGGCCCAGCTGAGTGCCGCCAAGATCGAGAACTGGATGCAGGCCATGGTGGGCTTTGGCGCGGCCCTGAATGCGGCGCAATTGCCCGCCCCCGAAAAGGCCTTGTTTCAAGTGGCGCATTTCAATGCGCGCACCTTCATCCGGGCCTGCAAACGCTTCGTCAAGCTCAAAGACTCGGCCCAAGACCCGCAGGCCCTGGCCCGTTTTGCCGACTATTGGCGGGCCAGTTCACCCTTGAGTGCGGCGGCCCTGAGCCGCGCGTATGGGCAACAAGGCCGCTGGCTGCGCGCCCTGCAGTTTCACTATTGGCTCTGGCGCAGCAGGCGCTGAACAACCCTCCAAGCGACATCACAGCGAGGCCAGCAAGTCCTCGTAGCGCTGGGTCATCAAATCGCGCCCATGCGCCGTCAAGGCGCGCAGCCGCGCCTGACGGCCCATTTCAGCGGCTTGCGCCGGAGATTTGAGCAGGCGTGCCAAAGCCTGGGCCAAGGCCTGGGCATCGTTCTCCGGCACCAAGAGGCCATTGACGCCGTCTTGCAGCACACCTTCCACGCCCGGCACCAAGCTGGCCACACAAGCGCAGCCCGCCGCCATGGCTTCCACCAGGGCCAGAGGCATGCCCTCATAGTGTGTGGAAAGCACAAAAATCTGCTGGGACATCAACAGGCCCGGAATATCCCCGTGATGCCCTAAAAACTGCACCTGATCTTGCAGGCCCAATTCCTGCACCAAGGCCTGCGCCACAGTCCGGTAGCTGGACTTGCCGGTGCCAGCCAAGTAAAGCTTGGGCCGCAAGCCTTGGGCCTGAAGCAGGGCCAAGGCGCGGATCAAGCTGGCATGGTCTTTTTGCCGAGCGAAGCGGGCCGACATCACCAAACCCGGCTCGCGCTGCAAAAAGTCTTGCTGCGCAGCCGCTGCATAACGCTGCAAATCAATGCCATTGGGAATGGCCAGCGTCTTGTCGGCGGGCATGCCCATTTGCAACAGCCGTTGCCGGACGCCTTCCGACACGCCGATCAAACAGGCACTGCGCCGGCTGAGCCAGCGCGCCTGGGCCAAACGCCAAGGGCTGTAGCGCTCGCGCGAGTTGTGCTCCACCTGCACCAACGCCCTCACCCCAGCCCAGAGCCCGGCCCAGCGCCCCAGCAAATGCTCAGGAAAGCCATGCGCAAGCAGCACCTCGGCCTGCCACTGCAAGCACAGCTTGCGCAGGGCCCAAATCGTCGCCATATGCGACCAGCCCGGCAGCACCCAGACCTGCAAGCCCTTGTCGCGCAAGGCCTGCACACGGGTCGCGTCGGTATTGCGCTTGCGGCGCAGCACCAGGGCGGCCTCGACGCGCTCGCTGCGCAAGCTCGCCAAACACAAATCAATCGCCACCTGGGTCGCGCCGGAAAAGCCGCCGGTGACGAAGTGCAGCACCTTGACGGGCTTGCTGTTGTGCTCGCTGCGCTGCGCGCCGCTTCCCTGCGGGTCTGCCAGGGACAGGGGCGAATTTGTTCTTGCAGTCATGGCCGGCAGTATAGAAACAGCGGCGACAATCCCGCCCCATGACGAGCGAAACATCCGAGAACCGACCTGTCGCCCGACGCTTGGCGCGGTTTGTCAAACCCTACCGGGGCGGTCTGATCCTGACCCTGCTGTGCTACGCGGCCGTGGCGGCCACCGAGCCACTGATCCCCAAGCTGATCAAAACCGTTTTTGGCGAAGGCTTTGAAACCCAGTCCTTCTCGGTTTGGTGGGTGCCGGTGGTCTTGATCGGCCTGTTCGCCGTGCGCGGCTTGTTTGGTTTTTTGGGGCAGTACCTGCTGAATTGGTCGGTCTCGCGCACCGTGATGGACATGCGCTGCGCCTTGCTGGAAGCCTTGCTCAAGGCCGATGCGCGCGTCTTCACCAGCTTGCAGCCGGGCACGGCGGTCAGCAAGGTGGTGAATGACCCACAGCAGGTGATGAACCTGATCAGCGGCCCCTTCATCAGCGTCTTGCGTGACGGCTTGCCCGCCGTGGCCATGCTGGGCTATTTGATCGTGTTGAACTGGAAACTCACGCTCTTGTCGCTGGTGGCCACGCCGGCCATGGCTTTTGTGATCCGCACCGTCAACCAGCGGGTGCGAAAAATGGGCAGCTTGGCCTATGACGCGCAGCTGCATTTGATCAACAAGGTCGATGACGTGACTCGCGCTTGGCGGGTGGTACGCAGCTTTGATGCGGCGGACCATGAACGCGCCCGCTTTGCCGAGCGTGCCCGCGAGGTGCAGCGCAATGCCTTGAAGCAAGCCGCCGCTGGGGCCTTGTCGCAACCCTTGTCTCAGTTTGTGGCCAGCTGGGGCCTGTCGCTGATTGTTTGCCTGGCCTTGCTGCAGGCCCGCGAGGCCAAGACCGGCGTGGGTGACTTTGCCGCCTTCGTCACCGCCTTGCTGCTGCTGACTTCACGCCTGCGCCACTTGAGCGATTTGATGCAACCCATCATCAGCGCCATGGTCATTGCGCGCGGCTGCATGAGCTTGCTGGACATGCCGGTGGAGCCCGACACCGGCACTCAAACCCTGAAGGACTGCAAGGGCGAGATCACCATGCAGCAGGTCCGCTTGCAATACCCAGGGGCAGAACGGCCCGCCTTGGACGGCTTGTCGCTGAACTTTGCGGCCGGCCGCACCACGGCCCTGGTCGGGTCTTCCGGCGCGGGCAAGAGCTCCATCATCCACTTGCTGCTGGGCTTTGGGCAGCCCGATGCCGGCCAGATTTTCTTGGACGGGGTCGACATCCAGCAGCTGAGCAAGAGCAATCTGCGCAGCCAATTCGCCGTGGTTTCTCAAGACATCGTGCTGTTCGACGCCTCGGTGGCCGACAACATCGCCTATGCCCAGCCGCGCGATGAAGCCAAGCTCGAAGCCGCGCTGCGCGCCGCCAATCTGTGGGACTTTGCCTGCAGCTTGCCGCAGGGTCTAGAGACCGAGATCGGCGCCAATGGCAGCAAGCTCTCTGGCGGCCAGCGCCAGCGCTTGGCGATTGCCCGCGCCCTCTACAAAGAGGCGCCGATTTGGGTGTTTGACGAAGCCACCTCGGCCCTGGACACCGAAAGTGAACGCGCAGTGCAACAAGCCTTGGAGCAGTGGGCGGGGCGCAAAACCCTGATCGTGATTGCCCATCGCTTGTCGACCGTGCGCAATGCCGACACCATCCACGTCTTGGGTGCGGGGCGCCTGCTGGAAAGCGGCTCCCACGAGTCCCTCAGCGCCCTGGATGGCGCCTATGCCGCCATGGTGCGTGCCCAACACGGCGATTGATCACCGCGGCGCCTGAGCCCGACACCCGATGCGCCGCCGAACTTTCCAGTTAGCGCTGTGTGGCCTCATCGCAGGGCCTGCGCGGTCGCAGGCCACGCAGCTGGACATCAACCGCGCCAGCCGGGCCGAGCTGGAGTCTTTGAATGGCTTGGGCCCGGCCATGGTGGAGCGGATTTTGCAGGCGCGCCAACAAGCCCCGTTTGAAGATTGGCAAGACTTGCAACAACGGGTGCGGGGCCTGCGCAGGCCCAGTCTGCTCAAGCTCTCAGCGCAGGGGTTGCGGGTCGCAGGACGGGCCTTGAGTCCTGATACGGTCGAGAACGCGGCCAGCGCCAGCGAAAGCGGCAAGGAAAGAAGCCGCTGAACCCCAAGCGTTTCGCATTCAAAGCGGCGCAGGCGCCGATTCCGCAAAACCCGCCCTGCGGCGCCGCATCGCGGCGGGGTCGATCTGTGGGGCTTGCGAGGGCCAGCCGAAAAAGGCCTGCACCTCGGCGCGCCGCGCCAGCGTGTCGCTCATGCCCAGATGGATCAATTCGCCGGTGAACGAGGGCTCAAACAGCAGATAACTGGTCAGCGCCGAACCACTGGCGCCCTTGCCTTCCCCGGCCACACCGACGGTGCGCAGCAGGCCTTTGATGGTCGGGGGCAAGCTGCCTTGGTGCTCGGCGGCCAGATCATCCAGGCGCCGACTCGGGGCGATCACCAGCACTTCGACCGGCCGCAGCGGCGTGGCCTCGCGCGCCGCGCTGGGCAAAAGGCCCAGCGTGTTGTTGATGCGCTGCAAACGCTCCACATCCACGGCCAAGGCATCCAAAAAGATATTCGACAAGGCATGACCGGCAATCTGCGCCATGCTGGGGTGTCCGGTCACCAAGGCGGGCCGGCGGCTGCCTGGCGGCTCATGCATGCGCCCGGCGCCGATCACCAAGACCCGGTCGGCGCCCAAATGAATGGCCGGAGAGATCGGCGCGCTCTGGCGCATTGAACCATCACCGAACCACTCGGGCTGGCCGTCCAGGTCCAGGCTTTCGGCCGGAAAAATAAAGGGGATGGCCGAAGAGGCCAGCAAATGCTCCACGGTGAGCTTGGCCCTGACCGCAATGCGCTGCGAGCGCAGCCAGGGCTCCACCGCTTGATGCGTCTGGTAGAACGTGACGTGCTGGCCCGAGGTGTAACTGGAGCCGCTGATCGCCAGGGCCTGCATATGGCCTTGCGCCAACATCTGCTCAACGCGCTCCATCTGGATCCAACGCCGCAGCAATCGACCCAGCGGGGCATTGTCCAAAAGGCTGCGCGGCCGCGTGCGCCGCCAGCGCGCCACGGCCCAACCCAAGCTCATCATCGACAACCACCGCGCGCCGGTGCGAATGATGCCAAAGGCATCGGCGCTGTAGATCTGATCGACATGCAGGTTTTGCCACAGATGCACCAGGCCATCGACAGCGCCATCAAAGTCATCGGCGTGGCAGGCCAAAGTGGCCGCATTGATGGCACCGGCCGAAGTGCCGGCCACCACCGGGAAAGGCATGCCCGTGGCCTGACCGGCATCACGCCGCAGTTGCGCCACCGCGGCCAACACCCCCACCTGGTAGGCGGCGCGCGCCCCCCCACCGGTCAAGATCAGACCGGTGCTGATGGGTTTGGCTGGAGGCGTGGATGGATTCAAGTCAGAAGGGGCAAGATTTGCAGCCCTCGCATCATCGTTGAAATTAGAGTCAGCTCCTCAGGGAAAAGGCCGGGAAGTTCAGCCCACCAAGGCGCTTCGTGCCAAGTACTTCAAGCGTTGGCCCCACCCGAGCGCTTGCTCGCAGCGGTTCACATGCCGGAAGACAAAGAAATTGCCCGCTCGGGTGCTGACATCGGCAGGGTGGATCACAAAGTCTTGCTTGGAGGCCAAATAGGCCATCAAGAGCATGGACTGGTCATCGTCCGTGAGCCCTCGGCTGAACAAATCATCGATGGCCCCTTGCATCAGCTTGACCATCAGCGGCCACTTCTGGGCCGGCGCAATGATGTGGCAGCCCTGGATGTAGACGATGTTTTCTTTCACCGTCTTGGTGATGTCGATCTCGCCATCCACGGGCAGCAGGCTGTACATATGAATCTTTTCTTCATACGGATAGTCCCAGCGCAACGACATCGGGATCTGGCGCTTCTTTTTGATGTAGCCGAAATCGATCCAGGCCACCAAGCCGGACTGAATGCCTTGCTGGCGAATGGCCGACTCACAAAACTGCGCCTTCAGATAGTTCACCAACACATAGCGCGGCTCGTAGTACTCCGGGCATTGCGGGTCAAGAATGCCCTGCTTGTAGGCCTCGCTTTGCTGCACCCGACCGATGGCCGCCAAAAGCTCGGCATGGCGCTCGAACAAATCGTCTTCGTAATAGACCACCAAATTGGGCTTCTTGGCCTGCAAGCGGCTCAAGCGCTCACGGTGCTTGGACTCGGTGAACAAGATGATGGGGTTGTCCAGCAGACACAGGCGCTCGAAATTGCGGAAGTAAATGTCCACCGAGCGGGCGAACTTGGCCCAATCGCCTCGACCGATATCAAAGAATGCGCTGACGATGGTGATCATGAGCTTGTGGGTTTGTTTGAGTGTGTGATGAACGTTTTGGCCGAAAAGCCAAGCTCAAGCAAAGCCTGAGCTTTCACTTCAAGCCCCGGCTTCGTAAATGATTTGCGGCTGGGGCCCTTTCTTGCCTTGCGCCGCGGGCGCACCCGTGGAGGCGAGGCCCACGGTCAGGCCCAGCTTGGCCAGTGCCTCATCGCAGGGCCAGAACTTGCTGTCTTCGCCCAGATCGATCTTGAACTCGGCGCCCTCATGGTCACCACTCAAGAAATGATGGGTTTGCATGCGCAGACCTTGGCGCACCACGCCCTGCTCGGTTTCCACTTGGCGGGGCGGCCATTGCTTGACCACCTCTTGCAGCGCCGGCAATTGCTGCTGCACCGGCACGTAGAAATACTTGCCAAAGCGCGCCCGCGCCGCAGCGAGGTCCCAGACCGCCTGCACATTGAAGCGAAAGCCCCCCGCAAACCGGTCCATCTGCACCTTGCCCTGCAGGATCAAGAGCTCGTCGTCGACCAAGAGTTCCTTGTGCAGATTGAGCAGTTCCTCATTCGCCACCGCCTCGATCACATCGCTCTTGTCATCCAGCTTGAAGATGGCCACGCGACCGCGATTGCCATTGATGACGCGGAGGTCGCTCACGATGCCGGCCAGCATCACCACTTCACGGCTTTGGGCTGCGTCTTCCACATTGGCGATACGTCGGCGCACCATGCGGCGCACTTCTTCACCGCTTTGGTCGAACAAGTGTCCGCTCAGGTAGAAACCGATCGCGGTCTTCTCCAGGCTGAGTTTTTCTTTGATGGTCCAGGGCGCGGCGTCAACCAAGTCAGGCTCGGCGGTGCTGGACGCATGGCTGTCACCAAAGTCGAACAAACCGCCCTGGTCGGCATTGGCTTCCTGCGTCTCGGCATGGGTGTAGCCGCGTGCCACGCTGGCCAGCAAACGGGCCCGGTCGGGCTGCAAGCTGTCGAAGGCGCCGGCCTTGATCAAGGCCTCCACCACCCGCTTGTTACAGGCCTTTCGGTCGATGCGGCAGCAGAAGTCATAAAAACTCTTGAAGGGCCCACCTTTCTCGCGCGCCGCCACAATCGCCTCAATCGCCCCTTTGCCGGTGCCTTTGATGGCGCCCAGCCCGTAGTTGATGCGCTTGGGGCGCTCACCTGGCCCCGGGGCCACCCAATGCGGGAACACGCCGTCGCCCGGCATGATGGGCTCGAAGCGGTGCACACCGAGGTTGACATTCGGCGGCTCAAAGTCGATGCCAAAGAGCTTGGCGTCATTCAACAAGACCTTGAGCTTGTCGGTGTCGTCCATTTCAATGGTCATGTTCGCGGCGAAGAACTCGGCCGTGAAATGCACCTTGAGCCAACCGGTGTGATAGGCCAGCAAGGAGTAAGCAGCAGCGTGCGACTTGTTGAAGCCGTAGCCCGCGAACTTCTCCATCAGGTCGAACACCTCGTCGGCCTGCTTTTCATCCAAGCCATTGACGGCCGCGCCCTTGCGGAAGATGGCGCGGTGCTCGGCCATCTCCTCGGCTTTTTTCTTGCCCATGGCGCGACGCAGCATGTCGGCGCCGCCGAGGCTGTAGCCACCCAGCACCTGGGCAGTCTGCATCACCTGCTCTTGGTAGACCATGATGCCGTAGGTTTCAGCCAGCACCGGCTCGGTCAAGGGATGCGGGTACTCCACCACTTCCTTGCCGTGCTTGCGCGCCACAAAGGTGGGGATCAGGTCCATAGGCCCCGGGCGATACAGCGCGTTCAGCGCAATCAGGTCTTCCAGACGCGAGGGCTTGGCGTCTTTCAACATGCGCTGCATGCCGCTGGATTCAAACTGGAACACCGACTCGGTCAGGCCCTCAGAAAACAGCTTGTAGGTCTTGCGGTCATCGAGCGGAATGGTCTCGAAGGCAAAGTTCTTTTGATCGGGATAACGGGCGACGATGAAGTCTTTGGCCAACTCCAAAATCGTCAGCGTGGCCAAGCCCAAGAAGTCGAACTTCACCAGCCCGATGGCTTCCACATCGTCCTTGTCGTACTGACTGACGGCCGAGGTGGAGCCGGGCTGTTGGTACTGCGGGCAGAAGTCGGTGATCTTGCCGGGCGCGATCAGCACCCCCCCGGCGTGCATGCCGATATTGCGCACCATGCCTTCCACGCGAGCTGCCAGCTTGAGCAACTCGGCCACCTCTTCTTCCTGGGCCTCGCGCTCATTGATCTCCGGCGCCTCATGGCGGGCGAAGATCATCTTTTCCTTCTCAGGATCAAAGTTCTCCGGCAGTTTGGCCAAGGTCACGGTCTTGCCGGGTGGCGCCGGGATCAGCTTGGCAATGGAGTCCACCTGACCATAGCCCATGCCCAGCACCCGGCCGATATCGCGCAAGGCCGCCTTGGCGGCCATGGTGCCGAAGGTGGCAATCTGGCTGACCGCTGGGCGGCCATATTTTTCCTTGACGTAATCGATCACCCGGTCGCGGTTGCCCTGGCAGAAGTCGATGTCAAAGTCAGGCATCGAAACCCGCTCGGGGTTCAAGAAGCGCTCGAACAGCAGGTTGTACTGCAGCGGGTCCAGGTCGGTGATCAAGAGCACATAGGCCACCAGCGAGCCGGCGCCCGAGCCCCGGCCCGGGCCGACCGGGCAGCCGTGCGTCTTGGCCCACTTGATGAAGTCGCCCACGATCAGGAAGTAGCCCGGGAAACCCATTTTGATGATGGTGCCCAGCTCGAACTCCAGGCGCTCCACATAACGCGGCCGTTCCGCGTTGCGCTTGGCTTCGTCGGGGAACAGCAGCTTCAGACGGTCTTCCAGGCCCTCAAAAGAAAGCTGGCGGAAGTACTGCTCCATCGGCATGGGCGTGCCGTCTTCCAACAAAGGCGTGGGGAAGTTGGGCAGCTGCGGCTTGCCCAGCACCAGACTGATCGAGCAACGGCGGGCAATCTCTACCGTGTTGGCGATGGCAGACGGAATGTCGGCAAACAGCGCCTCCATCTCAGCCTGGGTGCGGAAGTACTGGCCCGGCAAAAAGCGCTTGATGCGCTTGGGGTTGGTCAGGGTCTCGCCCTCGGCCACGCAGACGCGCGCCTCATGGGCCTCGAAGTCATCGGGCCCCAAGAACTGCACCGGATGCGTGGCCACCACCGGCAAGCCCTGCTCGGCGGCAAAGGGCACGCTGGCCTGCACCAAGGCTTCTTGGCCAGGCAGACCGGCGCGCTGCAGCTCGATATAAAAGCGTCCGGGGAAGATCTGGGTGAAGCGCTGTGCCCAGTCCAGGGCACGCGCCTTGTCGCCGCTGAGCAGCGCCTGACCCAAGCCACCGAACTGTGCGCCCGAGAGGCAGATCAAGCCCTCATGCAGCTCGGCCATCCATTCCCACTTCAAGCAAGCCTGGTTGCGCTGCACGTTTTGAATCCAGGCACGCGACAGCAGCTCGCACAGATTCAGATAGCCCTGCTTGTTCTGCACCAGCAGCAAGAGGCGACTGGGGTTCTTGTCGGAGCCTTCCGGCTCCAGCCAGCAGTCCGCGCCCAGAATCGGCTTGACGCCCTTTTTGCGCATCGCGTTGTAGAACTTGATGCCGCCAAACATATTGGCCAAGTCGGTGATGGCACAAGCCACCTGCCCATCTTTGGCCGCAGCCGGGGCCGCATCTTCGATGCGAAGGGTGCCGTCAACGACGGAATATTCGGTGTGGGTGCGCAGGTGTACAAAAGCCATCCGGCCATTGTACGAAGCCGACCTCAACGCTCCAGCCGCCCCTTTTGCTCGGCTCTGTGACGCCTCATCGGACTGTCACCAGAACGACGTATGCTGCAGGCCCTCGGATGGAGAAGCGAAATGCCTCAAAAAACGCCCACCCTGAATGCCCTGCGATGCCTGATCCTGGCGGCCTGCGCCACCCATGCGGCGGCCCAGGCCGCCCCGACCCCGGCCCCAGCGCCCAAGCCCAAGACCAGTGCCGAGGTCTTGGCTCAATCCCCTGACAGCGATTGGCGCGCGCTCGACCCCGAGAACACCTTGTTGATGGAACTGCCGCAGGGTCAGGTCTTGAGTATGCTGCAGGCCCTCGGATGGAGAAGCGAAATGCCTCAAAAAACGCCCACCCTGAATGCCCTGCGATGCCTGATCCTGGCGGCCTGCGCCACCCATGCGGCGGCCCAGGCCGCCCCGACCCCGGCCCCAGCGCCCAAGCCCAAGACCAGTGCCGAGGTCTTGGCTCAATCCCCTGACAGCGATTGGCGCGCGCTCGACCCCGAGAACACCTTGTTGATGGAACTGCCGCAGGGTCAGGTCTTGATCGAGCTGGCGCCGCGCTTTGCGCCCGCCCATGTGGCCAATATCCGGGCCCTGGCGCGCGGCGGCTTTTATGACGGGCTGGCCATCGTGCGCGTGCAAGACAACTATGTGACCCAGTGGGGCGACCCCGCCGGCGAAGACCCGGCCAAGGCCAAGCCGCTGAGCGCAGGCGCCAGCGCCCAGCTGCCGGCCGAGTTCTCCATTCCCTTGCAGCGCATTGCCAAGTCTGAGTTCGCCAAGCTGCCCGACCGCGACGGCTGGGCCGAAGTGACGGGCTTTGTCGACGGTTTCCCGGTCGCCGCCGACCCCAGAAAAGGCCGAGCCTGGTTGGCGCATTGCTATGCCACCGTCGGCGCCGGGCGCAGCGATGCGGCCGACTCCAGCAACGGCACCGAGCTCTATGCCGTGATTGGCCACGCCCCCCGCGGCCTGGACCTCAACATCACCACGGTGGGCCGCGTGCTCAAGGGCATGGAGTTGCTGTCCAGCCTGCCGCGCGGCGGTGCCAATATGGGCTTTTACGACAAGCCCGAGCAGTTGCAAGCCATACAGCGGGTGCGCCTGCTGTCGCAAATGCCCGAAGCCGAGCGGCCCGCGCTGCAAGTGCTGCGCACCGACAGCAAGACCTGGCCCCTTTACTTGGAGCGGCGCCGCCAGCGCAGCGGCTGGTTTGTCTACAACCCTCAACATGTGGATCTGTGCGGCGTGAGCGCGCCGGTTCGCGCCACCCCATCGGCGGCTTCGCGCCCCTCTTGATCCAATACGCCATGAAGAATTCTTTCCCAGCACTGGCTTGCACCCTCGCCCTGCTTTGCGGCGCCGCCCAAGCCCAAGATGCGCAGACGCAAGCCCTGATTCGCAAAAACATCAGCGAACGCCTGCCCACCTTCCCCAAGATTGAACAAATCACCAAAACACCCTTCAACCATCTTTTTGAAATTCGCGTTGGCAAAGACCTGTTCTATACCGATGCCGAAGGCAACTATCTGCTCCAGGGCGATTTGCTCGACACCAAGAACAAAACCAATTTGACCCAGGCGCGGCTGGATGAGTTGAACGTGGTGGACTTCGCCAGCCTGCCGCTGAAGGACGCCATCGTCTGGAAGCAAGGCAATGGCACCCGCAAGCTGGCCGTCTTCACCGACCCCAATTGCGGCTATTGCAAACGGCTTGAGAAAGACCTGCGCAATATCAAGGACGTGACCATCTACAGCTTCGTCATCCCGATTCTGGGCTCCGACTCGGTGCAAAAAAGCCGCAAAGCCTGGTGCGCCAAAGAAGGGGGCAAAGCCTGGGTGGACTGGATGATTGACAACAAGCCCTTGCCCGAGGCCAACGCCGCTTGCGACAGCAGTGCCATCGAACGAAATCTGGCCTTGGCCAAAAAGCACGGCATCACGGCCACGCCGGCCAGCGTGTTTGAAAGCGGCAAGATGACTTTGGGCGCCCTGGACAGCAGCGAGATCGAGCGTCTCATGGGCGCCCAAGCACTCAAGCGTTGAGGCGGCGCTGCGGGGTGGGGCCCCTCGCGCCGGGCTCCAAGTCCAAAGCCAGCCCCGGTGCACACCTTGTACACGGTGCCTCGGTCTCTGCGCTGCTGAGCCGCGTTTGCAGGTCCAGGGCGGTGAACGCCTCCCCCACCAAGTTCATCAATCGCTGCGGATCGCGCACCTGCTGCCGGTCCGCAAACATGCTGATCTGAATTTGCCCGGCATAGGACATCAGGGCGAAGCCCACACCCATGGTGCCCGCTTGCGGCACCCAGCAGCGAGCATCTTGCAAGCGCGCGCCCGCCAGATAGCGCGGCTCCGGCGGACCTTCGACATTGGTCAGCACCACCGAGCCCTTGGCGGTGAAAACCTTCAACAAAACGGCCTGCAGCCAGCGCGGCAAGAAGCCCGTCAGCGTCAGGAAAAACATGGTGGCATGGGGCTGGTGTGAGGCCTTGATGGCGTTCATGTGCGCGCGGGTCTGCGCCAAGCGGGAAACCGCGTCTGCTTCATCGCTGGGCAGGTCCACGGCCACCAAACCAAAGTGGTTGCCGAGCAAGAATGCATCGCCCTTGTTGCGCAAGTTGAAGGTCACCGCGGCCCGCAGCGCACGCCGCGCGGCGGGCTCGCCCTGCTCTTGCAAATAGGCCCGCAAAGCCCCCGCCACGGCCGCCACCCACACATCGTTGATGGTGGCATCCATGCGCTTGGCAATGCTGCGCACCAAATTCAGATTCATGGGCGGCAACTGCACCAAGGCTTTTTCCCCACCCAAGGGGTTTTTCAAGGAACTGCGGCGGTCCGGAATCAAGCAGGTCAAACGCAGCAACTGCGCCGTGATGCGTGACCAGAACAGCAGCCGTTGCAGGCGCGAACACAACAGGCGAGAGGCGCCAGACACCCGGGCATGTTTGGGATGCCACTCCAGCGCCGGCGCCTGCCCCAGGGCCATGCTGTCATCGGTCAGATGCTTGAGCACATGCACCAAACCCAAGCCATCGGTAATGCAATGATGCAGGCGAAACACGATCGCAAAACCACCACCGGCGCAGCGAATCACCCGCATATGCCACAGCGGTCGTTCCACCGGCAAGGCACGCGGCGCTTCATTGGCTAAAAAGGCTTGCAAGGCCTCGGGACTCAGGTCCGCCAAGCTCTCGTCCAACTGCACATGGTGGTCGATATTGAAGTCCGCCGCGGGCTGCCACACCGGCCGGCCCCAGCGGCCCCGGCCGACCACTTGGGTGAAGCGAGCATAGTTGGGCAAGCGCTCGGCCAGGGTGGCCCGCAAGCGCACAAAGTCCAGCGCCCCTTCAAACAAAAGCACGCTGTTGATGACCATCAAGTTGTGCCGACCATCCATGCGAAACCAGGAAAAGTCGCGCCGACTCATTTGCGCCTGAGCCTGGACCTCCATCCCACCGCCTTGGCTGACCGTGCGGCTCGGTCGTTGGTCCTGCGTGTCTTGCGTGCCCTGCCTGCCCTGTTCATCCTCTCGGCCCATGCCAGTCCCCTCATCTTGTCCGCCACAGCAACGCGGCTGGATTGGCGGCGATGATGACCGTGAAGCCCAGGCGCTGACTGACTTTGCAAGCCAAGCTATTGGTTTTGCACACCCTCCATTTGGAGAGTCGGGAAAGCCCCAGGAGCCTGCGCTGCGCCCCTGCTGGACTCAGACAGCGGGCTTTCCAGCTTCCGCGGCGGCCAACACGGCGGCTACGGCCGCTTGTGCCTGATCGAAGTCCAGGTTCACCAGGGCAGACTCCACGCCCTCCAGCGCCGCTCCAGGCCACAGGCCGGCATGGCGCTCACGCAGGCGCTCAAACAGGTCCAGTGCAGCCATGTCCGAATCTTTCAACAAGGCGAGCAAGGCCTTCAGATCGGCGACGAACTCGGCCAGCATCGCCTCCGAAGGCAAGCCCATTGCTGCCGACGCAAGCGCCTGGGGCGCCGGCGCTTGCGCGTTCTGCGCGGCCTCGGACAAGGCCAGCAACTCAGCAGCCCAATGGCTCAGTGCTTGGGTGCCGGCCTGGATTTGCTCGGCCAAAACTAGGCGCCAATCCGCCCCTGGCACCGCTGCACGCTTGAGCAAGGCTTCGCCTTCAGCGGCCCGCTGCGCCAAGTCGACGGCACCCAAGGTCGCCGCCAAGCCCTTGAAGCCATGCAAGGCCATCTGCGCTTGCTCCAACTGCCCTTGCCCCAACATCTCGTCCAACTGCGCCGGTAGCGCCAAGGCACTTTGGCTGAAGGAGCGCACCATGCGCTGGAACAAAGCGGCCTTGCCCATGAAGCGATCCATGGCCGCTTGCAACTCGATGCCTTGCGCCCTCGCAAGCTGCGCCACAGCTTCGGGCACCGCCAGACTTGCAAACTTGAAACGCGGAGGCGATGCAGCGGGGTCCCCATCATCAAGTTTGACCAAGGCCGCTGCGCCCGGCTGCACGCGCCCGGCCTCCGCAAGCGAGCCGCCCACGCGCCCCGATCGAAGCTGGGCCAGCAACACCGCCAGCAAGGACTCGATCTCAAAAGGCTTGCCCACATGGTCGTTCATGCCTGCCGCCAAACACTCGGCCCGGTCTGAAGCCATGGCATTGGCCGTCATGGCCACGATGGGCAGCTGGCTCAAGCCCAGTTCAGTGCGAATCAAACGAGTGGCGCTGAAGCCATCCATGACCGGCATTTGTAAATCCATCAGAACCAGATCCACCGCCCGAGGATGCTCGCGCAAAAAGTCCAGCGCCATGCGGCCGTTGTCAGCCACCTGGACCTGCGCGCCGGCTTGCTGCAAAAACTCACAGGCCAGTTGTTGGTTATTGGGGTTGTCCTCGACCAACAAGAGCCGCACACCGGCCAGGGGCTGCACCGCCTCAGTGCCCAAGGCTTGGGAGTCGCAGGCGGCCCTTGACTCTGCCGAAGCCGCTGCCGGCGCCGCGCGCCATGCGTCGAGCAGCATGGATGCCATCACCGGCTTGAACAAGGTGCCATCCAAGCGCTCGATCTCGGACTCCCCCGATTGCAAAAGCATCGCGCGCCCTTGGGCGTCCAAGAGCGCAATGATGCGGCTGCGCCCCGGAGGGGCCCAAGCACGCAACTGACTCAAGCCTTGCCAGGCTTGCTGGCCCAGCACGGACCAATCCACAAAGACCGCGTCATAAGGGTGGCCCGCCTGCGAGCGCTGCTGCAGCTGCGCCAAGGCCGGGGCCAAGCTCTCAACCACATCAACCTGCCAGCCCAGCCCTTGTCCCATGCGCAGCAAGACCTCGCGCGCAGCCGGATGGTCGTCCATCATCAACACCGAAGGAGCTTGCGATTGGCCCTTGTTGGGGCTCTCTTGCGTCTCTTGGGCATGCGCCTGGGCCAGCTCGTCTGCCCCCCAAGGCAGCTCGATGCTGAAGAAAAAGCGGCTGCCTTGCCCCAAGCTGCTTTGCAGCTGCAGCTCGCCACCCATCAGGGCGACCAGGCGCTGGCTGATCGCCAAGCCCAGGCCGGTGCCTCCATAGCGCCGGGTGATGGAGGCTTCGGCTTGGCTGAAGCCGCTGAAAATACGCGCTTGGTTTTCCGGGGCGATGCCAATGCCAGTGTCGCTGACGCTGAATTCAAGCGTCAGGGCTTGGGCATTGCGCTGCAAGACGCGCAAGCTCAAACGCACCTCACCGCGCTCGGTGAATTTCAGCGCATTGCCGGTGAGGTTGATCAAAACCTGCCGCAAGCGCAGCGCATCGCCGCGCAACTGAGGGGGCAGATCGGGATCAATGTCGAACAACAACTCCAAGTCTTTGGCATCCGCATTGCCAGACAGCACCACCGCCACCTCGCGCAACAAGGTGTCGATCAAAAAAGGACGCAGTTCCAACTCCATCTTGCCGGCTTCGACCTTGGAGATATCCAACACATCGTTCAAGATGCCCAAGAGCGAACGTGCGGCACCCTCGCTCTTGGCCGCGTAGTCGGCCTGTCGCGGGCTCAAGTCCGTGCGGCGCAGCAAGGCCAACATGCCCAAGATGGCATTCATCGGCGTGCGGATTTCGTGGCTCATATTGGCCAGGAACTGACTCTTGGCACGCGAGCCTTGTTCGGCAGCCTCGGTGGCACGCATCAGCTCCGACACATCCAGGCGGAAGCCGACGATATGGCCGTCGGGCATGCGACGCTCGATCACGCGAATCCAGCGCCCGTTGTCCATCTTGACCACAAATGCGCTGTCCGCGCGGCGGTGTTGAGCCATGCGCGCCGCCACCCATTCGTCTTCGCGCCCGCGTGCGTCAGCAAAGCGACCGCAGCGGGCTTGATGACGCGTCAGGGCTTCAAAGTCCAGCCCGGCTTGGGCCAGCAAGTCGGCCGATTCGGGGTAGAGATCGCGGTATTTTTCATTCCACATCACCACCTTGTCTTCGGCATCGCAAAGCACAAAGGCGCCGCCCACCGCATCGATGGCGCCGCTGAGCAGTTCGGCGTTGCGCCGGGCCTCGGCCTTGGCGCGCACGGCGGCGCTGATGTCGAAGCGAATCGACACATACTTTTCGATCCGACCGGCCTCATCAAGAAAGGGCGCGATCAAGGTGTCGACCCAGTACAAAGCGCCGTCTTTGGCCCGGTTGCACACTTCGCCGCGCCAGGCCGAGCCGGCGCTGATGGTGGCCCACATGGTTTTCCAGAACTCAGGCGGCTGCACCCCGGAGTTGATGAGACGGTGGTTCTGCCCGAGCAACTCGGCCTCGCTATAGCCGCTGATGCGGCAAAAGGCCTGATTTACCGCAGTGATGCGCCCGCCAAGGTCGGTCACGGACACGATCGCCTGCTGGTTGATCATGGCCAGCAAGGCTTCGTTGTCGCGCCGGAGCTGTTGGCTTCGCTGCGTTTGCTGCTGGCTGAGTTGCTCTTCGGCACTGAGCTTGCTGTGCAAGATCAACCACAGCGCCATCAAATAGGCCGTCAGGCGCAGGCCATGCCAAGTCCACCAAGACAAGTCCCAAAGCGCGGACTGCTGGAACATCAAGGCCGCCACGCCCAATAACAGGCTTTGCAGACCAAACAACAAGTCGGCGGCGCGCCCCTGGCGCGCATAAGCCCAAAACAGGCGCAGCGCGGCCAGCAGCATGCCCAGGCCACCGAGCCCATTCATCAGCACCGCAGTCGCGCTGAACTGGTCGGCCACGACCATGCGCGGCAGCTGATCAGCCAACAACAAAGAGCCCGCACCGAGCAAGGCCGCGCTCGCGGTGCAAATCAGGGGCCAGGTCTTGCCCCCCGGCGCCCCAAAACGATGAGCGGGCACGGCCACCATCAGTAGCAAGACCCCGCCCAGCAGCGTCGCCAGGCTGTGCAGCCAAACAAAGGTATTGCCCACCGACTGCACGCCATGCAGGCCGTCCAAACAGGCCATGGCCAATAAAGCGCCTGCGATCTGCCGGTTGCAGCTGCTGCCCTGCCCAAGCGCATCCAATCGAATCAAAAGCAGCGCCACCATGGGCGCCACCATGGCGCCGGCCACTTCAAAACCCGCATGCAGGGCCTCATGCGGAAAGTGCCAAGATTGCCCCAAGGACTGCGGCAGCCATGCACTGAGGCCCTGCAGTAAAAAGCCCAGGCCGAACAAGGCCAGCAATTTGCGGCGCCATGACCCAGTCTGCGTTGCATGGGGCTTCAAAGGCATAGGGGCTCACTTTGCAAGCTGGACGGCATCACAGCCAGCGAAGCCAAAAGCAGCGATCACTGCCCTTGGCGCTTCGCAACTATTGTGCACCGCGCAGCCCGCGCGGCAAGCAGATCAAGCCAGGGCGCGACGCAAACGATGGCTGGCCGCATCCACCGCAGCGACCAAGACCCAGATGGCCAGCAAAATCGTCGCCGTTTTGTTCATGTGGAACAGACCCATGTGAAAGCTCAGCAACTGCCCCAGGCCACCGGCGCCCACCACGCCCAGCACCGCGGCCGCACGGATATTGTTCTCCCAGCGGTACAGGCTGTAGCTGATCAACTGCGGCAGCAGCTGCGGCAAGCTCGCATACAAAAACACCCGCAGCCGCCCCTGCCCTTGCACTCGCAAGGCAAAACCTGGCCCCGGCGGACAATTCTCAATCGCCGCGGCGAACAAGCGCCCCAAGACCCCACTGGTGTGTACGGCCAGCGCCAAGGTGCCCGCAAAGGGCCCAAGACCGGCCAGAATCAACAAAAGTGTGGCCCAAACGAGCTCTGGGATCGCCCGCAAGGCGTTCAAAAGCCAACGCGTCGGGCCGCGCCCCCAGGCGCTGTCGCCCGGAAACTGGCGTGCCGCCGGCAAGGCCAGCAACAGGCCCAGCAGCGCCGCGATGGTGGTGCCCAAGATGGACATGGCCAAGGTCTCCACGCTGGCCCACCCCAGCTGGCGCAAAAAGGCGGGGCTGAAGTCGGGCGGCACAAACTCGCCCAAAAAGCGCGCCATGCTTTGGGCCGACTCCGCCGAGAACAGCTGCGCCCATTGCAAATCCAAACTCCAAAAGCTCAAGACCACCAACAGAGCCAAACCCATCACCGCACAGCCCGCCACCCGGCGCGCACGACGCAGCGGCAAAGAAGAAGGCAGGTCCATGGCCCGAGGCGCGCTCATGACAAGACCCTGCGCAGGCCGCTGCTCAAGCCATCGGCCACCGCCACCAGCACGATGAACACCGCCAAGATCGTCGCCACCTCGGCGCCGTTGAACATCTTCATGGCGGCGTCCAGTTGCTGGCCCAAGCCGCCCGCCCCCACCATGCCCAAGACCACCGAGGAACGCACCGCACATTCCCAGCGGTACACGGTGTAGCTGCTCAGCTCGGCCGCGTTTTGCGGCAGCAAGGCATAGGCAAAGGTCTGAATCCGCCCTGCGCCATTGCGCAGCAGATGCCGGGCCGGCTCGGGCTCACCAGACTCCAGCACCTCGCAATACACCTTGCCCAACATGCCGCTATAGCTCAGCGCAATGGCCAAGACGCCCGCCGTCGGGCCCAGGCCCACCACCCGCACCAAGACCAGGGCCCAGACCAACTCCGGCACGCTGCGCAACACAATCAAAAGGCCGCGGACTGCACGGCGAGCCAAGGCCGGGCCGGCCGCCATGCGCGCGCTCAAGGCACAAATCGACAAGGCGTGGGTCGCCAACAAAGCCAAGGGGACGGCCAAGAGCAAGGCCAGACTGACCCCGACCGTGGCCATGGCCACGGTGCGCCAGGCCTCGCGGGCCAGCAAGAGCAAGAACTCCGCATCCAAGCGCGGCGGGAAAAAAGCCGCCAAAAAACGCCCACTCACGGCCAGGCTCTGTGCATCGAACAGCTGCCAGGGCTTGAACTCGGTGGCCCACAAGAGCGGCCACAGCATCAGCAGGCAAGCCGAGCCGAGCAGCAATCGCCCCCGCCACGCGGGGTCTCGGTGTGCGTCGCTTGGCGCCAGCGAAGCGGCGGCTTTCACCGGCATGGCATGGGCAGCTCAGCGGCTGGCGCGTCCACACAAGCTGCCGGCGCCGCTTGCGGCGAGTCGGCAGCAGGACTGTGTCCCCCAGCTTCGCGCTGGGCATACAACTGCGCCAGCAATTCGGAGGTCACGGCACTGGCCGGCCGATCGAACAAGACCTGACCCTCTCGCAAACCGATGATGCGCGGGAAATGCGCCAAAGCCATGTCCACATGGTGCAGCGATGCGACCAAAGTAAGCCCGCGAGCCCGCGCCTCCTGGGTCAGCACCTGGGCCGCCTGCGCGGCGCGCTGCGGGTCCAAGGCCGACAGCGGTTCATCCAAAAGCCACAGCCGGGCTGGAGCCAACAAAGCGCGCGCCAAGCCCACCCGCTGGCGCTCGCCACCGGACAAACGATCGACCCGCTCAAACAGCTTCTCGCCGAGATCAAAGCGGGTCAGCGCGGCATGCGCCGCCTCCATCTCACAGGGGTAGAACAAAGACCGCAAACTGCGCCACAGGCTCCAAGCCGGCAGCCGGGCGGCCAGCACGGCGGTCACCACACGCTGCCGCGCAGGCAAAGGCGGCACTTGCGGGGCCAGAAAGAGTTGGCCCCGCAAGGCCTGCAACTCGCGCCGCGACAACTGCCAAGGCGCTTGCCCTTGCCAATACAGTTGCCCGCGCAGCGGCGCCTGCGCGCAAGCCAGCAGCTGCAACAAGGTGGTCTTGCCCGCCCCCGAGGGACCGATCAAAGCCACTTGCTCACCCGCTTCAATGCGCAGCGACACCTCCTGCAAGACCGTGGGCAGGCCTTGCGTGGCAAGGCCCGGCAACAGTGGCGCCGCGGCGCAAGATTTCAGCTCCAGCATGGGCGCGCGCTGGCCTCAAAGCAGGCCGGCGCTGCGGGCTGCGGCTTCGATGCCTTTGTAGTTGTCCCCCTGGCTGGGCAGGAATCGGCTGGCGCGCTGCAGCTCCAGGATTTCTTTGCCCTGCGCATCCTCGCGGCTCAGGCTCAAAAAGGCCTTGCTGATTTTTTCGCGCAGCGCGGCGGGCATGTCGGCATGCACCGACCAGTTGTAGTCAAAGTAAGGGGGCGTGGTGAAAAAGACCTTGACGCGCTCGGTGTCCACTTTCTTCTCCGACACGAACTTTTCCCACACTGAGATGTTCAGCGCCCCGGCCTGCACCTTGCCGGCGGCAACGGCGGCAATGGTGGCGTCATGCGCGCCGCTGTAAGCGACACGGCGGAAATCTCGGTCCGGATTCAAGCCTGCCTGCAGCAAAAAGCTGCGCGGCATCAAGTGGCCCGAGGTCGAGCTTTGGGCACCAAAGGAAAGGTCCTTGCCCTTCAAGTCCGCCAAGCTCTTGATCGAAGGATCGGCGCTGATGAAGACCGAGCGGAACTTGCTGTCTTCCTCACGCTGCACCAAGGGCAGCACTTTGCCGCCCGAGCGCACCGAGGCCTGCACAAAGGTGAAGCCGCCAAACCAAGCCAGATCCACCTTCTTATGGACCAGCGCCTCCACGGCAGCGGCATAGTCACTCACCGGCGTGAACTCCACCTTGAGGCCCAGCTGCGATTCCAGGTACTTCATCAAGGGAGCGGCCTTGCGCGCCAACTCGGTCGGCGACTCATCGGGGATTGCCGTGACACGGAACACCGTCTGCGCCTGACTCCAAGAGCCCAGCAAGGCCAAGCTCGCGCCCAAAAAACTGCGGCGCGCCAAGCTTGAGAAAGAAGAAGGGAAGCGAGAGTGAGCCATCATATTTCTCCGAAATGCCCGGCATCCTAGCCGCTTCGCGGGCAGCTATGCTCCCGTCCCAGACACTTGGCCCCATGCCCGCCAGTGGCGAGCCAAGCCCGCAAGAACTACGGAACCCCACCCGATGAGCGCTGACCCCAATGCCCACCCTTCCGCCACACCAGCCGCCACCGGCGCCGCCGAACCACGCCTGAGTTCGCTCTCACACGGCGGCGGCTGCGGCTGCAAGATCGCCCCCGGGCTTTTGTCCGAGATTCTCAAGGGCAGCACGGCCCTGCCGCTGCCGCCTGAGCTGCTGGTGGGCATTGAAACCTCGGATGACGCGGCCGTCTACCAACTCAATGAGGAGCAAGCACTGGTCGCCACCACCGACTTCTTCATGCCCATTGTTGACGACCCTTTCGACTTTGGTCGCATTGCCGCCACCAATGCCATCAGCGATGTCTACGCCATGGGCGGCCGCCCCATCATGGCTTTGGCCTTGGTGGGCATGCCCATCCAAGTGCTCAGCACCGCCACCATTGGCCGCATCTTGGAAGGCGGCGCTTCGGTTTGCCGTGCTGCCGGCATCCCAATTGCGGGCGGCCACACCATTGACTCGGTGGAACCCATCTATGGATTGGTGGCACTCGGTCTGGTGCACCCCCAACGGGTCAAACGCAATGCCGACGCCAAGCCGGGAGATGTGCTGGTCTTGGGCAAGCCACTGGGCGTGGGCGTGATGTCAGCCGCTTTGAAGAAAGACCGTCTGGACAGCGCGGGCTACCAGCAGATGATCGCCACCACCACCCAGCTGAACACGCCCGGCCCTGAGCTTGCAGCACTGCAGGGCGTGCATGCACTGACCGATGTGACCGGCTTCGGCCTGGCGGGCCACGCGCTGGAGTTGGCGCGCGGCGCTCAATGCGATGTGCATATCGAATGGGCGCGGGTGCCCTTGCTGAACGGCGTTGAGGCCTTGGCCGCGCAAGGGGTGGTGACCGGCGCTTCCGGGCGCAACTGGGCCGCATACGGGCAAGAGGTGCATCTGCCAAAGGCCTTCCCGGCCGAAGCCCAAGCCCTGCTCTGCGACCCGCAAACCAGTGGCGGGCTGTTGGTTTCTTGCCGCCCCGAGGCATTGGATGAAGTCTTGGCCATCTTCCGCCGCCATCAATTTGAAGCAGCTGCGTGCATCGGCCATGTCGCCGCCGCGCTAGACAAACCGGGGCAATTACGCATAGGCTGACGACCAACCGTTCACATCGGGTCTCAGAGGGGCCGGCTCATTCAGGGGAGCGAATCGATGAAGATCTCAACGCGTTTGATGATTCTGGTGGCGATTTTGTCGGTGACCCTGATTGGGGTGGGCAGCCTGGGCTTGTATGGCATTGCCTCCTCGAACCAAGCCTTGAATTCCGTTTACCAAGACCGCACCGTGCCGGCGGTGCAATTGGGCAAGATCGAGTCCATGGTGGTGCGCAACCGCCTGGCCCTCTCCGATGCACTGGCCGACCAAACCCCTCGCGCCATTGAAACGGCTATCACAACGGTGGAAAGCAATATTGCGGCCATCACCAAGCTCTGGGAGGCCTATATGCAGACCTATCTGACGCCCGAGGAGAAACGGTTGTCGACCGAGTTTGCCGCCCATCGCAAGCAGTTCGTTCAACAAGGCTTGTTACCCGCGGTCGCGGCACTCAAGGCCAATGACATGCCCAGTGTGGAAGCTTTGGTAAAAAACACCCTCCCGCAGCTCTACCCGCCCGTGCAAAAAGGCGCCGAAGCCTTGTTGCAACTGCAACTCGATGTGGCCAAGCAGGAGTTTGAAGACGCGGTCGCGCGCTACGACAAAATCCGCTGGCTGTCCGTGCTGGCCATCGTTGTTGGCTTACTCTCAGCGGGCGCACTGGGGCTTGCCACCGGCCGAACAATTGCTCGGCAATTGGGCGCGGAACCAGCCGATGCGGCCGCCGTCAGCGCCCGGGTAGGTGCGGGGGATCTGAGCCAAGAAGTCAGCCTGCTGCCCGGCGATCAAAGCAGCCTGATGGCGCGCTTGCGGGAGATGCAACACAGCCTGACTGATGTGGTGCAACGCGTTCGCCAGGGCGCCGAACAGGTGGCCACCTCCAGCGCCGAAATCGCGCAAGGCAATCTCGACCTGAGTGCCAGAACCGAGCAACAAGCTAGCGCCTTGGAGCAAACCGCCGCCTCCATGGAGCAATTGGGTGCCACCGTGCGGCAAAACGCCGACAGCGCCCGCCAAGCCAATCAACTGGCCGTCAGCGCCTCCAGCATTGCGGTCGAGGGCGGAAAGATCGTGGGCGATGTGGTCGAGACCATGAAGGGCATCAATGACAGCTCAAAAAAGATCGCCGACATCATCAGCGTCATCGATGGCATTGCCTTCCAAACCAATATCTTGGCCTTGAACGCAGCCGTGGAAGCGGCTCGCGCGGGCGAGCAAGGGCGCGGCTTTGCGGTGGTGGCCAGCGAGGTGCGCAGCTTGGCGGGCCGCTCGGCCGAGGCGGCCAAAGAGATCAAGCAGTTGATCAGTGCCAGCGTCGAGCAGGTGGAAGCCGGCACCAGCTTGGTGGATCAAGCCGGCATCACCATGACAGAGGTGGTGAGCTCTATCAAACGGGTCACCGACATCATGGGCGAGATCGACTCGGCCAGCCGAGAGCAGGCCTCGGGCGTGGCTCAAGTAGGCGAGGCCGTGACCCAAATGGACCACACCACGCAACAAAACGCCGCCCTGGTCGAGCAAATGGCGGCCTCGGCCAGCAGCCTGAAAAGCCAGGCCGACGAATTGGTGCGAACCGTGGCGGTCTTCAGGCTCGCTTAGCGCCAGCTTGCGCGGCGAGCCATGAAAAAGGGCCGCCCTCGGGCGGCCCTTTGTTTGACGGCGTGTGCAAACGCCCCGCCCATCAGTCGATCAGGCGAATCTCCACACGGCGGGCTTGCTCAGCGGTGCCATCGGCCAAGGTGGATTCGGGCTTGCGCAAGAGCACGCGGGCGCTGTCGACGCCGGCGGCGGCCAGCGCGGCGCGGGTGGCCTTGGCACGGGCCTTGGCCAGTTCAGCATTCTTCAGCGCGTCGCCGCTGGCATCGTGAAAGCCTGCGATGACGATTTTGCGTGCCGGTGCGGCGATCAGCGCTTCCAAGGCCTTGGCCAATTCGGGCGCGGCCTCGCTGGGCACGTTGGCTTCGGCAAAGCCGAACAGCACCACGCCCACCACATCGCCGCTCAAGGGCGCGTCATACAGGGCTTCTTCATCGGCCGCGGCCTGTGCAGCCACTGGGGCCACGGGCGCGTGGTGACGCTGTTTGACGATGACAAATGCGGTCACGCTGACCAGCACAAAGGCAACAACAAGGCCGACCAGCCAAAGGGCGATGCGTTCGCTATTGTCTTGGTTATCGGTGGACATGGGCTAACTCCAATAGGTTACGGATGCACGGAGGGATTGAATTCGATCGCGGCGGATTCTAACGGGCCGATCAAGCCGCTGCGCCGAGCCCGCCTGCGTACCCTCTTTGCGGGACTTGTGCAGAACTTGCGCGGGACTTGGCTTATGCCCCTGTCATGGACATAGCAGCGCCGCCTGAACGCCGCTCTGACGCGCCTGCAAGCCCGCCTGCAGGGCCTGCAGCGCATGCCGCATGGCCTGCGGGTCCGGGTTGTTCGGCGGCAGGCCGTCTTTCGACTGAATCAATAGGCTCAGCGCCGCCTCATCCACCCAATCCGCCGTCATCACCGACAAGGTTTCACGCAGCGCCGCCAAAGCCATGGACGCGCGCGGCGAGGCATTCCATAAGACCACAGGCTTGTGGACGAACACGCCATTTGAGACCATCCAGTCGAGCGCGTTTTTCATCACCCCGCTGACGCCATGCGCGTATTCGGGGCTGGCGATCAAGACCGCGTCGGCCGCAGCAATGGCTTGCCGCAGCCGAGCCACCGGGTGCGGCTCAGCGGCTTCCAAGTCAGGGTTGAACAAGGGCAGATCGGCCAGCCCCTCAAACAACTGCAGTCGCAAACCCAAAGGCACGCAATCCGCCGCCATCTCCAGCATGGCCCGGTTCATGGAGAACCGTCTCAAGCTGCCGGCCAAGGCCAGCACCTGCCAAGTTTTCGAGCTCATTCGCAAAGCTTTCAAGAAGGGGGATTCGCTGCGGAATCCTTCAGTACAAACGCAGCGGCAAATCCCGCCCTTGCTGCGCCTGGTTGCCCGCAAAGTCGCGGGCCTCCACGCGCAAGAGATAGTCCCCGGCAGGCAGCGCATCGGTCCGCCAGCGCTTGACCGCGGCGCGGCCTTCGCGCACCTGATTGCTGATGACATAACGGAATCGGGTGACGGCACTGCCATGCACGGTCACACCGCTGCGCGGCGCGTACGTGGTCTTGACGGCTTCGGTGTCCACCGGCAATTGCGCAAAATCGATGGCCATGCGGGCCTGCTCAAAGCCCGGCGCCGGCCGACCATCCGGCAAGAGGATTTGATACGCCAGGCTGTGCACCCCAAGACGGCGACGGTCTTCGTTGTCATCCACACGGTCCCAGGCATCGACCACCACTTGCAGTCCGGCCTCATCTCTGGGCACCAGCAGCCGCCCCGCTTGTTTACGCTGCCAACGCGTACGACCATCGGCGCTGAACAACTCAATGCCCTCGATCCGCGGAGCCTCATGGTCGGCAAAGCCACTGAAGTTCAGCAGCAGGGGGTTGCGCTTGTAGCCATTGGGGCCCAGTTCCAAATGCACATGGGCCATGGCATTGATGCTGCCCAGCACCTCCCCGGCGGCAAACCGGGTACCGCGACGCACCCGCAAGCTCTCAAGATGGCCGCGCTCATTCGATTGCAGCAAAAAGCGGCTGGCGTCCAAGACTTGGCCTCGGGCATTGCGGCCCACGCGCATATGGATATAGCTCAGGGTATCGAGCGCCAGTCCTTCGCCGCTTTGGCCCAGGCCCCAGGTTGAGAGCGGGCTGCTGACCTTGGCGTCGGCCAGGGCCAGTACCTCGCTGCCTTGCACGCCCTTCACATCCAAGCCCTCATGCAAATGGTCGCGACTGTCACCCTGGCGGCGCCCACGGACTTCGCCGGGTGTGCCCACCACCTCATGCCACTGCTGCTGCGGCCGCAAGGGCCAACGCCCGGCGGTGTCCGGCAAACGCCCGTCGGTGGCCGGACCCATCTGCGCCGCATCGACCTGTTCGGGCGTGCCGGCGGACTGCAACTGCAAGCGATGAATGCGGTAGCTGGCGGCATCGGCCAAATGCAACTGGCCTTGATCGTTCAAGACGATGGCCGAGGGCCGGGCCAGATGGACCGAAGGCCCTTGGCTCAGGACATGAACTTGGCGGCTGGGCGAAATTTGCAAGATCGCTCCGCGCCGCATCACACCCAAATACACATGGCCGTCATGGCTGAGCGCGATGCTCACAGGCCGGCGCAAAGGGTCTTTTTCATCGTCGGGATTGCCGCGCACCCAAGTGCTGACTTGGCCTTGCGGGCTGATGCGGCGCACCGCATCGTTGCGGCTGTCAGCCACCCAGACCCCGCCTTGCGCGTCCAGCGCCAAGCCCGTCGGGGTGTCAAACCGCGCCTTGTCGCCCGGGCCATCTTGGTCGCCCGGGAAGCGGCCACCGGCCAGGGTGCGGACCTGCCCGTCGGGGCTGATGACGCGAATCCGGTCGTTGTAGGTGTCGGCCACGTAAACAAGCCCCTGGCCATCCACGGCCACGCCGATGGGGCCGTTGAACTGCGCTTGCGCCGCCGGGCCGTCCCGAAAGCCCGCTTGGCCCGTGCCCGCCAGCGTGGTCACCCGGCCTTGCGGGCTGAGCTTGCGAATCGCATGGTTGCCGGTATCAGCAATGATGAGGTTGCCCGCGCTGTCCAAGGCCAGGCCCGAGGGGGTGTGGAAGGCGGCTGCCGCGCCTTGGCCGTCTTTGAAGCCCTCTTCTGAGCCCGCCACGCTGCTGACCGCTCCGGCAGGCGTGATTCTGCGAATGCGGTTGTTGGCGCCGCCGTCGGCCACATAGAGCGTGCCATCGGTCCCCAGGGCCAGCCCATAGGGGTCGGCGAATCGCGCTTGAAGGGCCGGACCCTCTTGCAGACCGGCATGCCCATCGCCCGCCCGCAAACTGACGTAGGCACTGCCCCCCCAAAACGTCGGCAGCGGCGCCGGCGGCGGCACAACTGCCACAGGGCCGAGCGCCGCAGGCGGGGCAAGCCCGGGCGCAGCCGCTGTGCGTGCCAGCGGCTTGGCCTTGTCCAACAGCAACACGGCCAGCAGCCCAGCGAGCGCCAAGATCGCCAGGGCGCTCCATCCCATCCACAGTCTTTGCTTCATGCCGTGCGAAAACAATCTCTCAAACATGAGGGCGTCGTCCAATCAAAACGCCCCGCCCAAACGCCCAAAGGAAACACCCAACCCAAACACCTAACAAAAGCGACCCGCATCGTGCGTTACATCCCCGTGTTTTTGCGCTTGGTCGCAAGCCGAGCGCGGCCCAAGGCACAAATCCCTATCGTGCGAGTCCTGAACTTCAAACCGACATTGTCTCCGGCCCGGCCTCCCGCCCGGCCTCGACCCAGACACCCAGGACTTTTCTATGCTGCAACTGCGCCATGTCGTCAAAACTTTTGGCCGCGATGTCACCGCCGTCAACGATGTCTCACTCGACTTGCACGCCGGCGTGGTGGGTTTGATCGGACACAACGGCGCCGGCAAGACCACCTTGATGCAAATGATCGCCACCTTGGCCCGACCCAGCAGCGGCGAGATTCTCTTTCGGGGCCAAGACATCTGCAAAAACCCCGACGCCATACGCCGCAAGCTGGGCTATCTGCCACAAGACTTCGGGGTCTACCCAAATCTATCGGCGCTGGAGTTCTTGCAGTACTTCGCGGCCTTGAAAGGAGTGCGCAATGCCAGCGCGCGCATTCACCATTTGCTGGGCTTGGTCAATTTGCAAGAGCAGGCGCACAAACAGGCGGCCAGCTTTTCCGGCGGCATGCGGCGCCGTCTGGGCATCGCCCAGGCCTTGCTGAATGACCCCGACATCTTGATCGTCGATGAGCCCACCGCCGGGCTTGACCCCGAGGAGCGACTGCGCTTTCGCAATCTCTTGGCCGAGTTGGGTTTCGACAAGCTGGTCATCATGTCCACCCATATCGTCTCCGATGTCGAGAACGTCGCTGGTCAGTTGGCCATCATGCGCCAAGGACGCTTGGTCGCTTTTGAAAGCCCCGATGCCATGATGGAAGCGGCGCGCGGGCAGATTTGGCAGGCCGAGATTGAAGCCCATGAACTCGAGGCATTGCGCAGCCGGGTGCAGGTCTTGCATGCGCAGCGCCAGGGACGCAGCGTCAATGTGCGCATGGCCCACCCGCATGCGCCCCTGCGCGACGCCCGCCCGGCCGAACCCAGCCTGGAAGAAGCCTTGATGGCCCGCCGCTATGCCTGCCAGGAGATGCCCGCATGAATGCCTACGACTGGGCCGCCTTCAAGCTGCTGATCTTGAACGAGTGGCGGCTGCGCTCACGGCGCTTGAGCAGCGCGATCATGCTGCTGCTGATGCTGGGCTTGTCCTGGCTGATGGTGGCCGCACCGATGGACAACACGGCCATGCTGGTGGCAAAAGACACCCGGGTGCTGGGCAGCAGTGCGGCCTTGTCCCTGGGCAGCGCGGCCCTGCTGGCGCCGCTGATGGCCTTGTTGGGCTTTTACCTGTTGCGTGGCCGAATGGCGGAAGACTTGTCCAGCGGTGTGGGGCAAGTGATCGCAGCCACCCCCATCAGCAATGCGCTTTTCTTGGCCAGCCGCGGTTTGGCAGGCGTGGCTTATCTGGGCGTGCTGTCGCTGGCCTTCATGGTCTCCACCATGGTGTACCAAGTGAAGCTGGGCGAAGGGTCGCTGCAACCACTGCTTTACTTGCAAAACTATGCCCTGGTGCTCTTGCCCCTGCTGGTGTTTTGCGCCGGCTGCGCGCTCTTGTTCGACAGCCTGCCTGCGCTGATGGGCAAGGCGGGCGACTTTTTGTACTTTGTGCTCTGGGCCTTGATGTTGTCGCTGCTGAGCATCCTCGACAAAAACAAGCAGCTCTTGCACCCGGGCCTGCTCTTTGACTTCACGGGGCTGGTGAGCTCCGTGGGTTTGCTGAGCTCGCTGCTACAGACCGACGGGGTCAATCTGGGCCTGAGCAGCTTCAACCCCAAGCTGGCGCCCCTGAGTCTGCCTGCCACACCTTGGCCGCTGGCCTTGATCGGCCTGCGCCTGCTCACCCTGGGCCTGAGCTTGCTGCCTGCGGCCGTGGCGGCTTGGCGCTTTCACCGCTATGCCAGCGACCGTGTCAAACGCAGTGCCGGCAAACCCAGCCGTTCCTCGGTCCTGCGCTGGCTCAATCGTGGGCTGCGCCCGCTGTCGGTGCTGCCGCGCGCCATGTTCCGACTGGCCGCCTGGCTGCCCGGCCTGCCCGGCCAGGTGCTGGCGGATGCTGCGCTGAGTTTGGCCTCCACCCCAGTAGCCCTGCTGGGCCTGCTGCTGAGTCTGACGGTTTCGGGCCTGGCGCCCGTATCCGCGCTGCCGGCGCTGTTGATCGCCATCAGCTGCGGCTGGGCGCTCTTGATCAGCGACCTCAGCAGCCGCGACTCGCAAGTCGGCTGCGAGTTCATGTGCTGGGCAGCGCCCGGCGGCGCGCTGCGCCGTTTTGTTCGGCAATGGGCGGCCAGCAGCTTGCTGGGCCTGCTGTTCATGGGGCTGCTGGCCTGGCGCGCTCAGCCCTTGCATGCGGGCCTGCTGAGCTGGGCGGTGCTCAGCGGCGTGCTCAGCTTGAGTGCCATTGCGACCTTGCTCGGCCATGTCTCGCGCACGGCCCGAACCTTTTCCACCCTGTTCTTGCTGGTCTTTTACATCGCCCTGAACGCCCGTGACTTGCCCATGCTCGACCTGTTCGGGTTCAACGGGGCCGCCACGCCCGCGGCCTTGATGACCCACCTCGGCCTGGGCTGCTTGGCGGCCTTGCTGGGCGGGCTCTTCGTCCTGCGGCAGGCGGGTCAGCGATGAGGGCAAGCGCCCCAAGACGTGCCTCAAACTGCGCCGCAATGCGCCCCCTGTTCTGGGTTTTCAAATCAAGGCATTGCGGCCATAGTTGAAGCCTTTGCAGCTGCGGGTCTGAGGCTGTGCCACTCGGCCCTTTGTTTTCGATGCAGGCACCGAGTCGACAAGGTTTCCCATGGATTGGTTTGCGCCGGACGAAGAAGTGGCCCGCATGGAGGCCACCTTGCCCGACCTGCAAGGACTAGACCGGCTCCCTCACTTGTTGGAGCTGGCCTGGAGCCTGCGTCAGCGCGACTGCCGCCGCGCCCTGCTTCTGGCCGATGAATCCGAAACCCTGCTGGCCCAGCTGGAGCCGGAGCAAGAAGCGGTGCAACTGGCACGCGCGCGTCTGCAGCTGATCAGCGCGGAAATCAGCTGGCTTTACGGTCATATCGATGCCACCGAGCAGCTCGCCAGCAACGCCCTGGGCATTTACGAGACCTTCGGGGACCGCTGCGGCGCCGGTGACGCCCGCCAAGCCCTGACCTCGGTCTGGCTGGAACGCGGCAGTATCGCGCTGCGTGACGAAACCATTGCGCAAGCCATTGAAGACTACCGGGCTGCAGGGCAAACAACCCGGCTGCTGGCGGCACAGGCGCGCGCCTTGGCCTTGCACGCCTTCCATGAGCCGCGCGCGGTGGCCGCCACCTTGCAGCAATTGTTCGGCCCAGACAGCTCCCCCAACATCGAAGCCTCGGTGCAGACTTGGCTGGCCAGCACTCGCGCCATCGTGGCCAGTCTGACCGGATCCCCGGGCGGCGCCAGCCGCTATTTCATTGAGTCTTTCAACGCAGCGCTCGCTTCCGGGCAGTTGCGCCACGCCATTTACGCGGCCTGCAATGCCGCCGACGCGCTGTCCTCGCTGGGGGATCTGGACGCTGCCATGGACTGGGGCGAGCGTGGCCTGACCCTGGCCCGGCGCTGCGACTGGCCGCCCAGCACCGGTTTGTCTTTGATGCAAGTGGGCAAGGTGCAACGCTTGCTGGGCCGCTTTGCCGATGCCCGCAATTCGCTGAACGAGGCCCTGGCCGTGCTGGAGCAACTGCCCGGCTCACAAGGCCATGTACTGACTCAGCTCTATTTGGGTGACTTGTCCATCGATATGGGCATCCCTGCTTCGGCCTTGGTGCATTTTTGTCGTGCCGAAGATCGTGCCGCACCCAACCGCAATGTGTCGCAGCTGATGCTGTCTTGGAGCGGGCAGGCATTGGCCCTGTGTCGGCTGGGCCAGCCCCAGGAAGCCTTGGCCAAGGCGGACGCCGCGCTGCGCTTGGCCCGCGAGCAAGGCAGCACTGACGAACAGATCAAGACCCTGCGCATCCACGCCGAGATTTACCAAAGCTATGCCTTGCCTGCACCCGCCGAAATGGGCGAGGCCAGTCCGGTTTTGCACTATCTGCAGCAAGCCTTGCAAGTTGCCGCCAGCATTGAAGGTTATGTGACCCCCAGCAGCTTGCTCGATGAGCTGGCCAGCGCCTATGCCGCCAGTGGCGACGACAAGCAAGCCCAGGCCTACGGTCAACTGGCCGCTCAAGCGCGCGCCAGCAAAAAGCTCGACGACGCGCGCAGCCGCGCGGAGGCCATGATCATCCGCCAAGACAGCGAACGCGCGCGCGCCGAAGCGCAGCTGCAGCGGCGTCAAGCGCAAGCGGAGGCCGACCGAGCCCAGGCCCTGCAAGAGTTCAGCGCCACGCTGCAGGTGCTGGGGCAGATCGGGCTGGAGCTCACCGCCAACCTGAATCAGGACGCAGTCTTCGCCACGTTTTACCGGCACATCCAACAACTGATGCAGGTGGATGCCTTCTTTGTCTACTTGCTGGATGAAAACAGCCGGACCCTGAGCGCCGCCTTCGGCAGCCAGGGACAAGACCAGTTCCCTTCGCCCACCATTGCCCTCGATCACCCCGACTCCTACACCGCCTTGTGCGCGCGCAGCCAGCAAGAGTTGTGCATTGGCTTGGCCCCACAACACCGCGGCACCGAGCCGCCTCAGGGGCCGCTCGAGGTGCGCAGTTTTCTGTTCGTGCCCATCATGAGCGGCGAACGGCTGCTGGGCGTGATGTCGGTGCAATCACTGCAAGCCCACGCCTATGGCGACCGCGAGAGCGCCATCTGCAAAACGCTGTGCTCCTATGGGGCCATTGCCCTGGACAACGCCAAGGCCTATGCAATGGCCGACCGCGCCCAAAAGCAAGCGCAGGCCGCGCTGATCGATTTGGAAATCGCCCGCGAAAAACTGGCTTTGCGGGCCGACACCCTGGCCGAAGAAGTGAGCAAGGCCACCGCCGCCATTCTGCAGCGCGAGCGTGAGACGGTGCTGCGCCTGTCCAAGGCGGCCGAATACCGTGACCCTGAGACTGGCGCCCACATCCTGCGCATGGCGCACTACTCCGAATTGATTGCGCGCGGCTTGGGCCTGCCGCTGGCCGATCAGCAACTGCTGCTGGAAGCCGCGCCCATGCATGACATCGGCAAGGTCGGCATCACCGACGCCATCTTGCTCAAGCCCGGCCGCTTGACGCCCGAAGAATTCGAGATCATGAAAGGCCACGCGCAAATTGGCCACGACATTTTGAAAGACAGCGCGTCCCAGGTTTTGAAAACCGGCGCAGAAATCGCCCTCGGTCACCACGAGAAGTTCGATGGCAGCGGCTACCCCCAGGGTTTAGCGGGCGAGCAAATCCCGATCTTCAGCCGCATCGTCGCTGTGGCGGACGTTTTTGATGCGCTGACCTCTGAACGGCCTTACAAACCCGCTTGGACGCTGGAGCGAGCGGCCGAACATCTGCGCTCACAAGCCGGTGCGCATTTTGATCCGGCCTGCGTGCAGGTGTTCTTTGAACAATGGGAACAGGTGCTGGCGATCCGGGAACGCTTCAAAGACGAGGACTGAATCCTCAGACAAAGCAAGCGCCGCTCAGCGGCGTTTTTTCTTGGGGTCGAGCTGCCCCAGCGACTCCATCGCGCGTTCGCGCCGGGCGGCCTTGCGCTCGTCAAGCTTTTGCATGGCTTTGCGCTGGGTGTAGCCGCTGGAATCGGCCCAAGCCCACCAGACAACCGCCAAACCCAAGGGGCTCAACACCACCAGCCAACCCCAATCCGCCACCGGCGCCACGCCCAAAAGTTTGAGCCCAAGCAAGAAAACACCGATCACAACAAACCACATGAACTCACTCCTCGTGTTGGGGGCGGGCACAGCCCTCTAGAATCAAGGCGTCGCTTCGCTTCGCAAACTGTAGTTCACATCCGAGGCTTGTCGACCACCCTGTTGTAAGACCTTGAAAGGAAGCCATGAAGTTCTCCCTCGCTTTTGCTGTTTCTGCCGCCCTGGCCTGTGCCACCCTGGCGCCGTCCGCCTTCGCTAACGCTGAATTGGCGCAGAAGAAAAACTGCATGGCTTGCCACGCATTGGACAAAAAGCTGGTCGGCCCCGCCTACAAAGACGTGGCCGCCAAATACGCCAAAGACAAAGATGCCGTGAAGAAGCTGGCCGAGAAGATCGTCAAGGGCGGCTCCGGCGTCTGGGGCCCCGTGCCCATGCCTGCCAACGCCCAAGTCAACGCTGCTGAAGCGGAAACACTGGCCAAGTGGGTCTTGACGGTCAAGTGATAGCCCGCCGCGAACCCCGGCGTTCGCCGCCCCTATGAAAACAGGCCCTGGAGCGATCCAGGGCCTGTTTGTTTTTAAAGGCCAATTCAACCCGGCCATACGCCTTCCCGGGTTTGCGGCCCGCCATGCGGGCCGCTCACTGGATCAGTTGGCTTCCGACAACTGATCCAAGATGGCCGGGTTCTCCAAGGTGCTGGTGTCTTGGGTGACGGCTTCGCCTTTGGCGACGGAGCGCAGCAGGCGGCGCATGATCTTGCCGGAACGGGTCTTGGGCAGGTTGTCGCCGAAGCGGATGTCCTTGGGCTTGGCGATGGGGCCGATTTCCTTGGCCACCCAGTCGCGCAACTGCTTGGCGATGGCCTTGGCTTCTTCGCCGCTGGGGCGAGGACGCTTGAGCACCACAAAGGCGCAGATCGCTTCGCCGGTGGTGTCGTCAGGGCGGCCAACCACGGCGGCCTCGGCCACCAACTCGGTGCAACTGACCAGGGCCGACTCGATTTCCATCGTGCCCATGCGGTGGCCCGACACGTTCAAGACGTCGTCGATGCGGCCGGTGATGGTGAAGTAGCCGGTCTCTGCATCGCGAATTGCACCGTCGCCGGCGAGGTAGTAACCCTTCAACTCCTCGGGGTAGTAACTCTTCTTGAAGCGCTCGGGGTCGCCGTAAATGGTGCGGATCATCGAGGGCCAGGGCTTCTTCACCACCAAAATGCCGCCTTGGCCGTTGGGCACATCATTGCCCATTTCGTCGACGATGGCGGTGGTGATGCCCGGGAAGGGCAAGGTGCACGAGCCCGGCACCAGCGGCGTGGCGCCCGGCAGCGGCGTGATCATGTGGCCGCCGGTTTCGGTTTGCCAGAAGGTGTCCACAATCGGGCAACGGCCGCCACCCACATGCTTGTGGTACCACTCCCAGGCGGCCGGGTTGATGGGCTCGCCCACCGAGCCCAGCAAGCGCAGGCTGCTCAGGTCGGAGCGATTGGGATGCACGGCTTCATTGCCTTCGGCGGCCTTGATCAGCGAGCGAATCGCGGTCGGCGCGGTGTAGAAGATCGTGACCTTGTGCTTCTCGATGGTCTTCCAGAAGCGGCTGGCGTCCGGGTAGGTGGGCACGCCTTCAAAGACGATTTCGGTGCCGCCCAGGGCCAGGGGGCCATAGGTGATGTAGCTGTGGCCAGTGACCCAGCCGATGTCAGCCGTGCACCAGAACACATCGTTGTCCTTCAGGTCGAAGGTCCACTTGGTGGTCAGCGCGGCGTGCAGCAAATAGCCGCCGGTGGAGTGCTGCACGCCCTTGGGCTTGCCGGTCGAGCCCGAGGTGTAGAGCAAGAACAGCGGGTGCTCAGACTCCACCCACTCCGGCGCACAAACGGTGTCGACCTTGGCCAGCTCTTCATGCAACCAAAGGTCACGGCCTTCAACCCAGCCGATCTTGCCGCCAGTACGCTTGTAGACAATCACGTCCTTGAGCGTCGGGCAGCTGCCGCCTTCAAGGGCTTCGTCGACGATGGACTTCAGCGGCAAGGCCTTGCCGCCGCGCAGCTGTTCATCTGCGGTGATCAGTGCCACAGCGCCGGCGTCTTGCACCCGGTCGCGCAGCGACTGGGCCGAAAAGCCGCCAAACACCACCGAGTGAATCGCACCAATGCGTGCGCAAGCCTGCATGGCCGCCACGCCTTCGATGGACATGGACATATAGATGACGACCCGGTCGCCCTTCTTGACGCCGCGGGCCTTCAGCACATTGGCCATTTGCGACACACGGGCCAGCAATTCGCTGTAGGTGACCTTGCTCACCGCGCCATCATCGGCTTCAAAAATCAGCGCCACCTTGTCGCCCAGGCCGCGCTCGACATTGCGATCAAGGCAGTTGTAGGACACGTTCAGCCGGCCGTCTTCAAACCACTTGAAGAACGGCGCTTCGCTGTCGTTCAGCACCTTGGTAAAGGGGGTTTGCCAGGTCACAAACTCACGCGCCAGACGGGCCCAATAGCCTTGGTAATCGGCTTCCGATTCGGCCACCAGGGCTTGGTAGCCCGCCATGCCCTTGACGTTGGCCTGTGCCTGCCACTCGGGGCTGGGCAGATAGAGTTCGTTCTGGCTCATGATGTGTTTCCTCTGACAGGAGCAATATAGAAACGCGGGACTGACAAACGCAGCACTTCAACGCTAATGTGCGTCGCCTCTCTGACGAAGCGCTTACTCTAGCCTCGTAACTCGACGTACCCCGGGAAGGCCCTAGGTGCAAAGCCCCCCTAGAATCCGCCGTCACCCCAAGAACTACTGAGAAACCCTATGAGTCTTCCTACACCCAGCCCGCGCAGAATGCGCCCCCTGCCGACCCTGATTTTCGCCAGCCGCTGGCTGCAGCTGCCGCTCTACTTGGGACTGATACTGGCGCAAGCGGTCTATGTGTTTCAGTTCTGGACCGAGTTGGTGCACCTGATCGAAGCGGCTTTTGGCAATAGTGAAGCCCTGACCTTGCTGGTCAAGAGCATTGGCTACAAGGCCACCGCCATCAAAGACGCTGCGGGACTGGTGATTGGCTATGAGCCCATCGCCAAGCTCAACGAAACCATCCTGATGCTGGTGGTGCTGGGCTTGATCGACGTGGTGATGATTTCCAACCTCTTGATCATGGTGATCGTGGGCGGCTACGAGACCTTTGTCTCGCGCATGGATCTGGACGGCCACCCCGACCAGCCCGAGTGGCTCAGCCATGTGAACGCTTCGGTGCTCAAGGTCAAGCTGGCCACCGCCATCATCGGCATCTCATCGATTCACTTGCTCAAGACCTTCATCAATGCAGACAACTACACCGAGAAGACGCTGATGTGGCAAACGCTGATTCACGTCGCCTTCTTGCTCTCGGCACTGGCGATTGCCTACACCGACAAGCTGCTGTCCAGCACCCATCACGACGACAAGCACTGAAGCAGCAATGCAGGCGCGTGCCCGCTCAGCGCGAGCTGGCGCGCGCCAAGATCAAGGCGCCCAGCGCGCCCGACAAGAGCGATCCGCACAGCACGCCCAGCTTGACCCGTGTTTCAAAACTCGGGTCCAACCCGGCAAACGCCAGGCCGCCGATGAACAGACTCATCGTGAAGCCGATGCCGCACAAGACCGAAACGCCAAAGAACTGAGTCCAGCTGGCGCCCTTGGGGCGCTCGGCCAAATCGGCCTTGATCAGCAACCAGGAGCTGCCAAACACCCCGACGGCCTTGCCCAGCAGCAGGCCCAGGCCGATGCCCAAAGGCAAAGGCTCCAACAGGGCCGCGGGGGTCAGGCCTTGCAGCGACACCCCCGCATTGGCAAAGGCAAACATCGGCAGCACCAAAAAAGCCACCCAGGGGTGCAGGCCGTGTTCGAGCTGTTCCAAGGGCGAGTGATGCTCATCGCCCACCTTGTCGATGGGAATGAAAAAGGCCGTGGCCACACCGGCCAGCGTGGCATGCACGCCTGACTTGAGCACGCACAGCCACATCAGCAAACCGACCAAGATGTACACATCGGCCCGGCGCACGCCCGCCCGGTTCAGCCCGGCCAGCGCCAACAAGCACAGGCCCGAACCCAGCAACATGGGCAATGACAGCTGATGGGTGTAGAACAAAGCGATCACCACGATGGCGCCCAAGTCATCGATGATGGCCACCGCTGTCAAGAACACCTTCAGCGAGGCCGGTACACGCGAGCCCAAGAGCATGACGATGCCGATGGCAAAGGCAATATCGGTGGCGGCTGGGATGGCCCAACCGCGCAAAGCCAAGGCATCGCCCCAGTTGATGGCCACATAGATCAGCGCAGGCACCGCCATGCCGCCCAGAGCGGCCACGGCCGGCAAGATGGCCTGTCGGCGCGAAGCCAACTCACCCACCATGATCTCGCGCTTGATTTCCAAGCCGACCAAGAAGAAGAACACCGCCATCCAAAGGTCATTGACCCAGACCACCAAGGGCTTGGCCAAGACCAGCGCATCGCCGCCAATGCGCACCTCGCCTTGGATGCGGGTGAAGGCTTCGTACCAAGAACTCCAGGGCGAATTGCTGAACACCAAGGCCAAGACGGCGGCCAGCGCCAAGACAATGCCGCCCGCGGATTCGCTGGCAAAAAACTTCTTCAATCCTGGCGTCATCGGCTCTCCTTCTCGGGCTTTTGTAAACTGGCAAGAGTTTCTCAGAGATTCCCACTGCTTTTCCCCTCTTCCCTAGAACGGGCCCCACACCATGAGTTCAGCCACCACCGATATCCGCTACGCCGATTTGGTTGAGAGCGTTGCAGCCGCATTGCAGTACATCAGCTACTACCACCCGGCGGACTACATTGCCCACTTGGCCCGCGCCTATGAGCGCGAACAAAGCCCCGCCGCCAAGGATGCGATTGCGCAAATCTTGACCAACTCCAAGATGTGCGCCGAAGGCCGCCGCCCGATCTGCCAAGACACCGGCATCGTCAATGTCTTTTTGAAGGTCGGCATGAATGTGCGCTTTGCGGACTTCCCCGGCTCGCTGGAGGACGCGGTCAACGAAGGCGTGCGTCGGGCTTACAACCACCCCGACAACAAGCTGCGTGCCTCGGTGCTGAACGACCCCATCTTCGAGCGCAAAAACACCAAGGACAACACCCCGGCCGTCATCAATGTGTCCATCGTGCCCGGCAATACCGTGGACGTGATGGTGGCCGCCAAGGGCGGCGGCTCCGAGAACAAGAGCAAGTTTGTGATGATGAACCCCAGCGACAACTTGGTTGACTGGGTGCTCAAAACCGTGCCGCTGATGGGCGCAGGCTGGTGCCCGCCGGGCATGCTGGGCATCGGCGTCGGCGGCACCGCCGAGAAGGCCATGCTGATGGCCAAAGAGTCGCTGATGGACGACATCGATATGTACGAGCTGCTGGCCCGCGGCCCGCAGAACAAGCTCGAAGAGCTGCGCATCGAGTTGTATGAGAAGGTCAATGCCCTGGGCATCGGCGCGCAAGGCCTGGGCGGGCTGACCACGGTGCTGGACATCAAGATCAAGACCTACCCCACCCACGCGGCCAGCAAGCCGGTGGCCATGATCCCGAACTGCGCCGCCACCCGCCATGGCCACTTCGTGCTCGACGGCTCAGGCCCGGCCTTCATCGAGCCGCCGAGCCTGGACCTCTGGCCCGATGTGAAGTGGGCCCCTGACTACAACAAGAGCCGCCGAGTCGATCTGAACACCCTGACCAAGGAAGAAGTGGCCAGCTGGAAGCCGGGCGACACCCTCTTGCTGAACGGCAAGATGCTGACCGGCCGCGACGCCGCCCACAAGCGCATTGCCGATATGTTGGCCAAGGGCGAGAAGCTGCCGGTGGACTTCACCAACCGCGTGATCTATTACGTGGGCCCGGTGGACCCGGTGCGCGACGAAGTGGTCGGCCCCGCCGGCCCCACCACCGCCACCCGCATGGACGGCTTCACCCGCATGATGCTGGAGAAGACCGGCCTGATCGCCATGGTGGGCAAGGCCGAGCGTGGCCCGGTCGCCATCGAAGCCATCAAGGACAACAAGAGCGCCTACCTGATGGCCGTGGGCGGCGCCGCCTATTTGGTCAGCAAGGCCATCAAGGCTGCGCCGGTCGTGGGCTTTGCCGATCTGGGTATGGAAGCAATCTACGAGTTCGACGTGGTGGACATGCCGGTCACCGTGGCCGTGGATGCCGGCGGCACCAGCGCCCACATCACCGGCCCGGCCGATTGGCAGCAACGCATTGCCAGTGGCGCGGTCAAGGCCATCCCGGTTCAGGCGGTTTGAGATGGGTGCAGCGAACAAGACCGCGCTCTTGATCATTGATGTGCAACGCGGTCTGTTCGACGCCGAGCCCCGCCCTTTTGAGGCTGACGCCGTGGTTCAGCGCATCAATGCGCTGGCCGACCGGGCACGCGCGGCGGCTGCCCCCGTCATCTTCATCCAGCATGAGCGCGAGGCCAGCGCCTTGCAGCATGGCAGCGAAGGCTGGCAGTTGGAGCGCGGCCTGAAGGTGCTGCCGCAAGACCTCATCTCGCGCAAAACCACGCCCGACTCCTTCTTGCGCACCGATTTGCAAGCCTTGCTGCAAGACCGGCAGATTCAGCATGTGGTGATTTGCGGTTATGCCTGCGAGTTTTGTGTGGACACCAGCACCCGGCGCGCCGCCGCGCTGGGTTTTGAAGTGACGCTGGCCGCCGATGCACACACCACGCACGACAAAGCCCATGCAACGGCCCTTCAAATCCGGGCGCATCACAACGCCACCCTGCCCGGCATCACCAGCTTCGGGCCCAACATTCGGGCCACCTTGTCCGAAGACATCCGCTTCGACTGAGTGTCAAAAACGCCAGGGTTTTCCTGGCGTGACCAATCTCACCCCCCGTTTCGAGCGGCTGGCGGGCATCACTGCGAGCGCTCACAATGGCACGCAGGGAGGGCGAGAACAAGAATGAATGCCACAGGCATCGCGCAAGCCAAGACTTTGACACCTTGCTCGCCATCCGTTTCCAACACAAAACGAGGGCACCGGCGATGTGGGTTTCGAACTATTGGTACGAAAAGCTTCCGATGATTTATGGCCTCATGGCCTTGCTTTGTCTGGGCCTGCTGGGCCGTGCAGGCGCCTTCAGCGCCACATTGTTCATGGCTGCTGCAGCGCTGACGACTTGGTGGCGCTACAGCTACCGCTATCAAGACAGCAGCAAGCGCGCCGCCGCCAACACAGCCCGCCGCCGCTGAACACAGCGGTCTGCCAGGGCCCGCGCCATGGCTGAGCGCCGAGCTCAGGCTTGCGGTGCAGCGGCCTGATGCAAGACCCGCTGCGGGAAGGGAATTTCCACGCCCAGGCGGTTCAAGCAACGCAGCAGGGCCAGATTGACCTCGGAGCGAACCCCGCCTTGGCCGTTGTGCGGGTCATTGATCCAGAAGTTGATCGACAACTCCAGCCCATCCGCCGCAAAGTTGTTCAACAAGACTGAAGGTGCGGGGTCTCGCAAGACTCGATTCACCGATTGCACCGTCGACACCAGCTCCGGCATCAAGGCATCCAGATCGGTGCCATAGGCGACCTGCACCACGGTATTGATCAAGACCTGCGGGTCCGCCAGCGAGGAGTTCTCCACCCGCTGCGTCATCAACAACTCGTTGGGCACGATGGACTCACGGCCATTGAGCGCCCGAATCACCGTGTAGCGCGTGGTGATGTCGCTGATGCGGCCCTCGAAGTTGTCCACCTTGACCATATCGCCAATGCGCAGCGATCGCTCCGCCAGGATCACAAAGCCCGACACATAGTTGGCCGCCAGCTTTTGCAAGCCAAAGCCAATGCCCACACCGACCGCGCCCCCCATCACGCCCAAGGCCGTCAGATCGATGCCGGCCACCGACAGCGCCACCAACAAGCCGACAAAGAGCAAGAGCACGCGCGCCGCATTGGCAGCGATCTTGCGCAGCGATAGGTCCATGACGGTGCCGCGCATCAAGCGGGCCTCCACCACAGAAGACAACCACAAGACCAAGACCATCACGACCACGGCGCTGAACGAGCCTTCAACCAGGTTGCGCAGCGTGACGCGGCTGGCCCCCAGCTTGAAGGTCACGCCTTCCATTTCGTCCAACAGCCACGGCAGGATGCCGGTCACCCACAAAATGGAGCCGCCCCAGGCCAGCCAGGACACGGTGCGCTCGATCAAACGCACCAGGGCCGACTTGGGCATGGCCACGGTCAGCACTTGCACCGTCAGCCGAATCATCACCAAAGAAAACAAAACCGGCAGCGCCAACTTGAACACCGCCGGCGAGACGCCAAAACTCGGCAAAAGCTTGCGCGCCAACAAGGCGAGCAAGGCAGCCAGCACCGGGAAAAGCACCCCATCCACCACCCGACGGCCGAACAAGATGGATTTCTCCTGCGTCGGGATTCGGCGATGAACCAGCCGCACCACCAACCAAGACGTCGCCAAACAGGCCAGCAATACGGCGAAGCCCATCAGGGCGGCCGGCGAAACCAGGGCAGCCAACAGCTCCTGCAGTTCAGAAAAATCAAAAGGCTTTTGCATCGATCCCACTATCCATCGTCGTTTCAGTCAAACCATACAGGCCAAGCAGGGCAAAAATTCAGATTCCCGCCAGCACCCGCAGGTGCACACCGACGCTGCGCGCCAAGGCGTCCAAGTGATAGCCGCCCTCCAAGCAAGACACGATGCGGCCCTTGGCATGGCGCGCCGCCACATCCTTGAGGCGCATCGTCATCCATTCGTAGTCGGCCTCGACCAGCCCAAGCTGGCCCAGGTCGTCATCGCGGTGCGCATCAAAACCGGCGGAGATGAAGATCATCTCGGGCTTGAAGCGCTCCAATGCGGGCATCCACATGGCCTCGATGATTTCGCGAATCTCCGGCCCCTTGGTGTAGGCCGGGATTGGCACATTGACCATGTTCTCGCCCTTGGGGACGGCGCCGTTGTAGGGGTAAAGCGGATGCTGGAACAGGCTCACCATCAGGATGCGCTCATCGCCGGCGATGATGTCTTCCGTGCCATTGCCATGGTGCACATCAAAGTCCACGATGGCCACACGTTTGAGGCCGCGATCGTCCAACGCATGACGCGCAGCCACCGCCACATTATTGAAAAAGCAAAAGCCCATGCTTTGGTCGCGCGTCGCGTGGTGGCCGGGCGGGCGCACCGCGCAGAATGCGTTCTCCGCGCCACCGTCCAAGACCAAATCCGTGGCCCGCACCGCAGCGCCTGCCGCCCGCAGGGCCGCCGACCAGGTGTGGGGATTGGCCACCGTGTCCGGGTCCACCGCGCGGGTGTCGCCACGCTCCGCGCAGCCTTTGAGCAGTTCGCCAATCTCGGCCACATAGCCATGGGTGTGGGCACGCTCAATGGCTGCCATCTCCACTTGCGGCGCCTCATGCCGATCCAACGCCAGATCAATGCCGGTGGCCAGCAACCAGTCTTCGATCGCGTCCAGGCGCTGTGGACATTCCGGATGGCCGGGCCCCATATCGTGCCGGTGGCAATCGGGGTGGCTGAAATAGGCTGTAGACATAGTTCTTAGGGTCGGCAGGGTCAATGCAACAAGGGCCCCACGCTGTCTCTCGTTCTTGATCAAATGCCATCAGACGCGCCTTTGTTCCAAGGATCGCCTGACCCGCATCACCCTAAGATGGTCCTATGACGCCACATTCCACGCAGCAAATCTCGGCACAACTGACGGCTCTGCAACAGCAGGTTAGCACGATCATCAAGGGCAAACCGGCGCAGATCGCCGACTGTGTGGCCTGCTTGATTGCGGGCGGCCATCTCTTGATCGAAGACTTGCCCGGTGTGGGCAAGACCACGCTGGCGCATGCGCTGTCCATCTCCATGGGCCTGAAGTTCTCGCGTCTGCAGTTCACCTCGGACCTGATGCCCTCGGACCTGATCGGCGTGAGCATTTATGAGCGTGAGCGCGGCGACTTTGTCTTCCACCCCGGGCCGGTGTTCGCCCAGGTCTTGCTGGCCGATGAAATCAACCGGGCCGGCCCCAAGTCTCAAAGCGCGCTGCTGGAAGCCATGGAAGAAAACCAAGTCAGTGTGGATGGCGTCAGCCATGCGCTGCCGCAACCGTTTTTCGTCATCGCTACGCAAAACCCCAGCGAGCAGCTCGGCACCTACCCGCTGCCGGAGTCGCAGCTGGACCGGTTTTTGATGTGCATCTCGCTGGGCTACCCCGACCAGGCGGCGGAGCGCGAGTTGCTCAGCGGCCAAGACAGCCGCGCCGCCCTGCGGGATTTGAAAGCCTTGATGAACGCGGCCGATTTACTGGCCGCTCAAGCCGCCGTGCGCGGCATCCACGCCTCAGCGGCGCTCTTGGACTATCTGCAAGCCTTGATTGCCGCCACCCGTTCGGGCCAGTGGTTTGCAGAGGGCCTGAGCCCGCGCGCCGGCCTGGGCGTGCTGCGGGCCGCAAGAGCGCGCGCCCTGCTGCAAGGGCGTGACTTTGTATCGCCGGATGATGTGCAGGCCATCCTGCCGCAGACCATCGCGCACCGCTTGCGCCCCAAAGCAGGTGCGGGCCGCGGCCCACGGGAACAGGTGCGCGCCATGGTCGAGGCCATTGCCCTGCCCTGAGGCGCACACCCCGCATGGCGATGAGAGCATTGCAGGCGCGCTGGCAGGCTTGGTGGACGGCACGTCATCCGCCTTGCGACACCCATCTCATGGGCCAGCGCAATATCTACATCCTGCCGACCCGGCCGGGCCTGGCCTTTTGCGCCACTTTGCTGCTGCTTTTGCTGGCCTCGATCAATGATCAGCTGAGCCTGGGCTTTATGTTGACCTTTTTGCTGACCGGCGCTGGCTTGGCGTCCATGCACAGCACCCACGCCAATCTGCGCGGGCTCAGCCTGGACCTGAAGGCCCCCGGCGCAGTATTTGCGCATGAAGATGTGCAACTGGAGTTGCGCTTGCACAACCCCGGCACGGCGCGCTTTGGCATTGGCGTGCATGTGCGGGGCCAGCCCCACAGCGAGATCGCCTGGACCGATGTGCCCGCGCTCGGCCATGCCGTGCTTCAGGTGCGCTACCCGGCCAGCCTGCGCGGCCTGCAGGCACTGCCCCCTTTGCAAATCATCACCCGCTTTCCGCTCGGCCTGTTCAGGGCCTGGAGTGTTTGGCGGCCGGCCAGCCACGTCTGGGTCTACCCGCAGCCGGAGCAACCCACGCCGCCATTCGCCCCGCAAACCAGCGACGCCGACGAGGACCCCAACCCGCAGCCGACGCTGGCGCGCAGCGCCCAACAAGGGCAGGACTTCGAAGGCGTACGCGCCTACCGACGCGGCGACTCGATGCGCCAAGTGCTGTGGAAAAAAGCCGCGCTGAGCCTGGAGCAAGGCGGCAATCTCTGGGTGCGCGAAACCCAGGCCCCCGTGGCCCGCACGCTCTGCCTGGACCGGCGCGACTGCATGGGCCTCCCCGGCGAAGCGCAGCTCTCGCGCTTGTGCGCCTGGGTCTTGGCCGCCGAACAGTTGCAAGTGCCCTATGGCCTGCGCCTAGGCGGCCAGGAGATCCCCGCCGCCTTGGGCAGCACCCACCGCCAGCAATGCCTGGAACTGCTGAGTCGAGCGCCATGAGGGGCAGCGCCACAAGCTCCCGCGCTTGGCCGACCTGGCGCCAACTGGGCCGGGACAGCCGCGACACCTTGTTTCTTTTGGCGACCATCGCCGCCATCGTGGCGCCGCATGCCAGCCACTTGCCGCTGTGGGCCAGCGCCATCACCGCTTTGATGCTGAGCTGGCGCGGCTGGCTGGCCTGGCGCTCCGAGCCCTTGCCTGGGCGCTGGGTGCTGGTGGCGGTGCTCTTGCTGGGCGCGGCCCTGACCTGGATCACCCACCGCACCTTGTTGGGCCGCGAAGCCGGCATCACCTTGCTGGTGATGCTGATGGCGCTCAAGACCCTGGAGTTGCGCGCGCGCCGCGATGCTTTTGTGGTCTTCTTTCTCGGCTTCTTCTTGGTGCTGACGAACTTTCTTTACTCGCAGTCGCTGTTCACCGCCTTGTGGACCCTGTTGAGCGTTTGGGCCTTGCTCAGCGCCGTGGTGTTGGCCCAAATGCCAGTGGGCCAACCCAGCCTGCTCTTGGCCGCCAAGCAGGCCGCGCGCACCACCTTGTATGGGCTGCCGGTGATGGTGCTTTTGTTTGTGCTGTTCCCGCGCATCGGGCCGCTCTGGGGCGTGCCGGCCGACTCGGTGGGACGCACCGGTTTGTCCAACCGCATGGACTTCGGTGCCATGTCGGAAATCGCCAATGACGACAGCATCGCCATGCGTCTGCGCTTTCAAGGCCCGCCCCCACCGCCTCAGGCGCGCTACTTCCGCGGCCCGGTGCTGGCCCAGTTTGACGGCAAAACCTGGCGGCCCAGCCCCTTGCAATGGCCGGGTCGCCCCGACCCGCTGCAAACCCAAGGCCCTGCATTGAGCTACGAAGTGACGCTGGAGCCGCTGCGCATCAGCGTGCTGCCCCTCTTGGAGATGAGCCCCGAGCCTGCGGGCACCGAGCTGCAATTGGAGGCCTTGAAAGTCCGCCGCGCTCCCGAGCTTCAGTGGGCCGCCGAGCGCCCCATCACCGAGCGGCTGCGTCTGAATGCGCGAGCCTTCAGCAGCTACCGCCACGGCCCCCTGACCGGGCCCGGCCAGCACGCTTTGGTCTTGCAAAACTACCTGGACCTGCCGCCCGGCTACAACCCACGAACCCTGGCCTGGGCTGCTGAGCTGCGCCGCCAGCCCCAATTTGCTGGCTTGAACGAAAGCCAGCTGGCACCGGCCTTGGCCCAAGCGGTGATGCAGCACATTGCCAGCGCTGACTTCATTTACACACTGGCACCGGGACGTTATGGCGAGGCCACACCGCACCTGATCGACGAATTCTGGTTCGACCGGCGACTGGGCTTTTGCGAGCATTTCTCGGCTGCCTTTGTGGTGGTGATGCGCGCCATGGGCGTGCCGGCCCGCATCGTCACCGGCTTCCAAGGCATGGATGCCCAGCCGCAAGATGGCTACTGGATCGTGCGCAACAGCAATGCCCACGCCTGGGCCGAGTACTACACGCCGCAGCAAGGTTGGCAACGCGCCGACCCCACCGCTGCCATCGCGCCTGAGCGCATCCAGCAAGGCTTGGCCCTGCGCCCTCCGCCCGGTGCCTGGGCCGGCGCTTTGGGCCAACTCAGTCCGACCCTGTGGCTGAGCTTGCGGCGCGCCTGGGAAATGCTGGACAACCGCTGGCAGCAAAGCGTCTTGAACTATTCGCGTCAAAGCCAGTTTGACCTGCTCAAGAGCGCCGGCTTTGCCTCGCCCGATTGGCAGCTCTTGGGTCAGGTCAGTGCTGCGCTCATCGGCTTGATCGCGCTGATCGGCGCGGCCTGGGCCAGCTGGCAACAGCGGCCGCATGACGCCTGGAGCCGACAACGAGCGCGCATTCTGTCGGAGCTGCAGCGCCTGGGCGTGAAGGGTGCCGCCCCGCACCAAAGCCCGGCCCATTGGGCCCGACTGCTGCAAGAGCGCCATGGCCAGGCGGCCCTGCCGGCCGCCTTGCTGCTGCAAGAATTGGAGCGTTCGCGCTATGGACATGGCGCCGCAGAACCTACAAGTTATGCCTCTCGACGGCGTTGGTGGCGAGATTTCCGCGCTGCAGGCCGTATGCTGCGGGGCAAGCTCGCTCCCTGATCGCCCCGATTCATTGATGAAACCTTTTTCCCATTCCCCGCTCCCAGGCCTGCTCCCCAGCCTCCTACTGACCTTTGCCGTTTTGCTGGGCCAGCCCAGCGCGCATGCCGAGACACCGGCCCACAAAACAAACCACGGCGCGGCCAATAAGAAAAGCACCAAGCCCAAAGCGCCCCCCGCCAAAGCCTCGAGCGCGGCCCGAAAAGACGCCCCCGCCAAGCCCTTTGGCGAACGCACCGATGTGATGGCCTTTGCCACCGCGCTGGCCAGCGAACAAGGCTGGGACGCGCAAGAGCTGCAGTCCACCTTGGCCCAAGCGCGCAGCGTGCCCAGCGTGCAGCGCCTCATCATGCCCGCAGCCGCCGGCACGGCCAAAGACTGGGCCGCCTACCGTGCCCGCTTTGTAGAGCCCAAGCGCCTGCAAGCCGGCCTGGCTTTTTGGGAGCAGTACGCCGCCGCCTTGGCCCGCGCGGAAGCGCGCTACGGCGTGCCCGCTGAGCTGATCGCGGGCCTCATCGGGGTGGAGACTTTCTACGGCCAGATCACCGGCGGCTTTCATGTCATCGATGCCCTGGCCACGCTGGCCTTTGACTTCCCCAGCGGGCGCAGCGACCGCAGCGCATTTTTCCGCAATGAACTGGTCGAGTATTTGAAGCTGTGTCGCCGCGAAGGCCTGGACCCCTTGGCAGTGAAGGGCTCTTACGCCGGGGCCATGGGCTGGCCTCAGTTCATGCCCAGCAGCTGGAACCTCTACGCCATTGACTTCGACGGCGACGGCCATGCCAACCCCATCCAAAGCGCCGAAGACGCCATCGGCAGCGTGGCCAACTACCTCGCCGCCTTCGGCTGGCAGCGCGGCATGCCCACGCACTACAGCGTTGCCCTGCCCGTGGACACCTCGGCCCGCGCCCTGCTCTTGGCGCCTGACATCAAGCCGACTTTCAGCGTGGCCCAGCTGCGCGAGGCCGGCGCCCTGCCCTCAGAAGCCGCTCAAGATCACAGCGGCCCCTTGGCTGTAATCGAGCTGCAAAACGGCCACGCCGCCCCGAGCTACTGGCTGGGCACCGAAAATTTCTATGCGCTGACGCGCTACAACTGGTCCAGCTACTACGCGATGGCGGTGATTGAAATGGGCCGAACCCTGGCCGATTTGCGCCGCCAACGCTAGGCTTGCGCCACGTCCGCTTGAGGCCTGCTTGGGGCCCAATTGGCGCCTGTTTGGGGCTTGCTTGGACCTCAGGCAGGCCCAGTTTGATACTTGTCGCTCTCGAGCCTTTGCACTCAAGCCGTGGCGCCTTCGGGGCTGCTGGCGCTGACCGCGCGCGCCAGTTCCACCACCTGCCCCTCGCGCACCATCACCACCCGCTGCGCGCCGGCGATGGTTTCGGGCCGGTGGGCGATGATGAGTCGCGTCAAAGACATGCGGCTGAGCGCGGCCGTCACCGCCCGTTCGTTTTGCAAATCCAAATGGCTGGTCGCTTCATCCAGAGCCAAGATGCGCGGCTTTTTGTACAAGGCCCGTGCCAACAAGAGCCGCTGCTTTTGCCCACCCGACAGACCTGAACCCAAATCGCCCACCAAGGTCTGATACCCCATGGGCATGCGGCAAATGTCTTCATGCAACTGAGCCAACTTGGCGCAGGCCTCGATGCGCGCGTGGTCGGGCTGCACATCAAAAAAGGCAATGTTGTCGGCCAAGCTCCCCGTCAACAAAGCATCCTCCTGCATCACCGTGCCCACCTGGCGCCGAAAGTTCTGCAGCCCCAATTGGCGCACCGGCATGCCACCGAACAAGACCTCGCCCTCGCTGGGTTTAAGCAGGCCCAGCGCAATCTTCAACAGCGTGGTCTTACCCGCCCCCGAGGGCCCCGTCACGGCGACACTCTCACCCGCTTCCACGCGAAAGTTGGCATTGCGCAGAATCCACGGCTCACCTTCACCGTAGCGAAAGCTCACCCCTCGCAGTTCAATGCTGGGCTGCAAGTGTTTCAAGTCGTTGGCAGGCAATTCATCCTTCTCGGGAGGCTCCAAGGCGATGTCCGCCAAGCGTTCAGCGTGCAGGCCCAGCATCTTCAACTCCACCGCGTAATTGATCAGCGCGGAAACCCGCCCGGTGAACTGGCCCTTGTAGCTGAGGTAAGCGAACAACATGCCCACAGTCATCGTCACCGCACCGGCCTGTTGCCCCGTCATGATGAGCTTGGCACCCAGCCACAGCACCAGCAGGTTCTCCAACCCGAAGATGAAGGTGTTGGCCGTCGTGAAACCAATGCTCATCTTGGCCGTGCGCACATCGCGGTTTTGCACATCCACGATCAGGTTTTGCCAACGGGCACGGCGCTCCTCTTCCCGACCGAAAAGCTTGAGCGGCGTGATGGCCCGCAAGGTTTCCAGGAAATAGGTGCTTTCTTTCGCCGCGACCACCAGGCGCTCAGCAGCCGCATCACGGAAGGGATGGTAGGCCGCCCAGCGCAAAAGCCCGTAAGCGGCGACTGCTGTGACGGTGACTGCGCACAAGGTCGGCGCATAGATCAGCATCATCACCAGAGCGGCCACAGCCATCAGCCCGTCCAACACCGCTTCAATGGCGGCGGTGGTCAAGGTCTTTTGAATGGCACTGACAGCGCCGAAGCGCGAGGTGATGTCCCCCAAATGGCGCTTCTCAAAGTAGTCCACCGGCAAACGCAGCAGATGCGCAAACACATTACCCATCCATTGCAAGGACAGCGTCTGGCCCAAGACCATCACCATCCAAGACCGAACCAAGCCAATCGCCGTTTGCACCACGAGCAACAACCCGAAGCCGATCACCAACACCGTCAAAAGATCCCGGTCCCCCGATGTGAGCACCTCGTCCACCACCATCTGGTTGAACAAGGGCGCCACGATGGCAAACATCTCCAAAACAACGGCCACGGCAAAGATCTGCAGCAGCGAGCACCTGAGCCCCATCACCTTGCCGGTCAACGTTCTCAATGACACCTTAGGCGCCGAGGCTTGGGACTTGAACTCCGCATTGGGGCTCAACTCCAAAGCCACGCCGGTGAAATGACGAGATATCTCGCTCATGGACAAGCGACGTTCGCCCACTGCCGGATCGAGGATCACTGCACCCTTATCGCCACGCAGAACCTTCTTGAGAACGACGAAGTGGTTCAGGTCCCAGTGGAGGATGCAGGGGGTTTGCAACTGGCCCAGTTCGGCCAGTTCCAGGCGTAAAGCCCGGGACGAGAACCCCAAACTGCCGGAGTGAGCGATCAGCTGGCGCAGGTTGGCGCCTTTGAGCGAAACGGCAAAGCGGCGGCGCAGTTCAGGCAGGTCCTGTTGCTGCCCATGCGCGATGCAGATCATGGCCAGGCAGGCCAGGCCGCATTCAGCGGATTCGGATTGAAGCAGAGGTTTCAAGGGAATTGCAGCTCGTTGTCGCTGAACGAAATGGCCGACTAGTTGTTGCATTGACGACGCAGCAGCCAGTACAGATAAACACAGGACTCAGCAACTGCCACCGCAAAAACCACATATCCCATCAGGGTAGCAATGGGTGGCCCGACAAAGTCACCATGATGATCCCCAACAATATTGTCGACGGCGCCATTTGCCAGAACATCCAGTAAAAACAATTCAATCAAGAGCAGCCCAGGTCGGCAATCTATGTTTACGGCGAGACAACTCATAATAGCTCGCCATCACCAACCCTACAAAAACGGCGACACCAAGCATCAATACAAAAATATCAATCAACCGAAACTCATCTTGGCTGTTCGCCATTATATAAAACCCCAAAACGCTGAGACTGACGGGCAATCCCACCATAAAAATATGCCCCAAAAAACCCAAAAAATGGGGAGGCGGAAGTCTCAAGCCTGCCTTCCAATAAAGTTTGTACATGGGTGGACAATAGTTGCCTTCAGAAATTCCTGCTCTCTGCAAGAGTGCTAGCGCCTTATTGAGTTTACGCGAAAACTCGAGCTTTTTTTCCACAAGGTTCATTTGATTCCCCACCGGTGCAGGACGCAGGCCCGCACTGGTTTAATGTTTACTTCAGGTTACCGGGATTCGATCGGCTTTTCCCTCGTCTTCCCACTCACGTAAATCGACATCGCATCCGCACCGACTGCATCGATTGCATGTAAACCACCGACAGCACCCCAAACCGTTGCGGTCGCTACAGCGATCGTGCAGGCGCCGATTGCCAGAACCGCCCCGGTGAACCCCCACCCATCTAGTCCGCCGCCGATACTCTCAAGCTCGGCTACGGAGAGGATCTCAGAAGTTGCCATTTTGTATTCCTAAAAATATGCCGAAAGGCGTCCGGCAAGCATCCACCACTCTCGCCTTTCAGCCTCCCGGGTTGGCTGAATTCACAGGCGAAGTGATCAGAATATTTGCAGAGCCAGAAACTACCAAGACTGGCTCCAGCACCCATTCCAACAACGCGCGACGCTACAGCACAAAACTAACCAAAATTACCTTTGTATGGTTATCGACAGCGAGACTGAAATGATGAACTGATGACCGAAACCCGGTCACGCAACCACCCTGAAACCTTACTTTCGCGACTTTTCTCACATACATCAGCAAGGCTTTAGAAACAAGGAATGCAAGCAAACCAATTGCGATTGAACTTGCAAAGTCCTGCATGAATTCGGCCATCTCGTATACCCTTCATTATCCAAAATTAAGAGAACAAGTGCAGCCATATAAAATTCAGTGCATGTTGGAAGTTAACGCTTTTTAGTCATCAACTTCCATGCACAACAAACCCAGATGCAAACTCGGACTCGGACTCGGACTCGGACTCGGACTCAGGCTCAGGCTCAGGCTCAGGCTCAGGCTCAGGCTCAGGCTCAGGCTCAGGC
>CAMFGY010000013.1 GCA_945952065.1 uncultured Burkholderiales bacterium | reverse complement strand
CGGGCCGCCAGCTCCTGGGTCATGTCTTTCCATTCGACCACGGTGCCCAGGCGGGCGCCTGCTCCGTCAATGATGGGTGTCGCCACCAAGCCGAAATCCAAAGACGACACTTTGATTTGAGTCTTGTACTCAGACTTCAGATTGGCCAAAAGCCCGCGCTGGTGGGCTGGGTTTTTATGGAAGCTGTCGATATTGGTGCCGATCAGCTTTGCCGCGTCGAAATTCGGCAAGCTCTTGCGCAGCTCGGCTTGGTTGCCGGCCAGCATCTTGGCGACTGAGTGGTTCATGTAGATGATGCGGTTGTCGGCGTCGGCAATCATCACATTGGTGGAGCAGATGTCCAGGGCCTGCTTGACGCGGGCGTTCTCGGCGGCCACCGCCAACTCCCGTTCGCGTGCGGCCAATTCCTGGGTCATGTCTTTCCATTCGACCACGGTGCCTAGGCGTTTGCCTTCAGCATCGACGATGGGCGAGGCGGTCAAGCCAAAGTCAAGGCCGGAGACTTTGATCTGGGTGCGGTACTCGCTCTTCAGGCTGCCCAACAGGCCGCGTTGGTGCGCCGGGTTCTTGTGGAAGTTGTCGATGCTGGTGCCCAGCAGCTTGCTGGCATCAAAGCCCGGCAAACTTTTGCGCAATTCAGCCTCGTTGCCGCGCAACATTTGGCTGACCGACTGATTCATATAGATGATGTTGTGCTCGCTGTCGGCAATCATCACATTCGTCGAGCAGCAGTCCAGCGCCTGTTTGATACGGCCGTTTTCCGCCAGGAGCTTGGCGTCCGCGATGCTCCGTTGCCGCAGATTGCTTTGCATCAAATTGAGGCGTTGCAAGAGGCGAGCAGCTTCGTCGCTGCCTTGGTCGTCGATATGAAAGTTCAAATCGCCATCGGCTACCGCATCGGCGGCGGCGACTGCTTTTTCCAAAGGCACCGTCACTGAGCGTGAGATCGCCAAAGAGAGTCCGGCCGCGATCAGCAGCAGCACGGCAAAGCTGCCCACTTCCAGCCACATGCCACGGCGCAGGCCTTCGATGCGGGCATTCACCGAATCTTTCAACACAGACAGGCACTGCTCCATCAGCTTGTACTGGGCATCGACGGCGACCGTGCCTTGGGCGAAAAACTCGGCCGTCCCGACGCTGGGCTTTTCAACCATCAATTCGGCGCGTGTGAGTTTGGAGAAGGCCTCGAGTGCATCGCTGCTGGCTTTGGCGGCTGGCGTCAGCCCCTCTCGCATGATGGCCGAGCCCTCCGTGGCTTTGCCCATCTGATCGAGGGCGTGCGCATGCATCTTGACCGCGCCTTTCAACTCGGTATCGAGATGAAAGCGGTTCTCCGGCGAGAAGTCCTTGGTGGTCAACATATTGGCGCCGATTGCTCGCACCGAGCCAAGGTTTTCGGCCACCAGCGGGAGGTATTCCGCCAGCGTGGTGACCAAGAAGTAGTTGGCAGCGTCTGGCTCCAGGATCAGGCCCGAGGCATCGGCAATGCCGCTGATCAACTCGATGGTGGGTTGGATCAAGCCTTGGTGGCGCGGCACCACGTCTTTGGCTGAAACCTTTTGCGCGTCCATGTCCGCGATGAGCCGCTCATAAGCGCTGTTGATGTCGGCCCATTGCTTGGCCGGCTTGGTGAACATGGGGTCGGCCTGCAACTGCTTGCCGATGCGGGCCAGCAAGGGTTTGATCTCTTCACGCAAGCGGCGCAAAGTGGGTTCGGCCTCGCTTCGCCCGCCCAACCATTGCACGCTGGTGCCGCGGTGCAATTGCAGCTTGCGTTCCAAATTGATGGTGTCGGCAATGGGCGGCAAGCCTTCTAACTCGGCTTGAGCCACGGCCAGATCGTTCAGCTGGCCTTTCAGCCGCAAGGTGGTCGGAATGCCGGCCAGCACCAAGGCCACCAATCCCAGAATGGCGAATTTGTGCCATAGCTGAAGTGTTCGCAGTAGCTTGTTCATTTTCTTGCCTTCCCTGTGGATGAAAACCTGCGTGGCTCAATGTTTGCCTTGAGTGCTCACGCCGGTTGCGCTTGAACCTTGGTTGCGGCCGGGGCCGGCTCTGTTGCTGTTTTGCCCGTCCCGTATGGCTGCCGCAAACAGCCCCGAGACGTCGAGCAGCAGAGCCACTTCGCCTGAGCCCAGGATGGTGGATCCGGCCAGGGCCTTCAGATGTTGGAAGATGCCTGACAAGGGCTTGATCACGGTCTGGTGTTCGCCCAACAAACGGTCGACGATCAGGCCCACCCGGGTCGGGCCATCACGCACCACCACCACGCTGCGCCGACGCAGCCCGTCTGTGTTGCTGGGGTCGACACCGTAAAAGCGCGCCAGGTCTAGCCATGGCAGCACTTCTCCGCGCAAATCAAAGGTGCCACTGACGCGCTCGGTTTGGCTGTGGCATTCGCTCGGCACATCGATGCACTCGGCCACTGCGGCCAAGGGCAGCACATAGTTGACGCCGCCCACCATGGTCAGGAAGCCGTCAATCATGGCCAGCGTCAACGGCAGGCGGATCTGGGTCAGCGTCCCCTGGCCCACTTGACTCGTAAGGGCGATGGTGCCGCGCAGGGCTTCAATGCTGCGCTTCACCACATCCATGCCCACGCCGCGGCCTGAAAGATCAGTGACTTGTTCGGCCGTCGAAAACCCCGGTTGAAAGATCAGTTGCCAGACTTCGTGGTCAGACAAGACCTGACCCTCGGCCACCAACTCTCGCTCGATCGCCTTTTTCAGAATGCGATCACGCGCCAGGCCGCGGCCATCGTCACTGACCTCGATGACCACCGAGCCGGCTTCATGGAAGGCATTCAAGGCCAAGCGCCCGGTGGGGGATTTGCCCGCGGCCAGTCGGTCATCGCCCGTCTCTAAGCCATGGTCCAAGCTGTTGCGCACCAAGTGCATCAAGGGATCGGCGATGGCGTCCACCATGGACTTGTCCAACTCGGTATCGCCGCCGGTGACCACCAAGTCCACTTCCTTGCCCAATTGCTTGGAAACATCGCGCACCACACGTTGGAATCGAGCAAAGGTCTCGCCAATCGGCACCATGCGCAATGCCAAGGTGCCGTCGCGGGTTTCTTGCACCAAGTCCATCACGCGCTGGGTGGCCTCCACCAGCACTTCGGCGCCTTCTTGATGGGCAATCATTTGCGCGCCGGATCCCGCGATGACCAATTCGCCGATCAGGTCGATCAGCTTGTCGAGCTTGTCGGCACGAACGCGGACAAAGCGTGTCTCGTCACCGGCGCGGCGATCGCGTCCGCCTTCGCGGCGCTCGCCCACGCCACTGCGTCGATCGCCTCCGCGCTTGACCTCGCCTTCGGCACTCGGGGCGCGGCGTTCGATGTGGGGGACCAGGGTCGGTACGGCGTCATCCGTGGCAGCCTCTGCTACTGCTTTGACGACAGGTTCGAGGCGCACTTCGAACGTCAGACCCATGGACTGCCAGCAGTCAAAGAGCGCGGTGCGGGCCTCGGCGTCTTCGCCGCACCGACGGGTGGCCAAGTCTTCAAACGCGGCCAAGGGCGCACCCGGCGGCAAGATCACCACATCGCTGTCTTCAGCGGCAAATTCAAAAACCTGCTCAATCGCGGCATGCGTGGCCTCGCTGTCGAAGCGCAATTCGAAGCCGAGATAGCAAGACTCGGCATCGAGTGCCTCCAGCGCGGGAATGGCCTGGGTTTGGGTGCGAATGGCCCTGACCTTGCCCAAGGTGCCCAAATAGCGAATGAAGGACAAGGGGTCCAAGCCATTGCGCAGCGCATCCGGAAAGAAACGCAAGGACAAATGCCAGATGGGTTCGGCCACGGCTTCGGCAACGGTCGGTGCCGCGACGCTGGGCGCGGGCGCCGTGGCGGCCTCTTGCGGATGCCCCAGCAGGGCCCGCAGCCGGGCGGCCAGGGCGGCGCTGCTGGCCGCAACGGCGGGGTCGCTGTCGCCGCTGCGCACTTCGCCCAACAGGGCTTCGATTTGGTCGCGGCTTTCCAGCAAGGCACTCATCACCGCGTCATCGAGCTGACGCTGATTGGCGCGCAGCGCTTCCAACAGGGTTTCGGCTTCGTGGGTGAAGCTCACCACCGCATCGCAGCCAAACATGCCGGCCGTGCCTTTGATGGTGTGCGCGGCACGGAAGGCGGAGTTCAGACTCTCAGCGTCCGCAGGGTCGCTCTCCAGAACCAGCAGGCCTTGCTCGAACTGCCGCAGCATTTCCTGGGCTTCATCCAAAAAGCCGGCGCGTGCGGTAGCCAGGATCTCGGCGTCGTCATCGGTCATGGACATGGTGCTTATTCCTGAGGCTGTGGGGCCGACGAAGTGGCCTGCTGCAGCGGCTGCAAGCAGGCATCCAGTCCGTAGCAATTCAGGGCAGCCAAGACCACCGGGCTGGCTTGGTGCAACTGCAAGCTGGCGCCCTTGTCTTGCAAGCTGCGCTGGGTGGCGAGGAGCAACTGAATGGCGGCGCTGTCAAAGTCGCTGACACTGCTCAAATCGAGTCGCAAGGTGCCGGCTTCAATCGTTTGCAGCGACTCCAGCAGTCGCTGGTGTTGCTCTGAAGCTTGTGCAATCGTCAGCTCCGGGCCCAGCGTCAAATCGAAGACTTGCGGGTGGGCGTCCCGCGCAGAGGATTCTTGCGTTTCGGCAGCGTCCAACATGGCGTGCTCCCCTGGGGCTCAGGGCCCCAGCCAAAAGAAGAGATCGATCAGTTCAAAGCCTGCCTGGCGTTCAGACGCAAAGGCGATTGACGGCGTCCACCAACTGCGAGGGTTGGAAGGGCTTGGTGATCCAGGCCTTGGCACCTGCGGCACGCCCTTCGGCCTTTTTGGCTTCCTGTGACTCGGTGGTCAGCATGATGACGGGCGTGAACTTGTAGGCGGGCAGGCTTTTGACATGCTTCAAAAAGCTCAGGCCGTCCATATTCGGCATGTTGACGTCGCACACGATCAAATTGATCTTGTTGGCGCCTTCCAGTTTGCCAATGGCGTCTTGTCCATCGACGGCCTCCACCACGCTGTAGCCCGCCTTTTGCAAGGCCAGCTTGACGACGGTGCGAAAGCTGCCTGAATCATCTACGACCAAAATTGTCTTGCTCATGAGTGCCTCTTCTCTTTATTGCCAGGATGGACAGGTTTGCGGGAAAAAGTCTTAGAAATACTCCACATTGCTCTGCTGCGGCGTGTAAGCCTGGCCGTGGTGAAACAGCCTTTGTTCATCGGTGGTGTAGGTCGCTTCAAGTGCGGCAAGCCAGGCTTGGGCATCGGCGGCCTGCGCTTGGCTCATATGCGGGACTTGCTGGCCAAAGCGTTCGGTGTCGCGGTGCAGCACATCCACCATTTGTGACACCCGATCGCCGAATTGAAGGCCGTGCAAGGCGTTCTCACATTGCAGTTGGATTTCGACACCGATTTGCTTGAGCGAGGCCCAGCGCTGGTCCGACTCAGGGTCTGAGCCTTGCGAAGACTGGCTTTGAATTTCTGCCGTCAGCTGGTCTTGCAGACCCATCACCGAAGAAAAGCTGCCGAGCAAGTCGACCGTGCCGTTTTGGATGCAGCTCTGAATCGCTTCCAACTGGCGGGTCCAAGCGGGCACCACCGCCGCGGCCATCAAGGCGGCACCCGTGGGTTCAGGGGGCGGTGTTTCGCTGCTCGCGGCTGGGTCAAGCGCACAGGCTTTGTCGCAGTCGGAGGTCGCGCTGGCTTCGGGCTTGCTGGTGGTTTGTATGCCGCGCTGTTGAGCGGGCTGGTGGTCGGGCTGTGGGTCGGCTTGATTGGGCCGCTGAGAAATCAGGAGGGTGCTGAGGCCGCATGCCAAGAGACCCAACCATTGGCCTTGCCAGATCAGGGCGATGGCAAGGAGGCCGAGCAAACAGAGCAGCAACGCTGCATGCAGCTCAAATGGCCCCAGCTGAACCGTGTTGCGGCTCCGGCCCAAGTCTCCCCCCGACCAACGACTCATTCACAGCCTTTCTGAGTTCTGCCCCACAGGCCCGAACTTCGAGACACGACTTCAACGATACGTGAGCGCAAGTTTCCTCATGCCAGATGCACAAGAAGACTGAGATAAGGGACTAATTTAGCAAGCTAGAGAAAGGAATGGGTGAATTTCCTTGTGATATGTGACAAATATCACAAGGGTGCCGCAGCCCTGCCAGAGCCTGTGGGCTGCCCCGCGACGTACGGCGGGGCCGAGGCTGGGCGGTGAGGCTCGAAGCTTGGGGCGCTTCAGACGGCACGGGCAGCTAGGGCGGAAACTTGAATGAAAGTACCAAAGCCCAGTTCAACGCTGCCCTTGATGCTGCTGGCCGCAGGTCTGCTTGGGGCCCGGTCAGGGCGGCCGGGCCCCAGGTGCATCAATGTTTGTCTGTGGCGCTGACGGCGGGGGCGCGCATGACGCGAGTCTTGCCGCCGGTAGTGACCAGAATCACTGCCTCGCCGGGGGTCAGCACCTCGTTGCCTTTGGCTTGCACGATGGCTCGGCGTTCGCCATTGCGCAGTTGCACCAGCAGTTCGACGGCCTCTTCTTTGGTGACATTGCGCTCAATGGCATTGCCTACCGCTGCGCCGGCCAGACCCACCAGCACACCGGCGATTTGGCCCTCGGTGCGCCCACCCACATTGGAGCCCGCGACGGCACCCACCACGCCACCGGCTACCGCGCCCACGCCGCTTTGCGAGCCATCGACCGTGACGGCACGCACCGACAACAAGGTGGCGTCCTGCACCTGGGACATGCGCTGCGCATCGCCGCGTTGGATCACATCTGGGCTGGAGGTCGAACAAGCACTCAGTGCAGCAATGGCCAACACGCTGGCCGCCAATGCCAAGGTCTTCGTTTTCATAAAAGCATCTCCGGGTTCGGGCTTGGATAGGCCAAGCAACGGCAGCGATTGTGCCGCCGTTGACCTTGGACCGTTTCCGCAAGGTAAAGGTTTGAATTCCAATGCCTCTGGGCGCGTTTTGCGCGACTTGGGGTGGCTCGCAGCTGAGATCAAGCCGGCCGGAGCTCAACCATGCAGACGGCTGGAGCGCGGCACGCTGGCCAGCAGGAACTCCATTTGGTCGCTCAAAATGCGCCGGCCGCGCAGAATCATGTCCTCATGCAAGCTGGGCACATAGGGCAGGTAGAGCAAGCTCATGTGAGCTTCCTCGGGCAGACGGTTGCCTTTGCGGCCATTGCAGCTGCGGCAAGCGGTGATGCAGTTCATCCAACTGTCTTCGCCGCCGCGCGAACTGGGTTGAATGTGCTCGCATGTCAGATCATCGGGCTTGAAGTGATGGCCGCAGTAAGCGCAGACATAACGGTCGCGGGCGAACAGTTTGGCGTTGGAGAGTGCCGGCACATGCCGCCAGGCCCGGCTTGGCATGGCGCCCCGCACGGCAATGATGGGGTGCACCTCGATCTTTGATTGCAGGCCAGAAATGCGTTGAAACCCGCCCCGAAGCACATGGCAGGGGTCGCCCAAAGTCCAGGCGATGCCGTCTGCGGCATAGATGACGGCGGCCTCTCGGATGCTGATCCAAGCCTGCGGCCGTCCAGAAACATCCAGTTGAAGCACATCCACGGTGTTGCCCTCCAGCCCTCAGCGTACTGCATTCGCTGGGGCGGACTCAAGCCCGCGCAGAGCCCGGCGAGCCGCCTGTGCAACAGGGGCGCGGGCTTCAACGGGCTGTCATGATCGCCTCGCAAACTGGTGGATTGCGCCTTGGTCTGCATTCGGCGCGCGCTCAGCTTTTAGTGCTTTGCGCCTAAAAATCACGGCAAAAATTTGGACACGGGCCCCTAGCTTTCTGCAAAATAGAACGATCGTTCGTTTTATTATTGCGACTCTGTTCAAGTCTGGGAACCGCCCGTGTCTGTGACCGTACCTTCAAACGCTAAAGATGGCAAGGCTGCAAAGCCCGCGGCCAAACCTGCGCGTATGGTGCGTTCTTTGCAAAAAGGTCAGCACACCCGCGCCATCATTCTTGAGGCGGCCTTGGGCTTGGCTTCGCATATGGGCCTGGAAGGCTTGTCCATTGGCGCGCTGGCCGATGTCACCAAGATGAGCAAGTCGGGCGTGTTTGCCCACTTTGGCTCGCGCGAAGAGTTGCAAATCGCCGTGGTGATGGAGTACCACGCCAAGTTTGAAGAAGAAGTCTTCTTCACCGCCATTCGCGAAGAGCGCGGTCTACCGCGCTTGCGCGCGCTGTTTGAGCGCTGGGTGCGGCGGGTCTCGGTCGAGATCGACTCGGGCTGCATCTATATCAGTGGCGCGGTGGAGTTCGATGACAGGCCCGGCCCGGTGCGTGACGCTCTGGTGGCCATGGTCAAGGCCTGGCATGCGGCGCTTCACAAAGCCATCGTGCTGGCCCAAGAGGCGGGTCATTTGCACGCCGACGCCGATGTGCAGCAAATCTTGTTTGAGTTGCACGGCCTGATTCTGTCTTTGCACCATGACGCGCGCTTCATGCGCAACCCCGGCGCCGTCTCACGAGCCAGCCTCGGTTTTGAGCGCACGATTCAGTTTTATGCCACGCCGGAGGGCCTCGGCATCGATGCCGCCCGCGCGACCCCCAAATCAAAACAAGGGACCGCCGCCAAGAAGCGGTCCTGATTTCCCCAAGTTCAACCTGGAGTAAGCCATGCCGATCTACAACCCACCACTGCGCGACATGCAATTCGTGATGCACGAAGTGCTCAATGTGGTCGACGAGCTCAAAATGCTCCCGGCCCATGCTGACATCGACGCAGACACCATCAATGCTGTGTTGGAAGAAGGGGGGAAGTTCGCTTCCGAGGTCTTGGCTCCGCTGAATCTGAGCGGTGATGCCGAAGGTTGCAAGCTGGACAAGAGCACCCACGAAGTGACCCCGCCCAAAGGCTTCAAGGAAGCCTATGCCAAGTATGTGGAAGGCGGCTGGCCTGCCTTGGGCTGCGACCCCGAGTACGGCGGCCAAGGCTTGCCGCTGGTGGTGAATCAGTCTTTCTACGAAATGCTGAACTCGGCCAACCAGGCCTGGACCATGTACCCAGGCCTGAGCCATGGTGCCTACGAGTGCTTGCATGCGCACGGCACGCCCGAGCAAAAAGCCACCTATTTGCCCAAGCTGACCAGCGGCGAGTGGACCGGCACCATGTGCCTGACCGAACCGCATTGCGGCACCGACCTGGGCTTGCTGCGCAGCAAGGCGGTCCCGCAGGCCGATGGCACTTACCGCATCACCGGCGCCAAGATTTTCATCTCGGCCGGTGAGCACGATATGGTGGAAAACATCGTGCACTTGGTGCTGGCCCGTCTGCCGGATGCACCCGAAGGCTCCAAGGGCATTTCGCTCTTCATCGTGCCCAAGTTCTTGGTTAACGCCGATGGCAGCATCGGTGCGCGCAACGGTATATTCTGCGCAGGCCTGGAGCACAAGATGGGCATCCACGCCAACTCGACCTGCCAGATGGTGTTGGAAGACGCCGTTGGCACCATGGTTGGCCAGCCCAACAAGGGCTTGGCGGCCATGTTTGTGATGATGAACGCTGCACGCTTGGGCGTGGGCAACCAGTCGCTGGGCTTGACGGAAGTGGCTTATCAAAATGCCGCCGCCTACGCCAAGGACCGCATCCAGATGCGTGCACTCTCCGGCCCGAAGGCGCCTGAGAAGGCGGCTGACCCCATCATCGTGCACCCCGATGTGCGCAAGATGCTTTTGACCGCACGTGCGTATGCCGAGGGCGGCCGTGCTTTGTCCACCTATGTGGCCGTCACTTTGGACAAGGCCTTGGCCTCGGACGATGAAGACGAGCGCAAAGAAGCCGAAGCCGAAGTCTCGCTGCTGACGCCCATCATCAAGGCCTTCATCACCGACAACGGCTGGATCTCGACCTCGCACTGCATGCAGGTGTTTGGTGGCCACGGCTTCATCCACGAGTGGGGCATGGAGCAGTTCGTGCGCGACGCGCGCATCAACATGATTTATGAGGGCACCAACACCATCCAGTCGCTTGACCTGTTGGGCCGCAAGATCCTGGGGGACAACGGCGCCAAGCTGAAGAAGTTCGGGGCCAAGATCGCCGCCTTCGTCGAGGAAGAGGGCACCAATGAAGCGATGCAAGAGTTCATCAACCCGCTGGCCGACCTGGGCGACAAAGTCACCAAGCTGACCACCGAGTTGGGCATGAAGGCCTTTGGCAACCCCGATGAGGTGGGCGCCGCTGCGGTGGACTATCTGCGGGTGGTGGGTCACCTGACATTCGCCTACTTCTGGGCGCGCATGGCCAAGGTGGCTTTGGCCAAGAAGGACAGTGGCGATAAGTTCTACACCGCCAAGCTGTCGACCGCGCGTTTCTATTTTGCGAAGCTGCTGCCCGAGACCGCTTCCCTCATCCGTACCGCGCGCGCCGGCTTGGCACCGCTGATGGAGATGGAAGAAGAGCTGTTCTAAGCCCAAGGCTTTCCCCTTTTTCGTAGTGCCCCTTTTTGTCAGAGTTCATCAAGAGTTAGCTTCAGATCCTGTAAAACAAGGGCCGCTTGCAAACGGCCCACTCAAACTTCCTATTGGAGACATCATGAGATCTTTTGTTGCCGCTGCTGTATTGAGCTTCGTGAGCACCTTGGCCATGGCGCAAGCCAGCCCGGTGGGTCTGTGGAAGACCATTGATGACGATGGCAAGACCGAGAAGTCTTTGGTGCGCATCGTTGAAAACGGTGGCGTCTTGACGGGCACGATCGAGAAGGTGTTTGACCCTGCCAAGCAAGACGCCAAGTGCGAGAAATGCACCGATGACCGCAAAGACAAGCCGGTCACCGGCATGCAAATCATCCGTGGCGTCAAGCAAAGCGCGGACGACAAGTCGCATTGGGAAGGCGGTGAAATTCTTGACCCCAACAATGGCAAGACCTACAAGACCCGCTTGAAGGCTGTTGATGGCGGTAAGAAGTTGGAGATGCGTGGCTATATCGGCTTCTTCTATCGCACCCAGGTCTGGGTGCGGGCCGAGTAAGCCCCAGTGATTCCCCGGGGCCAGCCGTGCCTGTGGCCGAGTGCTGAGCTCCCTTTGATTTTGAGGAGAAGTCCGTGAGTCGATTCCAAGTTCGCAAAGTCGCCGTGCTCGGCGCTGGCGTGATGGGTGCGCAGATTGCTGCACATCTGGTCAACGTCAAAGTGCCGGTGGTGTTGTTTGACCTGCCCGCCAAAGAGGGCCCGAAGAACGGCATCGTGGCCAAGGCCGTTGAAGGCCTGAAAAAGCTCAAACCTGCACCGCTAGGCGACGCGGCCGACGCGGCCAAGATTCAGCAAGCCAATTACGAGGAACACCTCGAACTGCTGAAAGACTGCGACCTCATCATTGAGGCCATCGCAGAGCGCATGGACTGGAAGCTCGATCTCTACACCAAGATCGCTCCCTTCATTGCGCCGCATGCCATCGTGGCGTCGAACACCTCGGGCTTGTCCATCACCAAGCTCAGCGAAGTGCTGCCGGAGGAAATCAAGCCGCGCTTCTGTGGCATCCACTTCTTCAATCCACCGCGCTATATGTACTTGGTGGAATTGATCAACACCCCGACGACCCGTCCGGAAGTGATCGATCAATTGGAAGGCTTCGTCACCACCGCCGTGGGCAAGGGCGTGGTGCGCGCCAATGACACCCCGAACTTCGTGGCCAACCGGGTTGGCATCGCCGGCATGATGGCCACCATGATCGAAGCCGAGAAGTTCGGCCTCTCGGTTGATCTGGTGGATGACCTGACTGGCAAGAAGCTGGGCCGCGCCTCCAGCGGTACCTTCCGCACGGCGGACGTGGTGGGTCTGGACACCATGGCCCATGTGGTCAAGACCATGCAGGACACGCTTCAGTCCGACCCCTTCTACAGCACCTACGCCACGCCCAAGGTGCTGGCCGGTCTGATCGAGAAGGGTGCCCTGGGTCAGAAGACCGGCGGTGGCTTCTACAAAAAGGTCGGCAAGGACATCATGCGCCTGGACTTCGCCACCGGTGAATACGTCGCCGGCGGCAAGAAGGCCGATGAGATCGTGGCCCGCATGCTGAAGAAGCCCGCTGCCGATCGCATCAAGCTGCTGCGTGAGTCGAGCAACCCGCAGGCCCAGTTCCTGTGGTCCATCCTGCGCGACAGCTTCCACTATGTGGCCGTGCATCTGGCCAGCGTGGCCGACACCGCGCGTGAAATCGACTTCGCCATGCGCTGGGGCTTTGGTTCCCAGCAAGGCCCTTTCGAGCTCTGGCAAGCCGCGGGCTGGAAGCAAGTGGCCGAGTGGATTGCTGCCGATATCGCAGAGGGCAAGACCCTGTCGAACGCGCCGTTGCCGGCCTGGGTGTTTGAGGGCCCCGTGGCCGAGAACGGAGGCGTGCACAGCGCGGCTGGCTCCTGGAGCGCCGCCGAAGGCAAGTTCAAGGCCCGTACCGCTTTGCCGGTCTACCAGCGTCAGGCCTTCCCTGAGAGCTTGGTCGGCGAAGGCGCGGTCGAGCCTTTGAAGGCCGGCACCGAGCTGTTCAAGAACGAAGAAGTGCGCGTCTGGACGCTGGACGACGAAGTCGTCATCGCCTCCATCACCGCCAAGCTGCACCTGATCAGCCCCACGGTGACCGAGGGCTTGTTGAAGGCCGTGGAGATTGCCGAAGCCCAGTACAAGGGTCTGGTGATCTGGTCGCCGGACGATGTGTTCTCGGCCGGTGCCAATCTTGAGGCGCTGATGCCCGTCTTCATGAAGTCGGGTGCCAAGGGCATTGCACCGGAAGAGAAGAAACTGCAAGACGCGATGCTGCGCATCCGTTACGCCAGCGTGCCGGTGGTGGCGGCCGTGCGGGGCTTGGCCCTGGGCGGCGGCTGCGAGCTGGCCGTGCATTGCGCCCGCCGCGTGGTGCACATGGAAAGCTATGTCGGCTTGGTCGAAGTCGGCGTGGGTCTGATCCCCGGCGCGGGCGGCCTCACCTATATCGCCCGCCGGGCTGCCGAAATGGCCGCCGCAGGCAATGCCAATGCGGACATCTTCATGTTCTTGAAGGACGGCTTCACCACCGCCGCGACGGCCAAGGTGGCGACGTCGGCCCTGGAAGCCAAGAAGAACGGTTTCTTCCTGGACAGCGATGTGTTCGTGCCGAACAAGGACGAATTGCTGCATGTCGCCACGGCACAAGCCAAGGCCATGTTCGAGTCGGGCTATCGCGCGCCGATGAAGGCATTGTTCCCGGTCGCCGGCCGTTCGGGCATCGCCACCATCAAGGGTCAGTTGGCCAATATGCGCGACGGCGGCTTCATCAGCCAGCACGATTTCCATCTGGCAGCGCTGATCGCTGACGTGGTCTGCGGCGGCGAAGTCGAAGCCGGCTCGCTGGTCGACGAGGAGTACCTGATGTCCTTGGAGCGCAAGCACTTCTGCTCCTTGCTGGAGAACCCGAAGACGCAGGAACGGATCATGGGCATGCTCCAAACCGGCAAGCCGGTTCGCAACTGAGAAAGGCTACTGCGCGAACGTCATGCGTCGTTTGGCGGTGCTCGGAATCCTCACGACCCTCAAGGTCGCTCCGGTTTCTGCGCTCCGTCCGCCTAGCCTGACGCTCGCTCGCTACGCCTCGACACAGCCCGAAAACCTTGTGCCATGACCGCTCCTAACCGCCTCGCCCGCACGATGTCCAAGCTGGACGTGCTGCCTGCTGTGTTGCGCCCTTTGGCGCGCAACTTGGCGTTGCGGCGCGCCGTGCCTTTCACGGGCACGGCCAAGCTGGACTTTGTGCGTTTGGATGCGGACATGGCGGAGATCGCCATCGTCAATCGCCGGCCGGTGCAAAACCACATCGGCGGCGTTCATGCGGCGGCGATGGGTTTGCTGGCCGAGACGGCGACAGGCATGGTGGTGGGCATGAATGTGCGTGACGATTGCCTGCCGCTGTGCAAATCCATGCATGTGGACTTCAAGAAGCGTGCCAGCGGTGCGATGCGGGCTCGCGCCACGCTGAGCCTTGCACAGCGCGAGCTGATGAGGGCCGAGCCCAAGGGTGAAGTCACGGTGTCGGTGGTGGTGACGGATGAAGCCGGTGTGAACCCGGTTGAGTGTGAATTTGTCTGGGCTTGGATACCCAAGACCCCCAAAAACTGAAAGGTTGGTTGAAATCATGGCCAAGCAAGTGCAAGAAGCTTATATCTGCGCCGCAACCCGTCTGCCCATCGGCAAGTCGGGTCGGGGCTATTACAAGAACACCCGTCCGGACGAGATGCTGGTGCGCGCGATGCAAGCCGCGCTGGCCCAGGTGCCGAGCCTGGACCCGGCTGCAATTGAAGACGCCATCGTGGGTTGCTCTTTCCCCGAAGGCGAGCAAGGCATGAACATTGCCCGCGTTGGTGCCGTGCTGGCCGGGCTGCCCAATACCGTGGGCGGCGTGACGGTGAACCGCTACTGCGCGTCCGGCATCACTGCCTTGCAAATGGCGGCCGACCGCATCCGCGTGGGCGAAGCCGAGGTGATGATCGCCGCCGGTGTGGAGTCGATGAGCATGGTGCCCATGGGCGGCAACAAGCCTTCGCTGTCGCCGTTGATTTTTGAGCGCGATGAGAACATCGGCATTGCCTACGGCATGGGCCTGACCGCCGAGAAGGTGGCGCAGCAGTGGAAGATCAGCCGCGAAGCGCAAGACGAGTTCGCGCTGCAATCGCATCTGCGCGCCCTGGCCGCAATGGAAGCTGGCCACTTCGCCGCCGAAATCACGCCTTTCGATGTGATCGAGCGCCTGCCGAATCTGGCCGATGGCTCGGTCATCGAAAAGCGTCGCACCGTCAGCCTGGACGAGGGGGCCCGCAAAGACACTTCGCTGGAAGGCCTGGGCAAGCTCAAGCCGGTGTTCGCCGCCAAGGGCAGCGTCACCGCCGGCAACAGCTCGCAAACCTCGGACGGTGCCGGTGCGCTGATCGTTGCTTCGGAAGCTGCCGTCAAGCGTTTCGGCCTGACCCCGCTGGCGCGCTTTGTCAGCTTCGCCGTGCGCGGTGTGCCGCCCGAGATCATGGGCATTGGCCCGATCGAGGCCATCCCTGCCGCCCTGAAGCTGGCGGGCATTTCGGCCGCCGACCTGGACTGGGTGGAGTTGAACGAAGCCTTCGCGGCGCAGTCGCTGGCCGTGTTGAACGATCTGGACAGCAAGGGCATTGCACTGGACCGCGCCAAGGTCAACCCGAACGGTGGCGCCATTGCCTTGGGTCACCCGCTGGGTGCCACCGGCGCCATCCGTGCGGCTTCGGTGATCCATGGTCTGCGTCGCACTGGCGGCAAGTACGGCATGGTGACCATGTGCGTCGGCGCCGGCCAAGGCGCGGCGGGCATTCTCGAGCGCGTCTGAAATGCAGCCTCAGCGACGCCGGCTGTTGGGTGCGACGCCCGCGCTGCTGGCGTCGCCGCTTATGCTCACCGCTTGTGCCGGTGAGTTGAAGCGATTCAAGACCTGGAAGCAGGCGCGTCAAGCGGTGTTCGATCTGCTGTTTGGCGCGCCCCAACTGAGCCAAAGCCCTTGGTCGCTGGCGCAGCTGCTCCAGCATTTGGCGCAAAGCATCGAATACTCGGTGCGAGGCTTTCCGGAGCTGAAACCGGCTTGGTTCCGTGCCACCGCGGGCCAAGCGGCCTGGGCGTTTTTCGATGCCCGCGGCAGCATGTCGCATGCTTTGGATGAGCCCATTCCCGGGGCGCCCGCTTTGGATGCCGAACTGAGCTTGAAGCTGGCCGTGCAGCGCTTGCTGGCGGCGATGGATGCCTTTGCCGCCCACACGGGCGAATATGCGCCGCACTTTGTCTACGGGCGCTTGAGCCGCGAAGACTATCAACGCGCGCATCTGATGCATCTGGCCGACCACTGGCAGCAACTCAGCCACAAAGCCTGAGTTTGGCTTGCCCTGGCTGGCGATGGCCCCGTGATCCGGGACAATAGCGCCCCAATAGGAGAGATCTACCCATGAGCATCAAGACCGCGATTCACAACGGTGTGGCGACGATTGAAATCGCTCGCCCCGAAAAGAAAAACGCGCTGACCCGCGAGATGTACCAGACCATGGCCGATGCCTTGGTGGCGGCCAATGTGGCCAAGTCGGTGCGGGCGGTGCTGATCCAGGGGCAGCCCGAGATCTTCACCTCGGGCAACGATATTGAAGATTTCATGAGCAGCCCGCCTCGCGATGAAAACGCGCCGGTGTTTCAGTTCATGCGCGCCCTGGTCGGCTGCGAGAAGCCGGTGGTGGCGGCAGTGACCGGTGCAGCCATCGGCATCGGCACCACCATGCTGTTGCATTGCGACTTTGTCTTTGTCTCGGATGAGTCGCGCCTGGCCATGCCTTTTGTGGGCCTGGGTCTGGTGCCGGAGTTTGCCTCCAGCCTGATCGTGCCGCGTTTGATGGGCCATACCAAGGCGGCCGAGAAGCTGCTGTTGGGCGACCCGTTTACCGGCGATGAAGCCGCCGAATGCGGCATTGCCAACCGAGTCTTGCCGGCTGCCGAGGTGCAAGCCCATGCGCGCCGCGTGGCCGAGCGCTTCAATGCCTTGGCGCCCAGCGCCGTGCGCGAAAGCAAGCGACTGATGCGCCGCCACAGTGCAGAAGAAGTGATGGACACCATCAAGGTCGAGGCCGAAATCTTCGGCGCCCGCTTGCGCTCGCCGGAGGCGATGGAAGCCTTTCAGGCCTTCTTCCAAAAGCGCCAGCCGGATTTCAGCCAGTTCGAGTGAAGCTGCTGCTGGCCAAGGCCGCATTGGCGCCCTTGCTCTTGTGGCAGGGGCGGCAGGTCCGCCGCAAGGCGCTGCGGCTGCCCGAGGCGGAAGGCCCCCGCCAAGGCGAGGTAGGCGATGGCGAGTTGCTGCTGCGCCTCTTGATCGTTGGCGATTCTTCGGGCGCGGGCGTCGGTGCCCGGCATCAGGATGAGGCGCTGGCCGGACGCTTGAGCCGTGCCTTGGCCCGGCGTCTGGGTGGCCGGGTGCGTTGGCAGTTGGTGGCGCAAACCGGGCATGACAGTGCCCAGGCGCTGCGCCAGTTGCAATCCAGCGAGTTGCAGGCCGCCGATGTGCTGGTGACGGCCTTGGGCGTCAACGATGTGGTGGCGCAAGTCCGCCCGCAAGCCTGGCTGCGGCGCCTGCAGGCGATTGATGCCCATGCGCGGCAGGCGGCCGGGGTGCGCTACACCTTGCACAGCGCGGTGCCGCCGATGCATGCCTTCCCACTCTTGCCGCAGCCCTTGCGTTGGTGGATGGGTGTGCAGGCCATGCGCTTGAATCAGCAATTAGGCGCGGCGCTGGCAGGCGCGGCAGAGCGCGGCGTTCAGGCCCTGCCCGAGGCTTTGCACGGCGCACAGAACGCCCAGGCCGTGCAGGCCTTGATGGCGCCGGATGGCTTCCATCCGGGCCCGGCCGGTTACCGCCTCTGGGCCGAAAACTTGAGTGAGCGCATCGCGCTCGAGGCCTTCAAGGACGTTTGATCTGGGCTTTTTCTGATGGGTTCAGGCCGTCTGGCCGATCTGTCGTGGCTTGCCCGTGTGGTCAATGGCCACAAAGGTCAATTCGGCTTCGGTGACCTTGACCACTTCCGGATTGGCGGGGTTGCGCTCCGCCACCACATCCACCCGCACCGTGATGGAAGTGCGGCCGATGCGGGTCACTTGGGAATAAAAAGACAGCAGGTCGCCAATCGACACCGGCTGCTTGAACAAGAACTCTTTCACGGCGACCGTGGTGACGCGGCCTTTGGACAGTCGCGCCGGCAAGATGGAACCCGCAATGTCCACCTGCGCCATGATCCAGCCGCCAAACACATCGCCGTTGTGATTGGCGTCGGCCGGCATGGGCATCACACGCAAGACCAGCTCGCGCGGCGTGACGGGGGCGGGGCTGGGGCTGTTGCTTGCGGCGGCGGCGTTGGTGGCGGTGGGAGGGGTAACTGCTTCGGACATAAGGCTTCCTGAGAGAATTGCCCTCCATTCTCGGTGACAGCCCTCCAATCACAAAGCCCATGCGACCCAGCAGCTCTGCCTCATCTTCTTTGTCGGTCACCGTGACGAACGCTGGCGCTGCGGCGCCCGCGCGTTCTGACTGGGCCACCATCCGCAAGCTGCTGCCCTATCTGTGGCAATACCGCTGGCGGGTTGGCATTGCCTTGGCCTTCATGCTGGGCGCCAAGCTCAGCAATGTGGGTGTGCCCCTGTTGCTGAAGTCCTTGGTGGACAGCCTGTCGATCCAGCCGGGCTCGGCGGCGAGTATGGCGGTGGTGCCGCTGGGTCTGTTGCTGGCCTATGGCAGCTTGCGTTTGATGACTTCGCTGTTCACCGAACTGCGTGAACTGATTTTTGCCAAGGCCACCGAGGGCACGGCGCGCAGCATTTCATTGCAGGTGTTTCGCCATCTGCATGACCTGAGCCTGCGCTTTCACCTGGAGCGGCAAACCGGGGGCATGACGCGAGACATCGAGCGCGGCACGCGGGCAGTGCATTCGTTGATCTCTTACTCGCTTTACAGCATCGTCCCGACGCTGATCGAAGTGGCTTTGGTGCTGAGCCTTTTGGCGATCAAGTTTGACGCTTGGTTTGCCTGGATCACGCTGGCCGCATTGGCCCTGTACATCACCTTCACCATCACGGTGACCGAATGGCGCACCAAGTTTCGCAAGCAACTCAATGAGCTCGATTCGGTGGCGCACAGCCGAGCCATTGATTCGCTGCTGAACTATGAGACGGTCAAGTACTTCAACAACGAGGACTTTGAGGCCGGCCGTTATGACGCCAGCCTTGAGAAATTGCGCCGTGCGCAATTGAAGGCGCAGTCGACGCTGTCGCTGCTCAACACCGGGCAACAACTGATCATCGCCACCGCCTTGGTGTTGATGCTGTGGCGGGCCACCGAAGGCGTGGTGGCCGGAACCATGAGTCTGGGGGACTTGGTCATGGTCAACGCCTTCATGATCCAGCTCTACATTCCCTTGAACTTCCTCGGGGTGATCTATCGCGAGATCAAGCAAAGCCTGACCGATTTGGACAAGATGTTCACGCTCTTGGAGCGCGAGCGCGAAGTGGCGGATGCCCCGGGCGCCGTGCCTTTGCAAGTGAGCGGTGCGGCCGTGTGTTTCGACAAGGTCAGCTTTGCCTATGACAAGAGCCGGCCGATTCTGCACGAGGTGAGTTTTGAGATCCCGGCGGGCAAGAAGGTGGCGGTGGTCGGCCCCAGTGGTTCAGGCAAAAGTACTTTGGCTCGGCTGCTCTTTCGTTTCTATGATATTGAAGAGGGCAGCATTCGCATCGATGGCCAAGACCTGCGTTCGGTGACGCAAGGCAGCTTGCGGCGCGCCATCGGCATCGTGCCGCAAGACACGGTGCTCTTCAATGACACGATTGCCTACAACATTGCCTATGGGCGGCCGGGCGCCAGTCCGCAAGAGGTTGAGGCCGCCGCCAAAGCGGCGCACATCCATGACTTCATCGCGGCCAGCCCTAAGGGCTATGAGACTTTGGTGGGCGAGCGCGGCCTCAAGCTCAGTGGCGGCGAAAAGCAGCGCGTGGCCATCGCCCGCACCTTGCTGAAAGATCCGCCGATCCTGATCTTTGACGAAGCCACCTCGGCGCTGGATTCCAGCAACGAACGCGCCATTCAAGCGGAGTTGGAGTCGGCCGCGCAAAACAAGACCGTGCTGGTGATCGCGCATCGTTTGTCCACCGTGATTGATGCGCATGAAATTCTGGTGCTGCAGTCGGGCCGCATCGTTGAGCGCGGCCATCACGAACAACTGCTGGCGCAGCAAGGCGTTTACGCGCGCATGTGGCGGCTGCAACAAAGCGGCGGCGAAACGGCGAGCGCCTCAGCACCTGAGCCTGCAGCCGGATGAAGACCCGGGGGCATTGCCCCCCGGTCACCACGCAGCTTCATGAAAAAAAGGCCACGCGATGCGTGGCCTTTTTTGCGCTTGATGGGCGTTTGAAGCTTGCGTGAGGGCAACTCAAGGCTGACGCTCAAGCGGCCCGGCGCTTGCGCCCCCAGGCCAAGGCGCCCAATGCTGCCAGGCTCAAGGCCAAGCCGCCGGGCTCGGGTACCGGGTTGCTGCCGGTATTGCGCTGCAAACGGATGTCGTCAAACAAGAATTGCCCGTCATTGCCGCTGATGCGGATCGAATGTGCAAGGCCTGAAAACTGGGCGCCAGCAGCGGTCCAGTTGCAAAGCCAGCCGGGCTTGATATCGCAGGCCGCGCCTTCGTTCAGGTCAAAAGAGGCGAGTTCATCGCCCAGCCCATCGGTGGCCGAGAAGACCGAGACCTTGCCTTTGCCCGAAATGGAGGCGGCATACAACAAGGAGAAATCGGTGTCGAAGCCTTCCGCCACATTGATCACCAAGGTGGGGTCCACATTGCCAGGCAGTGTGCTGGGGTCAATCGCCAGGTGCAGCGCACCTCGGGTCAAACTTTTGTTATTGGCATCCAGGCCACGAAAAAAGTTCCCGCTGCCTGGGTCGCTTTGCGCAATCTTGCTGACCATGCTCCACGCATTGGCGCTGAAGCTGATGCCTTGCGCTGCGTAGGGATTGCTCAAGCTCATGTCCGTGGTGGCGGCTGCGACGGATTCAAAGTCCAGCAAGCTGGTGCTGGCCAAGGCCGGGAGGCTCAGCACCATGAGGGCACTGGCGATGAACTTTTGCGTGCGGAATTGCATGGTGCTCGGTCTCCAAAAACTTGAGAGCTGTTGTACGCCCACTTGATGACAACTGTACCCAGGCGCGCTGTTTTCAAGCGGCCCAGCACCCCCTTTGTTGCGGGGTGAGGATTCCCCGCATGGGGGTGCGCGTCGGCGGTCGCGCCGCACGCCAGCCCGCTGCGCGGGACGTCCATGGAGAGGCGGCTACACTGAAGGCGTGGAAACCAAATGGCTTGAAGATTTCGTCAGCTTGGCCGAGACGCGCAGCTTTTCGCGCTCGGCTCAATTGCGGCATGTGACCCAACCGGCCTTCTCGCGCCGCATTCAGGCGCTGGAAGCCTGGGCCGGGGTAGATCTGGTGGATCGCTCCTCCTATCCCACGCGCTTGACCGGGGCCGGCGAGACCCTGTTGGGGCAGGCGGTGGAGATCTTGGGCAATCTGCAGGCCACCCGCAATATGCTGCGCAGCCATCAGTCGGCCGGGCAAGACATGATTGAGTTTGCGGTGCCGCACTCCCTGGCCTTCAGCTTCTTCCCGCATTGGTTGATGGGTTTGCGTCAGCGCTTTGGTGCGCTCAAGTGCCGGCTCAATGCGCTCAATGTGCATGACGCCATGTCGCAACTCAGCGAAGGCAATTGCGACTTGCTGATTGTTTACCACCATGCCAGCCAGCCGCTGCAACTGGACCCCGAGCGTTACCAAATGGCCTCACTCGGTCAGGAAACATTGGCTGCCTACGCCAAGGCGGACAGCCGCGGCGAGCCGATGTTCAGACTGCCTGGGCACCCCGGGCAAAAGCTGCCCTTTTTGAGTTATGCCTCGGGCGCTTATTTGGGGCGCTTGGTGGAGTTGGTGGTGAAGGGCTCGGCCGTACCTTTGAATCTAGACGCCATCTACGAAACCGATATGGCCGAAGGGCTCAAGGCCATGGCACTGGAGGGCCACGGCCTGACCTTCTTGCCCGCCAGCTCGGTGGCCGTGGAGTTGGCTGCGCGCCGCTTGGTGCGCGCCGCGCCTGAAGGCCAATTTGATCTGACCATGGAGTTGCGCATCTACCGGGAGAGGCCCGAGTTGTCGAGGCGCAACAAGCCGGCATCGCTGGCCCTGTGGAACTTCTTGACCGCCGCTTGAGCGGGTGAGATTCGTAGAAACACGTATTCGCCACGCTGCTCGCGCGTGGTCTGCTCTATCCTCAGTATTTACAGTACCTGCCACCTTTGAAATTGGAGCGTTTATGACCAAGAAAACACTGCTTGCCCTCGCATTGGCTGCTGCTACCGGCCTGGTGCACGCCGAAGACACGCTGAAGAAAATCAAAGACAGTGGAAGCGTCACCATGGGCGTGCGTGAGTCCTCGGGCGCGCTGTCCTACACCCTGGGTGATGGCAAGTTTGTGGGCTACCACGTCGAAGTGTGCGAGAAGGTGCTGCAAGACGTGCGCAAAAAGCTCGGCATGAGTTCCTTGAGCATCAAGTACCAGCCGGTCACTTCGCAAAACCGTATCCCGCTGCTGCAAAACGGCACCGTCGATATCGAGTGCGGCTCCACCACCAACAATGCCACCCGTCAAAAAGACGTGGCATTTGCGGTCACCACCTTTGTGGAAGAAGTGCGCATCTTGGTCAAGGCCAATTCGGGCATTACCAATATCAACCAGCTCAACGGCAAGAGTGTGGCCACCACCACCGGCACGACCTCGGTGCAAACGCTGCGCAAGCATGAGCGCGCCACTGGCGTGGACTTCAAGGAAGTGTTCGGCAAAGACCACGCCGACAGTTTCTTGCTGCTGGAATCCGGCCGTGCTGATGCCTTCGTGATGGACGGCGCGATCCTGTCGGGCCTGGCTGCCAAGGCCAAGAACCCGGCCGACTACAAGATCGTGGGTGAGGTGCTGGCCGTTGAGCCCATCGCCATCATGATCCGCAAGGACGACCCCGCCTTCAAGAAGGCCGTGGACGACAGCATCATTGCCCAGATGAAGTCGGGCGACATCGCCAAGACCTGGAGCAAGTGGTTCGAGCAACCGATTCCTCCGACCAACACCAAGGTGGGCATGCCTGCCAACGAAAACACCAAGAAGGCCTGGGCCAACCCGAACGACAAGCCGGCTGAGGAGTACGCCAAGAAGTGATGCGCTGAGCGCATTCGCTGACCAGAGGCCGCCCAGCAAGCGTTCGGGCGGCCTTGTAGTTTCTTGAAGGAGAAGTGCCTTGTCTAACTGGGATTGGCAGGTGTTCTGCAAAGACACCATTGACCAGGAGGTGGTGCCGCGCTGCTTTGGCAGCGGGGGCTCCATCACCTATCTGGATTGGATGATGTCGGCCTGGGGCTGGACCCTGTCGGTGTCTGGCTTGGCTTTGATCGTGGCGATGTTTTTTGGCGTGCTGATCGGCATTGCTCGCACCACGCCGAACAAATGGCTGGTCATGATTGGCGACAGCTGGACCGAGCTGTTCCGCAATATTCCGGTGCTGGTGCAGGTCTTTCTTTGGTACTTTGTGGTGCCTGAACTGGTGCCGGTGATGAAGCAGGTGCCGAGCTTCCTGCTGGTGGTGCTGGGCTTGGGCTTTTTCACCTCGGCGCGGATTTCCGAGCAGGTCAAGGCCGGCATTCAAAGCTTGCCCAAGGGCCAGACCTATGCGGGTTTGGCCATGGGCTTCACTTTGCCGCAGACCTATCGATATGTGCTCTTGCCCGTGGCGCTGCGCATCGTGATCCCGCCGCTGACCAGCGAGGCCATGGGCATCGTGAAGAACTCGGCCGTGGCCTTTGCGGTTTCGGTGCCCGAGCTCATCATGTTCGCGCGTCAGGCCCAGGAAGAAACCTCCAAAGGCATTGAAATCTATTTGGCCGTGACGGCGCTGTACTTCGTCTCCTCAATCGCCATTTTTGCGGTGGCCCGTTTGATTGAGCTGCGCGCACGTGTGCCCGGCATGGTGGGGAGCAGCCAATCATGAATTTGGACTTCTCCTTTCTGAATTGGGACCTCATCAGCAGCTATGTGCTGAAGGGCTTGTTCTTTTCGGTGCAGCTGACCTTGGTGGCCATGCTGGGTGGTATTGCCCTGGGCACTGTGTTGGCCTTGATGCGCTTGTCCGGCAAGTCTTGGTTGGCCATGCCTGCTGCGGCCTATATCAACACCATGCGCAGCATCCCGCTGGTGATGGTGATTCTGTGGTTCTTCTTGCTGATTCCGTTTGTGATCGGGCGGCCGCTGGGCGCAGAGATCTCGGCCATCTTGACCTTCACGCTGTTTGAGGCGGCCTACTATGCCGAGATCATGCGGGCCGGTATTCAAAGCGTGCCCAAGGGTCAGACCTATGCCGGCTACGCCATGGGCATGAGCTATGGGCAAACCATGAAGCTCGTGGTGCTGCCGCAGGCCTTCCGCAATATGTTGCCGGTGTTGCTGACCCAGACCATCATCTTGTTCCAAGACACCTCGCTGGTTTACGCCATTGGCGCGTATGACCTGTTGAAAGGGTTTGAAACCGCGGGGCGCAACTTCAATCGTCCGGTTGAGACCTATCTGGTGGCCACCGCCATCTACTTCCTGATCTGCTTCAGCATGTCCATGCTGGTGCGCCGACTGCAAAAGAAGATTGCCATCATCCGCTGATGCTGGACTGGAGTTTCAAATGATCAACATCAAAAACGTTTCCAAGTGGTACGGCCAATTCCAGGTGCTGACCGATTGCACCACCAGCATCAACAAGGGCGAGGTGGTGGTGGTGTGCGGGCCCTCGGGCTCGGGCAAGTCCACGCTGATCAAGACCGTCAATGCGCTGGAGCCTTTCCAAAAGGGCGACATCATCGTGGACGGCATCTCACTGGCCGACCCCAAGACCAATCTGCCCAAGTTGCGCTCGCGGGTGGGCATGGTGTTTCAGCACTTTGAGTTGTTCCCGCACCTGAGCGTGACCGACAACCTCACCATTGCTCAGATCAAGGTGTTGGGTCGCACTCCCGATGAAGCCAAGAAGCGCGGGCTGAAGATGCTGGACCGCGTGGGCCTGTCTGCGCACAAAGACAAATTCCCCGGTCAACTCTCGGGCGGCCAGCAGCAACGCGTGGCGATTGCACGGGCCTTGTCCATGGACCCCATCGTGATGCTGTTTGACGAGCCGACCTCCGCGCTGGACCCTGAGATGGTGGGTGAAGTGCTGGACGTGATGGTCAAGCTGGCGGAAGAGGGCATGACCATGATGTGCGTGACCCATGAAATGGGCTTTGCCAAACGCGTCAGCCATCGCGTCATCTTCATGGATGCAGGCAAGATCGTGGAAGACTGCAAACGTGAAGATTTCTTCGGCAAGCCCGAGGAGCGCAGCCCGCGCGCCAAGGACTTCCTCGCCAAGATCTTGCAACACTGAGTTTGATGGCCAGGAGGCCTTGAGCGCGCCCCATTCGGGGCAGGCGCCAAAGCGCTGGGTTCGCATGGCCCGCTCGGACGGTTCGTCTGGCGGGCCATTTTCTATGGCGGCTGATCCTGCTGGTTTTGCAGTTGGTCGCTTCTTGCTGGGGGCTTGGGCCTTGTTTCATTAGCCTGTCGGCCATTGCGATTTCAAGCCTTGTCATGTCAATTTCTGCCCGTTCCCTGTTGACCGCCCCATTGTTTGGCATTCCCGCCTTGCTGCTGAGTTGCGGTCTGGCCTTGGCGGCGGATCCCGCCGATGAAGATTTGCCCGCGTCCAAGCCGATTGCCCGGGATGCCCCCGTGTTGGAATTGCACCAGGTGCAGATGCAAGGCGAGTCCAACTTGCCACGCGAGCGCAAGACCCTGGCCCAGATCTTCAAAGCGCAAGCCCTGTTTGAAAAGCACCATGCCCTCGCTCCTAAGGCTGCTTTGAAGTTCCGGGTCTATGCGCGCCAGTACGCCAGCGATCTGGACAGAGCGGATCTGGCCTTGCTGGGCGAGCAGGGCAGAACGCCGATAGCGCTGGACAAAAACCATGAGTTTGTCGCCGACCCGGCTTGGCGTCAGCTCGACCAAGACAGCGTGGTGCGCAGCCGTTTGGCCGAAGGGCGCATCACTTGGCGACCCGATGTTCGCAGCCCGGGCGTGCCCGAGGGCGAGCGCCGTTTGGGTGATCTGCGTTTGCAATGCCGCATCGCCTTTGCCAGTGGCTTGGCCCGTACCGACTCTGTTTGGGTTCGCTTCGTGCAGAACCTGTTCAGACCCAGCTATGAGCAATGCGAGGAGCCGGCCTGGAGCCCCAGCAATTTTGCGGATCAGCCCATTTTTTCGGTCACCTTGATCGATGGCGAGCGACGTCTGCGCCTGAACCACCGCATGCTGCATGGCTTGATTGATGACGGCGGGGAGAAATACGACTGGGGCTTTTTGCTGCGCGACCGCATGTTCCGGCTGCCCTTGGGTGACAAGTCTTGGTCGGATGAAACCCGCGTCGTGTTTGAAACCCTGGACTCAGCGCCTCTCCTGCCCAAGCAGGAACTGCAAGCCTCGCAACACCGCTTTGCCCAGGCCGCCAAAAACTGGCAGCTGGGCCAAACCCATGTGGACGAAGTGACGGCGCTGTTGGGAAAAGGGCGCCGGGTGGTGTTTGATGAAGGGCATCAGATCCTGCGCTATTGGCAAGCCGCGCCCAAAGAGAAGGCCAGCAAGGACGGCGCCAAGAAGGGCAATGCCGAGTCTGTGCCCCTGCCTTCTTTGTCGACCCTGATGGCCGCAAAATCGGCCATGGCAGCGATGCCTTCGCCCGATGAATTGAGCCGGAAGTCGGAGTCTGAGTTGCGCGCCGAAGTCGAAAAAATCTCCGCGGCCTTGCCCCCAACGCTCGCGGCCGCGGCGTCGGCAGCCGCGGCGGACATCAAGACCAGCTCCGATGGCTCCACAAGGCCGGAGCGGGGGACCGAGTTGGTTTTGTTGTTCAATGCCCAAGGCCTGTTGCAAAGGCTGGGTTTCACAGAGCAGCGATGACGGGCCTGGGGCGCTGAAGTTTTGGGACAATGCCGCGCATGGCCGAAACATCTACCCCTTCCGTGGCTGCGCAGCAGCTGAGCATCACCCGCCCTGACGATTGGCATTTGCATGTGCGCGATGGCGCCGCCATGCAAAGCGTCGTGCCCTACACGGCGCGTCAGTTCGGGCGTGCCATCATCATGCCGAACCTGCGTCCGCCGGTGACCACGGCCGAGCAAGCCGCCGCTTACCGCGAGCGCATTTTGGCTGCCGTGCCCGAGGGCATGAACTTTCAGCCCTTGATGACGCTGTATCTCACCGACCTGACCCCGGTTGACGAGATCAAGCGCGCCAAAGACGCTGGCGTGGTGGCCCTCAAGCTCTACCCCGCGGGCGCCACCACCAACAGCGATGCCGGTGTGACCGACATCCGCAAGACCTACAAGGTGCTGGAAGCCATGCAGCGCGAAGGCCTGCTCTTCCTGGTGCACGGTGAAGTCACCGACCCCGAGATCGATGTCTTCGACCGCGAGGCGGTCTTCATCGACCGGGTGATGCAACCGCTGCGTCGCGATATGCCGGAGCTGAAAGTGGTGTTCGAGCACATCACCACCAAGGAGGCGGCTGAATACGTCTCCAGCGCCGACGCCTACACCGCCGCCACGCTGACGCCGCAGCACCTGCTCTACAACCGCAACGCCATCTTCACCGGCGGCCTGCGCCCGCACTACTACTGCCTGCCGGTGCTCAAGCGCGAGATCCATCGTCAGGCCTTGTTGAAGGCTGCCACCTCGGGCAGCAATAAATTCTTCCTCGGCACCGACAGCGCGCCGCATGCCTCCCAGATGAAAGAAAACTCGGTCTGCGGCGCCGGCTGCTTCACCGCGGCTTCGGCCTTGGAGCTGTATGCCGAGGCCTTTGAAGCCATGGGCGCGCTGGACAAGCTGGAGGCCTTCGCCAGCTTCAATGGCGCTGATTTCTACGGCCTGCCGCGCAATACCGAGCGCGTCACCTTGGTCAAGCAAGACTGGACGCTGTCCAGCGTTGTGCCCTTTGGCGATGCGCAACTCAAGCCCCTGCGCGGCGGCGAAACCTTGAGCTGGAAGCTGCTCTGAGCGCAGTGTCGCTGAGCGTGGATTGGTCGGCGCCTTGGTTGGCGCCATACCGCGAGCAAGGGCAGGGCCTGAGTGCGGATTTGGCTGCCGGGGCCACAGTGGCCGAGGCCTTGAATGCGGCCGTGCAAAAGCGCGCGGCCAGTGCGCCCATCGTCTTGCCCAACGGATCATTGCGCTTTGTGCCTCAAGCCGCTCTGCCGGAGGGCGAAGCCTATGAGGCCTTCATCCATCGCCGGGCCGAGGTGCCCACACGCGACAACCTGCATGACCTGCTCAACGGACTGATGTGGCTGCACTGGCCGCGTTTGAAAGCCGGCTTGAATGCCGGCCACAGCCTGGCCTTGGCGCGCAGCGGAGGGGTGATCGCGCCGGTGCGAGGTGCTTTGCGCGATGCCCTGACCTTGGTCGATGAAAACGCTGCCTTCTTGCGGGCGCCAGTGGCCCTGTGCGACGCCTTGCTGCGGCGCGACTGGCAGGCCTTGTTCATGGACTTGCGGCCGCTGTGGGCCCAGGCACGCTTGCAGCTGTTCGGCCATGCGTTGATGGAAAAGCTGCAACAGCCGCGCAAGGCGATCTGCGCCCATGTGCTGCTGCAAGCCTTGCCGGATGAGGCTTTGCCGGCGCAAGACTGGCCCGATGAGGCCTTGGATCTGGCGTGGTTGGAGCGCAAGCCCTTTGTGCCGCTGCCGGTTTTGGGTGTGCCCGGTTGGTGGCCGGCCAAGCAAACGCCTGAGTTCTATGCCGACCCCCAGGTTTTTCGCCCCTTGCCGGCGGCGCAAAACCGCTAGCATCTGCGCACCGGCGCGGCGCTCACGGCCCGCAGCCCTTCGGCCCTGGGGCCTTGCATTGCTAAACGGGATGAAAAAAGCTTGTTGAACTTTTCCAGTCACAAGAGCAGGGCGCTGTGGCGGCGCGTGCTGCTTGGCGTGTTAACGCTGGGTTTCAGCGGAGCCTGGGGCTTGGCTGTGGCCCAGCTCAAGCCGCCGCCTGAAATGACAAACGCTCCCACGGCGCCGCCTTCGGCGGCTTCAGCGCCGGCTGCATCGGTCTCGGCGAGTGCGCGGCGCTTGTACGACAACTCTCGCTCGCAGCTGCTGCAAATTCGCACATTGCTGAAAAACCAAGACAGCCAGGCCTCGGTGGGCTCGGGCTTTTTGGTCAGTGACGAGGGCCATGTGCTGACCAACTACCACGTCATCAGCCAGTTTGCCTTGGAGCCCGACCGCTACCGCCTGCGCTTTGCTACCACCGAGGGGCAAGAGGGCTTGCTGGAGCTTTTGGACTTCGATGTGCGGCGCGACTTGGCCTTGCTGCGCGCGGCGCCCGGCACGCTGAAGAATCGCGGCGCCTTGGGCTTTCGGCCGCTCAAGCAGCCACTCTCTAAGGGCGACCGCATCTACTCCATGGGCAATCCCCATGATGTGGCCTTTGCCGTGGTGGAGGGCAATTTCAATGGCTTGGTAGAGCGCAGCTTTGACCCTTTGATTTATTACTCCGGCAGCATCAACTCCGGCATGAGTGGCGGCCCGGTGCTGGACGAAGACGGTCGGGTGGTGGGCGTCAATGTCTCGGCCATGTTTTTTGCGCAGCAAATGAGTTTTTTGGTGCCCGGCGCTTATGCGCAAGCGCTGTTCGAGCGCAGCCGTGCGGCCAAGCCCATGAACAGCCCGGCCTGGCCTCGTTTGCGTGAGCAATTGCTGGCCTATCAAGACGAACTGAGCCGCAGCTTCATGGCCCAGCCCTGGGCCTCGGCAGGGCATGCGCGCTATTCGCTGCCGGTGCCGCAAGAGCAGTTCATGCGCTGCTGGGGGCGCGGTACCCCCGCCGATACCAAGGGCTTGGAGTTCCAGCGTTCGCAATGCCGCATGGAACACGCCATCTTTGTCAGCAATCAGATCCAGACCGGCTATCTCGAGATTTCGCATGAAGCCTATGACGGGTCCAAGCTGGGCGCCATCCGCTTCGCCAAGCAGTACTCGGGGAGTTTTCGTAACGAAAGACTGGGGCGCGAAGACAAGTTCCGCACCGCGCCGTTTTGCAAGGAGGAGTTTGTCTCTCGCGAGGGCCTGCCGCTGCGCGCCGTGGTGTGCATGCGGGCGTACCGCAAGCTCAGTGGTCTGCATGACCTGAGCGTGCTGGTGACCACAGTGGATGCCTCCACCGAAGGGGCTTTGGGCCGCTTTGACGCGAAGGGCGTCAGCTTTGACAACGCGCTGAAACTGACCGCGCATTACCTGGAGGGCTTCGCGTGGAACAAGAAGAGCGCCAGCAACAACGCATCGCGGTAATCGAAGTCCTGGGGCGCGATGGGCATCCGCGTCTGGTGCAGCGTCTCAGCGCATGGCCCGCGCGTATCGGCCGTGCGCCCCGTTGTGAAGTGGTGTTGGATGACGCCCATTTGGCCGCCGAACATGCCTGCTTGCATTGGGACGATGGGCTCGGGCCCCGCCTGGAAATGCTCAGCAGCCTGAATGGGGGCTGGCATGGTGAGGCTCGTTTGCAGCCGGGGCAGTCGGTGGTGCTGGGCGACAGTGAGTTGCTGCAACTGGGCGCCACCCATCTGCGCTGGCGGCGGGACAGTGCGGCGCTGGCACCGGAGCTGCCCCTGCAGCAGCATCAGCTTCGCGCCGCCAAGGTGGCGGCAGCGTGGGTGCCGGGCCTGCTCTTGCTGTGGCTGGGCCTGCTTTGGTTTGATCAATGGTCGGGCTTGAATCCGGGCTCGCCGTGGATTGAATACAGCGGCGCGGTCTTGCTGCCGCTGATCGTCATTCTTGGCTGGTCGGCCTTGTGGGCGCTGGTGACGCAGGTGTTTCAGCACCGCTTTCCCTTCGCGACCCATTTGCGGCGTGCCTTGATCGGCGTGACAGGTCTGCATCTGGTGGCCCTGGTCTTGCCGCTCTTGGCCTATGCCTTTTCGATGCCGCGCCTGATGGTGCTGGATGCGCTGGCCTTCCCCTGCGGTGTGGCGGCTCTGTTGTGGTGGCATGCCAGCTTGGTGTGGCCGCGCGCGCGGCGCGGTCTGGCCCTGGCTGTCGGTGTGGGTTTGCTGACCTTGCTCACCCTGACCGTGGCCCGCCGCCAAGAGCAGCAGCATTGGCTGGGCCCGGCCTATTTGAGCAGCCTGCCGCCACCGGCTTTCCGATTGGTGGAGCCCAAGCCCACGCAAGCCCTGCTGGATTCCTTGCGCCCTCTGGAGGCCGAACTGGCGCGTCAGGCCGACAAAGACAATGACAAGCCCAGCGCCGATTTGGCAGGCGAAGACTGAGCGATGCGGGCACGCTGAAAAGACCGGCCCGGGCCCTCGCTTAGGGCTGTTTGAATAGGCCATCGAAGGGCTGCGGTGTGCCCGGAGCGGAAGTTGCTGGGTAGTTTGGTGCCGAGCGCCGCCGGGGGCGCAATTCCGCTCCTGTCCCCCGCCGTCGCCTTGCAGGCGCCGGCTCCTCCTTTACCTCGCGGAATCACACCCCCGACGCCACTCGGCAGTTCCACCGATGCGCGTCCTCGAAGAAGTAGCACGGCCGTGCTGGATCAGGACGCTTGGGGGCTCTGCGGCGCGAGGTAAAGGAGGAGACCCGGGCGCGAGCCCGGGGCGGGGGACTGAGCTCGGACTCAAGGCGTCCTGAGGACGGCTTGAGCCTCGCGAAGGGCTGGGCCGCTGGACCAGACAGGAGCGACGTGGAGTCCCCAAGTGGCCTGATCTCCGCCCAAACCAACGTCCGCTCCGGGCACGATGCCGCCCTTGTTGCCTGAAGATAGACCGGCTTCTTGGGGGGGCGGTGATCAAATCCTGGGGCGCTTGCGTGAAGCTGCAGCAAGCACGCACGCACGCAAGCCTAGCGAGCTGGGCGGGGGCGCCGCAGCTGCCGAGGCGTGGCGCTCAGGCCGGCAGGAAGCCTTCGATGGACAGGTAGCGTTCGCCGGTGTCGTAGTTGAAGCCCAACACGCGTGAGCCGGCGGGCAAGTCGGGCAGCTTTTTGGCGATGGCGGCCAAGGTGGCGCCGCTGGAGATGCCCACCAGCAGCCCTTCTTGGGAGGCGCTGCGGCGCGCGAATTCCCGCGCTTCTTCGGCCTCGACCTGGATCACGCCATCGAGCAGGCCGGTGTGCAAATTGGTGGGGATGAAGCCGGCGCCAATGCCTTGGATCGGGTGCGGGCTGGGGGAGCCACCGCTGATCACCGGTGATGCGGCAGGCTCCACAGCAAACACCTTCAGATTCGGCCATGCCTTTTTCAAGACCTGGGCGCAACCGGTGATGTGTCCGCCGGTACCCACGCCGGTGATCAAAGCCTCCAAGCCGGCCGGGAAGTCGGCCAAGATTTCTTCGGCGGTGCTGCGCACATGGACGGCGATATTGGCCGGGTTCTCGAACTGCTGGGGCATCCAGGAGCCGGGGTGCTCGGCCATCAGTTCTTGGGCGCGGGCGATGGCGCCCTTCATGCCTTTTTCACGTGGGGTCAGGTCAAAGCTGGCGCCGTAGGCCAGCATCAAGCGACGCCGTTCAATGGACATGCTGTCGGGCATCACCAGAATCAGCTTGTAGCCCTTGACCGCGGCCACCATGGCCAAGCCCACGCCGGTATTGCCGGAGGTCGGCTCGATGATGGTGGCGCCGGGCTTGAGCAGGCCGCGTGCTTCGGCGTCTTCGACCATGGACAGGGCGATGCGGTCCTTGATCGAGCCGCCTGGATTGGAGCGCTCCGACTTGACCCAGACCTGGGCCTGGGGGCCAAACAGACGCTGGATGCGGATATGGGGCGTGTTGCCAATGGTGGCAAGAACGTTGTCAGCTTTCATCGAAGGACTCCTTGGGTGAAACAGAAACTGCGACAGGGGTAGCAGGGGCGGTACCCCTCAGCGGGTGGGCTCTGCGCTTTTGCGCAGCAGGCTGAATTGCGGGTGTTGTTCGGTCATCAACAAGAAGAGAGCGAACACCGGGCCCGGCATCAGGCGCGGGTCGCTGCCGCTCTCCAAAGCCTGCCAGGTGCGCGACTGCAGGCCGCCGCGGCTGCCGGCCTGCACCGGGTAGCCCATCAGCTGTGCGGCCTCGACCTGGCTCAGGCCGGCGGCCATGCGGGCTGCTTTCAGTTCCTCGCCACTGGGGGTGGGCAATTCGAGTGGGGTCAGGTGCGGCATGCGGTCAAGGCTTGAGATGAAGCCCGAATGGTAGAGGCAAAGCAGGCGGGCTGCAGAGGGCTTGTGTCGGCTGGGCGATAATGCCGCCCGTGAAGCAAGCCAGACCGCCGCTGGCCCGATCAGGGAAACCTGGGGCTGGAGGAAGGTCCGGACTGCATAGAGCGGCGTAGCAGCTAACGGCTGTCCGGCGTGAGCCGAGGATCAGAGCAACAGAGACGAGTCGATCAAACGTGCAGGGCGCAAGCCTTGCGGGACCGGAAGCGCAGCCTCCGGGGTCGGGTGAAACGGGCAATCTCTACGCGCAGCAACACCAAGTAGGCCAGTATTGATGCGGCTCGCAGAGCTGGCGGGTAGGTGGCACCGAGCCGGGCAGCAATGTCCGGCCCAGAGGAATGGCGGTCACAAGACCGAGCCCGCAAGGCTCAGGTCTTGCACAGAATCCGGCCTATCGGCTTGCTTCACTTTTTATATTTGTTTGGGCCAGACCGGCCAGGGGCTCAGCCGCGCCCTTGCAGCAAGGCCTCGATGGTCTCTTGCACGGCCAAGGCCTCGGCATAGCCGGGCAAGCCATGGGGGCGGCCTTCGATCAAGGCCACCCATTGATCCAACTGGTCACGCTGGCCACTCAAACGCAAATCGCCGCTGGCCGCTGCGTGCGGCAGCAATTGCCCTGCTGCATTGCGCCGCTCGATCTGGCTGAACCACTCTTGCAGCTGGATTTGGCCCTCGCTCGCCTGCCACACCATGCGGTTCAGGTCAGGCAAGTCACCGCCCACCCGGCCCTCAATGCGCACGGGCACTGTGGCGGCACGCAACTCGGCTTGCAAGCCCACTTCAGCGGCGATGCCATCGGCCGGATAGTCCACCCGGCTGCGCAGCACCTCGGCCGGGCCCAAGACCCGCTGCAGCGCGAAGATGAAGTGCGAGAGCACCTCGCGGCTGAAGCCGCCTTCGATGCGCTCGCCCAACCAAGCGCCGGCGGTGGCTTGCCAAGGGCGCGGCCAAGCCGCAAACGCCAGCGTCAGTTCAACCGCTTGCAAAACGCCCAGCGAAGGCTTGGCCTGGGCTGCAAACTGCGACTGCAAGAGCGCCAAGCCCTGGGACGAAGCCAGGGCAAAGTTCACCGCGGCGCGTTGCCCCTGGGCGTCAATGCGGGCAATGCAGGCCCGCGCGGCTGCAAAGTCAACGGTCAAGGGCTTTTCGCAAAACACCGCCAAACCCGCATCGAAAGCCAGCTCGGACAAGGCCATGTGGGGCGCGGGTGGCGTGGCGATGTAAAGGCTGTGCAGGCCGGGGCTTTGAATCAGAGCCTCGGCACTGCTGGCGGCGAGTAGCTGGGGGTAGGTCTGCAGCGTGGCTGCAAGGGCGGCAGGGTTGGCATCCCAGACCCAGGTCGCGCGCAAGCGTGGATGCGTAGCCAGACGCGCCAACATGCGCTGCCCCATCACACCCAGGCCGATCACACCAATATTCAACTGTCCCTCATGCATGCTTTGTTCGCTCAGCAAAACCTTGGAAGCCGGCAGTTTAGGGCCGCCCGATACACTGCAGGATTGCCTGCTGCCCTGACGCCTTGAATCCGGCGCTCCTCGTTTGACTATGAATCCTGAAGCCAGCAAATTGTGGCGCGCGCCGCGCTGGGCCTTGGCTGTGATGTTGGCCGGCTTGGCCATGCTGGGCCCGTTTTCCATTGACACCTATCTGCCGGCCTTCTCGGGCATTGCGGCCGCCTTGCAGGCCACGCCGGTGCAGATGCAGCAAACGCTGTCGAGCTATCTGCTCGGTTTTGCAGTGATGAACTTGTTCCATGGCGCTTTGTCCGACAGTTTCGGCAGGCGCCCGGTGGTGCTCTGGGGGATGGCGGTTTTTACCCTGGCCTCGGTAGGCTGCGCGCTCTCCGGCAGCATTGGGCAACTGGTGTTTTGGCGCACGGTGCAAGGCATGTCGGCGGGGGCGGGCATGGTGGTGTCGCGCGCCATCATCCGCGATATGTTTGCGCCCTCAGAGGCGCAGCGGGTGATGTCACAGGTCACCATCTTCTTTGGCGTGGCTCCGGCCATTGCGCCGATGATCGGCGGATTTTTGTTCGTGCATGCGGACTGGCATTCGATCTTTTGGTTTTTGGTCGCCGTGGGGCTGGTCTTGTTCATTGCCAATTGGCGGCTGTTGCCGGAGACCTTGCACCGCGACATGGTCCAGCCCTTTCATCTCTTGCCCTTGCTGCGGGGCTATTGGCGGCTGTGCTCCAACCGGCGCTTCATTTTGCTGGCGCTGGCCAGCGGCATTCCGTTCAACGGCATGTTTTTGTATGTGCTGGCTGCGCCAGTGTTTGTGGGGGAGCATCTGGGCTTGGCGCCCACGCAGTTTTTTTGGTTTTTCTGCTTTTCCATCGGCGGCATCATGGGGGGGGCCTGGCTCAGCGGCAGGCTGGCCGGCAAGATCCGGCCCAAGCGGCAGATTCGGCATGGCTTCACCATCATGCTGGTGTTTGCCTGCCTGAACGTGTTGCTCAATGCGGTGCTGCCCCCCAGTCCCTATTGGGCCTTGCCCGTGATCGGCGCTTTTGCCTTCGGTTGGGCCTTGATGGTGCCGGTGGTGACGCTGATGGTCTTGGACGAAGTGCCCGAGCGGCGCGGCATGGCCTCTTCGCTGCAGTCTTGCATCGGCAGCGCGTCCAATGCCCTGGTGGCCGGCTTGGTGGTGCCCTTGGTGATGCACTCCACTTTGACGCTGGCGCTGGGCTCCATGGGCATGTTGGCGATTGGTTTGAGCGCTTGGCTGGTAGTCAAACGCGAGATGGCTTGAGCTGCGGCCCGAACCTCAGGCTCAAGCTGGAGGTCAAAACGGCCGATGAGGAGTCGATCAGGGCGATCAAGCGCCCAGGAGCGTTGAATCATGTCTGTTTTCAGGAATTGCTGGGCCAATCAATCACCCCGGGCTTGGGCGCTGCCGTTCTTGCTGCTCGCTGCAGCGCTGAGCTTTGGTGCGGCCCAAGCGAATGAAGCCAAGCCCCGGTCGGCGGAGTCCGCAGCCGCGTCGGCGGATGGGGAGCCGCTGGATGTCTTGCGCAAGCGCCTGGCCGAGCGGCTCAGCAACAGCCCCAGTGGCGCCACCGGCCAGATGAAGGTGGCCAATAAAGCGGCCCAGGATGAGGCGGACGCGAAAGGCGAGGGCAATAGCAAGGGCAGCAGCCGGAGCAAGCCGAATGCCAAGGCCAGCAGCAAGGCCGAGCCCGCACCCGCTCATGCGAGCCCGCATGTGCACTGGGGCTATGCGGGCGAAGGGGCGCCGGAGCGTTGGGCTGAGTTGAGCCCCGAGAACCGCCAGTGCGCCGTGGGTACGCGGCAAAGCCCCATCGATATCCGTGAAGGGATTCGGGTGGATCTGGAAAAGATCCAGTTCGACTACCGCCCCAGCGGCTTTGCGGTGCTGGACAACGGCCACACCATTCAAGTCAATGTGGCGCAGGGCAATTCGCTGACCGTCATGGGTCGGCGTTATGACTTGCTACAGTTCCACTTTCACCGCCCCAGCGAAGAGCGCATCAACGGTCGTCAATTCGATATGGTGGCGCATCTGGTGCACAAAGACCCTGACGGCAAGCTGGCCGTGGTGGCGGTCTTGTTGGAGCGCGGCCGCGATCAGCCCTTGATTCAGACCATTTGGAACAATCTGCCGCTGGAAAAGGGCGAGGCCTTGCCAGGGCCGGGTTTCATTGATCTGACCCAGTTGCTGCCGGTGGATCGGGCCTACTACACCTATATGGGCTCCTTGACCACGCCGCCCTGCTCGGAAGGGGTGCTGTGGATGGTGATGCGCACACCGGTGCAGCTCTCCAGCAACCAGATCAATATCTTCTCGCGGCTCTACCCCATGAATGCGCGGCCCATTCAGGCCAGCTCAGGGCGGCTGATCAAAGAATCCAACTGAGCGCCGCCGCGGTCGGCGGCCCTTGGCGCCCCGCTCGGCCTTGAATCCGCTACTTGCGCGCTATTGGCGCGGCGCTCAGGCTGGGCGCGTTTTGCTGCGTTGGCTCAGCCACTGATGCAAGGTGGCAAACAGCTGCTCAGCCACCACGGGCTTGGCCACATGGTCGTTCATGCCGGCGTCCAGGCAGCGCTGTCGCTCTTCGGCAAAGGCATTGGCGGTCATCGCCAAGATGGGGGTGCTGGGCCGGCCCTGCTGGCGCTCCATGGCGCGGATGGCACGGGTGGCGTCCAAACCATCCATCAAGGGCATTTGCACATCCATCAGCACCAAGCCGTAGTCCTGCTCGCTGGCCATGCGCAAGGCCTGTTGACCATCGTGCGCCACATCCACCTGCAGGCCGGCGCTGCCCAACAAGGCCACCGCCACCTCTTGGTTCACCGCATTGTCTTCGGCCAACAAGATGCGGGTGCCGCTGAACTGCTGCTGCAGCAGCTCGCGCGCCGCTTGGCCGCGCTTGGCTTGCGGCAGTTCGGGCACAGCAGGCGCTGAGCTTTTGTCCACCCGAAGTGTGAACCAGAAGCAGCTGCCTTCACCCAGCGCACTTTGCACGCCGACTTCGCCATGCATCAATTCGGCAAGGCGCCGGCAAATGGCCAGACCCAGGCCGGTGCCGCCATAGCGCCGGGTGGTGGAGCTGTCGGCCTGTTCAAAGTCCTGGAACAGGCGACCCTGAGCTTCTTCGTTGATGCCAATGCCACTGTCTTGCACCTCGAAGCGCAGCTGCAAGGCTGTGCCCAGATCACGCTCAATGCGCGCGCTGAAGCGAACAAAGCCGTTCTCCGTGAACTTGAAGGCGTTGCCGCCGAAGTTCAGCAAGACCTCGGTGATGCGCTGTGCATCACCCAGCAAGACCTGAGTCGCCAGCTCAGGTGCGATGTCCACTTGCATCTGCAGCTGCTTCTTATTGGCCTGCTGCGCCAGCATGCTGGTGATGCCGTCCAAGACTTGGGGGATGGTGAACTCGGCGTGGGTGAGCTGCATCTTGCCGGCTTCGATCTTGGAGAAGTCCAGCACCTTGTTGATGACGCTGAGCAGATGCTCGGCGGCGTCGGCCACTTTTTGTAGGCGCTGTTGTTGTGTGGGGTCGGTGCTGTCGCTTTGGGCCAGATAGGTCAGGCCGATGATGGCGTTCATCGGCGTGCGGATCTCGTGGCTCATATTCGCCAAGAACGCACTCTTGGCCAAGCTGGCGGCCTGCGCTGCCTTGGTGGCCTCGGCCAGCTCGGCGGTGCGCGCCTCCACCAGTTCTTCCAGGTGGTTGCGATAGCGCAGCAACTCCAGGGCGTCACGGCGCTGGCTGGAGATATCGGTCAGAAAGCCATGCCAGAGCACGCTGCCGCCGTCCTCCAACTGGGCGATGGCATTGCCATACAGCCAACGTTCGCTGCCATCGGCGCGGTAGGTGCGGAACTCCTGCTGCCAAGGGCTGAGTTGGCGTGCCGAGGCTTGCAAAGACTCGCGCACCGCCGCTCGGTCGGCGGGCGCAATTTGCTCAAACCATCGTTCAGCGTCTTTGCCCAGACGGCTGGCAGAGAGCTGGAAATAGTCTTTCACCGCCTCACTGACATAGGCGAATGAATACTTGCCGTCGCGGCCCAGACGCAGTTGATAAACCACACCGGGCACGGTCTCGGCCATGCCGCGCAGGCGTTCGATCAGCGCTCTTTGGGCGTCGAACTGCTGTTGCAAGGCCTTGCGCATATGGTCCAGATGCCCGCCCAGTTGGCCGATTTCATCGGTGCTGCTGGGCGGCAGCTGGGCGTCGAAGCGGCCGGTGGCCAAGTCATTGGCGAAGCCGCCCAGACGCCGCAAGGGCCGCATCAAACGGGAGTTCAACAAGGCCAGAATCAAGGCCAAGGACGCCAGCAGCTGCCCGCCGACGGTGGCGGCATACAGCCAACGCTGCCGGCTCAGGGCCGCGGTGCTGAGCTGGTCATCGACTTCCACTGACAGCTGTCCAATCCGGGCTTGGCCGCGAAAAATCTCGCGCTCGCCCTTCAGGCTGCGGCCTTTTTTGCGGTCCGGGAATTCCATTTCGATGAAGGGTGCGCCTTGAGAGGCATCGTGCACCACCACGCGCACCACATCGGGCGACTTCATCACGGCCGCCACCACCTCGCGGGCCGCCACGGTGTCCAAGTTCCACAGCAGCTCGGGCAAGCTGCTGCCCAGCACGTCCAGCTTGGCCTCCATCTCCTGCTGCATGGCGGCTTCAGCCACTTGGGGCTCGCGCAGCCCAATCAAGAGGCCTCCCACAATCAGGGCGGGCACCAGCAAACCAATGCTGGCGCCCAAGGCGATGGCGACAAACAAGGAGCTGGATGCTTTGGTTTCGCTCAAAAATGCCTCTTGGTTCAAGGGTGCGGGGTGCTGCACGGTCGGGGCCAGGGGAGCGCAGCGTCCCAAGACTTCAGAACTTTATGCAAGCCAGACGGCCCAAGTCGCTGCATCTGATTGGGATTCTGAACCCAATTCAGGCCTTGTCGCTGACTTTGAGGCCCAAGGCGCGCCAGCCTTCCAGGCCAATGCGTTCCAGGGTTTGCATATTGGCTTCATAGATGGCGTCGGTGTCGGCCATGGTTTCGGTGGCGCGTTCGATGCTGCTTTCGCGCAGCAGATGCAGCGTCGGGTAGGGCGAACGGTTGGTGTAGTTGCTGACATCGCCCGGCTCGGTGCCGCCGAATTGAAAGTCAGGATGGAAGCTGGCGATTTGCAGCGTGCCGTCCAGCTCCAGGTCTTCAACCAGCGCGTCGGCCGCGCCGATGAAGTCATTGAAGTCCAGAAAATCGGTCAGCACCCGGGGGTGGATCAGCAAAGTGGTCTCGACTTCGTCCGGGTCGGCACGCATCAGACTCAAGAGCTCATGGGCCAACTCGCGCAGCAGGGCTTCCGGCGTGTCGGCTTGGCTGACCACATAACGCAGTCGTTGATTGACATGAACGCTCTTGGCAAAAGGGCAGAGGTTCAGGCCGATCACCGCCTTCTCCAGCCAGAACTGGGTCTCTTGTTGGACTTTCTCGATCTCTTGTGGGCTCAACTCGGGCACCGTTGCGCTGGGGCTGCTGCTCATGCTTTTAAACCTTTCAATGCCTGAAGGCCGGCCTCCAGGGCCTGGTCTTGCAGGGCTTGCTTCCATGGGTCGGTATCGACGTAAAACGCGTCGCGAATTTGTTGTTTGATGGCGCGGGCCAAATCGCTGGGCGCCTCCGGGTGAGCGGCCAGCCAATGGTCAGCGCGCAAGGCCTCGATCATCTGCGGCAAGGGCAGGGTGCCGAACTCAAGCGCAATGCCGGTGTAGCGAGCTTGCGGGCAGATCTGCCCGGCGACTTGCCACATCATGCCCACCAGGGGCGCGGAGCTGGAGTTGCCTTCGTCCAGCGAAGTCACGGCGTCTCCCCACCAGCATCGCGCGCGAGCCAAGGAACCTTCGTGATCATGCCCGGCGAAGATGCGCTCGCCATGGCCGCTCGGCCCCAAGCCGGTGTGCAGATCAATCCAAGCCAAATGCTGCACGCCGGCGCCATGGTCTTCCAGCACATGGCGCAAGGTCTGTTGGCTCCAGGTGGGTGCGCGGCCGCCGTAGAACAAACCCAACTCATGGCTGTACTGGCCGCCCGAGATGGCGGCTTGCAAGCCGGCTTGGCCATGGCGTTTGGCATAGTCGGCCAGCACCGCGTCGTCGGCCGGGCTGGGCGGCCAATGCGGGGGCAGCAGGGCGGCGGCGATTTCTTCGTAGCCGGGGTTGCGGGGCAAAGGCTGGTGGAAGTCGTGGAAATTGCGGTTCAGGTCCACGCCTTCTTGGGTGACGCGGCGCCACCATGAAAAGCCGTGGGGGTTCAGCGCATGCAGGTAGAGCACCGCTACGCCGCTGTCGGCCACCGCTTGCAGCCACTGAGGCTCGCGCAGCAAGGCGGTTTGAATGCCTGAGCCGGCAAAGCCTTCAACGCCGTGGCAGGCGCTGCTGATGATGAGCAGGCGCTGCGCCGCTTTAGGCCCTTGGCGCAGCACATCCAGGGCCAGTCGCTCGCCCTCGCGGCCCAGCAGTGGATGCCAGTGCGGCGTGACGTCCAAGCCCGCTTCGGCTGCGGCCGCAAGAAACTTGCCCCGCGCCTCGGCATAGCTTTGAGAGAAGTGTTCAGCGGCAGACATGCGCAAGGGGCCCGGCCCGTTCGATCCAGTGGCCTGAGGGTTCAAGGCCGGGGCTGCTTCAGCCAGGCCTCGGCCAAGCGCACCCACATCGAACCGCCGAGCGGAATCAACTCGTCATTGAAGTCATAGCTGGGGTTGTGCAGCATGCAAGGGCCCATGCCATGGCCGCCTTCGCGGTGGCTGCCGTCGCCATTGCCGATCAGGAAGTAGCAGCCGGGCTTTTCTTGCAAGAAGAAGCTGAAGTCCTCCGCCCCCATGGTGGGCTCGAACTCCTGCACATGGGCGGCACCCACCATCTCGCTCAAAGCTTGGCGCACAAACTCGGTTTCTTTGGGGTGATTGATGGTGGGTGGGTAGTTGCGCCGGAACTCGAATTCGCAACTGACTTCAAAGGCCTGCGCCGTGGCCTCGGCCATCTGCTGCATGCGACGCTGGATCATGTCTAACACCTCCAGCGTGAAGGTGCGCACCGTGCCTTCGATCACACAGGAGTCGGGGATGACATTGGTGGCCTCCCCGGTGTGGATCATGGTCACCGAGATCACGCCTGCGTCGATGGGCCGCTTGTTGCGGCTGATGATGGACTGGAAGGCCTGCACCATTTGGCAGGCCGCCGGCACCGGGTCGATGCCGTTGTGCGGCATGGCGGCGTGGGCGCCTTTGCCTCGCAAAGTGATTTTGAATTCATTGCTGGAGGCGAACACCGGCCCGGTCTTGACGGCAAACTGACCGGCCGCCATGCCGGGCCAGTTGTGGGCTCCGAACATGGCTTCCATGGGGAAAAGCTTGAACAGCCCGTCCTTGATCATTTCGCGGGCGCCGCCGCCGCCTTCTTCGGCGGGCTGGAAGACCAAGTAAATGGTGCCGTCAAAGTTGCGATGGGTGGACAGGTATTTGGCCGCTGCCAGCAGCATGGCGGTGTGGCCGTCGTGGCCGCAGGCGTGCATCTTGCCGGGATAGGTGCTGGCATGGGCGAACTGGTTGTGCTCGCTCATCGGCAAGGCGTCGATGTCGGCGCGCAGCCCCACGGCGCGGTCGGAATTGCCGTTCTTGACGATGCCCACCACCCCGGTCGTGCCCAAGCCACGATGCACCGGAATGCCCCAGTCGGTCAAAACCTTGGCGATCAGGTCGGAGGTGCGTTGCTCTTGAAAGCAGAGTTCGGGGTGCGCATGCAGATCACGCCGCAGTGCGGTGATGGCAGGGGTGTCTTGCAGAATGGATTCAATCGGCTTCATGGCGGGTGTCAGCGCGAGCGGCCGCATGCCGAGGTGGCAGCGACCTGGGTCTGAGAGATGGGAAGAGCAGTTTACTGCCGCCATGAGGCTCGGCGTGCGGCTGCGGGCGCCGTGCCCCAGGCCTCATTCCGGCTTGGGCAAAAAGACTTGGGTTTGGGCAAAACCGTCGCTGTTGCTGAGGTGGGGGGCGGCATCACCCAGAAATGGCCCGGTGTCGGGTCGTTCTCGGCTGGCGGCTTGAACGCGCAAGGCTTGGGCCCGAGCCGCATCGACCTTGCCAAGTGCGTGCCGCAATTCGGCCAGCTCGGCTTGCAATTGTTCGATCTGCTTGCGCGCCTGGGCGTTTTGTTGCTTGAGTGCTTCGCGCGCGGCCTCCAGCTTGCTGACACGTGCCCGGCTGGCCTGCAGCGGGCGACGCCACCACCCCGTCGCAGCGAGAGCACCGACGGCGGTGCCAAGAAGCAAGTACAGCACGCTCAGCGAATCCATCATCTCGACTCCCAAAGGGCCAGAGCCGCAAGCGTAGCCGATTCGGTCTTTGTGCAATAGTTCGCTCATGCAAGATCTGACGCTCACTGAAACCCGTGTCGTGAAGGGCGCCTGCCCGCACGACTGCCCTGATACCTGCGCGCTGCGCATCACCGTGGCCGGCGACCGCGTGATCAAGGTGCAAGGCGCGGCCGACCACCCCAGCACCCATGGCGCTTTGTGCACCAAGGTGTCGCGCTATGCCGAGCGCAGCTACCACCCGGAGCGCGTGCTCAAGCCCTTGCGCCGCGTCAGTGCCAAACACGAGGCGCCACGCTTTGAAGAAGTCAGCTGGGCGACGGCCTTGCGCGAGATTGCGACGCGCTTGCAGGCCATCGCAGCCCGCGATCCGCAAGCGATCTTGCCCTACAGCTATGCCGGCACCATGGGCTATGTGCAAGGGGAGGCCATGGCCGGGCGCTTCTTCAACCGCTTGGGCGCTTCTCGCCTGGAACGCACCATTTGTGCTTCGGCCGGTGCTGCGGCCCTGAGCGCCACCTATGGCCACAAAGTCGGCATGCATCTGCCATTCTTTGCCGAGAGCCGTTTGATTCTGATCTGGGGCAGCAATTCCATCGCCTCGAATCTGCATTTCTGGACCTATGCCAACCAAGCCAAGCGCGCTGGGGCCAAGCTGATCTGCATTGACCCCCGCAAGACCGAAACCGCCGACAAATGCCATCAGCACATCGCCTTGCTGCCCGGCACCGACGGGGCGCTGGCCTTGGGGCTGATGCACGAGTTGATCGTCAACAACTGGCTGGACCCAGACTATGTGGAGCGGCATGTGGACGGCTGGGACGAATTGCGCGCCAAGGCCTTGCAATGGCCGCCTGAGCGCACCGCCGAGGTCTGCGGCATCACTGTCGCCGAGGTGCAGTGCCTGGCGCGCGACTACGGCACGACGGCCCCCGCAGCCATTCGGCTCAACTACGGCATGCAACGGGTGCGTGGCGGCGGCAATGCGGTGCGTTTGGTGGCCTTGTTGCCCTGTTTGACAGGCGCTTGGCGGCATCGTGCGGGCGGCTTGCTGCTGTCGAGCTCGGGCTGGTTTGCGCCGTACAAGAACGAGCAGTTGGACCTGCCCGCGCTACGGAGTAGCCCGGCGCGCAGCATCAATATGAGCAGCATTGGCGACGACTTGCTGCGCCCGAGCTCGCCGGAATTCGGCCCGCAAATTGAGGCCTTGATCGTCTACAACAGCAACCCGGTGGCGGTGGCGCCCGAGTCACCCAAAGTGGTGCGAGGGTTTCAGCGTGCGGACTTGTTCACTGTGGTGCTGGAGCACTTCATGACCGACACCGCGGATCTGGCCGACTATGTCTTGCCCGCCACCACGCAGCTGGAACATCTGGATGTGCACAGCAGCTATGGCCACACCGATGTTTTGATCAACGAGCCGGCGATTGCGCCGTTGGGCGAGGCCAAACCGAATTCGCAGATCTTTCGCGAATTGGCCGCGGCCATGGGCTTTGACGAACCCTGCTTCCAAGAAAGCGATGAGCAACTGGCGCGGCAAGTCTTCACCGAGGCGATTGACTTCGACGCCTTGCGCGCGCAGGGCTGGCAGTCTTTGCCCCTGAAGGAGGCGCCATTTGCCGAGGGGCAATTCCTGACCCCCAATGGCCGCGCTCAAGCGGGCGGCGCCGACTATGTGCCCAATTACGAGAGCCGTGCCTCCAGCCCCGAGCTGGCGGCTCGCTATCCGCTCGCCATGATTTCGCCGCCGGCACGAAATTTTCTGAATTCGAGCTTTGTCAATGTGAAGAGCTTGCGCGATATTGAGGGCGAGCCGCTGCTGGAGATCCATGCGGACGACGCCGCTCAGCGCGGTCTGAAAGACGGGGTGCTGGTGCGGGTCTTCAATGAACGCGGCAACTACCACTGCCGTTTGCGCATCAGTGAGCGCGCAAGGCCCGGCGTGGTCCATGGGCTGGGTGTCTGGTGGCGCAAGCTCGGTCCGCGTGGCAGCAATGTCAATGAAGTCACCCACCAAAGGCTCACCGATATGGGGGCCGCGCCGAGCTTTTATGACTGCTTGGTGGAAGTGGCCCGGGCCGACGACGAGACCGCGCCCGCGTGAGCCAAACCGGGTCTCAGCGAGTGATGGCGCGCCGCAGCTTGGCGCTGCTGCTGGCGGCATTGGGCTTGCTGGGCGGCTGTGCCCCGCTGAGCTATTTGGGCCAGTCCTTGGGTGGGCACCTGCGCTTGATGCAGGCGGCGCGGCCGGTGCAAGACTGGCTGGACGATCCGGCCTTGCCCGCGGAGCTGCGCGAACGCCTGCGCCTCAGCCAAGAGATCCGCCAGTTCGCGGTGCAGGCCTTGCATCTGCCCGACAACGACAGCTATCGCCGCTATGCCGATTTGGGCCGGCCGGCCGCTGTTTGGAATGTGGTGGCCAGCGCCGAGCTCAGCCTGAGCTTGAAGACCTGGTGCTTTCCGGTGATGGGATGCGTCGGCTATCGCGGTTATTTTGACCGGGCAGCCGCTGAGGCCTATGCCGAGCAGCTGCGTGCCGAGGGCCTGGAAGTGCAGGTCTATCCGGTGCCGGCTTACTCCACCCTGGGGTGGAGCAATCTGATCGGCGGCGACCCTTTGCTGAACACTTTCATCAAGTATCCCGAGGCCGAGTTGGCCGGCATGATTTTTCATGAACTGGCGCACCAGGTGGCCTACGCCAGCGACGACACCCAGTTCAATGAGAGCTTTGCCACCGCCGTGGAGCGGCGCGGCACGGCGGCTTGGTTGGCGCGCCACTCCGGCGCAGCCGGCGAGGCGCTGCGGGCCGAGCATCAGCAGCGGCAATGGCGCCGGCAGCAGTTCCGGGAGTTGACCGATGCCTACCGAGGCCGCCTGCTGGCCTTGTACGGCAGTGCCGCCAGTGAGGCCGAAAAGCGCCGTGCCAAGGCGGAGCTGATGCGGCAACTGCGCCAAGACTATGCCGAACTCAAGGCCTCTTGGGGTGGTGACGCCAGCTATGACGGCTGGTTTGCCCGCGCCAACAATGCCAGCTTTGCGCTCTTGGCCGCCTACACCGAGCTGAGCCCGGCCTTTGAAGCGCTGCTCGTTCGCCAGGGCGAAGACTGGCCTCGTTTCTATGCCGAGGTGAAGCGCTTGGCGCAATTGCCCAAGCCTGAGCGAAGATCGCAACTGAGCGGCGTGCCGCCCGCGCCTTGAGACCACAGGAGAAGTAAACAATGGCTGAAATCCATATTCACCGTGACCATGCACTGGGCCTGAAGCGCGCCCGCGAGATCGCCTGGGCTTGGGCCGAGCAGGTGGAGGCCAAGTTCGACATGGAATGCACCGTCTTGGAAGGCAAGACCAGCGACACCGTGGAGTTCAGTCGTTCGGGGGTAAAGGGCGAACTGATCGTGGCGGCCAAGCATTTTGAACTCAGCGCCAAGCTGGGGCTTTTGTTGGGCGCCTTCAAAAGCAGCATTGAGGGCGAGATTCAAAAAGAGCTGGACGCCTTGCTGAGCGCCGAATCAGCGCCGCCGAGCAAAACAGCATCGAAGTCGGGCGCCAAAAAGAAAACGGCCTGAGTCAAGAACTCAGGCCGTGGGGCTGGGGCAGGCAGCGCGGCGCTGGATGCCTTGCCGGGTTTACTCTTTCAGCGACTCGATCAGGTCCACATAGCTTTGCATGGCTTCATCTTGGCTGGTGCCCTTGAGTTCGTTCCAAGCATCCCACTTGGCGCGGCCCACCATATCGGTAAAGCCGGGGCGGGAGCCTTCGACATCGCCACTGCTGCCTTGCTTGAACAGGGCGTAGAGTTTGAGCAGGGTCATATTGTCGGGTCGCTCGGGCAACTGCTTGGACGCAGCGACGGCGGCGTCAAATTGATCTTTCAGGCTCATTGAGTCTCCTAGATTTGGTAACAATCGGGATGGACAGCGAGCATATTACCCAGCATTGTGTTGGGCAATGACTCTAAAAGACGAGGAGACCGCTTTGCCTCAATTGCAAGAACGCATGTCCAAGGTGGATACCGCCTGGCTGCGCATGGACACCGAGTCCAATCTGATGATGATTGTTGGGGTCTGGTACTTGCGGCCGCAAATCACCTTGGCCGCCTTGAAAGAGCGGGTGCAGGACAAGCTCTTGCAATACACCCGCTTCCAGCAAAAAGTGGTGGAAGACGCGCTGGGCGCGCAGTGGGTGGATGACGAAGATTTCGACATTGACCGCCATGTGGTCGCGGAGGTGCTGCTGCCCGTGCGCGGCAAAGCCGGCCAAACGGGCCAAGCCGCCCTGATGGAGCGGGTCGGCGAGGTGGCCATGCAGCCGCTCGACCCAGCCCATCCCTTGTGGCAGTTCCAGCTGATTGAAGACCTGGGCGATGGCAGCAGCGGCCTGATCGTGCGCATCCACCATTGCATTGGTGACGGCATTGCACTGACCTCGGTGATGCTGTCCATCACCGATGGTGGGCGCCAGCCGCCCAGACGCAAACAGCAGCCCCGCGATGATGCCGACTGGCTGACCGACAGTCTGCTGCGGCCGATGTCCGATTTGGCGATCAAGGCCATTGGTGTGGCCGGTTCCGGCATGGCCAAATCGGTGGACGTTTGGGCGCATCCGCCCCATCCGCTGGACAGCTCGGTCGACATGGCCCGCATGGGCGCACAGGCCGTCAGCGATGTGGCGGCCTTTGCCTTCATGCCGGATGACTCCCACACCCGACTCAAAGGCAAGCCCGGCACCACCAAGCGTGTGGCCTGGGGTGATGATTTGCAGTTGGATGCAGTCAAGGCCGTCGGTAAGGGCTTGGGGGCCTCGATCAACGATGTCTTGCTCAGTTGTGTGGCCGGTGCGATCGGCAGTTATCTGCGCGAGCAGGGCGAAGACCCCAGCGGCAAAGAGATCCGCGCCATGGTGCCGGTCAATTTGCGCCCGCTGGACAAGGCCTATCAACTGGGCAATCGCTTTGGTTTGGTGCCGCTGGTCTTGCCCATCGGCATTGCCAATCCGGTGGAACGGCTCTTTGCCGTGAAGTCGCGCATGAGCGAACTCAAGGGCAGTTTCCAGCCGGTCTTGGCTTTTGGTTTGTTGTCGGTTGCCGGGCTTTTGATCAAGCCGGTCCAGCAGGCCATGCTCAATGTTTTCGCCAAAAAGGCCACGGCGGTGATGACCAATGTGCCGGGGCCCACCGAGCCGATGAAGTTTTGCGGCTCCACCGTGGAAAGGGTGTTGTTTTGGGTGCCTCAGTCGGGCGATATCGGGGTGGGCGTCAGCATCCTCACCTATGCAGGTCGGGTGCAGTTTGGCTTGATCACTGACACCCAACTCTGCCCCGACCCCGAGAACATCATCAAGCGCTTTTCGCCGGAGTTCGACAAGCTCCTGATGGTGACCCTGATGCTGCCTTGGGAGTGAGTCGTGGTCTTGTGGCCCCTTGTGGGGCGCATCGAACAAAAAAGGGCGCCCATGGCGCCCTTTGTTTTTCAGCCCGAAGTTTCAGGCTGAAAGGCGAATCACTTGCCTTGCACCTTGGTGGCTTGCTCGGCCAGATTTGGCTTGAGGTTGGGCTTGATATTGGGTTTGCCGGCCGCGGTCGGGTAGGCGGCCATCACGCGGCTGGGATCGGCGCTGGCCAAGAAGGCGCTGTATTGCGCGTCATTGCAGCCCACGGTCTTGCCGTTTTGCTTTTCACCGCGGTACTCGCCCTTGCGGTAGACGAACTGGTACTCGCTGGCGGCGGTGCTGTTCACGTCGGCATTGGCGCTCAGCTTGGCGGCGCATTCGGCACGCAGGGCCGTCACTTCAGGACCGGCGGCCCAGGAGGCTGCAGCCAGGGGAGCCAGGATCAGGGTCATCAGGGTGCGCTTCATGGTGTTCAACCTCATTGATTGCGGTGTTCAGGGTATTCCCGAGGAGGGGTTCGGGGGCGGTTCATACCGATCCGATAGACGCAGCTTAAGCCAGTTGCGCTGCTTTTGGCCAACCGCAAGTGCGGGGGGTATGCCCCGCATTTCCGGCTGTAAGTGTGAACAATCTCACGAGCGTGAGTCGCAAAAGCCTCAGTCTTCCAGTTCTTCGCGGGCCATGGCGATGTCCAGATATTCCATCGCATCCATGGCTTCGCAGGCGGCGGCTTCGGCATACAGTGCTTCGGCTTGCTTCATGCGTTTGTCGCCCTCCAGCATGACCAAGCCATTGGCGCGTTCGATCATGGCGATGGCGCTGCTGGGGTTGAGCTTCAGGGCTTGCTCAAACATCTTCAAGCCCGTGGCGGCGTCGGCGCCCTGGGTCTTGCCCAGCAGCTTGCCCACTTTGTCGATCACCTCGGCATGGAAGGCGCCCAAAGCGATGTGGGCATCGGCATGTTTGGGCGCCAACTCAAGGGTGGTCTCCAGGGCATTTTTGACCTTGCTGCCCAGGCCTTGGGCCAAGGCTTTGGCCACACTGATGCCCTGGCCATAACGGCCAATTGCATAGGCCTGCCAGTAATAGGCGTTGGCGTTTTTGGGCTCTTCGGTCTGTTGGGCGGCTGCGCGCTCAGCCACTTCCAGAAACATCTCCAGCTTGACCTTTTCTTTCTTCTCTAAGTAATTGGCATAGATGGCCTGGGCCTTGTTGGCCACGGTGATGCCGGCGCCTCCGGCAGCCAAGCCGGCTTCATAGGCTTTTTGAAACTCGCCTGCGTGGAAGTGAATCCAGGCCTCGACCACGGCTGCATCCTTGGGCCAGGGCTCGGCGTCGCCGGCATGCAGGCGCGCCCAGTTTTTCTTCAGGCTGGCGGCGCTGTATTGAAACGCGCTGTTGTCATGGGGGAAAGCGGTCCATTTGGCCATGGTCTTGTCTCCTTCAGCTTTGGTACTTGTTGGCGAGCGCGAACAAATGCTCTTTGGACTCGGGCTCTAAATAGGGCAGCAGCAAGCTCAGCACATGGAAGGCGCCACGCATCAAGGCGGCATTGGCCTGCTCGGGCTCCAAGGCATGGCGAGGGTCGCGCACATATTCGTAGCTGAGCCAATAGCTCAGCAGCACCACCATGGCGTTGGCCGAAGGGCCGGCTTCGCGTGCGTCCATCTTCAAAGCGCCGCCAAACTGCAAGCCCGACAGCACATGGCGCATGGCCTGGCCTTTTTGGTTCAGCACATTTTGGAAGTGCATTTCCAGGCGCCGATTCTTGGACAGCAAGTCGTTCAGGTCGCGGTACAGAAAGCGGTGTTTCCACACCAGCTCGAACAGCATGTGAAAGAACAGCCAAGCGTCCTCCACATGGCGCACGTTTTCAGCGGCGCCCAGCAACTCGCTGAGTTCGCGCTCATAGCGGTTGAACAGCGAGTTGATCAGCTCGTCTTTGGCCGGGTAGTGGTAGTACAGATTGCCGGGGCTGATGCCGAGCTCGGCCGAAATCAGTGTGGTCGACACATTCGGTTCGCCAAAGCGATTGAACAAGTCGAGCGTGACTTCGAGGATGCGTTCGGCTGTTCGGCGTGGCGGTTTCTTGGTGGCCATGGGCGGGCTTGTCTCCTACTGGCTTGATTCTGGCATCAAGCTTGCACAGTTCCCTAGGGATTTGGCTCCATAGCGCAGTGTCTTGGGCGCATAGAAACCCTGTGGCGGCGGGTTTGTGTCCCTGTTCCTACAATTGCGGCATGCAATCACCCATTCCGCGCAGTGCCGGCTCCTTGCCGGCCATTTCATTTCAGAACGTCAGCAAGACCTATCGAGGCGGCCAAGTCCGGGCGCTGGACGGTGTCTCATTTGACATTCAGCAAGGCGAGTTCTTTGGCCTGCTGGGCCCCAATGGTGCCGGCAAGACCAGCTTGATTTCGATCTTGGCCGGTTTGGCTCGGGCCAGCGGCGGGCAAGTCCAGGTGCTGGGCCATGATGTGGTGAGCGACTTTGCCGCGGCCCGGCGTGCACTGGGCATCGTGCCGCAGGAATTGGTGTTCGATCCCTTTTTCAATGTGCGCGAAGCGCTGCGTTTTCAAAGCGGCTACTTTGGCGTGAAGAACAACGAGGCCTGGATTGACGAGTTGCTCGAAAACCTGGGCCTGAGCAGCAAGGCTTCGGCCAATATGCGCCAACTCTCTGGGGGCATGAAGCGCCGGGTCTTGGTCGCTCAGGCCCTGGTGCATCGTCCGCCGGTGATTGTGTTGGATGAGCCCACCGCTGGCGTCGACGTGGAGCTGCGTCAAACGCTTTGGCAATTCATCGCGCGCTTGAACCGCGAGGGCCATACGGTGCTGTTGACGACACATTACCTCGAAGAAGCCGAGGCCTTGTGTGGCCGTATTGCCATGCTCAAGCAGGGGCGGGTGGTGGCCTTGGAACGCACCTCCGAGTTGCTCAAGGGCAGGGCGTCCACCATGCTGCGCTTCAAGACCGACGCCGCCTTGCCCGAGTCTTTGTTGGCGCAGTCGCGGGTGACGGGGCGCATCGTGCAGATCAAGGCCCACGATGCCGCCGAAGTGGAGGGCATTCTCACCACCTTGCGCGCCGCCAATTGCCCGGCGGAAGACCTGGAGATCGGCCGCGCCGATCTGGAAGATGTGTTCCTTGAAATCATGCAAAAAGAAGAGCCAATGAACACTGCGAAAGGGGTTGTCTGATGAGCGCCGTGTCTTTGAAGGGCGCCAGCACCCTGTTTTACAAAGAAGTGCTGCGTTTTTGGAAGGTCAGCTTTCAGACCGTGGCGGCGCCGGTGCTGACCGCGGTCTTGTATCTCTTGGTGTTCGGCCATGTGTTGGAAGACCATGTGAAGGTCTATGGCACGGTGGGCTACACCAGCTTTTTGATTCCGGGCCTGGTGATGATGAGCGTGTTGCAAAACGCCTTTGCTAACTCCTCATCCAGTCTGATCCAGAGCAAGGTGACCGGGAATCTGGTGTTTTTGCTGGTCACGCCCTTGTCGCATTGGGCTTGGTTTGTAGCTTATGTGGGCGCGGCGGTGGTGCGCGGCTTGGCCGTGGGGCTGGGGGTCTTGTCGGTGACGGTGTGGTTTGCGCCGCCGGGCCTGGATCAGGCGCTGTGGGTTCTGGCCTTTGCTGTGCTGGGGGCGGCCATGATGGGCACCCTGGGTTTGATCGCCGGTCTGTGGGCCGAGAAGTTTGACCAGCTGGCGGCTTTCCAGAACTTCATCATCATGCCCATGACCTTTTTGTCGGGCGTGTTTTATTCGATTGGCTCTTTGCCGCCGTTTTGGCAGGGCGTCAGCCACTTGAACCCGTTTTTCTACATGATTGATGGCTTTCGCCATGGCTTCTTCGGGGTCAGCGATGTCTCGCCCTGGGTAAGCCTGGGCGTGGTCGGCGCCAGCTTTGCGCTGGTGGCAGCGATCGCGCTGGAACTGCTGCGCCGCGGTTACAAGATCCGCGGCTGAAGCCTTGCTTGGCTGGGCTCAAACACTCACAAACTAGAATCCGCGCACTATGGCCGACCCAACTCCCGCTGAAGTTCAGCAATACATTGCCTCCGGGCTGCCCTGTGAAACCTTGCAAGTCGAGGGTGACGGGCGCCACTTTTTTGCCACCATTGTTTCCGCCGAATTTGAAGGCCTGAGCCGGGTGCGCCGCCACCAGCGGGTGTATCAAGCGCTGGGCGAGCGCATGCGTGAGCAGATCCACGCCTTGTCGATGAAGACCCTGACGCCCGCGGAATGGGCGGCCGATCCCAAGCCCCAAGCCGCAGGGCACTGAGCCTGCCGCCCACGCCTGTCCTGGTCTTTTGAGCCAGGCCTTTTAGCCTCGCCCTTTCACCCGAGTGCCTCTTGATGATTACCTTAGCCCTGTCCAAAGGCCGCATTTTTGAAGAAACCCTGCCGCTGTTGAAGGCCGCTGGCATTCAGGTGCTGGAGGATCCCGAAACCTCGCGCAAGCTGATTCTCGGCACCAACAATCCCGAGGTTCGGGTGGTGCTGGTGCGCGCCAGCGATGTGCCCACCTATGTGCAGCAAGGCGGCGCGGACCTTGGCGTGGTGGGGCGCGATGTCTTGATCGAACACGGTGTGGACGGCATGTACCAACCGCTGGACCTCAATATCGCGCGTTGCCGCATGAGCGTGGCGGTGCGTGATGACTTTGACTATGCAGCGGCGGTCAAACAGGGCTCGCGCATCCGGGTGGCCACCAAATACACCGAGATCGCCCGCCAGCATTTCTCTGACAAAGGCGTGCACGTCGATCTGATCAAGCTCTATGGTTCGATGGAGTTGGCCCCGCTGACTGGCTTGGCCGATGCCATCGTGGATCTGGTCTCCACCGGCAACACCTTGCGGGCCAACCATCTGGTGGAGGTGGAGCACATCATGGACATCTCCTCGCGTCTGGTGGTCAACCAGGCGGCGCTCAAGCTCAAGCGCGAGCCGCTGCGCCGCATGATCGATGCCTTTGCCTCCGCCGTTCAAGCCTAAAGAAATCCCTACGTCGCCATGAATCTGCGCCAACTCAGCACCGCATCCCTCGACTTCGAAACCGAATTCCAGCGTGTGCTGCATTGGTCGGCGGAGACCGATGCCGCCATCGAAGGGCGGGTGGCCGAGATCCTCGCCGATGTGAAAGCGCGGGGGGATGCGGCGGTGCTGGACTACACCCAGCGCTTTGACCATTTGAGCGCTTCCAGTGTGGGCGAGCTGGAGTTGAGCCGCGACGAACTGAAAGCTGCGTTCGAGGCCATCACCCCGGCGCAGCGTGCGGCCTTGGAAGCCGCCGCGGCCCGGGTGCGCAGCTATCACGAACGTCAGAAGGAGGCCTGTGGCCTGAGCTGGAGCTATCGCGACGAAGACGGCACGCTCTTGGGTCAAAAGGTCACGCCCTTGGACCGAGTGGGGATCTATGTGCCCGGTGGCAAAGCGGCTTACCCCAGCTCGGTGCTGATGAATGCCATTCCCGCCCATGTGGCCGGGGTGCCCGAGATCATCATGGTGGTGCCTACACCGCGGGGCGAGAAAAACCCGCTGGTGTTGGCTGCGGCCTATGTGGCCGGGGTGCACCGCGCTTTCACGCTGGGCGGTGCGCAGGCGGTCGCAGCCCTGGCCTACGGCACGGCCACCGTGCCTCGGGTGGACAAGATCACCGGCCCAGGCAATGCCTATGTGGCCAGCGCCAAAAAACATGTGTTCGGTCAGGTGGGCATCGACATGATTGCCGGCCCCAGCGAAATTTTGGTGCTCGCCGATGGCAGCACCCCGCCGGACTGGGTGGCCATGGACTTGTTCAGCCAGGCCGAGCACGACGAGTTGGCGCAGAGCATTCTGCTCAGCCCCGATGCTGAATACCTGGCCTTGGTACGCGCATCGATCGAACGCTTGCTGCCCGAGATGCCGCGCAAGGACGTGATTCGCGCCTCGCTGGAAGGCCGGGGCGCGCTGATCCTGACCCGTTCGATGGAAGAGGCCTGCGAGATTTCCAACCGCATCGCGCCCGAGCATTTGGAAGTGTCCAGTGAGCAGCCACAGCAGTGGGAGCCGCTGCTGCGCCATGCCGGGGCCATCTTCCTGGGCGCCTACACCAGCGAGAGCCTGGGCGACTACTGCGCCGGGCCCAACCATGTGCTGCCCACCTCGGGCACGGCGCGCTTTTCGTCGCCGCTGGGTGTGTATGACTTCCAAAAGCGCAGCAGCCTGATCGAGGTCAGCGAAGCCGGTGCGCAAAAGCTCGGCCCGATTGCGGCGGAGTTGGCCTATGGCGAGGGTTTGCAAGGCCACGCGCGGGCCGCCGAGATGCGATTGAAGCGATGACCCCGGGCCTTGCTGCGCTCAGAGTTTGAATCGCTGCGCGGCCTCGTTCAAGTCACTGCCTTCGGTGAGCAATTCGGCGGATTCTGTCGCGGTGCGGTCCACCATATCGCTGTTTTCTCGGATACGGCAGGCAATGCCGTCGAGCAATTGATTCAATGAGGCAATGGAACCCAGCTGCTGTTGCAGCTCATGGCTGCTGCCTTGAATCAAACGGCTGACCTCGGTGACTTGTTCAACCATCTCATCAATCGTGCTGCGGGTGTGCTGCACCGCGCCTGCGCCACGTTCGACCTGCTGACTGCTGCCTTGGATCAGCTGCTTGATCTCCAGGGCTGCATCGGCACTGCGCTTGGCCAGGGTCCGCACCTCGCTGGCCACCACGGCAAAACCGCGTCCGGCTTCACCGGCACGAGCGGCTTCAACGGCTGCATTCAGCGCCAAGATATTGGTCTGAAAGGCGATGCCATCGATCACACCGGTGATTTCTGCAATGCGGCGGCTGCTCTGCTCGATCTCTTGCATGGCCCCAACGACCGCCTGCATTTCGGTGCTGCCGCGGCGCGCCAGTTGAGCGGCTTGGGCGGAACGCTCGTTGGCTTGCCCGGCCGCGCTGGCGCCAAACTTGGCCTGTTGGTCCATGGCCTGCAGTGCCTCGCTGGCCTGCTCCAGGTCATGCACTTCCAACATGGCTCGGGCGGACAACTCGGCATTGGCTTGCGAGATGCTGCGCGAGTTGAGCTCGACATGCTGTGCCCCTTGTTGGACCCGTGCGATCAACTCTCGCAATTTCATCACCATCTGATGGATGTCATGGCGCAGGCTGCGAAGTTCATTGCGGCTGGGCTGCGGGGGGGTGTTCTTGCTTTGCCCAGTGTTCTCGTGCAAGCGCAAATCTCCTGCCGCCACGGTTTGCGCGATGCTGGAGGCCTTTTTCAGTGAGCTCATGATGGTGCTCTGCAACGCCCAGAGGCTGCCACCCACGCCGAGTGCGGCCAAGCCTCCCACCAGCACCATGGCAACGATGCCACTCCGGCGCGCTTGGTTAAAGCTCAGGGTGGCGCCCTCGGCAAAGCTGTTGCCTGCCATGACCGTGGCGTTGACGGCATGGCGGTGCTGCAAATAGCTTTGGTGCACGATTTGAAGCCCTGCCTTGGCAGCGTCGGCGTCTTTGCGTTCCAGCGGGTCGAGGACCAGATTCTTGGCCTGATCCAGCATTTGCAGTGCAGACTGGTGTTGTGCTCCAAGAAGCTGCTTCTCTAGACCATAGGGCGGCTGTTCACTCCAGTATTTGACCCGCGCTTGATACTCCGACGCGAGGCGCTTGAATTCTTGTTTGCCCTCTTCAAGCGTGATGCTGCCCTCCGCGGCCTCAGACAAAAGCAGTCGGAGCTCAATCAAGTACATGGGCGGCGGGAGGATGTCGGCCACCACGTCTTTGGCGACAAAACTGCGCTCGGCGTCTTCGTGCAAATGTTCGAAGCTGTAGACCGCTTGGAGCAGCAGCACGGTGGTGGCCATCAGATTGGCGCCGATCATCAAAGCAAAACGTGTCCGCAAGGAGCGCGCCGAAAGATCAAACCATGCCATGGTGAATCCCATCGTGAGCCAAGTGTGATTGCTTGGTGTTTACGCAAGCCAAGTCAAAGCCAAGAGTGCGCTTCAAGACCCACTTGCGCATCAATCTTGTCGACATACTCGCGAAATTTTGAAGCCTTTTTGTCAGAATCGAGGCCACGAAGTTCGTGGTGCACGAACTTCGTGTAGACTGGCGCGGTGAAAAACGTCACCGTCACCATGGAAGACAGCGTTGCCGAATGGGCGCGCTTGGAGGCTGCGCGCCGTAACACCAGCGTGTCGCGCCTGGTGGGTGAGATGCTGGCGGAAAAAATGCGTCATGACGACGCCTATGAGCGCGCCCTGCAAGACTGGCTGCACCGCGAGCGCAGCTGGGTTTCCAGCGGCCAGCCCTATCCGCAACGTGCGCAGGAGTCCAAGTGAGCGAGCCGCGAGCCTTGGTTTTCGTCGACACCTCGGTGCTGATCCTCAGCGAGGACGGGGCCGATGAAGCGGCTCGCGAGCAGGCCATGGACTGGCTGCGCGAGCTGTGGGTGCGTCGCTGTGGCCGTGTGTCCACCCAAGTGCTGAACGATTTCTATCGCTGGGTGACCACCCGCATCCAGCCTCCAATGCCCAATGGCGATGCGCGCGCCGAAGTGCGTCGCTATCAACGCTGGCAACCCTGGGCGATTGACCATGCCACGGTGGAAAGCGCGTGGTCGATTGAAAGCCGTTTTGGTCTGCCTTATGCCGATGCCTTGATCGTCGCGGCCGCCAAGGCGCAGGGCTGCGCATGGCTTTTGAGCCTGGATCTGCCGCATGAGGCGGTGTTTGACAGCGTCACCATCCTCAACCCCCAGCTGTGTGGAACGGAGCGTTTGAGCGCATGAACAAAACCGCCGATCTGAATCCGGCTCTGAACTGCATTCGCGAGGACGTGCGCGCCATGCACGCTTACCCGGTCGCCAGCAGCGCCGGCATGGTCAAGCTGGATGTGATGGAGAACCCATTTCGCCTGCCGCCCGAGCTGCAAGCCGCCTTGGGCGCACGCTTAGGTGCCGTGGCGATCAACCGTTATCCCGCCGAACGCACCCAAGACCTGGCGCGTGCTCTGGCCGCCCATGCTGGCATGCCCGAGGGCTGCGCCATCACCTTGGGCAATGGCTCGGACGAGTTGATCACCCTGCTCAGCATGGCCATCAGCCGCCCTGGCGCCAAGGTCTTGTCGCCGCTGCCCAGCTTTGTGATGTACGAGCTGTCTTCGCGTTATCAGAACCTCGAATTCATCGGCGTGCCACTGCGCGCTCAGGACTTTGAGCTGGATCTGTCGGCCATGTTGGCCGCCATCGAGAGGCACCAGCCGGCCTTGGTGTTCTTGTCCTACCCGAACAACCCGACGGGCAATTTGTGGGACATGGGCGCCATCGAACAAATCATTCAAGCCGCGCCCGGCTTGGTGGTGATGGACGAGGCCTATCAGCCCTTTGCTGCAGCCGATTCGATGGCCTTGCTGTCGAAGTACCCGCAAGTCTTGGTGATGCGCACCATGAGCAAGTTCGGCCTGGCCGGTGTGCGCATCGGCTACCTGATCGGGCAGGCGGCGCTGATTGCAGAGATCGAGAAACTGCGCCCGCCCTTCAATGTCAGCGTTTTGAACGCCGAAGCGGGCCTGTTCGCGCTCGAGCACGCCGAGGTCTACGCGGCGCAGGCCTCCGAGTTGCGCGCGCAAAGAGAGCGGGTATTCGCCGCCTTGCAAGCCATGCCTGGCGTGCAGGTCTTCCCCAGCCAGGGCAATATGCTCTTGGTTCGCGTGAGTGATGCGGCCCAGACCTTTGCAGGCATGAAGGCGCGCGGGGTGCTGATCAAAAATTCATCGACCGCGCATCCCTTGCTGCTCAATTGTTTGCGCATCACCATCGGCACTGCCGAAGAAAACACGGCCATGTTGGCCGCATTCCAGGATTCATTGTCATGAGCGAAAGCCAGCGCATTGCGCAGATCAGCCGCAACACCAAAGAAACGCAGATCACCGTGCGCGTCAATCTGGACGGCAGCGGCGAAGCCAAGCTGAACACCGGCATTGGTTTCTTCGACCATATGCTGGACCAGATTGCCCGCCATGGCCTGATCGACCTGGACATCGAGGCCAAGGGCGATCTGCACATCGACGGCCACCACACCGTGGAAGACGTGGGCATCACCTTGGGCCTGGCGGTGGCGCAGGCCGTGGGCGATAAAAAAGGCCTGACCCGGTACGGCCACAGCTATGTGCCACTGGACGAAGCGCTGTCGCGGGTGGTGATCGACTTCTCCGGCCGCCCCGGTCTGGAGATGGATGTGAAGTTCACCGCCGGCTCCATCGGTGCTTTTGACACCCAGCTGGCCTATGAGTTCTTCCAAGGCTTCTCCAACCACGCCCTGGTCTCGTTGCACATCGACAATCTGAAGGGCCATAACGCCCATCATCAGTGTGAGACCATCTTCAAGGCCTTCGGCCGCGCGCTGCGCATGGCGCTGACGCTGGACCCACGCTCGGCCGGCGTGATTCCTTCTACCAAGGGCAGTCTTTGATATGAGCAAGACGGTGGCCGTGGTCGACTACGGCATGGGCAATCTGCGCTCGGTCTCGCAAGCGGTCTTGCATGTGGCGCAAGACTCGGGCTTGGAGGTGCGCATCACTGGAAATCCCGATGAGGTCTATGCCGCGGAGCGGGTGGTCTTGCCGGGGCAAGGTGCCATGCGCGACTGCATGCGCGAGCTGCGTGACTCGGGGCTGCAAGAAGCCGTCTTGCATGCCGCCGCCCACAAGCCCTTGATGGGTGTGTGCGTCGGCATGCAAATGCTGCTGGACCACAGCGAGGAACAAGACACACCGGGCCTGGGCCTGATCCCCGGGCGCGTCAAGCGCTTCCAGTTGGAGGGGCAAACCCAGCCCGATGGCAGCCGCTACAAGGTGCCGCAAATGGGTTGGAACCGGGTGCGCCAGACCTTGCCCCATCCGGTCTGGGCCGGCGTGCCGGACGACAGCTACTTCTACTTCGTTCACAGCTTCTATGCGGCGCCGTTAGATGCGCGCCACAGTGCCGGTGAAACCGATTACGGCCTGCGCTTTACCTGCGCCTTGGCTAGGGATAATATTTTCGCCACCCAGTTCCACCCCGAGAAAAGTGCTGCTTTCGGTCTCGCCCTGTATCGCAACTTCCTGCATTGGAAGCCTTGATGAAGCCCGCCCGGGCTTCGCTGCGAAGGCCCCGCATATCCCCCACTTCCACCTCGGCGCCGTTTCTCTCCCGTTCTCCCCAACTCCTTTTTTCTAACCCACCTTCTCGGCCATGCTGCTGATCCCCGCTATCGACCTGAAAGACGGTCGCTGTGTTCGCCTCAAGCAGGGCGATATGAATGACTCCACCACCTTTGGCGAAGACCCCGCGGCCATGGCCCGGCGTTGGATCGATGCCGGGGCGCGGCGTCTGCATCTGGTGGATCTGAACGGTGCCTTTGCGGGCAAGCCGGTCAATGAGGGCGCCATCAAGTCGATTCTGCGCGAGGTGAATGGCGAGATCCCGGTGCAGCTGGGCGGCGGCATTCGCGATCTGGACACCATTGAGCGTTACCTGGACGCCGGCCTGTCCTACATCATCATCGGCACCGCCGCGGTCAAAAACCCCGGCTTTTTGCAAGACGCGGCCACCGCTTTTGGCGGCCACATCATCGTGGGCCTGGACGCCAAAGACGGCAAAGTGGCCACCGATGGTTGGAGCAAGCTGACCGGCCATGAGGTGGTGGATCTGGCGCGCAAGTTCGAGGGCTATGGCATTGAAGGCGTGATCTACACCGACATCGGCCGCGACGGCATGCTCAGCGGCATCAATATCGAAGCCACCGTCAAGCTGGCGCAGGCGCTCACCATCCCGGTGATTGCCTCGGGCGGCTTGTCCAATATGGCTGACATCGAAGCCCTGTGCGCGGTGGAAGACGAAGGCGTGGAAGGCGTGATCTGTGGCCGCGCCATCTACACCGGCGACCTGGACCTGACAGCCGCGCAAGCGCGGGCCGATGAACTGACGCTGGGCTGAAGCTGCGCCTTTTGAAGACTTCCCAAGGTCGTGCTCGGCACGGCCTTTTTTGTTTTATCGCGAAAGAGCAATTGCCATGCTGGCCAAACGCATCATTCCTTGCCTGGACGTGACCGGCGGTCGCGTCGTCAAGGGCGTCAATTTCACCGAGCTGCGCGATGCCGGCGATCCGGTGGAGATTGCGGCGCGCTACAACGAGCAAGGCGCCGATGAGCTGACGTTTTTGGACATCACTGCCACCAGCGATGGCCGCGATCTGATTTTGCACATCATCGAGGCGGTGGCCTCGCAGGTCTTCATTCCTTTGACGGTGGGGGGCGGGGTGCGCGAAGTGGCCGATGTGCGGCGGCTCTTGAACGCGGGGGCCGACAAGGTGTCTTTCAACTCCGCCGCGATTGCTAACCCACAAGTCATACGGGATGCATCCGACAAATACGGCGCCCAATGCATTGTGGTCGCCATCGACGCCAAACGCCGCCAAGGCGAGGATCTTGCCGCGCGCGGCCCAGGCTGGGACATTTACAGCCACGGGGGTCGCAAGAACGTCGGCCTGGACGCCGTCGCTTGGGCGCGGCAGATGGCGGATTATGGCGCCGGTGAAATCCTGCTCACCAGCATGGACCGCGACGGCACCCGCAGTGGCTTCGATCTGGAACTGACCCGTGCTGTCAGCGATGCAGTGCCGGTGCCGGTGATCGCCTCCGGTGGCGTGGGCTCGCTGGATGACTTGGCCGACGGCGTGCAGATCGGCGGTGCCGACGCGGTGCTGGCCGCCAGCATTTTTCACTACGGGCATCACACCGTCGCCGAGGCCAAGGCCTTGATGGCAGCGCGTGGCATTGCGGTGCGGGTTTGAACATGAACCGACCCCGCTCCAGCGCTGCAGCCAAGGCCGTCGCCGCTCAAACTCAAAAAGCTGCGGGCGGCCCGCGCTTGGCGGCACGCGAGGTGCGCATCATCGGCGGGCAATGGAAGCGCTCCAAGCTGCCGGTGGCCGACAAGCCCGGGTTGCGCCCTACGCCGGACCGGGTGCGCGAAACCCTGTTCAACTGGCTGGGCCAAGATCTGGACGGTTGGCGCGTGCTGGACGCCTTTGCCGGCAGCGGCGCGCTGGGCTTTGAGGCCGCTTCGCGCGGCGCTGCCGAGGTCTTGCTGTTGGAGCGCGATGCCGAGCTGGCGCGCAGCCTCAACAGCAGCCGCGAGCGCTTGAAGGCCGCCCATCTGCGTGTGGAATGCAGCGATGCGCTCAGCTGGATGGGGTGCTCGGCACCGGCTCGCTTTGAACTGATCTTGCTGGACCCGCCGTTTCAGCAAGACTTGTTTTTGCCCGCTTTGCGCGCAGCCGCACCGCTGTTGGCGCCGGGTGGCTTTGTCTATCTGGAAGCGCCCGAGTTGATCGATCCTCCCGCTGAACTGGGGCTGGCGCCCTGGCGTTCCGGGCGCGCCGGGGCGGTGCATTTCCAGCTGCTGCGTCAGAGCGAGTGAGCCGTCTGCCCTTTCTCGGACACAGAGGGCGCCTCAGCCTTGGCGCTCAAGAGTTGCGAGACCAGGGCTGACAAGCGGCGCGGGGCCAAGGGCTTGTTGGCGACAAAGACCTGGGCTTGCGCGGCTTGCGTGGCGATGGCAGCGTCCACATCGCCGGTCACCAGCAGGGCGGGCAGAGCAGGAGCCTGCAGGGCTTGGCGCAGTTGTGCCACCTCATCCAAACCGTTGTGGCCGCCCAGGTGCATGTCGGTGATGATCAAGTCGGGCTGCAGCTGGCTTTCTTGCAATAGTGTGAGCAGTCCATGGGCATCGCTGGCGGCTCGCACGGTGTAGCCCCAGCTCTTCAGCAATTCAACCATGGCCTCGCGCACATCGGCTTCATCTTCCATCAAGGCCAAAACGCCTTGTGCGGGGTCGAGGCGCTGTGCTTGGGGTGCGCCCGCTGGGGCCACTGTCCGAGAAAGACTCAGGGGCAGTTGCAGGCTCACCGTGGTGCCTTGACCGGGTTGAGAGTCCAGCTTCAGCGCATGGCCGAGCAAGTCGCTGGCGCGACGCACGATGGACAAGCCGATGCCCAAGCCTTCGGCCGCCTTGCTCGGGTTGAGCCGGACGTAGTCGCGGAAGACCTCGTCGAGCTTGTCGGCAGGGATGCCGGGGCCGCTGTCTTGAACCTTCAATGTCAGGCTTTGCCCGTCCGGCTCCAGATGCGTTTGCACGCAGACGGTCCCCGTGTCGGTGTACTTGATCGCATTGGAGACCAGATTGAACACGATGCGCCGAAGCAGGTGGCGGTCTGAGAGCACATGGCCGTCGGCCGGTGGGACTTCCAGGCTCAGGCCCTTGCGTCGGGCCAAGGCGCCAAAGTGCAGCATCACATCGTGCATCAGCTCGGCCAGCGACACAGCGCTGAGCTGCGGCTTGTAATGGCCGCTGTCGAGCCGGCCCAAGTCCATCAACTCATCGAGCATCTCTCCCAGGGAGGCTGCACTGCGCTGCACGCCATGCAGCCATGTCGCAAATCGCTTGGGCTCGCGCTGCGCTTCGGCGCCCATTTCGGCCAGCATGCCCAAGGCATGGGCGGGTTGGCGCAGATCATGGCAGGCAGCGGCCAGCAAGCGGATGCGTGAGGCGCTGCGCTCTTCCAACTCGCCATTGCGCTGCGCCAATTGCGCAGAAACCTTGGCCAGCCGTCGCCCCCGTCGCACGGCCACCACCAAGGCGGCCCCTGCGCCCGCCACGCCCAGGGCTGCGGCCGCAAAAGCGCTGATCCAGCCACGCTGGGTCGCGGCTTGAAGCTCGGTCTGGGCTTTCAAGCGAGAGTTTTCTTGTTCCTTGACGGCGAGATTGAGTTTTTCTTGGAACTCGACGCGCACCTTGTCGTTGGCCAGTTTTTGCCGCTCCTCGCGAGCCTTGTCGGCATCATCGCGAGCATCCAGCGCCGCCTTGTAATCGCCAAACTTGCGGTGGAAAGCTGCGATCGTGAGGTGGCTGTTGTAGGCGCGTCGAGGGTCGGCGAAGCTTGGGTCCGCCAGCAGTTCTTTGAGTTGCTTGATCTCCCTCAGGCCCTTCTCGTGCGCGTCTTGCGTGCCCAATTCGATATAGCTTCTCAGCACGGCTCGGGCGCGGCCGTATTTCATTTCACTGCCCGTCAAGCTGCTGCTCGGTATTTTTTCGATCACCGCCAGGGCTTCTAGGGGACGATGCAATCTGTTCAGCGCCTCAGACATCACCAAACTGGCATGTGCGATATAGCCGGAGTCCGAGGCCAGATAGGGCGTCGCCGCTTGAAATTCTTGGAATCTTGCCAAGGCGGCGTCGATGTTCTCAGCCTTGATCTCCATATTGAAGGCCAGGTACAGAAGGCCCGCGCGAAGGCTGGGGTAGGGCAGATCGCCCAGGCGATCGAACGCCGACTTCAGCAACTGGGTTGCTCTTTCACCCTTGGGGTGGGTGACCAACTCGTTGTCCACCATCTCGAACATGGCAGCGACGGCTTGAAACTCGTCAATCGTGTAGGCCAACTGCGCCGTTTGCAAAGCCAAGGCGTCATTGAATCGGCCCTCGCGTCCTGCATCTCGTGCTTGGGCATCCAGCACATAGTATTTGCGCGCAGGGTCACCCAAACGTGCCGCCAGCGCCTCGAGCTCTTCGCCCGACAGCTCGCTTGCGCAAAGCGGGCGCGTTTTGTTTCTGGCGCGAACCGAGATATCGAACAGTTCTTGCAAGTACGGCTCACCGCCAGATTTGGCGAGCGTGAGGTACTCATCGACCCACCGGCACTCATCGTTCCAGGCATCCGATGATGAAAACAACTGGATGGCGGAACGCAGCTTGGCTCGAATATCGCCACTGGCATTGGCGGCCTTGACCGCGGCTCTTGCTTTTTGGTCGGCCAGCTTTTGGTTGCGTTGGCCGTCTGCGTAGTAGCCCAGCACCACGCGGTCTCGCCACTCGCGGTCAATGCTGCTCGGGGACGCTGCTGGTGCGGCGACGACCGCAAGAGGAAGCAAGCAGAAAAACCATGACAGCAGGCGGAGCCCGCATTTCCAGGCCATGGGCGGGCTTGAGTGTTGGCTGGGTTGGCTCAAGGGCGATCCTTATCCTCAGGTGGCCTGCAGATTTTGCCTCGCCGCAAAGACCGGGGGCTGCGCCGCGCATGGGCTAAGTCATGCACTGCAGCGCTTCAACCGGGCGCTGCGCTTGCGGCTTGGCCGCCAAGAGTTGAGTGACCAGGGCTGAGAGCCGGCGCGGGGCCAAGGGCTTGTTGGCGACAAAGACCTGGGCTTGCGCGGCTTGCGTGGCGATGGCAGCGTCCACATCGCCGGTCACCAGCAGGGCGGGCAGAGCAGGAGCCTGCAGGGCTTGGCGCAGTTGTGCCACCTCATCCAAACCGTTGTGGCCGCCCAGGTGCATGTCGGTGATGATCAAGTCGGGCTGCAGCTGGCTTTCTTGCAATAGAGCCAGCACGCTCGCCGCGTTGAGGCCTGCCCGCACCGTATAGCCCCAGCGCATCAGCAAGGCGCTCATGGCCTCGCGCACATCCGCATCGTCTTCCATCAAAGCCAGCACGCCTTGCGCGGCCGTGGGCTCAGCTTCACGAGGTACCTCCTCGGCAGAGGCTCGCGCCGGCGCGGAACTGAGCGGCAATTGCAAGCTCACCAAGGTGCCAGCACCTGGGGGCGATTCGAGATGAAGTTCATGCCCCAGCAACCCGGCGGCGCGGCGCACGATGGACAGGCCAATGCCCAAGCCTTCGGCTGCTTTGCTGGGGTTGAGGCGCACATAGTCTCGGAACACTTCGCTGAGCTTGTCTTGCGGAATGCCGGGGCCGCTGTCTTGCACCGTGAGCAGCAGGTTCTTGCCATCCGCTTGAGGGCTGAGGCGCACGCGCACAAAGCCGGTGTCGGTGTATTTGATGGCGTTGGAGACCAGGTTGAAGACGATGCGGCGCAGCAGATGGCGGTCTGAGACGACCCTGCTTTCGGCAGAAGAGACGTCCAGCGCCAGCCCTTTTCGATGGGCCAGACCTTCGAAGTTCAGCATGACCTCACGCATCAACTCGGCCAGCGACACCTCGCTGAGCTGCGGTGTGTAGTGCCCGCCGTCAAGCCGCCCCAAGTCCATCAGCTCATCGAGCATCTCGCCCAGCGAAGCCGCACTGCGTTTCACGCTCTGCAGCCAAGCCTTGAAGCGCGAGGGCTCGCGCTGCGCATCGCTGCCCAACTCGGCCAACATGCCCAAGGCATGGGCAGGTTGGCGCAAGTCGTGGCAAGCGGCGGCCAAGAGCCGGATGCGCGTGGCGCTGCGCTCTTCCAACTCGCTGTTGCGCTGGGCGAGTTCGTTAGAAACCTTGGCCAGCTTGCGGCCACGCCGCACGGCGACCGCCAAAGCGGAGCCCGCACCCACCACACCCAGGGCGGCGGCGACAAAGGCGCTGATCCAGCCGCGTTGCGTCGCCGCCTGCACTTCGGCTTCGGCTTTCAGGCGGGTGTTTTCTTGTTCTTTGGCAGCGAGGTTGAGTTTTTCTTGGAGCTCGATGCGCGCTTTTTCGTTGACAAGCCTTTCTTTCTCCTCACGTGCCCCATTGGCTTGCTTGAGCGCAATCAGGGCGGCTTTGGTGTCGCCAAACTTCTCGTGGAAAGCGGCAATCATTTCGTAGCTTGCCAGTGCGCGCCGGGGTATCCCAATGTCAGGGTCGGCTAGCAACTTCGTTAGCTTTTGAACTTCCAGTAGGCCCTTTTGTCGGGTCTCTTCGGTACCGATGGCGGTGTACACATAGAGCAGCGTTTTTGCCATGGCATACCTGAGCTCAAAGTTTGACGCGCCATCGATGCTGTCGGGTATTTTTTTCAATAGCGCCAATGCCTCTTTGGGGCGTCCACCTTGGGTCAGTGCTTCTGCCAAAGTGGAGTAGGTAATGGCGATAGTGGGTGTGATGGTTTTTATCTCACTGAGGGAGGCCTCTACCGCTTTTGCTTTCACTAAAGCAGCGGGCAAATTCCCTGCCGCCAACTCTGCCTCGAAAGCGAACTCATTCAAATAGCGGCGCAACAAAGGAAAGTTTGCATTGCCAAGTCGGCGAAACGCTACATCGATGAATTCTTTGGCCTTGTTGTTTTTTGGGTTTGTAACAATTTGATCGTTGATGACATAAATCAGCGAGACGACGGCCTGAAAGTCTGCAATTGCATAGTCCATTTGTGCGGTTCGAAGCGACAGCGCTTCGTTGTCTCGGTTTTCTCGCTCGAGATCTGCGGCTTTCGCTTCTAAAACGAAGTACATGCGGGCAGGATCGCCCAAACGTCTTGCCAAGGCAGTTATTTCTTCGATCGGCAGTTCTGTAGCGCAAAGGGGGCGTTGTGAATTTCGGGCGGAGATTGAGAGATCAAACAGTTCACGCAGGGTTTGCTCCCCGCCTGATTTGGCGAGCCTGAGTTGTTCATCAATGACTTTGCAGTCATCGGGCTTTGCGCTGGCCGCAAAAAAAGAGTACGAGGTGGCACGGAGCTTCCCCCGAAGTGCACCGTTCAGCTTGGCTTCTTGCACTGCCTGGGCGGCTCGCTTTTGGGATTGAGCGGCATCTCGCATACTGTCCGCGTAGTAGCCCATCACGACCCGATCCCGCCACTCCTGATCAATGAACCCGGGCGGCGGCTCGGGCGCGGCGCTGGCGTTCAGAGAAAAAAGCCCCGCAAGGCATGCCCAGCAAAATAGAGCGACCGTCCAGCACCGTCTGCGCGTGCTGCTGACGGGGGCCAAGTCATTCACCATGATGGTTCCTTGCTTTTTTATGCGCTGCACCAAAGGCGGAAGTGCCGCGCACGCTTCCCTGCTCCACGAATGGAGCTCATTTTTTAGACGGGGCTGCAATAACTTAGCAGCTCAACGGAGGGTAGCGGCGGTTTTGTGCGCAAATTGAGTGCTCGATAACCCGGGGTGCTTGGTTTGTGGCCCTTTTTCACAAGCCTGGGTCAGCCCGCGCGCCTGTCTGCGCGTGGGGGTGGAGGTGGGGGTGCGCCCGCTCCCGCAAGGCAAGCTGGGATAATCGCGGCTTCTGTTGCAAACCTTCGATGGGCCTGCGTGTGAGCTCCACCCCTGTTTTGACCGCCGTCTACCCCGGCACTTTTGACCCGATGACGCTGGGGCATGAAGACCTGATGCGCCGCGCCAGCCGTTTGTTTGGGCGTTTGATCATTGCCGTGGCGGCGGGCCATCACAAAAAGACCATGTTCAGCATTGCCGAGCGGCTGGAGATGGCGCGCGCGCTGGCGACCCAATACCCCAATGTGGAAGTGCTGCCATTTGAGGGCTTGCTGCGCAATTTTGTGGCCGAACATCAGGGCACGGTGCTGGTGCGTGGCCTGCGCGCCGTCAGCGACTTTGAATACGAGTTCCAAATGGCCGGCATGAACCGCCAACTGATGCCCGAGGCTGAAACGGTGTTTCTGACCCCCTCGGACCAATATCAATTCATTTCCAGCACTTTTGTGCGGGAAATTGCCACCTTGGGCGGCGATGTTTCTAAGTTTGTGTCACCTTTGGTGCTGGAACGCTTGAAGCAGCGTTTGCAAGCGCAGAGCAGCGGAGGGGCTTGAGATGGCGCTGATGATCACCGACACGGGCAAGGGGAGTCCGCAAGGCATGCCTTGCGCCCTTGCACGCGGGCTGCGCTTGCAAGCGCTGCCCGTATTCGTCGGTTTGGAGGAGGTTGCGCCATGGCGTTGATGATCACCGACACGGGCAAGGGGAGTCCGCAAGGCATGCCTTGCGCCCTTGCACGCGGGCTGCGCTTGCAAGCGCTGCCCGTATTCGTCGGTTTGGAGGAGGGTGCGCCATGGCGCTGATGATCACCGACGAATGCATCAACTGCGACGTCTGCGAGCCCGAGTGCCCCAACGAGGCGATCTCGATGGGCGAGGAGTTCTACCAAATTGACCCCCACAAATGCACCGAGTGCGTGGGGCACTTTGATGAGCCGCAATGTGTGCAGCTCTGTCCGGTGGCCTGCATCCCGGTGAACCCGGCGCATGTGGAAGACAAAGACACGCTGATGGCCAAGTACCTGCGGCTGACCGCCGTCAAGGCCTGAGCGCAGTCGTTCTGCGGGTTCTTCAGCGCGGGCGGATGCCCAGCAGGGCGCGAGCCTCGTCGGGCGTGGCCACGGCGCGGTCCATTTGGCGGGCGATGTGGGCCATGCGCTCCACCAACTGCGCATTGCTGCGCGCCAACTCGCCCTTGCGGAAATAGATATTGTCTTCAAAGCCGACGCGCACATGGCCGCCCAGCACAATGGCCAAGGCGCCCAGCGGCAGTTGCGCGGCGCCGATGCCGGCCACCGTCCAGCTGCTGCCTTCGGGCAGTTGGGAGCGCAGATACATCAGGGCTTCGGGCGTGCCCGCCATGCCGCCCGGAATGCCCAGCACAAAGTCAAAGTGCAGCGGGCCTTGGACGATGCCTTTTTTGAGCCAACGCAATGTTGTCGTCAGCATGCCGCTGTCGAAGATTTCGAACTCGGGCTTGACGCCGTGTTCCTGCATGGCCGCGGCGAAGACTTCCATATCGGCCGGGTGATTCATGAACACATCGCCGCCGAAGTTGACCGTGCCCATGGACAGCGTGGCCATCTCGGGTTGGAGCGTGACCGGGGCCAGCCGCTCTTGCGGCGTCATGCCGACCGCACCGCCGGTGGAGACCTGCACGATCACATCGCAAAGCGCCCGGGTCTTCTCGATGATCTGACGGTAGACCTCTTTGTCTTGCGTGGAGCTGCCGTCGGCCAGGCGCCCATGCACATGAACGATGGAGGCCCCGGCTCGCGCGCACTCGGCGGCGGCCTCAGCGATCTCGTCCGGCGTGATCGGCAACGCGGGTTGCTGCTCGCGGGTGACTTCGGCGCCGGTCAGGGCGGCGGTGATGATCAGCTTGTCCATGGTCTCAGGCCTTGGTGCTGGCGGGGCCGCGTTGCAGCGGCAGTGGCACCACGCAAGTACCGGAAGCGCGGCACACCACAATCGGCTCGGCCAAGACATCGGCGGCCGAGACTTGGCCGGGGATGTTGGCGGCGCTGATCACCTTGCGCGCTTCAAACACCATCTTGCGCGAAGACTTGCCCAGGCTGACGATGCTGCCAGTGGCCTCGATGTAGTCGCCCGCGAAGACTGGGGCCAGGAACTCCACCTTGTCGTAGGCCACGAACAGGCCTTCATCGCCATCGCTGCGGATCAGCAACTCGGTGGCCACATCGCCAAACAAATTGAGCATGCGCGAGCCGTCGACCAGATTGCCGGCGTAATGGGCGTCGTGCGCGCTCATGCGCAGGCGGATCAGGCTGGTGATGTTGCTTGTTGTCATGTTGGGACTCCCGCCGGGCCGCCCCAAGGGAGGCCCGCGCCCCCTCGGGGGGCAGTGAACGAAGTGAGCGTGGGGGCTTGAAAAGTCATGCGGCTTTCCTTTTGATCCATTCATGAATGGCAAACGATGCCACATCCTCGGCATAGGTCTTGGTGCCAAAGCCGGCGTCATAGCCCAGCTCCTTGGCCAACTCATGGCTGATGCGCGGGCCGCCCACGATCAGGATCACCTGGTCGCGCAGGCCCTCGGCCTCCAGCAGATCGCTCAGCTTGGTCAGGTTGTCGAGGTGGATGTTTTTTTGCGTCACCACTTGCGAGACCAAGATCACATCGGCTTTTTCTTCAATCACGCGGCTGACCAGGTCTTCCGAGTCCACTTGCGCGCCCATATTGATGGCGCGGATCTCGTGATAGCTCTCCAGCCCCTTGTGGCCGTTGTAGCCCTTCATATTCATGATGGCGTCGATGCCGACGGTGTGGGCATCGGTCTCGATGCAGGCGCCCACCACCACCATGCGGCGGCCCATCTTCTCGGCGATCAGGGCATTGACGCCGTCTTTGTCCAGCACTTCGAATTCGGGCTTGGCGACCTTGAGCTTGCTCAGGTCGACGCGGTGTTTGCACTGGCCGTACACCACGAAGAAAGAAAAGCCCGAGCCCATGGCCTCGGCATGCACCACCGAAGGCTCTTCCAAGCCCATCTGCAGGGCCAGCATCTTGGCGCCTTCTTTGGCGGTTTCATCCAAGGGCACGGGCAGAGTGAAAGAGAGTTGCACGCGGCCATCATCGAGGGTGTCGCCATAAGGCTTGACCCATTGCGAGGGGATGGCGTCGTGGCTTTCGGCAGCGGTGTTGAGGTGTTGTTGTTCGCTCATCTCACAGGCCTCCCTGGGCGCCTTGGGCCTGCAGTTGTTGCAGCTCCGGCATCATCAATGGGGGGAAGGGGTTGAAGTAATCGGGGGCTTTGGCGATCACGCCATCCAGGCCTTTGCCGCCGGTGGGGGTGCGCGAAATCTCGGCGAAAGTGCCTTTGCTGATGGCGGCGGGCAGGCCGATTTTTTCGATCTCGGCCAGGATGGTTTCGGTCTCGGCCAGCACCTCTTGGGCGCGCGATTCGATCTTGCCGCCGCGCTTGAACTCGATCTCCGAGCCCAGGTCCTTCATGGTGCCAAACACATACTTGGCGTTTTGAATCGCCAGGAAACGGTCCTGGATGAAGGGGGTGTGGATGGCCTCGGTCATCATGCCCAAGAGGTGGATGTTCTGGTCGGTCATGCTGCTGACCATATTGAACAAGGCGTCTTGGATATGGCCTTTGAAGATATTGCCGGTCATGTGTTTGGTGGGCGGCATGTACTTCAGCGAGGCCTCGGGGAAGACCTGTCGCACCAGCTGCGCGTGGGCAATCTCCCAGAGGAATCCGTTCTCCAAATCGGGGTTGATTTCAAACGCGTGGCCCAGGCCCATTTGATCGGGCTTCAGGCCCGAGAGGTAGGCGAACTGCTCGTTGATCAGCTGCGAGGCCAGCACGGTGTGGGCGGCGTCATAGGCATCGGCCGTGGTCAGGTAGTTGTCCTCGCCGGTGTTGATGATGATGCCGGCGTAGGCATTGACCATGCGCGAGAAGAACTGGTCGATGAAGGTCCGCTTCATATTGATGTCGCGGAAGATGATGCCGTACATCGAGTCGTTGAGCATCATGTCCAGCCGCTCCATCGCGCCCATGGCCGCGATCTCGGGCATGCACAGGCCGGAGCAGTAATTGGTCAGGCGGATGTAGCGGTTGAGCTTCTTGCCCACTTCGTCCAGCGCCTTGCGCATCAGGCGGAAGTTCTCCTGCGTGGCATAGGTGCCGCCAAAGCCCTCGGTGGTGGCGCCATAGGGCACATAGTCCAAGAGGCTTTGGCCGGTGGAGCGGATCACGGCAATGATGTCGGCGCCTTGCTCGGCGGCGGCGCAGGCCTGGGTCACGTCCTCATAGATATTGCCGGTGGCCACAATCAGGTAGAGCCAGGGCGTTTTGGCTTCGCCGACGTTTTTGATTTCTTGGGCGCGGTAGTGACGGTGCGCGGCGATGTGCTCGCACATGGTTTTGGCCTGCGCCTGCGCGGCCTTGCGGGCCGCCTCGCTGTCCTTTGGCAAGCTCAGCACCAGCTTGCCCTGGGCCACGGCTTCGGCCACCTGCTGCGCCGTCAGGCCATGTTCTTGCATCGCGCCGGCCATGATCCAGGCCGCGCCATGCGGCAGCAGTTGCTGCTCTTGCAAATGGCTGACCACCCGGTTGGGCAGGGGCACATAGTTCTCGTCGACACCGTCCACGCCCAGCAAGCGCAGGGTGGCGCGCTCCACGGTGGTGGTGGTGAACTGGCTCATTTCGTCGAACACGCTGCGGGCGATGCGGCGCGCCGAGTCGCGGGCGCGGGCAATCTGGCTCGCGTCAAGTTGCAGTTGCGACATGGTGAAGGTCTCCGGTATTGAGTTGTTGTTGTTCGAGTTCTTGCGCGGCGCCGGACTCCAGCACCACATCGCTGACGTCGTAGCCGCTGAAGGCCTCGCGCGCATGGTGCAGAAACTCGCGGCCCTCAAAGCTGCCGCCCATGGGCGAGAAGGGGTTGAGCGTCAGACCCAGGATGCGGATGCTGCGGTAGCCATAGAGCCGCCCGCCGGCGCGCGTCAAGGCCTGCACCTCGAGGGCATCGACAAAGAGCTTGGTGCCATCGGCCACCACGATTTGCAGGCCTTGGCTGGCCGCGCTGCGCAAGGCCGCCAATTGACTGATGGCCTTCCAAAGCAGGCGCCCGACAGCGCCGCTGACGGCCAAGGTGCCGACATCGCGCTCGGCATAGGCCAGCAGCACCGAGGCCGCATTCAGGCTGGCAATCTCGGCGCGATAGAGCAGACGCCCTTGGCCGTCCCACAGACCCACGCCGCCTCTGGCAAACACGTCTTGCACCCGCGCGCCGGTTTCGGCCGGCACAGGCGGCAGGCCCAGGATGGCCAGCCGGTCGCCGGTCTTGCGGAGCACATCGCCAATGCCGCCGCCCAGCGCCGCGCCGGTGGCCAGGATCACGCCGTCCGCAATTGCCGGTGAGGCGTGATGGCTGCGGCCCAGGGCGCCGTCCAGCACCACCAACTCGCAGCCGGCTTGCTTGAGGCGGTGAATGATGCGTTGCTGATCGCTGCTGCGCGAAGCGCCTGCGATCTCCATCTCGCCGTACTCAAGCGCCTTGACGATGACGATCTCGCCCATCGGCGAATCAATGCCGGTGCCGCCCAGCAGCTTGAACTTCAGCTTGGCACGGGGCAAGGTGTCGCGCGCCGTCGCGACCAGGCTGCCCGGCCAAATCAGCACTGGCGGCTTGGGGAAGAGAAAGACCTGATCGCGGTCTTCGCCGTCGCGGCCAATTGACGTGACGCCCACCGGCACCTGCGCCGCTTGGGCTTGGGCCAAGACATGGTTCAAGGCCACCGTCTTGCCGGTGTTCTTGGCCATGCCCATCACCGCCAGCGTTTCAACCTGGGCTTGGCGGATGCGCTGCCAAAGACTGGACTGCGTCGAAGCCTTCATGTCCATTGCTGGGCTCATCCTTCAAACGTAGAGCGCTTCAAACAGCTGACGCAGGCGCGGGCTCTCGCGCAGCAAAGCCAGCGCAAAGTTTGCATGGCCCTTGGCATAGCCATTGCCCACAATCATCTCCACGTCTTTGCCCACGCCTTCGGCGCCCAAGGCCGCTGCAGTGAAGCTGGTGGCCATGGAGAAGAAGTAGATCTTGCCGCCATCTCGGGTGGCCAAAATGCTGCCCATCTCGGTGTTTTGGATGTTGACGCAGTTGATCGTCACATCGGCCATGCGGCCCCCCGTGACCTCGCTCACGGCCTGCATCAGCGCCACCGCATCGGTGGCATCCACTTGCAAAGCATGGTCCACCCAGCCGTGCTCGCGCATGCGCTCGCAGTCTTTGGCGAAAGGCGAGACGCCAATCACCAAGCCGTTTGGGCCCACGCGCTTCTTGGCTTCATAAACGCACAGCGTGCCCGACTTGCCGCCGCCGCCGATCACCACCACGGTGTCGCCGGCTTGCACCAAGCGCGCCGTTTGCGCTGGCGCCCCGGCCACATCCAAAATCGCCAGCGCCACGTTCTCCGGAATGTCGGCCGGCAGCTTGGCGTACAGCCCCGTCTCGAACAGCACCGCACGGCCGCTGATCTCGATCTGGTCTTTCTCCACATGGATCTGCTTCACCGCGTCGATGCGCAAGGGTGTCAAAGACAGCGACACCAAGGTGGCGATTTTGTCTCCCACCTGGAGATCGGTCTTGCCGGCCAGGGCTGCGCCGATCTGCGCCACGCTGCCGATCAACATGCCGCCCGAGCCCGTCACCGGGTTGTGCATCTTGCCGCGCTGCTCAACGATGCTGCGCACCGCCGCTTCAATGCGCGCTGGGTCGCCCGCGGCTTCTTTTTTGACCTGGGTGAAGCTGGCCGAGTCGATATTGAGCGCGCTGACCTCGATCAAGATTTCGTTGTCGGCGATCTCCATGCTGTTGGAGATTTTCCAGGCGCCCTGGGGCAGCACCCCCTGGGGCTCGATGACGCGGTGAATGCCGTAGGGCGAAGGAGTGAATTGCACGCCAAGGCCCTCAGTTGCTGCGGGTGGGCAGGCTGTAGTTCAGGCCCAGGCCCGGCATCTCCACGGTCTTGCCCGCGTAGTTGCGGCACTTCACGGTGGTGCCGCTGCCATCGGGCAGCTCTTCTTCGCGCACATAGCTGGGGATGATGGGCAGCTTGCCCAGGCCACCCAAGCCGTCGACGATAAAGGTTGGCACCGCTGGCCCGCTGATCCAACCGCGCAGGCCTTCGTACAGCTCGATCATGCGCTGATGCGGCACGATGAAGTGGTGCGCGCCTTCGACCATATCGGTGGAGTAGACGTAGTAGGGGCGCACGCCCATCTCGATGGTTTGCATGAAGAGCTCGCGCATCACCTCGACGTCGTCGTTCACGCCCTTCAGGCAGACGGTTTGCAAGCCCATCATCACGCCGGCCTTTTGGATCAGCTTGACGCGCTCGCGCAGCAAGGAGGTGATTTCCTTGGGGTGGTTGATGTGGATGTTGACCATCTGCACGCGGTGCTTTTCCAGCACGGCGCAGAGCTCCGGCGTGATGCGTGTGGGCAGCTGCACCACCATGCGCGAGCCCATGCGCAAGAAGCGCACATGCGGGGCGCGACGGCGCAGCTCGCCCAGGATGTAGTCCAGGCGTTCGTCGGTGAAGGTCAGCGGGTCGCCGCCCGAGAGCAAGACGTCTTGAATCTGGGTGTTGTTGGCGATGTAGTCGATGGAGGCTTCGATCTCGTCCTTGTGCACAGAGCCGCTGGGCTGCGAGACCATGCGCTTGCGGGTGCAGAAGCGGCACAAGGTGGCGCAGGTGTTGGACACCAGGAACAGCACGCGGCGCGGGTAGCGGTGCACGATGCTGGTGCCGGGAATGGTGTCGCCTTCTTCGCCGAGCTGGTCCAGCATGGTGGCGAAGCCGGGCTTGGTCTGCTCGTGGTGGCTGGGCAGGTATTGCAGGCGGATCGGGCAGTTCGGGTCGTCCTTGTCCATCAGCTGCGCCATATAGGGCGTCAGGGCCACGGCGAACTTGCTGTAGACCGTCTCGTCGACGTTCTCCACATGGTTCAACACGCCATTGAGCTCGGAGTGATGGGTGTAGCGGCGTGCGAATTGCTTTTGCCAAGACTCGGCGCGGGGGTCATAGGCGTCCAGCTCGGCACGTGTCAGCAGTTTCTGGCTGGCCGCCGGGGCCGCTTGCTGGGTCTGGGCGGACTGAACTTCGATCACTTTTTGCAGCATGGTGTGTCTCCTGGTGTCGCCATGGCCTTGCGCTGACCATGGGTATTGCCGAAATTTTAGAAATCAGTTCGGCCGAACCCTATGTGCAAATTGAGTTCAACCAGGCTTTTGTGTCAGTCATAATGACTGCAATTCAAGCAAAGTGACGGGTGGTTTTCGAGTGGTAGCTTCAAAAGACGGGCTCAGCTTGAGTGCGCTGGACGATTTGGACCGACAGCTCTTGGAGTTGTTGCGCGTCAATGCGCGGCTGCCGGTGGTCAAGCTGGCCAAGGCCTTGGGGGTGGCACGCAGCACGGTGCAGCTACGCCTGAAGGCGCTGGAGGATGGTGGTCACATCACCGGCTACACCATCAGCATGGCTGCGCGTCGTGCAGCACCCGGCATCCGGGTGATGGTCTTGATTTCGGTGGACTCCAAGCTGGAGCCCGAGGTGGCGCGCGAGCTGACACGCCGGCATGAAATTCACCAGCTTTACGCCGTCAGTGGGCGCTTTGATTTGTGCGCTATGTTGACCACCGACTCCACCGAAGAGCTCGATGCCTTGCTGGATCGCATCCGCGCCATCAAGGGTGTGGTGGACACGGTGTCCACCATTTTGCTGAGCAAGAAGCTGGACCGGCCAGAATAGCGCCACCCTTTTCTTACCGAGGCCTGCATGCTTTTTGCCGTCATCTTCACCGACAAGCCCGATCACGCCGAGCTTCGCGCTGCCAATCTACAAGCCCATATCGATTGGCTGGAGACCCATCGCGAGATGATTCCGGTGGGCGGTTCGCTGCGCCATGAGCCCGGTCAAGCACCCAAGGGGGGCTTGTGGGTGGCCCATGCCGACTCGAAAGCGCAGCTCGAGGCGGTGTTGAAGACGGACCCCTTCTACACCGCCGGTTTGCGCCAAAGCTATGAGATCTTGCATTGGTCCAAGGCCAATGCTGAGCGGCAAGCGGTGATTTAAAAAGACCCGAGCGCTGGGGCGCCGACGCTTATCGGGGAGCCAGCAAGTGCATGCCGGTGATCAAGGCGCGCAAGCGCAGTTGCTCTGTGTCGACGCGACGCAGCTGCTCGCGCGCCTTGCTGCGTTCATCGTCGGTCTTCGCATCGCGCAGCAATTGCTCCAGGCGTCGGGACTCGCTGTCATTGCGTTGCACTTGCTGCAGCAAGCCATAGAGTTGTTGGCCCAGGCGATAGTGGTTCAGAAAAGCATCTTCTCCGTCTTGGCCCCGGCAGCCCCCCCAATACACGCCATTGCGTGAACCCTCTTGCCAACCGTTGCTGGCGGTACAGTAGCTGCGAATGCCGTTTTCCCAGCCTTGGGTCCAGCGGCTTCGGTCGGGCGTGACGCCAGCTTTGCTGCAGGCATCGACATGGTCGTCAATTCGCGATGAGCTGTAGCCCGTGCGGCCATCGCTCAAGCCGCGGGCGTACCAATCGGCTTGGCGGCAATGCGACTCACTCATGCTGGCGCATCCACTGATGACGCCCAGCGTCAAGAGCCAGGGGGCGAGTCGGGCCAAGGCGGCGCCGGCTCTGGGGAAACAGGATCCTTGCGTCATGTCGCCATACTAGCGCAGGAGATTGCCAGGGGGCTGGGCTCAAAGCCGCCAGAGCTCCGCATAGGCGGGGGGCTTGGGCCAATGCTCGGCGCTTGGTGCTTTCTCGCCATGCTCTGCCAGCCAGCGGCGAGCCAGCATCCAGCCGCCATGGCTGATCACCACGCCGGGGCCAGCGCTGGGCTGCCATTGGCCGGCGCGTTCCAGCAGTTGCGCCAAAGACTCGCCGTCGCCAGGGGCGTGGTGGACGAAGTCGGCAATCCAGGCATCGACCTCCGCTTGGCGGATGTGGGCCCAAGCCTGGCCCTCCCAGCGGCCAAAGTTCAGCTCCAACAAAGCAGCATCGACACAATGCTGCCAACCCCAGGACCTCAGCCAGGCCGCAACGTCGGCACAGCGTCGCAGCGGCGAGCTGTACACCCGTCGGGGCATGCCTTGCCGTTTGGCAATTTTTTGAATCTTGCGAGCCAGGCGCTTGGCGCGGCGCCAATGCACGGGCAGATCACTGCCGGCACCGATGCAGCGCCCCTGGGCCGCCTCGGGTCGGGGGTGTCGCCACACCCACAGTGCGCCCTCAGCCGACATTCACAAGCGCCAAAAAGCTCAACAACAGACCCAGCTCCACCAGCTGCTGGGTGGCGCCCAGGTTGTCGCCGGTATAGCCGCCCAGGCGGCGTTCCAGCCAGCCCTGCATAGACAAGGTGAGTCCGGCGGCGACCAACAAGGCCAGGACAAGGCTGGGCAGCAGCTGGCTTTGCAGGCTCAGCAGCACAGTACCTGCTGCAATCACCCAGCCGAAGGCCACGGCCAGGGTCAGGCCATTGGCCTGCGTGGCCAGTGGTTTGGCCTTGGCGTGATCGGCATCGCCGGCATAGGACAGGCTGTGCATCAGCCACACGGGCGCAGCACGCGAACCTGCGTGGGCGAATACCGTCAGCAGCACGGCCAGCATGGGGTCACTTTCCACCAAGCTGAGCAGGGTGCTGGCCTTCAGGCCCAGCATCAGGATCAGGCCCAAAGCGCCATAGCTGCCGATGCGCGAGTCCTTCATGATCTCGAGCGCACGCGCGCGGCTGACGCTGCCGCCCAGGCCGTCGCAGCTGTCGGCCCAGCCGTCTTCGTGGAAGCCGCCGGTCATCCAGATGCTGGCCGCCATGCTCAGGCCCACGGCCACGGCGGGCGGCCAAACCCACAAAGCCGCCCACAACACCAGGCCAGCAAAAGCCCCCACACACAGGCCCACGGCCGGAAAGTGGCGCGCGCATTGCTGCAACCACCTGGGCTCAAAGCCCACCCAGGCCGGGATCGGGCAGCGGCTGAAGAATTGCAGCGCAATGAAGAAAAGGCGGAGTTCGTGCAGCAGGGCGCTCATGGCGAAAGGGGCGGTAGGGGCGGTAGGCAGGCCCGGATTCTGCCCTGCGCGCGGCGGGCGACGCCGCCGCATTCAGGGGCGCAACGGCAGCTCGATCAAAAAGCCCAGGCCCGGCTGGTGGTGCGGGTCGATGCTGATACTGCCGCCCATGCGTTGGCACAGTGAATTGACGATGTGCAAACCCAGGCCGGTGCCGCCCTGACCGCGCCGGGTGGTGAAGTAGGGCTCGAACAGGCGACGGGCCACTTCCGGGCTGGCCCCCCGACCGTTGTCGCCGAAATGCAGATGCAGCTGATTGCCCTCGGCATGCAAGGCGATGTCGATGCGGCGCTGTGGCGGGGGCGCAGGCTCGGCTTGCTTGGGGTCTTGGAGATCCTCCAAGGAGCGCTCGGTCACTTCATCAAAAGCGTGGGTCAGGGTGTTGACGATCAGGTTGGAGATGATTTGCGAGAACAGGCCCGCCGCCAGCGTCACCCGCAAGGGCTCGGGTGCATCGAGTTGTACCTCGGTATGGGCGCTGCGCAAGACCGGCTGATGGGCCACGATCAGCTGGCGCAAATAGTCGCGCAGGTCCAGGCGGGACTCTTCTTCATTGGCTTGGTCCACCGCCAGCATTTTGAAGCTGGAGATCAAGCCCGCCGCCCGGCTCAGATTGCTGTTGACCAGTTGCGCGCCGCTCTCCAAATGGTCGGCCAGGGCTTGCAATTCCACGCGGCTGACTTTCTCGCCACTGAGTTTGCGCTTGAGGCTGCGGGCAAACTCTTCCATGCCCGAAGCGGCGGTCACCGCAATGCCGATGGGCGTGTTGATCTCATGCGCAAAGCCCGCCACAAAGCCGCCCAAGGCGGCCAGTTTTTCTTGTTCCACCAAGCGCCGCGTGGCGTGGTTCAATTCTTCGGTGCGTGCACGGACATGGGCTTCTAACTCGGCCACATGGTCTTGGTGCTGCAATTCAACCGCACAGCGGGCCGCAAAAATCGACAGCAGCGACAGGGCCAGCAAGCGCTTGCGCTCGCTGATCTCGCGGGTGTCCAGCGCCACCAAAATACCCAAAGTTTTGCCTTCGCTGCCCACCATAGGCATGCCGACATAGCTTTGCGCGCCCATCTCGGTCAATAAAACGTCTTCGGGATAGGCTTGCTGCACACCGCAGGCGTGAAAGCACATGTCCTGGCTGCTGACATTGGCGCAGGGTGTGCCCTTGAGTGAATAGCGGATATTGGGCATCCAGTCTTGACCTGCCCAAACCGCCAGGGTCTGGATGCCTTCGTTCTCCACCGCTTGTGTCGGCTGGGCCTGGCCAAGGTCTTCGAGCGCCACCAGACGGCCAGCAATCACGTAATGCACATCCAGCGCTTGGGCCAACTCTTTGACCAGTTGGCGAAAAAACTGCTCGCCACTGGTTTTGGCGATGGACAGGCTGACGGTGCGAAGCGCAGCCTCGGCCAGCTGCCGACCTTCCTCAGAGTCAAAAGCGCCTGCGCGCGGTTCGGTGCTCATGGCTCAATGGTCAGGGTAGCGCTGGTAGATCGCGTGCACCGCGTCCAGGTTGTCCATCAGTTGCTTGACCAAGCCGGGGTCAAACTGCAGTCCGGCCTGCTCATTGACATAGGCCAGGGCGGCCTCAAAGTTCCAGGGCTCTTTGTAGCAACGCTGGCTGACCAAGGCGTCCAGCACATCGGCCAGGGCCACAATGCGCCCGGCGATATTGATTTGCTCGCCAATCAGGCCGCGGGGATAGCCGCCGCCGTCCCAGCGCTCATGGTGTTCATGGGCAATGATGGCGCCGAGCTGCAGGATGCGTTTGTCGGACTTGCTTAAGAGCTCAAAGCCGATGCGCGCATGGCCCTTCATGATCTCCCATTCCTCAGGGTCGAGCTTGCTGGGCTTGTTCAATACCCGGTCGGGAATGCCGATCTTGCCTACATCGTGCAGCGGAGCCGCCTGGCGCATGAACTCCACATCGGTGGAGCGCATGCCCGAGGTTTCGGCCAAGAGCGCAGACAACTCGCCCACGCGCCGCACATGGGCGCCGGTCTCTTTGGAGCGCCGCTCCACCGCCTCGCCAATGATGTAGACCGTGGAGCGTTGTGTGTCTTGGATTTCTTCGCGCAGCAGCAGGGTCTCGTAGGTGATGGCGACGTTGGCGCAAAAAATCTCCAGCAGCTCGCGCGCCTGCGCATCCACCGGGTCAGAGAAGGCCATGTAAAGCAGGGTCTCGTTGTCGGTGCTGCTGCGGTAGTAACCGACAAAATGATGGGAGTCAAAATAGCCCACGCGGTCGATCAGCGCGCGGTCCAAGGCGTGCTTGACCTCGGGCGGCAAATTGCCAATCTCATCGTCCACCAGCAGGCGTGAATATTCGGCCGTGGCGGCCAAGACCTTCAAGCGGCCTTCGATGTGCGAGGCCGCGTAAGCAGAGACACGACTGGCGCACAAAGCCCGCGCATCGATGCCGAGCAGATGCGTCACCTGCTCCAGCACGCCGGAGGCAAAGCGGCGCAGGTTTTGCGAGTCGTAAATGCGGGTGATGGCATCAATCGAGCGGCGCAGCGCCTGGCGCGATTGTTCGATGATCATGATGTCGCGGTAGCTGCGCAGCGCCGCGTAAAAAACCGTGATCAGCTTGCGCTTGGTCAGCTCGGTTTTTTCTTTGTAGTCGTTGATGTCATAGGTCTTGATGACGTGCTCTTCCGGGGCTTGGCCGGGTTGACCGGTGCGCAGCACGATGCGCACATGGTGGTTCTCCAGCTCTTCGCGGATGTAGCGGGCCAAGTCCAGGCCGGCATGCTCCGACTCCATCACCACATCGAGCAAGATCAGCGCAATGTCTTTGCGAGTCTTGAGCAGCTCGCGTGCTTCGGCGCCGCTGTAGGCATCCAGGAAATGCAGGCGGCGCCCCGAGAACTCAAAATCCGCCATCACCAGCTGCGTCACCTGGTGCACGGCCACGTCGTCGTCGACGATCATCACCACCCAGGGTTCAATCGCCTTGTTGCCCGAGTCATCGAGCGAAGGGTCCGGCAATTCCTCAGCGAAAACCAAGTCTGTCATGGAGCGCCCTCATGCTTGCTGACCCTGATTATGGCCAGCCCGGCGCTGATGTAAACAAAGACTTTTCAGTGAATGCTGAGAACTTTTCGTCAGGCCGGGCGGGGACGGACCCTGGGATCATTGCTGCTGGCTGACACCGGCCGATTCGAAGCTGGCCATCTCGGCCAGAATGCGGCAGGCGGACTGCAGCAAGGGCCAGGCCAGGGCGGCGCCCGAGCCTTCGCCCAAACGCAGCCCCAAGTCCAGCAATGGCTGAGCCTGCAGGGCTTCCAGCATCAAATGGTGGCCACTTTCTTTGGACCGGTGGGCGAACACGCAGCGCTGCAAAACCGCCGGTTGCAGCTTCGCCGCCACCAAGACCGCGCCGCTGGCGATAAAGCCATCCACCACGATGACGCGGCGCTCCAGCGCCGCTTGCAGCACCGCACCCACCATCATGGCGATCTCAAACCCGCCCAGGGCGGCCAAGGCTTGCAGCGGCTCCACCGCCTCGGCGTGCAGTTGCAGCACGCCGCTGAGCACCTCGATCTTGCGCGCCAAGGCGGCATCATCCAGGCCGGTGCCGCGGCCGGCGCAGCGCTCGATCGGCAGGTTTTGCAGGCGTGCCAGCAGCAGGGCGGCGCTGGAAGTGTTGCCAATCCCCATTTCGCCCAGCAGCAAGGCATTGCCTGGTGCTTCGCTCAAGATGCGTCGGCCTTGGCGAAGGGCTTGCTGGCATTGCTCGGCGCTCATGGCGGCTTGTTGGCTGCTGTCGGCTGTCCCGTGCGCCAGCTTGGCTGAGATCAAGTCGGCACGCGGCGCGAAGTCATGGGCCACGCCGGCGTCGATCACTCGCAAGGCCAAACCATGCTGGCGAGCCAGCACCGAAACTGCCGCGCCGCCCGCGAGAAAGTTTTCCACCATCTGCCAGGTCACATCACTGGGGTAGGCCGAAACGCCGCGCGCTGCCAGCCCGTGATCGCCGGCAAACACCATCAATTGCGGCTCGCGCAACTGAGGCGTTTCGCTGCCCAGAATCATCCCCAGGCGCAACATCAGCGCCTCCAACTGCCCCAAAGATCCGAGGGGTTTGGTTTTGCCGTCAATGCGGCGCTGCAGGGCCTCACTCAAGGCCGGTTCGTCGATCGGCGGGATGTGGGGGATCAAGGGGGTCAGGTCTTGCATGATGAGGTTTCAGCGGAGGGTTTGTTGAAAAAAGCTTGCAGCGCGGCCTGCACTTGCCGGGCGCCGCGTTCAATCGCGGTCGGGCCGGGGGCCAGGATGTCGGCCGATTTGATTTCCATGAGCGTGGCGCCGAGTTCGGCAAAGCCGGGGCGGGCGAGCACTTTGTCCGGCACAAAGCGTTTGCCGCACCAGCTGCCCAGAATCAGCTCGGGGCGACGCTGGAGCACCTCGTCGGCGCTGACGATGCGTTGTTTGGCAAAGCCTGCACGCGAGCGGTCTGCAAACACATCTTCGCCGCCCGCCAGGCTGATGATCTCGCTGACCCAGCCGATGCCGCAGATCATGGGCTCGTCCCATTCCTCAAAGTACACGCGCGGTGGGCGCGGCAATTGCTGGGCTGCCGCTGCAATCTCGTCTTGGCATTGCTGCAATTGCAGGCACAGGGCTTCGGCATGTTGCTGGCGCTGCACAAGGCTGCCGAGTTGCCGCACCATCTGATGAATGCCCGCGATGTCGCGGTGGTCAAACAGCAGCGTGGGCAGGCCCGCCGCTTCACATTCCGTCAACAGCGGCTTTTGCAGGTCTGAAAACCCAATCACCAGATCGGGCTGCACCGCCTGGATTCTTTCCAGCTTCATGCTGGTGAAGCCGCTGATCTTGGGCTTGTCGTGCCGGGCCTCGGGCGGGTAGACGGTGTAGCCGGAAATGCCGGCGATGTGGTCTTGGGCGCCGAGGCGGTAGAGGATGTCCACGGCCTCGGTGGACAGGCAGGCAATGCGTTGCGGCGTGCTCATGAACGGTCTTTCTTGGATTGCAGCAAGCCCATCAGCACACCGGCTTTGAAGTGTGTGTCGATGTAATCGGCCAAGCCTTCAAAGACGCTGTCCAGGCTGGCCACTTGGGTGCCGAACAAGGCTTGCATCACCGGGGCTTGCTCAAACAGACCGTGGGCATAGCAGCCCAGCACCGAGCCGGCTTGCCAGCCAATCGCTTCGCCGGCATCGTTGTGCAGGGTCACACAGGCAGGCGCCAGGCTGGGGTGTTGCACGGTGCGGCCATGGTGGATCTCATAGCCCTGGGTCTGGATTTCGCTGAGCGCCGCCCAGCGCCCGCTCAAAGGGCCAAAGCGCAGCTGTGAGGGGCGCAAGAGTTTTTCTCGCTCAAACTGCGTGACCAGGGGCAGCAGGCCCAGGCCGGGCGCATTGCCATCCAGCTGGTGCGGGTCCAGCAGGCTTTCGCCCAGCATTTGCAGGCCGCCGCAAATGCCCAACAGGGGCTTGCCCGCGGCGGCGTGCTGCGCAATCACCAGGTCCAGCCCTTGCGCGCGCAGCCAGGCCAGATCGGCCGCGACGGCCTTGGAACCCGGCAGGATGATCCAGTCCGCGCCGCTCAATTCAGCGAGGCTGCGCGCCCAGCTGAGCCGCACGCCGGGCAGGCTGCGCAGCGGCTGGAACTCGTCCAGATTCGACAGGCGCGGGTAGGCGACGATGGCGATCTGCAAGCCTGCGCCACCGCTGGGGCGGTCGTCAAACACGCCGTCTTCTTCCGGCAGGCCGTGGCCCCGCCACATTGGCAGCACGGCCACCGTGGGCACGCCGGTCAAGGCTTGCAACTGCTCGGGCCCGGGGGCAAGCAGGCTGGCATCGCCGCGAAAACGGTTCAGCACAAAGCCCTGGATCAGCGCCCGCTCCGGCGCGGGCAGCAATTGATGGGTGCCATACAAATGGGCAAAAGCGCCGCCGCGGTCGATATCGCTCACCAAGAGGCAAGCGGCCTGGGCTTCCAGCGCGGTGCGCATATTGACGTAATCGCTGCTGTGCAGATTGATTTCGGCTGGCGAGCCCGCGCCCTCGATCACCACCACATCGTTCTCGGCCATCAGCGCATGCAAAGCCGGCTTGGCGCGTTGCCAGAGTTTCTCGCTGCGTTCGCGCCAGGGCGTGTGCGTCAACTCGCTGTCGACTTCGCCCATCACGATCACTTGCGAGGCCGTGTCTTTCTCGGGCTTGAGCAGCACCGGGTTCATGCGCACTTCGGGCGTTCGCCGTGCCGCCAGAGCCTGGAAGTACTGGGCGCTGCCGATTTCGCCCATGCGCGCGTTCAGGCCCGGCACCACCCGTGCGTTATTGCTCATGTTCTGCGCTTTGAAGGGCGCAACCTTGAGCCCTTGGCGGGCGTAGTAGCGGCACAGGGCCGTGGCCAACCAGCTTTTGCCGGCGCCGCTGGTCGTGCCCAGCACCATCACGGCTTTGGCGCTGCTCATGACTGAATCGCTTTCTGCAGCGCAAGCTGCGATGAAGGGGGAAGGGTGGCCAGGCGCACCCAGCCGGGCAGGCCAAACGATGTCGCATCGCGTAGCTTGATGCCCTGCGCGCGCAAATCGGGCCAAGGCAGCTGGGGGCGCGCCAGCCAAAACGGGGTGCATGTGCGGTTTTGTTGCCAGCCCAAGCGCGCCAGCAGGGCTTGTTGCAGGGCCTGCCATTCGCGCAATTGTTGGCGCGACTCGGCCAGCCAGGCTTGGATTTCGGGGCGGTGCAGCTGCAGCAGCAAGACCTGACCCTCGCCAGACAAGACCCAGCTGGGCGCCAAGTCCTGAACCTTCGCAAGCAGGGCTTGGCTGAATGCATCGGCCTGCGTGGGGGCTAACACATAGCCTGCGCGCACGCCGGTGTGCCCCAGGGCTTTGTTGGGGCAATGCAGCTGCCAGCAGTTGGCGGGCAGGGTGGGTGCCGTGCCGTGCAGGCGCAGCGCGTCGTAGGCGCCATCGATCACCGTCAAGGTCGCACGGGCGCTGATGGCGGCAAGCGTTTCGGCGCTCAGGCTGCTGCCGCTGGGGTTGCAGGGTTCACAAATCCACACCAAGGCGCCGGCCTGCAGCGCGGCCAGCAACTGCTCGGCACTGCGGTAGCCGCGCGGCTGCAAGCCCAGGGCTTGCGCGGCAGCTGCATAGTCGCCAAAGCCGGGTTCGGGCACCCACACTTCGCGCAAGCCCAGCAAGAAAGCGGCCAGGCTCAGGCGCCGTATCGCCTCGGCACCGCCTGCCGTGGGCAAGACCTGCTCGGCGGCCACGCCATGGGCGGCTGCCAAGTGCTCGCGCAGCAAGCGGTACTGCGGGTCAGGGTAATGGCGTCGTTCCGCCGCTTGTAAGGCCTGCACCAGCGCGCCGGGCGGCGGCAGCGGGTTGGCATTGGTGGAGAAGTCGTGCAGCACAGCGGGGCCGCTGTCGGTGCCGCCGTGAATAGGCCTGATGCTCATGCCGGCAACCTCAGACTCAGGGCACAGAATGCCAGCAGCAGGGCTGTCGCCCACAGGGCGCGGCGGGCCAGGCGGGTGGCTTGCAGGAGGTCTTCAGCCTGCGGGCTTCGACCTTGGGCATGGAGCACATAAACGCCGGGCTTGCTCAGGCGCAGATTCAGGCGCAGTGCCATGGCCGCCATCGGCCAGCCGCTATTGGGCGAGGGAGTCCGGCCCGCTTGCTGGGCCAGCCGCAGCAAGCCCTGGGGCCGCAGGCCGATCAAGGCCAGGGCGGTGATGCGCGCTGGGATCCAGGACAGCACATCGTCGGCACGGGCCGCCCATTTGCCCGACCATTCGCGGTGGTCGCGGTAGCCCCACATGGCATCGGCGGTATTGGCAAAGCGATAGAGCGCGGCGCCCGGCAGGCCCGCCAGCGCAAACCAAAACAGGGGAGCGACCACCGAGTCGTTCAGGTTCTCAGCCAGGGTCTCGATGGCTGCTTCACGTACGGCCTCGGCATCCAGGGCCGAGGTGTCGCGGCTGACCAGGCGGGCCAGCTGGCTGCGGCCGGCCGCCAGCGATTGCTCCAGCGCGCGCTCCACGCTCAGCACCTCATCGACCAACATGCGCCAAGCCAGCAGCGGTTTGAGCAGCAGGCCCAGCAGCAATGCGGCGCCCAGCAGGCCCCAAGCGTCCTGCCAAGGGCGCAGGGCGTGGATCAAGCCCAGTTCCAGACTCAGGGCCAGCGCGGTGCACAAGAGTGCGCCCAACAGCCACACCAAGGCCCCGCCCAAGAAGGCTTGGCTGGGCGGCATGGCGCTGAGTCTGCCGCCAAACGCGCCCAAATACCGCCCCATGCCCACCACCGGGTGGCACCACAGCGGCGGCTCGCCCAGCAGGCGATCCACCAGCAGGGCGATGCCCAGGGCCAGCGGCAGCATGAGTGCCATCAAGCTCATGCGGCTTCAGTCTTCAATGCCGCGTTGCGCCGGCACACCCGCTTTGAAGTGATGCTTGATCAGCGTCATCTCGGTGACGGTATCGGCCAGCTCGATCAGCTCGTCCGGCGCGTTACGTCCGGTCAGCACCACATGGACATGGGCCGGGCGCTCGCGCAAGGCCTGCAGCACCGGCTCCAGTGGCAGCCAGCCGTAACGCAGCGGGTACATGATCTCGTCCAGCACCACCAGGAAGTGTTCACCCGCGGCGATAGTGGCTGCGGCGCGGGCCCAGCCATCGCGGGCCAGCTGGGCGCTGTGCTCCAGGTCTTTGCTCTTCCAGCTGAAGCCGTCACCCAGGCCCTCGATGGGCACGCCCAGTTGCTCGAACATGCGGTGTTCACCAAAGCGGGCACTCGGCACTTTCATGAACTGGTAGATCTTCACCGCTTTGCCGCGCCCATGGGCGCGCAGCGCCAGGCCGAAGGCGGCGGTGCTCTTGCCCTTGCCGTCGCCGGTGTGAACCAGGATCAGGCCGCGGCGTTCGGCGCTGGGGATGATGCGTTCGCGATCGACCGGGGGCTTTTCAATTTCCATGGGAGTTCAGGGCTTGTTCACCGCGAAAAAAGGCGGCGACCGCAGCCGGATTGGATGGGAAGTAATGGTGGATATAGCTGGCTCGCAGCGACCCGAGTTGGTAGAGCGCTTCGGCGGTGCGGCCGGCGTTGGGGTTCTCGGCTGTGGCCAAACTGGGCAAGGGGCTGGCGAGGGTGGAGTAGTGAAAGCTGTGTCCGCGCAGCAGCCCTTCCGGCCAGGCGATGGCTTGCAGGCCCAGGGCCGCCAGGCGGCTTTGCATGCGGGCCGTGCCCGGCATGAGGCCCGCCATCACATGGGCTTGGCCTTGCGCATCGGTCAGCTGATCCAGCAGGCACAACATGCCGCCGCACTCCGCCAAAAGCGGCTTGCCCGCCTGCACATGCTGGCGCAGATCGGCGAAGAAGCTGGGGTGCTGGCGCAGGGTCTGCGCATGCAGCTCGGGGTAGCCGCCCGGCAGCCAGAGCGCATCACAAGCAGGCAAGACCTGACCCTGCAGGGGCGAGAAAAACTGCAGCTCGGCGCCCAGGGCGCGCAAGCAGTCCAGATTGGCGGGGTAGATGAAGCTGAAGGCCGCGTCTTGGGCGACGGCGATGCGGCGCCCCGCCAGCGCCTGCTTGGAGGCTTGCGCATAGGGCGTTGGCGCGGCCTCAAAGCGGACCCGCGGGAACTCGAACTCGGGCTCCAGCGCTTGCGCCAAATGATCGGCCCAGGCGTCCAGTTGCGCGTCCAGCTCGGGCAGCTCCAGGGCCTGCACCAGCCCCAGGTGGCGTTCGGGCAGACTCAGGTTTTCATTGCGCGCCAGGGCGGCCATCAAGGGCAGATCGGGCGGCAGACCCTGTGCCACCATCTTGCCGTGCGCCGGGCTGCCGACGCGGTTGGCCACCACGCCGCAGACCTTGACGTCGGGCCGGTAACGCTGCAAGCCGGTGGCCAGGGCGGCAAAGGTTTGGGCCATGCTGGACGCGTCAATCACGGCCAGCACCGGCAGGCCAAAGGCGGCGGCCAGGTCCGCACTGCTGGGGTCGCCATCAAACAAACCCATCACCCCTTCGACCAGGATCAGGTCGGCCTGGCTTGCGGCCTCGGCCAGCAAGGCCCGGCAGTGGTCCAGGCCGCCCATGTACAAATCCAGTTGATAGACCGGGTGAGCGCTGGCGCGCTCCAAAATCATCGGGTCCAAATAGTCCGGCCCGGTCTTGAACACCCGCACTCGGCGGCCGAGCCGGCGCTGCCATCGGGCGATGGCGGCTGTGACGCTGGTTTTGCCAGATCCGGAAGAGGGCGCGCTGATCATCAGCGCCAAGCATTCAGTCATGGGGACGGGCTTTCAGGGGCAAGACATTGCTGGCCAAGGAGGCCATGGGGGGCGTCAAGGGTGCAGATGCAGAGGCTGCAGGAGCGCCGGGCAAAGCCAGCCATTGCCCTTGCCATTCGATCAATTGCAGGCGATGGTCAAAGACCTCTTGCAGTGCGGCGTGGGTGGCGGCATCGGCCGGGGGGCCGCAATGGCGCACCCGGCCCTCGCTCATCACCACCAGCCAATCGGCCTGCAGCGCGATATTGAGTTCATGCAGCACGCTGATGACGCTGCGGCTCTGCGCCACCTCGCCACGCACGATTTGCAACCAGTCGGCCTGATGCGGTGGGTCCAAATGCGCCAGGGGCTCGTCCATCATCAAGACCTGGGCCTGCACCGCCAGGGCGCGAGCCAGCAGCACGCGTTGGCGTTCGCCGCCCGAGAGTTGGCCCAAGGCCCGCTCGCGCCAATCCCAGCACTGGGTTTGCTGCATGGCCTGGCACACCGCCGCGTGGTCGCTGGCGCTGGGGGGCGCCAGCCAGACGCGGTGTGGCAAGCGGCCCAGCATCACCACCTCATGTGCGCTCAAGTCTTCACCGCTGGCTTCGTTTTGGCCCAGCCAGGCCAGGGTACGGGCGCGAGCTTTGGTCGGCCAATGGTGCAGCGGGCGGTCCAGCAACTCGACTTGACCCAAGCTGGGGATCAAGCCGGTGAGTGCGCGCAGCAGGGTGGATTTGCCCGCGCCATTGGGGCCGACGATGGCGGTCCAGCGCGACAAGGGCAGGTCCAGCGCAATGCGGTGCAGCACAGGCTGGCCTTGCAAGCTGACACTCAGCTCGTGGCAGCGCAGCGCTGTGGCGCCGGGCATGGATGCAGCTTTGGAGCCAGTGTTCATGCGCTTCTCCGGCCTCGTTGACGGTGCATCAGGCGCAGCAAATAGCCGCCGCCCAGAATCGCGGTGATGACGCCCACTGGCAACTCCTGCGGTGCGATCAGCCAGCGCGACAAGATATCGGCGCTCAACAGCAGCAAGCCGCCCGCGCAGGCGGAAAGCAGCAGCAGCTTGCCATGCGGCACCGGGCAGACATTTCGCACCAGATGCGGCGCCACCAAGCCCACAAAGGCGATCATGCCGGTCTGCGCCACGGCGGTGCCGGTGGCCAGGGCGAAGGCCAAAATCAGCGCCACCCGCACCAGGCTCAGGCGCACGCCCAGCGACTGCGCTGTCGCTTCCCCCAGCGTCAGCGCGTCCAGCGCTTGGCTGCCGCCCAGGGCCACAGCCAAGCTCAAGGCCAGCACCACGCCCATCAAGATGACGCTGTTCCAGCCCAAAAAGCCGGTGGTGCCCAGCACAAAGGCTTGCATGGTGCGCAAGATATCGGGGTGGGTGAGATTGATCAGATCGGTGATGGCCCCCAGCACCACGCCCACCACCACGCCGGCCAGCAACAAGCGCAAAGTGTGTTCCACGCCGCGCGCCATCATCAAGGCCAGCGAGACCCCGACCAACGTGCCGAGAAAGGCCGCGCCGGTGAGGCCGATTCTTTCCAGCCAGGCCATGCCCAGCGGCGAGCCGCCCAGCATGGCCAGCGCAATGGCCACGCCCAGGCGTGCCCCGGCGGCACTGCCCAGCAAATAGGGGTCGGCCAGCGGATTGCGAAACAGGCCCTGGGTGATGGCGCCGGCCAGACCCAGCAGCGCACCAGCCATCCAAGCCCCGGCCGAGCGCGGCAGACGGATTTGCCAGAGGATCTGGTCGGCCATGGCGGCGTCCACATCCACCCAGCTGAAGGCCAGACCGGTGCTGCCCACCGCCACGCCCAGCAGCAAGGCCAAGCCACTGCACAGCAGCAGGCCGGCCAGCAAAGGCCAGGCCTTCAGACGGGCGCTGCCAGCGGCTTGGCTCATGGGTGTGCGGCTTTGCTGTTACTGCTGCCCAGCTCTCTCAAGCAGCGGGCCATGATTTGCGCCGCCTCGCCCATGCGGGGGCCAGGTCTTGCCATCACATCGCTCTGCTCGGCGTCGAACACGCAGACGCGTTTATTGGCGATGGCGGGAATGCGGTCCCAACCGGGGCGCTGATAGAGGCCGTCCACATTGCGCTTGCCGATCATGATCAGCTGCGGCTGAGCGCGCACCACATACTCGGGGCTGATTTTGGGGAAGGGGCCCATCTCCGCGCTGATGATGTTGCGCCCCCCCAGACGGGTCAGCGTCTCGCCCATGAAAGAGCTGGGCCCGGCGGCGTAGGGCGAGCGGTCAATTTCGTAATAAACCAAGGTGCCGCGCGCCTGCGGCGGAATGCTCTGGGCGGCTGCGCCCACGCTGGCGTCGATGCGTCGCCAGATCGCTTGGGCATCGCTGATTTGCAGCAACTGACCCAAGGTGTTGAGCACACGTTGCACATCGGCGTAAGAACGGGATTCCAGGGTTACAACGGTCAGGCCCAGGCTGCGCAGGCGGTCGCTGACACGTGATGAGGGCGCCAGCAAGACCACATCGGGCTTGAGCGAGACGATGGTCTCCACCTGGGTGTCGTCCAGCCCGCCCAGCTTGGGCAAGCGGTTCACCTGGGCAGGGAAGTTGGAGTAGCGGTCCACGCCCACCAGCTTGTCGCAAGCGCCGAGTTCGCAGACCGTCTCGGTCAGCGAGGGCAGCAAGGTGATGATGCGTTGAGGCGGCTTGCTCCAGCGGGTGGTCTGGCCCAGATCGTCTTTGATCTCGACCGGGTTGGGCGCGGCCACGCCTGCTGTGCTTGCGAGGGCGATCAGGGTGCCCGTCAGCCATGCCAGGCTTTCTTGAATCAGCTTCATGGTTGGAATCTTCCTCAGCGGGAGGTCGCCGGCGAGGCTTGAGCTTGGACCGGGCGGGTCCAGGCTTGGCCGGCAACCATCAGCGTCAACTGGCCGCAGCACGCCGCCACGGTTTGGTTCAAGCGCCCCAGTTCATCGACATAAAAGCGCGCCTCGCGGCTCAGGGGCGAGACGCCCCAGCCGACTTCGTTGGAGACAAAGAGCACCGGGGCGCTGAGCTTTGGCAGCAGCTCTGTCAAGCCCTGCAGCTCGCGCTGCCAGCCGGCCAAATCGGGCCGATTGTTCATCGGCATGAGCCAATTGGTCAGCCACAGCGTCAGGCAGTCCACCAACAAGAGTCGTCCAGGTGCAGCGTTAGCCTGCAAGGCCCGGGTCAGACTCAGCGGTACCTCCACGGTGTCAAAGCCCACCGGCCGGTCGGCCTGGTGGCGGGCAATGCGGGCGCGCATTTCTTCGTCAAAAGCAAGCGCCGTGGCCAGCACCGTCACGCGATGGCTGGGGTCTCGCAGCAGCCAGTCCTGCGCCAGACGCTCGGCCTGGCGCGACTTGCCACTGCGTTGACCGCCGACGATCAGGTGGTGCTGTGACACGGGCTTGTCGCTCATGGCATTGCCTCAGAGTGAGGGTGTGAAGCGGGCACTCAGGAAGAAGGTGCGGGGTGCTTGGGCGTAGCCGCCCGCCGTCTGGTATTCCTTGTTGAAGGCGTTGTCCAAGTTGATCTGCAAGGCCAAGCCTTTGTTGACTTGGTAGCGTGCATCCAGGTTCAGCAGGGCGTAGCCGGGCAATTTGACTTCGTTGTTGTTGAAGTCATACCGGAAGCCATACGCCAGGACTTGGCCGCCCAGATTCCATGCGCCCCATTGTTTGTCCAGGCGCAGCCCGCCATGCTTTTGGGCGCGACGACCCAAAACCAAGCCGGTGATCGTGTCCTTGGGCGATTGCCAATCCAAGTTGCCCGACCATCGCAAGCCCAGCATCTCGGTGCTGCCCTTCAGGCTCACGCCCTTGAGTTCCACCTTGGCCAGATTGCCGTAGCAGCCATCCCAGGGCTGTGGATTCTTGGAGGGCGGGCAGTTGTTGACGAACTGCGAGTCCCAGCTGATCAAGTCCTTGACCTTGTTGTCATACACGGTCAGACCCAACTGATGTTCGCCACTCTTGAACTCAAGACCGAGTTCCGCGCTCTCGCCGCGCTCAGGCTTGAGTCTGGGGGCACCGGGCTTGGGGCCGTACTGGCTGAAGCTCTGATACAGAGTGGGCGCACGGAAAGCGGTACCGCCGCTGGCCCAGATGCGCCAAGCAGAGCTGAAGCGGTAGCCGGCTGCCAATGTGCCGGTGGTGATGCCGCCGAATTCACTGTCGTCGTCGCGGCGCACATGCGCTTGCGCATCCAGAGCGCCGAGGCTGAGCAGATAGGCCGCGCCCACCGCGTTCTGATGGCGCTGCGCCTGGTCGCCCGAGACCAGACTGGAATTGATCAGCTTGTCTTCACGACGCTCCAGCACCAGGTTGAGCTGACCTGGGCCCAGTTTCACGCTGCCGTTGGCCGCATAGTTGCGAATCTGCGTTTCGGTCAGGTAGATGGTGGGCTTGGTCTCGTAGCGGTCGCTTGCTTGGCTGGCGCTCAACTCGGTTTGAATATCGTCTGACCATTGGGCCGCCCAAGTGCTGCTGAAGGCCTGGCTGTAGCGCAGATTGCGGTCGTCGACACCCGGCTTGGGTTTCACACTTCCATCGTAGGCGCTGTTCATATGACTGGACAGGGCCAGCACTTGCAAGCGGTGCTGTTTGTTCACGCTATAGCCCAAGCGAGCGCTTTGGCTGTGGCTGCGCCAGCCATCAATGTCCGCGACATAGCCCGGATTCTTTGGGTCATAAGCAACAGGGCGAGCATTGAAGCCTTCGCTGAATTCGGTGGCCATGCTCAGGGCATAGTCAAAGCCTCCTTGGGCACCGCTGATATTGGCGTCCGCTTTGACGGTTCCCAAGGAGCCCAGGCCCGCGCCAATCTCGAGGTACGGGGCACCTGCGCCTTTGCGGGTAAAGACTTGCACCACGCCCGCGACAGCGTCAGACCCATACAGCGCACTGGCGGCGCCGCGCACGATTTCAATGCGTTCGATTTGAGCAAGCGGGATGTTTTCCCAGGTCGCGCCGCCGGAACCACTTTGGGTGTCCATGCGAATACCGTCCACCAGCACGGCGGTGTGCTGGGTGTTGGCGCCACGCAGGAACACCGAGGTTTGTGTACCGGGCCCGCCGTTTTGCACGATGTCAAAGCAGGCAGCGCTGCGCAGCAAATTGGCCAGTCCGCCAAAGGCCTGCCGCTCGATGTCGGCGCGGGTCAAGACGGTGACGTCAGCCAACACCCGGTCCAGGTTGAGCTTGGAACGTGTGGCCGTGATCACGACCGAGTCGAGTTTGTTGGGCGCTTGTTGTATTTGTGCTTGGGCCGCCAAGGGTGCCAGGCAGGCGCTCAGTGTGAGAGCCAAGGGCGTGCGGACGAAGGAGGTCGCGGATGCAAAGGGGCGTGCAGAGCGCCGGATCGGAGAGGTCATGAGAATGCGGAAAATGCAAAAACAACCAGGATTCAGCTCACCCGCTGAAGTCCTGTGGAACGGATTGCCGCAAACTCTTGCGAGAGCAAGCGGCGCACCACGTTGTTGGCCGGTATCCGGGCTGGTGGAGGCGAGGCCTGTGTCCTTCCCAGCGCATGGATCAAAAAGCGCCAGTGGAGCGATGACAGGTCTTGGAACGCGCGAGGTGATCCGTCCACTTACCGTTGCGGGGACAGCTCAGGTTGGGCTTGCTTCGTGGAAGCGCACCGCCCTGATTCCCGTTTAACTGCACAAGCATGAATGCTTGCACGAGCACCAACAGACGGCGATTCTAGCGGGCGGCGGACGCGGCTTTGGGCGCTTGCCCAGGTTTTGTTGCTTCTGTGCCCATGGGCTGCGCCTCTGTCTTCTTGAGCGGGGCCTTAGGCGCATGCGGTGCTTTGGGTGCTTTGGGAGGCTGCGTCGGCTTGGGTGCGCTGGCGGCGATGACCGCCGGGACGGGCTTCAAACCGTCTATGCCGGTGGGTGTGCTCAGGTGTTTGCGCGCCTCGGCCTCGTGCTTGAGGCGAGCTTTTTCAAGCGCTTGGGCGCGTTTGAGGTCGGCGGCAGCGCGTTCTTTGGCGGCCCGCGCCAGCGCGGCGCTGGGCTGGTCGTATTCCACCGTCACTGCGCTGGCCGCTTGGTTGCTGGGGCAGGGGGAGTCGCGCAGGTCGCGGCCTTCCGGTCCGCAGCGGTAGACGGTGCTGCTGCGGGTTTCAGTTCTGGCCGCCACGGTTTGCACTGCGCCTGCCATTATCAAGGCGCTGAGCAAGCAAAAGGCGGGCAGGAGTTTCATGGTTCTTGTGCTGGGCTTGAGGGCGCTGTCGATCCAGCCGTGAGCATGCCTTCGGCCTTGGGTGCAGGCGCCGGCTTGGGCGGCTTGGGCCGTGGCGGCTTGGCGTGAATCTTGGTGAGCGCCTTGTCCATTTGGCCCGACAGCATCAATTCCACCGCGTCCATCGACTTGGCAATGCAATCCTCGATGTCTTGGCGTTCTTTGAGCGGCGGCTTGCGCAGCACATAGCCGGCCACTTCGCTCTTGATGCCGGGGTGGCCAATGCCCAGGCGCAGCCGCCAGAAATTGGCCGAGCCGAGTTGGGCCTGCATGTCTTTCAGCCCGTTATGGCCGCCATTGCCGCCGCCTTGCTTGAACTTCATTTCGCCTGGCAAGAGGTCCAACTCATCGTGAATGGCCAGGATTTCTTCGGGCGCGATTTTGAAGAAGCGAGCCAAAGGCGCCACCGCTTTGCCCGACAGATTCATATAGGTCATGGGCTGCAGCAACCAGATCGGCCCTGCGGCACCGGGCGCGCTGTTGACGCGTGCGCACAGGCCGTAATAGTTGCGCTCCACTTGCAGCGAAGCGCCGAGCTTGCGCGCCAGTGTGTCTATCCACCAGAAGCCGGCGTTATGCCGGGTGTCTTCATATTCAGGGCCGGGGTTGCCCAGGCCAACAAAGAGTCGAATCATGTGCAGAGTTTAGGGGGAGCAATCGCCCTTGGCATGGGCAGGCCTCGCAAAAATTGGCGACCATGGGAAAGACCGGGGCGGCGCTGGGCATCCGCCAAACATCACACCATCTGGGTGACGGCGTCCTGCTTGAAGCCCTCGCTGAGCTGAAAGCAGAGCAAAAAAAAGGCCCCGCATCGCAGGGCCTTTTTGTTCTGAGCTCCGCCGTCGCGTCGCTCGGAGAGGGGGAGAAGAATTACTTCTTGCCCTTCTTCTTGCCCTTGCCGTCGTCGGCAGGAGCAGCAGCGGCCACGATCACTTCTTCAGCGACCGGTTCCACCGGAGTGGCCACCACGGGGTTCGGCTTGCCGTGGGTCACAACCTTGATGCCGGCGGGCAGCTTCAGGTCGTTCACGTGCACCGAGTGACCCTTGGTCAGGCCGCTCAGGTCGACTTCGATGAACTCTGGCAGTTGCTGGGCCAGGCAGGTGATCAGCAGCTCGGTGATGACGTGGTTGACCGTGCAGGAGTCGGTCTTGACGGCTGGCGAAGACTCTTCACCCTTGAAGTGCAAAGGCACCTTCTTGGTGATCTTGGTGGTGCCGTCCACGCGCTGGAAGTCAGCGTGCAGAACTTGCGGCTTGTAGGGGTGCAGTTGGAAGTCGCGCAACAGAACTTGCGTGACGGCGCCGTTCAGTTCCATCTCGAGGATGGTGCTGTGGAAGGCTTCCTTCTTCAGCGCATGGAACAGGGCGTTGTGATCCAGTTCGATGTTGGCAGGCTCGCCGGCACCGAAGACAACGGCTGGCACGCGGCCAGAAATGCGCAGGCGGCGGCTCGCTCCGGTCCCCTGCAAATTGCGCTCAAAAGCGACGAATTTCATATGGTTCTCCAAAAAGGATGAATGGAACGCCCGCGACCAGGCTGTTCCGGTAAGGGTGGCCCTGAATGAACCGGGCCACAAGGAAAACAAGCCTCGGTGTTGCCACCCAGGCTCGTTGATCAGAAATTGTTGTTTTGTTCGCTGAACAGCGAGGTCACCGACTCACCGTCCGAGATGCGGCGGATGGTTTCCGCGAATAAGAAGGCCACCGACAGCTGGCGAATCTTGCCGCAAGCCTTGGCTGCGTCGTTCAGGGGAATGGTGTTGGTGATCACGACCTCGTCCAGCATGGACTTGGAGATGCGCTCGATGGCCGGGCCCGACAGAATCGGGTGGGTGCAATAAGCGAACACGCTCTTGGCGCCACGATCCTTCAGCACTTCGGCAGCCTTCACCAGGGTGCCGGCGGTGTCGATCATGTCGTCCATGATGACGCAGTTGCGGCCATCGATTTCACCGATGACGTGCATCACTTCGGACACATTGGCGGCTGGGCGACGCTTGTCGATGATGGCCAGATCGCAGCCGAGCTGCTTGGCCAGGGCGCGTGCACGCACCACACCGCCAACGTCGGGGCTGACCACCACCAGATTGGAATAGTTGCGTGCCTTCAGGTCCGACAACAGCACCGGCGAGGCGTAGATATTGTCGACCGGGATGTCGAAGAAGCCTTGGATCTGGTCAGCGTGCAGATCCATGGTCAGAACGCGCTCGACGCCGACCTTTTGCAGCAAGTCGGCCACCACCTTGGCCGAGATTGGCACGCGGGTTGAACGGGGGCGACGATCTTGACGGGCGTAACCGTAGTAGGGGATCACGGCGGTGATGCGGCGAGCGCTGGCGCGCTTCAGGGCATCCACCATGATCAACAGTTCCATCAGGTTTTCGTTGGTCGGCGCGCAGGTGGGCTGGACCACGAAGACATCACGTGCACGCACGTTCTGTTGAATCTCAACGGTGACTTCACCATCGGAGAAACGACCAACAGTCGCCTTGCCGAGCTCGAGGCCCAGATGGGTGGCGATTTCTTGGGAGAGGACCGGATTGGCATTACCGGTGAAGAGCACGGTATTGAGCAGCACGAGCCATCCTTTACGGAAAAGGACCCGTGGTCAGCCGCGTGTCCGGGTAGAAAAAACAAAAGCCCGTAACGTTAAATTAGCGGGCTACGGATTCACTTGCGAATGCTGTGACTTCCTGAAGAAATTTGGCAGGGGAAGAAGGATTCGAACCTTCGCATGTCGGAATCAAAATCCGATGCCTTAACCAACTTGGCGACTCCCCTACACAGGACACTGCAGAGCTGCAGCACCCTATAACTTGCGCGTCATTTCTGACTCAGTTTGTGGCCCAGCCCTGAAGCGGGTGCCTGTTCAAACTGCGGCATATTCTACCAGTCCAACCCTGCGGAATTTCGAAGGGCAAGGTCGTTTGTGCGACTATTGACTGGTGCGAAACACCTAAATTTTTTCCTTCACATTCCCGAGCATTCACTCGGGCAAACACTGCGCTGCCTGATCCTGTCATTCGGCTGTTGCCAAACGCGTTCTCTAACATTTGCAGTGCCTGTACGACCTCGGGGCAGCTTGCTTCGGCAGGTTTTTGGAGATCATTTCGACCCCAAATTCCTTCATCGCTTTCAACAAGTCTTGCGATCCCCTCAGTACTCAAATCAATCGCGTCAACTTCACTGGACTCCGCGTTTTGCGCTTTGTCTTGTTTGTCGCTGCGTTTTGATTTGTGTGCAGGAAAGCCCGCTACTATAGCCACAGATTTTGATCTTGCCAAGAGGGGGCTCGAAAATATTTTTTGAGTCGCGATGCTTTCGCGGGGTTTGAGCACCGCCAAGCGCAGCTCAGGCAGCTCGATCGGGTGCAAGATTTCGCCGATGCCTTCGACGAAAGCATGGCTGCCGCCCAGGAAAAACGGCACATCGGCGCCCAGCTTCAAGCCCAGCGGCAAGAGCTTGGAAAGCGGCCAGTTCAATTGCCACAGGCGGTTCAAGGCCAACAAGGTGGAGGCTGCATCGGAAGAGCCGCCGCCCATGCCTGCACCTGCGGGCAGGCGTTTTTCGATGTGGATGTCGGCGCCGAAATTGCAGCCGCTCTCGCTTTGCAGCAACTTGGCCGCGCGTAAACACAAGTCATCGGGGGGCAGGGCGTCGCCCTGGTCGTGGCGGGCCAAAGCGCCATCACTGCGGCGCTCGAAATGCAGGGTGTCGGCCCAGTCGATCAGGGCAAAGATGGACTGCAAGAGGTGGTAGCCATCGGGGCGTTTGCCGACCACATGCAAAAACAAATTGAGCTTGGCCGGGGCCGGGACGTCGTAGATCGCAAGCATTGCGGATTCGGTGCAGGGCAGGTGGAAGTTTCAGTGGGTGGACTCGATGCGCGCACGCAGCGTCACCGCGGGCTCGCTGGGGCGTTGCGCCAGGATCAGGCCCTCTTTGTGTTTGGAGAGGTCGATGCGCCAGCCGAGTTGTTCAAAGCCGCTGCCGTCGGGCAGGGCATGGCTGGGGGCCTGCGGCCAAGCTTGTCCGCGCAGCCAGTCGAACAGGGCGGCCACCGGGATGGCTTCGCCCAAGAGTTCGCGCGTGAGTTCATCCAAGTCGGCGTAGTTGCGCTCGGAGTCTGGCGTTTGCAGCAGCACATCGCCCTCGCGCCAGCTGGCGCGGGCCACCAAGCTGCCCAGCGGTGTACTCAGCTCGAGTTGGCCGACTTTGGGGTTGCCGCTGAGCTCGAAGCCGGCATTGCCGCCCGAGGCCCGGCCACTGCTGCCTGCGACTTGCACACTGAGCCGGCCGCTCAGTCGCACATCGCCTTCGCTCAACATCGGCGCGGGTTTGGGGGGCAGATTGGCGCAGGCCGTCAGGCACAGGGCCCAACAGATCGCGAGCCAGCGGGATGAGCGCCAAGGTTTCTTGCTCATGGCTTTGTTTTCAGGCGTTTGAGGGTGTCGATCAAGGCCTCATTCTTGGGCTCTCGTGTCAGGCCTTCTTGCCAGATGCGCTTGGCTTCGCTGTGCTCGCCGCTGGCCCACAAGACCTCGCCCAGATGGGCTGCGATCTCAGCGTCGGGGCGGGCCAAATAGGCCTTGCGCAAAAGCCGCAAAGACTCTGGCAAGTTGCCCAAGCGGTACTCGACCCAACCCATGCTGTCCAGGATGAAGGGCTCGCTCGGTGAAAAGCTGAGGGCCTTGGCAATCAGCTCGCGGGCTTCGGGCAGGCGAATATTGCGCTCGGCCAGTGAGTAGCCCAGGGCGTTGTAAGCGTGGTGGTGGTCGGGCTTGATGGCGATCACGCGCTTGAGCAGGGTTTCCATCTCCTCCAGCCGGCCCAGCTTCTCGGCCATCATCGACTGCTCATAGATCAGATCCGGGTCGTTGGGCAAGCGTTCATTGGCACTGGCCAAAACCTCGTAAGCGCTCTTCCACTGCTGCCGTTCGCGCAGCAGTTGAGATTCCGCCATCAGCTTGGCGCGCAGCTCTTCAGGGCTCGATTCAGGCAAGGCCTGCAGCAGCTTGCGGGCTTCGTTCAACTGGCCTTGGCGGGCCAACAAAGAGGCCCGGCGGTAGCGGGTCTCGATTTGTCGCTGCGGCGAGTCCACCTTGCTCAGCCAGGCTTCAGCGCTCTTCAGATCCGCGCGCATTTCAGCCGCTTGGGCGAGCATCAAAAAAGCTTGTTGACGTGCTTCGTTGACCGTGCTGCCTTCGGCTTCGGCCGCGTTTGCATCGGTGGCCGCCGCGGCCGTTGCGCTGTCCAACAAGCGCAGGTACTCGCGCAATGCCGTGTCTGCCGCCTCGGGGTGTTTGAGGTCCAGCTCCAAAGCGCCAAGGGCGAACCAAGCTGGGCTGCTGGCGGGAGAAACTTCGGTGACGCTGCGGAACTGTTGGGCGGCTTCGGCTGGCCGTTGGGCCCGCGCCAAGGCGCGGCCATAGGCCAGGCGCAGTGCGTGGTTGTCGGGTGAGGCGCTCAAACGTGTTTGGACCAGGGCCTCGGCCTCGGGCTCGGTGGGCATCAAGTCCAAGGCCATTTGCATGGCGTCGTCGGACTCGGGCGTTTGCTGCAACAAGGTGCGGGTTTGCTCCAGGGCGCGGCGAGATTCGCCGGCGTTGGCATAAAAGCGAGCCAGCACGGCCAGGGCAATTTCTCGGGCCTGAGGGTTTTGTGGGCTTTGCGCTTGGGCCCGCAACAGCGGCTCTAAGGCGCGCAGCACTTGCTTGGGCTCGGCCGCGCGTTGGAACAGCCTCGGCAAAGAGGCCAACACACCCGCGCGTTGCTCGGCGGGGCTGATCTCCAACAGGGAGCGCAGCACCTCGGTCACATCGGCCGGCCGGTTCAACAAGGCCAGCAACTGAATCACCATTTGATGCGCGGCTTGGGACTTGGGCTTGGCGTCACGCCAGGCCTTGGCGGCAATCAAGGCCTGGTCACCCGCGCGGGCTTGCAGGGCGATATTGATGACGCGTTGAAACAGTTCCTCATCGCCGGTGCGGCGAGCGGCATCGAGCAAGACTTGAAATGCCACGCCCGCTTGGCCGCTGCGCAACTCCATCTCGCCCACCAGCAATTGGTAGAAGAGCGGCGCGTCCATGGCCGAGTTGCGCACCGGCTCCGGTGCTGAGGCCGCAGGGGCTGGCGCTGAGGCTGCGGGCGAGGGCTTCGGCGCGGGTGCGGTATTGGCCCAGCTTGCGCTCGCGCTGATCAAGGCTGCAGCCAGTGTGCTCGTCTTCAAGAAAGGGCTGCGGCGGAAAAACTCGGGCATGAAAGCTCCTGCATCAATACTTCTGTCGCTCGGCAATGTCGCCGGGTGAGTGGGGGCATTCTGCCCCGATATCATCCGGCCATGCCCGAGCTCCCCGAAGTTGAAGTCACCCGCTTGTCCTTTGCCGACGCCATAGAAGGCGCCACCGTGCTTCAAGCGCGCTTGGGCAAGCCGCTGCGTTGGCCCTTGGGTGTGGCGCCCGAAGCGTTGCAGGGCGCGCGGGTTGGTGCCGTTTTGCGGCGCGGCAAATACCTTTGGCTGCCCTTGTCTCGGCCCGCGCCTCAAGGCGGCGTGTTGCTGCATCTGGGCATGTCGGGCTCGCTGGCCTTCAGCGCCCCCGGGGTGGCCGGAGAGGCCGGGACCCATGATCATTTTGACTTGGTGACCGACCGCGGCTTGCTGCGCCTGACCGATCCGCGCCGCTTCGGCGCCGTGGTGTGGGCTGCTTCACTGCAAGCTCCAGAGGCCGCCAAGTTGCTGGACGGCCTGGGCTTGGAGCCCTTTGATCCTCGCTTTGACGGGCCGCATCTGCATGCAGGCCTGAAAGGGCGCAAGGTCGCGATCAAACAAGCCTTGCTCGCCGGCGACATCGTGGTGGGCGCCGGCAACATCTATGCGTGCGAGGCCTTGTTCCTGGCGGGCATAGATCCTCGTTTGCAAGCCGGCAAGCTCAGCCGCCCGCGTGCTGAGCGCTTGGCCCGGGCCGTGCGCGGCGTTTTGGCCCAGGCCTTGGAGGCAGGAGGTAGCACCTTGCGGGACTTTAAAGATGCGCATGGCGTGGCCGGTAGCTTTCAGATGCAGGCCCGGGTTTATGGGCGCGAAGGTCAGCCCTGCCTGACTTGCGGCCAGCCGATTCGCCGCATCGTTCAGGGCCAACGCTCCACTTTTTTCTGCCCTCAATGTCAAAAGAGATAGAGCCTTCTTTGCTGTTCGCGCCGACCTTGGTGGCCTGGCAACGCCGTCATGGCCGCCACAGTCTGCCTTGGCAAAACACCCGGGACCCTTACCGTGTTTGGCTGTCGGAGATCATGCTGCAGCAGACGCAGGTCAGCACCGTGCTGGGCTACTACCAGCGCTTTTTGCAGCGCTTTCCAACGGTCAGCGATTTGGGTGCGGCCACATTGGACGAGGTACTCGCCATGTGGGCGGGGCTGGGCTATTACAGCCGGGCGCGCAATCTGCACGCCTGCGCTCAAGCGGTGCGCGAGCAGCATGGCGGCGAGTTCCCGCGCACGGCGCTGGCTTTGCAAGCACTGCCGGGGATTGGCAGGTCTACCGCTGCGGCGATTGCGGCTTTTTGTTTTGCTGAGCGCGTGGCGATATTGGACGGCAACGTCAAGCGGGTACTGACGCGCCTGTTGGCGTTTGAGGGCGATATGGCCAGCAGCGCGCAAGAGAAAAAGCTCTGGGCTGTGGCGACCGAGTTGCTGCCGGCGGCGCCTGATATGGTGGCCTACACCCAGGGTCTGATGGATCTGGGCTCGGGTGTGTGCACGCCGCGTTCACCGCAATGCCTGCTGTGCCCGGTGAGCGAGTTGTGCCGGGGGCGTCAGCTCGGCGATCCGACGCGCTTTCCGGTCAAGACCAAGAAACTCAAGCGCAGCCAGCGCGAGAACTGGTGGCTGTGGCTGGAGCATGAGGGTCAGGTCTTGCTCCAGCAGCGCCCGGCCAAGGGCGTCTGGGCGGGCTTGTGGAGCCTGCCTTTGTTTGAGGACGAGGCTGCCTTGCAGGCAGCGGCGCTGGGTTTGGAGCTGGGCGTCGGGCAGGGCCTGGAGACGCTGCCGCGTATCCAGCATGCGCTGACCCACTTTGATTGGACCTTGCACACCCAGCGCGCCGAGCTGTCGTGCCGCCCGCCCGAGGCGCAGTTCCAGGGACAATGGGTGGCCCGTGAGCGGCTCGCGGACTATGCTTTGCCCGCGCCCCTGAAAAAAATGATCGCGTTTTGAGCGCTTCACAAAGAAGCCGGAACTTTGTTTATGAATGCCAGTCTGAAATCAACGATTGAATCCGGCTTGGTGGCCTTGCTGGCCGCCGCGTGTTGCCTTTGGTTCTTGGTCTCGGCGGCACAAGAACCGGAGCCGCCGGCGCCGTTGATCGTGCTGTTGTCATTGGGCTTGGCGGGATGCTTGGCGGCACACGGAGCATTCATGGGCATTGCCTTGAAACGAACCGGGCGCTCATTGCTTTTGTGGCTGCCCTTTGTGCTCATCATGGTGCCGGTGAGCACGGCAGTCTTGCTGGTCTTGATTTTTTCTGCGGAAAAAGACGCGGCTTTGCAAACGAGGGAGTAGCCCACAGCAAGCCCCTGAAGCACTGCTGCGCATCAGGGGAGGGCGCATCAAGCGGTTGATGCAAGGAGATGCGTCTTGTGCGGCGGCATCATTTGGCGTCTAACTCGCGATGCCGTTTGAGGACCTGACCGTGGTGGCCGAAGCGCTCGGTCAAGGTCTCGACCAGGTAGACCGAGCGATGTTGCCCGCCGGTGCAGCCAATCGCCACCGTGAGATAGCTGCGCTGATCTGCGGCAAAAGAGGGCAGCCAGCGGCTCAGGAAGTCGCTGATCTGCGTCAGCATGACCTCGACCTCGGGTTGCGCTTTCAGGTAGTCGGCCACCGGCGCATCCCGCCCGGTCAGCGGGCGCAATTCGCGGTCGTAATAGGGGTTGGGCAGCACGCGCACATCGAAGACGAAGTCTGCATCGCTGGGCACGCCGTGCTTGAAGGCAAAGGACTCAAACACCAGGGTTAGCGAGTTGCCCTTGACCACGACCAAGTCGCGCACCCAGGCCCGCAGCTGTGCCGGGCGCAACTGGCTGGTGTCCAAGACGGTGGACTCCACCCGCAGGGCCGCCAAGAGTTCGCGCTCCAGGGCAATGGCTTCCAACAAGGCGCGGTGGGCGTCGTCATTGCTGCCGCTGGCTTTGTTGGACTCCTTTGTTTGGGCGAAGGAGTCTTGGCGCAAGGGGTGAGGGCGGCGCGTCTCAGAGAAGCGCCGCATCAGCGCCTCGGTATTGGCGTCAAGAAAAATCGAACGGATCGACACCCCATCTGTGCGCAACTGTTTGATCAGCGGTATCAGCAGCGGCAAAGAGCCCGCGCTGCGCACATCCACCGCAATGGCCACGCGGCGTTCACCGCGTTGCTGTTCCAGTTTGAGGAAGTCCAGCAGCAAATCGGCCGGCAGGTTGTCGACGCAAAAAAAGCCTGCGTCTTCGAGCGCATGCATGGCGACGGATTTGCCGCCACCGGACATGCCGGTGACCAGCACCACCCGGCTCTCGGTGGCTTCTTCAAGGCTTGGGCCTTGTTGTGGCGCTGGCGCGTCCGCCGCTTCTTTCGTCATGACTTGGCCTTTTTAGCCCGGGCAGTTGCGCCCGTTGATTCGGAGTTGGAGTTGGGTGGGGCGGCCGAGGTGGACGAAAGGTCCAACATTTCCTGCGCATGGGCCAAGCTGGTGGATGAGAGGCGTTCGCCGCCCAACATGCGGGCGATTTCGGCCACTCGGGCTTCGCCCAGCACCGGCTGCACATCGCTGAAGGTCTGGCCTTCGCGGGCCGCCTTGGCCACCAGCAAATGATGGTCGGCGCAGGCCGCCACCTGGGGTAGGTGTGTGACCGCCAAAACCTGGCGCTCGCGCCCTAACTGCTTCATCAAGCGGCCCACGGTTTCGGCCACCGCGCCGCCCACGCCGGAGTCGATCTCATCAAAGATCAAGGTGCCCACGCTGCCCCCGCTATGGGCCTCATCGCCCTGCGCCTGCTGGCTGGTGGTCACGGCAATGGCCAAGGCAATGCGTGACAACTCGCCGCCGGAGGCAACCTTGGCCAGCGGCCTTGGGGTGCTGCCGGCATGCCCGGCGACCAAAAACTCGGCCGACTCCAGACCAAAGCTCTGCGGTTGTTCTTGCGGCTGCAGGGCAATCTCAAACTGCCCGCCGGCCATGCCCAGCTGCTGCATGGCTTGAGTCACTGCGGCGGCCAATTTGGGCGCAGCCGTCGCACGTGCAGCGCTGATGCGCTGTGCCTCTTGGTCAAACGCGGCTCGGGTCGAACGCAAGGCTTGGCTGAGGCCGTCCAAATCGCTGGCGGCATCCAACTGCTGCAGCTCGGCCTGCCACTGCGCCAGCAGCGAAGGCAATTCAGCAGGTGGGCGGCGGTAGCGGCGCGCCAAGCCCAGCCAAGCCGACATGCGCTCGTCCAGCTCCTGCAGCCGTGAGGGGTCCAGCTCGGTGCTGTGCAAATAGGCGCTGAGCCCATGTGCGGCATCTTGGATTTGCGCCTGGGCGCTTTGCAAGGCTTCGATGGCGGGGCTCAGCCGGGCATCGTAGTCCGCTACTTTTTCGAGTTGGCTGAGCGCGTTATCGGTTTGCGATTCGGCGCTGGGCTCGGCTTCGCTCAAGGCGTGCAGTGCGCTTTGCACCGCGTCGAGCAGCGACTGCGCATTCGACACCCGCTGGTGCTCGGCATTGAGCGTTTCCCACTCGTCGTCTCCCGGGCTCAGGCGAGCCAACTCGCCAATTTGCCAAGCCAGGCGCTCACGCTCGCGCAAGAGCTCGGCCTGCCGGGTTTGCGCGGCGGTCAAGCGCTCACCGGCGGCTTTCCAGTCGTTGTAAGCGGCCACTAGAGCCTCGGTCTGCAGGCCGGCATAACCGTCCAAGAGCGCGCGCACAGCGGCCGGGCGGGTCAGGCCCTGCCAAGCATGTTGGCCGTGGATGTCGATGAGGCTGTCGGCAAGTTCGCGCAACTGGGTCACGGTGGCCGGGCTGCCGTTGATCCAAGCGCGGCTTTTCCCTTGCGCATCGATCACGCGGCGCAGCAAGAGGCTGCCGCTGCTGGCGTCAAAACCGGCTTCGTCCAGCCAAGCGCTCAAATGCGTGGGGCAGTCAAACTCGGCCGAAATGTCGGCTCGCGGTGCACCTTCGCGCACGACTCCGGCGTCACCCCGGCTGCCCAGTGCAAGTTGCAAAGCGTCGATCAGAATCGACTTGCCGGCCCCGGTTTCACCGGTCAGTACCGCAAAGCCCGGGGCAAAGTCCAACTCCAGTTCGGGCACGATCACAAAGTCGCGCAGATGGATTCGCCGCAGCATCAGCTGACCCCCTCGTACCAGCGCAGCTTGCGGCGCAAGGTGGCGTAATAGCTCCAGCCCTTGGGGTGCAGGAAACAGACTTTGTGGGCCGAGCGGCGCACGCTGATGCGGTCGCCGTGCAAGAGGCTGGCGAGGCTTTGCATATCAAAGTTAACGCTGGCGTCGCGGCCGGCCACGATCTCCATGCGGACCTCGCCGGTGTCGGGCAAGACGATGGGGCGGTTGGACAAGGTGTGCGAAGCGATGGGCACCAGCACCCAGCCAGCAATGCTGGGGTGCATGATGGGGCCGCCGGCCGACAAGGAGTAGGCGGTTGAGCCGGTGGGCGAGGCCACAATCACGCCGTCGGCCCGCATATTGGCGACAAAATCGTCGCCCACATCGATGCGCAGCTCCACCATGCTGGCCGTGGCGCCGCGGCTCACCACCACATCGTTCAGTGCCAAGCCTTCAAAAATACTCTCGCCGTCGCGCCAGACGCCGCCTTCGAGCATGGGGCGCTGCTCCATCTCATAGTCGCCCGCCAGGATGGGCGCCAAGGCCTCGCTGTACTTTTCAATCGAGATGTCGGTGATGAAGCCCAAGCGACCTTGGTTGATGCCGACCAGGGGCACGCCAAAGCGGGCAATCTCGCGGGCAAAGCCCAGCATGGTGCCATCGCCACCGACGACGATGGCCACATCACATTGAGCACCTAACTCATCATTTGAGAGGGCATCAAATGCCGTGATGCCGGTGTTCAGCGCAGTCTCGCGTTCCAGGTAAACGTCAAGACCTTGCCTCGTCACGAATTCGGCAATTTCTTCAAGAAGCGGGCGTATGCCGCGGGCTTGATGCTTGCCCACAATTGCCACATGTTGGAAACGTTTGGCCATGGGGAAGAATTACACCACAGGCCTATGTCAGTCCGTAGAAGTCTCAATGCCTCGAACAGGCCCTGAACTTACAATGCCACCATGCTCGACGAGCGATCCAAATCCCTGTTGAAGACCCTGGTCGAACGCTATATCGCGGACGGCCAGCCGGTCGGTTCCCGCACGCTGTCCAAGGCCTCCGGCTTGGAGCTCAGCCCTGCAACCATCCGCAATGTGATGGCCGACCTGGAAGAGCTCGGCCTGATTGCCAGCCCGCACACCAGCGCGGGCCGCATCCCCACGCCGCGCGGCTACCGGCTTTTTGTCGACACCATGTTGACGGCGCAGCCCGGCTTGGTGGGCGCTGATGCCCGGCCGATCGAAACGCAGCTGCAGCCGGACCAGCCGCAGCGGGTCATCGCCAGCGCTGCGCAGCTGCTGTCGAACTTGTCGAATTTTGTGGGCGTGGTGACTGCGCCGCGCAAGCCCAGTGTGTTTCACCACATCGAGTTCCTGCGGCTCGGTGATCGACGGGTGCTGGTCATCATGGTCTCGCCCGATGGCGATGTGCAAAACCGCGTCATCTTCACCGCGCAAGACCTGACCCAGGCCGAGTTGGCCGAGGCCAGCAACCGCCTCAACGCCCATTACGCAGGCTTGACGCTGGAGGCGGTGCGCGAGCGGCTCAAGTCCGAGGTCGACGAGCTGCGCGGTGAGATCGCCAATCTGATGAACGCGGCCGTGCAAGCCGGCACCGAAGCCATGGTGGACGAGCAAGAGCGCGTGGTGATTTCCGGCGAGCGCAATCTGCTCACCGTGCAAGATTTCAGTAACGATATGGGCAGCTTGCGGCGCCTGTTCGATATGTTCGAGCAAAAGACCCAACTGATGCGCTTGCTCGATGTGTCCAGCCGCGCAGAAGGTGTGCGCATCTACATCGGCGGTGAGAGCCAAGTCGTGCCCTTTGAAGAGCTCTCCATCGTCTCGGCGCCGTATGAGGTCAATGGCCAATTGGTCGGCACCCTGGGCGTCATCGGCCCCACCCGCATGGCCTATGACCGCATGATTCAAATCGTCGACATCACCTCGCGCATGATCAGCCAAGCGCTGTCGCAAAAATAGACCGACTTCGCAAGCCCTATACAATCGCGCCCTTCCGGTGCAAGGCCGGAAGCACAAAATCCCCTCGGGGGCCGTTAGCTCAGTTGGTTAGAGCAGAGGACTCATAATCCTTTGGTCGCAGGTTCAAGTCCTGCACGGCCTACCAAAATACCCAAATAAATCAAGCGCTTAGAGAAATTCATCTCGGGCTGCGCTTCTTGTTTTGGGTGCTGGTGCCAGTTTGGTGCCAGTATTTGCCGGATTGCCCCTGTTTTTTGACCTGTGTTGGGCTGGTGAGTCTGACTTGCTGGCGCTGGTGGCGTGCTGCGTTAGAGCAATACCTTTCAATCCCTTGTGCGCTCAAAAGGGCAGGGCCGGATCGCTCAGAACTCCCCGCCGGGAACTCTCGCGGCCTGCGCGCCCTGATGGCTGCACCTGCGGCCCTGCACTACCAATTTAGGCGGCGGGCTGCGCCTGGGTAAGTGCGGCCCTCGCGCGCGCATTTGTTGATCCTTCTTTAGGGCCTGACGAAACGTAGTCTACCTGCGTACCCAGTGTTTCCTCTTGCAAGTTGCTCCTCTGAGAGATGACCCGAAATACGTGCAAGAGCCGGCGGCGCGCCAAGCACGGTCCGCTGATTGGCGAACGAGAAGGGGTCGTATGCAGGGAGGCCGGCACAACTCCCCACCCATGGCCTATATGCGGCTGCTGCGACTGTGCGGCATCCGGTGTTCATGCGAAGAGCATGTTCTCGAACTTGTATAGCTCCGTTTCGAAGGACAGAAGGCGCTTGAGCGCGCTGCCAGACCACCCGGCTGCGGCAAGGTCGCGCAAAAGCTTGGCGCGGAATGTCGGCGTGCAGATGAAGACGATCCCGCCCCAACTGAGCCCTTTCCCAAGGGTCACAGCCTCGGTGGCGTGTATGGCGCTTCGACCAATCTTCGTGAGCCACTGCAGCAGGTTGGCGTAGTCCTTCTGGTTTTTACGGCTGCGCTCTACCTCGATCCACCAAACCAGCCCATTGGCCTGCAGAAGCACGTCGGGCTTCTTGCCCGCGATCCCTGCATCGCCGCCCGGCCAACGGCCTTGGGCGACCTCGCGTTCAGTCGAGACGCGGAAACCGGCGGCAAGCGCAGCGATTGCGACCTCGTTTGCGATGCAGCGATGGCGGAACTGGTTGGCGCTGGACCGCCTCACCATGTCTTTACCGGACGAGGCTGGGATACCGAAGTGGCGCAAGCGCTCAGCGCCGGCTTCGGCGAGCGTGTAGATGACGCTGCCGTCCGGCCCGTTGGCCCTGAGCACTTGTCGATCCCCAACCAGGCGGCGCAGCGTGCGCTGCGCCATGCGCCAGTGCGAGGCACTTGGTACAAGCGGCGTCAAGTCTGGCGCCTTGGTGGGGACGGTCTGCCACGGGCGCCACGCCAACGCGGCCAGGTCACGCGTGCGAAGCCAGCCGAAGCGGTGAAGAGCGCGAAGCACCTTCACCTCGCTTTCCCTGGCGACAAGCCGCCCGTCCTTCTGATGCATGAGTTGTCAATCGAGGTTTCGACATCACGGTATAGGGCGGACGCGGCCCTATGACACTCTCGTGTTCGCACCCCTGTGCGCCCTGGGGCGAACAGAGGGAGCGAAGCCGCTGAAGCTGCAGGCCAGCGCCTCCTCTTCGCCCGCCTGGACTGCGGGACGGCGGCTCAGTCAGCTGGACGCTGCCAGTGTCCCAGAATACGGGCGCCGCGCTTCGCGCGCGGGCATCCTGCCCGCCCTTTGCCGCTGGACGCGTCGCTGGCTCCGGCTTGCGCCGGCGGTCTGCGCGAGGCTTGACTCGGCCAGGATGCCCGCGCGCTGCGCTGGGCGCCGGGGCTGCGCCCCCCAACTTGCTGCCGTCCCGTGGGCGGAACTCTGGAGGCTGGGGCCACCAGCGCGCGTCGGCTCCCCCGGCGCTCACTTGATCCGCATGGGGCGGATGCGCGCTTGCGGGCTGCGGGCTGGACGCCCTGGCCCCCCGTCAACCCTGCGGGGTTCCGTGGCCTTAGATGTCTGTTTTGTCTGTCGGGCCTAAACAGCGAGGCACCTGGGCAGCCACCGATACACAGTAGCAAGGCGCAGCCTATAGTACGGGGCAATAAAACGGGTTGTAGGTCAGGGAGGCCATGAATCCACGCGATCTTCACAAACACAAGCTCTCACCTAAGTGGCTTCAGCAGGTGCCAGAGTTCAAGCCACTGAAGCGAGGCACGCTGCCGAAGCCGTTTGCGCGGGTAGGTGGAGGCCGTGTCTCGAGTACCGGGCTTATCGACATATCCGCCACGCACTGCGTTCTGTTTCTCGCGAAGGATGGTGAGCTGCTTACAGACTCGGCGTTTTATGGGTACATGATGTGCCGGCTTGCAGGGGGGGCGCTCAGCCCGCTATTTGAGTTTCATTGGCACCCAAGTCACAAAGGGTTCCATTGCAAGACACCATGCAAGGCAACCCAGTCGTACACTGATCGCCTACTACCGCAGGCAATTGAGTTGGACATGAAGACGGATGCGCGCCTTGATCCACGGAAACAGCAGGATCGGATTCAGCTCATCAATGTCTTCAGTAACGCTTGCGGGATCACACTGGGCGAAGCACCTAACGACGCACAGGCTGGACTATGGAAACCGCGCTGAATATCAAGCGAGACATTTGCGGTTTGTTCGAGGTTTACGCCGACGAACAAAGTGTGCAGCGTATCGTTACGCCCTTGGAGTACAGCGGCAGCAATGACCGTGTAGTCGTTCGCGTTCGGCCCAGCGATGGCGGCTATCGGATTGATGAAAGTGGAGATGCTGCTCTCTATTCCACTTTGAATGGCGGGGATGTTGAGTCAATCTTCGTAGATCGTTGGGCAGCAGACCTTCGTTTGAACTCCCCTGTGCATTTCGATTCCGATGAATCGCTATGTGCATTTGCCAAAGACGAGCGCCTAGTTGTCCCGTATGTATTTCGGGTGGCCGAAGCGGCCCAACAGCTATTCGCGATTGCCACATCCAAAACTGACCGGAAGGGCACCAGTGATTTCAAGGCCCAATTGGCTGCGATCATTACTGAGGTCGCAGCTAGTATCGGCCTTGTGGCTGACACAGATGTTGAGTTGCCGATTGCTGGCGGGTTGCGGGCCGATCATGTGTTGCGCTCCAAGCGTCCGCTCATAGTTATTGCGGCGTCAACGCCTGCTCGGCTGCTGGAGGCCGAAGTTATCCATATGCAGTATCGTGCTGAGAGCAAGCCGGGCATGGTGCTTGCCATCGCTGAGAGCCAAGAGGCAGTGGGTAAGCGCCAGTTCGAGCGGGCGGGGTATTACACGGGGCGGACAGTGGTTTTCAGCCAGAACTCATTAGCCAGTATGCTGGCCGCAGAGGTGCGAGCTGACCATTGAGCTTCGGTCCGCGATTGCAACTGGACTGAAACCAACGACTACATAACTGCGCCTAACGTCGCTAGCCAGGCGTCTAGTTCAGTAGTGCACAAGCATTCGTTGTTTCCTGTTTCCTGGGTGGCACCTTGTTCAGCAACGCCAATCACACGGAAGCTCTCGTCAACGAGTGGCCCGCCGCTGTTCCCTTGACGGATTAGTGCGGAGGTATCAAGACGGCGTAAACCGCCTCTGGTAAATGCATTAGTTACAGATGTTCGTTGAACATCAACATCGCGCCCACGAGTCCAGTTCGGAAAACCAATAAGCCATGCTGGTTGGTGCCTTGTGGCTGGAGCCTCTACACCCGAAAAGTGCCGGAGCCCTGTCAAGTCGCCCGTGATCTGCAGTACGGCCAAATCCCTATCTACGTCACGGTGAATAAGTCGAGCATCCCATGTGCGCGCGCTTGAAGGCATGGATACTGTGATTTGCGCTTCTGCGACGGCAGTAAAGTCCCTGTGCTCATTCATCAACTCGAACCTAAAGATGTGATCGCAGGTAACTAACAAGTCATTGCGCCGGTATCCAAATGCTGTGCCCTGAGCGCCGACGGGCTCTGTACTGAGCCCCCCGGGCAGCAGTGCATCGCCCATCCACTCGACAACGTACGTCGCGCGTTGAACGTCAGCCTGACCATTGACAACGGCGCTTACGGGCAGCTTTGGGGCGCGAAATTTCTCATCAAGCGTTTTGGCCTGGATTACCAATCCGTTGTAGCGCTCTGCCAGGCGCGTGTAGAGAGCGTCTTCTCGGCCCCTCACCATGCGCAGATATAGGAGCCGTCCCCATATGAGGTTGGACAACCTTGGCGGTCTACTACTTCGTGTTTGTCGTTGCCATGCTTTGTCTGAAATCCCCTTGGCGACGGTGTCTTTGATTCGTCTCTCCCACTCTGCCTGGGCTCCGTCGTAACCCCATCTTTCCCATGCGTGTAGTGCCCCTCGAATCTTGTCGACGAACTTCCGGGGAACATTCGGGAATGCATTGATGGTGATGCCCGTGACCTCCTGTCGACTATGCACGGACGAAATACGAGTCTTCCCATCGTGAATCTTGAAACTATGGCTCTGTATGAGCGCCTTCAACTCTTCCCCAATCGTCAACACCCCGCCCTCGTAAGTGCATAGACTCGATGGAAGGCGCGATGCATCCCGCACTGAGAACGAGAAAGTCAGATCGTCTGCGTATCGGGTGTATGTACTGCGATGCCTGCGGGCAAGCGCCATCAAGTCTCTGTCCAGTCCGCGGCAGACCAGATTCGCTATGAACGGGGAGGTCGGCGCGCCTTGCGGCAAGATGCCATCTAACGTGCAAAGTTGCGCAAGAACGGTAGCAACCTCATGGGAAAAGTTGAATGGGCCTTTTTGCAGCAGGCCGCGAACCCGATAGAAAGTGATAGACGGAAAGAAATCTTGCAAGTCGAGATTGAGAACAAAGCGCGGACGCTGATCCCAGTGGGTTCTTGCGTTCGTCAGCGTGCTTCGGTCTTCAACAAAGCCATGTGCACATGGCTTTGGCCCTGCACCATATTTTTTGAGAAATTCCAGGGCCTTATTCTGCAAGACCTTGACCGTGAGGCGGGGCTCGTGAATGACCCGCATTCCTCCCCGTCGCTTGCGCAGCAAGAAAGCGCGATAGCGTGGGCGGGGGTAGAGAAGCTTCTTGATGTCTGCGTAGCTGCGGCCAAACGCCTCGCCTGACATGGTGTTCACATCGGTGCGCACTAGAAGCTCAGTGATCTCTTTGAAGGGCAGAATTGTTGCTTTCACCAAAGTTAGGTGCCGCCCCGACGACTTTCACCTTTACCAACGTAGGTACGCTTAGCTAGAGGTAACGCTGAGATAGCGGGGCTACCAAACTGCAATGTCTGCGTTAACGCAGACAAAATTAAGACCTTGTCGAGGCGGCGGGGGGATTGTAGATGCGCGCGAGCCATGCAATCTTGGCTGACTCTCACTGAGCTGGGCGCACCTCGCACTGGCTGATGTCAACGCGGCGCGTTGATTGCGAAGATCAAAAAGTAGTGGAAGCGCTTGAAACGGCCTCAGCCAAACGTCTTACACCCGCCCTTACATCCGATTGGCCGACTGGAAAGCAAAAAGCCGCCGCTAGGGTGGCTTTTCTGTCTAAGTACCTGGGGCACAAGGACATTATTTGGTGGCGCTTCAGGGATTCGAACCCCGGACCTGCGGATTATGATTCCGTCGCTCTAACCGGCTGAGCTAAAGCGCCTCAAGCCCTCTACTATAGCATCGTATTTTTGTTGATTGCAAGACTTTTTGAAAAAAGTTTTATTCGGCCAGGGCCGTGCGTACCGCGGCGAGGTCCCAGGCGGCGTGGCCGACGGTCTTGTAGAGCGCTGGGGCATGCACCGAGTCGGGCGTGTCGAGTGCTTGGGCCAGCGGGTGAACCCGGCTCCAGTCCAGCTCGGCTTGAATCAGATCGCCGGCTTCATGCCGGGCGCCGTCCAAGTCGTCCACCCACACTTGGCGGCTGCGCACCAGCGCGGCGGGGAGCTCGGCCATTTGAGGCGTGAAGCTGCCAATGCCGACCACCAAGGTCGCGGTGTCAATGCGCTCAGGCAACACGGCGGTCAAAGAGGTGGTGGCGGTCAAGACGACGCTGGCGTCCTCCAGGGCATGTTCCAAGGGCAGGACGCGGGCGTTCAATCCCTGGGCCTTCAAGCTGGCGGCAAAGGCTTCGCTTTGCGGGCGGGCTCGGCCCACACAGCGCAATTGCACGCCGGGCCAGCGTTCGCCCATGGCCAGGGCATGGGTGAGCGCTTGGGCGCCCGTGCCGATGAGCACCACAGATGCTGGGGCCTGCTTGAGCAAGGTTTCGATGCCCAGCAGCGTGACGGCGGCCGTTCTGCGCGCGGTGACAACCATGCCGTCGAGAATGATCAGGGCTTCGCCGGTCACGGCCTTGCTGACCAAGACGCGGCCTTGGATGGTGGGCTGGCCTCGCTCGCGATTGGCCGGGGTCACGGCCACCAGTTTGGTGACGGCGAAGTGATCATCGGTGCATGGCATGGCCAAGTAGCTGCCGCCATCGGGCAAGGGCAGCACCGAGCGCGGGCTGGCGTTGATCAAGCCAGCGCGCAAGTCCAGCATGGCTTGTGCCACGGCGGGAATCAGGCGCTCGTAGGGCAGGAGCTCGGCCGTGGATTCGGCATTGAGGATTCGCATCAAATCAGCTCTTCCGGGTGTTGGGCTGGGCCGCGTTGTGCTGCTGTGGGCTGCTGTGCAGACCAGCGCTACGGCGGCTTGTTTATGATTCTGCCCAGACGATACACCTCGATGGCGCCGTGTTTTGAGCTTTTGGCTCGGTCTACCGTGCGCTGCTGCCGAATTTGAGGCTTGGATTGCTTGGCATCCAGGGCTCAGATCGCAAATCATGTGCCTTGTTCAGACGGCGAGTGACTCCTTGCTGCTGGCGGCACACCTCTCAGGCCAATTGATGTTCAGTTTTTTTAAGAAAAAGTTTGGTTCAGCGCCCGCGCCCGCGCCTGAACCCGCACCTGTAGCCGCGCCGGCACCGACCCCCGCGCCGAGCCCAGTGCCGATGCCTGCGCCGGGTATTGCTTCGGTGTCCGCTCCGCACACTGAGACTCCGCCGGCGAACAGTGATGGCGCCGCCGCAACGACGCCGAGCGTGGAACCATCGGTGCCCGTGACGCCGCCAGTAGCGCCGGTGCCGTTGCCAGCAAGTCCTGCCGCGGCCTCTTCTCCCACCGTGCCGCAAACGCCGTCTGTTTCGTTACCGCCGCCCGTGCACGCCGCGCCAGTGTTTGCTCCCGCACCTGCACCTGCACCCGTGCCGGCTGCGCCTCTTGCCGCTGCCTCGGCGCCGCCCGAGCCGCGCCGCAGTTGGATGGACAAGCTGCGTCAAGGCCTGCGCAAGACGGGCTCCAGCATTGCCCAAGTCTTCACCGGCACTCAAATCGACGAGGCTTTGTATGAAGAGCTGGAAGAGGCCTTGTTGATGGCCGACACCGGCGTCAAGGCGACCGAACATCTGTTGGCCGATTTGAAGCGCCGCGTCAAAGAAGCCAAGGCGAGCGAACCCCGCGCGGTGCGAGGCTTGTTGGTCGATGCGCTGGCGGATTTGCTGCGCCCATTGGAAAAGCCGCTGACGGTGGGGCAATACAGCCCCACGGTGATGATGGTGGTGGGCGTGAATGGTGCGGGCAAGACCACCAGCATCGGCAAGCTGACCCGTCACTTGGCCGAGGCGGATCAAAAAGTACTGCTGGCCGCCGCCGACACCTTCCGGGCTGCGGCGCGCGAGCAATTGGCTGTTTGGGCCGATCGCACCCAGGTGCAAATCATCAGCCAAGAGGGCGGCGACCCTTCGGCCGTCACGTTTGATGCGGTGTCCGCGGGCCGAGCGCGCGGCTGCGATGTGGTGTTGGCCGATACCGCCGGGCGTTTGCCGACCCAGCTGCATCTGATGGAAGAGCTCAAGAAAATCAAGCGCGTGATTGGCAAGGCCCAAGAGGGCGCGCCGCATGAGGTCTTGTTGGTGGTGGACGGCAACACCGGCCAGAACGCGCTCAGCCAAGTCAAGGCTTTTGATGATGCCCTGGGGCTGACGGGCTTGGTCGTCACCAAGCTGGACGGCACCGCCAAGGGCGGCGTGCTGGCGGCGATTGCGCGCGAGCGCGCCATCCCCGTGTACTTCATCGGCGTGGGTGAGAAGCTGGAAGACTTGCAGACCTTCAATGCGCGCGAGTTTGCGCAGGCCTTGTTGGAGTGAGCGCGGCTTGAAGCCAAAGAAAAAGGGCATCCGCATGGATGCCCTTTTTTATTTGCTGAGGCTGAGGCCGGAGCTGGGGGAGGGGGCTCACATGCCCGGCATCATGCCTTTCAGGCCCTTCATGCCGCCGAGCTTTTTCATCATCTTCATCATGCCGCCGCCGCTCATCTTCTTCATCATGCTTTGCATCTGGTCGAACTGAGTCAGCAGGCGGTTGACGTCTTGGATCTGCACACCTGCGCCGGTGGCAATGCGACGTTTGCGGCTGGCCTTGCTCTTGCCGTCCATCAGCAGGCTGGGTTGGCGGCGCTCTTTGGCGGTCATCGCGTTCAAGATGCCTTCCATGCGCTTCATATCGCGCTCGGCCCGGTCCATGTCTTGCGGCCCCGCCTTGGCGGTCATTTGCGTGGGCAGCTTGTCCATCAGACCCGAGAGGCCGCCCATTTTTTTCATCTGCGAGATCTGCGCGAGGAAGTCATTCAGATCGAAGCCGCTGCCGGTCTTGAGCTTTTCGGCCAGCTTGTGGGCCGCAGCGACGTCCACACCCTTGGTGACTTCTTCCACGAGGGCGACGATGTCGCCCATGCCCAGCACACGGCCGGCGTGGCGCTCGGCGTCAAAGACTTCCAGGCCGTCGATTTTTTCTGACACCCCGGCGAACTTGATCGGCGCGCCGGTGATCTGGCGCACCGACAGCGCCGCACCGCCGCGCGAGTCGCCGTCCAGCTTGGTCAGCACCACGCCGGTCAGCGGCAGAGCCTCTTTGAAGGCCTTGGCGGTGTTGATGGCGTCTTGACCCTGCATGGCATCGACCACGAACAGGGTTTCAACCGGGTTCAAAAGCCCGTGCAGCTCGCGAATCTCGGCCATCAAGGCTTCGTCGATGGCGAGGCGGCCGGCCGTGTCCACCAGCAGCACATCGAAGTAGTGCCTCTTGGCGTAGTCGATGGCGGCCAAGGCGATGTCGCGCGGCTTTTGATTGGGTTCCGAGGGGAACCATTCGCCGCCGGCCTGCCCGGTCACCGTCTTCAACTGCTCGATCGCCGCCGGGCGATAGACGTCGGCCGAAACCGTCAGCACTTTTTTCTTGCGCTTTTCGATCAGGTGCTTGGTCAGCTTGCCGGTGGTGGTGGTTTTGCCCGCACCTTGCAGGCCGGCCATCAAGATCACGGCGGGAGGCTGTGCCGCCAAATTGATGTCAGACACCCCTTCGCCCATGGTGGCGGCGAGTTCTTTCTGAACGATGGACACCAAAACCTGGCCGGGGTTGAGCGAGCCGACCACCTCGGTGCCCAGCGCCTTTTCCTTGACGCGGGCGATGAAGTCACGCACCACGGGCAGGGCCACGTCGGCCTCCAGCAGCGCCATGCGCACCTCGCGCAGCATCTCTTGCACATTGCTTTCGGTGATGCGGGCTTGGCCGCGCATCGTTTTCACGAGACGACTCAGGCGGTCGGTCAAATTGGAAGCCATTGGGGGAAGCGGCGCCGGCTTTGAAGCGGCGCTCAAAAGTACACTGTGAAGATGATTTTATCGTTCGTCACTGCACAGACCGCTCAAACGCTGCTGGGGGTCTTCAGTCTGCTGGCCATTGCTTGCTATGCGGCGGCGGCCTTGCGGGCCGAAACCAGCGCGCAGTCGGCTGATGAAGCGCCACCGGGCAAGCGCTTGGGCGGCGTGCTGCCTTTGGCTTTTGCGGCGCACTGCCTGGCTTTGTTGGTGGATATTTCGGGCCTGGGCTTGGCCCAAGTGGGCGCTCGGTTTGGTTTCGCGCCAGCGCTGTCCATGACGGCATGGTTGATTTTGGCGGTGTATTTGGTGGAAAGCCGCTTCTTGCCACTGCCGGCGGCGCGCCGGGTCTTGGCGGTGTTGGCGGCCTTGTCGGTGGCCCTGGCTTGGGCCTTCCCGGGTGAGAGTCGGCCTCAGGCGGCTTCTCCGTGGGCGCCTTTGCACTGGGTCTTGGGTTTGGCGTCTTACGGTTTGTTCGGCGTGGCCGTTTTGCATGCGGTGATGCTGAGTCGCGCCGAGCGCTTGCTGCGCTCACGCAGCGGCCAGAGTGGCTTGGGTGGACTCGGAACCGGTGGCGGCTTGGCCCGCTTGGGTCAAAAAAGCATGCCCTTGCTGCGCCTGGAGCGTTTGACCTTTCAATTTGTGGCGGCGGGGGTGGCGGTGTTGTCGCTGGCTTTGTTGCTGGGCTGGTGGTTCACGCCGCAGTGGCGCTGGGATCATAAAAACCTGTTGGCCGTGTTGGGCTGGCTAGTCTTGGCTGGCTTGCTGACGGGCCGGCAAGTGTTTGGTTGGCGGGGGCGGCGGGCAACGCGCTGGTTGTATTTCGGCGCCCTGTTGTTGCTTTTGTCCTATGCCGGCTCGCGCTTTGTGCTGGAAGTGGTGCTGCAGCGGCCGCTCTGAAATTGAACCTGACCCCAATTTAGGGACCCCAATTTAGGGACTTCATGAAGTATTTGTTGCTGATCGTCTTGCTGGCGCTGCTGTTTTTCATCTTGGGGGTGAAGCGGGCTCGGCCACCGTTGAGCAAAACGCCGGAGGGCCAGCGGGGCCAGGGTGCCAAGGCGGGGCCGCAGGACATGGTGCGTTGTCAGCATTGCGGCCTGCATTTGCCGCATGAAGAGGCCTTGCCAGGCGCGGGCGGGCTTTTTTGCGGCCCGGCGCATCGCACGGCCTATGAAGAAGCGCATCCGCTGAACGCGCCAGCGGATGCTCAAGTGGGACGCGGCCACAAGCCATGAGCGAGGCCGAACGGTCTTGGTTTGGCGGGCGCTCGCAAGCGGCGGTGGCCGAGGATGGGAGTGCGGACGCGGGGCCGTCCACTTTGAGTGCCGAGTTGCCTGAAGACGGCGTTGCGCCGCCGAGCACGGCGCAAGATTCGCAGTTCTTTTATCGACAAAAAACTCATCGCCCCAAAGACGCCGGCGGTAGCGGGTTTCATCGGCTGTATCGCTCGTTCTTGGCGGCGCGTGCTGCACTGGGGCTGGCCCTGGTGGCCACCCAATTGATCACCGCCTGGCTGGGGGCCTCGACCTCTTTGGGGCCGAGTCTTCTTTGCGCGGCTTACGCGATGCAAGCGCTCGGTCTGTGGTTGACGCCGCGTCTGCAGCGCGGTGTTTCGCCCAAGGCCTTGTCGCGCATCTCCAGCCCGCATTGGTGGCTCAGCATCGGTTTGGACCTGATGCTGTTTGGGCTCTTGCATGTGCTGGACCGCGAGGCTGGCGTCAATTACGGCGCCTTGTTTGTCTTGCCGGTCTTGATGGCTGGTGTGCTGTCGCCGCGCTTATTGGCCCTGGCGACCGCGGCGATGGCGGCCTTGCTGATGCTGGGCGTGGCGGCCTGGGCCATGCTCGAGGGCCACGATGTGGGCCTGCGCTTGACTCAAGCCGGCCTGGTGGGCAGTGGCTTTTTTGTCATCAGCCTCTTGGCCAGTGAATTGGCCGGCCGCCTGGCGCGAGAAGAAGAGGCTGCCCGCGGCAGCATGGAGTTAGCCCGCCAGCAAGCGCAACTCAATCGTTTGGTGATCGATGAGATGCAAGAGGGCGTGCTGGTGGTGGACCGCCGCGGCCATGTGCGTGCCGCCAATCCGGCTGCGCGGCAGCTGCTGGCCGATCAACTGCCGGTGCGCGCCGCGCCCTTCCAGTTGCGCGGTGTCATGGCCTGGTTGCCGGTGGTTCAGGCGGTGGAGCAAGGCTTTGCCACAGCGGCTTGGCCCGAAAGCGGGCATGACCTGGTGCTGCAGTTCGACAGCGGCTTGCAGCGCAGCCTGCGGGTGCGCATGCGCTTCACCCGCAAGCAAGAGGCCGACGCGGGTGAAGACCTGTGCGTGCTCTTTCTTGAGGACAGTCGCCTTTTGTTGGCGCGCAGCCAGCAAGAAAAACTGGCCGCCATGGGGCGTGTGTCTGCGGGCATTGCTCATGAGATCCGCAACCCTTTGGCGGCCATCGATCAAGCCAATGCCTTGCTGTCTGAAGATGTGATGGAGCCGCGAGCGCAGCAACTCACCCGCATGGTGGCGTCCAATGTGCAAAGGCTCAAACGCATTGTGGATGATGTGTTGGAGGTCGCGCCCGGCGTGTTGACGCCCCCGGTGCCGGTTGATGCGACGCAGCTGGTGAGCGAGACTTGCTTGGATTGGGCGCGCACCAATCAGCTGGCGCCGGGGCCTTCGGACCCGCTCAGTTGCATCTTGCCCCTGCAGCCCCTGATGGTCAGCTTTGACCCGGAACACTTGCGCCGCGTCTTGGTTAATCTTTTGGACAACGCCTTGCGGCATGCCGAGCCCGGGCCGGCGTCGGTGCAAGTGCTGCTGGAGGCGGAGCCGGCGGACGCGGTGGCGCCGCGCTGGGTGCAGCTGACGGTCTTCAACGCCGGGCCGCCAATTCCGCCCGAGGTGGAGCGCCATTTGTTTGAGCCCTTTTTCTCGACACGCAGCCGGGGTTCGGGCCTGGGCCTTTATATTTGCCGCGAACTTTGTACCCGCTATGGGGCTGAGATCAGCTACCGTCGAAGCCCCCATGCGGCCCGGCCCGGCAATGAATTCAGCTTGAAGCTGCGCCCGGTTTCGTCTGAAGCGGCGGGCGCTGCTTGGGTCCACGCGGCGAGCGCCGGCCATATGCATTGATGATGAGCCTCACACCATGAGCAATCCTTCCACCTCTGGCGCGGCCTTCAGCTTGTTGGTCGTTGATGACGAGCCCGATCTGCGCACCCTGTATGAGCTGACCCTGCTGCGCGAAGGCTATGCGCTGGAGACGGCGGGTTCGGTTGAGGACGCCTTGGCGCGCCTGCAGCGGCGTCGATTCAGCGCCGTGATCACCGATATGCGCTTGCCTGATGGCAGCGGTTTGGATGTGTTGCGTTGGTTGGAAGAGCAGGGGCGTGAAGAAAAGACCTTGGTCATCACCGCCTATGGGTCTGCTGAGAACGCTGTCGAAGCGCTGAAGGCGGGGGCCTATGACTATCTGACCAAACCGGTGGACTTGCGCCAGTTCCGCTTGGTGGTGGCTTCGGCCCTGGGGCGCCAGCCGCAGACGGTGCCGCCCGTCGTGCCCGCGCAACTGCCTGCGCAGCCTCCTCAGGGGCCCACAAGCCCGCAAGGCGCAGCCCCTGCAGCGCAGGAGGCCAAGTCCAGTGGGGACGGCCTATGGCAGGCGGCGAGCCCGGCGCATGAGGCCAAATCTCGCGTGGCAGCGAAGCAAGCGGACCGTCACGGCGCACGGCTGGACACCGGCAAGCCCGCATCGCTTGCCAGTGCCCCGCAGGCGCCCGCCCATGCGCTGGCGCGGCTGGCGGGCAAATCGGCGGCGATTCAGGAGCTGCGCGCCTTGATTGAAAAAGTCTCGCGCAGCATGGCGCCGGTCTTGCTGCAAGGTGAGTCGGGCACGGGCAAGGAGCTGGTAGCGCGCGCCATCCATGACAGCGGCGCGCGCGCGCGCCAGCGCTTTGTGGCCGTCAACTGCGGCGCGATTCCTGAGCAACTGCTGGAGGCCGAATTCTTTGGCTATCGCAAAGGGGCCTTCACCGGTGCCAATGAAGACCGCGAAGGCTTTTTCCAGGCAGCCAATGGCGGCACCTTGTTCCTGGATGAAATCGGCGATCTGCCGCTGGCCATGCAAAGCAAGCTGTTGCGCTCCATCCAGGAGCGCTCGGTGCGGCCGGTGGGCGCGGTGGTGGAGGCCGCGGTCAATGTGCGCATCCTCAGTGCCACGCACAAGGACTTGAGCGCCGAGGTCAATGCTGGGCGCTTCCGGCAGGACTTGTTTTACCGCTTGAATGTGATTCAGCTGCGCGTGCCGCCGCTGCGTGAACGCATTGAAGATGTGGCCTTGATCAGCGAACGCGTGTTGGAGCGAATTGCGGCGGATGCCGGTGTCTCGCCGGTGCCCCGCTTGACCGAGGCGGCCTTGGCGCAGCTGACGCGCTATGCCTTCCCGGGCAATGTGCGGGAGCTGGAGAATCTTTTGCACCGCGCCCTGGCTTTGTCGGGCGGTGAGTGGATTGATGCGGCCGATCTGGGGTTGCCCGAGTCTCTGCTGGATGACTCACAGCTGGGTGCTCTGGATGCGCTCGAAGATCCCGGGCTGGACGCCGATTCCGCCGCCTTGGCCTTTGCCGCGGTCGGCGCTAAAGCGCAGGGCCTGGATTTGCAGAACGAATTGCCCAGCGACTTGGCCGCCTATTTGGATGCCGTGGAGCGCGATATCTTGATGCGTGCCTTGAGTCGGCACCGCTTCAATCGCACCGCCGCAGGCGCCAGCTTGGGCTTGTCATTGCGGCAGATTCGTTACCGCATGGCCCGACTTGGTGTGGCCGCAGCGGAGCCCGGCTCGAGCGAAGCCTGAGTTCAAGGCCGCGCTGAGCGGCGGGCTGCCGTGCTGGGGCGCGGCATCTTGGCGCGTTGTTCGAGCTCAGTTCAACCCTGGTGTGCGTGATGTGCGAGCCATGAACCGGTCATTGACCAGCCATGCGGCTTGGGATCGCGTTCCTTGGCTGCGCCAGACCGGGCGAAAAGCCAAAAAACAAAAAGCCCAAATCGGGATTCGAAAAGCCAGATTTGGCGCGCCTTAGCGCGGGATTTCGGGCGCAAAGCCAAGGCTGGCGCGGCCTCGATATGCGCAGCCCCGATGGGCGCGGGCCGCGCCGCATGGGATGACAGAAAAATGACCCGCAAAGCGCCTATTTCCGGGCCTTCGCTAGCCGGAATGTGGGTCGGAGTCAACGGGATAGATACGCTATCTGTAGTGCTTGAGGGGTCATGTGACCCCAGATATAGTGGGCTTCATGGTATCCTTCGTCCCTGTTGAAAGCGCTGTCCCTGTCTGCTTGGATCGATGTCCGGCGTGCATAGCGGACCCAGCCTCAGAGCCACCCCGAGTGGCCCTGCCACAGCCCCCAAAACTAAAGATGTACTGAGCCGTCGTTGAGGCGTGCGTGCTGCGACTCTGCTCATGGTCGCGCGCGCTCATCAACGGCCCCAATTTCACCGAGCCCCAACGAGGAAGATTCTTATGCAGAACCCTGTCGCCACTGCTGCCCACACGGCCCAAGCCGTCACGAGCGGCGCTGAAGGAGCCAGCCAGCACGCCGCTGGCCATGCCGCGCCATCGACGCTGCAAACGGCTTTTCATGCGTATCACATCCTGCGTCGCAACGGCGCGGTGGTGTCGTTTGAGCCCAGCAAGATCGCTGTCGCATTGATGAAGGCCTTTTTGGCCGTGCACGGCACCAGCGGCGCGGCTTCGGCTAGCGTGCGCGAAACCGTCGACGGTTTGACCGAAGCCGTGGTGCGCGCCTTGGTGCGCTCGCGGCCCAGCGGCGGCACCTTCCACATCGAAGATGTGCAAGACCAAGTGGAACTGGGCTTGATGCGTGGGGGCCATCATGAGGTGGCGCGTGCCTATGTGCTGTATCGCGAGCGTCGCTTCCAGGAGCGTCAGCGCCAAGGCTTGGTGGAAACGCCGGTGGCCGAGCAAGCGCTCACCGTGATCGACAACGGCCAGCGTGTGCCCTTGGATCTGGCGCATCTGCAAAGCCTGATCGTGTCGGCCTGCGCCAATTTAGGCGCCGACGTGAAGCCGGAGCCGGTGCTGGCCGAGACCAAGCGCAATCTGTATGACGGCGTGTCTATGGATGAGGTCTACAAGGCTTCGATCCTGGCGGCACGTACCCTGATCGAGAAAGACCCTGGCTACAGCCGCGCCACGGCGCGCTTGCTGCTGCACACCATCCGTCGCGAAGTGGTGGGCGGCGAGATCACGCAAGAACAGATGCAAGAGCGCTACGCCGAGTACTTCCCCAAGTACATCAAGAAGGGTGTGGCCGCTGAGTTGCTGGACGAGAAGCTGGCGCAGTTCGACCTTGCTCGCCTGGGCGCGGCATTGAAGGCCGAGCGCGATCTGCAGTTCGACTACCTGGGCTTGCAAACCTTGTATGACCGCTACTTCCAGCACATCGATGACCAGCGCATCGAAATGCCGCAGGC
>CAMFGY010000012.1 GCA_945952065.1 uncultured Burkholderiales bacterium | reverse complement strand
CATAGACCTTGCCGGCCACGCTGGAGGCCCCGGCCGAGATCGTCTTGGCGCTGATATCGGCCTGAGCCGTTTGCGTGCTTTGCGCCAGCTGGTAGTTGCCGGCGTCCGCTCCATTCAGGGCCAAGTTCACGGTCGCGGCCTTGTCCTTGCCGGCGTTCTTGTCGGCGAACTGGGCGCTGGCTTGCAAGCTCACTTGGTCGCCTGCGACCAGGCCTTGCAGCGCACCGGCGCTGACGCTGGCGGCGGTGCTGCCGTCATAGACCTTGCCGGCCACGCTGGAGGCCCCGGCCGAGATCGTCTTGGCGCTGATATCGGCCTGAGCCGTTTGCGTGCTTTGCGCCAGCTGGTAGTTGCCGGCGTCCGCTCCATTCAGGGCCAAGTTCACGGTCGCGGCCTTGTCCTTGCCGGCGTTCTTGTCGGCGAACTGGGCGCTGGCTTGCAAGCTCACTTGGTCGCCTGCGACCAGGCCTTGCAGCGCACCGGCGCTGACGCTGGCGGCGGTGCTGCCGTCATAGACCTTGCCGGCCACGCTGGAGGCCCCGGCCGAGATCGTCTTGGCGCTGATCGATGCTTGGGCATTGGCTTGATCGCTGCTGAGTACATAGTTGCCGGCATCCGCGCCCCCCAGCGTCAGCGCGCTGATTTGCACGGCCTTGTTGCGGCCCACATTCTTGTCGGCAAAGCTGGCGCTGCCACTCAGGCTCAGCGCATCTCCAGGGATCATGCCGCTGAGGCTGCTGGTCAGCAGTTCGGCGCGGCTGTTGCCGTCATAGACCTTGTCGGCCACTTGCAAGCCGGTGCTGTCGAGGCGGCGCGGGGTGATGACGCCAATATCGGCACTCACGCCTTGGCTGCGGTAGCCATAGACCGCCACATTGCCGGCCTGGGCGCTGGCCGTGACGCTCACCGGGTTGACCGACACGGTTTTGCCATTGCCCGCGTTTTTGTTGTCGTACACCGCCTGGGCGCTGCCCCAAGTGAGGCTGTCGCCATCGATGGCGCCGCTGAGCTGCAATTGGTTGGCGCCCAGCGTGGCGGCGTTGCTACCGTCATAGACCTTGCTGACCGTGCCGCTGAGCTGCGCTTGCAGCACAGGCGCCACCAGGTAGAGCATGCCATTGCCCTGGCCCAACACGGTGCTGGCCGTGCTGGCGTCGTACTGTTTGAAGGCCGGCGTCAAACCACCGCGCACGTCCTGACGCGGATCGCTCGAGTAAATGCGCCAAGCGCCATCAGTGGCTTGAACGCCATTGCTGCCGGCGTTGTTGATGAAGTTGCGCCCGGCTTGCAAGCGCAGAGGCACGGCAGCCGCGGCGCGATTGCTGGCGATCACGGCCTGGTTCAAAACCAGATCGCTGCTGACGCCCGTGGCGCTCAGGTCTACGCTGCCGCTGGCGCGCACGCCATTCAAGCCGTCGGCGCTGCCCACGATCAAGCGGCGGTTGTTGACGAAAGCCAGATCGCCGACCTCGGCGGCAAGCTCGCCCACCGCATGGGCCGCGCTGCCTTGCATCAGCTGCACAGTGCCGCTGCTGCGCAAGGCCAGCTTGGGCGCCGTCAACACGCCACGGCCCGCAATGCCTGCACCGGCTTGCTCACTCAGCGACAAGGTATTGGCCGCGCTGACAGCTTGATCCAACTGCAGGCCGCCCTGGGCAGCGCTCAAGAACAAGCTGCCGCTGCTGGTGCTGAGTGCGCCGTCCACGCTCAAGCGCTGCGCCTGGATGTCGACCTTGTTTTGCACCGAGGCGCTGAAGCCATGGGCCAGCACCTGATCGTCACTGGCCAGCAGGCGCAGGGTGTCCACGCCAGCGAGCTTGGCGATGGAGGCTGCGCTCAATTGCCCCCCCGTGCCACCGATGTGCACCGCGCTTTGCGCGCCCCTTACGCTGAATTCCAGCGTGCTGCGGGTCTGGCCGCTCAGCACGGCGCTCTCAGCATCAAAGCCGCTGGCGGACTGCAGCTGCAGGCTGCCATTGCTGTTGTTGAGCGCCAGGGGCGCGTTCAAGCCCAGGCGGCCCTGGGCTTGCAGTTGCACCGTCGGGTTGCTGCCGGCCTTGACCGTCAGGCCGTTCAGGCCATCGACCGCGCCCAGCCCCCAGCCCGCGCTGCCCAACTGCTGCACCTCGGTGTTGCCGCCCACATCAAGCGCCAGGGTGTTGAAGTCAAAACGGCTGCTGCTCAGTGTGGCACCGGCTCCAGCCGTCACGGCGACCCGGTTGGCCGATACGCCACCATTGACGCCCACCACGCGCTGGCCACTCTTCAGATGCACCGTGCCGGCCGAGGTCGTGATGTCGCTGTCAAAAACCAAATTGCCGCCGTCACTGCGCCCCACTTCAAGCGTGGCTGCATTGACCTGACCAATGGTGGCGCTGTTCAGCCCGGTGCCCAGATGCAGCTCATTGGTGGCCGTCATCTGGCGCAGCGTGACCTTGCCCGCGCCGTTGTTGGCAGTGACGGCCTTGCTGATGTTGATGGTGTCGCCGGTGAGGGTCAGACCGCCTGCGGTATTAGTCAAGGTGCCGGCCGTAATGTCCACGGTCTTGTTGACCATTTCGAAGTAGCCGCTGGCGTTGAAGCTGAAGTTGCTGCCCACGCTGACCGTGCCGGTGCCGTCTTCGCGCCCGATGGTCAGGTTTTTGATGCCCGGCAGCTTGGCCAAGGTGGCAGCCGAAGCAAAGCCGCTGGCATCGCCCATCACCATATTGGTGGCTTTGTCAAAGGGCTCCAAGCGCAGCGAAGCGGTGGTGAGGTTGTTCAACGTGGCGGTGCCCCAGTCGATCGCACCGGCGCGCAGTGTCAGCACGCCCGAGCCGGTGTCCAAGGTGACTGGCACGCTGCCGAAGCGGATGCTGCCGTCGGTGAAGATGCTGGCGCCGCCCTTGAAGGTGAAGGATGTGTTGACGTCGATGTCACCAGTGGCATTGATCTGGCCGGCCAGCACCTTGGGTCCGTTGGGCTTGTTGCTTCCGTAGGACGCGTTTTCATTGTCAAGGTACAAGCGCCCGCTGCCCAGACTCATATTGGAGTTCAGCGTGATGCCATCGTTGCCCGCCGCGATATAGAGGTGGCCGCCGCCCGTGCTGATGGGCGCATTCAGCGTGAAGCCTCCGCCCGTCATCGCATCCGAGTCGGCCCACAGACGCACATAGCCGCCATGTGTGGTGATGGAGCCGCCCACCGTGATGCCGTCGGCTCCAAACAAGGTAATGGAGGCATCAGCCGGTGTGCCGCTGCCCACGCTGCTCACATTGTGGCTGGGCAGTGTGGCGACGTTGGCGCCCGTGCCATGCGCAATCAAATTGGGCACATTGCTGATCACGCCAGTGCCGGTACCGCCCGCCACCATCATGATGCTGCCGGGGCCAAAGACCTCGATGGTGTTGTCCTTGTTGGCAAAATTGATGTTGCCGCTGGTCCCCCCCGTTTCCACACGCAGGCTCACATCGGGCTTCATGCTGATCTTGCCGTCGCCGCCGTTCTGCGCGAGATCGCTGAAGTTGATGTCACCGCTGGCCTGCAACAGCACATTGGCGGTTTGGGCTTCCAGGTCTTTTTCGAAGACTTCGCTGCCGTTGATGGCACCGCTGCCCGCGCCGCCCTTGACTGTGATGGTGGCCGGATCCAGCAAGAGATCCCCGGTGCGCCCATGCGGTGCCCGCGCATCGGTGCGGCCGCTGTAGGCCAGCTCTTGTTGGCCCGAGACTTCGGCGCGGCCACCGTTGCCCGCTTGTGCACCGCCGCGCACCTCGATGCGGCCTGCGAACTCCGTGCGGCCATCAGACCAGAACACCACCTCACCGCCATCGCCGTTCAGGCCGCCATTGGCCAGGGCCTGGACGCTTGCATCCGCGGTGAGACTTTGGGCATTGCGGTGCTGGGCATCTTTGCCTTGCCAAGCGCCGCCCACATGGATCTGGCCGCCGCCAGCGGCGCCGCTGGCGTCCAGGCGCGCGCCCTCGCGCAAGGCCAGATGCTCGCCCGAAATCTGAATCTGGCCGCCTCGGCCGGCCTCGCTGTGAACATCCAAGCTGCCGCTCAAGCGCAGCTCGCCGTGGCTACCGCCGTCCAGCACAATACGGCCGCCCTGCTGGCTCAGGCCGCTGGCTTCGATCACACCGCTGCTGTTGACCACGCTGGCGCGCAGGGCGCCGGCGGCTTGCGCGCTGAGCTGCACCATGCCGCCCTGGGCATGGATCTCGCCGCTATGGCCAATCTGGGCCTGCAGCGCCGCGCGTTCCACCTTGAGGCTCAACAAACCGTCGCCATTCAAGTCCAGGCTGATCTGTTCGCCCGCGCCCAGCAGGCTGCTGCCGCTGGGGCTGTGGATCTGACCGCTGTTGTCCACCTGCGGCGCGATCAGCGCCACATAGCCTCCGTTGGCGCTGCTGAGTCGGCCGGCGTTCTCCACCTTGCCCGCAGTGCTGCTGCCGCTGAAGCGAGCGCGCCCGGCCAGGAAGTCGCTGTCAGAAACCGCCAGCGAGCTGGCCACCAAGCCCCCCACATCGACCTGAGCCGTGCGGCCAAACACCACCCCGTTCGGGTTGAGCAGCCAGACCTGACCGTTCGACTGCAAGCTGCCGAAGATGGCGCTGGCCTCGCTGCCGGTGACGCGGTTCAGTGCCACGCTTTGCGCGCTGGGCTGCTCAAAGCGCACTTGTGCATCGCGCCCGATCTGGAACTGGCTCCAATTCATGATCAGCTTGTCGCTGCTTTGCTGCACACGCAGTTGGCCGGGCAGGTTTTGCACCAGCTGGGCTTGGCCCGCGACGATGCTGCCGCCGCTGGGCAGGGCCAGGGCCGGCGGCGCTTGGGCGGCCGGGGCCTGCGCTTGCGCACCGGCGGCCAAGGCGGCCCCCAGCATCAAGGCGCCGGAGGCCCGCTTGCCACGGCTGCAGGTGTGCTCGGCCACGGCGACAAAGGCCTGAGTCAATTCATTCCAGACCAGGCGGTAGGTGTGGTTCAAGGAAGCGGATTTCTTGGTTTTCATGGCGTTTAGGAATTCAAAGCTCGCGCCGCACCTGGGCGGCGCACAGAGGAATCGAGAGCGCTGAGCGGGCTCAGAAGTTCAGGCTGGCTTGCAGCCAGACGCGCGAGCGAGCGCTACGGCCTTCGGCATCGCGGCCGTTTTGCAAACCCTTGTTGTCGCCCACAGCCCGCGACCAAGCCGCGCGCAGCTGCCATTCGGCGCCATACAGGTTCAGGCCCAGGCCGGCGCCGGCCAGCTTGTAGCCGTGGCTGTATCCGGCGGGCAAAGCGCTGGCCCAGGGCTGAGCATGCAACTGGATGCGGCCGCCATCGACAAAGGCCAGGCCTTGGGCACGCACCGTTTCGCCCAGGCGGAAGTCGCGGCGCAGCTCGGCGCTGCCCAGCCAGCCGGTATCGCCGCTGGCTTCGCCAATCGCATAGGCGCGCACGCCGCTGGGGCCGCCCAGCATGAACTTCTCGGAAGAATCCAGGTTGCGCGGGGCCCACTGGCCGCTCAAGCTGGCGTAGACCGACCAACTGCCCGCGGTGTCCAGCGTCTGCATACGCGCCAAACGGGCGCTGGCTTTTTTGAAGCTGCCATGGGTACGGGCGCTCAAGGCATCCACCCCCTGGTCGGCGGCATTGCCGCTCAGGTCGACCTGCCCGACGCTGGCATTCAATTGCCACTCGGTGGCGCCACCCGGCCCCCACTCATCCCAGCGCGAACCCTGGATCTGAGCCTGCAGACGATCGACGCGGCGCTGGCGCAAATTGCCTTGAGCGCTGTCGTCTTGCAAGCGTTTGCTTTCGGCGTCGAGCTGCACCCAGCTGCTGCTCATGCGGCTGCGTTGCAAGGGCAGGCTCAGGCCCGCACCCACGCTGCTCGCCGTGCCATGCAGGTCCAGCGCCTTCATCTCCTCGCCAACACGGTAACGCAGCGCCGAGGCGCCCAGATTCAAGCGCAGGCCTTGCGCCGTCAGCGGCAGGGCATAGCTCAGCGCGGCCGAATGATTGCCTTCGGTGGCGCTGAGCGACAGGCCCAGCAGGTCGCCGCGCTGCGCCGGGTTGGCCCAGGCCAGCTGGGCGGCTGCGCGCGTCTGGCCGGTGTAGCGGTTGCTGAAGTTATCGATACTGGCTTGGCCGCGCAGCGCGGGCTGCGCCTCGGCGCGCACCACCAAGCGGCTGCTGCCCGGCTGCTCGCCTTTTTCAAGGCTGGAGCGGGCGGCCACGCCGGCCAGATCGTTCATCAGCAGCAAGGCGCGTTCGAGATCATCGCCCCGCGCGGGCCCGGGCGGCAAAGCCGCTTCGGCCACGGCGCGCAGCTGCGCGTCGCTCACCGCGCTGCGGTTGTGCAGCTGGATGCGGCCCGGGCCGCTTTCCAGCTGCCCCACCAGCACGGCGATTTCCAGCTCGCCCTCGGTGAGGTCTTGGCGCGGCAAGTAGGCGCGGGCCAAGCTGTAGCCCCTGGCTTGCAGCTGGGCGCTGACCCGCGCGGCCAGCGCTTGCAACTGGGCATGGCTGAGGCGCTGCCCGAGCGCATCGGCCACCCAAGCCTGCATTTCTTCGGGCGCCACCAGACCCTCGGCAGCGCTGAAGCGCACCCGCTGGATCAGCACTTTGAAGCCCTCGCTGGGGCCCTCGGCGCTGGCCGGGGCGGCCTCATCACCGCGCAGCGGCATGGGGCGTGTGGAGCGCGCCTTGTTCAGCTGCTGCTGCTCATTGAGCAGCTGGCCTGCATCGGGCGGAATGTTGGCCGCCCAGGCGGCCTGGGCGATGAAAAGGCTGCTCAGGGCCACATTGATCTTGCTGAGTGAGCACTGGCGGGGCGTCGAGTGAGCGGAGGATGAGGAGGAAGAGAAGAAGAGGAACTGCATGCGCTGCTGGGCTGTACGAAAGGGTTGCGAATGCCGTCTTTATCGACGCCGCTGGGCGCCCTGGGTTTTGCCAAAAAGCCCTGCGCTTTTGCAAAAGCGGATTTGGGGGGCGCCCCACGGCCTTATGTCCGCATGGCCTGTGCGCTCTGCGGCACAGGGCGTGCCTGCCGCACCACAAGGCCGGGGCTGCGCCCAGGAGGCAAGCCGCACAATGCGCGCCTATGTTGTTTGCGTCCGCCCTTTTTGCCCCTGCTTCTGCCTCAAGAACTCAGACGCGCCAGCCCACTCCAGCCACGGATGCGCCCCAAGTGCTGCTGATCGATGATCAGCCCGAAGACCTGCGCTGCTTGACCCCCTTGCTGCGCCCGCTCTACCGCCTGAGTCTGGCGGACAGAGCCCAGCAAGGCGTGCAGCGCGCCCAGATGCTGCAGCCCGATGTGATCCTGCTGGATGTGAAGCTGCCCGATCTCGACGGCCATGCGGTGTGCCGCTTGCTCAAGGCCGATCCGCTGACCGCCGCCATCCCGGTGCTGTTTTTGAGCGCCGACAACGCCCCCGAGCAGCGTGTGCGCGGTCTGCAATCCGGCGCCGTGGACTTCATCTCCAAGCCCTTCTATCCCGAAGAGGTGCTGACGCGAATTCAGCTGCATTTGCAACTGGCCCAGCAATTGCGACAGCGCAATGCGGCCGCATGCTCCAAGGCCCTGCCCCGGCACCCCGAGCAGCCGCTGCTGGACAGCGCCATGCGCTATATCCGCGATCATCTGGCGGACTTGCAAGGGGTGGGAGATGTGGCGCAGCAAGTCGGCTTGAGCGAAAAGCGCCTGCTGGCCTTGTTTCGCGAGCATCTGGGCCTGACGGTGTCAGGCTTCATCGCCGAGGAACGGGTGCGCACCGGCCAGCGCCTGCTGAGCGAAACCCTGATGACGGTGCAAGACATTGCCTTCGCCGTGGGCTTCAACAACCCGGGCAATTTCGCCACCGCTTTCCGCGAACGCCATGGCCTGAGCCCGCAAGCCTATCGCCAGGGCCTGCGTGAAACCGGCGAGCCCGCTGTAAGCGCCGAGCACGCGCTTTGAGCCACCTGCTCGGCAGGCTTGGGCCGGCCCTCTTCACGTGGCTCCTCCTGCTGGCCGGCGCCACAGCGCATGCAACACCCGCCTGCCTGCGCGCCGACGGCCGCCCCCTCGATGCCAACGCGATGCGCGCGCATGTGCAGCTGTTTGAAGACCGCAGCGCGCAACAAAGCTGGGCGCAAATGCAAGCCCTGCCGGACTCCGCCTGGCAAGAGGCCACACCCGCCGCCCTGACCCCGGGCTACAGCACCTCGGCGTTTTGGCTGCGCCTGTGTGTTCAAGGCGGGGCGGTGCCGCAGCCGCTGTGGCTGCAACTGCGGCCCTCGCGGCTGGAACAAGTGCAGCTTTGGGGTCGGCAGCGCTTGGCCGATGGCACTTGGGTCGACCTGCCCAGCCAGCGCGCCGGCACCGACCAAGCCTTCGCGCTGCGCAGCCTGACGCTGCGCGACAGCAGCTTTGCCCTGTCCGTGGGGCCGCAGCCGCAAATGCTGTGGCTGCGGGTGGCCGGGCGCAGCGCGCTGGCCATGGCGTTGCAACTGGCCCCGCCCGCAGAGCTGCTGCAGCAGGAGCAGGCCCGCCTCTGGGCCGATGGGCTGATCGCTGGGCTTTGCCTGCTGCTGATGCTGCTCAGCGCCCTGCTGGCCCTGGCCAAGCGGGAGTGCAGCTATGCCTATCTCGCCCTGTATCTCTTGGCCGTGTTCTTCTACGAAAGCAGCATGCGCGGCAGCGCCTTCATGCTGTTTTGGCCCCTGGCCAGCGACTGGGCCGTGCGCGCGTTGGGCAGCTTCGGCGTGATCGCGCATCTGAGCCAGGGCGCCGCCTTGATGCGCTTGTTGCACACCGCGCGCCATCAAAGAGCCTTGCACCGTTTGATGCTCGCGGTGGCCGCCCTGGACGCACTGGCCTTGCTGCTCTGTGTTTTCGCAGACTACCGCCTGGGCACACAGTGGGCGAGCGTCTGCAACGCCAGCCTGGCAGGCCTGATGATGCTGGCCTGCCTGCGCGCCGTGCGCCAGCGCCTGCCGCTGGCACGCGCCTGGACCCTGGCCTTGATCTGCCAGTTCTTGGGCATGCTGCCGCGCCTCTTGAGCCTGCTGGGCTGGCAAGCCCACTCCACCGTGGCCGACTATGGCCCGCCCCTGGTGGGCCTGCTCGGCGTCTTGATGGTCTTGCTGGCCATGGTTGAACGCATGCGCCAGCAGCGCTTGCGCCACGAACAAGCGCTTGAAGCCGCGGTGCAGCAGCGCACCGCCGAGTTGGCGCGCGCCAGCGCCTTGGCCCAAGCCAGCGACGCCGCCAAGGGGCGGCTGCTGGGCTATCTGGGCCATGATCTGCGCGCCCCGCTGGCCTCGGTGGTGCAGCTGACCCGGCAATTGCAGCCCAACCCGGCCTTCGAAGCCGATCGACGCGCCATCGAACACAGCAGTCAGCTGCTCTTGGACATGATTGACGAGTTGCAACGCTTCGCGCGCCGGCCCGAAGCCAGCGCAGCGCCCGAGCTGCTGCCGGCCCCGGTCTACATCCACGGCCTGTTGCGCGAGTTGGATCAGCAGGCCCAAGGTCTGGTGCGCAGCGGCGGCAACCACCTGTGCTTGCACCTCGATGCCAGCCTGCCCGCGGTGCTGGCGCTGGATGCGCGGCGCCTGCGGCAGGCTTTGTTCAATCTGCTGTCCAACGCAGCCAAGTTCACCCGCGAGGGCCAGATCGAGCTGCGAGCGGCCTACCACCAGGGGCAGCTGTTGCTGACGGTGGCGGACCAAGGCCCCGGCATCGCCGAGGCCGATCAAGCACTGGTCTTTGAACCCTTTGTGCGCGCGCAAAGCAGTCAAGGTCTACCGGGCCTGGGCTTGGGCCTGAGCATCGTGCGACAAAGCGTGCAGGCCATGGGCGGGCAGATCGCACTGCACAGCCGCCCACAGGCCGGCTGCCGCTTTGAGCTGACCCTCCCACTACCCGAGGCCGCAGAAGCCGAGGTGGCGTGGCCCGCGCTGCGTGAGCTGGGAGACGGGGCCGAGGCCAAGGCCGCCAGCGCGCGCTGGGCTTTGGTGCTGGACGCCTGCGCCACGGCGCGCGAGGCCTTGGCAGAGCGCCTGGGCTTGGCCGGCTACGACTGCCTCCAAGCGGCTGATCTCGCGCAAGCCCAAGCCGCGCTGCAAACCCTGCCTGCGCGCGGCGCGACGCTGCAGCTGTTGCTGCTTGAACCCTTGAGCCTGGGCGGCGCGGGCCGCGCAGGGCTGGCCGCGCTGCAAGCCTTGGCCCCCCAGGCCCGGCTGCTCTGCTGCAGCGCCCGCCCGGAGCCGGGCGATGTTCTCTACAAACCGGCCCCTGAGGCGCAATGGTGGGCCGCGATGCGCACCGTCGCCACGCCGGCCTAGCCCATGCCCAGAGTTCCCTGAACGCCCTGCGCGCTTGTGACGCAGATCAAATTCAGGCCACCTCTTCCTGCATAGACTGGGCGTTATTGGCTCGGTGGATCTCGTGCCTTCGGCGCGAAGCCTGGTCAGCGTGTGGAGGCGATCTTGAACACTTTGAGAACCCTGAATTCGCTGTCAACAAGGAGCAAAGCGGCCCTGCTAACGCTTGCATTAAGCGGCATTGGCAGCCAGACGGCCCTGGCCGCCGACGGCTGGACCCTCGTCGATCTGGGGCGGGCCTCCTCCGCCAGCATGCCGAGCATGAATGACCAAGGCTGGGTGGTGTTTGGCAACAAGGTTTGGGCACCAGGGCCAAACGGCTACACCCTGACCGAGCTGATGAGCAGCGCCGGCAATGGCAATAACTTCAGGCTCACAGACATCAACAACAGCAATGTCATCGTCGGAGTCGATGACTCCCTCAAGAGCGGCACCGGCTTCACCTGGCAAAACGGCGTTCGCAAAGACCTGCCCGCCCTGGCGAACTGGAACAACGATGTGTATGCCGATGTTCGCGGCATCAATGACAGTGGCCAAATCGTCGGCAACACCGGCGACACCGCCCATCTCTGGACCCCCAATGGCAGCGGCGGCTACCAACTCACCAGCCTGGGCGTGGATTTGGGTTGGACCATAGGCTCGGGCGACGGCGTGGCGCTGAACAATGGCGGCGATGGCCTGATGAGCCAGGTCTACAACAGCTACCGCACCGGCTACTCGCGCGGCGTGGGTCACACCACCTTGATCCCCGAGCAAAGCGGCTACACCCCGATTGGCGCCAGCATCAATGACCAAGCCCAGGTGATTGGCATTGGGGTGTACGACTGCGGCGGTTTCAGCTGCTCGCGCCCCTTCTTCTGGCAAGGCCAAGAGGTCAGCTGGCTGCCCGTGCCGCTGGACCCCGGTTCGCCGGGCTTTGGCATCACCGGCAATGCGCGGGCACTGAATGAGCGGCTGCAGGTGGTGGGCGATGCGTATTACGCCGCCTATGACCGCCGCGCCTATCTCTGGAGCCGCCAGAGCGATGGCAGCTGGGCCAGCACGGAACTGAACACGCTGCTGCCCGCAGGCAGCAGCTTCTACCAACTGCAGGCGGCCACCGACATCAATGAAGCCGGCCAGATCGTGGGCATGGGCGCTGTGGCCGGAGACGACGTGGTTCACGCCTTCTTGCTGACGCCTTCGGCAGTGCCGGAGCCGCACAGCGCGCCCATGTGGCTGGCCGGCCTGGGGCTGGTGGGCTGGATGCTGCGGCGCCGGGCTCGGCGCGCGGCCGCGCCTTGAACGCCGGCTGAGGCCTACAGCGTCGGCGGTGTCAGGCAGGCCCCGGCACCGGCGGCGCGCAAGCGTTCCAGCAACTGCGCCAGGCCTGCGGGATGAGCCGTGATCGCGTCGGCCCGCTCCATCAACAAATAGCCGCGCGGCCGAGCGCTGGCGGCATCAAGCCCCTGCAAGGCCGCCCAGAGGCGGCTCACCGGCACCCAATGCGGCGGATACTTGAAGCGCGCCACATCCAGAATCAAGACCTGATCACTGGCCTGATGCCAGGCAGCCAAGGGCGAGAAATGCCCCGTCCCGGTCTGACCCAAGGTGGCGCGGTCGTAGTTGGCCACCATAAAAGGCCCCGCCGGCGCCCGCAAAGACTTGAGCAGCGCCGTACGAAACGCATCCAAACCCTCCGGCTCGGCATACACGGTTTGCACCCGCGCTCCATTGCATTGCGCCAGACAGGCGACTTCAGACAAGCTCATCCCCTCGACCGCCGCCAAGTCCAGGGATTTGCAGCAGGTCAACAAGTCCTCACCAAAAAACCGCCAGGGGCCCTTCCAGATCCGACCAGGATCAATCTCCAAGGCATTCAAAACCGTCACCAAGGTGCCAATGCCACACCAGGCAGGTTCGGCCTGGGTGTGCAGATGCGCGACCAAGGGGTAGAAGGCCTCGGCATCTCCGGCCGTCAAGGCCTCGCGCAGCAACCGCCGCCCTTCCATGGAGGTGAAGGAGACCAGCCCCTCCGGCAAGGGGCGACGATAGAAAGAGTCTTTCGGCTCGGTATTCATCAAAAGCAGTCCTTCCTGGACGCTGGACGGCGCGGACTCAAGGCAAGGCCTGACCCCGCGCCGAAAGATACAGCGCATACCAATCCTCTCGGCTGAGGCGCCAATGCACCGCCTCGGCACAGGCGCGGATGCGCGCCGGCTCGCTGCTGCCGATCACCGCCTGAATGCCCGCCGGATGCCGCAGCAACCAGGCCAGCACGATGGCCTCTCGGCTCACGCCCCGCTGCGCGGCCAAGTCACCCACCAAGCGCGCCGTGGCCTGCACCGCCGCCGGCGCATCGGCCGGCGCGGCGCCGCTGTAGAGCCCGCGCGCCAAGGCGCCCCAGGCTTGCAAGGCCACGCCTTGGCCTTGGCAGAACGCCAAGGTATCGCCCCAGGCCGAGGCCGCCGGCAAGGCCTGCCCATCGTTGAAGCAGGTGCCCGACTCGATCCAGTCACGCTTGAGCAAACTCATCTCCAGCTGATTGGCCGCCAGGGGCTCGCCAATCGCAGCGCTGATCATGCGCATCTGCGCCGCATGCATATTCGACACGCCCAGCCGCCCGACCTTGCCCGCCGCTTTCAGTCGCACCCAGGCTTCGGCCAACTCGGCGGGCTCCATCAAGGGGTCGGGCCGATGCAGCAGCAAGACCTCGATGTGGTCAGTGTGCAAGCGCTCCAGGCTGGCCTCGACGCTGGCCAGGATGTGCGCAGCCGACAAGTCATAACGCTGCGGCCCCTCGGCATCGGCAAAGCGGATGCTGCACTTGCTTTGCAGCTGCAAACGGGCGCGCAAGGAGGGCTGGCGCTTGAACAGCTCGCCAAAGCATTGCTCGGCCTTGCCCAAGGTGTAGATGTCAGCATGGTCAAAGCGGCTGATGCCCACGTCCAGCGCGGCCTCGACGGCCGCATGGGCTTTGGCGATATCGGCCTCGCTCAAAGGATTGCGGTCCCAGCCGCCCCCCAGGCCCATGCAGCCCAGGATCAAACGGGAAGCGCTTGCAGCAGCAGCGTCAGACATCGTGACTCTCTCTTTTGGCAAAAAGCACATGCTAGTGCAGCGGGCACGCAAAACTCGCCAAAACCTCGCTATTCGCCCACCGTGAGCCGGCAGGCCCATGCCCGGCGCCTCGTGCGACGCAGCCTTGTCATCGCCATCCCCTACGGTTCAGCGCTGTCCTCAGCACTCCAAGGGAGATCTTTTCATGACAACTCGCCGCCCTCGCCTTCACCTCGCCCGCTCGTGGCCCATGCTGCTCGGCCTCACACTGGCCGCCAGCTTGAGCCCAGCCCAAGCCGCCCAAGACTGGCAACTGGCCGATGTGCAGGCCTTCTATCTGCACCAACCGCCGGGTTCTTTCACCGGCATTTACCGCAGCCAAGGCATCGCGGTGAATGGCCAAGAATTTGTGTTCTCTTGGCAATATGGCTTGGAGCGCACCGACGCCCAATTCAACAGCTTGCAGCGCAACTCCCATCTGTCCCTCACCGGTCAGCTGAGCCCTGGCATCCCCATGCCCTTGCTGGCCCAGGGGCTGGACCATATCGGCGACATCGATGTGCACGACGGCATCATCTACGCCTCGCTGGACAACACCCACGGCTACAAGCAGCCCCATGTCGCCCTCTTTAACGCCGCCGACCTGAGCTACACCGGCAAGAGCTATCAGCTGGCCGGCACCCCCGCCAACCCCAACGATGACTTGGCCAGCTGGGTCGCTGTGGATGCCGCGCGAGGCTATGGTTATGGCAAGGAATGGCGCAACGGCAACACCCTCAATGTCTACAACCTGAACGACTGGAGCTTCAGCCACACCCTGCAGCTGGACCAATCACTGCGCCGCATCCAAGGCGCCAAGGTGCTGGGCGACTGGCTCTATATGGCCTCGGACAATGACAGCCAAACCATCTATCGCAGCCACTTGCTGACCGGCCATGTCGAAGAGGTGCTGAACATCCCCAAACCTGAGGGTGACTTGGAAGTGGAAGGCATTGCCTTGCGCCAAAACAGCAATGGCTCGCTGGACATGTATGTAGAGCTGATCGTGGACCCGGACCGCAGCGACCAATCGCTGAGCAACCCGAATTTGCACGTCAACCTCTACCACTACCAGCTCGCTGCTGCGGTGCCGGAGCCGCAAAGCTATGCCTTGTTGCTGGCCGGGCTGGGCCTGCTGGCAGGCCTGCGGCGCAAACCGGCCCAGGCCAAGAACTCAAAGTCTTGAACTTACAGCCATCGACGCTGCGATCGGCTGCCGTTGCGGTTGCCATTGCGGCTGCCGCTGCGGCCGCCTGATCGCGAGTGAAGGCGTGTGCCGGTGTCGGTGCCGCGGCTTGCACTGCTGGGGCTCGACGCGGCGCCCGCCTGTCGGGCCGAGCGCACGGCTTTCAGCTGCCGCGCCGCCTGCATATTCAGCAAGGCGCGGCTCAAGTGATACAGCGCCAGCAACACCCCTACGGCGATCGCCCAAGGCAGGATCTCGTCGATCAACTGGCTCACCAGCACTGAGGCGCGCAGAGAATCCGCCCGGATCTCCGCCTCTGTGCGAGGGCGCTCATAGGCCGAGCCTTCGCCATAGCGCTTGGTTTGGCCTTCTTCGATGCGCCGACTCAGACTGGCCAATTCGGCCGCCTGCTCATCACGGGCGGCAACCCAATTGCCGCCGGTGACCTGGTGCAATTCGGCGCGCACGCCTTGCAGCACATTCTTGACATCGGCGACGATCTCCAGCTCCTTCACGGCACTGCGCAAGAGCTCATGCTCCGAGCCCTGCTCGCGCCGCAGCTGCGTTGTGCTTGCGCCCATCACCGATTCCGCGGGAGCCGCCGCCTGCGAATGTTTGGACACCTCGCTGAGCAACTCATTCATCGGCGCCACCGAGCTGGCCTCATCCAGGCTTTGCAGCTTGGCAGGCAAGGGGGTCGACGCCGCGCTCGCATTCAAGAGCTGAGCGCGCGGGCCGGGGCTGTGGGCGCTGGCACCCAGGCTGGTGTTCAGCGGGCTCAGCTCATGCGGCTCTTGAACGGAGGAAGTCAGCAATGGCATGGCCCATGCGGCCGGGCCTGAAATCAGGCATGCCAGCCACAACAGACTTTGCAGTCCGAGCTTGTTCGTCAACCTTGCGATCTGTGTCACCCATCCGATATCGAGGCTGGCCGATTCTATGCGTGGGCGCTCAGGCCACCAGCCCCGCAGTCATGGGGGCGACCCATCCCTGCGCCGGCGCGCCAAACCCGCATCGCCCGGCCCCGCATTTGCAAGAAAGCGGCGCGGCCATATACTGTATAAAAATACAGTTCTTGAATCATGTTGAGCCCCCTCCCCAAACGCCCGGAAGCCCAGTTGGATGCCCGGCTGCAAGCCCAGGTCTGGCGCGCCAGCAGCCTGGGCGGCAGCCATGCGGCCCAGCAGCCCCCGGCCGTCAGCAGCGGCTTCGCGGCCCTGGATGCCGAGTTGCCCGGCGGCGGTTGGCCGCTCCAAAGTCTGAGCGAAATCCTCTGTGACAGCGTGGCCACGCTGGAATGGCGCCTGCTGGCGCCGGCCTTGCGCCTGCTGCTGAGCGAAGCGCCCGGCACCGCGCCAGGCGCGGCCCCAAGAGGCTCGCGCCGCAGCCCCAGTCACGCCCGCCTGACAAGGGGCACGCCAAACGCACAACAGCCGCTGCTGCTGATCAACCCACCGCTGAGCCCGCATCTGCCCGGCCTGCAGCGCTGCGGCCTGCCGCCCCAAGACTTGATCTGGATCGCCCCGCCAACACCGGCCCAACAGCTCTGGGCCCTGGAGCAAGCCCTCAAAGCCAATGCCAGCGCCGCCATCCTGGCCTGGTTGCCGCAGGCGCGGCCCGAGCAGATTCGGCGCCTGCAAAGCTGTGCGCAGGCCATGCGCGCGCCGGTGTTTTTGTTTCGCCCGCTGGCCATGGCCGGGCAGTCCTCGGCCGCGCCGCTGCGCGTGCGCTTGAACACCGGCTCCGACTGGACGCTGCGCTTGAACATCCTCAAACGGCGCGGCCCCCTGCATGAGGGCGAGTTGCAGCTGCCCGCCTTACCGGCCGATCTGCACCAGGTGCTGACCCCGCAGATGCTGAGCCTGGCCCAGCAAGCACGCCCGCAGGCACGTCGCAGCGCCAACCCTGGCCTGCGCCCTGCCGTCGTCCCCTTGAGTGCCACCGCGGAGGCCCGCCGTGCATTGGCTCGCCCTGCTCTGCCCGCCCGCAGCCCCGGATGAAGCCCTGGGCTGGCGTGCAGCACCCGAACAGGTCCAGCAGGCGCTGGCCTGGTGGGCACTGCAGTTCACGCCCAAGGTGGCGCTGCTGGAAGAGGCGGTGGTGCTGGAGGTGGCCGCCTGCCTGCGCCTGTTTGGCGGTGCGGCCACCCTGCACCGACGCATCCACCGCGAGGCCGCAGCCAGCGGCATGCAGCTCGCCGCCATGGCTTGGGCCCCCAACAGCCTCGCCGCCCTGGCCCTGGCCCGCGCCGGGCAACGCGATGGCCTGAGCCAGCCACTGGCGCCGCTGCTGGACGACTTGCCTCTGCACAGCCTGAGCGCGCTGCAAGCCCAAGCGCCCATGCTGGCCCGGCTGGGCTGCCGCACGCTGGGCGATGTGCGGCGGCTGCCGCGTGCCGGCCTGTCGCGGCGTTTCGGGCCGGCCGTGCTGCAAGCGCTCGACCAAGCCTATGGCCAGCGTGCCGAGGCCCATGTGTGGCTGCAAGCGCCGGCGCAGTTCAAAGCTCGTCTGGAGCTGCCCTACCGGGTCGAACATGCGCCGCTGCTGCTGCACTATGCCCAGCATCTGCTGCGCCAGCTCTGCGCCTGGCTGGCGGCCCGCCATGCCGGCATTCAAGCGCTCAGCCTGCACTGGGCGCATGACGCCATGCGCGCCCGCAATGTCGGCCGGGGAGGCAGCCTGAGCTTGCACACCGCCTGCGTCACCCGCGACTTCGGCCATCTCTCGCGCCTGCTGGGGGAGCATCTGGCCTTGCAAACCCTGGACGCGCCGGCCGGCGAGATCCGCCTGCAAGCGGGCGAGGTGCTGCCGCTGCAAGAAGCCACGGCCAGCCTGCTGCCCGCCGCGCCCGAGCAGGCGCATGAGCCGCTGCCGCAATTGCTGGAGCGGCTGTCGGTGCGCCTGGGCGCCGACCGGGTGCGCTGCGGGCGCTTGCAAGAAGACCACCGGCTCGAAGCCATGCAGCACTGGCAGCCCTGGTCACAAGCCACCGCCGGCAGCGCCGCCATGCCCAAGGTGCGCGCGGCCCGCTATCCGCAACCCACCTGGCTGCTGGAGCCACCGCTGCGCCTGGCGGTGCACCAAGACCTGCCGCACTACCAGCACACGGCCCTGCAACTGCTGGCCGGGCCACAGCGCATCGAAGGCGGCTGGTGGCAAAGCCTGACGGAGCCGGGCCAGCCCGAAACCGCGCAGATGCAGCGCGACTATTTCCTGGCCCTGAGCGCCGACCACATCGTGCTGTGGGTGTTTCAGCAGCGTCTCTCTGAGGCCGAACATGGCTGGTTTTTGCACGGGGTGTTTGCATGAGCCCGCCCGCCACATTGGGCATGAACTTGGGCATGAAGCTGGGCTTGAGCGCGGCCTATGCCGAGCTGCACTGCCTGAGCAACTACTCTTTTTTGCGCGGCGCGTCGACGCCGGCCGAGCTGGTCGAGCGCGCCCATGAGCTGGGCTACAGCGCCCTGGCCCTGACCGATGAATGCTCGCTGGCCGGCGTGGTGCGCGCCCATGTGGCGGCCAAGGCCTGCGGCTTGAAGCTCATCATCGGGGCCGAGTTCTGCGTGCGCGACGAAGCCGATGCGCCGCTCTTCAAGCTGCTGGCACTAACGCCAAATTTGCGCGGCTACCAGCAGCTCTGCCAGTTCATCACCGATCTGCGCCGCGCCGCTGACAAAGGCAGCTACTGCTTGCGCTTCTCGGCACTGCGCCCGGAAGCCTTGAGCGAATGCTTGCTGGTGCTGCTGCCGCCTCGGCATGCGGCGCAGAGCGAAGACGACGCCGCGCTGCTGGCGCCGGCGCGCTGGCTGCTGCGCCACGCCCCCGGGCGCAGCTGGATCGGCGTGACCCTGCTGCGCGAGTTGAGCGACGCGATGTGGCTGCTGCGCATGCGCCAGTTGTCTGAGCAAACCGCCTTGCCGCTGCTGGCCTGCGGCGATGTGCAGATGCACCGCCGCTCGCGCAAACCGCTGCAAGACGTGATGACGGCCACCCGGCTGAACCGCCCGATTGCCGAGTGCGGCCTCGATCTGCAAGCCAATGCCGAGCAGCATCTGCGCAGCCGCTTGCGCCTGGCCCAGCTCTATCCGCCCGATCTGCTGGCGCAGACGCTGGCGGTGGCGGCGCGCTGCCAGTTCTCGCTCGACGAGATCCGCTACCAATACCCCAGCGAAGTGATTCCGCCCGGCGGCACCCCGGCGCGCCACCTGCGCGAGCTGACCGAGGCCGGCGCAGCCAAGCGCTGGCCCGGCGGTCTAACCGACAAACTGCGCGCACAAATCGAGCATGAGCTGAGCTTGATCCATGAGCTCGGTTATGAGCATTACTTTCTGACCGTAGCCGATATCGTGGCCTTTGCGCGCAGCGAAAAAATCCTCTGCCAGGGACGCGGCTCGGCGGCCAACAGCATTGTGTGTTTTTGCCTCTTCATCACCGAGGTCGACCCGGCGCGCAGCGCCCTGCTGTTCGAGCGCTTCATCAGCCGCGAGCGCAATGAGCCACCCGATATCGATGTGGACTTTGAGCACGAGCGGCGCGAAGAAGTGATTCAGTACCTCTACCGCAAATACGGCCGCGAGCGCGCCGCGCTGACCGCCGTGGTCATCAGCTACCGCCCGCGCAGCGCGATCCGCGACGTCGGCCGGGCGCTGGGCATGGACGAGGCCTGGGTGGAAAAGCTGGCCAAAGATCACAGCGGCTGGAGCGAAGAAGTGCTGCCCGACGAGCGCCTGCAACACTTGCTCGACGAGCTCGGCCTGGACGCCGGCAATATCAAGATCCGCCAGTTGGTGCGCCTGGCCCGCCAGCTGATGGGCATGCCGCGCCACCTGAGCCAGCACCCGGGCGGCTTTGTGCTCACCGAGGGGCCGCTCTCGCACCTGGTGCCGATCGAAAACGCCGCCATGGCCGACCGCACCGTCATTCAGTGGGACAAAGACGATATCGACGCGCTCGGTCTGATGAAGGTCGATGTGCTGGCCCTGGGCATGCTCAGCGCGCTGCGGCGCAGCTTTGACTTGATCAGCACATTGCGCGGCCGCCCCTTTGGCATGGCCGATGTGCCCGAGGGCGACCAGCCCACCTACGACATGATCTGCCAGGCCGACACGGTGGGCGTGTTCCAGATCGAATCGCGCGCGCAGATGTCCATGCTGCCGCGCTTGCAGCCGCGCTGCTTTTACGACTTGGTGATCGAGGTGGCGCTGGTGCGGCCGGGCCCGATTGCCGGCGGCATGGTCCACCCCTATTTGAAAAACCGCGCCCTGCCGCCCGAGCAGATCAGATACCCCAAAAACGAATTGCGCGCCGCCCTGGAGCGCACCTGCGGCATCCCGATTTTTCAAGAGCAGGTGATGCAAGTGGCCATGATTGCGGCGGGCTTTTCCGCCGGCGAGGCCGACCAGCTGCGCCGCGCCATGGCGGCCTGGAAGCGCCCCGGCGATCTGGCCCGCTTCCACGAAAAAATCCTCACGGGCATGCGCCGCAACGGTTACCAAGACGAATTTGCCGAGGCCATTTTTCGCCAGATCAAGGGCTTTGCGTCCTACGGATTTCCGGAGTCGCATGCGGCCAGTTTTGCCCTGCTCACCTACGTCAGCTGCTGGATCAAGCGGCATGAGCCGGCGGCCTTTTTATGTGCCCTGCTGAACTCGCAACCGCTGGGCTTTTACACCCCCAGCCAGCTGGTGCAAGACGCGCGCCGGCACCGCATCGAGGTACGCCCGGTCGATGTGAATGAGAGCGAGCGCTTCAGCCAGCTGGAGCCGCGCGCCCTCGGCGAGAACAGCGGCACGCAGCCCGCCGTGCGCCTGGGCCTGCACCTGATCGCGGGCCTGAGCACCGCGGCCGCCATGCGCATCGAGGCCGCCCGGCGCCAGGGTCCACCTTTTCGTGACACGCAAGACCTGGCCCTGCGCGCGGGGCTCGATCAACAAGACCTGCAGCAGCTGGCCGCCGCCGACGCCTTGATGTCCTTGGCCGGCCAGCGGCGCCAGCAGGTCTGGCAGGCCTCGGCCCTGCGCACCCAGCCCAAGCTCTTGCAAAGCGCCTTCAGCGCCGAGGCCGATCTGGATCTGCCCGCCGCACCCGAGGGCGAAGAAGTGGTCTGGGATTACGCCTCGCTGGGCCTGACCCTGCGCAGCCACCCGCTGCAGCTGCTGCGCCCACGGCTGGCGCGCCTGGGGCTCAAGAGTGCCGAGCAAATGCAAGACTGGCCGAATGGCAAGCGCGCCCATGTCTGCGGCATCGTCACCGTGCGGCAGCGGCCGCAAACCGCCAAAGGTGTGCTCTTCATCAGCCTGGAAGACGAAAGCGGCAGCGTGCAGGTGATCGTCTGGCCCGATGTCTACGCCGAGCACCGCCGCACCGTGCTGGCCGCCAAGCTCCTGGCCGTGCACGGCATCTGGCAGTTTGAGAACGGCGTGCGCCACCTGATCGCCCGCAGCTTTGATGACCTGACCCCGCTGCTCGGTCGACTGGGGCTGGAGAAGAGCCGGGACTTCAGATGAGACGCTCCACGCCTTTCAAGCACCACCACTCTTGGCGAGCCGCTGATCCCACCGTTTGCCCAGCACAGGTGCAATGGCGGCGACTCAGGAATGCACTCCCGATTCAAGAGCCCTTGACGCCAGCGGCGTTTGGCGTGCGGGCCTTTGCCGCCAGGTGCGAATCAGATCGCGCACCACGGCGGCCATACGCGAGGGGTGGATGGGCTTGCTCACCACATAGGCTGCGTGCTGCTCGGCACTCGCCACAATGCTGGCCTCCAAGTCGCCCGTCACCAACAAGGCGGGCAAAGCCGGCTCCTCCATCGACGCTCTCAGGCGCTTCAATTCACTCAAGCCATCGCGGCCCTTGAGGTGGTAATCGGTCACCAACAACTCGGGCCGCAAGGCCTGGGCCTGCAACATTTGCAGGAGCTCATCGCCATTGGCGGCCGCCACGACCCGGTAGCCCCAACGCTGCAGCAGGTTTTGCGTCGCCTCACGCACCTCGGCATCGTCTTCCAGCAAGGCCACCAGCGCGCCCTCCGGCGAAGCCTTGGCAGCCTCTATTTCTGCAGCGGCGAGCAGGCTTGTTTGAGGCTGGGTGCTGAGTTGCAACTGCAGCGCAACACAAGTGCCCTTGCCCGACTGAGACTCCAATCGCAGCGCATGGCCCAACAAATCGGCGCTGCGCCGCACCACCGCCAAGCCAATCCCAATGCCTTCAGCAGCATGCCCAGGATTCAAGCGCACATAGTCGCGAAACACCTCGCTTTGCGACTCAGCAGGAATGCCCGGCCCGGTATCCGCCACACGAACCCAAAGCTGCCCCTCTTGCAGCGAGGCTTGCACGCTCACCTGACCGCGCTCGGTGTACTTGACCGCATTGGAGACCAAATTGAACAGGATGCGCCGCAAGAGATGGCGGTCTGACACCACCACTGCCGCATGCGGCTCAACCTCAAGCCGCAAGCCCTTCTTCTGGGCCAAGGGGCCGAAGTGAAGCGCCAGATCATTGAACAGCTCTTGCAAAGGGATGTCGCTGAGCCGCGGCTTGTAGACCCCGCCACTGAGCTGCCCCAGATCCATCAACTCGCTGAGCATCTCACTGAGGATTTGGCCGCAGCGCTGCACCCGCCCCAGCCAAGACTCAAAGCGCACCGGGTCAGCTCGCACCTCGGCGCCCAGGGCCGCATACATATTCAAAGCGTGAGCGGGCTGGCGCAGGTCGTGGCAGGCCGCCGTCAACAAGCGGGTGAGCTTGTTGCTGTTGGCCTGCAGCTCCGCATTGCGCCGAGCGAGCTCCTCACTCAACTGGGCCAAACGTTTGCCGCGCCGCATGGCCAACACCAGGGCCAAGCAAGCCACCAGCACACTCAGCATGGCCACCCCAAAGGCGATGATCCAGGATCGCTGGCGAACGGCCTGCATCTCCACATCGGCTTGAAGCCGGGCGTTTTCTTTGTCTTTGGCCGCCACATGGAGTTGCTCTTGCAACTGCAGGCGCAGCTTTTCGCTGGAACGCTGCTCTTGAATCGCCCCGGCGGCGTTGGCCAGTTGCAAGGACTCAAAAGCCTCTCGAAACACGCGGTGGGCCTCGAAAAACTTGACCTCGGTGAGGTAGTGATACTTTTGATTGTGTGGACTGGCGGTTGAATCCCGGGCCATGGCCTCACGCCCGCGCTGAACCCATGCCCGCCCCGACTCCAGGGCCTCTTCGGTATGAATCAGGGCATAGACCTTCAAATAGGCACGGGCCAAATTGCGCCGACCCGCATGATCCTCGGGGTCCAACGGTTTCAGCCGCGCCAGGTACTTGAGCGCCTCTTGCGGACGACCCGCATCACACAGCGCCGCGACCAAGCCGTTCAGGATGCGCAAATTGTCAACCGCGTTGAGCAAAGACCCGTCCAAGCGCTCGGCCACCCGCATGAATTCGCTGAGCTCTTCGGCCCGCTGGCCCATCACCCCATGGAGCATGCCGAGATTGCCCCGCAGCGCCAGCTCAAAGCGCGGGTACTTCGCCAAATCCACTCGCGCAGCGGCCTTGGAAAAAAGCGCCAAGGCTTTTTCATGGCTGTCGGCTGAGGGGCTTTCCGCCATCGCAATTTGCGCCAATGTCCATTCGATGACGGCCTTCTGAAACTCGGTCCCGGCGTCATTGAGGGCTTCATGAAGCAGGCGCGTACCGTCGCTGAAGCGGCCCTGATCCAATTGGGTGTAGGCCTGCGCGTATTTGACGGCGGCGAGTCGGGCGGGGTCGCCCAAGGATTGGGCGAGCGCCAACACCGTCTCGGGCGAAGCACTCGGCCCACAGTCGGCAAGCCTTGGGTTGACCCATTTGATCGTGAGCAAATCCAACCAGTCACTTCGGGACTCCCGGTCAGCGCCCTGCGACTGCGCCAAAGCGTCGAGCAAAAAGCCGCAATCGCGTCGCTCATCGAGATCGATATTGAGCATCAGGAAACGCACGATCTGCTGCACCCGCGCCCGCCCCGACAGGGCTTGCGTCCCGCTGGCTTGCAAGGCCTGCAGGGCGGCGACCGCTGCAGGCCGGGGCAGCCGGTAAGCGTCCTCCAGGTTTTCAAGCAGCACGCGCTGGCGCCAAGCGGCATCGGTCATGGACGGATTGGCACGGGCCCCGCACGGCATCAACAGCCCAAAGCAAAGAAGCGCCAAACTGAAAAGCAGCGGGGTGTTCCGCCACAACCTGACCGGCATTCCAACTCCTCTCGCGAGACAAGCACAGCGGGCTTGGGAAGACGCAGCCCTGCCCGATTGTGCAAGAGCCGGCCATCCCCGGGTTCAACAGCCTACACCTGTGAGCGCCGAGCACGGCGGCGCAACGCCAGATTCGTGCCCCCGGATTCGGGGTCACACCCGACCGCGCGCAGGGCATGCGCCGCGGTGCGGCAGGCTTGGTCGGCCAGTTTCGTTGAAAAAATTCACCAGTTCATTGAATAAAACTGATGTTTTGTCGCATTGATTCGGCGCTTGGGCGGCACTCGACACGATGGCGGCACACACACAACGACGCCAAAGCGCAAGACCCCATGCCAACCCGCCCGCCAACACCCCGAGAACTCCCCTGCCACCAGCACGCCGCCTCGACACCCGAGGGCCAGCGCCACCGCTTTGAGGGCCAGCCGCGCGAGAGGCCCAGTCGCAAGCCGCAAGCGTCAAGCCGCTGCGCAGATGCTGAGGCTTTTCAGCAGCTTGCGTTTGACTTGCTCAGTGCCTCGCTGTTTGGCGACGAAGGGCTGAGCGCCGTTTTGCGGCGTCAGTTGCAACAGGCTTTGACGGCAGACCGAGCGTTGCACGCCTGGCCAGCCCTCCAAAGTCTGCACGCCACCTTGCTACACCCGCGCATCGCCCAGCACCTGTCGGTGTCCAAAAGCACCCAACGCTGTGGGCAAAGGCTTCTCAAGCTGCTGGATGAGTTGCCACAAGTGCAGCCCAGCGCCTCGGCCCCGGTGTAAACGGGCCCACGGCGCAGCGCTGCAACAAGCCGGCAAGTCTCAGAGGAACAAACGAATCACTTGCGCGGTCCACAAGGACTCTTTATCCGTCTTGGCGCTCTCCCAACGCGTCAACTCCTGCGCCAAAAAGGCCTGCGACTCCGGCGTGCCCAAGTCGCCCAGGGCCTTGATGGCCATGGCACGGTCGGTCCAGCTGACGTCGCGCTTTTCATAGATCGACTTCAAGGTTGCGAACTGGCTGCTGGCGCCCAAAATCCCCAGCGACGAAATGGCGGCCATGCGCACATATTCATCCGCATGGCTGCTCAGCTGCACCATACGTTCCACCGCACGCGGGTGGTTGCTGAAGCCCAGGGCATAGACATCCAGATAGGCATCGCCCGACAGGTTGGGGCTCTTGAGCTTGGCCAGCAGCGCGTCCACCTGCGCGTCGCTGGCGCGCCAGCCATAGGCCTGCGCCGACAGCTTGGCCGCCAGTTCCTTGATCGCCAGGCTGATGGGCTGGTTGAAGGTCGGCTCAATCACCTCATCAAACGACCACACCGGCACCTTGCCGCGCTTGACGAAGGCCGTCAGACGCTTCTTGCCCGAGGGCGTGTCCAGGTCGGCCGACAAAAAGGTGAAAGTGATGAAGGGCGCAAAGCCATTGCTGCGGTGATTCACCACCCGGAAGGTCTGCAAATAAAGCGCCGGCTGGGCATTGCCCGTGGCCGTCACTTCGGTGGCCAAACCGCGCGCCTTCAATTCCGCCTGCAAATGCTCGGCCAAAAAGCCGACGGGCTGCACCGGCCCGGCATCGGTGCGCAGACCCGACATCAAGATGCCGGTGCTGAAGTCCCGTTCGGCGCCCTTGCGCTGATCGATCACTGTCAGCTTGGCATCGGGTGCACTCTGCGTTGCCCCGGCCAATGCCAAAGGCGTGGGCTTTTTGATCAGATAGCTGCTGGGCGCACAGGCCGACAACACCGCCGCGCAAGACAACACTAGCCCGGTACGGGCGATAGACCAAGGTTTCAAAGACATGACGTTTCCTCCCTTTGCTTCAGGACCCCTTCTCAAGCAGGGGCCCAAAATCGAAGGGCGCATGCTAACGGCGAAAGCCCCCCGCCCCGGGCTGGGGTTTTCGATCAGCGGCGCAGCTGTGCGTTTTTTGTCGGTTCGGCAAAAACTTGGGGACAGCGTTCAGCCCCAAAGCCCAGGCTTGCACGGCAGCCAGCCCCTTGTCTTGGGCCATCAGCCCATCACGGCCCCCATGGATCATCCACAAAGACGGCCAAGCCTGATCAGGTGGCGAACTCATGGCGCGGCGAAAGTGGTCACAGGCCGGAGTCGAGCGCTGGCCCCGCTGGCGGAGGATGCCGCGACAGCAAGCCGTCCTTCGTTCATGCCCCTTCATTCTCGGCATCGGTGTGACGGCCGTGTGTCGCTGCGTCACGGCAAACCGTCCACCTAACGTTTTACTCACCGTCACTCGGCCCGCCACGAAAGGTCTGCCGCCAGGCATTCGGTGCCACGCCAAAGGCCGCCCGAAAGTGCTGGCGCAAAGAGGACACCGAGCCAAAGCCCGCCATGTCGGCGATCTGCTCGATGGAGGCCTCACTGCCTTCCAGCAAGGCCTGGCTGCGGGCCAGACGCTCGCTCAACAGCCACTCACCCACGGTACTGCCAGTCATTTGACGAAAGCGCCGGGTGAAGGTGCGCCGGCTCATCAAGACGCTTTCGGCCAAGCTGTCCAGGCTGTGCGGCTGGGCCAGATTCGCACGCACCTGATCGATCACGGCGGACAAGCGGGCATCACGGCTGCGCTCGGGCAGCGGCTGCTCGATGAACTGTGCCTGTCCGCCTTGCCGGTGCGGCGGCACCACCAAGCGGCGCGCCACGCGGTTGGCCGGCGCCACGCCATATTGGCGACGCAGCAGGTGCAAGCAGGCATCGATGCCGGCGGCCGTTCCGGCCGAGGTCAGCACATCGCCTTCGTCGATGTAGAGCACGTCCGCATCGACCCGAACCCGCGGAAAGCGCGCCGCAAAGTCCTGCGCAAAGGCCCAGTGCGTGGTGGCGCTGCGGCCATCCAGCAAGCCGGCCTCGGCCAACACATAAGCCCCCAGGCACAGACCCACCAGCTGTGCGCCGCGTTGATGGGCCCGCTTCAAGGCCTGCAGCAGCGCGGCGGGCGGTCGCTCTTGGGGGTCGCGCCAACTCGGCACGATGATGGTGCGCGCCCGCCGCAGCGCCTCCAGCCCCGCATGCACCTGCAAGTCAAAGCCGGCCGTGGTGCGCAGCAAACCCGGCTCCGCCGCACAAACGCGAAGCTCAAACGCCGGTGCGCCCGGATGCGCCTCGCCGAACACCGCACAAGGCACAGACAGATGAAAAGGGCTGATCTGGTCAAAGGCCAGCACGGCAATCAGATGGGGGGACTTCAATTCGGCCTCCTTTGGCAAGCACGAGGTCGCCGCAAGCATTTGGCCCGATCCTAGCGCTGAATGTCCTTCAGGCCACTGGTCATTCGCAGCCTGCGCCAGAACAATGCAGGCATCGCTTCCTCACTTCCAAACCAGGAATCACACGCCATGAACCCACACTCACAAGCACTGTTGCTGATCGACATACAACAAGACTACTTCCCTGGCGGCAAGTTCCCCTTGCATGACGCCGAGGGCACGCTGGGCCGCATCGAGCAGGCCATCCAAAAGGCTCGCGCCGCCGGCATGGCCATCGTGCACATCCAACATGTGGCCGACCCGGCGCGCGGCCCCTCGCCCTTTTTCAACGCCGGCAGCGAAGGCGTCGCCATCCACCCACGCATCTTGGCGGCCGCCCCCGATGCACACATCATCGTCAAGCGCCATGCCGATGCCTTCGTCGACACCCCGCTGGCAGCCACATTGGCCCAGCTCGGTGTGAGCGAGCTCTTGGTGGCCGGCATGATGACGCAGAACTGCGTCACCCACACCGCGATCTCGCGCTCCGCCGAGCGCTATGCCAAGGTCAGCATTTTGGGCGACTGCTGCTGCACGGTCAGCGAAATGCTGCATCTGATCGCCTTGAACGCAGTCAGCACCCGCCTGCCGGTGCTGACCCTGAACCAGGCCTTTTGAATCATTTGAGCAGTCCGTCACGCTTTGCAATGCACCCAGCCCGGGCCTTGCTCGCCGGCCCATCTCAGCGAAATGCGCAGACTGCTGAGTAAGTCACGAAGCAGGCTTTTGCGTGCGCGCCAAGCCCTGTTCAGCCCGAAGTTCGGCTTTGAGAATTGCATCCGTGGCCTCCCAAGGCCGCGCCAACTCAAGCCAACGAGGTCCTCCCCATGTTCAAGCTGCGCGTTCCCTCTCTGTCCCGGACTCTGCTGCTGCTGTGCGGCTCGGCCTTGGCCATGGCCAGCTCGGCCTGGGCCGCGCCGCAGCCCCTGGGCGACGAGGACATGCGCAGCGTCAACGGCGGCCAACAGCAAAATCTGCTGAGCGCTGGCCTGCCAGGCCTGCCCCTGCCGCTGCTGCAAGACCTGCTGAGCCTGGACCGCTTGAACGCCGAGAAATCCAAGCTCTCACCGGCCGAGTTCGCGGCCGCGGTCAAGGCTGCGGGCTTCAGCAGCGCCTTGCAACTGGGCTATGACGGCCAAGGCGGCAACGTCGTGACCCTGGGCGCCAGCAACTTCAACGCACAGGTCAAACTCTCGGACATATTGACGGCCGGTGCCGGCAGCTACAACAGCAACGCTTCGATGGGCTCGATCGCCATTGGCAATCTGGACACCGCCGGCACCCGTCTGCTGATGTGGCACCACTGAGCACGGCGTCTTGCCGCTCATCAACAAAAAAAGGCCGTCGTACACGACGGCCTTTTTGCTTTGGGGCGCAGACGCCAGGCCCGTCAAGCGCCCTTGCCGGACATGCAATCAAAGTCAAAAACCTTGGGCGGCGAGAAGCTGCCGTCGGGCAACTGCGTCCGATAGCTGAAGTGGAATTTTTCCGCCCGCAAAGTGATGCTCTCGGCCACACGGCTGGCATCACCGGATGCATCCGATTGCGCCACCGACTCCAAAAAGACGCCGGCCATGTCCACGGTGTAGTAGTCGGTGGCCGTTGAGGCTTTGCCCGTGCTGCCCGCGCGGAAGCTGATGGTGGCCTTGCCCACACGTTCCCCAAGAATGACGGCCTGCATCAAACGCGGGCTGGCCGCATCAATGGTCTTGAGCATGGCCACACTGCCGCAATTGACCTTGCCCATGCCTCCACCGCCCGCGCTCAAAGAATCCGAGCGGCTGAAGCCCAGCGAATAGGACTTCAGGTCAATCCAGTCTTTGTGCTTGGCATCGGTCGATTCGCCCTTGATGCCTTCGAGGAAGAGAAACATATCGCTCGCCGCCATCGCGCCGCTGGCCGAGGCCAGGGCCAATCCACCGGCGAGCAAGGGCCGCATCAAGCCCCCCGACACGCCTGAGACCGCTTGTTTGCTGACTTTCATGGAACCTCCTGAAACTGCCATAGGGGTGCCCAAGCCTGCCTGGGCGCTCGATTCTGCGGCCGCCCGCTTGAAACCACAAGCCAGGGTTCAAGGGCCTTGAAAAACCCAAAGTCTGGCCATGTCATCGCCTACGATCAGCCATCCACGCAGGGAGCCCCGGTCACCATGAGCGCAATCAATGGCTACGACAGCGTCCGCTACCCCGGGCTGGCCTACCCCGACAGCCACATCGCCCATCTCCACGGGCTGGCCACTTGGTGGGGTCTGGCGGCCGCAGCGCCTGAGGCCTGCCGCGTCCTGGAGATCGCCTGCGGCGATGGTGGCAATTTGATTCCGATGGCCCTGGCGTTTCCGAACAGCCACTGGCTGGGCGTCGATTTGGCGCAAGAGCCCATTGCGCGCGGACGCGCCCTCGCGGCCGAGCTGAACCTGCCTCATCTGCAGTTGAAAGCGCAAGACTTTCAGACCATGTCAGAAGACGCGGCGAGCTTTGACTACATCATCGTCCACGGTCTTTACTCCTGGGTTGATGCGCCCCTGCGGGATGCGCTGATGGCCACACTGGCTCGGCTTTTGCGCCCTGCGGGGTTGGCTTTCGTCAGCTACAACTGCTACCCGGGCTGCCACCGCCGGGCCGAGATCTGGGAGCCGCTGCGCTTCCATGTGGAGGGCATCAGCGACCCGGCCCAGCGCGTCGCCGAGGCCCGGGCCTTGGCGCAATTGCTGCGCCAATCGCTGCTGCAAGCCGACACGCAAGGGCAGGCCATGCAGGCCGAGTTGGATCGCGTCTTGCGCAGCCCGCCGGGCGTGCTCTTCCATGACGATCTGGCCGCAAGCAATCAGCCCTTTTACTTCTATCAGTTCCACCAACATGCGCAAGCACATGGCTTGCAGTTTCTGGGCGAGGCCGAGCTGGCGGCCATGGGCCTGCAAGGACTCAGCCCCTTGGCGCAGCAAATGCTGCAGGCGCTGGACCCGCTCAGCCGCGAGCAATACCGCGACTTCATGCGCCAGCGACGCTTTCGCCAGACCCTGCTCTGTCATGCAGCGCAGGCTTTGCAGCGCGAGCCGCCGCCCGAACATCTGCTCGGCTTTCACCTCAGCAGCGACGCCACACTGCAAGGCAGCCGCGACAGCTTGCCCGCCCACAGCGACGCCGCCTGCCTCCATGATCTGATCACCCTGCTGACTGCGGCCTCGCCCAACAGCCTGCCCGTGCCCGACTTGCTGCAGCAGCTTGAGCAGACGCACCACGGCCACCAGAGCCCGGCGCAGCTGCTCAAGATGATGCATTCAGCGCTGATGTCGGGCGTGCTTCGCCTGCATGCAAAGCCCCTGCAGCTGTGCACCCAGGCGGGCGAGCACCCCACAGCCAGCGCGCTGGCACGGGCACAGCTGCGGCGCGACCCGCAGGTGGAGTTGCTGACCACGCTGCGCCACGATATGTTGAAGATCGATGACCCCCAGGTGCGGCGCTTGCTGCCGCTGATGGACGGCAGCAGAAATCGAGCGCAGCTTTTGCAGGCGATGCATGAGCCCGCGACTCAGTCGCTTGGCATGGTTCCAGTGCCCCAACTCGCTTCGGCTGCCCAGCTCGAAGCGCATCTGCACACCCTGGGCCGCATGGCCCTGCTCACAGCCTGAGCCCTCGCAAGCCGACAGGCGCTTTCAGCAAGCGCAGGTCAAACCCGCGAGCTTGTGCAAGGCCTATCAGAAGTGAATCCCCTTCATCATCTGCTGCAGCGCAATCGCCTCGGCTGAGAGTTGCGACTTGCCGGGCTTTTCGCCCTTGGCCGCATCGCTGTCCGGGAACATGCGGAAGCTGGTGTTCATGACGATTTGCGCCACGCGCGGCATCAAGGCGTGCAAGAGCTCGCCAGTAATGCCCAATCGGGTGGCGATGCGCACCGGCTTGGCAATGCAGGCCTGCGCCACCATGTCGGCGGCTTCTTCGGGCGCCAGGGTGGGCACATTGTTGTAGATTTTGGTGGGCGCAATCATCGGCGTGCGCACCAAGGGCATGTTGATGGTGGTGAAGGTGATGCCTTGGTCGGCGAACTCGCTGGAGGCGCAGCGCGTCCAGGCATCCAGCGCCGCTTTGCTGGCCACATAGGCCGAGAAGCGCGGCGCATTGGTCAGCACGCCGATGCTGGAGATGTTCACCACATGGCCCTTCTTCTTGGCCACCATGCCGGGCAGCAGGCCCATAGTGACGCGCAGGCAGCCGAAGTAGTTCAGCTGCATGGTGCGCTCAAAGTCGTGGAAGCGGTCGTAACTGCCCTCGATGGCGCGGCGGATCGAACGCCCGGCGTTGTTGATCAGGAAGTCCACGCCACCAAAGGTCTGCGTCAACCAATCGATCATGGCCTTGCAACTCTCTTCGTTGGCAATGTCGGCCGAGAAGCTGTGCACCTGCGCGCCCTCGCCGGCCTTGCTGCGGATTTCTTTGACCGCCTCGGCCAGCTTGATTTCATCGCGTGCGCAAATCACGGTGATAGCGCCGGCTTCCGCAAACTTGATGGCCGCGGCCAAGCCGATGCCGCTGGAGCCGCCAGTGACCAGCACCACCTTGCCGCCGCAAGCGCCGCGCAGGCTGCGGTCGATGAAGAGGTCGGGATCGAGATGGCGCTCCCAATGGTCCCAAAGCCGCCAGGCATAGTCATGCAGATTCGGGCAGGCAATGCCCGAGCCCTTCAACGCAGCGCTGGTTTCGCGGCAATCAAAGCGGGTCGGGTAGTTGATGAAGGTGAACATGTCCTCGGGCAGGCCCAGGTCCTTCATCACCGCATGCCGAATGCGCCGCACCGGCGCCAAAGCCATCAGGCCTTTCTTGACGCTCTTGGGGATGAAGCCCAACAGCGCCGCGTTGATGAAGAGGTTCATCTTCGGCGCATGCGCGGCCTTGGAGAAGATGTCCAGCACGTCGCCCACGCGGTAGCCCACCGGGTCCACCAAATGGAAGCAGCGGCCCGAGGTCTTGTTCTGGTGATGGCTGATGTGGTCCAGCGCATCGACCACAAAGTCCACCGGCACGATATTGACGCGCCCGCCCTCTAAGCCAATCGAGGGCATCCAGGGCGGCAGGATCTGACGCAGGCGCTGGATTGGCTTGAAGAAGTAGTAAGGCCCGTCGACCTTGTCCATCTCGCCGGTCTTGGAGTCGCCCACCACCATGGCCGGGCGGTACACCGTCCAAGGTTTTTTGCATTCTTTGCGCACGATTTTTTCGCTCTCGTGCTTGGTCATGAAGTAGGGGTGGTCCAGCCCCTCGGCCTCGTCAAACATGTCCTCGCGGAACACGCCTTCATAGAGGCCTGCCGCCGCAATCGACGACACATGGTGCACATGACCGGCATCGATCGCATGGGCAAATTCCACCAGGCTGCGAGTGCCATCGATATTGGCAGCGACCTGGCTGGCCTCGTCGGCCTTCAAGTCATAGACCGCTGCTAAGTGGTAGACATGGTCAATCTGCCCTTTCAGCCGCTTGATATCATCCGCCGCCACGCCGAGCTTCTTGCCCGTTAGGTCGCCAAACACCGGCAGGGCGCGAGTTTTACTCACGCCCCAAAATGCCAGCAGCTCGGGCAATTTGTCGCGGCTCTCTTCGCGCAGCAAGAAGTGCACGGTGCTGCCGCGACGCGCGAGCAGCTTCTTGACCAAGCGCTTGCCAATAAAGCCCGTCGCACCGGTGACGAAATATTGCATGCTGAGGTCTCCTGTTAGAAGTGATTTGTTGATGATTTTTGTCCATCCTAGCAAGGCCTCCGCTGCGCGATTACCCGCAGAGCCTCTGCCCCGCAGATGCCCCTGAAAATTTCGCGCCAAGGGCTCGAAACCCCGATGGTGAGCCGCTCCTAGGTAGGGGACACTGTCTAGGTTCGGCCGTGCCAGCGGCCTCAGAGCGATCTATAGTGAAAGCAATCCCCGCACCCACCGTGCGCCAACCACCGCAAAAGGACTGACAACATGGTCAAGAAGCTTCAGAAGATGGCCGCCAAGAAGAACAACGCCTCCAATGGCGCCTTCGGCGGCGCGTTGCCAGCCGGCCTGCTGGACGGCAATCTGGCGCAAGGCATCAAAGACTCGGCCCAGCACATCTGGGCTGCGGGTCTGGGCGCTTTTGCCAAAGCGCAAGGCGAAGGCGGCAAAGTGTTTGAAGCCCTGGTGAAAGAAGGCCTGAGCCTGCAGAAGAAGACCCAGTCGGCCGCCGAAGAAAAGCTCGGCGCCATGGCCAGCAAGGTCACCGGCATGGCCGGCGATGTGGGCAGCAAAGCAGGCCAGCACTGGGACAAGCTGGAATCGATTTTTGAAGAGCGCGTGGCCCGCGCCCTGAATCGCCTGGGCGTGCCTTCGGCCAAGGATGTGGCCGAATTGATCGAACGCATCGACGCCTTGAGCGCCGCCGTCGGCATCAAGCCGCCCGCCAAAAAGGGCAGCAAGAACGCCAAGGCCGCGGCCAAGCCTGTTGCCGCTGCGAAAAAGCCGGCAGCCAAGGCCAAGCCCGCTGCAAAAACAACGGCCGCCGCCGCCAAACCTGCGGCCAAGGTTGCGGTGAAAGCCAAGCCCGCCGCCAAGCCGGTGGCCTCGCCCTTCAAGAAAGCCGCAGCCAAGACCAGCAGCGCCGTGAAGGCCGCTGCAAAGCCGGCAGCCAAAGCAGCGACCAAGACGGTCAACAAAGCCGTCAAGAAGGCCAGCACTGGCGTCGCCGCTGCGAGCGCCGCGGTCAATGAAGCAGTGACGGCGGCCACCCAGGCCTGATCCCGCAAAGAGGCGGCTTGAGCTTGCAAAGAAAAAGCACTGCAGCGAAGAAGGCGCCGGCCACGACCCGGCGCGCTCGCAAGCCCGGCCCGCGCATCGGCTTGGCCCTGGCGGGCGGTGGCCCGCTCGGGGCCATCTATGAAATCGGCGCCCTTTGCGCACTCGAAGAAGCCATTGATGGCCTCGCCTTCACCGAGTGCGACAGCTATATCGGCGTGAGCGCAGGCGGCTTCATTGCCGCCGGTTTGGCCAATGGCCTGGGGCCGCTCGAATTGTGCGCGGCCTTCATCGAAAACAGCGCCCCACCGCCTGACAGCGTGGACCCCGCCGAGTTGCTGCAGCCCGCTTGGCAAGAGTATTGCGATCGCCTACAAAAACTGCCCGGCCTCGTGGCCAAGGCCAGTTGGGCGACTCTGGTGCAAGGGCGTTCGGTGCTGGGGGCCTTTGAGCGACTCGGGGCCGCCTTGCCGACCGGCCTGCTCTCGGGCGATGCGCTGGCTGCGCAGCTCAAGCTGCAGTTCAGCCAGCCGGGTCGCAGCAATGACTTCCGACAACTGAAAAAACGCTTGGTCTTGGTCGCCACCGACTTGGACAGCGGCGAGGCCACGCCTTTTGGCATGCCCGGCTGGGACCATGTCCCCATTTCACTGGCGGTGCAAGCCAGCGCCGCCCTGCCCGGCTTGTTCCCGCCGGTGGCCATTGAGGGTCGGCACTATGTGGACGGCGCGCTGAAGAAAACCTTGCACGCCTCGGTGCTGCTCAAGGAGGGGCTGGACCTGCTGATCTGCCTCAACCCCTTGGTGCCTTATGAGTCCGATCCAGCAGACTCCAAACGCGCCAAGCGGGCCCGCATTCCGCATTTGGTGGATGGCGGCTTTCCTCTGGTGATGAGCCAGACCTTTCGCTCGCTGATTCACTCGCGCCTGGAGTTGGGCATCAAGCGCTACGAACACACGCACCCGAACACCGACATCTTGCTGTTCGAACCCGATCACCGAGATGCGGAGATGTTCATGGCCAACACCTTCAGCTACTCGCAGCGCCACCATCTGGCCGAACACGCCTACCAGACCACCCGCGCCGCCTTGCGTGACCGAGCCGCCGTGCTGGGGCCGCAACTGGCGCGCCATGGTTTGAGGCTGAATGAAGAGGTCTTGGCCGATCACGACTGCCGCCTGCTGGCGGAGCTTGAAATCGGCGCCCAGGCTCGAACCCAGGGCGCCTTGAAGCGCTTGCGCCGCGCCTTGACCCGCATCGAAAGCCGCCTGCGCGACGCCTGAGCGCCGCGCCCGCCAAGCCCACCAAGCCTGCCAAACAAGGCAGCGCCGCGCAGCGGCGATAGGCGCCCGCCCACCCAAAAGCAAGAACAGCCGGGTTTTGGGCCGGCTTTTTCCGAGAACAAGTTCACGAACACCGTGCTCACCCCCTCGGCCTGCGGGGCTACGCCGAAACACGGCCCCGGACAGAATTCATGGCAATGTCTAACGCAATGTCCAGGCATTGCAAACCCAGCAATCACGACGAGAACTGTTGATCCCGATGAAAAAAATCCTCTCCCTGGCCCTGGCCATCGCCCCTTTGTTGGCCAGCGCCGGCCCAAGCATGGGCCCAAACCTGGTTCAAAACGGCAGCTTTGAAGCCAACACACTGCGGGCTGGCCAATGGGTCACCCTGAGCAGCCTCAGCGGCTGGACCGTGGGCAAGAACCAAGTTGAACTGCGCAACAAGGTCGCAGGCAGCGCCGCCGACGGCAACAACTTTGCCGAACTCGATGTCTACGGCAACTCCAGCATCAGCCAAGCCATCGCCACCGTTGCGGGCCAGTGGTACGAGCTGAGCTTCAGCTTCGCCAATCGCCCCGACAGCAACAAGGGTGCCGTCAGCAATGGCATCGACTGGAGCTTTGCCGGCCAAAGCGGCTTGGTGGGCAACAACACGGTGACGAGCTGGAACAGCTTCAGCACCCGTCTGCTGGGCACCGGCAAGGTCGAGACCCTGAGCTTCGCCGCGCACGGCAACTCGGATGGCTACGGCACCTCCTTGGACAAGGTTTCCCTGAATGCCGTGCCCGAACCCAGCAGCTTTGCGCTCTTGGCGGGTGGCCTTTTGGCCATGGGCTTGGTCAAGCGCCGCAAGCAGCAAGCTTGAGTCCCTGGCACTTGCTGAGACGACGAATGGGGTAGAGACCGGACGACGCCCCTCAGCAATACCGCCAACGGCCACTCGCTTCGGCACAGAGGCCATGAAAAAAGGCAGCTCCAGGAGCTGCCTTTTTCTTTGGTGCGGACCTGCCTGCCCAGGCCCAGGGCATCAGCCCAGGTAGCGGCTCATCAAGTGGGCCTTGAAATGCGCCGGGTTGAGGGTCTCACCGCTGGCGGCCTTGACCAGCTCAGGCGTCTCCAAGCGGCTGCCCTGATGCCAGATCTTGTCGCGCAGCCAGTCAAACACCGGCGCCAGATTGCCGGCAGCGATGTCGGCATCCAGGCTGGGGCGCTCGCGGCGCATGGTGGCAAACCACTGCGCGGCGTACATCGCGCCCAAGGTGTAGCAAGGGAAGTAGCCGAACAGACCGCCGCTCCAATGCACATCTTGCATGCAGCCGTCTTTGAAGTTGCCGCGGGTGTCCACCCCCAAGAGCTCCATCATCTTGGCGTCCCACAGCGCTGGGATGTCCTCGCACTCGATCTGCCCTTCGATCAGCGCGCGCTCGATCTCGTAGCGCAGGATCACATGGGCCGGGTAAGTCACTTCGTCGGCATCGACGCGGATATAGCCGCTGTGCACACGCGTCAACAGGCGGCTCAGATTCGCCGGCTCAAAAGCCTCTTGCGCGCCCAGATGCTTGACGATCAAGGGGCTCAACAGCTTGGCAAAGGCCGGATGGCTGCCCAGCTGCATCTCAAAGCTCAAGCTTTGGCTTTCATGCAGACCCATGGAGCGCGCTTGCGCCAAGGGCTGACCCAGCCAGTCTTTGGGCAGGTTTTGCTCGTAGCGGGCGTGGCCGGTTTCGTGGATGGTGCCCATCAGGCTGGGCAGGAAGTCGTCTTCCCGGTAGCGGGTGGTGATGCGCACATCTTCGGGCACACCGCCGCAGAAGGGGTGGGCGCTCTCGTCCAAACGACCGGCTTCAAAATCAAAGCCCATCAGCTGCATGGCATCCAGGCCCAAGGCACGCTGCGCGGCCTTGGCAAATAGCCCTTGCGGGCGCAACACGGTTTCGTTCGCTTGCTTGGCCTGCACTTCTTGAATCAGCTGCGGCAGCCAGCTGCGCAAATCACCAAACACACGATCGACTTCGGCCGAGCGCATGCCCGGCTCGTACTGATCCATCAGCGCGTCGTACAGCCCCAGGCCGCTGCTCTCTGACAAACAGCGCGCCTCTTCGCGGGCCAAGCGCACGCATTCCTTCAGCAGAGGCAGATGACCCGCCCAATCATTGGCGTAGCGCTGGGCGCGCCAAGCGTGTTCGCAGCGCGAGTTGGCCAGCGACTTGGCCTCCACCAGGCTTTGCGGCAAGGCATTGGAGGCGCGCCACACGCGGCGCATTTCGCGCAGATTGGCGGCTTGGTCGGCGCTCAGAGGCTCGGCGGCTGCCGCGTCCAGCAGGCCCTTGAGTTGCGGCTCGGTGGCCAGCTGGTGCAGCAGCCCGCCCATTTCGGCCAGCGCCAGCGAGCGGGCCTCATTGCCCTTGCTCGGCATATTGGCCGACTGGTCCCATTGCGCGATGGACTGCAAATGCGCCAGTCGATGCAAACGTTGATGACGTTGATGAAGCTCGTTGTAAGCGGGTGTGCTCATGGGTGTTGTGCTCTTGCGTTGGGCAAGCGGCCATTGTCCATGCAAGCCGGCTGACCCCACCCATCGGGGGGCCTCAAAGCCCCCCCGGGAATACCCACAGCAAGGCCGCCGTCATCACCACATAGCGGGCGAACTTGCCGATCGCCATATAGGCCACGCAGGGCCAAAACGGCAGCCGCAGCCAGCCGGCCACTGCACACAAAGGGTCGCCCACCAGGGGCAACCAGCTCAGCAAGCAGGCTTTGGCGCCAAAGCGATTCAACCAAGCCAAAGCGCGCGGGTTCGGCGGCGCATGGTGGGTGGCACGTTCATAGGCCCGCTCGGCGCCATAGCCCATCCACCAACTGATGATGCCACCCAAGGTGTTGCCCACGGTGGCCACCAGCACCGCCGGCCAAAACATCGTGGGATCGGCCTTGATCAGCAAAAACACCGCCGGCTCCGAGCCCAGCGGCAGCAGGGTGGCAGACACCAGGGCGATCAAAAAAACACTGGCCAGCCCCACCTTCGGCAAGGCCAAAAAGGCCAACAGGCCATGAATCGAGGCTTCAAGCATTGCTTCCATTGCCACGATTATGGCCAGCGCGCCAAGCGCAGTAGCTCGGCTCCGGCCTTGGCGCCGGCATTCAAGCGCACAAAGAACATGGCCCCGCTGCCTACGCAGCAAGGCGTGCAGCTTTTGAGGACCGGGCGCCACACTCAAACGGAACAAGCGCGCCAATGGCACGATGAGGCGATGAGAATGCGCTTGCGCAATGGAGACAACAATGAAGACCGGTGTGATCGCGTTCGCGATGAGTATGTCTACGGCCATTTCGGCCCATCCCGAGCCCAGCATCTGCCAACGATTGGCGGGTCTGGCGGAACAAGTCCCTGCCGATGCCTGGGCCGCTTCGGATCACGACCCCATGGACCAACTGCTGAATCGCCGCCCTCTGCGTGAGTCTGAGCGCAAGCGATCCAAAACCGAGGCGCGTTTGGTCAATGATCCGGCCTTGCGCAAGGAGTTTTCGGTCGGACCCGAAACCGCGCTCGGCATCGAGCGACTGGCAGGAACCGATGTCTACCGCATCGAATCCTTCCAGGGCACAGCGAACTGCCAAAGCATGCTCTTTGTCGAGGCATCAGAAGGGCAGCCGCCACATCGCTTGCCCCTGCCTTTCGAGGCGCAAGCCTGCGTCACGCAGCACGGACGCTTTGGCCATGCTTTCGGGCAAGCACTCGTCGTGGTGGGTGGCCAAGTTGCCATGGGAGAACTCGCGCGCAGCTATACGATTTCGGGGTGGCAAGAACGAGACAAGCGCTGGACTCCGCCATGCGAGTTAAAGCTCGAGTTTGAACGCAGACTGAAACTCTCCGGCCGTTACTGCTCGGCAGAAGGCCCACTCTGCAAGGCCGCAGCTACTTTGGCCCCAGGCATTGCCGAAGCCTTTGACAAGCGTTCGCCACTCGACCCTCTGGCCTTCGCAAACGGGCTCGAGCCGCCCGAGGCCGTCTTGGCTTGGGTCAAGGAAGAATCGAACACTGCGATGGAATTCCCAAGCTTTGGCGCGAAAACAAAGGGGAGCGCAGACGTCTTCCTGACAACGTTTTCGAATGCGAGAGCTCCCGCCCGACTGGCCCTCAGGATCGAAGACACATGGTGGCTCGGTGTGGTCGGGGTCGCCGGCGTGGGCTGGCGAGAATCGACGACCTCGCTGGTGGTGATCAGCGCCATGACGAATACGGGCCCCGTTCCGGTGGCGAGCTTTCAAGTTGAAAAAATACCCGCAGGGCGAGCCAGCGCTCAATGGCATTGAGTACTGCGCAGCGTCCGCCGCCCCCTGCAAGTCGGGGTGGGCTTGGGCCGGCTGCCGCAAGAAAGGTATAATTCTGCCTCTTTTTTAGGCACGGCCACCCCGTCTTCGGGTCTCTCCCCTCCCATGCATGCCCAGCCGCCAGTCTTTCAGATTGGCCCTCATCCATTGCCGAACCGTTTGTTTGTGGCGCCCATGGCCGGCGTCACCGATCGGCCATTCCGGCAGCTTTGCCGTCGCATGGGCGCGGGCTATGCGGTCAGCGAGATGGTGACCTCGCGCAAGGATTTGTGGAACAGCCTGAAGACCTCGCGCCGCGCCAATCACGAGGGCGAGGCCGGGCCGATTGCGGTGCAGATCGCCGGCACCGACGCGGCCATGATGGCCGAGGCCACCCAGTACAACATCGACCGGGGCGCGCAGATCATCGACATCAATATGGGCTGCCCGGCCAAAAAGGTCTGCAATAAATGGGCCGGTTCGGCGCTGATGCAAGACGAGCCGCTGGCCCTGCAAATCATTGAAGCGGTGGTGGAAGCGGCGGCGCCACAGGGCGTGCCGGTGACGCTGAAGATGCGCACCGGCTGGTGCGAGGCCGAGAAGAACGCGGTGCGTCTGGCCCGCGCCGCCCAGGACGCTGGCGTGGCCATGGTGACGGTGCACGGCCGCACTCGCGAGCAGGGCTACAAGGGCGCGGCGGAATATGCCACCATCGCCGCGGTCAAGGCCGCGCTGCAGATTCCGGTGGTCGCCAATGGCGATATCGATTCCCCGCAGAAGGCTCAGCAGGTGCTGGCCGCTACCGGCGCCGATGCAATCATGATCGGGCGGGCCGCCCAAGGCCGGCCCTGGATCTTTGCCGAAATCGCTCACTTCTTGGCCACTGGCGAAACCCTGCCCGCTCCCACGGTGCAGCAAGCCCGCGACTGGTTGATCGAACACCTGCACGACCACTACAGCCTCTATGGCGAATTGACCGGCATGCGCACCGCGCGCAAGCACATCGGCTGGGCCGTGGTCAATCTGCCCGGAGGTGAAGATTTCCGTCAAGCCATGAACCGCCTGGAAAGCAGCGCAGCGCAAGTCCAGGCCCTGGGCGCATGGTTTGACGCTTTGGCAGCGAACCATGAGCGCTTGCCCTATCTTGCCAAGCGGCAAGAAGATTCAACAATGACCGCCCATGACCACGAAGAAGAACTGAGGCTACAGGCATGACCCCGAAACCCATCGATGCCTGCGTGCGCGAAAACCTGGAACTCTATTTCCGCGATCTGGACGGCGAAGAACCGCACTCCATGCACGAGATGCTGATTCAAGTCGTCGAGAAGCCCTTGCTGGAAGTGGTGATGGCCCGCGCCGCTGGCAACCAAAGCAAAGCCGCCGAATGGCTGGGCATCAACCGCAACACCTTGCGCCGCAAGCTGACCGAGCACAAGCTGCTCTGAGTCTGAGCCCGCGTGCACCCTCCCTCTTCCCCATCCGCTAGAAGACCATGTCCCAACTGACCGCCCTCATCTCCGTGTCCGACAAGACCGGCATCCTCGAATTCGCCAAAGCGCTGCACGCCCTGAACGTGCGCCTGCTGTCCACCGGCGGCACGGCCAAGCTGCTGGCGGATGCCGGCCTGCCGGTGACCGAGGTGGCCGACCACACCGGCTTCCCCGAGATGTTGGACGGTCGCGTCAAGACCCTGCACCCCAAGGTGCATGGCGGCCTGCTGGCGCGCCGCGACTTCCCCGAGCACATGGCCGCCGCGGCGCAGCACGGCATCACCATGATCGACATCCTGGCCGTCAACCTTTACCCCTTTGAAGCCACCGTGGCCAAGCCCGGCTGCACGCTGGAAGACGCCATCGAGAACATCGACATCGGCGGCCCGGCCATGGTGCGCAGCGCCGCCAAGAACTGGAAAGACGTCACCGTGCTGACCGACGCCAGCCAGTACGCCGCCGTGCTCGAAGAACTGAAGAGCGCCGGCAAAACCAGCGACAAGACCCGCTTCGCCTGCAGCGTGGCCGCCTTCAACCGCATCGCTCAATACGACGCGGCAATCAGCAACTACCTGAGCGCCCGCACCGAAGACGGCGCGCTGTCCGAGTACCCCGGCCAGATGAACAGCAGCTTCATCAAGGTGCAAGACCTGCGCTACGGTGAAAACAGCCACCAGACTGCCGCGCTTTACCGCGATCTGCACCCCGCCCCCGGCTCTCTGGTCACCGCCAAGCAAGTGCAAGGCAAGGAACTCAGCTACAACAATATCGCCGACTCCGACGCGGCCTGGGAATGCGTGAAGAGCTTCGACGCCCCTGCTTGCGTGATCGTCAAGCACGCCAACCCCTGCGGCGTGGCCGTGGCGGCCACCCCTGCCGAGGCCTATGCCAAGGCCCTCAAGACCGACCCGACCAGCGCCTTCGGCGGCATCATCGCCTTCAACCGCGAGGTGGACGGCGCCGCAGCCGCCCATGTGGCCAAGCAATTCGTTGAAGTGCTGATGGCGCCGAGCTTCAGCGCCGAAGCGCTGGAGATCTTCAAGGCCAAGGTCAATGTGCGTCTGCTGCAGATCGACCTGCCGCCCGGCGGGGCTACACCCTGGCAGCAAGGCCGCAATCTGACCGACAGCAAGCGCATCGGCTCCGGCATCCTGCTGCAAAGCGCCGACAACCATTTCCTGAAGAAGGAAGACCTGAAGATCGTCACCACGCTGCAGCCCAGCGCCCAGCAGCTGGATGATTTGATGTTCGCTTGGACCGTGGCCCAGTATGTGAAGAGCAATGCCATCGTCTTCTGCGGCGGCGGCATGACTCTGGGCGTGGGCGCGGGCCAGATGAGCCGGGTCGACTCCACCAAGATCGCAGCCATCAAGGCCGCCAATGCGGGCCTGGAGCTGAAGGGCTCGGTGGTCGCCAGCGACGCCTTCTTCCCCTTCCGCGACGGCCTGGATGTGCTGGCCGATGCCGGCGCCACTTGCGTCATCCAACCCGGCGGCTCGATGCGCGATGAAGAAGTGATCGCCGCCGCCAATGAGCGCGGCGTGGCCATGGTCTTCACCGGCGTGCGCCACTTCCGCCATTGAGGCTTCTTGGGTCAGCCCCTGCTATTTGCTGGACCCGCCGATAAAAAAGCCCGCTGCTGCGGGCTTTTTTTCGTCTGGACTCAATCAGCCATGGCGGGCAATCACGCCGCAGGCAATGCGCGGCCCGGAGTTGCCGGCGGGTTGCGATTTGAAGTCATCGGGGTTGGCATGCACGATCACCGTGCGGCCTTCGATGCCACGCTCCCCTGCGGCCAGCGTCACGCCATGCAACATGATTTTCTGGTCGACATTGCCTTGCGCGTCGGCGGTGAGGTTGGGCATATCGCCCGCATGGCGTTCGCCGCTTTGATCGCCATGCGCCTTGCCATCGGGGTTGAAGTGGCCACCGGCGCTGCTGAAGTCGGCGCTGGCGCAGGATGATTTTTCATGCACATGGAAGCCATGCACGCTCATGGGCTCCAGACCGCGCAGCTTCACATGCGCCATCAAATGCCCCTCCATCTGATGGAACACCACCAGGCCCGACACCGGCGCGCCGCTTGCCAAGGGCGAAAGGCTGGCGGCCCCCATCTTGCCCATCATCTGGGCCATGTGCTCATGCATCGCATCCTTGGATTCCATGGGTTTAGTGCCCCTATGTTGCTGCTCATGCACATGCACCGCGCAAGCGCCCAGCAGCAAAGGCAGGGCCAGCACACACAGGCTGCGGCTCATCACTTGGGTCATCATGGAATGGTCTCCTTGGCTGAGAAACAAAGCCGCACGATAGCCGCTGCGCGCTGAAAGTGCACGCCTGAATTGCAGCCCCCTCCGAAGCAAGGTTTGCATTCCTAGGCAGCTGCCTCTAGCCAAGGGCCATTCCCCTTGGCCTGAAGCAGCTTTGCGCTTAGCCTCGGAGCATAAGAATGAATGCCCAGGAGACTGCGATGAACCAGACCTTGCAAGAGCGTCTGCACTTGGCGCTTGAATTGCAACGCGCTGCTTTCCAAACGGAGATGTACCCCAGCCATGCGGCGCGGCACGACCGTCTGCAGCGGGTGCGCCGCATGACGGAAAAGTACGCCGAGCATCTGGCGGCTGCGATCTCGCAAGACTTTGGCAACCGCGCCAAGCAAGAGACCTTGCTGGCCGATGTGTTCACCGTCGAGTCCGGCGCCAAGCATGCTCAAAAGCAGCTGCGCCGCTGGATGCGCACGCGCCGCGTGCCCACCGCCTTGCACTTCTTGCCGGGCAGCAACCGGCTGCTGCGCCAGCCCTTGGGCGTGGTGGGCGTGGTTGCGCCGTGGAACTACCCCTTCTACCTGGCCATGGCCCCGGCGCTGGCCGCCTTGGCGGCGGGCAACCGGGTGCTCATCAAGCCCTCGGAGCTCACCCCCGAGACCTCAGCCCTGATGGCCCGCATGGTGGCCGAGTTCTTCGCCCCCGAAGAAATGCAGGTCATCACCGGCGATGCCGAAGTGGGCCGCGCCTTTTGTCAGCTGCCTTTTGACCATTTGTTCTTCACCGGCTCCACCGCTGTGGGCCGCCATGTGGCGCAAGCCGCCGCGCAACACCTGACCCCCGTGACCCTGGAGCTGGGCGGCAAGAGCCCAGCCCTGGTGGACCGCAGCTGCCATCTGCAACTCACCGCCGAACGTCTGGCCTACGGCAAGCTCTTGAACGCCGGCCAAACCTGTGTGGCGCCCGACTACGTGCTGGCGCCGCGCGACATGGTGGAGCCGCTGGCCCAAGCCATCTTGCAAGCCATGCGCAAGATGTACCCCACGCTGGAGGGCAATGCCGACTACACCCACATCGCCAGCGAGCGCCACCGCGCCCGCTTGCAAGGCCTGCTGGACGATGCCAAAGCCCGCGGCGCACGCCTGCTGCCCTCGCACGAGGGGCCGCCGCCGAGCGGCCGCGCACTCACGCCGCATCTGCTGCTGGATGTGAACGACGAGATGACGGTGATGCGCGAAGAAATCTTCGGCCCGCTGCTGCCCATCGTGGCCTATGACCGCGTGGACGAAGCGCTGGCCTACATCAACCGCCACGAGCGCCCGCTGGCCCTGTATTGGTTTGGCCAAGACCGCGCCATGCAGCAGCGCGTGATGGAGCAAAGCCATGCCGGCGGCGTCACCATCAACGACTGCATCTGGCATCTGGGCCAGGAGGAGCAACCGTTTGGCGGCGTGGGCGCCAGCGGCATGGGCAGCTATCACGGTGAATGGGGCTTTCGCACCTTCAGCAAAGAAAAGCCGGTCTTCCGCCAAGCCCGCTTTGCGGGCACCAAGCTCTTTTACCCGCCTTATGGCCAGACCTTCAGCCGCTTGCTGGGTCTGTTGAAAAAGGTCGCCTGAGATGCAAAGACGCAGTTTGCTCAAACTCGGCCTGGGCGCCGGCGTGGTGCTGGCCGTGGCCGGCGGCGCCGCAGCGCTGCTGCTCAAGCCCGGCCTGCATGAAGACAACAGAAAACTGGGCGAGCCGGCCCGCCAGCTGATGCGCGCCGTGGCCCTGGCCTTGTTCGACGGCCTGCTGCCGCAGGAGCCGGCCGCGCGCGAAGCCCGCTTGGCCCTGCATCTGAGCCAGCTGGAAGCCGGCATCGCCGGCTTTCCGCCTGCGCTGCGCGCCGAGCTCTCCAAGGTCTTGATGCTCTTGGACACAGCCCCCGGCCGCCTGGGCCTGACCGGTTTGAGCAGCGACTGGGCCAAGGCCTCGATGGCCGAGGTGCAAGCCGCGCTGCAGGCCATGAGCCAGTCCAGCCTGGGCCTGCGCCAGCAGGTCTACCACGCGCTGCGCGATCTCAACACGCTGATCTTTTTCAATGACCCGAGCAGCTGGGCACTGGTCGGCTACCCTGGACCGAGGACCATTCCATGAGCTCGATTGCCGACCCCATCAAAGAAGGCCTGGCGCGCGGCTGGCAGGTGTTTGGCCCTGGACAAAAACCATTGCCCGAGCGCATCGACTGCGATGTGGCCATCATCGGCAGCGGCGCCGGTGCGGGCATCAGCGCCGAGTTGCTGGCCAAGGCCGGCCTGCGGGTGCTGATCATTGAAGAAGGGCCGCTGAAGTCCAGCAGCGACTTCCGCCAACGCGAGTCCGATGCCTACTCGCAGCTCTACCAAGAAAGCGGCGGCCGCAAGACCGCCGACCAAGCCATGCCCGTGCTGCAAGGCCGCTGCGTGGGCGGCACGACCACGGTGAACTGGGCCGGCTCCTTCCGCACGCCGAGTGAAACCCTGGACTACTGGGCCCAGCACTACGGGCTCAAAGACATCAGCGACGCCAGCATGACGCCCTGGTTCGAGCAAGTGGAACAGCGCCTCAACATCAGCCCCTGGCTGACCGAGCCGAACGGCAATAACAGCGTGCTTCAGCGGGGTGCGGTGAAGCTGGGCATTCCGGCCCCCGTCATCAACCGCAATGTCAAAGGCTGCTGGAACCTCGGCTCTTGCGGCCTGGGCTGCCCCACCAATGCCAAGCAATCCATGCTGGTCACCACCATCCCGGCCGCGCTGGACCTTGGCGCGCGCCTGCTGGTGCAAACCCGCGCCGAGCGCTTCAGCTGGAACGGCGAGCAGATCGATAGCCTGAGCTGCCTGCCCGTCCATATGGACGGCAGCGCGGCCGGCCCGGCCTTGCAAGTCAAGGCCAAGCACTATGTGGTGGCGGGCGGCGCCATCAACTCGCCCGCGCTCTTGATGCGCTCGCACCTGCCCGACCCGCACCAGCGCTTGGGCAAACGCACCTTTTTGCATCCCACGGTGGCCAGCGGCGGCGTCATGCCCGAGGCGGTGAACGGCTGGGCCGGCGCACCGCTGGCGGTGTTCTCCGACCATTTCTTGCACACGCAGGCAATGGACGGCCCGATCGGCTACAAGCTGGAAACCGCACCGGTGCACCCCGGCTTTGCCATGACCAACCTCGGGGGCCTGGGCCAAACCTTGGTGGACAAGGCCAGAGACTTCCCGCACACCAGCGTCTTGATCGGCCTGCTGCGGGACGGCTTTCACCCACAGGCCAATGGCGGCACCGTCAAGCTCAAAAGCGACGGCAGCCCGGTGCTGGACTACCCCATCACCGACTACTTGCTGGACGGGGCCCGCCGCGCGCACCTGACCATGGCCGAGATCCAATTCGCCGCTGGCGCGAAAAGCGTGCGGCCCGCCCACGACATGGCCAAGCCCTACAGCAGTTGGAAAGAAGCGCAGGCCGCCCTCTTGGCCCTGCCCTACCGGCCCTACATCGTCACCATCGGCAGCGCCCATGTGATGGGCGGCTGCAATATGGCCGGCAGCGCCGAGCTGGGCGTGGTGCGGCCGGACGGCCAGCATTGGCAGATCAGCAATCTCTCGGTCCACGACGGCTCGGTCTTCCCCACCAGCATTGGCGCCAATCCGCAAATGACGGTCTACAGCCAGGCCGCCCGCATGGCCACGGCGCTGGCCAAACGGCTGAACGGCCGCGAGGTGCGCTTGGTGGCTGAAGGCTAAGCGGCCAGCCGGGACGCAAGGGCTAGGCACAATGCCGGCTGTTCCCCAGCTCCTTGTTTTGCCCCGCCATGAGTTCTGAGCCAATCCGCGTTTTGTTTGTTTGCATGGGCAATATTTGCCGCAGCCCCAGTGCCGAAGCGGTGTTCCGTGAGCAGCTGCGCGCCCATGGCCTGGCGCACCGCTGCGAAGTGGACTCCGCCGGAACTCACGGTTATCACATCGGCGAGCCACCCGACCCGCGCTCGCAGGCCCATGCGCGGCAACGCGGCATCGACATGTCAGCCCTGCGCGCCCGCCAGGTGCAGCCCAGCGACTATGCCCACTTCGACCTCTTGCTGGCCATGGACGCCAACAACCTCGCCCTGCTGCGCCAGCGCTGCCCGGCCGACCAGCCGCACAGCAAGCTGCGCCTGCTGACCGAGTTCTGCCTGCACGATCAAACAGCCGATGCCGTGCCTGACCCGTATTACGGCGGCCCCGAGGGCTTTGAGCGAGTGCTTGACCTTGTGGAAGACGCTTGCGAGGGCTTGCGGCGGCACCTGTTTCCGGCTTGATCGTCGCGCGCTCGTCGCCGGCTCAGCCCGTTTGCTTGGGCTTGCCCAGCACCTCAGGCGTGGTTACACCCATGGACACATAGAGGCTGGTCAGCCCTTCCATGCCGATCTCGGCCGGGCGCACCCAGTCTTGCGGCAGGTAAAACAAGCCGCCGCCCACCGGCACCGGCGCAGTGGGCACCAGCACCGCAAGATAGGCCACCCCGCCAATCTCCACCGGCTCCGGGCTGGACAACAAGCCCAGCACCAGCGCATTGCCCTCGGGCTTGACGCCCCCGAAATGGCACCACACCGGCGCCATCGCCCGCACGCCGGCCTCGTCGCGCTTGGACATCATCTCGATCATGCGCTTGAGCAGGTCGTAGACGGTACTGATCACCGGGATGCGCGCAATCAGGCTTTCCAGCAGCGCCTTCACCCGGCGCTGCAACTGCGTCTCCACCAGCAAGCCCAGCAGATACACCAACACCAGCACCACGCCCAGCCCGATCAAGTATGCGGCCAAAGGCGACTCAGTCAGCCGTAAACCCACCCGCCCCAAGGCATGGCCCAACACACTCTTGGGCCCCAGATAGTCCATCAGCAAAGACATCACCCAGCCCAGCAACACCAGCGTGGCCACCAAGGGCAACACCGCCAAAAAGCCGGTGACAAAGGTGCGCAGGACGTGACGACGCGCTTGAGCGGTAAAGGCTTGGGGGGTGGGCATGATGGGTGGCAGGCAGGTAGCGAAAAACTGGGGGCATCATGCCAGCAGAGATGAAAGGCTCGGGAACTCGTGCGTCGGCTTGGAAACGACCATCGCTTGACCCCTAGGCCAAAGCGGCGTCGGCCTCACGGCTTGCTGCGGTAAGAGCGTTTGCCAGCAACCTGCTGATCTAAACTGTTAGGGCCAGTCGGCTCAGACAAGTTGTGAAGGTTTGGACTTAAAACTTAAGGCCTGACCCTGGCCTTCCTTGATAGTCAATGAGAATTCAAAGGCATCGGATGACACGTTATTCAGAATCGACAATTGCACAAATGAGGGACCATTAATGCGAGCAAATTGGCAAAACCTAGAAGAACAGGTCCGCTCAATAGCTAGGATTCGTTGGAACGCACAATGCAACCAAGAACATATTGCTGGAGTCGATTACGACGCTGTAGTTCGCCCGTCCTCAGAAGAAATAGTCATCATCGAGATAACTAAAGAGCGAAACCTTGAAAAAGTACGTGCCGACATAAACAAAATAATCCCAACCAGAGTTAAGCTAGCTTTGGATGGATTCATTTGCCGTGCTTTCGTCATCCTTGCCGAGGAACCGACATTAAGCATGGAGGAAATGGGCCGAGAGTCAAAAATTAGAGTCTGCAGCATAAGAGAGTTTCAGCGAGATTTTTTTGATTTCGAGGCCTACACAAACTTACGCGCCCAGCGCCCGTTCGGGAGCGCAGTTGACGCCCAAACAGGCGAAAATGATAAAAATAAATTTATTGAGGTTCGGTATAGCGTAGACAACAACAAAGAACATATAAATGCAAAAGACATTGCAAGAAAATTAATCAACGGCGACCAAATTGTTCTTACCGGAGACTATGGAACAGGCAAGAGTCGCTGTATAAAGGAAGTATTTAACGACATTGCGACCGACATCAAGTCGGCTGGCGGATACCCTATTGCAATAAACCTCAGGGAGCACTGGAGTAGTTCAAACGCTGCAGCGATCCTCGCAGGCCACCTAACCTCAGTTGGGCTATCCGGATCAATTGACAACGCAATAAAACTACTTAACTCCGGCCACCTCATCCTTCTTCTGGATGGCTTTGATGAAGTCGGCGCGCAGACCCATGAATTAAAATTAGAAGACAGAGCGGGAATTCGAAGAAATGCACTAGAAGGCGTAAAGGACCTAATCCTAAAATCAAAGGCCGGTCTAATAATTTCCGGAAGATCTCATTTTTTCGATGGCGACGAGGAGATGCTCAACTGCCTTGGATTAAGCGGCAAAAACAGCACGACTTTGATTGTAAATGCACCAGAACTATTCACCCCATCAGAAGGACAAGATTACCTCAAACAACTTGGAGTAGTTGCTACTGTTCCGAATTGGTTACCAAGAAAGCCACTAGTCTTTCAAATGTTGGCAGCCCTCCCCAAGACAGAAATTGCGGCACTATTCGAAAAGGAATTTGGCGAATTTCAGTTTTGGGGACTATTCCTATTGGCTGTGTGCCGAAGAGAGTCTGCTGGGGTTAAGCACTCAATACCCCCTTCAACTATTCGCGCCATTCTGCTTGCATTGGCATCAAAGTCCAGATATTCCGAGAGCTTCTTAGGCCGCTTCTCCCCTGGAGACCTTAATGACGCTTATGAACGGTCTGTAGGTTCAACCCCGGACGAAACAGGGCGGCAACTTCTTGCAAGAATGTGCACATTGGGCCGAATTGAACCAGAGTCACCTGATCGCCAGTTCATCGACCACAGCATGGCCGATGTTCTACGTGCTGAGAAACTTGTGTCGGACATCATCAGCATGGCCGATGAAATAGGCCACAACCAATGGAAGCAATCTCTTTCTCCGATGGGGGCCATATATGCGGCCAACATGATCGAGGCCTTCGATCTTCGGCAACTTTGTTTCTCGTATTTCGGCAAGTATGGCGAAAGTAAAAATACAAAACGACTCTCAGAGATTATTAGCCTACTTTCCATTTTTGGAACTGAGGCAATGGACTTCAAGGCACTTACCGTCATCGGCGGCGAGTTCCCATTATTACGACTTAATGGCACCAAGATCTCCAACCTATCCATTCGAGAATCGGTTATTGAACTTTTAATTATAAGTGGCACAGACATCACATCAATCAACAACCTTCAAATTGAAAATTGCCTTGTAAGCAAATTATCAGGAATATCATCCACCACCGGCCTTCCCGAATGGATAAAGAACTGCGATGTAATCGAATTTGATCGAATTTCAAATGCAGCACGTATTAAGGACAGCCCACTTAGCGCACCTCAAAAGCTGTTGTTGTCAATAATCCAAAAGATCTTCTTCCAACCTGGTGGCGCCCGAGAAGAGAGCGCACTTCTGAAGGGTGGCTACGGTCAAAAATTCGACCCAAAGATTGTCAACAAAATTCTAAAGATATTGATCAACGAAGGTGCGATTGAGAAATTCAGAGGTCAAAACGGCGATGCATATCGGCCGATCCGCAGACACACCGACAGGATGAATAAAATTAGAGCAGAGTTGACCTTGTCCACTGATACTATCTGGACCGACGCATCCAGCATTAGCGATTAACACAGCTTGGGGTCAAGTCTTTAATCGTTAATCTAACCCTTCCGTTGTTAACGATTTAATACCTGACCCCGCGTTGCCCAACGTGAGTGGTGACGGTTTCGTCAGACATGGTTTACCTGCCGCTGGCCGCATTGGGCTGTTCGGTCACAGGGCTGTAGGGTCAGGCCTTGAATTTATAGGCTAGAAATTTAAGGCCTGACCCACTGGCTTGCGAGAAAACCGGGGTCAGGTCTTAAATCTCAAGTCCCTGCCCCCTCATCCATCGCCCAAGCCCTCTCCACCCGAACCATCACCCCCAATTCGGCAACCATCGCTGCCATCCTCCGGCGATCTTCAGCACGGGTCCGTCCTTGCGCCGCCTCTGCCCTGAACGCTTGACCCAAGCGCAGCTGGAGACTGAAGAGCTTCTCGGAACACTTGGGGCCCTATGACTCGGAGTGCCCTCGGCGGCAGGCTGCGCAAGGCCGCGAACTCTGCGCTGGCAAGCGCGATGCAAAGTGAAGGCAACATACCCCTCACCTTCAGCTGACCAGACGAAGTGGTGGGCCGGGGTCAATGGTCAAGACTTGAGCCTGCGTTCGACGCCTGCTTGCTACATTACGCAGCCTACAGTCGGCCTGATTGGCGGCTGGCATGGCCGCCTGCACAAACCCGGGAACCTTTGATTCACATGCGAACTGACATCCAAGCACTTCGAGGCCTCGCGGTACTTTTGGTGGTGCTGTATCACTTCAAGATCGGTCCAACGGAGGCGGGCTATCTCGGGGTTGATGTCTTTTTTGTCATCTCTGGGTATCTCATCACCACGCTCGTGGCCAAAGGCATCGAACGCGGAGATTTTCGGCTCACCGAGTTCTACTTCCGGCGGGCCAAGCGCCTGTTGCCCGCGGCGTACGTCACCATGCTTGTGACCGCAGTCTGCGCGCCCTGGTTCCTGAATCAACAAGAACTCAAGGACTTCGCCCTACAGGTCGTTGGAGCGGTCACGTTTACCGCCAACATCGTCCTCTGGCAACAGACCGGCTATTTCGAAGGCGCCAGCGATCTGAAGCCATTGCTTCACACCTGGTCGCTGTCGCTGGAGGAGCAGTACTACATGATCCTGCCGGCGGCGCTCATGCTGCTTCCGCGCAAGTTCTGGTTGAGGGCAATCATTGCGGCTCTGGTTTGCAGCTTGGCGCTGTGCCTTGTCGGCGCTTCGGTCAAGCCAGTGGCCACCTTCTATTTGCTCCCGACCCGCGCGTGGGAACTGTTGATAGGTTCAGCCGGCGCTTTGTGGATGGCCGCACCCGACGCTTCGAGCCGAATCCCGAAGTCGCCGCTTGTACGGGCCTTGTTTTTCCCGAGCTTGGCCGTTTTGTTGCTGCTGGGTGCCCTACCCGTCGGCGACCGACATCCCGGAATCGGCGCACTGCTGATTTGCTTGGCCACCGTTGTCGTGATTCTCAGGCGCCATGAAGGCTTCGAGCAGGCCGCCCTCGCCAAGGCCCTTGCCCGTGTTGGCGACATTTCCTACTCGCTATACCTTGTTCATTGGCCGATCATCGCGCTGATCAAGAATGCTTGGGTGTCACAAGACGCAGAGTTGCCTTTGACTCTGCGTTTGAGTGCCCTGGCGCTTTCATTGACATCAGCCTACCTGCTCTACCGCTTTGTTGAGAATCCCATTCGCAAGGCGCACATTCGATACACGCCAGCACTGGCCGCCAAGACTGGACTGATCTCGGTCATGCTGATGGCCATCGCGCCATCAGTCATTCATGCAGGCAAAAACGCTGTGGACTACAGCGAAATCCGCCGGACCAATTTCGGACTCGGCAAGGCCTGTGAATATGACTCGCCGTTTCAGCTGAAGTCGGCGTGCAGCAGCGGCGAACACCCGAAGTTGCTTGTTTGGGGGGACTCGTATGCCATGCATTTGGTGCCTGGACTGCTCTCCCAACCGCAAGCGGGCGGAGTGATCCAGGCGACGCGAAGCGTCTGTGGGCCCTTTCTTCATTTGGCGCCCCAGCGACTGAAAAACCCTGAGTCAGGGCTCATCTACGATCGCGCTTGGGCTGAAAGCTGCATCGAGTTCAATGACTCAGTGCTTGAGTTTGTCAAAAAGAGTCCCGAGATCGAAACCATCGTGCTGTCCAGCATGTTCGCCCAGTATGTTGGCGAAGACTGGGTTCATGTCACGAGGTCGGGCAATAGCACCCGCGCGCTCCCGCCATCCATCGACAACTCCGCGGAAGCATTGGCTGGAACAGTCGCGGCCTTGCGTGCGGCGGGCAAGAAGGTTGTGCTCATCGCTCCGCCACCAAGAGCCGATTTCAACGTTGGCGCATGTTTGGAGCGCCTTTTGAATGGCCGCATCTCCTTCGGCGCACCGAACAACTGCGCGATTCCCTGGGACGCGCAACATCAAACACAAAACCCTGTTCCCGCCCTCGTGCTCCAGGCAGAGAAGCTCGGTATTCCTGTGATTCGTCCGTCTGACTTTCTTTGCAAGTCGGAGGCCTGCGAGACGATGATCGACGGCACGATGATTTACCGAGACGAAGGTCACCTGTCTCACACGGGCTCACGCTTGCTGGCCACACGCATGGACTGGGCCAAGCTGATAGAACAGCGGGCTCGCTGAACAGTGGGTTGACGAATTGACCCCATGACTCGGGGCCACTGGCCGAGCCGAAAGCTTGCAGCGGTGCAAGTCGGCGTCAGCGATGGTCTTGCTGGCCCATCCTCTTGCGCCGCAAAAAAAGACTTCAAAGCGGCAAGCGCTCCACCCGCTCTCAGTGCCAGCCGCAGGCCCAGCTGCTCGGCGCGTGGGTTACGCTTCGGGCTCACAAATTCCAAGCCCCGCGCCGGAGACCAATTTCAATGAGACCCCTGACCCTTGCCATGGCGCTGAGCGCCGCCTTGCTGCCTGCTGCTGCCGTTCACGCAGCGACAGTGGCGGGCGTGGAGATGCCCGCTGTGCATGCCCCTTGCCCTGTGACTGACACCTACTGGGGCGTGAAGATTGAAGATCCCTACCGCTGTTTGGAGAACTTGGGTGAGCCCGGTGTGCAGGCCTACATGAAGGCGCAGGCCGAGGCCACGGAGAAGGTGCTCGCGCGCCTGCCGGGGCGGGAGCCCTTGCTCAAGCGCATCCAGGAGCTGGATGCCGAGGTGCCGGCCAATGTGAGCGATGTGAACCGCGATGCCAAGGGCCATTTGTTTTATGAAAAGCGCTTGGCCAGCGACAACCAGTACAAGCTCTACAAGCGCCGAGGCTTTGACGGCCCCGAGAAGCTGCTGGTGGACCCGGAGGCGCTGGCCAAGGCCACGGGCAAGCCGCATGCGATTGGCGGCTACAGCAACAGCCGCGATGGCCGCTTGGTGGCCTACAGCATATCGGCCGGCGGCGCCGAGATCGGCAGCCTGCATGTGATCGACACCGAAACCGGCCAAGAGGTGATGCCCGCGATTGACCGCATTCGCGGCGGGGCGCCAAGCTGGCTGGATGATGGCTCAGGCTTCTTCTACTCGCGCTTGGCGCAAGACTGGGAAAAGCGTCCGCGCGCCGAGCGCTTCATGGACAACACCGTCTATTTGCGCCGTTTGGCCGAGCCGGGCAAAGACGCGGCGGTGTTTGGCCCCACGGTGCACCCGGAGTTGGGCCTGGACCGTTCCGACAACGCCAGCATCCAAGTGCTGCGCGGGCAAGGGGTGGCGCTGGCCGTGGTGCAACATGGCGTGAGCCGTTACCGCTCGCTGTACATGAGCGACACCGCCGCGCTCTTGGCCGGCAAGCCGCAGTGGCGCAAGGTGTTTGACCAGTCTGCGCAGGTGGGCCAAGTCAGCGCGCATCAGGGCTGGCTGTACCTGCGTTCGGCCCAGGATGCGCCGCGCTACAAGTTGCTGCGCTTGGCGCTGCCGCAAGCGGATATGGCTCGGGCCGAAGTGCTGGTGCCCGGCGGTGCGGCAGTGATCACAAGCATGGCCTCGGCGCCCGAAGGGCTTTACTTCACCCGCCGGGATGGCGCCGTCAAGAAGCTGTATCGCCTGCCGCATGGTGCACGAATCGGTGGGGCGGCGGCAGCAGCAGCAGCAGCAGCAGCAGCAGCAGCTCAAGCCATCAAACTGCCGTTTGAAGGCAATGTCACCCTGGCTGACGCCGATGCCGAGGTGCCCGGCGTGGTGCTGCAACTCTCCAGTTGGACGCGCACCGCGCAGCATTACTTCCTGGGCGCCAAAGACAGCGCGCCCCACGCACTGAGCCTGGCGCCCAAGGGCAAATTTGACGTGCCGCCCGGCGTGATGGCGCGTGAGGTCAAGGTCAAAAGCCACGACGGCGTGGAAGTGCCGGTGTCCATCATTTCGCGCAGCGATATCAAACTCGATGGCAGCAACCCCACCCTGCTTTATGGCTATGCCGCTTACGGCACCGTGGAGGAACCCAGCTTCAATCTGCGCACCTTGGCATGGCTGGAGCAAGGCGGGGTGATGGTGATTTGCCACGCACGAGGCGGCGGCCTCTTGGGCGATGAGTGGCATAAGGCCGGCCACAAGACCCGCAAGTTCAACACCTGGCGCGATGGCATTGCCACGGCGGAATGGCTGATCCAGCAGGGCTACACCTCGCCGGCGCGCCTGTCGGTGTATGGCGGCAGCGCGGGCGGCATTTTTGTGGGCCGCATCGTCACCGAACGGCCCGATCTGTTTGCGTCCGCCGCCCTGGGCGTGGGCAATCTCGACCAGATCCGCAGCGAAACGCGCGCCAATGGTGCGGGCAATATCCCCGAATACGGCACGGTCAAGATCGAAGAAGAGTTCCACGCCCTGCGCAACAACAGCACTTATGAACACATCAAGCCCGGCGTCAAATACCCAGCGCTGATGTTTGAGCATGGCGTGAACGACACCCGCGTGGACGTGTGGATGAGCACCAAGACGGGCAGCCGCTTTGCCGCCGCCAACCCCGATGGCAAGCCGGTGCTGATGCGCTTGGAATACGACGCCGGCCACGGCGTGGGCTCCACGCGCATCCAAGGCCAGCAACGCACGGCCGACCGCTGGGCCTTCTTCCTCTGGCAAGCGGGCGTGCCGGGCTTTCAGCCCCAATGAGACCCCGCGGAATGCCTGACTGCGAGGGCTTGGGGCAAGGTTGAACGAGGTTCAGCCCTTCAGAACTTCAACCCTTCGGTCCCAAGACTCGCGCTCGGCAGCCGCCCGCCCCCCCCGCAGGCTTGGCCCGGCCAAGCCATCCTTCGAAAGACAGCGCATGCCCAAACTCAAGCCCCTGACTCTGCTGCTCGCACTGGCTACAACGGCAGCACTGTCTGCCGCCCAAGCGGCCGAAGTGCCAGCAGCCTCAACATCAGCCGCCACCCCGCTGATCGCCCAAATCGAAGCCGCGCAAACGCCCAACCGCGGCGGGCTCGACGGCCTCTCGCTGCAAGAGCTGATGAAGAAGTTTGGCGTACCAGGCCTCAGCATCGCGGTGGTGAAAGACTTCAAGATCCACTGGGCCAAGGCCTATGGCGTGGCCGATGTGGAATCCGGGCGGGCGGTGGATGTGAGCACGGCCTTCCAGGCGGCGTCGATTTCCAAACCGGTGATGGCGATGGCGGCGGTGAAGCTGGCGCAAGACGGACGCTTGTCGCTGGATGCCGATGTCAACACGATGCTGCGCGCCTGGAAGGTGCCGCAAACCGAGCTGACCCGCGCGCAGCCAGTCACGCCGCGCGCGCTCTTGAGCCACAGCTCGGGCTCGGACGATGGCTTTGGCTTCCCGGGCTATGCGCCCGATGCGCCCTTGCCCAGCGTGGTGCAGATCATCGAGGGGGACAACAAGCTCGCCAATGTGAGCGGTGTACGCTTCAGCCGCCCGCCCTACCAAGCGGCGAAGTATTCCGGCGGCGGCTCGCTGATCATGCAGCAAGCCCTCACCGATTTGACGGGCCAGCCCTTTGCCGAGCTGATGCAAAGCACGGTGCTGGCCCCCTTGGGCATGACGGGCAGCAGTTTTCAGCAGCCGCCACCTGCCAGCTGGGCGCCCCGTCTGGCCTTTGCCCATAACCACAAAGGTCAGCGCATGGGTGCGCCCTGGCATGTCTACCCCGAGCAAGCGGCGGCGGGCTTGTGGACCACACCGACCGACCTGGCGCGCTTCATGATCGAAGTGCAGCAGGCTCGGCGCGGGGTGGGCCTGGGAAAGGTGCTGACGCAACACGGCGCGCTGGAGATGAGCAGCCCGGTGGGCAGCGGCCCCTTTGCCGTGGGCTTGCAACTGGAGATGCGTGGCCAGGGCTGGTACTTCATGCACGGCGGCTCCAACTGGGGCTTTCAATGTGAGTTGACCGGCCATGTGCTCAAGGGCTACGGCGTGGTCATCATGAGCAATGGCGACGATGGCGGTGTGGTGGTGCGCGAGATTCGCGCCCGCGTGGCTGCCGCCTATGGCTGGGACCAGTTGGACAAAGCCTTGATCCGCTGAGCGCCCCGACCCCTTACTCAGGGGGGATGAGGCCTGCGCCACCGTTTGGGCTGAGGGCCTTTGATAGCATTTTGGCGGTGTGCTCAGAAGTTTGATTGAGCCTCAATGTTCAAGCAATTTCGGAGCATCCTGCCCATGAAGAAGATGAAGTTTCAAACGCCCCTGCTGGCAGCAAGTCTGGCCCTGGCGGCTTTCATGCCAGCACACGCCGCGCCGGTGTTGGACCAATCCCAGCTCAATGATTCCGGGTCCGCCGGCTTTTCGAGCGGCTATGAAAGATCGCAGGCCTTCACCGCGGGGGTCAAGGGCAAACTCTCTCGCCTCGACTTCGGCCTCGAAGCCATGGGTAAGACCGGCGGCTTGGTGTTCTCGCTCTTCGCCGCCACCGGCGGCACGCCCAAAGAGGCCGCCCTGTTCTCCCTCACACTGAGCCGCGAGCAATTGACCACGGGCTGGACCCAGTTGGACCTCTCAAGCCAAGACTTTTTTGTCGACGCAGGCGCCCAATATGCCTTCGGATTCAAAGCCACTGACGTCAACACCTCTTGGGCTCTGAATATCACCGCCGGTTCTGTGGACCCTTATGCGGGTGGCGCCATGTTTGGTCGTTCCCCGGCCACCCAGACCTGGAGCTTGAACCCCAATCCAGTGACAAGCCAACTCAATTGGGACCTGCAGTTCCGTACTTGGGTGGACCCCAGTGCCGTGGCCAACAAGGTGCCTGAGCCGGGATCGCTGGCCCTGGTGCTCGGCTCGTTGATGGGCTTGGGCCTGGTTCGTCGCCGCAAAGCTTGATTGGGCACAAGAGGCGGCGCGCACACAAACCCTCCGCCTCAGCGGCATCTCTCAATTGATCGTGAGATCAAGCAAACTTGCCGCTTCTTGCGGCAGCCCTATGCCCGCACTTGCCGCCTCTGCCTTCCAGCCTCTCCGGCTCTCACGCGCCGCAACCCTGCTGCTGACGCTTGTTGCGAGCGCGCTGCTTTTGAGCGCCTGCGTCACCACCAATGCGCCCTTGCAGGTGCTGGTGCCGGAGGAAGTACAGCAGCGGGCGCAGATCTGCCCCGTTCAAAGAGAAGGCCTGGGCGGCCAGGCGCGACGCAGTGCTTGCGGCCACCAGGCCGCGTCGGTCGGCGGCACCAGCACATGGACCAACAGCGACAACTGGGACCTCGGTGTGATGGGCCAGCGCAAAGAATCGCGCGTGGCGAAATTCAGTTTTGAGTTCACTCCCGCCGGCGGCGCCACCGAGCGCTGGCGATGCGAGGCCAAGGAGCAGGAGCTCGCCAAACATGTCGCGAAGCTTGCAATGACGCAAAGCCAAGATCGCGAGCTGAGCTGCACGCACCAAGGCCCCCAAGGCACCGAGCAACTGCGCCACAGCAGTCGACAGCCCACAACGGTGACCTGGTCACTGGCGGGTCAGGAAGAGGCCTGGACCCTGGTGGGTTTTTCGGGCTGGCGCTCGGGCGAGCGCGAGGGCAGTTTCGTGGTGCCCATGGCTTGGTGCCTGCGCAACGAGCATGGGCAATGGATGTCTTGCCATGACCGGGTGCGCCGACCTGGAAGTTTTTGGATGATGCCGCTGGCATCAAGCCAAGCCGCACGTCGCGCCGCTTTGTTGGTGCTGGCGCCGCTGGACCTTGAACCCTTGCAGTGAGTGAGGGCCCAAGGCCAAGACACAGCCCAAGTTCAACAATTCCAGGCGTTCTGAACCCGCGCCCGGCAAGTCCCGCATGTGGGCCTCGGGCACCGCCAATCGCACTCGCACCCGGGGTCTCGGTCAGCGCATTGGCCGCGGCCCGGCGCGCATCACGCGCGCATCACACGCAAAGACTGCGGGTCGATAAGCAGGCCGAGGCGTCGGCGGGCGGGGCCGCCCAGGCCTTGGACCTGAACTCGGCCTGCAACAGCACCAGCATCAGCACCGGCCATCTGGCGCACTGCGACCGGGGCGTCCAGCGCCAGCAAATCTTGTCCGGCCAAGCGGACTGCGGCATCTCGGCCGAAGCCCTGAAGGCCCGGCGCTACGCCATGTCCATTAGCTTGCACGACGAGTCGCTCTACGGCGAGAAAGCCAGCCTGGCCCTGCTGAGTCAGGACACGCCCGAGCAGCGCCCCTGAGCGCTTGCGTGGCCATCCGGCAGATGCAGGCTACACCCACTCAACCGGGCTTGCAGGCCACGATGAAGGCCCGAATGTCTTTGCCCCGAGTGCCATGGCGCTCCAGGCTTTGCACCACCAAACCCTGGCGCTCAAACGCCGCCTGCAAAGCTGGCGCCTTGAAGCATTGCACCTGCGGCGCCTTGCCAATGGCCCGCATCAGCGGCAGTGCCACATGCGGAATGAGCGGATTCATCTCGCCGATGCAAGGCGTTTTGGCGATCAACAAGCCCCCGGGCCGCAGGGCTTGTTTCGCCAGCTTGAGGGTTTGGTCCAAGTCGTCCACCAGATGCAGCAGATTGAAGGCCAGCACCGCGTCATAGGCGCTGGGCGTGAGGTCGGGCGCATCGGCGTCGGCCAGCGCAAAGCTGAGCTGCGGCAGCGGCTGCTGTGCCAGTTTTTCGCGTGCGATGTCAATCATGCGGCTGGACACATCGGTGGCCAGGTAGCGACGGGTACCGGGTGCTAGGCGCAGCGCGGTGCTGCCGGTGCCGCAGCCCAGTTCCAAGACTTCGTGCGTGGGCGCCAGCAGCTCTTGCACCCGCGCCAGCGTGGCCTCGTAGCCGGCCGGATCGGCGATCGGGTCGGCGGCGTACTTGCGGGCGATGCGATCCCAAAAGCGTGCTTTACGGGCGCTGTCGGCCAAGGACGCGCCCGCTTGGGGCTGGGAAGCAAAGGTCGGCGTTGACATGAGGGCTGCGGACGAACGTCCAGGGGCAAGTTGGAGACAGGCCCATGCTATCTATGCACCTGCTTTCTGAATACGCCGAAATTTGCACAGGGCATATACATTTGCGCATGGATAAACTGGATTGGAACCAACTCAGGGCTTTTCTTGAAACGGCGGAGGCCGGCTCGCTGTCGGCGGCGGCACGCAAGCTGGGCTTGACCCAGCCGACGCTGAGCCGCCAAGTGGCGGCCATCGAGCAGCGCCTGGGCGTGACCTTGTTCGAACGGGTGGGCCGGGCCATGCAGCTCTCCAGCACCGGCATGGACTTGCTCGAACATGTCCGCGCCATGGGTGCCGCAGCCGAGGCCATGAATCTGGCAGCCACCGGTCACTCACAAGCGGTGGAAGGGGTGGTGTCCGTCTCCGCCAGCGACGCGGTTGCCGCTCACCTATTGCCGCCGCTGGTGCAGCAGTTGCGCCAGCAGGTGCCGGGCATTGCCATCGAGGTGATCTCGTCGAATGCACTGAGTGACCTCTTGCGCCGAGAAGCCGATATTGCAATTCGCCACGTCAAGCCCGACCAGCCCGACTTGATTGCCAAGCTGATCCGCGAAGCGACGGCCGGCTTCTACGCCTCGGAAGCATGGGTGCGGACATATGGTCACCCGCGAAGCGCCGACGAAGCCGCCCGCCTGCCCTTTGTGGGCACGGATCGCAGCGGCCGCTTTCTCAACTATCTGCGCCAACACGGCCTGCCTCTGAGCGAGGCCAATTTCAGCTGCTACTGTGACCATTCGGTGCCACATCTGGCCTTGGTCCAACAAGGCCTGGGCATCGGCGCCATGATGGACGAGATCGCCCAAAACACCCCCGGCTTGCGGCGCGTGCTGGACGAAGTGCCGCCGGTGCGTTTCCCGATTTGGCTGGTCACGCACCGTGAGCTGCGCACCTCGCGGCGGATACAAGTCGTTTATGAGGCCTTGGCCCAGGGCTTGGCTGCGCCGCGCTGAGCCCAGGTGAGGTCCTCCAGCGAAGGAACGCCGGGCCGTCGAAGCCCGCCCTTCGACCCGCATGCCAACAAGGGCTTCGCGAGCAAATTGGCCGACTGGCTGAGCAAGCGGCTGGGCCGGAGCATATCCACCTGGGGTCCCGACCGCCTAGGGACAAGCGCTGGCCTTTTTGGAGCTCCGCCCCGCCTGGCGCGCTGAAGTTGCACGGTGAAGTGGCCTGGATCACCCCCCGCTGTTTCGGGCCCGAAAACGGCAAGGTAGCAGCTGGGGCTGTCAGTGCGCGTTGACCGGTTGCCGCATGAAAAAGCAAACTTTCGCGACTCTGCGCATGGGAAGAGTCGTGTTAGCCTGCGGCCCCTGGCAAGTCAGCACAAGTCGCAAGCCCTGTGGTGCTACAGCGCTGTAGCACTGTGCGTGCGGGCTTCGCTGGACCTCGCACCTTTGCGTGAATCACTCTCGGCACAACGCAACGCCATGTTCAAGTCCTCATCCCCAAGCGAAGTCGGCAATTCACGCCGATGGGCCTCGATCACGGCCATTCGCACACGCACCGTGATGGTTTCGGTCTGTGCATTGGCTGCAACCTTGTGGCAGGGCTATGCGATCCAAAAGCACAACCGCCTGATGGTGCAGCCGATTTTGGACACCGAGATCAACACCGAGTTGAACGGTGATTGGATTGTGGTGGTGCAAAACAATGGCCTGGGTCCGGCGCGCGTCAGCCAAGCAGACATCCGTGTTGACGGTCGACCGATGGCCTCGACGGGTGATGCTGCCAAGGCCTTGGGCTTGAATCCGGCCTGCACCGGCACGGGCAATCTGGTGCATTTTTATCGGGTCAATCAGCGCCAACAGGTGCTGTCCGGGCACGAGTCCTGCGGCATGTCTGCTGACGCCCTGACGGCCATGCTCAAGCGCCTGTCCATCACCTTGCACTACGAGTCGCTCTATGGTGACAAGGCCCGCCTGAATGTGCTGAACGAGATCGGCGATAGCGACAGCAAGCCCTGATTGCCAGGGCGAATGGCCAAAGCCCCGAAACTGAAACTTGCAGGGCCATTGCCCGTGAGGCTGTCGGCGGTTCTGAACAGTTCCCCGCGCCCCTTGAAACACGGAAGCCGCTTGCGCACCCCTGACAGCAGAGTTTTTGTTGAACAGGCCCGGCTATAGTTGTCGCCACTGGGTTGGCTTGCGCTATGAAAGCCATGGGGAATTGGGCGGATCCGAGTGTCGTGATGCAGACTTGCGGGCGCTGGTTTTGGGGCATCGCCTGGGCAACGCTTTGCTTGGGGGCAGGACCGCTAGGCGCACAGCAAGTCCCCGATGCTGCGAGCCCCGTCGATCGACAAACGCCCTTGCGCTTTGTCTTTGCCGGCAAGTTCAGCAGCCCAGAAACGCAAAGCCGGTTTCAGAAGCTGGCGGCGCATTTGGCCGCACAGCTGGGCCGGCCTTTTGAGCTTGAAGAACAACCCCCCAGCCGGGCATTGGTGAGCTTTTCCACCGGCCAGCAGCATGTGGACCTCAGTCGCGTTGGGGATTTTGACTTGCGCGTGCCTGGCGCGATTCGGCTTGAGCCGGCGGTGGTGGCCGTGCGCTACTACGCCGTCGGCTTGCAAGCCGATGCCTTGCCGATGGATTGGAGCCAATTGGCCGGGCATACCGTGGCCTATGTGCGGGGCGTCTTGGCGATCAAAGACCGGCTCCCGGCCACCGCCAAAGAGCAGCCGGTTTCGGACCGCCAGGCCTGCATGGCCATGGTCAGCAAGGGGCGCGCGGACCTGTGCATCTTGAACCTGGCCACCGGCAGTGATCCCAAACTCCAAACCAAAGACCCGCAACTGCAAACCCGTTTGATCGGCACAGTGCCGCTGTTCATGTGGGTAACGCCCGGCCAAAAAGAGGTGGCTGAGCGATTGCAGTCCGCCTTGAGCACGCTGCACAGCCGCAACGAACTGGCCGCCATCATGGGCCCGCTGCACTGAGGCCCAGCAGAAGCCATGACGAAGCGCATCCCACATCAGGGGGCCCCTGTATCAGGGGGGCTGCACCGGGTTTGTGGCCTCGCGCTGCGGCATAGTCAGGCCTCCCTTTCACTGCTCAAGTCAACGCCGCTGTGATGAAAAAGAGAACGCCTTTTGCTTTGACCCTGTTGTCCTTGCTCACTTGCGCCGCGCAAGCCGCAACGCCCAGCCATCTCTACCGGCTCGATGGCGATTTGCATGACGACCAAGGCGGCGCCGACTTGATCGCCAGCCCGGAAGCCAGCCTGGACGCGACCGGCTTCAACTACCTGGCCAACAAGGGGCTGAGTTTCGTGGGCGCGCTGGGCAGCAGCTACACCATCGACTTCAGTTATGTTTCGTATGAGTTGAGCGGCTATCGCCGTTTGCTGGACTTCAAAAACGGCAGTACCGATAACGGTTTGTACAGCCGTGATGGCCGCCTCGACTTTTACTTGGGTGGCTCCAACCCCGGCCCCGACAGCTTCAGCACCAACCAACTCAAGCGCGTCACCATCAGTCGCGATGGCGTGAGCAAACAGGTGAGCACCTACCTGGATGGGCAGTTGCAGCGCAGCTTTCAAGACAACACAGACCAAGCCGTCTTTGTGGCCGCCGGGGCCCGGTTCTTCATGGACGATGGCACAGAAGCCGGGGCAGGCAAGGTGGACTACATCGCTTTCTATGACCAAGCCCTGAGCAGTATCGAGATCGCTACGCTGGCGCCCGCCGCCGTGCCAGAGCCCAGCAGCTATGCCCTTCTGGCCGTGGGCCTCATGGCCATAGGCGCGCGCGTGCAGCGGCGGCGCGGCTGAACTTTGGCGCCCGGCCATGGCCGGGATGCCCACTCGATGGGGCTGAGCGTCGGCCGGTCTGAGGTCATCACCCAAAGCTCAAACCCCAAACGCCCCTGAGCTCATTGCAAGTTTGAGCGCCAAAGAATTGAGTTGAGGCGTGGGCGGGCTTGACACATCCACGCCCTTCGTCCCGGCGACTTCAGCTCGCGCAGACGCCCCCCCGGGGGGGACTCGAGCCCAAGCGCTTCAATTCCTTCGGTACCAGGCTTCAAAGCCTCAGTTGATCCGGATTTGCTCGGCGACGATTTCACTGATGGCTCTAAGCTTTCGTTCATTCTGGCATTCGCCAGTCATATTCAAGAACGTATCGCCGCCCAGCAGCAAACCATTTTCGAAGTCTTTTTTGAGGTTCAAAATTCGATAGGGATAGCGGCTGGCAAGTGTTTCGTCCTTTAGAAACACAGCGACAAAATCCTGCCAGCCACCGCCTTTTTGGGTATAGCTCTCCAAGAGTTGAGCATTCCCGCCATTCCTCTTGCTCCACGACACCAGGGCCCGACCGCTGTCAGGATAAAAGCGCCAGCAGTCCACCGGATAGCGATGAAAGCCTCCGGTGGAGGGCGCATTCAAGTAGAAAATGCCGGTCGGTTTCAAAACCCTCATGACCTCGAGGAAAACCAGCCAGAACATTTCCGAATGTTCAAAGCAAGAGCTCGAAAGCACGATATCGACACTGCCTGTTTCAAAAGGCAAGGCGTACGGGTCCTCCAAAACAACATCAACACCTTTCGCTGCTTGGAAATCAACGCCAACATATTCGAATTCAATGGGCGCAACCGCTCTCAAACTGCCATTCACGTCCTGAGAGCCGATTTCAATCACCTTTGTTGACTTGTCCTTCTCAAAGCAGCATGAATAGGCGTCGAAGAATTCTTTGCAGTTTTTTAGTGCTGTTGGATGCATGACACTTTTCCCCTGAGTTGATGTGTTGAGCCAGCTGTGTTGGATGACTTACCCGCTTCCTTTTTGCCGAAGCGTGGTGATTCAGCATAGAGAATCGATGATTCCGGCGAATGAGTTCAAACCCCATGCGGGCGGCGGACCTTGCAGGCGACAAGCAATCCACAAGGCTTGGTCGCCCGCGCTGATGCGGGCATGCGGGGGTTTCGGCCAGGCCCGCGACCAAGCTGACGCCGCGGTTCAGGGGCGCGCCTGGGCCGCAAGACCTGGGCCGGCCCGCAGGGTTTGTGTTCGCCGGTCGAAAGACTTGGTCTGCCGCCGGCATCACAGCCGGCGCAGGCTTGGCGTTGATTCTTGGCGTTGATTCATTGGGCCGCGTTGCGCTCCTTGCTCAAGCCGGTTTTGCATGATTGGCTGGATCCAGCAGCCACGGGAGGGCATTGAACCCACCCATGACCCCGCTGATGGCCCAGTTGATGGCTTGGCGCACCTGTGCTGCTCTCAGGTTCACCCCTGATTGAGAAAGCGCTTTCAAACGCACAAGATGGGCCCCTCTTGCTTGCCCGCCCACCATCCGCCCTCTTGCCCGAGACCTCCGCCATGCCCAAGCGCCCGGCTGCCCCATCCCTCGCCCGCCTCCGCCAGACGCCCTTGGCCTTGGCGCTTTTGATTCCAGCGCTTGCCTTGGCACAAGAGGCGGCTCACGCTGCGCCCCGCCCCGCATGGCAAGTCAATCAAGTTGGATTCTTGCCGGGCTCGGCCAAATGGGCGGCGCTGGAGGAGCACAGCGCGGCGGCCAAGCGCTCAGGTTTGACGCGGCGCTCTTTCCAGGTGCTGGAGCACGCCACGGGGCGCGTGGTCTACACCGGTCGACTTGGGCCTTCGGCCGTTTGGCCGCCCGCCGGGCAGGCGGTGCGTTTGGCGGATTTTTCCAAGCTGAATCGGGCGGGCTTGTACCGACTCAGGACGCAGGGCACGGCGGACTCCACGCCCTTTCTCATTGCGCCGCACGCCTACCAGGCCTTGGGTGCGGCCAGCCTCAAGGCCTTTTACTACCAACGCGCCAGCAGTGCGCTGCCGGCCGAATATGCCGGCGTTTACGCCCGCCCCGCGGGTCATGCCGATACCCAGGTGCGAGTGCATGCCTCGGCTGCGAGCCCGGGCCGGCCCGAGGGCTTTGTGCTGGCCAGCCCCAAGGGCTGGTACGACGCGGGCGACTACAACAAATACATCGTCAACTCAGGCATCACGGTCTACACCTTGCTGGCCGCGTATGAGCACTTCCCGGCTCATTTTGCGGCGCAACGATTGAACATCCCCGACTCGGGCCCAGGCCTGCCAGACCTGCTGCAGGAAGTGCGCTGGAACCTGGACTGGATGCTCAGCATGCAAGACCCCGCCGATGGTGGCGTGTATCACAAGCTCAGCAATGCCGGCTTTGATGGCGCGGTGATGCCGCATGAGGCCCAGGCCCCGCGCTATGTGCTGCAAAAAAGCACCGCGGCGGCCTTGAACTTTGCGGCGGTGATGGCCGTGGCCAGTCGCGTTTATGCACCGTTTGATGCACCTTTTGATGCGCCTTTTGAGGCAAAGCAAGCGTCTTGGTCCGCCCAGGCTCTGGCCGCGGCCAAGGCGGCTTGGGCCTGGGCCCAGGCAAACCCCCAAGTGATCTACCAACAACCGCCCGATATTCAAACCGGCGAGTACGGCGATGCCCGCTTGGACGACGAATTCGCCTGGGCCGCCGCCGAGCTTTACATCAGCACCCGTGAGCCGGCGTTTTATGCCGCGATGAAGGCGCGAGAGCTGCCCATCCGCGTGCCCGCCTGGAACGATGTGGCCGCCCTGGCCTGGATGTCTCTGGCCCATCATCGTCAGCAACTGACACCCGAGGCCGAGCCGGGCTTGATCGCTCAGCGCGTGAGTCAACTGGCGCGACAACTGACCGAGGCTTGGCGCGCCTCGCCCTACCGTGTGGCCATGCAGGTGCCCGACTATGTCTGGGGCAGCAATGCGGTGGCGCTGAACCAAGCCCTGATGCTGATCCAGGGCTATCGCCTGAGCGGTGAGCGGGCGCAGTTGGACGCGGCCCAAGCGGCGCTGGACTATGTGCTGGGGCGCAATCCATTGGGCCTGTCCATGGTGACAGGCTTTGGTGCGCGCTCACCGCAGCACCCCCACCACCGGCCCTCCCAAGCCGATGGCGTGGTCGCGCCGTTGCCGGGCTTTGTGGTGGGCGGGCCCAACCCCGAACGGCAAGATGCCCAACACTGCCCGCTGCCCTACCCTTCGGCCTTGCCAGCCCTGGCCTATCTTGACCACGATTGCAGCTACGCCAGCAACGAGGTCGCCATCAACTGGAACGCGCCCCTGGCCTATGTGGCAGCCGCCTTGCAAGCCTTGAACCGGGCAGCCAAGCCAGGGCCGCAGACCTTGCAGCGTTCAAGCCAACGCTGAGGCGGCTTGAGCCCCAGCGATTGACAGCCCTGCGCGTGCGGGCTTCAAGCCGCCATCATTTGCGCGACATGGGCCTCCAAGGCTTTGGGTTCGCCCGACCAAAGGCGGCCAAATTCCTTGGCAATGGGGTCCGGGAAGATCTCTTCCACACCGGCCTCAATGTCTTGCACCATGGCTTGCGCGGCGGCAGCCGGCGTGGCCTTTTCAAATGGCACCTGCTCGGCCATACGCGTGTCCACAGGCCCCGGATAGATGCCGAACACCTGGGTGCCTTGGCCCGAAAGCAGCAAGCGCGCGGCCTGCGTGACCGAATGCGTGGCTGACTTCGACGCGCTGTAGGCCATGAAGGGCGGGAAGCTCACCAAAGAAGCGACCGATGCCACATTGGCAATCGCCCCACCGCCATTGCGCCCCAGGATGGGCGCGAAGGCTTGCATCATTTGCAGGGTGCCGAAGTAGTTCACGTCCATCTCGGCGCGCCCAGCGCTCAGCCAGGTCGGATCAGCAAAGTCTGGCCCCATATGGGCCGCCACGCCGGCATTGTTGATCAGCAGGCTCACGTCTTGCGCCCGTGCGGCGGCGGCTTGAATGTCGCTGGGTTGGGTCACATCGAGTTGCACCGGCACCAGCTTGTGGCCATGGCGGGCTTGCAGCGCCGCCAGATCAGACACCTGCCGAGCCCCGGCATAGACCTTGGCCGCCCCCTTGGCGAACAAAGCGTCCACCAGCGCTTCACCAATGCCACGGTTGGCGCCAGTTACCAGGGCCACAGCCCCTTCGATTCGGAATCCCATTTTCTCAATCCTCGCTCGGTTAACACACAAAAAACAGACCGGTCTGTCTGTCAGTGGTTTTGACTTTAGACAGACTTGTCTGTATTGTCAACACATGGCGACAAAAAAATCTTCAGACAAAGAGGCGAGCAGCGTTCGCGAGCGACTGATCGACAGTGCGGACCGACTCTTCTACCAAGAGGGCTTTCGGGCCGTGGGCATCGACCGGGTCTTGGCGGAGGCCGGCGCCGCCAAGGCCTCGCTGTATGCGCATTTCGGCAGCAAAGACGAGTTGATGGCCGCTTGTATCGAGCGCCGCGCCTTGGAAGCGCGAGCGCAAATCCAGGCCTATGTGGCGACTGCCGAGCCCGAGCAACGGCCTTTGCGCCTGTTTGACTTTCTGGTGGACTGGGTCTTTGAAAAGACCTTTCGCGGCTGCCCGGTCCAACACTTGGTGGCCGAATATCCGGAGACTGGCCATCCCGCCCGTCAATCGGCGCTCGTGCAGCGTCAGTGGCTGCACGAGCAACTGGCGACTTGGTGTGCGGCCGCTTCGCTGCAAAACCCAGAGCAAACAGCCCGGGCCCTGGTGGTGTTGTTCGACGGGGCCCTCACCGCTGCAGAGCAAGACGGCCCCGAGCGGGCCAAAGACGCCCGCTGGGCTGCCGAGCAATTGCTGAAAGCGGGTCGCCGCTGAACGCCAAGCGCGCTCGCCCATCGACGGCCAGCAGCTTTCGCCGCGCGATGCCCTTAGCATCACGGGCCTTGCATGACCCAATCAAAGGACTTGCCTTTTATGCACCCGACACCCCCTGACGGACTGCCGACCTACCGCCTGCTCACCGGCGTTGACGACGCCAGCTTTTGCCGACGCGTGAGCGAAGCCATCGCCCTGGGCTACAAGCTGTATGGCGCGCCTGCGGCCACCTTCAATGGGCAAAGCGTGATCGTGGCTCAAGCCATCATCTGGCCCACAATAGAAACGTCCATCGCCCAGCCTTGAGCGAGGCGCGAGCCGGTGGCCCGCTAACGCACAATCTAAGCAGGGCGAGCAATGGGGTCCGGCGAACAGCAGCGTTGAAATGCGCAGCCTAGGGGTTAACCCAAAATCCGAGCGACCGAGGCGCGGGCTCTAATGCCGGCTTGCCTCTCATGGCCCTGCCATGACTCTCAGCTCGCACGGATCGCTCCCACTGCTCATGCGCAAACTTCAACGCTCACTCCCGCTCGCCCTGAGCCTGGCCTGCACAGGCTTGGTATTGGGTCTGCACACCGTCCCCTCTGTAGCCCAAGCCCAAGCCCAAGCACAAGCCCCTGAGCAGACCCGTGCTGCGCCCGCCGCAAGCCCGCAGGTCGAAGAGGCGCCGCTGCGCGCGCATCTGGCGCTCTTGGCCTCAGATTTGTTCGAGGGCCGCGGCACCGGGCAGCGCGGCGGCGAATTGACCATGGCTTATTTGGAAACCCAGGCCCAAGTCCTGGGGCTGCAGCCCGGCAATCGCCAGGCCCAGAGTTTTCGCCAGGCGGTGCAACTGCTCGGCGTGAGCACCCTGTTGGAACACAGCCAGCTCAGCATCACGGCGCCCCGCCGGCCGGCGCCCACGCTGGCGCTGAGCTTTGGCAAGGATTGGGTGTTCTCCACCGGCAATGCCAAGGCGCTGAATGTGTTGGAAGACGCGGAGCTGGTGTTCGCCGGCTACGGCATCACCGCCCCCGAAGAAGGCCAGTGGGACGACTTCAAAGGCCAGGATGTGCGCGGCAAGATCCTGATCGTGATGGCCAATGACCCGCAGCCTACCGAGGCCGAGCCCAACCGCTTTGGCGGCAAAGCCATGACGGTCTATGGCCGGCGCGGCTACAAATACGAAGAAGCGCTGCGGCGCGGCGCCAAAGGCGTCTTGGTGATTCACACCGAGGCCTCCACGCAAACCAGTTGGCCGGTGGTGAGCCAAGGTGCTTTGGCCGAGCAGTTCCAGCTGGCCGGCAAAGAGCCCGGCCTGGCCTTGCAAGGCTGGCTGAGCGAAAGCGCGGCACACCAGCTGTTCGCGGCCGCCGGCTTGGACCTTGATCAACAACGCGCTGCCGCCGAGCGCCGCGATTTCAAGCCACAGCCCCTAGCGCTCCAACTCAGCGGCAAGTTGGCGGCCCGCATCCGCAGCTTGCAGCAAGACAATATCGCCGCCCTGGTGCCCGGCACCGACCCGCAGCTCAAAGACGAGTTGCTGATCTACAGCGCCCATTGGGATCATTTGGGCAAGCAGGTGCAGGGCGACAAGACCCTCATTTTCAATGGCGCGGTGGACAACGCCTCCGGCAGTGCCGCGCTGCTGGCCATGGCCCAGGCCGCGGTGCGCCAGCCGGCGCGGCGCAGCCAGTTGTTCTTGTGGGTGGCCGCCGAAGAGCAAGGCCTGCTCGGCAGTGCCTGGTATGCCGCGCACCCGCTTTGGCCCTTGGCCAAAACCGCGGCGGCGCTGAACCTCGACACCCTGAATTTCGTCGGCCGCACCGCCGACATTGGCGCCAACGGCAGCGAGCGCAGCAGCTTGATCGATGTGGCGCGCCACGTCGCCGCCGAGATGGGTTTGCGCATTGCACCGCCCCGCATCGACACCGGCGGCTACTACTTCCGCAGCGACCACTTCAGCTTCGCCAAGGCTGGGGTGCCAGCCTTCTCGGTCGGCAGCGGCAGCCAGTTCTTGGGCGACGCCGAAGGCCAAGCCGCCAAGCGCCGCGCCTACGGCGCGCGCTACCACCAAGCCAGCGACACCTACGACCCCAGCTGGGACCTCTCCGGCATGCGCGAGCAAGCGCAATACACGCTCAATCTGGGACGCGCCATCGCCGATGCGGACACACTGCCCGCGTGGAGGCCTGGCGACCCCTTTGGCGCGGTCAAGCGCTGAACCAAGCTGGAGACGAGCCCCTAATGCCTCAAGTCGGTGGCAAGCCCCGCAGCGACTCGACTAATATGCGGCCATGTCACTTGCCTCTGCCACCGGCCAATTGCTGGCCGCCCTGGCCCGCCTGATCACCGGCGCACAAGGCCACTGGAAGGGCTGCCCGCCGATGGCGGAGCAGCGCATCTACTTTGCCAACCATCAAAGCCACTTTGACTGGGTGCTGATCTGGGCCGCCCTGCCCAGCGAGTTGCGCGCGCAAACCCGCCCCATCGCCGCGCGCGACTACTGGACCAGCAGCCCACTCAAGGCCTGGATCACCTCGGCGGTGTTCAACGCGATTTATGTGTCGCGCACCCGTGCCACCCCGGACGAAGACCCGCTGGAGCCGCTGGTCGAAGCCTTGCGCCAGGGGGACTCGTTGGTGATCTTCCCTGAGGGCACCCGCTCTAACAAAGGCGCGCCGCAGGCCTTCAAAGCCGGGCTGTATCACTTGGCCGAGCAGTTCCCGCAGGTCAAGCTGATCCCGACCTGGATCGACAATGTGCAGCGCGTCATGCCCAAGGGCGAGGTGGTGCCGGTGCCGATTCTGTGCACCGTCACTTTTGGCGCGCCGCTGCAATTGCAGCCCGGCGAAGACAAGCGCGCTTTTTTAGAGCGCGCACGCGCCGCTGTGTTGGCCCAGCAACCGGGCGGAGGGTGGGACTGATGCTCAACGCGCTCACCATGCCCGACTGGTTGACGGCCCCCAACCCCATGAGCCGCTGGACGGCCACCGAGCAAATCGGCCTGCTGTTCGTCACCTTGTTTGGCCTCTTGCTCTTGACCAGCATTGGCAGCTTCATCAACGGCCTGCGCGAACAAGCCCTGACCGGTTTGGATGAAGAAGCCTTGAAGGCCCGCCAGTTGCGCCGCCAACGCTTTGCCCGCGAGCTGCGGCTGGTCTGGTTCGGGGCCAGCGTGTTCTGGGCGGCCTGGGTCTCGGGGCCGCTGGGCGCCACGCTGCTGTTCGGCATTCTGAGCTTTTTGGCGCTGCGCGAATTCATCACCCTGCTGCACACCCGGCGCGGCGACCACCGCAGCCTGATCCTGGCTTTCTTCATCATCTTGCCGCTGCAGTACGCGCTGACCGGCGGGCGGCACTTTGATTTGTTTTCGGTCTTGATTCCGGTCTACAGCTTTTTGGCGATCCCGGTGGCCAGCGCGCTGGCCGGTGACCCGGCGCGTTATTTGGAGCGCAATGCCAAGATCCAATGGGGCATCATGGTCTGCGTGTATGGGCTCTCGCATGCGCCGGCACTCTTGCTGCTGGAGTTTCCCGGCTATCTGGGGCGCGGGGCTTTTTTGCTGTTCTTCTTGGTGGCGGTGGTGGCCTTTGGTCAATTCGTGCAATTGGCGGCCAGCCGGCGCTTGCGGCGCCGCCCAGTGGCCCGCCACATCAGCCGCGATTTTTCAATGCGAGCCTGGTGGCTGGGCTGCATCGGCGCAGCCTTGTTGGGTTCAGCGCTGTTTTGGATCACGCCGTTTGATGCCTTGCAAGCCATGGCCATGGCCTTCATTGCCGCCGGCGCGGGCAGCTTTGGTGGGCTGGTGATGCAAGCGCTCAAGCGCGACGCCGGTGTGCGCAGCTGGGGCAACCTCAGCTCCATCACCGGCGCGGTGGGCCTGCTGGACCGCATCGCCGTGCTGTGCTTTGCCGCGCCGGTGTTCTTTCATTCGGTGCGCTGGTATTTCAAGCTCTCGCTCTAATTCCTGAGCCTCGGCCTGCGACACTTGCGGCATGAGAATTCTCGGCATCGACCCCGGCTTACAGACAACGGGTTTTGGCGTCATTGACGCGGATGGGCCGCGGCTGAGCTATGTGGCCAGCGGCACCATCAAGACCAGCGCGGTGGCCAGTGGCGACCTGCCGGCGCGGCTGCGCATCATTTTTGACGGCGTGCGCGAGGTGTCGGAGCGCTACCAGGCGCAGTGCGCGGCGGTGGAAATCGTCTTCGTCAACGTCAACCCGCAGTCCACCTTGCTGCTGGGCCAAGCGCGCGGCGCGGCCATCACCGCCTTGGTGTCCAAAGACCTGCCGGTGTCGGAGTACACCGCCTTGCAAATGAAAAAAGCCGTGGTCGGCCACGGCCACGCGGCCAAGGAGCAGGTGCAGGCCATGGTGCAAAGGCTGTTGAACCTGCCCGCCGCGCCGGGCAAAGATGCGGCCGATGCGCTGGGCTTGGCCATCATGCATGCGCATGCCAAGGTGTCGTTCGAAGCCATGAGCCGCAGCACCACCTTGCAGCGGCGCCAACACGCGCAGTTCAAGGGCGGCCGCACCTACTGAGCAGCAAGGCAACAGCCGCCAAAAGTCAGCGCAGGGCCATGTCCGGCATGCGCACAAGCCCGCGCCGTCGCGCTCAAGTTCTGCACCCGGGCAGTCGAAAAGGCGGCTACAGGGAAGCAGCACCGCGCCGCCAAGAGCGAGGATTCCAAGCGCGTCTGGGCCGATTCAGTCAGGCCGCAGACGCTCGAGCTCGCGCGGTCGCTCCGTCCCTGTGCCCCTTCAAATCTGGAGTACACGACGATGAGCACCAAGCGCAACTGCATCAAACTGGGCCTGCTGGCCGCCCTGGGCCTGAGCCTGAATCTGGGCCTGACCTTCAGCGCACAAGCCAGCGAAACCCCAAACAGCCTGGCAGGCGTGAAGCTGGTCACCGCAGAAGAAACCAAAAAGCTGCTGGACGCCGGCGTGCCGGTGATCGACACCCGCGTGGCCGCCGAGTACGCCGAAAAGTCCATCAAGGGCGCCAAGAGCGTGCCGTACAAAGAAAAGAGCGCCAAGGCCGTCGACTTCGACGCCAGCAAAGACCAGTTCGACCTGAGCAAGCTGCCCGCCGACAAGGCCGCGCCCATCGTCTTCTTCTGCAATGCCGGCGAATGCTGGAAGAGTTACAAGGCCTCGGTGGTGGCACAAAAAGCCGGCTACAGCAAGATCAACTGGTTCCGCGGCGGCATGCCGGAGTGGGTGGCCAAGGGCTTGCCCACGCAATAAGCCACACCCGGCCTGTGCCACTCTCGGAATAGCTCTCGCATGAACATCCAAATCAGTATCAAGGGCCGCCTGATGGCGCTGGCCGGTCTGGCCTTGCTGGGCCTCAGCCTGGTGGCCGGGCTGGCCGTCTTGTCCAACCGAGTGAATCTCAGCGCGCTGAGTGAGCTCTACGAGGAGGACAGCGCCGCCCTCGTGGACTTGATGCAGATTGAAAACAGCCTGCTGGAAGTGCGCTTTCGCACCGCCGGCGTGCTGTTGGAGCAACTGCCCATTCCGGGTTCGCTGAACCATCTGAAAGAGGCCCGCAAGGACTTGACCCAAACCTGGCAGCTCTTGCAGCCGCTTGGGCAAAAAGTGTTCACCGAAGAAGAGGCGCAAGCCCCCTTCAAGCAGCTCCAGGAGAACTGGGCCTCGGTGGATGCAACCCTGGCCAAGTTGCAAGCCGCCTACGAAAGCAAAAACAAAGACAGCTTGGGCAGCGTGCTGGAAGAAGACTGGCCGGTGATGCACAAAAACGCAGTCAAGCCTTTGCAAGCCTTGATTCCTTTGGCGCGGAAAAAGTCGCAAGCCGCTTACAGCCACGCCCAAGCGCGCAGCCGCAGCCTGGTGGCCGCTGGCATTGGTGGTGGATTGCTTTGTACCTTGGGCTTGCTGGTGATGGCCTGGTACACCCTGGACGCGGTGATACGGCCAATGCAAGACGTTGAGCAATCGATGCGCCACATCGCGCAGGGCGACTTGAACGCCGCCCTGCCCAGCCCACGCCACGACGAACTCGGCCAGATGATCGACGGGCTGGGCCATATGCGCAGCCATTTGCAAAACGTGATCGGCGAGGTGCGCCGCTCCACCGACAGCATCAGCACCGCCTCGGCCGAGATTGCCACTGGCACCTTGGACTTGAGCCAGCGCACCGAACAAACCGCCAGCAATTTGCAACAAGCCGCCGCCTCCATGGATGCGCTGACCGGCACGGTGCGACAGTCCGCTGATTCTGCGCGTCAGGCCGACCAGATGGCCAATAACGCGGCCGAAGTGGCGGCGCGCGGCGGCGAGGTGGTGTCGCAAGTGGTGTCCACCATGGAAGACATCAGCGCCAGCTCGCGCAAGATTGCCGACATCATCGGCGTCATCGACGGCATTGCCTTCCAGACCAATATCTTGGCCCTGAACGCCGCAGTGGAGGCGGCCCGGGCCGGCGAGCAGGGGCGCGGCTTCGCCGTGGTGGCCAGCGAGGTGCGCAGCCTGGCCGGGCGCTCAGCGGAAGCGGCGCGTGAGATCAAGTCCTTGATCGGCGCCTCGGTCGAGCGGGTGGAATCGGGCACCCGGCTGGTGGCCCATGCAGGCGGCACCATGCAAGAGCTGGTCGGCTCGGTCAAGCGCGTCACCGACATCATTGGCGAGATCAGCGCCGCAGCGCTTGAGCAGTCCGACAGCATCGTGAAAATGAATGCGACCATGGTGCAGCTCGACCAAATGACGCAACAAAACGCGGCCCTGGTGGAGCAAAGCGCGGCGGCCGCCGAAAGCCTGCAAGACCAAGCGGCGCGCATGGCCGAGGTGATCAGCGGCTTCAAGCTTTGAGGCTTGCCCCCCGCGGTTGGCCCGCGGGTTTGCTCGACAATCGATGCAGCAGCGGCGCAAGCCCTGCTGCATTTGTTTTTCCTGAGGATGCCGCATGCAAGACGATGAGATCGCCCGCCACCTGCAAGACGCCTTGAAGTCCGGCGAGCTCAAGCTGGCGGAAAGCTTTGGCAAGCCGCTGCAAGAAGACGCAGGCTGGGCCGCCACGCCCGACGGCCTGCGCATGCCCTTCAAGGTTTTGAAGAACGCCGGCATGGCGCCGCCCGAGGTCGAGCTCTTTCACCGTCGCGCCGCCTTGCAAGCCGAAATCGCGCAGTGCGCCGACGAGACCCAACGCCAGAGTTTGATGCGCGAGTTGAGCGACTTGCAGCAAAGCATTGCACTGCGGCTGGACGCCCTGCGCAGCAGCGGCCGGCTGTGATCGCACGCGATTGACCGTCAAAAAAACAAACGGCCGACGCGCTGCGAAAGCACGTCGGCCGAGGCCCCTTGTTGAGGGGTTCAATCAAGCGCCCTCGCGGGCGCACCCATCAGGCCTGCTGGCGACGACGGCGAGCGAGGCTGCCCACCACGGCCAAACCGGCCAGACCCAGGGCCCAGGTTGAGGGCTCGGGGACGGCGCTCACGCTCAGGTCGCCCAGGCTGTCTTTGCCATTCAGGCTGTAATAGAAGCTCGAGTTGCCAAAGCTGGACACCAGCTGCAAATCACCACCTGCCAGACCCTGGAAGCCTGCGTTCGGGCCAATCAGTTGACCGGCTTCGAACTGGGCATAAGCGTCAATGGCTTGCGAAAGATCGCGGGTCTGCCCCAGGAAGCTCAGGTTCAGGCTGCTCAATGCCACCGAACCATCGCCACCATTGAGCGCCGCCACGGCGGCATCCGAGAGGCTGAAGCTCACCGTCAGGGTCTCACCCAGCAGGCTGGGGGTTTGCGCACTGAAGCTGATCTGACCGCTGAAGGTGTAGGTCGCAGCGCTGGCCACTTGTGCACCCAGAGCCAGGCCCAGAGCCAGGGCGAGTGATTTGATGTTGAAGTTCATGATCTTGTTTGCTTTCAAAAAAACAGGTGTGGCGCTTCACTCAGAACTTGTAGTTCGCCGGGCTGAGCTTGTCGCAGCTCAGGCCCTTCAACTGCACCAAGGGGCGGCTGCGGGTCAGCGAAGCAGCACCGGTCGCATTGATGCCAATCACCGCTGCGCCGCTGATATTGCTGCACACCACATGGCCCGAAGCCAGGGGGTCGACACTGGCAACGCCCAGGCTGCGCATCAAGCCACTCAGATCCAACAAATCGTCAGCCGGGGTGAAGTCGGTGATGACATCGCCTGCGTCGATCATGCTGTTGTAGACGAACTGATCGCGCCCCTTGCCACCGGTCAGCGTGTCTGCGCCAGCGCCGCCTTCGATGATGTCGTCGCCATCGGTGCCGACGATCACATCCCGGCCCGCAGTGCCCTTGATCTGCTTGTACAGATTCAGCCCCAGCACCATAGGATCATGGTCCGAAGACTTGAAGGCCGTGGGCTGGTAATAGCCGGCGGGGTTGAACTCGGTGTTGTAGTCGATCACGGTCGGCTCATCGGCATTGATGTGCCAAGAGGTCGCGTAGCTCACCTTGGAGGCGACGGACGCGGTGCCGAAGCCATGGTCCAAACGGCCAGCAAAGCCATCGAACACGTAGGAGTAATGGGCCGGATCAAACTTGCCCACCAGATCCACGATGGCGCCGTCGTGCGTCAACTCGTAGACCGGGTCTTCTTGCGCATAGGCATTGAAGTCGCCCAGCAAGACCACATCTTGCGTGCCGGCCGTGGCCTGAACTTGCGTCACAAAGGTCCGCAGACGCTTGGCCTGCTCGACGCGGTGCGCGTTGTAGCAGCCCTGCAGATCGCCTTGGTCAGCGTCCACACCGGCGGCACCGCTGCAGCTCTTGGACTTGAAGTGGTTCACCACCACTGCAAAGCGCTCGCCATTGGGGGCCTGGAAGCCTTGCGCATAGGTCGGGCGGTTGTTGACCGGGTCGGTGTCCGACAAGGTTGCGCCGATCAGCTTGAGTTTGGCGGGCTTGTAAATCATGGCCACGCGGATGGCGTCGCTGCCGGTGTCGGTGGGCAGCGGGGCTGCGGCATAGGTGCCGGCGCCCATGGCGGCGTTCAGACCATCGACCAGATTCAGCAAGGCCACATCGCCATTGTTTTGCATCTCCATCAGGCCGACCACATCGGCATTGAGGGTGCTGATCGAAGCGACCAGCTTGGCACGCTGGCGGTTGAACTCGTTCAGGTTGTCCGCACCGCGGCAGTTGGCGGCCGACACCGCGCCACCGAGGCTGCAGCCTTGGCCGGTCTTGCCATCGGCCGTCTGACCGTTGGTGAAGGTGGTGAAGTAGTTCAAGACATTGGCGCTGGCGATGCGCACATTGCCGCCCACGGCCGGGGCCGTGGTGGAGCGCGGGTTGCTGCGGGCGAACACCGGCTTGCCCACCGGCTGCAGGCGGTACATGAAAGCGCCGGTGGTGGTGTTGCTGGTGGCCGGGCCGTAGTCGATCACGCCGGTCAGCGACTCGATCGTGTCGCCAGCGCGCACCGTCATGTCTTCGCCGATGAAGGGCACGGGGTTGGGGTTTTGAGCGCCGTTGTTGTCATCCAAGATGATGGCGCGGTCCAGATTGGCCTTGGCCAAGGCCTGGGCATCGGGGCCGGGGCGCATCACATTGGTGGGGTTGAGCAAGCGGCCACCGGCGGCCACGGTCAGCTGACCATAGCGACCCAGGAAGTAGTTCTGCTGCACCATCACTGGGCCGCTCAGGGTGACCAGCATGCCTTCATAAGCTTCCAGGCCGCCGCTGGGCAGGCTGGCCAGATTGACGACGGTGGGCGCCACGGCGTTGCCGCTGCTCAGCACGGTCAGGCCGCTGATGTTCTTCAACTGGGTGATGGAGCTCTTGCCCGAAGCAAACTCGGTGACCAAGCCGCTCAAGCGAACCTCTTGTCCGACGCTGACCGTGGGCGCGCTGACGGTGTAGACAAAGATGCCGTCCGAGGTGGCGGGATTGCCGTCACCGAGGCGGTCTTGCATGTAAAAGCCGGTCGGGCTCAGATAGGTGACGATGCCGCCAGTGCTGACGGTGGCGCCGTCCATCGGGCTCTTGTCGCCATCGCCCTGAATGCTGTAGATCGGGGTGAAGCCCGAGGCCGTCACCTTGATGGTGCAGCTGGCCGTTTGCGCCTCGTTATTGGCCCAATTCAGGTTCAGGCTGTAGCTGCCACCGGCCACGCTGCTGGCCACTTCAATCTCTTGGGTCGCGGTTCCGCCATCGGCGCTGGCGGGGGTGAAGCGGCCCAGCGTGAAGGCTGCGGGCCAGCTGCCGCTGATGGACGCGGCATTGACGATGCTGTCGGCATCGCTGGCGCTGACACTGAAACGGCTGGCGGTGCCGGCGGTGACGCTGGTGTCCGGGCAGACCGGCACGATGGGCTTGTCCAGCGGCGGAGTCACGCCGCCGCACACATTGGCCGGCGTGGCCAGGCTGCGCGGGCTGGGTGCGCTGACCGAAAAGTCGCTGCTGTTGTTGTCGGTGTCGGTGCAACCCGCAGCGTTGCGCAGCGCTGCCGTGGTGTTGCTCAGGGCTGCCGTGGGCGCGGTCTCGAAACCATTGGCAGTCGGGCCATAACCCAGCAAATCAACCAGGGCGCCGCCGCTCGGGTTGCTTCCCGACAAAGCGGTGCTTGAAGCCACCAAGGCGACCTTGCCATTGGTGCCCGACATCGCGATCGAGCCGACCACATCGCCCACCAAGGCGGTGCCATTTGAACCGGCGGCCTGGCTGATCAACAAATAGCGGCCCGCGCCCAGTTTGGTGCCCGCGGGAATCTTGGTGACTTGCCAGCTGGTGCCCGTGACCGAGGCATATTGCACCGACCAGTCACCGATATCCACTTCAGCGCTACCGGCATTGAAGATCTCAACGAAGTCGTTCTTGATGGTGGCGCCGCTGTTGCCGCCGCCGCCATAAACCTGGCTGATGACGATGCCGCTGCTCGACGCCATGGCCGCTGGGACCGCAAAAGCCGCTGCCACAAGGCCGGCGAGTGTTTTCAATTTCATGCTGGTTCCAAAAAGGAAAGGATGGTTGAGATCCTGAAACAGGACAGGCTTGACGCAATACCGGACCTATTCAGCAAGCAGCGCTTGGCGGGCGGCAAACGTTTGCACCTCCCCACTATCGCCTTGCTCAGCGACCCGTTGCGGCAAATGCTATCGAGAAAATGTGACAGCTTGAGCCACCGCATTTGCGGGGGGTTAGCACTTGCCCCAGGGCGCTTGGCGGCAAGTGCAAGGGTTTACCCATGATCCATTGGCATCAAGGCACAAACATCGATTCAATTTGAGACATATCGAGGCCGATCCTGCCGGTGGCGTCGCCGGACCCGGCTTGCCGCCATGGGCAAACACCTAGGCCAAAACTGCACAGGCCTGCGCGCCTTGTTCGGCACTCGCACCTTTGTCCCAGCGGCCCAGCGTCGGTTGCAGACCTTCCTTAGAATCAGACGCCTTTCTTGGCCGGCTGGCTCGGCACATCTCCTCACAAGCCCCATGACCCTGAACCAACTGCTTGTCGGCTTTGTGCGCCGACACTGGAAGGCCTATGCCTGCGCCGCCGTCATGCTCGCCAGCATTGCGCTGCTGACCGTGTGGATTCCGCGTCAGGTCGGTCATGTCGTGGACGGGCTGGTGGCTGGGGCCTTGCGGGGCCCCGCCCTGCTGCAAGAGCTGGGCTTGCTGGTGGCCTGCGGGCTGGCGATCTATCTGCTGCGTGTGGGTTGGCGCCTGGCCCTGTTCGCGGCCGCTTACCGCTTGGGCCAGGAGTTGCGCACCCGGCTCTATCAAGGCCTGACCCTGCAAGGCCCGGTGTTCTTTCAAAGCAAGCGCACGGGTGACTTGATGGCCCTGGCCACCAACGATATCGATGCGGTGGAGATGGCGGCCGGTGAGGCCTTGCTGGCGGCCTTTGACGGCTCGCTGACCTTGATTCTGGTGCTCAGCATGATGACGCTGGGCATCGACTGGCGGCTGGGCCTGGCGGCGCTGATTCCCTTTCCCTTCATGGCCTTCGCCTTTTGGCGCATCTCCAACCAGGTGCATCTGGCCTGGCAGAGTTCGCTGTCGCGCTTTTCCACGCTGAACCAGCATGTGCAAGAAGGCCTGGCCGGCGTGCGGACCCTGCGCGCCCTGGGTCTGGTGCCGCGCAATACCCGTCAATTCAGCGAGTTAGCCGACAGCGCCGGCGAAGCCAGCTTCCGCGCCCAACGCTGGGAGGCGGCCTTCGAGCCCGCCGTGGGCATGACCCTGAGCGCTGCAATGACGATTGCCCTGGGCCTGGGCGGCTGGCTGGTGGCGCGCCAAGAGCTCAGCATCGGCCAGCTCACCGCCTTCACCATGTATCTGGGTCAGCTGATTTGGCCGATGTTTGCGGCCGGCTGGGTGCTCTCGCTGCTGGAACGCGGCCGCGCGGCCTGGGACCGCCTGGCCCCGGTGCTCGACGCGCCCTTGACGCTGATCGACAGCGGCCAGCAGCCCTTGCCGGCGCAGGCCGAGGTGGCTTTTGAACAGGTGAGCTTCTCTTATCCCGAAGCCCAGCGCCGCGCGCTGGACCAAATCAACTTGCAAGTGCGGCCCGGTCAGACTCTGGGTCTGGTGGGGCCCACCGGGGCGGGCAAGTCCACGGTGCTGCGGCTTTTGTTGCGCCAGTTCGAACCGCAGCAAGGGCAGGTCTGCATTGGCGGGCGGGCCTTGCCCGAGCTGAGCTTGCAAGCGCTGCGCCTGGGGCTGGCCTGGGTGCCGCAGGAGCCTTTTTTGTTCTCAGCCTCGATTGCCGAGAACATTGCCTTGGCCAAGCCCGGCGCCAGCGCGGCCGAGGTGCAAGCGGCCGCGCAAATGGCCTCGGTGCACGAGGACATCCTGCGCCTGCCGCAGGGTTATGCCACCGAGATTGGCGAGCGCGGCGTCACTTTGTCGGGCGGCCAGCGGCAGCGCGTGGCCATCGCCCGCGCGCTTTTGTCCGATGCGCCGCTGCTGCTGCTGGACGATGCGCTCTCCGCGGTGGACACCGGCACCGAAACGCAGATTCTTGAGCACCTGCGCGAGTTGCGCCGCAGCCGCCCGGAGCGCAGCAGCTTGATCGTCAGCCACCGGCTCAGCGCGGTCATGGAGGCCGACCACATCATCGTCTTGCAAGACGGCCGCATCACCGAGCAAGGCAGCCATGCCGAGCTGCTGGCCCGAGAAGGCGGCTGGTACGCCAGCCAATGGCGCTATCAACAACTGGAGGCCAGCATCGATGCCGAGCTCTGAACAAACGACCCAGCAAGCCACTGTGCTGGAGCGACCCTGGGCCTCGGTCGGGCTTTTGATGGCGGCCGCAGCGCCGGAGAAGCCCACGCTATTGCGCGGCGTGTTCTGGCTCTTGCTGGCCGCCGGGATCGAGGCGCTGGGTCCCATCATCAGCAAACACTTCATCGACCACTATTTGCAGCCGCGCCAGTTTGATGTGCAGGCCATGGGTGCCCTCTTGCTGGCCCTGCTGCTGTGTGGCTGGAGCGCCAGCTGGATTCGCTTTGCGCAACTCTCGCGCATGGCTGGCGTGGCCCGGCGCTCGGTGCTGCGCCTGCGTGAGCAGGTCTATGCCCATGTGCTGGCACTGCCGATGGCGTTTTTTGACAAGGCCATCACCGGCCAACTGGTCAGCCGCGTCACCAATGACAGCGAGGCGGTCAACACCTTGTACCGCCAGGTGCTGTATGTGATGCTGGACTCCAGCATCGTCGTCATCGGCTCTTTGATTGCCATGGCCTGGCTGGACTGGCGGCTGATGCTGATCGTGGCCATGCTGGTGCCGGCCATGTTCTTGATCATTGCGCTCTACCAGCGTTTGAGCGCACCCGCGGTGGCGCGCGCCCGCCAACTGCGCAGCGAGATCAATGCGCAAATGGCCGAGAGCATGGCCGGCATGGCCATGCTGCAAGCCGCCGGTGCTGCGCCGCGCTTTGCGCAGCGCTTTGAGCGCACCAACGGCGAGCACCTGAAGGCCCGCGTGGCCGAACTCAGCGCCAACGCCTGGCTCTTGCGGCCGGCGCTGGACCTGCTCAATGTCTTGTTGCTCGTGACCGTGATTTACGGCTTTGGGCGCCGCGAAATGTCGGGCGTAGAGGTGGGCTTGTTGTTCGCCTTTCTCAGCTACATCTCGCGGGTGGTGGAGCCCTTGATTCAAATCACCATGCAGTTTGGGCAGTTGCAGCAGTCCATGGTGGCGGCCTCGCGCGTGCGCAGCCTTTTGCAAGAAGCCGCGCCGGTCAGCAGCACCGAGACCGGCTTGGCCGTGACAGCCGGCCATATCCAGATCGAGTCGCTGAGTTTTGGCTATGACCCCGACAAGCCGGTCTTGAAGGATTTGAGTCTGGACATCCCGGCCGGCCAATTTGTCGGCATCGTCGGCCACACCGGCAGCGGCAAATCCACTCTGCTCTCTTTGCTCCTGCGCTTTTATGCGGCGCAGCAAGGCAGCATCCGCATGGATGGCCATGCACTGTCGCGCCTGCCGGACGAGGCCTTTCGCGCCGCGGTCGGCCTGGTGCCGCAAGAGCCCTATCTGATGGCCGCCAGCGCTGCCGAGAACATCGCCATGGGCCGCAACATCAGCCTGGAGCAAATCCGCACCGCGGCGCGGGCAGCGCGCATCGACGACTTTTTGTCCGCACTGCCTCAGGGTTATGAGACTTTGCTCGGCGAAGGCGGCGCGCGTGTTTCCACCGGGCAAAAGCAGCTGATCGCCATGGCCCGCGCCTTGGCGGGTTCACCGCGCATCTTGTTCCTGGACGAGGCCACCGCCAATATCGACAGCGCCACCGAGCAAAAAGTCAGCGAAGCCTTGCAGTCGCTGCGAGGCCAGGTGACGGTGGTCGCAATTGCCCACCGGCTCTCCACCATCCGCGACGCCGATCAGATCATTGTCTTGAACCACGGTCATTTGAGTGAACGCGGATCTCATGAAGAATTGATGACGCTGGAGAACGGCATTTACCAACGCTTGGTGGCCTTGCAAGCGCTGGAGGCCTGAGGGCAGGTTCAGCGCGCGCGCCCGCGCTGCTGGCGCTGCGCACTCTGCGCCACCCAGCCCCTGCCGAGGCACAGGCGCCATAGTCCGTATGGTCTGCATCGCCGGGCCTCGCTTCATGGCTGCGTCACCATGCGCTGCGACAGTCCGGGCTCTGACAAAAACTTGTACGGATCGCGCCATGAGACCAGAGCAAAGGCATCAATTCGGCAAGCTGGCCCTGCCGATTGCAATCGCCACAGGCACCGTGATTTGCATTGCGGCTGCCGTGATTTGGGTCAAACAAGCCAAAGCCTCGTCGAGCACCACCTCGCCCAGCAGCAATGCCTTGTTGAGCGCACCAGCAGCGGCCAGCGCCGCTCGCGCAGAGAGCGCCGAAGAAGCACTGCAGCGCTACGCCAATGTGTGCGAAAAAGCCGTGCGCGAACGTCGCTTTGATCAGGCCGTGGACCTGTGCCAAAGCTTCACCCAAATCGAGAGTCTCGCGGCCAAGGCCTATGCCAGCATGGCCGTGGCCAGCATGTTGCGCGAGGGGCGCGGTGCGAGCGATCAAGTCCTCAGCGCAAAGTACGCCGAACAAGCGGCCAAGCTGAAAGACCCCTTGGGGCAAATGATCTGGGCCTTTCACAGCCTGAACGGCTATGGCAACCAGACTCTCGGCCAGGACCAGATTGGCCAGCTGCTGCAAAACGCTCAAAAAGGTGGCGTGGACAAAGCGGCTTTGCTGCTGGACAGCCTTCAGCAAGACAAACAATGCCGCGAGAGCACCAAGGTGCAGATGTTCGATCTGCCGCTGTTCTGCATGAACCGCGGCGAGCTGCGCCAGGCCCTGAAGACCCTGGGACTTCGCGAGCAAGAAGACAAACTAGGCAGTGAGCGCGAGCTGTTCAATCTGGGCGATTTGCTGCCCGGCGCCAAACTGATGAGCCTGCACTATGTGCGCGAGCTGCCTTCTTATCTGCTCAAACCGGCCATGCTCACCTACCGCTTCAACAACCAAGACACGGCCGCACTGGCGCAAACCCAGCAACGCATCATTGAGAGTCTGCGCAAAAAGTATGGTGAAGCGCAGCAGCGCAATGCCGAGACCAATCTACCCAGCCTGTGGCGCACCCGTGAAGGCATCGAGATTGAGTTGCGCCGCGACGGGCCCAATGAAATGCTGCTGAGCTACCAACTGCCCGCACGTGTCACCGCCATGCGCGAGCAGTCCTTGGCCCAAGAACAGCGCCGCCAGGAGAAGCTGACGGCGCAAACCTTGAAAGCAATCTGAGGCACAGCCAGCCCTGCCCGCACACTCAGCCGGGCTTGGGGCTGGACTCTATTTTTTCAGGCCTTGCGCGCCTTGGTACCCGCCCAAGCCAGCCCCAGACTCAAGAACACCAAGGCCAGGCTTGCAGGCTCGGGCACTTGCTGCTGGGCAGGGCTCAAGGTGTAGGTGAAGCCCGGCGCGCCCTCGCCATTGGCAATGAAGGGGTCGCCATAAAAACCGCGGGCTTGCGCCTTGTAGCACTCGCCGGTCGTCGTAGAGAGCGCGGTCTGCCCCGTGGGCGGCTCAGCACAGCCATTGGACGCGGCGCCCACTTGGGCGAACGAGCTGATGTCCAGTTGCGCCACGATATTGAGGCTTTCGCCGGCCGCCAGGGTGCGCTCCATATCGACGTAGAGGTAGTTCCAGAAGTACTCGCCGTCTGCGCCGTCATGGCCGGGATTCAAGCGCACGCCGTCGTGGCTCATGCTGAATCCGTTCTTGTCGCCACGAATCGAAGCGCTGCTGCTGAAGACTTTGTCGCCATTCAATCCGATGCTGGCGAGGTAGTCACTGCGAATGAATTCACCGTCCGAGAAGCTCTCACCTTCGGCCAAGTAGGCGCCGATATAGCCGCCGTAAATCTTGAAATGCAGCGAATAGATTTGCGCGGCTCCCGTGTCATTCAGCAGGCTGTAGCTGAAGCCCGCATGGGCGCTGGCATTGGCCGATCCCGTCGCCTGGCTGGACACCGCATAGGAACCATTGGACCGGGCAAATCCGCTGGACTGGGCTGAACCGTCGCTGTTGCTGATCCAGCTGCTGCTGTAGGCAAAGTCGGCATCAGCACCCGAGCTGGGGCTGGCCGCCACGCCACCCGCCTGGGCGTTCGAGCTGGCAGCCAAACTGGGGTTGGCCTGCACGGCGGGCGCGGCCACAAGCCAAGCGGCCCAAGCCAGGACGGTGAAAGTCAGATGTTTGCAATGTCTCATGCCAAAAGGCTCCCCGGGTTTGTTTTGCGTCTCAAGTCGAGGGCTGAAGCTCTGGAGGCAACGAGCTGCCAAACGGCGCCCCCCAATTTGCTTCAAACCTCAGTTTGAAACTGAGGTTAGCATGAGCATGACCCCGCACCAAGGCGGAGACATTGCGGTTCTAGGTGTTGCTAAAGCTCAAAGCATCATCGCCAGTCGCTCAAGAATCAGCACCGCAAAAAAGCCCAAGGCAGCCAACACCGTCCATTTAACGATGAGCAGGCCGCGGCGTCGCCAAATCACTTGGCCGCTGCCGATATAGAGCGCAAAGCAAAGCACGCCCGCGAACAAGAGCAGGCCCACGACCAAACGAAAAATCAGCATTGCCGCCTTCCCTCAATCAATCCAACAAACAAGCCGGGGCAGCGCTCACTACCAAGCCGGTGCCAGCTGCGCAAAACCCGCTGGCGCATCGGCTTCTTTGTCGAAGCTGACGATGTCATAAGCCGTCTCGTCGGCCAACAAGGCGCGCAGGAGTTTGTTGTTGAGCGCGTGACCGCCCTTGAACGAGGTATAGGCGGCCAGCAGCGGATAGCCCGCCACCTGCATATCGCCGATGGCGTCGAGAATCTTGTGCTTGACGAACTCGTCGTCGTAGCGCAAGCCGTCGGCATTCAGCACCCGGTAGTCATCCACCACGATGGCGTTGTCCATGGAGCCCCCCAGCGTCAGCCCGCGTGAGCGCATCAGCTCGATATCGCTGGTCATGCCAAAGGTGCGGGCCCGTGCGATTTCACGCTTGTACTGGCCGCTGCCCATGTCAAACACATATTGCTGGCCGGTGGCCGACACCGCGGGGTTGTCGAACTCGATCTCGAAACTCAGGGTGTAGCCATGGTGCGGGGCGAGCTTGGCCCACATCAGCCGCTTGCCCTCACCTTGGCGCACTTCCACTGTCTTTTTCACCCGCAAGAACTTCTTGGGCGCTTTTTGCAACTCAATGCCGGCGCTTTGCAGCAGGTAAACAAAGCTGGCGGCCGAGCCGTCCAAGATGGGCACTTCATCGGCATTGATGTCCACATAAAGGTTGTCCAGGCCCAGACCTGCACAAGCGGACAGCAAATGTTCGATGGTCTGCACCTTGGGGCCGCCGGGGTCACCCCCTGGGCTGACGGTGGTCGCCATGCGGGTGTCGCAAACGGTATCGGCGCGCACCGGAATGTCCACGGGGGTGTTCAGGTCCACGCGACGGAACACGATGCCGGTATTGGCTGGCGCGGGCCGCAGCGTCATTTCAACCCGTTGACCACTGTGGATGCCCACGCCCACCGCTTTGGTCAGGGACTTCAGAGTTCTTTGTTGCAGCATAGGGCTCAAATTGTCCGCGATTCGGCAGCTTCTTGCTGCCCTGGGGCTTGTGCCCGTTTGACCGGCAAGCGCAGGCTCAGGCGCGTGCCCTGGCCAGGGCTGGAGTCGATGCGCACCACACCGCCCAGGCGTTGCGCACGCCGCTGCTGGCTTTTCAGGCCTCGGCCTTTGGGCGCTTGGGCGGGATCAAAACCGTCGCCATCATCTTCCACGCGGATCTCGACATAGTGCCCATGGTTGCGGGTCACCATGCGTGCACGGGTGGCACGGGCATGCTTGAGCACATTGCTGAGCGCTTCTTGCATCAAACGCAGCACATGCAGCGCGTCCGGGGGCTCCAACCAATCCAGCATGGGCAGGTCTTGCACATCCCATTCCAGCATCAGCCCCCCGGCTTGCAAGCGCTTGCCCAAGCGATAGCGCATGGTGGCCAAAAGGGCCACCAGGTCGTGCGCCACCGGTTCCAAGGAGTCGATCACCAAACGCAGGTCATCCACGCATTCGCGCAAGACTTCGACCACCTTGTCTTGGTCCATGCTGCCTTGCTCAACCGCCACCATGGCCGACAGCAAGGCCGAGCCCAAACCGTCGTGCATATCCTGCATCAGGCGCTGACGCTCCAGCAGCAGGGCTTGCTGGCGCTCGGCCTCGCGCAGCTTTTCGTATTGGGCCGTCAACTCGCGGCTTTGCTGTGCCAGCCGCTCGCCCAGGGCTTGGTTCAAAGACTCGACCTCGTTCATGGCACCGAGGAAACGGCGCTGCACCGCGTAAAGAAAGGTGGCCACCGAGATCAAGGTGGCATAGGGCAAGACATAGAGGTGCTCAGGCCAAGCCCAGCCCGCCATCAACATCAAATCATGCAGGCCCAGCAGCACACAAACCCACAGACTCACAACAATCACCCGCGACTCCACCCTGCCCGAGGCAGCCGCGCCCTCTTGCGGCGCGGGAAGCTCCCCGCCTTTGAACCAGGCGGCCGGCCATGGCCCAGGCCAGGCCAAAGCCAACAAAAACAAGGCGCAGCCCAGCCCCAAGCCCGCATTGAACACATGCTGCAACACCGGCACCGCCGTGCTCACATGCCACCAAGGCAGGGTCACGACACTGCAGAGCAAGACCACGGCCAACACAGCACGCTCCACGCCCCGGAAGCGCTGCCGAGAGTGACGCAAGGCGAATAAAAAGACCAATAGCAAAACCCAGGACAGGGCTGCATTGCTCATCCACCAAAACCAGGCTTCGCCCCATTCGCTGCGCGGCACCTCCAAGTGGTAATGCAAATTGCGCAGCAGCCAGGCTTGGGTCAGCAAGGCAAACAACAAATAGGCGGGCTCGTCGCGCTTGCGCAGCCACAAAGACAGCGAGAAAAAGCCCAGCACCACCAGCATCAGCCCCAGCGCCTGCGGCACACCGATTTGCAGGGTCCAACGGCGTCGCTGCAGCGGCTCTATTTCTTCTTTGGCCCCCAAATAGGCGCTGGGCACCGAAAAAGGCTGCTGCGCCACGACGGGCAGGGCCAAAACGATCTCCAAGCCTCGCGCGCGTGAGGCATCGATCAGGGCCGATGGAATCAGGGCCCAAAAAGGCCGCACCCATTGCTCTTTGGCGGCGGTCTGGTTGTCAAACACAGGCTGCCAGCCGTCTTCGGTGCGCACCAAGACCGCCGCTCCCAGGCCCAAGAGGCGCGGCAGGTAAAGCGCCACGCTGGTGGGCCACGGGCCTTCAGGCGCATAGCGAAACCGGTACCAACGCATCTGAATGGGCGCGGCGCTTTCGCTCGGCACACGGGCGCCATCACGGGCTGGCGCGGCGTCGGCGGGCTGCAAATCCGGCAAGCGAACCACACGCCAAGCTTCGGGCTGCTGCGGCGGCATCAGTTGGCTGGGCAAGCGGTGAGCCTGTGGATGAAGACCCGCATCAGGCAGTTCCATGCGCCGCAAGGCGGCGCGCCAGGCGTCCAGATCCGCCAGGCTCCAGGCGCTGAGGGCGAGTTCGGCTTCTTGGTGTTGCAAGCTGGCACTCGCCGTGGAGGGAGCGGGAGACTCGAAGACGCTGCCTTGTGCATCGGCTTGCGCCCAGCTTGCCGCCGGGAGCAGTCCCCAGCAAACAAGCATCAACATGCCAAGCCGAACCAGCTGAGCCAGAGGCGCACTCAGCAGGCACCAAGACTTGGCAAGCTTTGCGGCATCACATCTGCACAAAGAAAAAGCCTTTCAGCATCGGGTTCATCCAAGCCCCGCGAGGAGCTGCCCGCAGCATGCCACAAGCTCGTGCAAGCCAAGCGCAGGCCATCAGCCCCAGTTCACGCAAAACCACAACAGGCGCGGCTGTGCGGCCAGCATGGGGCACAGGCCTCAACAGGGGGCAAGACTTTGCAAAGCGCTTGCGCCGGCAAAAAAGACAAAGCCCACGCGGCGAGTAGGTCTCACCGCCGTGGGCTTGGTATGGCCGTGAGGCTGTTCGCCAAACGGCGGCATCTGGCCCGCAGGCCAGCGCCATCAATCGGCTTGCTTGCGCAGGAAAGCCGGGATCTCGATTTCGTCCATGCCGTTGGAAGACAGGGCTTCCACCTTGGCTGCAGCCGTGCGGCCATGACGCCACACGCTGGGCACGCTCATGCCGGCGAAGTCATTGCCGCCACCCACAGGGGCCGCGCCGAGACCATTGCCGCCTTGCGTTGCATGGCCACCCATGCTCACCGCCTGCGTCAAGACCGGCATATTGTCGGTACCGGTGCGCAGCTGAACTTGCGGCTGCACCACCGACAGCGGCGCTTGCTGACGTGCGCGCTGCGAAGACAGGCCGGTTGCAATGACGGTCACACGCAAGGTGTCGCCCAGGCTTTCGTCGTAGGCGGTGCCGTAGATGATGTGCGCGTCTTCAGCGGCATAGCGCTTGACGGCATTCATGGCGTTGCGGCTTTCGGCCAGCTTGAAGGTGCTGCGGTTCGCCGCGATCAACACCAGCACGCCGCGCGCGCCGGACAAATCGATGCCTTCCAATAGCGGGCAAGCCACGGCCGCCTCGGCCGCCTTGGCTGCACGGTCGGGGCCGCTGGCCACGGCAGTGCCCATCATGGCCTTGCCGGGTTCGCTCATCACGGTCTTGACGTCTTCGAAGTCAACGTTCACCAAGCCGGGCATGTGGATGATGTCCGAGATGCCGCCGACGGCGTTCTTCAGCACATCATTGGCGTGCGCAAAAGCTTGGTCTTGGGTCACATCGTCACCCAGCACATCGAGCAGCTTGTCGTTCAAAACGACGATCAGCGAGTCGACATTGGCTTCCAACTCGGCCAAGCCGGCGTCAGCAGCCTTGGCGCGGCGCCCGCCTTCAAATTCGAAAGGCTTGGTGACCACGCCCACGGTCAAAATGCCCATTTCCTTGGCCACACGAGCGATCACCGGCGCCGCACCGGTGCCGGTACCGCCGCCCATGCCGGCGGTGATGAACAGCATGTGCGCGCCTTGGATGGACTCGCGAATGCGGGCTTCAGCCTCTTCCGCGGCGATCTTGCCCATTTCGGGCTTGGCGCCAGCACCCAGGCCCGAAGTACCCAGTTGCAAGAGCTGATCCGCTTTCGAGCGATTGAGCGCTTGAGCATCGGTGTTGGCGCAGATGAACTCCACGCCTTGCACGCCTTGAGCAATCATGTGCTCCACCGCGTTGCCGCCACCGCCGCCCACGCCAATCACCTTGATTTGGGTGCCTTGGTCAAACTCTTCAATCATTTCGATTGGCATATTCAATTCTCCTTGCCCAATTGTGCCGCCGACAAGCGTTAAAAACTACAGGGATGACCCTCTTTTTTTACTGAAGCCGCATTTTTCAGACATTTGTTTGGCCCGAGCTTGCAAGCAAAGGTAAGAAACTCGCTGACTCGGCCTCTGGTCTGCGTTTTTGACAAGCCCGGCATGGCCTCGACGCCGGGCTTGCTTTATTAAAAGTTGCCCAGGAACCAATCCTTGGCGCGTCCAAACATGGTCTTCATGGAGCCCGCCTGCTGCGCGGCCTTCAAACCCCGGGTGCGCGACAAACGCGCCTCTTCCAACAAACCCATCACGGTGGCGCTGCGTGGATTGGCCACCATATCGGAGAGGCCGCCGCCATAGGTTGGGTTGCCGCGTCGGACAGGTTTCAGGAATATGTCTTCGGCCAACTCCACCATACCCGGCATGACCGCCGAGCCGCCGGTCAAAACAATCCCCGAAGACAGCAACTCCTCATACCCGCTTTCGCGAATAACTTGGTGCACCAGCGAGAATATTTCCTCGACTCTGGGTTCAATAACGCCTGCAAGTGCTTGTTTTGAAAGCATTCTCGGTGCGCGATCCCCCAATCCAGGCACTTCCACCTGATCGGCCGGGTCGGCCAGCATTTGTTTGGCCACGCCATGCTCGACCTTGATTTCTTCCGCGTCCTTGGTGGGCGTGCGCAAAGCCATCGCAATATCGCTGGTGATCAAATCACCGGCGATAGGGATGACGGCGGTATGACGAATCGAGCCGCCGGTGAAGATCGCCACATCGGTGGTGCCAGCGCCGATATCGACCAGGGCGACCCCCAGGTCGCGCTCGTCGGCGGTCAAGGCGGCCAAGCTCGAAGCGCTGGAATTCAGCACCAGCTGGTCGACTTCCAAACCGCAGCGGCGCACGCACTTGACGATGTTTTCAGCCGCACTTTGGGCGCCCGTGACAATATGAACCTTGACCTCCAGGCGGCCGCCGCTCATACCGATGGGTTCTTTCACCTCGTGACCGTCGATCACGAATTCCTGCGGTTCGACCAATAAAAGACGTTGGTCGTTCGGGATATTGATGGCTTTGGCGGTTTCAACCACGCGCGCCACATCGACCGGCGTGACCTCTTTGTCGCGAACAATCACCATGCCGGTGGAGTTCTGGCCGCGAATATGGCTGCCGGTGATGCCGGTATAGACCCGCGATATCTTGCAATCGGCCATCATTTCGGCCTCTTTCAGGGCCTGCTGAATCGATTGCACCGTGGCATCAATATTGACCACGACGCCACGCTTCAAGCCATTCGACGATGCGACGCCCAAACCGGCAATGCGCAATTCACCATTCCCGAGTACCTCGGCCACCACTGCCATGATCTTGGCAGTGCCGATATCCAAGCCGACGACCAGATCTTTGTATTCCTTGGCCATGTATGTTGTCCTTAGTTTCTTTTCGTTCGGCCATTCAAGCCGGGTTTCACCGGATTCGGCGTGGTTGAAATGCCGCTCAAACGCACTGCAAACCCATCGGCATGGCGCAAGTCGGCCGACAGCACGGGTGCTCGGTTGAGCGAAGTAATCTGGGTAATGGAGCGGACAAACTGACCATAGCGGGCCAATATCTCGGCTTCGCTGCCCCGGCCCAACTCAATCACCGCACCGCGCTCCAGCGCCAAACGCCAAGAACCGCGGCCCGACAAATCGAGCCGTTCCACCTTTTCATCCAAGCCACGGCTGAGGACTTGCAGGCCTTGCCACATCTGCAACATGGCCGCCGCGCTGCCCGAGGGGCCGGCCAGAATCGGCAGGTCTTCGTCTTCCACATCGCCCAAATTGGCTTGAAACACCTCGCCAAAGCTGTTCACCAGCAGACGCTCGACGCTGGCATCGCTTTGCGCATCTGCCCCTTCGACCTTGGTTTCCCAATAGGCGGCGGGTTCATGCTCTTCCAGCTTGACCCGCAATTTGTGCGGCCAAACCCTTTGCACCACCGCACGCCGCACCCAGGGCACGGCCTCAAAGGCTTCGCGTCCCTGCTTCAGATTCATGCTCAAGAAGGAACCCGAGAGATTCGGCAGTGCATTGGCCCGCAAGGAGACTGCACTGTTGCGGCTGACTTCGCCTTCCACCTCGATGGCTTGAATGGCAAACAGGGGCAAGCGCGCCACCCAGCGCAATGCCAAGCCAGCCGCGAACACCAACACGGCCGCGACCAAGATCGCCGACACCGCATTCATCAGGCGGACGTCGGGCGGCACGGTCAGGCTTGCAGGTGGACGGGCGGCACGCATGATGGGTTCCGGCTCAGGCTTGCGCGGCCAACATGGGCTTGGGTTGACCGTCCAGGCGCGCTTGGGAAATCAGCCACAAGCACAGTTGCTCATAGCTCAGGCCCGCCGCCTTGGCCGCCACCGGCACCAAGGAGTGCGAAGTCATGCCCGGCGAGGTGTTCATTTCCAGCAAGAAAGGCTTGCCGTCACGCTTGCGCAGCATCACATCGGCGCGGCCCCAGCCCCGGCAACCCAGCGAGCGGTAAGAGCGCAGCACCAGATCCTGGATCTCGGCCTCCAGTTCCGGGCTCAGGCTGCCGGTGAGATAGCGGGTGGTGTTGGTGAAGTATTTGTTCTGGTAGTCGTAGTTGCCGCCTTCGGCCTCGATCACGATCACCGGCAGCGCAAAAGCTGCATCGCCCTCACCCAGCACCGGGCAGCTGAGTTCCGGGCCGTCGATGAATTCCTCGCAAAGAATCTCTTCGTCGTACTGGGCCGCCAGGTTCACGGCATCCAGAATCTCCGAATAGCCCTGCACTTTGCTGATGCCAATGGTCGAACCTTCATGCGGCGGCTTGACGATGACCGGCAGACCCAAGTCATCAGGGATGGCCATGCAGCGCTCGCGGCTGATGTCAGCCTTGTGCAGCTTCACATAGCGCGGCGTCGACAAGCCCTCGGCCAGCCACAGGCGCTTGGTCATGATCTTGTCCATGGCAATGGCGGAGGCCATCACACCCGAGCCGGTGTAGGGGATGCCCAGCAACTCCAGCGCCCCTTGCACCGTGCCGTCTTCACCGTGGCGGCCATGCAGCGCAATAAAGCAACGGTCAAAACCTTGTGCCTTGAGTTCATGCAGACCACGCTCAGACGGGTCGAACGCATGGGCATCCACGCCTTGCGAACGCAAGGCCTTCAAGACGCCAGGACCCGACATGGTCAGCGAGACTTCGCGTTCTGCGGAGGAGCCCCCCATCAACACGGCGACTTTGCCGAGCGACTTGGGGTCGATGTTCAGATCCAGATTCATGACTGGACTTCCTTCAAAAGCATGTTCTTGGTTTGTGCCGGCACGGCACCGATGGAGCCTGCGCCCATCACGATCACCACATCGCCGTCGCGCGAGGCCCCGGCAATGGCTTGCGGCAAAGCGGCCACGTCTTCGATGAATTGCAAGTCTTGAAAGCCTTGCGCTTGCAGCGCGGCTTGCAGCGCACGCCCGTCGGCGCCAGCAATCACCCCTTCACCCGCGGCATAAACCTCGGTCAGCAGCACCGCGTCAAAACCAGCGATCACCCGCACGAACTCGGCAAAGCAGTCGCGGGTGCGGGTGTAGCGATGCGGCTGGAAAGCCAAGACCAATCGCCGCCCAGGGAAGGCGCCCCGCGCCGCGGCCAGCACGGCGGCCATTTCCACCGGATGATGGCCATAGTCATCCACCAGGCTGAACTCGCCGCCACCTTGAGCGGGCAGTTCGCCATAGCGCTGAAAGCGCCGCCCCACTCCGCCGAACTTGGCCAGCGCGGCCTGCACCGGTGCGTCCGGCAGCTCCAATTCGTCGGCCACCGCAATCGCAGCCAGTGCATTCAAGACGTTATGCCGCCCAGCCAAATTCAGGCGCACCGGCAAATCGGCATGGCCCTTGCGCTGCACCGTGAACTGCATGCCACCGCCGGGCAGGGCCTGCATGTCCACCGCGCGCACATCCAGGCCCTCATCAAAGCCATAGGTAACGACCGGCCGCGACAGCAGCGGCAAGATGGAGCGCACGCCCGCATCGTCGGCGCACAGAATCGCCGCGCCATAAAAGGGCATGCGATGCAAGAACTCCACGAAGGCCAGCTTCAGCCGCGCGAAGTCGTGGCCGTAAGTGTCCATATGGTCGGCGTCGATATTGGTGACGACGGCCAGCATGGGCAGCAGCTTCAAGAATGAGGCGTCGGACTCGTCGGCTTCCACCACGATGAACTCGCCCCGGCCCAGGCGCGAGTTGGCGCCGGCACTGGCCAGCTTGCCGCCGATCACAAAGCTCGGGTCCAGCCCGGCTTCGATCAACACATCGGTCACCAAGGAGGTGGTGGTGGTCTTGCCATGGGTGCCGGCGATGGCAATGCCTTTTTGCTGGCGCATCAACTCGGCCAGCATGACGGCGCGCTGCACCACCGGAAGTTGGCGCGCACGGGCAGCCAGAACCTCCGGGTTGTCAGCCCGCACCGCGGTGGAGGTGACCACCACCTGCGCATCACCCAAATGCTCGGCCGCGTGGCCGATGTGCACGGTCAAGCCCAAAGCGGCCAGCCGCTGCAGGGTGGCGCTGTCGGATTGGTCGGAACCTGAGACCCGGTAGCCCTGCGCTTGCAGGATCTCAGCGATGCCGCTCATGCCGGCGCCGCCGATGCCCACGAAATGAATGCGTTGCAAAGCGTGTTTCATTGGGCAGCACTCAGTCTTTCAAGTTCATCCGCCACCTTGGAGGCGGCGCGGGGGCGCGCCAAGCTGCGCGCTTTCTCGGCCATGCTCAGCAAGGTGGCGCGGTCCAGGCTTTTGAGCAATTGGTAGAGGCCATCGGCCGACAGCTCTTGCTGCGGCAGATGAATGGCCGCGCCGTGCTGCGCCATGAAACGCGCGTTGTCGCGTTGATGCGAGGTGGTCTTCACGACCAAGGGCACCAAGACCGAAGGCACACCCGCCGCGCAAATCTCGCTCACCGTGACGGCGCCTGCGCGGCACAGCATCAAATCGGCCTGCGCCAGTTGTGCCGCCATATCGTCGATAAAGGGCACCACGGTCACCTCGTCCGCCATGCCCGCGGCCTTGTAGGCCGCCTGCACCGCCGCCAGATTGGCTTGGCCGGTTTGGTGGATGACGCGAGGCCGGCTGTCCTTCGGCCACTGGCCCAGGGCCTGGGGCAGCACCTCATTGATGGCGCGCGCCCCCAGGGAGCCGCCCACCACCAACAGACGCAGCGGTCCACTGCGACCCATGAATCGCTCGGCCGGCGTTGCCAGGCCCTCAATCTCGCTGCGCACCGGGTTGCCGGTGACCACCGACTTGGCGGTGGATGCTGCGGCCGCGCCGTCAAATCCAAAGGCGATCTTTTGCGCAAAGGGCTTCAAGCTCTTGTTGCTCAAGAGCATGGCGGCATCGGCATTCACCAACATCAAAGGCTTGCGCATCAGCCACGCCATCAAGCCGCCGGGGAAGCAAACATAGCCGCCCATGCCCAATACCACATCGGCGCTGCGCGTGCCATAGACCGAGCGGCTTTGCACAAAGGCTTGCACCAGCTTGAACAGGCCCTTGATGCTGTGCATCCATCCCTTGCCGCGCAGGCCCCCAAAGGCCAGGCGGTCCAGCGGAATGCCGGTGGGCGGCACCAGCTTGTTTTCCATGCCCTGCTCGGTGCCCATCCAACTGACGGACCACCCGCGGCGCTTCATTTCTTCCGCCACCGCCAAGCCGGGAATGATGTGGCCGCCGGTACCAGCCGCCATGATGACCAAGTGCTTTGAACTCATGCGCGGCCTCCGCGCATGAGCTGTCTGTTCTCAATATCAATGCGCAGGACGATGGCGAGGGCGACGCAGTTCATCAGGATGGCGGAGCCGCCGAAGCTCATCAAAGGCAGGGTCAGGCCCTTGGTGGGCAGCGCACCCAGGTTCACACCCATATTGATGAAGGCTTGGCCGCCCATCCAGATGCCGATGCCTTGGGCGTACAAGCCCGCGAACACACGGTCCAGCGCCACGGCCTGCCGGCCGATATGGAAGAGTCGGCGCGACAGCCAGAAGAAGCCGATGATCACCAGGGCCACGCCCACAAAGCCGAGTTCCTCGCCAATCACGGCCAGCAAGAAGTCGGTGTGCGCCTCGGGTAGGTAATGCAGTTTTTCCACACTGGAGCCCAGGCCTTGGCCGAACCACTCGCCTCGACCCAGGGCGATCAGCGAGTGCGTCAGCTGATAAGCCTTGCCTTGCGCATACTTCTCATCCCAGGGGTTGAGGTAGGCAAAAATGCGCTCGCGCCGGAATTCGCTGAAGGTGATCATCAGCACAAAAGCGCCCACCAGCACCGCCACGATCAAGAAGAACATGCGGCCATTGACGCCGCCCAAAAACAAAATGCCCATGGCGATGGCCGCAATCACCATGAAGGCGCCCATATCGGGCTCGGCCAACAAGAGCACGCCGATGATGGCCAAAGACACAGCCATGGGCCAGACAGCTTGGAAGAAGTTCTCCTTCACATCCATCTTGCGCACCATATAGCTGGCGGCATACATGGCAATGCCCATCTTGGCCAGCTCAGAGGGCTGAAAGTTCATCACCCCCAGCGGCAACCAACGCCGCGCGCCATACACCACCTTGCCCACACCCGGGATCAACACCGCAATCAACAGCACCAAGGCCACAACAAACACCCAAGGGGCCACCCGCTCCCAGGTGGCCACCGGCACTTGCACGGTCAAAAGCCCAGCCACCAAGCCGAACACAATCGCCACAATGTGGCGACTTAGAAAATGGGTCGGCATGTACTTGGAAAAGCGTGGGTTGTCCGGCATCGCGATGGAGGCCGAATAGACCATCAGCAAGCCCAGCGCCATCAAGACCAACACCACCCAGACCAGGGTTTGGTCAAAGCCTTGGATGCGGGTGGGCTGACCCGCCGACTGCGACACCCAGTCGCGCACCGGCACATCCGCCGACTCACTCCTGCCACGGCTGAACCAAGCGCCCAGGCGAGCGCCCAGCCCTTTGAAGGCCGACAACGCATCGCTGTTTGCGCTCATGTCGCCAGCCCTCCGTCTTGCGCCAGTTGCTGCACGGCGTTCACAAACACTTCGGCGCGATGGGCGTAATTGCGGAACATATCGAGGCTGGCGCAAGCCGGGCTCAACAAGACCGTGTCGCCGCTTTGCGCCTGGGCCTGGCACCAGGCAGTAGCAGCTTCCAGGGTTTCATGCGCTTGCAGGGGCACGCCGCAATCGGCCAGGGCTGCCGCAATTTGCCGCCCGTCGCGGCCGATCAGGGCCACAGCGCGCGCGTGACGCGCCACACCGTCCGCCAAGGGGCTGAAGTCCTGGCCCTTGCCATCGCCGCCCAAAATCAACACCAGCTTGGCCGGCGCGCGGTCAGCCCCCAGGCCGCTGATGGCGGCCACGGTGGCGCCGACATTGGTGCCTTTGGAGTCGTCCACGAAATCCACACCGTTGATGCTCATCACATGCTCAACGCGGTGGGGTTCGCCGCGGTATTCGCGCAGCCCATGCAACATCGGCGCCAGGGCGCAGCCGGCCGCGCTGGCCAGGGCCAAGGCAGCCAGCGCATTGGCGGCGTTATGGCGGCCTCGCACCCGCAGAGCATCGGCCGGCATCAGGCGTTGCAGGCTGATCTCCTCCTCTTCGCCCTTTTTGCGCTTGAGGGTTTCGTCCTGCTCGCGGGCACGCACCAGCCAGGCCATACCGGCTTCTTGCACCAGACCAAAATCACCCGGATGGTTCGGGGCATCCAGACCGAACCGGCAAACGCGCCGGCTCACCGACTTGGCAGCGCGGCCACGGCCCTGCTTGACCAGCACCGCGGCGGGCACCATGCCCTCCACCACCGCGTCGTCACGGTTGATGACCATCAGCGCCTGCTCGCCAAAAATCTGCGCCTTGGCGCGCACATAGGCGGCCATATCGCCATGCCAATCGAGATGGTCTTGGGTGATGTTCAACACCGCTGCGGCGGTGGGCTCAAAGCCTTTCACGCCGTCCAGCTGAAAGCTCGACAACTCCAGCACCCAGACCTCGGGCAAGAACTCAAACACCGGCGCCTTCGGCGGCGGAGGTTTGATGGGCAGCGGGGCTTCTTCCAGCAGGGCATCGACCTTGTCCAGGGTCGTCTCCGTCCCCGCTTCGTCTGCGCGGGCTTCAAGCGCAGGCGCGGCATCGGCCTCAGCCACTGGCGCTGCTTCGCCCTCTTGCGCTGCGGCTCGGGGCTCGGCGTCCACGGGCGCTGGTGCAGGCTCTTGATCCAGCGCCTGACTCAAGGTGGTGAGCATGCTGGGGCCGATGTTGCCGGCCATCACCACCCGCTTGCCGGCCCGCTCCACCAACAAGGCGGTCATGCAGGTGGTGGTGGTTTTGCCATTGGTGCCGGTGATGGCCAGCACGGCAGGCGCGTAGCCACGCTCTTGCTTCAATTCGGCCAGCGCCTGCGCAAACAGATCGAGCTCGCCTTGCACCGGCACACCGGTTTGCCGCGCCAGATTCAACACCGGCAACAAGCGCGCATCCAGAGGCGACAGCCCCGGGCTCTTCAGAACCAGGTGCACGCCGTTCATCACCGACTCGGGCAAGTCGCCACTGATGAACCGGGCTTGCGGCCACTCTGCCTGCAAGCGCGCCAGTTGAGGCGGCTGTTCGCGGGAATCCCAAACCGCGACCTGGGCACCATAACGCGCCACCCAGGCGGCCATGGCCAAGCCCGAGTCGCCCAAGCCCAGCACCAGCACTTGTCGACCGGCAAAGCCAAGGCCGACGCCGCGCCGCGACTCCACCGCGGGCTGCGCGCTTTCAGCATCAGTTTCAGGCAAGCTCAACATCTCAGTCATCACGCCGCCATCAACGCAGTTTCAAGCTGGACAGACCCACCAGGCACAGCAGCATGGTGATGATCCAGAAACGAACCACCACCTGGGTCTCTTTCCAGCCGGACTTCTCGAAGTGGTGATGCAGCGGCGCCATCTTGAAGATGCGGCGGCCCTCACCAAACTTCTTCTTGGTGTACTTGAACCAAGTCACCTGCAGCATCACCGACAGCACTTCGGCGACGAAGATGCCGCCCATGATGCCCAGCACGATTTCTTGCCGGGTGATCACCGCCACCGTGCCCAGCGCGCCGCCCAAAGACAGCGCGCCCACATCGCCCATGAAGACCTGGGCCGGATGCGCGTTGAACCACAAAAAGGCCAGCCCTGCGCCCGCCATGGCTGCGCAGAAAATCAGCAGCTCGCCACTGCCCGGGATGTAGGGCAGCAGCAGGTATTTGGCATACACCGAGGAGCCGGTCAGGTAGGCAAACAGCCCCAGAGCCGAGCCCACCAAGACCACCGGCATGATGGCCAAGCCGTCCAGCCCGTCGGTGAAGTTCACCGCATTGCTGGCGCCCACGATCACGAAGAAAGACAGCGCAATAAAGCCGAACACCCCCAGCGGGTAACTGACCGTCTTGAAGAAGGGCACGATCAAATCGGCCTTGGGCGGCAGATCGGTCGAGAAGCCACTGCTGATCCAGCGGAAGAACAACTCAATCACGCCCAGGAACGAATTCTCTGACACGCTGAAGGCCAGATAGATGGCCGCGAACAGGCCAATCAACGACTGCCAGAAGAACTTCTCGCGGCTCTTCATGCCCTCGGGGTTTTTGTCGACCACTTTGCGCCAGTCGTCCACCCAGCCCACGGCGCCAAAGCCCATGGTCACCAGCATCACCACCCAGACAAAGCGGTTGGTCCAGTCAAACCACAAGAGCGTGGAGACGCCAATGCCGATCAGGATCAACACGCCACCCATGGTGGGCGTGCCGTTCTTGGCCAGATGCTGCTGAATGCCGTATTCGCGGATGGGCTGGCCGATCTTCATTTCGGTCAAACGGCGAATCACCCAGGGCCCAAAGGCCAAGCCGATCAGCAGCGCGGTCATGGCCGCCATCACCGCACGGAAGGTGATGTATTGGAAGACCCGCAAGAAACCGAGGTCAGGGTAAAGCCCCTGCAGCCATTGAGCCAGACTAAGCAGCATGGTTTGCGCTCCCTTGCGTTGAGGCCTGCAGGGCCGCGACCACTTGTTCCATCTGCATGAATCTCGAACCTTTGACCAATACGTTGTGCACCTGGGGCTGCGCAGCCAAGTCACTCACCGCGGCCACCATCTCGGCCGTGGTCTTGAAATGCCGTGCCGTGGGGCCATAGGCCGCTGCGGCGTCTGCGGCCGCGGTGCCAGCGGTCCACAGGGCTTGAATGCCGCGCTCAGCGGCATAGGCACCGACCTCACGATGGAAGGCCGGGCCTTGATCGCCCACCTCGCCCATATCGCCCAGCAGCAACCAGGCTGGCCCAGGCAGGCCGGCCAAGACATCGATGGCGGCACGCACGCTGTCGGGGTTGGCGTTGTAGCTGTCGTCAATCAAGGTGACGGCCCGCTCGCCCTGCTGAAAGCGCTTGAGCTGCGAGCGGCCCTTGACCGGCTCGAAGCGCTCCAGCCCGCGCGCAATCGCCGCCAGCGGTGCGCCGGCAGCCAGCGCGCACGTCGCGGCAGCCAGTGCATTTCGCACGTTATGCAGGCCCGCCACGGCCAAGGCCACTGGCGCCACGCCGGCCGGAGTGTGCAGCTCCAAGGCCCAATGGCCCAGGCCCTTGCCCGATTCCACCCAGCTTGCGCGCCCTGTGACATCGGCCTCGCCTTGCAGGGCAAAACTCAGATGGGGGCGGCTGCCGGCCAGGGCATGCCAGATCGGGGCACAAGCGTCCTCGGCGGGAAAGACCGCCACGCCCGAGGCCGACAAAGCCTCGAAGACCGCGCCGTTCTCGCGCGCTGCCGCTTCCACCGTCTGCATGAATTCTTGATGCTCACGCTGGGCGTTGTTGACCAGGGCCACCGTCGGGCGGCTCATGGCCGCCAGCGGTGCAATCTCGCCCGGATGGTTCATGCCCAGCTCGACCACCGCGGCCTTGTGCCATTGCTGCTCATCCTGACGCAAGCGCAGCAGTGTCAGCGGCACGCCAATGTCATTGTTGAAATTGCCCTCGGTGGCCAAAGCCCCGGTGCCCACCCAGGCGCGCAAGATGCTGGCAATCATTTGCGTGACCGTGGTCTTGCCATTGCTGCCGGTGACCGCAATCAGCGGCAGCTGGCAATGGGCTCGCCAAGCGGCGGCCAGATGGCCCAAGGCCGCTTTGGCATCCGGCACCTCAATGCCCGCCAGACCGGCCTCGGCCAAGCCGCGTTCAGCCAAGGCAGCAACAGCCCCTGCGGCAGCCGCCTGCGGCAAAAACTCATGGGCATCAAAGCGCTCGCCGCGCAGGGCCACGAACAAGTCACCGGCTGCCAAGCTGCGGGTGTCGCTGTGGACCCGCGAGATCGGCGTGTCACCCGCGCCCATCAAGCGCGCGCTCGGCACAGCCGGCAGCAGCAGCTGGTGAGCTTGCGCCAAGGTCATCATGGGTGCGCTCACAGGCCGGCCCTCGCGATCAGGGCGGCGCGGGCTTCGTCCACATCGGAGAAGGGTTGGCGCACACCGGCCACTTCTTGGTAGTCCTCATGGCCTTTGCCCGCCACCAGAATCACATCGCGCGGCCCCGCTTCCCGCACGGCTTGGGCAATCGCCAAGCGGCGGTCCACCTCCACCAAACGCGGCGCTTCAGCGGGCAGGCCGGCTTCGATATCGGCCAGGATTTGCTGCGGCACTTCGTGGCGCGGGTTGTCGCTGGTGATGATGACGCGATCCGCCAAACGGGCCGCAATCGCGCCCATGGCCGGGCGCTTGGCCCGGTCGCGGTTGCCACCGCAGCCAAACACGCACAGCAGCCGCCCGCCGCGCGCTTCGGCCAGCGGCTTCAAGGCCGTCAAGGCCTTGTCCAGCGCATCGGGCGTGTGGGCATAGTCCACCACCAGCTGCGGCAGTTCCAGGCCATTGCCAACGCGCTGCATGCGGCCCGGCACCGGCGTCACACGGCCAATCACTTCGGCAATTTCCTTCAGCCCATGGCCCAGGGCCCGCAAGCCGCCGATCACCCCCAGCAAATTGGCGACGTTGTACTCGCCGATCAAGCCCGTTTCCAGCAACACCGACTGCTCGCCTTCACGCAAGGTGAAGGCCAAGCCACCGGCGCGGTAGTGCAGCTCGCTGGCTTGCAGGCGCGCCGGGCCTTGCAAGGAGTAGGTCCAAACCTCCAGTCGCGGGGCCAGCGTTTGCGCCAGCTCGGCGCCCTTGGGGTCGTCGATATTGAGCACCGCAGCGCGCAAACCCGGCTGCTCAAACAGCTCGCATTTGGCGGCCCAATAGGCCTCCATCGTGCCGTGGTAGTCGAGATGGTCTTGCGTGAAATTGGTGAACAGCGCGACCTGGATCTCGCTGCCGCTGAGGCGGAATTCCTTCAGGCCGATGGAGGAAGCTTCGATCGCGCAAGCGCCGTAACCCTCGTCCAGCATGCGGCGGAAATTGGCCTGCAGCAGCACCGGGTCGGGCGTGGTCAGCCCGGTGTAGTCGATCTTGGCAGGGCTTGCCGCATGGCCGGGGCGCGCCGGCAGCGGCGGCTCGCCCACGCCCAATGTGCCCACCACGCCGCAGCGCTGCCCCAGCAGCGACAGCGCTTGTGCGCACCACCAGGCGCTGGAGGTTTTGCCATTGGTGCCGGTGCTGGCAATGATGGGCAGCACCTTGGACGGCTGGCCGTAGTAGGCGGCGGCGATCAAGCCGGTCTTGGCCTTCAGGCCGGGCAGCGAGGCCACCCGGGCGTCGACAAAGCCGTAGGCCTCCACGCCCTCGTCTTCCACCAAGCAAGTGGCTGCGCCAGCGGCCAAGGCTTGCGCGACAAACTCGCGGCCATCGCGGGCATAGCCCGGCCAGGCGATGAAGGCATCACCGGGCTGCACCTCGCGGCTGTCGGTGCGCAGCACGCCGGTGGTCCATTCTTGCAGCCAGCGTGCGCAGGCTTCGGGGGATTTCAAACGGGTCAACATCAGAGAACTTCCTTGCCACTGGCGGCTTGCTGGGCCAGGATTTGCGGGCTAACGGCCAAATCCGCCGCAACCCCCATCAGCTGCAGGCTCTTGGAGACCACCTTGCTGAAGACCGGGCCGGCCACCTTGCCGCCATCGTGAAATTGCTGGGTGGGCTCGTCCACCATCACCGCCACGACGATGCGCGGCTGGCTGATCGGTGCCAGGCCCACAAACCAGGCGCGGTATTTGTTGCGGGCATAGCCGCGGCCTTCTTGCTTGTAGGCGGTGCCGGACTTACCGCCCACGCTATAGCCCTCGGCCTGCGCCATCGGGGCGGTGCCGCCTTTGGCCGTCACGGTCTGCAGCATCTGCCGCACCTGCTGCGCGGTCTTGGCCGAGAAGACGCGCTGGCCCTGCACCCGCTCGCCTTCGGCACGCTTGGTCAGGCTCAGCGGCAGCAGTTCGCCATCGTGCGCAAACACGGTGTAGGCGCGCGCCAGCTGCAACAGCGAGGCCGACAGGCCGTAGCCATAGCTCATGGTGGCCTGCTCGATCGGGCGCCAGTTCTTGTAGGGGCGCAAGCTGCCGGTCACCGCACCCGGGAAGGGGATCTGCGGGCGCTGGCCCATGCCGATGGCCGTGTAGAGCTGGTGCATCTCTTGGGCCGGCATCTGCATCGCCATCTTGACGGTGCCCACATTGCTGGACTTTTGAATCACCTGCGCCACGGTCAGTGCATCGCTGGGATGCGCATCGCTGATGGTGGCGCCGGTGATGGTGATGTGCCCCGGCGCGGTTTGAATGACGGTATCGGGCGTGACGCGGCCGGTTTCCAGCGCCTGCGCGGCGATGAAGGGCTTCATGGTCGAGCCGGGCTCGAACACATCGGTCAACGCGCGGTTGCGCAGTTGCTCACCGCTGAGCTTTTTGCGCTCGTCAGGCTTGTAGCTGGGGAAGTTGGCCAGGGCCAAAATCTCGCCGCTGCGCGCATCCAGCACCACCACGCTGCCCGCCTTGGCCTGGTTGGCGGCCACGGCATCGCGAATCGCTTGGTAGGCGAAGTACTGGGTCTTGCTGTCAATGCTCAGCGCCAGGTCCTGGCCATCCACAGCGGCCTGAGTCTCACCCCGCGCCTCCACGACGCGCCCCAATCGGTCGCGCATGACAAAGCGCGACCCATCTTGCCCTTGCAAGCTTTTCTGGAAGGCCAGCTCAATGCCCTCCTGGCCGCGCGACTCGCTGTTGGTGAAGCCCACCACATGGGCCGAGGCTTCGCCCTCCGGGTAGCTGCGGCGGTATTCGCGGTCTTGGTAAACGTTCTTGAGTTGCAGGGCGCGAATTTCGGCGGCCATGCGGGCATCCGCTTGCCGGTGCAGCCAGACAAAGCGGCTGTTCGGGTCGAGCTTTTCTTTGAGCTGGGCCGCGCTCAGGCCCAAGGCCTTGGCCAGCGCATTGAATTGATCGGCCGGCAAGGCCAGCAACTCGGTTGGCACCGCCCAGAACGAAGGCACGGCCACACTGCTGGCCAAGACCTGACCGCTGCGGTCTTGGATGCGGCCACGGCTGGCCGGCAGCTCCAGCTTGTGCACAAAGCGTGCATCGCCTTGGCTCTGAAAAAAGTCACTGCCAATCACCTGCACATAAAGCGCGCGCCCGAACAAGCCCGCCAGGCCGGTGCCCACCAAGACCAGCAGCAAACGCGAGCGCCAGACCGGCGTGCGCGTGGCCAGCAATGGGCTTTGCGCGTGACTGAGCCGCTCCGGCTGCTGCTTGAGTAGAAAGCGCTTCATGGCCATGGTCAGAAGCTCTCTTCCACGGCTTGCGCTTGTGGCTTGCCCTTGTTGTTCTGGCTGGCCACGATCTGCGGTTTGACCTCCAGATCGGTGGGCACATTCAGCAAGCGCAGGCTTTGCGACACCACCTGGCTGAACACCGGGCCGGCCACGGCGCCACCGAAGTAAACGCCATTGCTGGGCTCGTCCACCATCACCGCCACAATCACCCGCGGATTGCTGACGGGCGCCAGCCCCACAAACCATGAACGGTATTTGTTGCCGGCGTAGCCCTTGCCTTCTTGCTTGTGGGCCGTGCCCGATTTGCCGCCGACGCTGTAGCCGCTGACCTGGGCCATGGGCGCCGTGCCGCCGGGGCCGGCAGCCATTTGCAACATCTTGCGCACCTCATGCGCCGTCTTGGGCGAGAACACCTTGATGCCGGCGGGTCGGGCATTGGCGTCTTGGCGCATCATGGTGATGGGGATGACCTCGCCGTCGCGCGCAAACACGGTATAGGCGCGCGCCAATTGCAGCAGCGAGGCCGACAGGCCATAGCCGAAGCTCATGGTCGCTTGCTCCACCGGACGCCAGGTCTTGTAGGGACGCAGCTTGCCGGTGATGGCGCCAGGGAAGTCGATTTGTGGCCGCTGCCCCAGGCCGATGGCGGTGTACATCTCATGCAGCTCGCGCGCCTGCATGCTCAGGGCCATCTTCACGGTGCCCACATTGCTGGACTTTTGAATCACCTCGGCCACCGTCAACACGCCATGCGGGTGGGCATCGGTGATCTTGGAGCCGGTGATGACGATGCTGCCGGGCGCTGTTTGAATCGGCGTGTCGGGCGTGACGCGGCCGGTCTCCATGGCCAATGCAGCCACAAAAGGCTTCATCGTGGAGCCGGGCTCGAAGATGTCGGTCAGTGCGCGGTTGCGCAGTTGCGCGCCGCTCAAATTCTTGCGTTGGCCGGGGTCGTAGCTCGGGTAGTTGGCCAAGGCCAGCACCTCGCCGGTCTTCACATCCAACACCACCACGCTGCCGGCCTTGGCCTTGTGCTCGGCCACCGCGTCGCGAATGCGCTGGTAGGCAAAGAACTGCACTTTGGAATCGATGGACAAATCAATGTCGCGGCCATTGGCAGCCGGCACACGCTCGCCAATGTCTTCCACCACGCGGCCCAGGCGGTCGCGCACCACCGAGCGGCTGCCATCGCGCCCTTGCAGCTCTTTTTGGAAGGCCAGCTCGATGCCTTCTTGGCCGCGCTCTTCCACATTGGTGAAGCCCACCACATGGGCGGCCGCCTCGCCTTCGGGATATTTGCGCTTGTATTCGCGGTCTTGGAACACGCCCTTCAGGCCCAGCTCCTTGATCTGCGCGGCCACATGCTCATCGGCCTGACGTTGCAGCCAGACGAAGCGGCTGTTCGGATCGAGCTTGCGCTCCATCTCGGCCTGCGACCAACCCAAGATCTTGGCCAGCGCTTGGCGCTTGGCTGGGTCGGTGTCCATTTCTTTGGGAATGCCCCAGAACGAAGGCACGGCGACGCTGGCGGCCAGCACCTGACCGCTGCGGTCATTGATGCGCCCCCGGCTGGCCGGCAACTCCACCTGATGCACAAAGCGCGCCTCGCCCTGTTTTTGATAAAAGCGCGTGCCAATCACCTGGATGTAGAGCGCGCGCCCCAGCAAACCCGCAAAGGCCAAGCCCACCAGCGCCACCAAAAAACGCGAACGCCAAGGCGGCGTTTTAGACGCCAGCAAGGGGCTGCTGGAATAGCTCACGCTGCGCGCCGTCGGGCTGCGCCCGGCGCCGGCCAGCGGTCGCTTGGACCGCTTGACTTGAGTCGCGCCCGCCGTGCTGGGCTTGCGCAAACGGCTCAGCCAACTCATTGCGTGCCTCCGGCGGTGGCTGCCACTGCCGGGCCACTCTTGGACTTCGCCGCCGGGCCATGATCCTCGGCGCTTTGGGTTACGGCTGGGGTGATGGCGCGCATCTGCAAACGCTCACGCGCCACTTGCTCCACCCGCAGATTGGTGGCCTGCGCATGGCGCTCGGCCTGCAGGCGCTGGTTGTCGGCTTCGAGGCGACGCCCCTCGGCCTGCGCCCGATCCAGAGCCGTGAAGAGGCGGCGCGCCTCATAGGCGCTGCGCACCAGCACCAGGCCACTGGCCAGCACGGCTATAATCAGCAAGAGATTGAGGCGCCCGAACATCTGAACTTACTCGCTCAACAACAATCACTCTGCGCGCCGATGGCGCTTCTTCACATGGACTTCCGGCAGCGGTGCTTCGGTGCGCTGCGCCACCCGCAGCACCGCCGAACGCGCACGCGGATTGGCCGCCACTTCCGCCTCGCTGGGCATGATGCGAGCAATGGCCTGCAGCGCCAGAGGCTTCGGCTCGGCAAACAAGGCCCGGCGGTCCACCACCTGCTTGCTGTGTGCGCCGATGAAGTTTTTGACGATGCGGTCTTCCAGTGAGTGGAAGGAAATGATGGCCATGCGGCCACCGGGCGCCAGCAGATGCAGCGCCGCGTTCAACCCTTGTTCCAGCTCTTGGAGTTCGCCGTTGACGTGAATCCGAAGAGCTTGAAAGGTACGCGTGGCGGGGTTTTGACCCGGTTCGCGAGTCTTGACCGCACGAGCCACGATTTCGGACAGCTCATCGGTTGTTCGCACGGGCTGGCCGTCTGTGCGGCGAGCCACAAGCGCCTTTGCAATCTGCCCAGCAAACCGTTCTTCTCCATAGTTGCGTATCACTTCCGCAATCTGGCGCTCATCGGCGCGTGCCAAAAAGTCAGCAGCACTCTCGCCGCGCGTGGTGTCCATGCGCATGTCCAGCGGCCCGTTGAATCGGAAGCTGAAACCACGCTCGGGGTTGTCAATTTGCGGGCTGGACACACCCAGGTCCAGCATCACGCCCTGCACTTGCTCAATGCCCAAGCCCGCCAACTGCGCCTGCATCTCGGCAAACGGCGAGTGGCAAATGGCAAAGCGCGGATCCTCAATACGCGACTCGCCGCTGGTGGCGGCGGCAATGGCCTCCAAGTCACGGTCAATCGCGATCAGCCGCCCTTGCGCGCCCAGCTTGGACAGCAAGAGCCGCGAATGCCCGCCGCGGCCGAAAGTGCCGTCCACATAGATGCCCTCGGGCGAGCTCAGCACCGCCTCCACGGTCTCGTGCAGCAAGACGGTGGTGTGCGAGAACAGCGGCGTCGCGCCCTCGGATGGAGTGGGGTCGTGTGTCATCAGAAGCTGAAGTCCTTGAGGGCTTCCGGCATGTCGGAGGCCATGACTTGGGCTTCATGCGCGGCGTAGGCAGCCGCATCCCACAACTCAAAGTGGCTGCCCATGCCGAGCAGCATCACGTCTTTTTGTAGCCCGGCGCTGGCGCGCAACTCGGGCGAGATCAACACACGCGCGGCGCCGTCGATCTCCACATCCATGGCATTGCCCAGAAAGACCCGCTTCCAACCCGCTGCCGACATGGGCAGCGCGGCGATGCGGTCGCGAAAGCCTTCCCACGCCGGACGCGGGAAGACCATCAAGCAGCCTTCCGGGTGTTTGGTGATGGTCAGCTGGCCGGCACACAGCGCCTGCAAGACCTCGCGGTGGCGTGTCGGGACGGCCAAACGCCCCTTGGCATCCATTGCCAAGGCTGAAGCCCCCTGAAACACAAAATTCGCCACGGCGACCCACCAAATTGCACTTTTCGACACTTTAATACCCGAACGCGGGCGGGTCAAGGTAAATCGTCGAATTTCTCTTTCAAATCAAGCACTTAGGGCGAACTTCTCAGATTTTTCAAAAGCAAAAATCGTTCAAAAATAAGGACTTGCAGAGGGGTCTGAAACCAGAGCTTGAGAAAGCACCGGCACTTTCAGGGAAAGTTCAAGGCGGGAGGGGGATGGCACGGCGGGAGTGGCGTCGATCCGGCCAAGCGCTGAAAGAACGGCGCTTCGCGCTCCGGCGACCCGACCCAATCCCGGGCTCAGGGTGCTCGGGTCGGCATGGGCGAGCCAACTCCCCTCGCGGCGCACTGCGCGAGTCAGCGGCGGCAAGCTCAATTCGCGCGCCGCGCGTTCTGGGATCCAACAGGTGCCGCCAAGTCAGCGCTTGATTCGCTTCGCTGCGAACTCGGCTGAGCACCAATCACCCGTCAACGGGCCGGGCCAGCTGAGCGCGGCAGCCCGAAATCAAGAAAACCATGCAGCCCACAAGAGCTGCACCGGCTCCACTTAATCGCTACCGCCCACCACCGGCAGTCCTTCGGCGCGCCAGCGCAGCATGCCGCCGCTCAAGTTCGCCACCTGCTTGAAACCGGCTTTTTGCAGCAGCACCGTGGCTTGCGCCGAGCGGGCGCCCGAGCGGCACACGGCCACCAGCGGGCGCTGCGGGTCGAGCTCTGAGACCCGCGCAGACAGCTGACTCAGGGGCAGCAGCTGGGCGCCCTCGATATGACCCAAGGCATCGGTGAACTCGGCAGGTTCACGCACATCCAAGAGCTGCACAGCCCCGTTGGCTTTTGTGTCGGCCCGCAACTCCGCCAAGGCCGGGGCTTGGATCTCCCAAATGCCACTGAAGGCCAAGGTCAGCGGCGCCCACTCGCCTTCGTGCAGGGCCACGTCGCCGCCTTCCAAGCGGCCGCAGACCAGATTGGCCGGCACGGCCTTGTCCATCAGCTTGGGGTGGGGCAAGCCGAGATGGTTCATATAGCCCGCAAAGTCGCTTTCATTGACGTCCCCCCCAAGGCGCGGATTGAAGCGCAGCTCTTCGGCCACGCTGGTCACCGTCAGCCCTCGATAGTCGTGGCCCGGGTAGAGCAGACAGGTGCCGGGCAGGCTGAGGATTTGCGACTTGACCGATTGATACAGCAAGGCCGGGCTGCCCTGTTGGAAGTCGGTGCGGCCACAGCCGCGGATCAAGAGGCTGTCACCGGTGAAGGCGCGGCTCAAATCGTCCAGCACATAGGTCAGGCAGCCATTGGTGTGGCCGGGCGTGGCCCGCACCTCCAAATAGCGCGAACCAAAAGCCACGCGGTCGCCGTGCTGCAGCAGGCGGTCTGCATGGGCAGCGCCGGAGGCTGCAGCCACCATGATCTGGCTGCTACAGCGCTGCTTGAGCAGCCAGGCGCCGGTGACATGGTCGGCATGCACATGGGTGTCCAGCGTGGCCACCAATCGCAGGCCCAGCTCGCGCAACAGCGCCGTGTCGCGGCGCTCATGCTCGAACACCGGGTCAATGATCACCGCCTCGGCGCTGTTCGAATCGCCCAGCACATAGGTGTAGGTCGACGACGTGGGATCAAACAGCTGACGAAAGATCAACATGGCCAATGCCTCCAAATATTCGAAAACCCATCATCAGCCGCGCGCCGCAAAAAAGCGATCATGCAGCCCAACCCCCACCAGCATGGCGGGCACAAAAATCCAGGCCGCCTGCACGCCCTGGCCCAAGGCCACCAAGGCCGGGCCTGGGCAAAACCCAGCAATGCCCCAGCCCACGCCAAACAGCACGCCGCCCAAGATCAGACGCGCATCGATGCTTTTGTTCGAGGGCATCTCTATCGCATCACCACACCAAGCCCGCGCCTGACGCTTGGCATGAGCAAAGGCCAGCAGCCCCACCCCCACAGCACCGCCCATCACCAAGGCCAAGCTGGGGTCCCAGGCGCCAGCCAGATCCAAAAAGCCCTTGACCTTGGTCGGATTGCTCATGCCACCCAGCATCAAGCCCAAGCCAAAAATCAAACCACTCAGCAGAGCCAAAACCGCGCGCCACATCGCTCAGCCCCCCTGCGTCAGCAGATGACGCATCACAAACACCGTGGCAAAGCCCGCCGCCATGAAGACCAGCACATTGACCAGCGAGCGCAAGGACAAGCGACTCAAGCCGCAAACGCCGTGACCGCTGGTGCAGCCGTTGCCAAGCCGCGCGCCGAAGCCCACCAATACGCCGGCCAGCACCAGCCCCAGCGGCCCCACATCCACCTGCGCCTGCGGCCAAGGCGCAAAGCCCAGCCACAACCATGGCGCCAACAAGAGGCCCGCGATGAAAAACAAACGCGCCGACTGCGAGCTCGCACCAGCCGCCTTGGGGCCGAGGAAGGCCCGCAGCGGCTCGCCCACGATGCCGATGATGCCGGCAATGCGCCCATTGCCCAGCAGGTAAAGCGCGCTGGCCAAGCCAATCAAGAGCCCGCCAGCCAGCGCCTGCCAGGGGGTGAAGTGAAGCCAATCGATGTTCATGGCGCAAATCTTAGGGCAGGACGCGGCGGGCGCTGCCGGCTTGTCACTGCCGTTTCATGCCAGGCTGTCACGCTTTTGACTTCGACAGCCCCCTGCCCCCGAACAAAACAATAAAAGAGGTTCCCGCCGCCATGCCCACCGGTTTCCACCTCTTGATCGCGGCCCAGTTTGCTTCCGCACTTGCCGACAACGCTCTGCTCATCGTCATCATCGCCCGCTTGCAAGAGCTGCAGCTGCCGGGCTGGTGGGCCCCGATGCTGAAGTTTGGCTTCACCCTGTCCTATGTGCTGCTGGCGCCATTTGTTGGGCCGCTGGCCGACGCCTTCCCCAAAGCCCGGCTGATGGCCTGGATGAATGCGGTCAAGCTGCTGGCCGTGGGCGGCCTGGCCTGGGGCACGCATCCCTTCGCGGCCTTTGCGCTGGTTGGCTTTGGCGCTGCCGCCTATGCACCGGCCAAGTACGGTTTGGTGACCGAGCTGGTCGGGCCCGATCGTCTGGTGCGTGCAAATGGATGGTTAGAGGTTTCGGTGGTTTGCGCCGCCCTGTTCGGCACGGTGCTGGGCGGACTCTTGGTCAGCCCTTGGCTGATAGGCCAAAGCGTTTATGCCCATCTGCAAGCAGGCCTGATCCAACTGGGCTGGTTCAGCGCCAGCGGGCTGAGCGCGTCCATCCTGTTCTTGATGGCGGTCTACGCCCTGGCCGGCCTGCTCAATCTGGGTGTGCCCAATAGCGGCGCACGATACCCGGCCAGCAGCATTCACCCGATTGCATTAGGCCGCGACTTCTGGCGTGCCAATCGCAAACTTTGGGCCGATGCCGACGGCGGCCTCTCGCTGGCCGTCACCACCTTGTTCTGGGGCGTGGGGGCCACGCTGCAACTGGCGGTGCTGCGCTGGGCGGCCGATGTTTTGCAGCTGCCGCTCTCGCAATCGGCCTATCTGCAAGCCGCCGTGGCGGTGGGCGTGATCGCTGGCGCCGCTACCGCCGGCCGCTGGGTGCCGCTGCACGCGGCCAAGCGCATGTTGGTTTTCGGCGTGCTACTGGGCTTATTCATTCCCGCGATTGCTAGCACCCAAAGCCTGGTCTTGGCGATCCCGCTCTTGGTCTTGGTGGGCGCGGTGGGCGGGCTGATGGTGGTGCCACTGAACGCCTTGCTGCAGCATCGCGGCTACACCTTGCTGAGCGCCGGCCGCTCCATCGCCGTGCAAGGCTTCAATGAAAACGCCAGCGTGCTCTTGATGCTGGCCGCCTACGCCGCCCTGCTCGCGCTGGATGTGCCCATCGTGGCGCCGATGTGGGGCTTTGGGCTGGCGATTGCCTTGGCGATGGGGCTGTTGATGGGGCGGGAGGCGCGGCGAGCGCGGGTGGGTTCGACAGGACTGCAAGCAAGCGCCGCAAAGGTGTCGAAGTTCCCAGGCTGAATCCCTGCGACCCAACTCGCGTCTTGATTCCCTTTAGGCAACAGTTTTGTGACTTGAACTGACCTTTGCTGAGAGCATCTAGAGCGCTAAATGCCAAGGTGGGGAGGCTTCAGATTCGAGCCCTGACCCCAGGCTTGACCCCGGCCTCACTGCGGATTCCTAACGCCCTCGCTCTTCGCATACATTCACTACTTGAAGTTCGTGCCGTAGTCACTGCAGCAATTACCACTAGGGTGGAGCGAGCGGGGCGAGGCAAACCGCACACAACTTGGCCAAGGAGGCAAATTTGAAGTTCAAGCATCGCTTTTCACTGTCACTGTTCACGACGCTGTTCGCTGCAACAAGCGCGGCCCTTGCGCAAAACCCTTTGGAGGAAGCTCTGAAGGTACCAGGCGCTCAAGCAACCCTTCCAGTATCTACTGCCAAGCGCCCGTTCGACACGAGCTTCATCGCTGAAGCGAGGAAACATTGGAGCAACTTTCACTGGCAAATGGGCGGTGACCATGCCCTCTACTACAACACCCATCTGTCTGAGTTTCAGCGCATGGCGATTGCCCCACCTGTTGGGCAAGTCAGCCAACTTCAACGTCACCCAGTCCCCGGCGTGAAGTCGACTACGTTTGTACTGCGCGACGGATCACGTTCCAGGCCGCTCGATGAATACGTGACCAATGGAAAGATGCGCGTACAGGCCGTCATGATCTTGCATCATGGCAGGGTCGTGTACGAGGCTTACCCTGGTCTAAGACCTGAGCAAGCGCATTTTTGGGCGTCGGTGACGAAGTCGACGGTCGGGCTGTTGGCCAGTATTTTGGAAGCTGAGGGCATGATCGACGTGAACAAACCTGTCACGGCGTATGCCAAACAATTGCAAGGTACACATTGGGACAAAGTGCGAGTCATCGACGCTCTCAATATGGCCGTTGGCCTTGACATTCAAGAGGATCTCAAAGCCCAGACGAACCCGATGTCGATGTTTCAACGATTCGGCGCCGCAGAACTCGGCGTACCCAATGGCAATGGCGTGCTTGAAACGCCATTGGAGGTATTGCGCTCAGCCGAGCCGATTGCGGGCGAAGCGCCAGGTATGCCCTCCCGCTACAGCACCCTCACGACCAAGGTGCTTGTGTATGTGATTGAAGGGGCGAGCGGCCGAACATTCACAGATATGTTTGCCGAGAAAGTTTGGTCAAAGATCGGGGCACGTCAATCTTTTATGGTTGGACTCGGACCCGACGGTGTGGCTGGCGCTTATGGTTTGGGCTATTCAACTTTGGAAGACTTGGCGCGCTATGCGCTGATTTACACCCCAAGTTGGAAGAAGGTTTCCAAGACTCAGATCGTTGCACCCGCAGTGCTGAAAGCCCTGCAGACATCAGGAGACAGCCAGGCTTACAAGGCTGGAGACTGGACCCGCGGCTGGGTAGGCCAAGTCTTTGGCGAGGACCTGCCAGCTTTCAACAGTCGGCAGTTCGACGCAGTCTGGGCCGATGGCGCGATGTTCAAGCACGGCAATCTCTTCCAGGGCATGTACATTGATCCCTCGCGCGATCTCGTCGGGGTCTTTTTCTCAACGACTCCTATGATCGCGGGCGATGACCTGTTGCCCGGGTACATCCGCCAGGTTGCGAAGAACCTGGCGAGCAAGTGACAAGGATATGGCTGCCGCGCCTAAACTCGCATTGAATGCATTTTTAGGCTGACCCCTTGAATTCGCTTTTGAAACAGGCGAGAGGAGAAAAGCGTAGGAGGGCTGGTCTTTCCAAGACCTGCCCTTCAAACCGCCCGCTGCCGCGCCGCCACGATCGGCGAGCGATAAGGCACTTCGGCGCGGTGAATCACCGCGTCGAGCACGCCTTCGAAGCGGGCGACGATGCTGCTCCAGTCCAAGGCGCTGGCGGTGTGGCAAGCGGCCTCGCCCATGCAACGCAAGGCCTGGCGGTCGGCCGCCAGGCTTGCGGCGGCCTGCACAAAGGCTGCCGTGTCGTCCATCGGCACCAAGACCCCGTTGTCGCCGCTGCGAATCAGCTGCGCGGCGGCAGCGTAATTGAAGGCCAGCACGGGCAAGCCGCTGGCCATGGCCTCGGTGGTGACGTTGCCAAAGGTCTCGGTCAGGCTGGGGAACAAGAACAAATCGCCGCTGGCGTAATGCGCGGCCAGGTCTTCACCCTTGCGCTGGCCGGCAAAAATGGCTTGCGGCAAACGCTGCTGCAATTCCGCTTGCTGCGGGCCGCTGCCCACCACCACCAGCTTGGCGCGGGCGTCGTGTTGGCTGATGGCCTCAAAGGCGGCAATCAATGCGGGTAGATTTTTTTCTGGCGCGATGCGGCCCACATACAGCACGACCAGATCATCCGGCGCCACGCCCCATTGCTCGCGCAAGGCCTGGCTGCGACGCAAGGGGCTGAACTGCTGGGTGTCGACACCGCGCGAAACCACGGTCAGGTTCTTGAAGCCGCCGGCCTCCAGGTCGCGACGCAAGGCTTCAGTCGGCACCATGGTGCTCTGCGTGCGGTTATGAAACTTGCGCAGATAAGCCATGATGGGCTTGTACAGCCAGCCAATGCCGTAGTGACGGCTGTAGGCATGGAAGTTGGTGCGAAAGTCCGAGCACACCGGCAGCTTCAAATGCGTGGCGGCTTGCAGGGCCGACCAGCCCAGCGCACCCTCGGTGGCGATGTGCACTACATCGGGCCGGTGCACCGACCAAAGCTGCACCAAGGCCTTCTTGGACGGCACGCCCATGCGCAGATTCGGGTAGCGCGGGATCGGCAGGCCGCGCATCAGCACTTCATGGAAACGTACCGCAGATTCCGCCGAATCGTTGGCATCCTGGCGCGGGCGTATCAGCTGAACATCATGGTTACGGGCGTGCAGGCCTTCGACGATGCGGGCGATGGTCATGGCCACGCCGTTGACCTCCGGCGGATAGGTCTCGGTGACGAAGGCGATGCGCAAGGAGCGATGCGCCGCCGGGTAGTTGTCAACGAGGATGCCGTCCGGTGTGTCGTGCTTCATGCCTGCATGGTGCCCAGCGCGCATAACAGTTCGATGACAGGGCTGCAATTAGTTTGCGACCCAGCGGCGCGGCCCAATGGCTGTGCATCGTCACGGAATTTTCATGCAGCACCGTCACCATCGCGGCCAAGCCATGCCCTGCCCTACAGCAAGGCGGGCGGTCGACCCTTGGCTCTACCAGCCCCTTTCATCCATCTTCAAGCTATCGAGGACGCGCGTGAACAAACCCTTTCTGCCCACTCTCGCTGCCACTCTGAAAGAGCAGCGCTGGGACGACCACCGCTACTACCACCACAGCCGCATCAATCAAAGCCTGCATCTGCTCAGCGCGATCTGCTTCGTGATCTCCTACGGCATGCTGTACTTCGACCCGGCCATGGCCGCCATCTTGGCCTGGTGCGTCTCCATGACCAGCCGCCAGGCCGGCCATTTCTTCTTCGAGCCACGCGGTTACGACCATGTCAACCAGGCCACCGATGAACACAAAGAAGAAATCAAGATCGGCTACAACATCCAGCGCAAGATTGTGCTGCTGGCGATTTGGGTGGCCATCCCCGCCCTGCTGTGGTTCCAGCCTTCGGCCTTCGGCCTGATCCAGCCCGCCAGCGACTTCAATGGCTTTGTGCACGACGTCGGCATGGCCTGGTTGGCCCTGGGTGCCGCGGGCCTGATCTTCCGCGTGCTGCAGCTGTGGATTCAGCAAGACCTGATGACCGGCGTGGCCTGGATGACCAAGATCCTGACTGACCCTTTCCACGACATCATGCTGTACCACAAGGCCCCGCTCTACCTGCTGCGCGGCGAGCTGATCGACCCGATGGAGCATGTGGTGCACGAGGTGCAAGCCAAGAAGAAGTAAGCCCCAGCGGCTTGCCAAAAACAAAGAGGGCTTCGCAAGAAGCCCTCTTTTTGAATGCCCAATTCAAGCCTACCGGCCCGCCCGCAAAGCCTGCCACATCTCCTTGAGCAGCCCGCGCTTGATGGCCTTGTTGCTCAGGGCCGGATCTGCATCCCACCAGCCCTCGGCCTTCATCTGTTGTGCGGCCTTCACAAAGCGATGCGTGACCTCATCGAAATCCGCGTCGCTGTAATTCAAGCTGAAGATCAGCCGGCCGGTCCCCACCCAACTGAGGGCCAAACCTTGCTCACGCAAATAGAACTGCAGCATCCAGTTGTAGCGCGAGGGCTGGGTGTAGAACACCGTCCAGATCGACTGCATCTGCGCCACTTGCACCGGCACACCGCCCGCCTTCAGCGCCGCATTGAAGCGCGCCGCGCGCGCATTCCAACGCTCGTCCAAGCCGGCGTAAACCGCCTGAATCGCAGGCGTTTGCAAGCGATCCAAAAAGGCCTTCATCGCGCCCATCACATAGGGGTGAGCATTGAAAGTGCCGCGGGCAAAGCAGATGTCGGCCGGACGCTCCTCGCGGAAGCGCTTCATCAGCGCGGCCTTGCCGCAGACCACGCCCACCGGCAAGCCGCCGCCCAGGGTCTTGCCGTACGTGACCATGTCCGCGCGCACGCCGAAGTACTCTTGAGCGCCACCCGGTGCCAGGCGGAAGCCCAAGAACACCTCGTCAAAAATCAACACGATGCCGTTTTCGGTGCAAACCTGGCGCAGCTGCTTCAGCCAGGCGGTGTAGGCCGCGCGGTCATAGCCCGCACGGCGGCTGCTGTCCACCAACTGCGAGTCGCCCGGCGCGCCAGCATTCGGGTGCAGCGCCTGCAGCGGGTTGATCAGAACGCAGGCCACATCTTTGCGGCTGCGCAGCACCTTCAGGCTGCGCTCGTTCATGTCTTGCAAGGTGTAGGTCTCGCGCGGCGGCAAGGGGTTGCCGATGCCGGGCTGCACATCCTCCCACCAGCCGTGGTAGGCCCCGCAAAAGCGCACCAGATGCTTGCGGCCCGTGTGATAACGCGACAAGCGCACGGCTTGCATCACCGCCTCGGTGCCCGACATATGGAAGGACACTTCGTCCAAGCCGGAGATGGCCCGCAAGCGCTGCACGTTCTCCGCCACGCAGGGGTGATAGGCGCCCAAGACCGGGCCGAGCCGATGGGTCAGCGCAATGCCTTCGTCCACGCACTCGCGGTAGAAGTCATAGCCAAAGACGTTGACGCCATAGCTGCCGGTGAGGTCGTAATAGGCATTGCCGTCCAGGTCCACCACCTGCACGCCCGAGGCGCTTTGCAAAAAGCTGCCGGTCTTCAGATGCTCGCGCAAATAAGGGCTGAACTGGTAGGGCACGCGGTAGCTGCCGGTGAACTGCAGGTCCGAGATGGCCTCGCGGGCCTGCGCCGTCATGGCGATGCTTTGAGGGCTGCGTTGCGCCAGCGACTCGGCCAAGCGCTTGAAGCCCACGCGGCGGCGGCTGACGGCCTCCTCGCTGGCGCCATCCGCGTTAAAGAAACGCGCTTCATCGTAGGCATAGCCGGGAATCCAGCCGGCCAGCCGCTTGGCCATTCGCGAGTGCCCGGCCAGCGAGCGGTGTTTGGCGCGCGACAGTTCCAAGCGCCGCTTGGCGCGCGGCAGGGTCCAGGCCAGCGCGGCCAGGGCCAGCGCGGAGAGTGCAAAAGTTTGTTGTTCCATGGGTTGGGCGAGAAGTCCAGCCCCTTATCTAAACAGCGCTGCTTGACAGCCTCATGAATATGACAATCTCCCTGCGAAAGATGCTCCAACAGGAGGATCTCAATTTCCTGCTCACCAACCGCATTCCGCGCATCGCCCTGACCCGCTTCATGGGCAGGTTCAGCCAGATCCGCAACCCGCTGCTGGCCAAATTGTCGATTGCCGTGTGGCGCCTGTTCACCGATCTGGACCTGAGCGATGCCAAGAAGCAGCGCTTTGACAGCCTGCACGACTGCTTCACCCGCGAGCTGGTGCCGGGCGCCCGGCAGATCGATACGCGTGAAGCGGTGTTGAGCAGCCCTTGCGACGCCATCGTCGGCGCCTGCGGCCAGGTGCAAGGCCGCCAGGTCTTTCAAGCCAAGGGCTTTCCGTATTCGATGCAAGACCTGTTTGGGCCGACGCAAGACACCTCGGCCTTTCAAGACGGGATGTTCATCACCCTGCGCCTGACCTCGGCCATGTACCACCGCTTCCATGCGCCGCAGGACTGCACGGTCGAGCATGTGACCCACATCGCAGGCGACACCTGGAACGTCAACCCCATCGCCCTGAAGCGGGTGGAGCGTTTGTTCTGCCGCAATGAGCGGGCGGTGCTGCGCGCCCGCTTGAAGAGCGGCGAGCCGATTGCCATCGTGCCGGTGGCGGCCATCTTGGTGGCCAGCCTGCGCCTGCACTTCCTCGATTTATTGCTCCACGTGGACTACCAAGGCGCCAACGAACTGCCCTGCCAGGCCCACTTCAAAAAGGGCGAAGAAATGGGCTGGTTCCAGCATGGCTCCACCATCATCGTCTTCGTGCCCCAGGGCTTCGAGCTCTGCCCCGGCATCAGCACCGGCACGCAGATCCGCATGGGGCAGGCCTTGCTGCAGCGAGCGCCTGTGCAGGCCTGAGCCCCGGCCCTGAGCACTCAGCGCTCGGCCAGTGCCAAGCGCAGTGCCAGGCCGATGAAGACCGTGCCGGCCAGCCAGTTCAGGGCGCGCTGGGCGCGGGTGGAGCGCTTCAACACCTGGCTGAGCGCACCGGCAAAGTAAGTGATGGAGCCAAAGGAAATCAGCGTGGCGACGATGAAGATCAGGCCCAGCTGAGCGATCTGCCAGGCCACCGGCCCATGTTGAGCGGTGGCGTTTGCGTCCACAAATTGCGGCAGCAAAGCCAAGAAGAAAAACACCACCTTGGGGTTGGTGAGGTTCATCACCACGCCACGGCTGTACATCTTCCAGGGGCTCAGGCGCAGCTGCGCCTGCTCGGCCAGCGGCCCCACCGGGGCACGCAAGACTTGATACGCCAGATACGCCAAGTAAGCCGCGCCCACCAGCTTGAGCACAGTAAAGGCCAGGGCCGAAGCCGCGAACACCGCCGCCAGCCCCAGCGCAATGGCTGCGGTGTGCACCAGCAGCCCGGTGCACAGGCCCAGCACCACATAAAGGCCAGCGCGCCGCCCCTGCATGGCCGACTGCATCAGCACAAACACATTGTCCGGGCCGGGGGTGTAGCCCAGCAGCAGAGCCAGGGTGAAAAAGGTCAAAGCAAGATCAGGGCTGAGCATGGGCAGTTGAGTCAGGAAGACGGCCGCAAAAGCTTGGATTGTCGCCGCCCCGGCGCCTGACCCCGGCGGGCTCACTCCACGCGCTGGGGCGCCACGGCGGGGATGATGATCTCAAAACGCGCGCCCTCACCCGGCGCACTGCTGACCTCGATGCTGCCGCCCAGCACCGAGTGCACGATGTTGTAGCTGATGTGCAGCCCCAGGCCGCTGCCGCCTTGCCCCAGTTTGGTGGTGAAAAAAGGATCGAACACCTTGGCGATGTGCTCGGGGCTGATGCCCCGGCCGTTGTCACTGAACAGCATCCGAATGCGTGCGCCCTCCAAGGCTTCGGCACTCAGGCTCAGGCGCCCTTCACGCCGCCCTTCCAGGCCGTGGATGATGGCGTTCAAGACCAAATTGGTGAGCACCTGTCCCAAGGGGCCGGGAAAACTGTCCAGGCTCAGTTCCTCTGGCACCGCCAACTGCAGCTCATGCCCATCTCGGCGCAGACGGTTGCCCAGGGTCTGGGCAATTTCGGTGCACAAGGTGTGCAGCTGGAACTGCCGGCGCTGCTCCGAGGTTTGGTCCACCGCCAGCTGCTTGAAGCTGGTGATCAGCTGGGCGGCGTTGCTCAAGCTGCGCACCAGCAAAAGGCTGGACTCTTCATTGGCTTGGCAATGCTGCTCCAAGGCGGAACGCCGCAAAGCACCCTCGGCCAGCTGTCGGCTGAAGGCCCGGCCGCGGTCGAGCAAGGTGCTGGCCACCAAGAGGCTGTTGCCAATCGGTGTGTTCAGCTCATGGGCGACCCCCGCCACCAAGGAGCCCAAGGCCGCCATCTTTTCTTGCTCCACCAACTGGTTTTGCGCGGACTTCAGCTGCCGGTAAGCCTCGGCGTTGTCCAGCGCCACGGCGGCATAAGCCCCCAAGGTTTCCAAAATCGCCAAGTCGCTGGACTGGAAGGCATGGCTGCGCTCGCTCAGCATGAAGATCAGCCCCACCACTTTGTCTTTGAGCAGCATGGGCGCATAGATGCCCGAGTTCACGGGCGCCGGGTCCTCGCCGTTTTGCAGCACGATGCGGCTTGGGCCTTCTTGCTTGTAGAGGACCCGGCTGTCGCGTTCGATTTGGTCCACCCGCAAAGCCTGCCCTTGCAAGACCGCCTGCACCCCGGGCATCTCCACCGCCTCCAGGCTGCGCACATAAGGCTTGCAGGCCTGCCCGCTGTGCATGACGAAATCAAACACCAAGACCCTTGCCGAGGCATTGACCAGGCCCAAGCCAAAGACATCGCCTTGGATCAGCTCCTCCACCCGCTGGTACAGGGTTTGCTGAATCGAGGCAGCATCCAAGGAGGCCGTGACTTGACGCCCGATTTCGCTCAAGAGCGCGATGTCGTGACGCGCTTTTTCTGCGGCATCGCTGGCTTGCAATGCCAGCTGCTTTTCATGCGCCAATTGATGGGCTTGCTCTTGCAGTTCCTGGGTTCGAGCCGTCACCTCGCGCTGCAGGCTCTGGCGGGTGTGGTGCAAGCTGCGCACCCGCCAGCGGTAGGCCCCGCCCAGGGCCAGCAGCGCGCTCAAGACCAGGCCGGCGTTCCACCATGGCGTGCGCCAAAACGGCGGCAGCACCTCCACACTCAAGAGCTGCTGCTCTTTGCCCCAGACCCCATCGGGATTGGCGGCCTTGGCCAACAAGCGGTAGTGGCCCGCATCCAAATTGGTGTAGGTGGCGACGCCAGAGCTGTCTTGGCCATAGATCCAGTCGCGGTCAAAGCCTTCCAGCTTCCAGGCATGCCGCACCTGGCCGCGCTTGTCGAAATGCAGGGCCGAGAGCACAAAGCTGACCATGGCCTCTCGATGGCTGAGCCGCACTTGTTGAGCCAAGTGCAAGGGCCCAGTGATGCCCAGGTCCTCCAGCGTCAGCGCGGGGCCGCTGGCGCGGCTCAAGCCAGCGCTTGCGGACGGGACTTTGGCGTCGGCCGCCAACGATTGATTGAACACCCGCAAATCACTGAGCACAACTCGCGGTGTCTGAACATTGTCTTGCAAGGCCTCCGGCCGAAAGCGCACCAGGCCTTTGCCACCGAAATAGAGCGTGCCATCGGGGGCACGGGCCGCTGCCGCAAAACTGAAGCCGCCTTCAAAGTGCGCTGCCACCGGATAAAACCGCGCGAGCTGCGTCTGCGGATCAAACTCGGTCAAACCCTGCTCGTTGCCCAACCAGATCCGACCCGAGGCCGAATCCTGCATCGACTCAAAAGCGCCGCCCGGCATGCCCGGCACCTGCGCCTGGCTCTTGTACTGAAAGCGTCCAGAGCCCAGGCTGAGCAATTCAAACAAACCCAGCTCTGAAGCCACCCAGATCCGCCCCTGTGCGTCTTGCCGCAAGCCATAGACCTGCAAGTTCGAGGCCCGCGCGACGTCGGCATTGCCTTGCACCGGTTGAGAAAAACTCTGGCTCGCCGCATCCCACAAATGCAGCCCACCCTTGGTGCCCACCCACAGCCGGCCACTGCTGTCGAGCAAGAGGCAATCCACGATGTCATGGCTGAGCGCCGCCGGCTTGCGCGGGTCGGCCACATGGGCACGCGCTCGGCCGCTGCGGTCCACCTGATACAGGCCTTGAGCGCTGCTCACCCACAACTCGCCAGAGGGCATGCGCAACAGGCCGCTGACCGACACCGGCGCCAACACATTGGGCCGCAGATCCAAGGGCTGGCTGCGTCGGCTGACCGGGTCATAGCGCAGCAAACCCCGCTCTCCACCCACCCAAAGCGTGCCATCCGGCTCGCGCAGCAAGGCCTTGACGTGGCTGAGCGGCATTTCTTGCAAGCTGATGCGTTCCACCGCGCCGCTGGGCCAGTGCAAGCGGTTCAAGCCGCCGCCATAAGTGCCCACCCACACATGCTGCGGGCCGTCAAAAGCCACCGCCATCACCGTGTCATTGGACAGACTCTGAGGGTCGCCCGGCAAACTCAAATACGTTTGAAAACGCCGCCCGCGCAGATCGGCCAAGCTCACGCCGCTGCTCAGCGTGCCCACCCACAGGCCGCCACTGCGGTCTTGCATCAGACTGGCCACCGAGTCTTCGCTCAGGCTGCTGTCCACCGAGGGCAATTTGACCAAGGTGTCGAGACGCGATTCACCCGGTTCAGCGGGTCGCCCCTCCTGCCATCGGTGCAAGGCGGGGCGGCTGAAAGCCCCGATCCACATGGCCTGATCTCGGTCCAGCAGCAGGCTGTAGATGCGGTCGCGGGCCAGGTTCAGCTGAGTGGCCAAGGGGTCCGGGCGCGGCGCCTGATCTTGGCTTTGCCCCTCGGCCCAACGCCAAGTCTGCAAGCCGCCCACCATGCCCACCCAAAGCCGACCTCGCCCGTCCAGCGCCAAGGCCGACACCTGCAAGTCACTCGCCGACATCGACGCTGCGCCCAGGCCGTTGAGGGTTGCGAATTGAGACAAGACCTGACCCTGGGCATTGATGCGCACGACCTCCTGGCTCTCGGCCGCCCAGACCCCACCTTGCCCGTCGGGCAACAAGACCCGCACCGGCCGCTGCAAGGACAGCCATTCGGCACCGGGCTTTTGCCATTCCACAAAACGTCGCTCAGCGGTGTTGAACTGCAGCAGCCCCCCCATGGTGGCCACCCACAGGCGCTGCGGCCCGGCCGGTGCCAGGGCCAGCACGCGCCGCTGCGCCAGCGTCAGCGCTTCAGGCATGGGCTGACGCTGCACTTTCTCGGTGGCCAAGACCATGCGATCCAGGCCGCCGCGGGTGCCGATCCACAACACCCCTTGTTCGTCCTCCAACAAGGCTTCAACCAAGGAATGACTGATCGTGTCGGCCTGCTCCGGGCGTGATTTGAAGGTCTTGACCACTTGGCCATCAAAGCGCGCCAAACCCGCGGTCGTGCCCATCCAAATCAGGCCGCTGCGATCCTGCAACAGGCTGATCACGCCGCCGCTGGGCAAGCCTTGGTCCACGCCCATGTGCGAAAAACGCAAGCTGTGCAGCGCGTTTGCACCCGCTGACGGTATCGCCAAAAGCAGCCAGCCGCACAAAGCCAAGAGCCGCCCAAGCCCAGCCCAGCCGACCCGCCCAAGCCAAGCCCCTTTGTTTGAAACCCCGGCACCGCACTGGACCTTCAGCATGATGGACAAGTCAATCTCCGACTGCACCCTAGCAAAACTTCCGCAGTATCAAGCCGGGTTCTCACGGCAATCCGGCAATCAACCCGACAAAACCTTGGCTAGCAGCATATTTGATCCTGATGGGTGAGGGGCGAGCGAGGGTACAGCCGAGCGAGTGCTGAGCACCCAGCGCGATGAGGGGCGACGAGCGGGGAGCTCAGTCTTGAGGAGGAGCGCTGAGCGCATTGGCGATGCGGGGCCATGCGCAAGCTTCAGTGGCCTGCTGCGGGTGTAGCCCTGAACATCCAGCGGACAGCGGCCAGGGCCGCGGGATGGTAGATGGTGGCGTGCTCCTCCATCGGCATGAGCCGGTAGGTCCAGCTCAGGCTGGCCGGGGCGCGGGCCTTGAGTGTGGCGGCCAGGCGCTCAACGCCGGTTTGCATCTCGCCGCCTTCGTTGCCCATGGTCAGGAAAATGCGCTGTCGCGCAAACTCGGTTTTTTGCATCAAAGCATCAGCCTCGCGCGACAGCGATTCACGACTCCACCACAACGAGGGACTGATGGCGATGTAGCCGTCAAAGAGGCCCGGGCTGCGCAGAAAGGTCTCGGTCACAAACAGACCGGCGACCGATTCGCCCATCAGCACGTCCTCGCCACTGGTTCGGTAGCGGGCATTCACCCAGGGCTTGAGCTCGCGAGCCACAAACTCGCGAAAACGATGGTTGCCACCGGCCGTGGGCTTGCGCTTTTGCTCTTCTGGCACCTCGGACTTGTGCAGCAGCTCGTGGTAGCGGTCCAGCGATTCGATGCCCACCACGATGAAGTCCCGGATATAGCGCCAGTCCGCCGCCAGAGCCGCGATGCCGGCGATGTGCACGAAGTCCTGCGCAGGGCCTCCGTCCAGCAGGTACAGCACCGGGTAGCGCTGCGTGCCACCCTGCTCATAGCTAGGCGGGAGATAGATGTGCAGCGGACGCTCCTGCGCCAGCACTTCGGACTTCAGCAAATGGCTATGGCCCAACACGATGGGGTGGCCCGATGCTTGGGGATGGGGCGCAGCCAAGCTTGGGGTGGGCGTAGCGGCTGCCTGGGCAATGGCTGGTCGATAGCAGGCAATGCTGGCCAGGATCAATCCGGATACCACCAGGGTCTTGAAAAAGCTTGGAGCGGCTCTTTCGACAAAGACTTGTGTGTGCTTGTTCATATTGAGACCTGCGACCTTAAGGCTCGCGATGGTATCTGGGCTAGGGCAGAGCTGCTCCATGTGTACACGGCAATGTCAGGTGGAATCGAGCCTGAACGGCATGAAGAAACAACTTGACCGGCGTCTTGGAAGGAACCCAGGGTCAAGTCCTAAATATTAGGTTCCCACCCCTTCGTCCGATTTTCTAGCCCGCTCTACCCGGCTCACCAACTGGCTCACCAATCCCACCGTAAATCCAAATTCGGAGACCGTCTCTGCCACCAAAGTATAGAAATCAAAAATGGTGAGACCTGTATTCTGATCTGATCAGTACTGGGGGGAGTGCCAGGGGCTAATCGTTAAGACCTGACCCCTATTTCCGTCGCCAATGAACTTAGCTAGGGTCAGGGTCATGCTCGTGGAGAGTCGCCCTACTAGCAATGGCCCCGTATCTCCGTCCCGCAAGTCATTCGCATAGCTTGCTTCGGCGAGTAGTGCGTTGATATAAGTTTGTTGAAATGTGGTCATATTTGGGCTGCTGCCGATTCCATGGACGCCGACCTAAGCTCGATGAGCTTGCTCGAA
>CAMFGY010000011.1 GCA_945952065.1 uncultured Burkholderiales bacterium | reverse complement strand
TCCTCGTTGGCAGCAGCACGGTCATGGCGATCAACGACTTTTTCAACGGAATTGGTCCATTGAAGACATTGAGAAAATTTGCCACTCAAACTCGGACGCGTAAACGCGTTCTTCCAAATCGAACGCGTTGACCGAAAGTTGCCAGACCTTATCGCCGGGTCGGGACGACGTCGACGGGAACCAGCTTGACGACTCGTTTCATCACGAAATCAGGTCCGCCGTCTGGCGCGGGGAAGGTCAACACCATCGACATACCCGGGCGTCCAAGTTGTGTGTGCTTGCCGTCCAATTTTTGCGCTGGGGTCCCGAAACTGCGTTCTGTTTGGACACGCAACTGGCCGTCGGATTGTTGAGTGACGGTCATCAGGACTTCCCAGTGTCCTCCCCCATCACCAGCATCAATGCCGATGGTGGCAGGAACGCCCAACTCCACAAGCAGTGCGGGCTTTGAAACATGAGCTCCGACGCGAATCTCCGTCTGGATATAGGCCCGTTGCGCATTTGAATGGGTGGCAGGCGCCGTCTGTGCTGCCCATGCCAGTCCAACGGTGCTCAGCAAACCCAGCCCTAAAAAGGCAAAACGACGACGCGGCGACACTTCGTGATGTTTCAGCATGGTGATTCTTTCAACGAGAGGGTGGGTTGAGCTCCAATGACTGGCCAGCGGCGTGCCAGCGCTTTGGAGCGAATGGGTGGCCAGGAGCGCACGGATATAGGCTGCCTTCGAGTTGGGTCGTGCTCGCAGCACGGCTGCGTCGCAGGCCAATTCCTGGTCTGCACGCATTCGATGCACGGCCCACCAGGCCAAAGGATTCCACCAATGCAGTGCGGTCAACAAGGTCGCAAGCAGGTTCCAAAGGTTGTCTAGACGCACTCGATGTACCGCTTCGTGCGCGAGGATGAGTTCACGCTCCTCAGGTGAAAACCGCAGTTCGAAATCCGTCGGTAAAGCGATATGTGGGCGCAGCAGTCCTACAAGAGCGGGGCTTGAACCGGCAGGTAGCGAACCAGCGCGTCGGATCAATCTCCAATGGCGCCAAGCGCAAAGAGCAAGGACGACAAAGGTGCCGCTCAGCCATACCAGCAAGCACGGCAACATGCGGTCGACCTGCGGCAAGGATGGCATCGTGGTGAAACCAGTCGCGGCAGAGCCACCAGCAGCGGCCCATACGATCTGCAAAGGCTCGCTGCTTGGCCGCGGGAGTGTTGGCGTCAGGAGGAGCGCAGGCACCAAAAGCCATGCGCTGTAGGTTGTGTTGGCACCTTGGCGAAGCAGCACCGGGCGTACAAGTCGCAGCAAAATGACAGCCAAACTGAGAATCAGCGCTTGCTGCAGACCTGCTAGCACAAGGGCTTCAGTCATCCTCTTGCTCCTTGATCAGTGCTTTGAGTGCCGCGATATCCGCCTTGGAGAGCTTGCGTTGCGACGCAAATTGCGCAACGAGTGGCGCTAGCCCTCCACCGAACAAACGGTCAATGAGAGACATGCTCTTGCTGCTCAGCCAGGCATCGCGCCCCAGTTGTGGCGAGTAGAGGAACCTTCGCCCGTCGCGAGAGGCTGAAACTGCGCCCTTTTTCAAGAGGCGATTGATCAAAGTCTTGGTCGTGCTTGCCTGCCAACCTTGACTTGCGTGCAGAGTGGCGGCGAGGTCCTCTGCGGCTTGCGGTGCTTGCCGCCAGAGCAGCTCCATCACATGGCTTTCAGCGTCGCTGATGGTCGGAGGTTTGAGCATGAGTATTTACATTTGTAATTGTTCGAATGATTACAAGCGTAAACGATGATGTCAAGCGCTTTTCTTGGCTTTGGGAATTGCACAGAATCGGCAAGGCAAGGGTGAATGAGGTGTACGGGGGGATTGGCCGTGTTGGGCTCCCCGCACCGCCGTTTGCTCGCCTGCTTGCACCTCGGGTGAGAGCGAGCGGCGCTTAGCCCTGCCGCTGCTTCGGGTGTCGCTTTCGTTCAAGACCTGGCGGTGCGGGGTGCCGATACTGCGGGCGACTTCACTACCGATTTGCACCCCCTATGTCTCCCGTTTCTCTCACGCGGGTCCAGAAGACCTACCGGCTGGATGCCGTGGACGTGCCCGCTTTGCGCGACATCAGTCTTGAAATCGCACCCGCACGCTTCAGCGTCATTGCCGGCGCTTCGGGCAGTGGCAAAACCACGCTGCTCAACATCATTGGCGGCTTGGACCGCGCCGATCAGGGCGAAGTGCGGGTCTTGGGCGAGCGGGTCGAGCAGCTCAATGACGACCAGTTGACCGATTTGCGCGCGCAGCGCATGGGGTTTGTGTTCCAGAACTTCAATCTGCTGCCAGTGTTCAGCGCCTATGAAAACGTCGAGTACCCGATGCTACGTTTGGGTCTGGCGGCGGCGCAGCGCCGCGCTCGGGTGGAAGAACTGCTGAACGCGGTGGGCTTGAGCGAGTTTGCGCAGCACCGGCCCGGCCAGCTCTCGGGCGGGCAGCGTCAGCGGGTGGCGATTGCGCGCGCCCTGGCCAACCAGCCCGAGTTGGTGTTGGCCGATGAGCCCACCGCCAATCTGGACAGCGCCACCGGCGCCACCATCATTGCCTTGATGCGGCGGCTTCAACGCGAGCGCGGGGTGAGCTTTGTTTTCAGCTCGCACGATCAGCAGTTGCTGGCCGAGGCGGATGAGATTTTTCACATCCGTGATGGGCGCATCGCGCCGCCGGTCTCCCAAGCAGCTTCGGTTGCGGAGGCACGCGCATGAACGCCGCCACCTTCAAGCTCGCTTTGCGCAATCTGCTGCGCAACCGTCGTCGCTCCATCACCACCTTGCTGGCCATGATTGTGGGTCTGGAGTCCATTCTTGTTTTTGGTGGCTACGCCCGCAACGCCATCCTGGGCATGGAGACCGGCTTTGTGCAGCTGCATGGTCATGTGCAGATTCAACGCCAAGGCTATTTTCTCTACGGCAGTGGCAACCCCGCCAGCTATGGCATCCGGGACTATCAAGCGCTGATGACGCGCCTGCAGCAAGACCCTGAGCTGGCGCCCATGCTGAACGTCGTCACGCCCAAGCTCGAGCTGGGCGGCTTGGTGGGTAACTTTGCGGCCAACCAATCCACCGCCGTGGCCGCCGCCGGCATCGACCCGGAAGGCCAGAACGCGCTGCGCCGCTGGGACGACTACGGCGCCGCCATGTACCGGCCTGCGATGGATCTGGCCGGCAGCCCGGTCAATGCGGTGGTGATCGGCAACGGCGTGGCGCGCAAGCTGCAACTGTGCGGCCCCTTGCAGGTGAAAGACTGCCCCGCCGCAGCGCCCACGCCAGAAGTCGAGGGCGCTGCGGCTGCTCTGCCCGCCGATATCGCCGCGCTGGCCGAGACGCAGGCGCGCGACGCGGGGCAAAAAAACATCGGCAGCGGCGATCCTGGCGCTGTGCGTATCGAAATGCTCGCATCCAGCATGCAGGGCGCGCCCAATGTGGTGGGGCTGCAGGTGCTGCGGGCGGAGAACTTTGGCCTGAAGGAGTTTGACGACCGGGTGGCCGTCATGCATTTGGCGCAGGCGCAAAAGCTGGTGTATGGCGACAAGCCGCCCCAGGTCACGGCACTGCAGATCCAGCTCAAACACAGCGCTCAATTGCCGGCCGCCCGTGCGCGCATCGAAGCGCTGCTGCAGCAAGACGCGGCCTCGCGTGGCCAGGCCTTGGAGCTGTTGGACTTCATGACGCTGGCGCCCATGTACCAACAAAGCCTGCAGTTCTTTGACTCCATGTTTGGCTTCATGGCGGTGTTGATCGGCGTGATTGTGTTGTTCACGGTCGGCAACACCATGAGCACGGCGGTGATCGAACGCACCGCCGAGATCGGCACTTTGCGGGCCATTGGCGAGCGTCGTTCCGGTGTGCGCCGCTTGTTCATGAGCGAGGGCTTGTTGCTGGGCTTGATCGGCGTGGCCCTGGGCTTGATCGGGGCTTTCGTGGTGGCAGGCTTGATCAACCGTGCGGGCCTGACCTGGACGCCGCCGGGCTATGTGTATGCCTACCCGGTGGGGGTGCGGCTGCGCGACCCGGGCCTGCTCTTGGGCAGTGCGCTGGGCCTGCTGGGCGTGGCCTTGCTCTCGGCCTGGTGGCCGGCTCGGCGTGCCGCGCGCCTGCCGATTGTGGATGCCTTGCGTCATGTTTGAAGCGGAGTCGCTGCGATGAAACTTTCCCTTCAAAACCACCGCCCCCTCGGTTCGCGTCGTTCAACCTTGGCCAGCTTGGCTGCGCTCTTGCTGAGCATGGGCGCTTGGCCCCTCCCGCTCGCAGCGGCGGCGCCCAGCAGCCCCGACCCGCAGGCCTTGTTGAGCGCCAGCGATGCGGTGCGCAACCCTTCCCACGGCTTTGGCTTGAACAACACCTTGCTGGAGTACCGGCAAGGCAAGCAGACCGACAGCAGCACCCTGGCGGTCTATTCCAAGGCGGACGCCACCGGGCAATTCCGCAGCTTGGTGCGCTTTGTGGCGCCTTCGCGCGATGCCGGCAAGCTGATGCTTTACAGCGGCAAAGACCTTTGGTTTTACGACCCCGCCAATCGCGCCAGCATCCGGCTCTCGCCCCAACAGCGCTTGTTGGGCCAGGCCTCCAACGGCGATGTGGTGACGGTCAATTTGGCGCGCGACTACCAAGCGACCGAGGCGCTTGAGGAAGACGTGGTCGATGGGGACAGGCAAACGCGCCGAGCTTGGCGGCTCAGCCTCAGCGGGCGCAATGCCGACGCCAGCTACCACCGCATCCTGCTCTGGATCAGCGTGGACGGCATGCGCCCCCTCAAAGCGCAGTTCATGGCGGAGAGCGGGGCCTTGCTGAAGACCGCGTTTTACCGGCGCTACCAAAAGCAGCTGGGGGCGGAGCGCCCGACCGAGACCGTCATCATCGATGGCCTGGACCCGAGCTGGGTGACGGTGATGCGCTTGAGTGACTGGGTGCGCCGCGAGGTGCCGGAGGTCTGGTTGCAGCGCGACTATCTGCCGCGCTTCCAGCCGGAATGAGTGCGGGCATGGGCTGGCGCCATGCGCTGCGCGCCGTATGCCGTGGCTGGATGCGGCTGGGTTTTGCGGGGCTGACGGCCCTGATGGGCTTGCCGGGCCTGGCCATGGCCCAGGGGCGCGAGCCCACGCCGGAAGAGTTGGCGGCTTTGAATCTGGCCGATCTGGCGCCGCAGGCGCAGGAGCAAGCCGCTCAAGCGCGCCAGCCTTGGCAGGGCTATTGGGAGCTGGCTTGGGGCCAGGCCAGTGAGCGCGGGCGGCCCGAGGCGCAAAGCCAGGGGCGCGCTTCAATGCGCCTGCAAGCCGATGTGCGCAGCAGTGCCGAAATGCGCTGGGTGGGCGTGCTGCGCTTGGACCACAGTGAACCGGCGCAGCAGCCGTATCCGCCCAGCTTGCTCAGCCTGCAAGAGGCCTACGTCAGTTGGCAGCCGAGCGAATCCTTGGCGCTGGACCTGGGCCGCATCAATGCGCGGCAAGGCCTGGGCACGGGCTACAACCCAAGTGACTTTTTGCGGGCCGGGGCCTTGCGCTCGCAGATTGCGGTGGACCCCGCCAGCATCAAAAACAACCGCCTCGGCACCGTGATGCTGCGGGCACAAGGGCTTTGGGCGGGCGGCGCCCTCAGCGCCATGCTGGCGCCAAAGCTGGCGCAGCAAGCCAGCAGCTCAGGCTGGAGCGCGGACTTGGGCGCCACCAATGACCGCAGCCGCTATCTGATCAGCCTCAGCCAGCGTTGGACCGAGAACTTGCAGCCCCAATGGCTGCTCTTTGGGGCTGACGGCCAGTCGCCTCAGCTGGGCATGAACCTCAGCAGTCTGTGGGGGCCCTCGACCTTGGTCTATGGCGAATGGGCGGGGGGCCAGCGCCGCATGCAAATCGAGCAAGCCTTGGCGCTGCCTCAGGCTGCGCAGTCTTGGCAGAACCAATGGGCGATGGGGCTGCGCAGCACTGCCGAGAACAAGCTCTCGCTCACGCTGGAGTGGGCCTATGACGGCGCTGCGCCCGATCAGCAAGCCTGGCAGCAGTTGCAGGCTCAGGGGGGCGCCTACTGGGCCTATCGGCAATGGGTGCAGCGAGCGCAAGCGCTCAACACCCGCAGCCAATGGGGGCTGTATCTCAACTGGCCCGATCTGCCAGGCTGGCCGCAGCTGGACTTGAACGCCATGCTGCGCCACAACCCGCAAGATCACAGCCAGCTGGCGTGGCTGGAACTGCGGCGCCGCTGGCCGGGCTTGGATGTGGCCTTGCAATGGCAGCGGCATTGGGGCCGTGCAGGCAGCGAATACGGCAGCCTGCCGCAAGTCAGTGCCTGGCAGCTCAGCCTGCGTGGCTATTTCTGAGTCGCTACAGTGCAGCCTGCTGCCGGCGCGCGCTCGGCAGCCCAGGGAGGGGGCCAGTCAGGCCCGCGAGCAAGGCATAACAAAAGAGCGAGGTCAGTTTTGCGATGGCTGGGCTGAAGGATTTGCAGCACTTGAGGGCTGAGGCTGCGGGTCGGCAGTTGGCGCTCAGTGCCGGGCTGACTCATGTATTGGAAGAAGGCGAATCGAGCGCACCGACGTGCTTGCTGCTGCATGGCGCCACCGTCCCGCATTGGGAGTTCGACCGCTTGGTGCCCGCCCTGCATGCGGCCGGCATGCGCACGGTGCGCTTCGACTTTTATGGGCATGGGCTTTCGGACCGCCCGGCACGGCCTTACCGCTTTGCCTTGTTTTTGCAGCAAGCCCTCGAAGTGCTCGATGGTATCGACAGCAAGCGTCCATTGACCCTTCTTGGTCACTCCTTCGGCGCGGCTGTCGCCGCAGCCTTGGCTCAACAGCGGCCCGAGCGCATTGAACGGCTGGTGCTGGTGGCGCCTTTGCTGGACTTCATGCGCGGCTCCTTTTGGCCGCGGGTATTTGCCTTGCCTGCGCTGGGTCGTCCCTTGATGCGCCGCATCGGCTTGCCGGCCCTGGAGCGCCGGCGCAAGAAGCGCTATGCCGCCATCAACGCGGCGCATCTCACGCCGCGTTTCAACGCGCAGGCACGGGTGCCGGGCTATGCCGAGGCCTTGGCCTCGATGTTTCGCCAAGGCACGCTGGGGGCTCAGCATGCCCATTACCGTCACTTGCACCCCGCGGCCTTCGAGCTGCGGGTGATCGCCGGGGCGCTTGACCGGGTGGTGCCGCTGCAGGATGTGGCACAAGTGCGCGCGCTCTTGCCTGCGCATCACTACCTGGAGCTGGCGGGTGCGGAGCACAATTTGTTGCTCACCCATGCCGCGCAAGTGGGCGCCGCGCTCGATCCCAAGTCGGCTGGGCCGCAGGGGTGGAGCGACCCCGCCTAAAGGTCGAGCCGAATCACGCGGCGCCCCTGGCTGGCCGCGATTTGTTCGCCGAAGTAGCGGCTGTGCAGCCGGTCGAACTCTCCCTGGGCTTGCAAACGCTGCAAGCCACGCAGCAAACGCTTGGCCAAGGCTTCGCCCTCGGGGCTGCGGGCGGTATAGAACTGCATCTGGGTGGGCAAGACGATCAGCAGGCTCGGTTCCCAGGCCAAGTCGCCCGAATCCGCCAACTGCGGGCTGAGCTGGGCCACGTGCAGCAGGCCCGACATCAACACATCACTGCGCCCCAAGCCCAACATCTTGAACAGGCTGCTGAAGTTCTCGGTGGCTTCAATCTTGTAGCCCTGTGCTTGCAAAAAGCGCCGGTCACTCCAACTGCCCAAAACGCCAAAGCGCAGGCTGCGCAAGTCTTGAGCGCTGTGAACCGTGGCCAGTTGGGGCAGCAAGGCTTTGCGGGTCAGCAAGATGCGCTGGCTGTTCAGGCCTTTGTCGATGGGGAACGGTACGGGCTGGAGTTGCTGTTCAAGCTCGGGCGTGGCCACGCTGTGCACCACCGAGAGTCGGCCGGCCGCGACCTCCAGGCGCGCGCGCCCTTGTGTCATGGTTTGGGCCGACCAGCGCAGCTCTTCGGGCTCAGACGGATGACCCTCCCGGCTGGCCGCCAAGGCCGCGCGCAAGAGCTCATACTCAAAGGCGTAGCGGCTTTGATCCCCATCGCTGGGCAGCGGGAAGGTGATGACGGCAGCGAAGGCGCTTTGCATCGCCAAAAAACTTGCAAGACAGGCAGCCAAGAGGGTGGGCAAGAGGTTGGGCAAGAGGGCCGCCCATCGGCCGCGCCACCTTCCGCTCACAGGCGCCGCCATTGCTGCACCTTGGGGTTGAAAAAGCCCGACTGCACATAGGCTTTGCGAACCCGCCCTTGTTGGATCAAGGTCTGCAGGCCGGCATCCAGCCGAGACTTCAGGTCCAGCCCTTGCGGATGTTTGGCTGAAATCAAAAAGTGCCGGGTGCCTTGCATGCCGATCTTCAGCCCCGGAATCGGGATCAATCGCACGCCCGCAACTTGCAGCGAGAGGTCCTCACTCGCCTGAAACGGGGCCAGCAAAAAATCGGCCCGGCCGGCCGCCACCATCTTGGGCATCAGTTCCCAGTTGGTGACATGCTGGCGGTCGGCAATGCCCAGACGCTCCAAGGTGCGCCAATCGGCCACCCAGTTGCGGTTGGACAGCACACTGAGTTTTTGCACATCGGCCAAGGTCTTGGCCGCCAAGGCGCGCGGGTTGCTGGCCACGGTGTAGAGCCCGGCTTCGAACTCGCCATTGCCGACCAAGGGCAGGCTCAGGCTGACCCGGTCCTCGGCGCCGGCGATATCGTCCTTCCAGTAAGACGTGGCGCTGCAAATGACATGACCGCTGCCGATTTCGCGCAACAAGCGCTCGCCCGAAGGCATGTCTCGAAATTCCAAGCCCTGCCGCCAACCGCCCAGGTGCAAGGCTTGGTGCAGCAAAACCACTTCGGCCACATCGCGGCGCGCATGGGCGCCACCGAAGTCTTGAATCTGCAAAGGATCGCGGCCAGCCAAAAAACGCTGGTAGTCGACCATCACATCGGCCGGGCCTGCGGCCAGCACGGTGGCCCCGGCCTGGGCCCAGGGTGCCCCGGCGAGCAGGCCCAGCCCCGCGCCCAGCGAAGGGCGCAACAGCCAATGGCGCATCCACTCGCGCCGGGCGAGAAGGGCACTGCAGTCAGGCTGAGCGTCGGGGCTGAAAGAAGGCAAGAAACAAGGCACGGGTTGGGAGCAGGCGAGAAGCGCCGAATGGGTACAAAGCCGGATCCGCAAGGGATCAAACCCCATTCACTTTATACAGGTCTTGGCGTCCCAAAGGGCTCCGCGCGATCCCTAGCAGCAACAGGGCGCACAGCGCACCTGAGAGCGCGCCGCTCAGGTGGGAGAAAGGTACGACGGGTATGTCCCATTCCGACAGTTGGCGCAGCGCCGGGCCCAGCGGCTGTTCTTGCCAGAGCTTGATGATGAGGCCGAGCGTGACGCAGGCCCCGATGAAGCGGTCGCGCCCGCCCCGCCACAGCAACTCCACCAGCACCACCGTCACGCCGGCATGCAAGATGCCCGACAGCCCGCCAAAGTGCGGCAAGTCAGTCTGGCTCAGCAGGGCCACTTGCGTCAGGGGCCAAGCCAGCAGCCAAGCCAGGGCGCAGCGCGGCGGCACCCGGGCGCCCCAGCCAAAGCTGGTGACCACGGCGCAGGCCGCCAAATTCGCCAGCAGGTGTTGGCGGCTCCAATGCACCAGCGCACCGGTCCATGCGCGCCAGGGTTCGCTGCAGGCCCGCTGCGCTTGCCAGTCCCAGCTCTGGCTGGGTACTTGCAGCAGCCACAACAAGGCGGAGGCCAGCAGCATCAGCGCGCCCAGTGCGGTCCAGAGCCGCGCGTGTTGCAGGCGCAAGCTCACCCGAACACGGCCCGCCAAAGCGCCAAACCGGCTGCGCGATGCTCGGCCAGGCCTCGGGCTTCCAGCTCGGCCTCGTCGACCGTGGTGGCTTGCTCATCCAGCCTTGCGCGATGTTGAACGCGGCGCAGTTCGCGGTAAGCATTGGCGGCCTTGCTGCCCACCGTGGCGGGCAGCAGGCCGGCCTCTTCAGCACGCTGCAGCAAGGCGATGACACCGGTGTTCGGCAGCAATTCGGCGTGTTGGCCCGCATGCGCCAAGATCAGCCATTGCAGCGAGAACTCCACATCCATCATGCCGCCGGGGCTGTGTTTGATGTCAAAGCGACCGGCCCGGATCGGATGCGCAGCGCGCACCTTGTCGCGCATGGCGCGCACCTCCTGGCGCAGCGCTTCGTGATCGCGCGGCGCGGTCAGCACATGGCGACGCACGGCTTCAAAGCGCTCGGCCAAGCTGGCATCACCGGCACAAAACCGGGCCCGGGTGATGGCCTGGTGTTCCCAGGTCCAGGCGGTGTTGCTGCCGCGGCCGGTTTGGTAGTTCTCGAAGGAGGCCAGCGAGGTCACCAACATGCCGGAGTTGCCATTCGGGCGCAGCGCGGTGTCAATGTCAAACAGTTCGCCGGCAGCGGTGCGCACTGTCAGCCAGGTGATCAGCTTGCGCACAAAGGCACCGTAGATTTCAGGCGCTAGGTCTTTGTCGGCTTCATCGGCGTCGTCAAACAAAAAGACCACGTCCAGATCGCCGCCATAGCCCAATTCCTTGCCGCCCAGCTTGCCGTAGGCGATGACGGCAAAGCGCGGAGCCGGGCGGTGCGCTTGCTTGAGTCGCGCCCAAGCCCATTGGATGGTGCATTGCAAGATGGCATCGGCCAGGGCCGACAACTCATCGGCCACTTGCTCGACGGTGATTTGGCCCTCGACATCGCGCACCAGGGTGCGGAACACCTCGGCATGGTGGGCACGCCGCAGTGTGTCCAGCAGGGCTTCTTCATGGGCCTCCCCTGAGCGCTCCCAGGCTTCGTGGCGGGCCTGCAAATCGGCGATGAAGCCGGTGCCGTCGAATCGTTCGTGCAGCAAACGGGTGTCGGCCAGTTCATCGATCACGCCGGGGTGCAGCATCAAGTAGCGCATCGGCCAACGCGCCAAACCGAGCAAGCGCAGCAGTCGCGCCTGCACCGCCGGGCGTTCCACCAGCAGGGCCAAATAGCTTTCGCGCCGCAGCAGCGGCTCAATCCAATCGACAAAGCGCAGCGCCGCTTCCATGCTGCAGCCCTCGTCGCGCACCGCCATCGCCGCGCGGCCCACCAGCTTGGCCAGGCGCAGGCGCGATTCTTCGCGCAGGTTCTGCACCCGGGTTTGTTCGGCCCAACGCCGCACCGCCACCGCCAACTCGGGTTGCAGCTTGGCCAAGAACTCTTCAGCATCCACCGGCAGGGCCGGGCCATTGCAGCCCCGGCAGTTTTGACCGTTCTTGGTTGGCGCCTGGCCATCGTGCAGCAAGGCGTCGAATTCGTTGGCCACGATTTCGCGCACCTCGCACAGCCGGTCCAGCAACTCGCAGGTTTCTTTCTCGCAGACCAAGCCCATGCTGCGGGCGATCCAGCGCAGGTCTTCGTCGCTGCTGGGCAGGCAATGAGTTTGTTGGTCGTCCAGGAACTGGATGCGGTGCTCCACCCGGCGCAGGAACTCATAGCCTGCGGCCAGCTTTTCGGCCGTTTCGGCTTTCATCAAGCCCCGCTCGGCCAAGCGCGCCAAGGCTTTGACGGTGGAGCGGGTGCGGATCTCCGGGAACTGGCCGCCGCGCACCACTTGCAAGAGCTGCACGGTGAATTCGATTTCGCGGATGCCGCCGCGCGAGAGCTTGACGTCATTGGCGCGCTCGGGGCGGCCGATGGCACGGGCGCGGGCTTCTTCGCGAATCTTGCGGTGCAACTGGCGCAGGCCTTCGAACACGCCGTAGTCCAGGTATTTGCGGTACACAAACGGGGTGACCAGCGAGCGCAGGCCCAGGGCGCTGCCGCTTTGCACGCTTTCGAGCGGCGCCACCACCCGGCTCTTCAGCCAGGCGAAGCGCTCCCATTCACGGCCCTGAACCAGGAAATACTCTTCCAGCATGGCCAGGCTGACCGCAGCCGGGCCGGAGTTGCCGTTGGGCCGCAGCGCCAGGTCGACGCGAAAGACCTGCCCATCCTCGGTGACTTCGCCGATCAAGGCATACAGGCGCTTGGCGACGCGGGCGAAGTACTCGTGGGCGGAGATCGGCACCGCGCCGTCGGTCATGCCCTCGTCATCATAGACATAGATCAGGTCGATGTCGGAGGACACATTCAGTTCACGGGCGCCCAGCTTGCCCATGCCCAGCACCCAGAACTTAATGACCTCGCCTGCGGCGTTGCGGGGCGCGCCGGACAAGGCGTCTTGTTCGGCGCGCGCCGCTTTCAGCGCCACGCAGAGGCTGACTTCGGCCAGATGGGTCATAGCGGCCGTGATGTCGTGCATGGCCGCGCCGGCCTCAATGTCCAGTACCGCCAAGCGCTCCAGCACCAGATGCCGCGCCACCCGCAAGGCGCTGGCCAGGGGGCGCCCCAGGGCTTGCAATTGGGTGACCAAGTCTTCGATCAGTGCCCGATTCGGCAGGCCCGGGGGCAGCAAATGCAGGGCTTCGGCATAGCGGCGCCGGACTCGCTGGACAAAGCGGCTGTGTTCAGCCAGGGCAGCCGGGTTGGAAACTTGCATGGGCGGCGTCATCTGCGGGGAATTCATCGGCAAAAGTGAAGGGTCGCTGTGCTAGATTGCCAAAGCTCAGGGCGGCGGCCATTTTGCCGCCAGGGCTTTCCTGGTTTTTCGCTTCTTGGCTTCATGGCAAGTGCTTCCTTCTTCTAAATGTCTGTGCTTGCCTCTGTCAGCACTGCGGGCCTGATCTGGCTCAAACGCCCCGCTCGCATCTGCTGGCGTGTGGCGCGCTGGGCGCTTGCGCTGCTTTTGCTGGCCTGGAGTTTGGTGCTGTTGGCCTGGCTGGTTTTGCACTGGGCGATTCTGCCGCACATCGATGATTGGCGTGGTTCGCTGGAGCGAAAGGCTTCGCAAACCCTGGGCATTGAGCTGCGCATTGGCAAGATCACCGTCACCTCGGGTGGTTGGATCCCGGCTTTGGAGATGCGTGATGTGCGCCTGCTCGATCCGCAGGGGCGCGAAGCGCTGCGCTTGCCGCGGGTGGCGGCGGCGCTGTCGGCGCGCTCCTTGTTGTCCATGCATCTGCGTTTTGAGCAGTTGCTGATCGATGCGCCGCAGATGGAGGTCCGCCGCGATGTGCGGGGCAAGTTCTATGTGGCGGGCTTTGGTGTGGACGACAGCCCTCACCCCGAGGCGGCGGATCTGGCCGAAGCATGGGTCGATTGGCTGCTCAAACAGCATGAGTTTGTGATTCTCAACGGCCGGGTGCGCTGGATTGACGAGCGCCGAGGCGCGGTGCCGCTGGACTTGTCTGCCTTGAATCTGGTGCTGCGCAATGGCCTGCGCCGCCATGAGCTGCGCTTGGATGCCACGCCGCCGCCGGAATGGGGCCAGCGTTTTGGCTTGCGCGGGCGCTTTACCCAGACCCTGTTGAGCCGCCCCAGCGAGTGGCAGACCTGGAACGGCCTGCTGTATGCCGATCTGCCGCGCAGCGATCTGCGCGAACTGCGCCGCCATATCGACTTGCCCTTTGAATTGAGCGAGGGCGATGGTGCATTGCGCGCTTGGATTGACATCAAGCAAGGTGCCCTCCAAATGGTCACCGTGGACATGGGCTTGGGCACCGTCAAGATGCGTTTGGCACCGAACGCCGAGCCGCTGTCTTTGGCCCAGATCGAGGGCCGCTTGCAAATGCAGATGGAGGCGCAGCAATGGAGCTTGCGCGCGCGGCAGCTGGGCTTTGTCAGCGGTGATGGCGTGGTTTGGCCGCGCTCAGACTGGCAGCTGGCCCTGCGCATGCCCAAGGCCGCCGTAGTAGCGGAGAGCAGTGCCAGCAGTGCAGAACGCTTCAAGACGCTGCTGCCGCTGGGCGGCGAGTTGAACGCCGAGCGTCTGGACCTGGCTTTGATGGCCCAGTTGGCGCAGCGCTTGCCCGTGGGGGAGCGTGCGCGCAACTGGTTGACGGAGATGGCGCCGCACGGGGTGCTGAGTCAGCTGAGCGCGCGCTGGGACGGGCCGGTGGACCAGCCCAGCAGCTACAAGGTCAAAGGCGACTTACAAGGCTTGCAACTGGGGCTTCTGCCCGCGCCAGAGGAGGCAGAGTCGGCGCTGCAGGCCGAGGCTTTGCCCGCCCGCCCCGCTTTGCGAGGCCTGGATTTGCAGATCGAAGCCACCGAGCGGGGCGGCCAAGCCAGCTTGAAAATGAAGGATGGGTTGCTGGTGCTGCCCGGGGTGTTCCGCCGCCCGCTGCCACCTCTGCAAAGCTTGAGTGCCAAGCTGAGCTGGCGCATCGAGAGCAAAGCGCAGCAAGTGCCCAAGCTGGAGCTGCGCATTGCGGATTTGCGCCTGGTCAATCAAGACGCACGCGCTGAGTTTGACGGCCTTTGGCGCAGCGGTGCCGTCCCCGGGCAAACGCGTATCTTCGAGTCGCCAGGTTGGCTGGAGCTGAACGGCAAGGTCGACCGCATCGATGCGGTCAAGGTGCAGCACTACCTGCCTTTGGCCGTTGGTGAGCACACCCTGGACTATCTGCGCGACGCTTTGCGTGGCGGCGAGGCGCGCGGCGTCAGCTTGAAGCTGCGCGGCGAGTTGGCGAAGTTCCCCTTCCAAGGGCAGCGCGAGGGGCTGTTCCGCGTGGTCACCCAGGTGCGCGATGTGGACATGGCCTATGTGCCCGCGCCTGAAGGCCAGCCGCTGAATTGGCCGATGTTGGAGCGCATTCAAGGCGAGCTGATCTTTGAGCGCGGCAGCATGCAGATCCGCAATGCCCGCGCTCGTGTGTTGGGCTATGAGCTCAGCGGGGTGAAAGGAAGCATCAAAGACCTCTTGCACGCCCATGTGCTGGAAATTGACGGCGTGGGCAATGGCCCGGCGGCTGAGCTTTTGAAGTTTGTGCGGCAAAGCCCGGTGCACGAGGCCAGCGCTCACATGCTGGCGGCCGCCACGGCCAGCGCGGCAGCGCAACTCAAGCTCGGCTTGGTGCTGCCTTTGAACGAGCTGAGCAAATCGGTGGTCAAGGGCTCGGTGCAAATGGCGGGGGGGGATCTGCGTTTGCGGCCGGATCTGCCTTTGCTGAGCAATGCGCGGGGCTTCATCGAGTTCGACCGGCGCGGCGTCAAGCTGCAAGGCGTGCAGGTGCGCGCCTTGGGCGGCGAGGCCAGCATCGAAGGCGGCACCCTCAATGACGGCAGCCTGCGTTTTGTGGCCCAAGGCGTGGCCAGCGCCGAGGCCCTGCGCCGCATGCCCGAGTTGGGCGTGGCCGCCAAGCTGGCGCAGGCCGCGTCCGGGCAAACCAATTACCGCTTGCAACTGGGGCTGCAACAAGGGCAGCTGGAGTTGGCACTGAACAGCAATCTGCAAGGCCTGGGCCTGGACCTGCCGGCCCCCTTGAAAAAAGACCCGGCCAGCGTGCTGCCGCTGCGCCTGCTCCTCAGCCCGCAAGGCGGGCGCGACGAATTGCGCTTGGAGCTGGGCAATACCGTGCAAGCCCATTACCTGCGCGACATCTCGGTTGAGCCGGCCCGGGTGATCAAGGGCGCGCTGAGCGTGCAAGACAATCTGCCGGGCCTGCCCGACAGCGGTGTGCAATTGCAAGCCAATCTCGACCAGTTCAGCCTGGATGCCTGGCAGACCAGTGTGCAGCGTCTGTTCGGTGCGACGGCGCTGGACAGCGCGGCGCAAGAGTCCGGCGGCGCGGGCGGCGCGGGCGGCGCCGAGGCCAGCTATATGCCCAATCAAATCGCTTTGCGGGCCAATGGCTTGCAGGTGCTGGGGCGGCCGCTCACCCGGGTGATCGCCGGCATCAGCCATGTGGGCAATGCCTGGCGCTGCACCATCGATGCCGAACAGATGGGGGGCTTTTTTGAGATGCGCTCGGCCAAGGGCAACCAGGGCAGCCGCATCTTTGCGCGCCTGAGCCGCCTGTCTTTGCCCAAGCAAGAGGCCGAGGCCGTCAGTCGGGTGCTGGACCATCAGGCCGCCCAGGTGCCGGACCTGGACATCGTCGTGGAAGACTTTGAACTGCGTGGCAAGCGCCTGGGCCGCTTGGAGGTCGAGGCGCAGGCCACCGGAGCGGCGCGTGATTGGCGCCTGGGTCGGCTGGCGCTCAAGTCCGCCGATGCGGTCTTGAGCGCCAGCGGCCAGTGGTTGAACGAGCCGGGGCGCAGCCAGCGCCGCACGGTCTTGGATTGGAAGCTCGATCTCTTGGACGCTGGCGATGCCTTGGAACGCTTGGGCCAGGGGCGGGTCTTGCGCGGCGGGAGGGGCCAGCTCAAGGGCGAGCTCTCATGGGTGGGCGAGCCTTTTTCGCCCGACTTCCCCAGCATGAACGGCCAGCTCAGCGTGGCCTTGGAGTCGGGCCAATTCCTCAATGTGGAGCCGGGCGTCGGGCGCTTGTTGGGGGTGTTGAGCTTGCAGTCCTTGCCGCGGCGCTTTTTGTTTGACTTCCGCGATGTGTTCTCTGAGGGCTTCACCTTCGATGGCATCAGCGGTGATGTGAAGATCGCCCGCGGCGTGGCCAGCAGCAGCAATTTGCGCACCCGTGGCGTGCAGGCGGCGGTCTTGCTGGAGGGCAGCACCGACCTCGCCGCCGAGACCCAAAACCTGCGCGTGCTGGTGGTGCCCGAGATCAACACCGGCGGTGCCTCCTTGGCCTATGCGGCCATCAATCCGGCCATTGGCCTGGGCACATTCCTGGCGCAGTGGATTTTGAGCCGCCCACTGGCTGCGGCCAATACGCGCGAATTTCACATCACCGGCACCTGGGTAGACCCGCGAGTGGAGCAGGTGGAGCATCGCGTTGACGAGCCGGGCAAGGCCGCCAGCGCGCCTTAACAATCCCGCAGCAAAGTGAGGCGAGCATGAAAGTCGCTGCCATTCAAATGGTCTCCGGCCCGGACGTGGCCCACAACCTCTCGCGTGCCCGGCATTGGATGGCCGAGGCGGCTGCCCAGGGCGCACAACTGGTCGCTCTGCCCGAGTACTTTTGTTTGATGGGCACGGCCGATACCGACAAGCTGTCGGTGGCCGAGCCCTTGCAGCCAGAGCCCAGCGCCGACAGCGCGCCGATTCAGGCGGCCCTGGCCCGCAGTGCGGCCGACTTTGGCCTGTGGGTGGTGGGCGGGACCCTGCCCTTGCGCGGCGCGGATGCCGGCCATGTGCGCAATGCCTGTTGCGTCTATTCGCCCCAGGGGCAGTTGGCTGCGCGCTACGACAAGATCCATTTGTTTCGTTTTGACAATGGCCGCGAGCAGTATGACGAGGGCCGGGTGCTGGAGGCGGGCAGTGAGCCCGTCACCCTGCAAGCCGGGCCACTGAAAGTGGGCTTGAGCATTTGCTATGACCTGCGCTTCCCCGAGTTGTACCGGGCCATGAGTTTTCAGCCAGATCAGCCCGCGTGTGATTTGTTTTGCGTGCCGGCGGCCTTCACCCACACCACTGGCGAAAAGCACTGGGAGCTGCTGCTGCGCGCACGAGCGGTCGAAAATCAGGCCTATGTCCTCGCACCGGCCCAGGGCGGTCGGCATCAAAATGGTCGCCGTACCTGGGGCCACTCGATGATTGTGGACCCCTGGGGCGAGGTGCTGGCTTGTTTGCCCGAGGGCGAAGGGCTGGTCTTGGCCGAGGTTGATGCCCAGCGCTTGCTGGATGTGCGGCGTCAGTTGCCGGCGCTGCAGCACCGCAGGCTTTGATGCCTAGTTCGGGCCCGGCAAGAACAGAGAGGTAGGTTTGCAGATGAACACCCGCAGGAGCAAGACGCAAGAAAAAGGGCCGGGCCGCGCGCGCCCGCTGCGGGCCGTGTTGGGCCTGCCCTCCCTCTTGCCCGTTTTGCCCCTTTTGCTTTTGACCGCCTGCGGCACGCCCACCGAGCCTCCCAGCCTGGCCTTGAGCGCGGCCGAAAGCCTGCAGATGCGCTCCTGGGTGCCCGATCGCCTGAAAGGGCAGGTGGTGTTGTCGCCGGTGACCGGGGGCCAGCCCACCGGCATGCTGTGGGGCTCCAAGATCAGCAATGCCGCGCTGCAAGAAGCGCTGGACAGCTCCTTGCGCGCTACCGGCATGCTGGCGCTCAGCCCGGGCGCGGGCAACTACCAGCTGGAAGCCAAGCTGGTGGAGTTGGAGCAGCCTTGGATCGGCGTGGACATCAAAGTGGTGGTGACCATTGCCTACACCGCCATCGAAAAACGCAGCGGCACCGTGCTCTACCAACGCCGCTTGCGCAGCCAATATGTGGCTGAATTCGGCTCCGCCATGCTGGACCCGAATGAACGTCTGCGGCTCGCCAACGAAGGCGCGGTGCGCAGCAACGTCAACCTGATGCTGCGCGACTTGATCGCCTTGGCTTTGGGTTAAGGAGCCCTTGCAGTTGGCCTGGATGAGGGCCGTATAGCCGGAGCCGAAGTTTGGTGAATTCAGCCATAGGCTGGATGCGCTTGTTCAATCGGAGTCTTTGGGCGGCCGCTATCGACCCGTTGCAGTCGTCGCTCAGGCCGAAGTGAGCGGCCAGAAAGCGGTCATTCGACGTTCGAGCTGCCAACCGAGAAGGCAGACGGTGGCTGCAGTAGCAATTCGGCGCTTGAGCGAGAGGGTAGACCCCCGCACGGCAACGCTACTATGCAGTAGTTGACCTCGGCCCCTTCTTGAGGTTTGGATGCTCGCTAAGCATGGCCTCCGCAAGTTGAAAGTCATTGGCGGTTGAGAAGATGTACCGCTCACTCCAGATGACCTGGAGAGAGTTGAAATTCTCAACGTTTGCAGGGGAGTACAGTACGGGAGCCCCATTTAGTAATGCGTCGCTCATGCTGATGACACCATGGGGATCGGGCGGCGTCGCTGTGGAACCCGTACGACTCATAAGAGCCAGAGCTCCACGATGAACTGTCTCAGTGAGGGTGGGGCACCACATCGCCAAAGCACGAGTAGGAGATAGGGGAAAGTAGATCTCTATGCCCGGGAGCGCCAATCCAAGATTCCCTCTGTTGGGCCGATCGATCATGTTCTGGCGCGTAAGCGGGTTATCGCTCAGCAAGAACGGAGCCTTGCGCGTCGTAGCTGCGAGTACCCAATCTTTGTTAAGGAACTGCGCAGCGTACGTTTCGGGGGCCTTGTAGATGATCCTCGCGGTCTGCTCCTTGAGGTCGTTTGCCGGAATCTCTTGTATCAATTCCTCGGCCTGGGACCCCGGTGCAACTTGATCACCGTTGCGTTGGAAGTGCTCGCGTAGCATCCTCGGAAAGGCGCCCCATTCTTCGCGGAATGTCTTGGTCCTGGTTAGTTGAACCGCCAAGAATGCAGCCAGGATTCGCTTCTGTTCGTCAGCAAGTTTTGCCACCGAGTCGGTCTCAAGAATGAATCGGATCACAGACTGCGCGCCACCTTCTAGCTGGCCAAGCCATGGCTCAAGCGAAATCGTTTGACCTTGGTACTCGAAATCGTAGAAGCGGCTCTCGCTGGCGACGTTCTTCGTGTTTGACGGAAACGCCCGAGCGGACGACTTGTCGTAGACCCAGACTTGATCCTTCTTGCCATTGCCAAAGTTCCTGAGCAGGAATTGCGGAACGTAGTGTTGGACTTTCGCTATCGCCATAGATGCACTGGTAAGGGGTTAAGGCTTGAATTCAGTCCACCACCCAGTGCAATTGGCCAGGTTCGGCTGCAATGAAAGGATAGCCTACCCGAAAGCGGACCGTTACCTAGGACCGCTCCTGGCCGACACCAGCCACAGACTGCGTTCACCTCGGGCGACCGCAACCGCTGCGTTGCTAACGTCCATCCTCCACATTGCCATCTCGCTCCGATCACTCACCCGCCACGAAAGAGGGGCCGACCCCAAGGCCAAGCGACCTGCTTCAGCGCCGGCCGAACATCATCTGCCGCCCCAGTGCTTTTTTCAGCGGGGGGACGGCTTGCAGGGCGGCGAGGCCGAGGCCGCGGGCGAAGGGCAGGCCGGGCCAGCGCCAGGCAAAGCTGCGGGCCAAGAAGTCGGTGATGGCCATCATGCTCCAGCGGTCGGGGGCGCGCTGCCACTCGACGCGGCGCAGGGCCTGGGCCAAACCCTGCTGGCTGCGCAGCGCTTCGACCAGGGCATAGGCATCGCGCAGACCCAGGTTCAGGCCTTGGCCGGCCACCGGGTGCAGGGTCTGCGCGGCGTTGCCGATGCGCACGATGCAGCTTTGGTCCACCAACGTGCGCTCGGCATTCAGACCCAGCGCAAAACACTTCAGCGGACTGATGGCTTGCAAGGGGCCGAGCTGCGCGGGCAAGAGGCTGTTGAGCACCGCCAAGCGCTGCGCATCGCTCAGGCTGGCGATCTCGTCTTCGGCCTGCGGCACACACCACACCAAAGACGCGCGGCGTTGTCCCTGCACAGGTTTGAGCGGCAGCAGCGCCAGTGGCCCATGGCGGGTGAAGCGTTCGTAAGCGGCGCCGAGCGGGCTGTCATCCGCCAAGGTGACGGTGCCCACCCAGGCATTTTGTTGGTAGTCATGTTGCAAGGCCTTGCGCGCTTGCTCGGCGAACACGCCGCCCTCGGCCACCACGGCCAAGTCGAAGCGCTCGGCAATGCCGGCATCCACTTCGACGCCGCTGCCCTCCAAAGCCTTCAGGCCGGCCACCGGGCTGCCAAAGCGGCTGCGCAAACGCGCCGGCGCCTGCGCCTCAAGGGCCAACCAAGCGGCTTGCAAGGGCGCCACCAAATGACCGTAGCTCATGACCGCGCCCAGCTGCGCCACGCCTTGCTCGGCCGCGCTCAGGCAGACCTCGGGCTCGTTGGCGCCGGGGTTGAAGAGTGAGAACAGCGGGTGTTGCAAGCTCGGTGGCGCTTGGCTGACCGAGACGCTCAAAATGGCTTGTGCCGCGGCGTCATCCCAAGCCTGCAGCCGCTGCAGCAATTGCACGCTGCCCAGGGCCAGCGCCAGGGTGCGCGGGTCGGCCGACACATCACGATCCAGCGGCCGCGCATCAAACAGCGTGATTTGGGCTTGCGGCAACAAGCGCGCCGCCAACAAAGCCAGGCTCAGGCCCACCGGGCCGGCGCCGATGACGGCCAGGCTCAAGGCGGAGGAAGAGGGTGAAGACTGGGCCGGGGCGAGCAGGGTCATGAACGGTTGCTGGCAAGGATTGAAGGGCTGCGGGCCAGACTATAGCGAGCAAGAAAAAAGCCCCGCCAGGGGCGGGGCTCCAAAGGGGCAAAAACTGCCCTTGTTTTGATGGGATCAGCTGGCGCAGCTGCCCCAGGTTTTGCCCTTGTCGCTGCTGCATTCTTTGCGGCTGGTGCCGTCGGCCAGGGTGCTGGTGCGTGTCCAGGGCCCGGTGTCCCATTTCTCGACGGTGATGCGCAGGCCGGTGTCGTCGGTCGAACGCTTGAACCAGCTACTGAAGGGGCTGATCTTCACGTCTTCATCAAAGCGGATGCCGCTGCTGGCGATGCGGGCGATCACGGTGTTGAAGTCCAGCTGGCTGCTCTTGGCTTTCAGGTGGACCCAGTCTTTGAGCGCCATGTGTTCGGGGTGCTGCGGATCAAAGCGCAGATTGTTGTGATAGCTCACCTGGCCTACGCGGTAGTCGGCGTTGTAGTGGCGTTGGCCAATGGTGCTGGAAAGGGGCCGGCTGTCTTGCAGGCAGGCCTGAGGATCGTCCTCACGCTTCGTGTCAGCGTAATGCACCGCCAGGCTATAGGTGGTGCCGTCTTTGACCTGCTCGATGGTTTCATTCGCTGAGCAGGCAAAGGTGTTCACATTGCCTTCAAAGTTATAGCCCGTGCGGCTGGTCTTGATTTTGGCGGCGCCCCAGGCTTGCTCGTCCTCGCGGCGCAGGTTCAAGACCCGCTCAACTTTGCTCAGGTCTTGATTCAATGCCACCCATTCGTTCAAGAAGCTCGACGGACGCCAGACCGCGACATTGCGATACCAAACGCCCGCGACGTCATAGGCACTGTGGCTGCCGCGACCCTGGTAGACCTCGGCGCGAATGAAGGTGGCATCGGGATATTGGGCGTGCAGCTTTTGCTTGTAGGCATAGCCGGCTTTCAGGCCTTTGACGATGTCTTGCGCCACTTTGTAGCTTTGCGTGTCTTTGGACTTGATGAAGTCATCAAAGATGCGCGCTTCCGACAAATTGTGTCGCTGCACCAAGTCGCCCATCACGGTCTTGATCTCGTTGATCATGGACTCGCGCAGGCTCTGGTTCTGGCGCAGCTGTTCGCAGCTGTTGAGCTTGGGGTCGGTGGCGGTGATGCGGGTGCGCACCTGGTCCCAGATGGCGGTGGTCAGCGGCGAGATGTGCAGCACCTGGTCCACGCTGATGGGCTGGAACTGCGGCGGCACGGCCATTTGATAGGCCTCTTTCACCGGCCCACTGTCTTCGTCGACAGCGCCCACCGGCACATCGACGTAAAGCGTGGCATAGGGCAGGCAGGCGCGTTGCGCTTCGTTGAGTTCCAGCTGGTAGGCGCCGGCGGCCTTGGAGACGGTGGAGGGCTCGTCGGCGTCCTTCACATGGTTGCCGTTGATGTCCAGCCAGACGGTGGCACCGCTCACATAACCGTCAATGACCTTGCCGTTTTGCACCGTGGCCTTGGTGGCTGGCGGAGGGGCCGGCGGCGGGCTGGTATCGCCCCCTCCGCCGCCGCCACCGCAGCCGCTGCTTGCTAAAGCCACGGCCACCAGGGCGCCCAGCAGGCGCCACGGCTGCTGGCCTTCGCCTCTGGCGCGACCCATCTTGTGTAGGCTCTTCTCCATCCCTAAACCTTCCTCACTTTTTGATGAAAGCCGGCGAGTCTATGGGCCGAATGACCCATCTGTTCTGAGGGTTAGCCCTGGGCTGTGCGCAGTGCGGCACCGTTCTCTTGCGCTTGATGCCGAGAGCCTTCAGCCGCCGCAAGCGCCCCAGGTTTTACCTTGGTCTTTGCTGCATTCTTTGCGGCTGGTGCCGTCGGCCAGGGTGCTGCTGCGTGTCCATGCATCGAAGGCAAACTTCTCTTGGATGATGGGCAGGCCACGGAAGTCTTCGGCGCGCTTGGCCCAGTCGTCAAAGGGCAGGCTCACGGCTTCGTCGAAGCGGTAGCCGGCATTGCTCAGCTTGGGCGCGAGCCAGCTGAGGTCGAGGCTGGTCAGTTGTTCGCTCAGCCGCTGCCAAGGCTTCAACTCCGCACTGCCGACGCTGCCGGGCGCAATGCTGATCATGGTGGTGTAGTCCACCTGATCTTGGCTGTAGCGCACGTAATAGTCCCAGCCTTGCACTTGGTCCATTTCCCCCGCGCTGGGGTTCAAGCAGGGCGCGGCCGAATCCAGGCTTGGGGTTCGGGTGTAGCGGGTCAGCAATTCATAGCCCACACCTGCCTTGTCCTGCGTGTCCACCCCCTCATACAGGCTGCAGCGAAAGCTCGGCGTGTTGACGCTGGCGCGGTAGCCGATGCGGTAGATGGTGTAGTTGCCGCTGCCATTGCTGAGCGCGCGGGTTTCGACGGTGCGCAAGTAGTCGGCGCGCACCACGGTGCTCAGGTCTTCGGCCAGCTCGTGTTTTTCGGTGCGCAGCAGCCCGCCCACTTTGACGCTGTGGCTGCGGTACCAAACGCCTTGACGATCATGGGCCGAGGTGCCGCGGCCGCGGTAGACCTCGGCGCGCACATAGCTGGCATCGGGGTTTTGCTGCTGAAGCTGGCGACGCAGGGCAAAGCCAGCCTTCAAGCCGCGCACGATGTCGACTGCGAGCTGGCGTGCCGTGTTGTCTTGGCTTTGCACAAAGTCGGCATAGATGCGCGCCGCGGAGAGGTTGTGGCGCGCGACCAGCCGCTTGAGGGTGTCGTCGAGTTCGCTCTTCAGACGCTCGCGCAGGGCCTTGTCTTGCTTCAAGGCTTGGCAGCTGTTGAGCGCCGGGTCCTTGCTCAGCCCATTGCGCATTTCTTCCCACAGCACCGTGGTCAATGGCGAGGCATGCAGGCTCTGGTCTTTGGCCAGTGCTTGCAACTGCGGCGGGATGGCCAGCTGGTAGGCCTGTTTCACCTCGCCCGTGTCTTGGTCGATGGCGCCCACAGGCACGTCCACATAAGTCACGGTGTAGGGCAGGCAGTCTTGCTGCGCTGGCGTGAGTGCCAGGGTGTATTGGCCATCAACTGTGGAGATGGCCGAGGGCTCGTCGGCGTCGAGCTTTTGGTTGCCGTTCAAGTCCAGCCAGACCGTGGCGCCGCGCACATAACCGTCAATCACCCGGCCACTGAGCTGCGGGCCCGGTTCGGCGGGTTTGGTGTTGGTCGTGGGGGGAGGGCTGGTCTCGCCGCCCCCGCCACCGCCGCCACCACAGGCGACCAGGGCCCAAGCGCTCAGTGTGCCCACACACAGCGCCGCCCAGCGCGAGCTTGCGATTGTTTTGCTCATCTCCACCCTCTTGCTTTGAAAAGGGGCGCATTCTAGAAAGCGATTCGAGCGGCGCTGCTCAGGGTTCGCCCGGAATCCTGGCCCCGACAAGCCCCTTGAATACGGGGCTCTCGGCTGTTCATCGCTCAAGCGGGCTTCAAGGTGCGCTGGTCTGGGCCGGGCAAGACTTTGAGGCGCTGGCCGACTTCGGCGCTGTAGTTGCGGCTGTTGATCGTGCTCACGAACACCCATTCGGCAGTGCAGGCCTGCGGCGTTGCCGTAAGCACCAGAAAGCCGCGCTGCGCCATATTGGCGAAGCGGATGGCCGCATTCGATTGGCTCAGCAGCGTGCTCAACAGCGTTGCCGCGTCTTGCCCCAAATAGCTCTCAATGCCGGGAGAGCTGACCGAGGCGGTGGCGAACTCCACACCGACGGCTTGGCCGCTGCTGTCGCTCAAGTTGCTGGCCCAGGCGTTGTGGCTGTCACCGGCCAAGACCACCAGGTTTTTGTTCAGTTCACGCGCACTGCTGAGCACGGCTTCGCGGGCGGCGTCGTAGCCGTCCCAGGCGTCGAGATTGAGCGGCAGCTGGGGCAGTGCCAGCCAAGCACGGTCTTGCTCGGTCAGGGCTTCGGGGGAGAGTTGCGACTTCAGCAGCAGCTCGGCATAGGCCTTGGGGCTGAGGCCGCTGCCGGGCGCATCGAACTCAAAGCGCAATGCGGCCGGCACCTTCATGCGGGTCATCAACACTTGCTGGCCCAGCAGCTGCCAGGTGGCGCTGGAGGCCGCCATTTGCTGGCGCAGCCATTGCTGCTGGCTTGCGCCCAGCAGTTGCCGGTCGCTGCGAAGGCGCTCGGCTTCGAAACGGCTGTTGTCAAAGCGGCTGCCCTGACGAAACTCTTGCAGCAGCAATTGCTGCTCGCGGCCAATCAGCCGGGTGTCCAGCATGTGCAGGGCCAGCAAGTCGCCAAAGGCAAAGCTGCGATAGATTTGCTCCGCTTTGGCGCCGGTGCGAATCGGCATCCACTCGTGATAGGCCTGGATGGCTGCGGCTTTGCGCGCCGCGAAGCTGCCCTCACTGGCGGGCTGGTGGTTGACGCCGCCGTCGGCCCAGGCGTCGTCGCAGACTTCGTGGTCGTCCCAGACGGCGATCAGCGGCAGGGCCGCATGCAGGGCTTGCAAATCGGGGTCGCTGCGGTATTGGGCGTAGCGGCGCCGGTAGTCACTCAAGCTGATCGCTTCGGTCGCCGGTTCGACTTCGCGGCCCAGCGCCTTGGCATTGGCGTCGCCATAGTCGCCGCGACCGTATTCGTAGAGGTAATCGCCCAAATGCACGGCGGCGTCCAGGTCTTCTCGCTTGGCCGCCTCGGCATAGGCATTGAAAAAACCCGAGGGGTAATTGGCGCAGGAAAACACCGCCAGCTTCACCTGCTCGGTCTGGCGGGGCAAGGTTTTGGCGCGGCCCGTGGGTGAGGCCAAGCCCTGGCAAACAAAGCGGTAGAAGTAGCGCTGGCCGGGCTGCAGCCCGGCGGCGTCGACTTTGACGGTGTGGTCGCTGTCGGCGTTGGCGCTCGCCTCGCCGCTGCTCACCAAGGTTTTGAAATCGTCGGCCAGCGCCACTTCCCAGCGCAGCGAGAGGCTGCGCGCCTCGTTCTGTGGATCGATCACCCGGGTCCAGAGGATCAAGCGGTCGTGCAAGGGGTCGCCGCTGGCAACGCCGTGGCTGAAGCGCACCGACGCGGGCGGCGGCGGTGGCGCAGGAGGAGGGGGCGGCACCGGTTCGGGGCTGGGGCTGCCGCCGCAGGCACTCAGGCTGAGTGCGCTCAGCGTCGCCCCGGCGCTGGCCATCAGGCTCAAGGATTGGCGCACAAAATCGCGCCGCCAGATTGGCGTGTGGGCGGATTCGGGCTCGACGGCGGAGGGGGCGGGCAAGTCGGTCATGGCGGGCAGCCTGCGAAGTGTCGGCGGCATTGTCCTTGAGCGACAGCCGGGCGGGCTTCGCTCTTATTGGGGGGAGTGAATTGGATGCGTGGATAGGGGACTGGGCGCATCGAGCGCGACTTTCACTCTCGGGCTGCGCAATTTTTCCGACTCAGGTACGCTGCGCGCCTCCTTTTCCCTTTTTCTTTTTTTGTAGCGCTGCCTTGGCAGCGGGAGAACTTGCAATGCAATACCGTCGATTGGGCCGCAGTGGCCTGCAGGTTTCTGAGTTGTCCCTGGGGTCCTGGGTGACTTATCACAAGCAGGTGGACACCCGGGCGGCCACCGAGATGCTGGCTGCAGCCTATGACGCCGGCGTCAACTTCTTCGACAACGCCGAGGTCTATGCCCTGGGGCAGAGCGAGGTGGTGATGGGCGAGGCCTTCAAGGCCCTGAAGTGGCCGCGCCTGAACTACATCGTGTCCACCAAATTCTTCTGGGGCCTGGAGCGTGAGGGCAATACCGTCAACCGCAAAGACACGCTGAACCGCAAGTATTTGATGCAGGCCATCGACGGCTCGCTCAAGCGGCTGCAACTGGACTTTGTTGACTTGGTCTATTGCCACCGCCCCGACCCGCACACCCCCATCGAGGAAACCGTGCGCGCCATGAGCGACATGATCACCCAGGGCAAGGCCTTGTACTGGGGCACCAGCGAATGGTCGGCCAGCGACATCCGCGCCGCCTGGGAAATTGCCGAGCGCCACCACCTGCACAAGCCGGTGATGGAGCAGCCGCAGTACAACCTGTTCCACCGCAACAAGGTGGAACAGGAATACGCCCGACTCTATGAAGACATTGGCCTGGGCCTGACCACCTGGAGCCCGCTGGCCTCGGGCCTGCTGACCGGCAAGTACAAGAACGGCGTGCCGCCAGACAGCCGCGGCGCTTTGGAGAACATGAGCTGGATGCGCGAAGGCCTGACCCACCCGGCCAAGAACGCCGCTGTGGCCGAGTTGGCCGGCATCGCGGCCGAGTTGGGCGGCAATGTGGCGCAGCTGGCGATTGCCTGGGCGAACCGCAACCCGCATGTGTCTACCGTGATTTTGGGCGCCAGCAAGCTGATTCAGCTGCAAGACAATCTCGGCGCCCTGGCCCTGACGCCCAAGCTGACGCCCGAGATCCTGGCGCGCATCGACGCCATCACCGGGCCGCTCGCGGCCTGAGGGGGAGGCTGGGCCTGGGCTGAACTCAGGCCGGGCCGAAGGACGGCGCCCGCACCACCCGGTCGCGTCCTTGGGCCTTGGCTTGGTAGAGGGCCAAATCGGCCTGGGTCAGCCACTGCGAGGCTTTGCCGCCTTGCACCGGCACGGCGCAGCTCATGCCGATGCTGAGCGTCAAATAGGCGCTGTGGCTGGACAAGGCGTGCGCGATGGCCGCCGCACGCAGGGCCTCACGGCAGCGCTCGGCCACGGCCAGGGCCCCTTCCCCATCGGTCTGGGCCAGCAGCACGACAAACTCCTCGCCGCCATAGCGGGCGACCAGATCGGCCGGCCGATTGACGCTGGCCTTGAGCACTTGGGCCACCGCGATCAGCGCTTCATCACCGGCTTGATGGCCATAGCGGTCATTGAAGAGCTTGAAGTGATCCACGTCCACCAGGAGCAGGCTCAGCGGCGTGCCCTCGCGCAGGCTGCGGCGCCATTCTTCTTCCAGCTTTTGCATCAACAAGCGCCGATTCGCCAGTTCGGTCAAGGCGTCGGTGGTGGACAGGCGCAGCAGCCGTTCATTGGCATCTTGCAACTCGGTCTCAAATTGCTTGCGCTCCGTCAGGTCTGAGATCACGCCAACGAAGAGCGGCCCGTCGGGCTTGCGCACTTCGGTCACCGCCACTTGCACGGTCAGGCTCTGGCCGTTCTTGTGCACCGCATGGAACTCGGTAGGGCGGCCGCGCAAGGTGTTCAAGCCGCGCTCGGCATAGCGGCGCAGGTAATGGTCATGCTGGCTGCGCTCGGGCTCGCCCATCAAGCGGTTGATGTTCTGGCCGAGCAGCTCGCTGGGCGCATAACCGAACAAACGCTCGGAGGCCGGATTGCAGCTCAATACCTGACCCTGGGCATTGATGGTGAAAATGGCAACCGCCGCGGTGCGAATGATGGCTTCCAACTCCGACTGGCTGGCCTTGAGTTGCTGCTCTTTGGCCACCAAATCGCTGACATCTTGGTGCACCGCCAGCAAATAGCCCTCGGGCGTGCGGGTCTCATTGGTTTGCAGCCACAAACCGTTGGGCAGCTGATGCAGCAGCGGCTCCTGGCTTTGACCGAGGCGGGCCAAGCGTTGTTGCACCCACTCATCTTCGCGCCCCACGGCTTCCGCCGGCAGGTCGCCCTGCTTGAGCTTGGCGCGCAACAGTGATTCAAAGCTCTGGCCCTGGGCTTGGGCAGGATTGAGCTGCGGCAGCCAGGCTTGCATGCGGTGATTCGCTTTGACGAGCCGATTCTGCGCGTCAAAGATTTCAATGCCGGCCGGCATGGCGTCAATGGCCTGTTCCAGCAAGCGCTGGTTGTGCAGCGCCAGGGCTTGGACCCGCGCGAGTTCCTGCTGGGTTTCGATCAGGTCCGTGACGTCCAGACGCACGCTGACCAGATCGCCACTGGGTGCGCGGGTTTGGTAGATGTGGGCCCAGCGTTCGCCATAGCGGTGCAAGATGGGCGCGCCAGCCTGGGTGCCAGCCTCGCGGCGGCCCCGCATGCGTTCTTGCAGCCAGGCCTCTTCGCAGCCCAGGGCCTCTTTGACCAAGCCCAATCTCAGCGACTCGCGCAGCAGGTCTTCAAACCGGGCCCCGGGCTTCAAGCGCGGCCCGAGCGCAGCAAACTGCTGCGCCAAAACCTGGTTGTGCAGTACCAAGCGGTCTTCGCGGTCCCAGAGGTCAAAGCCGGCGGGCATGGCATTGATCGCTTCCAAAGCGCGTTGCTGCAGCGTCAGGGTTTCCGATTGAGCCTGCGCCAATTGCCGCGACTGCTGCTTCACCAGGCCCAGCAGGGCGCACAGGCTGAGCAGCAGGCCCAGCAATTGCAGGCTCGCCAGCCAGGCGGGCGCCGCTGGCCCCAACAGGGGCCACAGCGTCAGCGCCGCGGTGAGCAAGAGAGCTGCAATGGCTGCAATCAGCCAAGCGCTTGGAACCATGATTGTTTTAGCTTGCCCAGAACTCACCGCCAATGCCGCTTCATCGAGTTGATGAAGCCATTCAGGCTCAGGCGGCGAGCCCCGCGATGCGGGCAAGTCCGCAGCGCCGGCTTCGATCGTGGGGGGTCAGGCTTGCAAGCTGGCAAGTCGCTCCGGCGTGCCCACGTCCACCCAGCGGCCGGGCAGCATTTGGGCCCCCAGTTGGCGGCGCGCGATCGCGGCCTCCAAGAAAGGCCGCAGCGCCGCTTTGCTGCCCGCAGGGATGGCTTCAAACATGCGGCGCCGGAACAGGCCGACGCTGGCCCAGGTGTAGCGCGGCATGCCGGGCTCGCCGTCGCTCAAGGCCAGGCCTTCGCTGGAGATGCCGAAGTCGCCGCGCGGGTGGTGCGGGCTGTTGTGCGTCAGCCAAAGCTGGGCGTCGAGATCGCTGCGCAAGAAGCGTTCGGCCGCCGCCGGCGCGAAGCCAAAGTCGGGCAGGAACACATCGCCGGCCACCACCCAGAAGGCCTGGTCGCAGGCCTCAGGGCACAGCAGGGGCAGGGCGCGGGCAATGCCGCCGGCGGTCTCCAGCGCACCGACCGGCTCGGCCGACTCGTCGCTGTAGTGCAGGCGCAGGCCGAAGCGGCGGCCGTCGCCAAGCACGGCGGGGAACTGCTCGCTCAACCAGGCGGTGTTGATGACGATGTCGCGCACGCCCGCGGCGGCCAAGGCCTCGATGTGGAACTCGATCAAGGGCTTGCCACGCACGCACAGCAGCGGCTTGGGGGTGTGGTCGGTGAGCGGCCGCATGCGCTCGCCGCGCCCGGCCGCGAGGATGATGGCTCGCATGGGGCGTGAGTCTAATGGCGAGTGTTGGACGTCGAGTGTCGAGCGACGTGCGGCCGCGGCTCCTCAGCGTTTCAAGACCTTGACGCTGCTGTTGGCCTTGCTGCTGTCCACATAGCCAATCGCGCCGGGTGTGCTGGCGACGAACTTCAGCACCTCGTCTTCACTGGCCAGTTCACGCGGCGGTTTGGCGCCGCCGGTAAAGATCTGCCGCGCCCACAGGGCTTTGAGCTGCGCCGGACTTTTCTTCAAGACTTTGTTGCTGAAGTCCTCGCGCAAAGGGCCTTCCTTGTTGTCCACCGGGGTGGCCTCGGCGCCGCCCGGAAAGGTCTTGGTTTGACCGAGGAAGATCTTGCTCACCTGCTCGTCATCGATGCTGGCGGTGTTGCTGGGGTGCACGATGATGACGGCGTCGGCCCGTGCCAAGCCCAGGCCGGCGCAGGCCAAGCCCAGCAGCAGCAGGGTCTTGCGGGCAAAGGAGAGGGGTTTGTTTGTCATGATGCGACCTCGCTTCAGAAGATGAGGTCGTAAGACACGGTGACCAGCTTGCGCATGGTGCTGGTGCCGTTCAGATAGTCCCAGTTGCTGCGGTCCACCTGCAGCTTCAGGCTGCTGCTGTCGTTGAGTTGGTAGCGCAGGGTCAGGCTGATATTGCTGTCGGTCTCCACATGCTTGGAGTCATTGCCTTCGCTGTAGGCCTTCAGCTGGGTGTAGGTCAGCATGGGCAAGAACTTGCCGATCCGGTAGCCACCGCCGATCAAAAAGCCTTGGTAGCTGCCGCGCGCTGGGGTGCGGGTGACGCGGGAGAACTCGCTGCGGCCTACCCAGTTGTCCAGGTCGATGTTGAAGGCCGCGGAGCTGAAGGACTGCGGCGAAGACTTGCCATACACATCGGGGGCGGGGGAGGTCTGCACCTCGCCCTCGGGCAGATGGGTTACCGAGCGTTGCTTGGATTTGTTGTAGGAGAAACGCGCGGTGAACCAGTCGCGGTTGAGCTCCAGGTCGATGCCCATCATATTGTCCCAGCTGATGTCTTGGCGCTCGGGGCGCTCCAGCTTGCCGATGGGGTTGTCCTTGGAGTGTTCTTGCCCGACGTAGGCGCTGGACTTGACGGCCCAGCCACCAATATCGTCGCGGTAGGTGATGTTGGCGCCGTTGTAATTGACCACGGCCCAGCCGTACACATCGGGCGGCACGCGCACCCAGTTGTAGGCGAAGCTGACGTCCTGAAAGTCGGAGTAGAAAAACAGCGGCAGGCGCTTGCGCCCGGCTTGCAGCGTGAACTTGGGGCTCAAGTTGTAGCTCAGAAACGCCCATTCCAGATCGAGTTTGGACTCTTTGGCAGCGCTGCGAGCCATCAACTGGCCGGTGAAGGACAGGTCGGAGGTGAAGTTCACCGTGCCTTGCAAGCCGGCGCGCGACTCGGGCGCCAAGCTCCAGGTGTTTTCATAGACCGAGCCATGCGAAAAGTCGGCCACATAGCAGGCCGGGCATTTGGTCCAGGTGCTGGAGTTCGGGTAGCCGATGTCGACGCCGCTGGCGCTGAACACCCGACCTGCCGTGACGTTGGCGAAGCCCGAGTAGCTGAACTCAAACGCCTGGGAGGGCGTGCCGAGCAGCAGCCAGGGCGTTGCTATGAGCAGGGCTTTGCGACCGACCGTGCGAAGTGTTCTCATCTTCCGTCCTTCCGTTGATGGTGTGCCTTGTTCCAACTACAAGGCCCATACGACTTGTCGACCGTTGGCGTGAAATCTTTAACGATTCCGCCGCGTGCCCCCAGTCGGTGCAACAGGGGGCGCCCTTGTTTTTGCAAAAGCAGCGGCGGATGTCGGCGGGGCGCCCCGGCGATTGGGGGCCAAGGGGCGGCGCTCAAGGGCTCTCGGGCCCTTGAATGGGCAGCCAAATCTTGAAGCAACTGCCTTGACCGGGGGCGGACTCCAGTTCGATGCGGCCGCCGTGCTTCTTGATGATGGAAAAGCTCAGCGACAAGCCCAGGCCCGTGCCTTGGCCCACGGGTTTGGTGGTGAAGAAGGGGTCGAAGATACGGCGCTGCACCTCCGGGCTCATGCCACAGCCGTTGTCACTGACCTCCACACAGACCCAGGCGCCCTCCTGACGGGTGCGCAGCCGGATTTCGCCACGCTGATTGATGGCATGCGCAGCATTGACGATGAGGTTCATGAAGACTTGGTTGAGTTGCCCGGCCAGGCAGCGCACCAGGGGCAGTTCACCAAAGTCTTTGTGGACCTCCGCCTTGTATTTGACTTCATGCCGCACCACATTGAGCGTGGACTCCAGGCCGAGATTGAGGTCCGCCTCTTGCCAGTCGGATTGATCGACGCGGGAGAAGTCTTTCAGGTCTTGCACGATCTTCTTGACACGACCTAAACCCTCATCACTTTCCTTCAGCAATTGCGGCAGGTCTTCGTGGATGAACTCCAAATCGGCTTGTTCTTGCAGCTGGCGGATTTGCTGTTTGAACTCTGGCGCCTGGCTGGAAAGATCAAGCCGCCCATACAGGCTGACCAGGGCCAGCAGGGGCTCGACATAGCGGCGCAAACTGCCCAGGTTGGAGCTCACAAAACCAACCGGATTGTTGATTTCATGCGCGACGCCGGCAGCGAGTTGGCCGATAGACGCCATTTTTTCTGACTGCAACAACTGGCTCTGCGCTTCTTCGAGCCGCTCATTGGCTTTCTTGATGTCGCGGTAGTTGTTCACCAGCTCGCGCTGTGCGCGCATCACTTCGCTGCGGTCTTGCAGCAACCACCAAACGCCGGAACGTGGGTCCTCGGGATTGGCGGGGTAGGCGATCATCTGCACCCAGATGCGATGGCCGCGCGCGGTCAGCATTTCCATCTCATGCATCAGCGGGCGGCCCTGGCTGAGAACGGGAGTGGCGGTGTGGATCAACTCTTCATAGGCCGCGCGGCTGCTGAAAAAGCGCTCGGCCCGCAGCTCGGTTTCGTCGCCGGCGTCAAGCTCAAAGACCTCGCCGAACTTCTTATTGCTGCGCACGATGTGATGGCCGCAGCTGTAAATGATGCCCACCGAGGCGTTTTCCATGAACGCGGCCAGCTCCTGGTGGCTGCGCGAAAGCTCAGCGGTGCGCTGCTCAACAATGTGCTCCAGTTCGGCCTGATGGCGGCGCAGCTGATCTTCGGCCTGGCGCCGTTCGGTCACGTCCAGCAGGGTGGCAATCGCGCCCACCACCTTGCCTTGAATGTCATACAAGGGGGCCGCGGTACAAAAAATCCAGCGGCCGTGCTCGCCAAATTGCGGGAAGTAATCTTCGGTTTCGTACGCCCTCACCACCAGGCTGGAGGGGCGCAGATTGTCGCCATACAGCAACTGGCGCTGTTCGGAGACCGTGCCATCGACAATCAGGTCGACCAGCAGGGGGCGGGCCGCGCTGTAGAACGGACGCCAGGCTTCGGCGCTGCCCACCACATCCATCGAGTCCACGCCGGTCAGCTGGCCGCAGGCCGCGTTCCAGTGGGTGATGCGGTGATCTTTGTCGATCACAAAAGTGGGCACGGGGTTGTTTTCGAGAATCTGGTGCATGACCCGGCCCACTTCGAGCAAGCTCATCTGCACATGACGCATATCGCTCAAGTCTTGGCAGCTGATGATCACCCGCTTGCCCTGGGGCGATTGCAGGCCTCGTGCGGTCAGCTCCAGGTATCGCACCGCGCCGGTTGCCGTCATGGCTTCGCATTCCAGCGCAGGCAATTGCTCGTCTTCTTGCAGGCAGCGCTCGCCGTAAGCCTTCAAGGCCTCGACATAGGGGTCATTGGCCCAGGCGTAGTGCTGGAGGCTTTGCATCTGCTCGAGGTCATAGCCCAGCAGTCTTTGCATGGCCGAATTGGCATACAGGATATGACGACCGGCATGCACCAGAAGTGGGGCGCTTACCGCTTCCAAGGTCTGCACTTGCAGCGCGTCCAGCGCGTCGATGTCGAGAGGGCTGCCAGCGATGGGGGGCAGCGTCGGCGGTAGGCCCTGTCGCAGCGGCGGATGCGTTTCGGTAGATGCATAGGTTTGCATGATCGTGGCGCTTTGGCTGGACTCAGGCGCGGGCTGGGGCAGCCTGCGGTTTGGCGCTGCTGGCGGGTGGCGTCAGGGGCTTGGCCGCAGCCGAAGCGGCGGGTGGTTTTGCCGCCCTGGGGTCCAGCACTTGCTTGACGAAAAAGCTGAAGGGCAGCCCAAGTCGCTGCTCAAAGTCCAAGACCTGTTTCACCACAGCACTTGTGAACTTGAAATCCTTGGGCAAGAGCACGCTGCCATGGGGGCTGAGGACCGGGCGGGTCAGCACCATGCCGGGGCGCAGCTGAGCCGAATTGATCTCGATATCGGCGCCGGCCTCGGCGGCCAGCTCTTTCATCACCACTTCAAAGGCTTCAATCACCTCGTTGTCGTAACGGCTGCCGCGACCTTCCAGCACGGCTTTGACGGCGTCCTCGGTGGAGTACACCTTTTCCGCCAAGCGACCGGCAATCAAGGCTTCGTAGGTCGACGCCACATTGATGATTTGCGCTCCCAAAGGCACTTCGTAGCCTGACAGGCCGTCAGGGAAGCCTTTGCCATCCAGGCGCTCATGCTGGGATCGAATGATGATGGCGGTCTGGCGCAGTCGGCCCAGCGGCATCAAGGCAGCCTGCGCATGTTGTGGGTGGCGCTTGTAGATCTCGAACTCATCGCCGGTCATCAAGGACACCGTTTTTTGCAGCAAGTGATCCGGCAGACCAATCTTGCCGACCTCATGCAGCAAGCCCGCGTTGTAGATGTCGGTGACTTCAATGGGGCTCAGCGACATGTGTTCGGCCAGGCGTCGCGCCAAATCGGCCACACGGTGGCCGTGGCCAGAGACGCTGCCATCGCGCAGTTCCAGCAGGCCGGAGAACACGCTGATCGAGAGCGCAAAGTTTTCCTCCAACTGCAGATTCGCCGCGTTCAACTGCTGGTTGGCCTGCTCCATTTGAGCGTTGGCATCGGCCAAGCGCTGATTGGCTTCACCCAGCTGGGCATTGGCCGCCTCAAGCGCTTGGGTTCGCTCTTTGACCCGGTCCTCCAAGTCTTCATTGTTGTCTTGAAGTTGCGCATTGGCCATTTGTAACTGGCCATTGACCTCTTGCAGCTGGGCATTCACGTCTTGCAGCTGCGCGTTTTGTGATTGCGTCAAGGCGACCAGCTCGCGGTTCTCGCGCTCCAAGCGCTGGCGCTTGAGCCCATCACTGACGGACAGCAAGATGTCCTGGTCATCCCAGGGTTTGGCGATGTAGCGGTGAATCTCGCCTCGATTGATGGCGCCGATGGTCGAGGTGATGTCAGCGTAGCCCGTCAACATCACCCGCACGATGTGCGGCCAGCGTTGCCGCACCTGCTCCAAAAACTGCACGCCGTCCATCTCGGGCATGCGCATATCGGAAATGACCAGATCGACGGTCTCGAGCTCCAACAAGGCGAGTCCGGCTGCACCGCCTTCGGCCATCAAGACCTTGTAGCCCTGAGGCCGGAACAAGCGCCGCAAGGCGCTCAGGATGGAGGGCTCGTCGTCCACGAAAAGAACGGTGGCCACAGGTGCTGCGGCAACTGTCGAGGCAAGGTCTTCGCTCATGGCCTGACTCCTTGACCGCGGGCTGAATCCAGCGCTTCAGCCGCAACGGGCGTAATCCAGGGCTTCAGCTTGAGTGCAAACGCTGACAATTGCATCCAGCGGTGTCGAGCCGGGTGTGACCAATCGCACAGGGCTTGAGAAAAAACATCGTGAGGAGCCCCCTGCGAACGGTAGACCGGCTGAAGTTGGGGGCCTTCTGGCCGCTGAGCGCGCCATGCCCGGCCCAAGAAAAAAGCCCGCGATGGCGGGCTTTTGTGAAGGGGCTTGCTTGGGATCAATCGTGCGCATGGGGCTTGCGCAAGCCCTGCTGGACGTCCAAAGCCTCGGCTTTTCGCACGACCGGGTTGTAGTCCATATCGCCAAAGTCCGCGGCGTCCAGTCGTTGATAGTCCTGCAGACCGGCCTCGGAACGCGGCCAGCCAGCGGGCCAGCCCTTGGCGCTGATGTGGGCGAGCTGCAGGGGCTGCTGGTTTTTGGGGCTGATGCGCTGCATCTTCAGCTCACCCAGCTTGCCGACGCGCTGCAAGGTGGCGGGCAGTTGCTGGGCGTGGTCCCAGCTCAGGCGGATGCGCTCGCCCTGGATTTCGCCACTGAAGTCTTGCAGCGAACCGCGGCGCGCGCCGGGCTTGAGTTGGCTCAGCATTTGCGCATCGACGATGCTGGCCAGTTGCTGCCAAGCGGGCTGAATCCCCAGGGTGCGCAGCTCGCCGGGGGTGTAGTCCACGATGTGGCGCTCGGCATGGAAGACGCGTTCCAGGCTCAGGCCTTGTTCGGTTTGGCGCCAGATCTCGGCGTTGTCGGGCCGCAGCGTGGCGATCATGTTGGGCTGGCGGATGAAATACCAGTCTTGCGCAGCGGGTGTCGCGGTTTTGACCGACGCCGGCTTGAAGCTGACGCGGTACCGCACGGCCACGGGCTCCCAGCCCGTGGTCGGGGCTTGGGGCAAGTTGGCTTGCGCGCTGGCAGCACTGGCGGCTGTGTTTGGGGGGGCGGCGTTTGCGTGAGCCTGGCTGCTGGTGGCGGCGAGCGTTGTCAGCAGTGCGATGAGTGTGTGAGCGAACTTCATGCGATGGGCTTGCAGAAAAAGCTGAGGGTCAATAAAAACAGCGAGTGACCCCAGGCCACTCGCTGCTCGGTCAGTGCCGGATGCAGCCCGCGTCTTACGGACGCGGGCTGCCAGCCTGGGCGGGGGATTTAGAAGCCGAAGGCCTCGCGCATCACGTGGTAGATCCAGTTTTGCTCCATGCTGCCGCGCACCAGATAGGCCTTGGGACCGCGGGCCCAGATGCCGACGTCTTCACCGGCGTGGGTTTCCGAGCCCAGCGGCACGGTGGCTTGCTGCATGAAGTTCAGGGCCGCGGTGTCGACCGAGGTCAGGTCCACACGCACGCCGCCGGAGAAGCTGCCTGCGGCGCCCGGGCCGTTTTGGTAGCCCAAGGTGGTGTAAGGCTTGCCATCATCGGCCAGGCTGGGGGTGGGCAGATTGCCGTCCACGGCCGGCACTTCCTTGACCAGACCCAGGATGTTGTTGCCGCGGTGCGGGTAGCCGGCGATGGTGAACACATGGCTGTGGTCGGCCGAGACGATGATCAGCGTGTCTTGCTCGCTGGTCATGGCCATGGCCTTGCGCACGGCGTTCGACAACTCGATGGTGTCGATCAGCGCGCGCTGGGCATTGCCGCCGTGGTGCGCATGGTCGATGCGGCCGGCCTCAACGTGCAGGAAGAAACCGTTCGGGTTCTTCTGCAGCATCTTGATGGACTTTTCGGTCATCTCGGTCAGCGAAGGCTCGCCCTTGTCGCCGTCCTTGATGCGATCGGCTTCGTACTGCATGTGCGACTGCTCGAACAGGCCCAGCAGATAGTCGGTGTTGCTCGGATCGATGGCGTCGAAACCGGTCTTGTTCCAGACGTATTTGGCGTTCACGCCGCGGCTGCTCACCCATTCAGCGGTCAGGTCGCGGCCGTCTTTGCGGGCGCCCTTCTTGCTGGGGTACTCGGGGTCGACCTGGGTGTTGGTCATGAAGTAGGAGCGACCGCCACCCATGGCGACCTTCAGGCTGTTCTTCACAGCGGGCGAGACTTCGATCAGCTGACGGGCGATGTCCTTCACGCCGCAGCCTGCAGGCTGACCCGAGTAGCCGGCGTATTCCCAGTCACGCACCGAGGTGTGGGCGTAGGTGGCGGCCGGTGTGGCGTGGGTGATGCGAGCGGTGGAGACCACGCCGGTGGAGCGACCGTTCTCGGCTGCCAGTTCCAGTAGCGTCTTCAGCGAGTTGTTGGCGATGACGTTGGCATCGCACTCACCGCGAGCGGTCAGGTGGTTGACCGACAGCATGCCTTCACGGGCCTTGTAGCCGGTGATCATGGCTGTCATGGTCGGGGCCGAGTCGGAGGTCTGCTGGTCCCAGGAGTAAGTCTTGGACAGGGCGCTGTAGGGCAGGGTCTCGAAGGACAGGCGGTTTTCTTCACCGGTCATGCCCTTGAGTTGGCCTTCCAGGATGCGGGCGGCGGTTTGGGTCGAGATGCCCATGCCGTCGCCGACGAAGAAGATCACGTTCTTGGCGCGGCGGGTGTTGGGCACCAGAGCCTTGCTGTCGGAGATGAACTTGCTGCCAGCGTTGTAGAAGTCAGCCACGGACTCGGTGCCGCCGGTGGTGGGGCTGCCGGCTTGGCTCAGGGTGCACAGGGAGGCCAAAGAGGCCAGGGCGATCAGTTTCAGTTTCATGAGGTGATCTCGTTGGAAATGGGAGTGGGGAAATCAGCGGCGCTTGGCGCTCGAGCGGCGGCTGGCCATCAGCAAGCCCAAGCCGGCAGCCATCAAGGCCCAGCTTTGTGGCTCGGGCACGGGGGAGACTTCAACGTTCAAGGCCACGTTGTCCAGGCCAGCGATCAGGCTGCCGTCGTTGGACACGGCAGCGAAACGCAGCGTGTAGTTCTTGCCGGCCTCGAACAAGCTGCTGTCCAGGCTGATTTGGGCCTGGGTGTAGTTGTTCGGGCCCTTGCTCAAGGTGTCGGCGGCGCCGCTCCAGATCAGGTCGGTGGCGGCGGTGCTGAAGTCGCTGGCGCCGTCCTTCAAGATGTCGACGCGAATGTGCACATTGGCGTCGTAGCTGCCGCCCGTGGTGTGGTCCAGGCCAAAGGCTTGGCCCACGGGGCCGGCTTGGGTGCCGCCGTAGTTGGCAAACCAGTCAAAGCTCAGCGTGGCGGACTGCAGGGCTTGGGCCACGGTGAAGCGTTGCAGCAGGGCCAGATCGGCGTTGCCGGCGGTGTCCAGCAAAGCATAGTTCTTGCCGCTGGCCGCGCCCACGGTGGCGCCGCCCGACACCAGCGACTCGTTGCCGCTGAGCACCATCACCCCGCCCAGAATGCCGCGCTCGGCCGAGGCCCAGCCGGTGATGGGGTCTGGGGACTGCACATTGCTGGCGCCGGCTTCAAAGCCGCCGTTGACGATCAAGTCAGTGGCGGCATGGGCGGTGACACCGCTCAGCGCAAGAGCGGCCAATGCCAGGCCGCCGATGATTTGGGAAGGTAGGAACATGGAATGGACTCCTGGAATTGCTAATCGTTGGAACAAGTGGGTGAAATGCGGAAGAACCGAAGCCGGCGACTGCTGAACTGCTCACAATTCCACACAGAACCCCGCGCAAACACGTGCAGGCTAGGGCTGTGGCGTGTCGTGGGTGCGTCCGAGTGAATAGTCCGTTTGGCTTATGGCTGGGTCGCTAGGTCGGCGCATCCCGGCCTGGCCCGGGATCAGAGACCGGGGGGCGCACGCCACAGCCGTGCGCTGATCGCGCAGGCCGTGTTGTCGCGGCTGTTTTCGCCTGTTTGTCAGTGCGCCGAGCGGCGGCGGAGGGCGCCCAGCATGCCCAGGCCGCCTAGGCCGCCCAAGAGCAAGGCGTAGCTGCTGGGCTCCGGCACGGCGCTGACGGTGAGCTTGCCCAAGATGCCGTCTTCTTCCAGATTGGGGCCGGCGGTGAAGTACAGCGAGTTGGCGTCGCCGAGGCTGACGCCGTTGCCGAAGGTCAGGCCCCAGATGCCATCGATGAAGAGGGTCTTGCCGGCGGCGTCTTTGAGCTTGCCCAGGGTGGCGCCGGTCTCGGGGTCCAGCGCGGCGATGCTGCCGTCGCCGAAATTGGCCACCAAGAGCTTGCCGCCAAAGGCGCCAAAGCTGGTCGGCGCCATCGCCAGGCCCCAAGGGGCGTTCATGTCGAGCTGGTCTTTGAAGTCCTGCACGATGTGGCCATCGCGGTCATAGGCAATCACGCGGCCATGGGCTGGCGCGCGCACCGGCTCGCTGGGCATCAGCGGGTCGAATTCGCTGGCGGCATAGGCCACGTACAGACGCCCTCCGATGTCCTGGATGTTGAAGGGCATGAAGTCGTTTTGCAGATCGCTGGGCCGCTCGAAGTGGACGCGATCGCTGATGTCGTTCCACTGGTTGTCGAAGGTCATGATGCGGTTGTTGGCGAAGTCGGTCGCATAGAGCCGGTTGTCCGCCACCTTGTTGCCTTGCGCATCCAGCTTGAAGCTGGCGGTGGTCATGGCCACCCCCGTGAAATTGGGGGTGTACTGATAGCCGTTGGCACCGGCCCAGCTGCCCGAATAGTCCTTCACCACCACGGCTTCATTCATGCCGGGGTTGGTGCCGGCGCGCCAAGCGTTGATGGTGCCGTCCAGGGTGACGAACACGAATTTGGCCGAGCCCGAGATGGTGCCGGCCGATGCGCCGGTGTTCCAGTTGGTGGCGGCACCCGAGACAAAGAACTCGGTCGGCTGGCCGGCGATATCGCTGGCGGCGTTGTAAACCTGCCCGGTCACCTGCGGGGTGTAAGCCTCCACGCCCTTGGCTTGGGCGATGGGAATGACCTTGAGGCCATCTTGGTAAAGCGGCTTGCCGTTGACGTCGCCGATGTAGGTGGTGGTGGTGCCGCTGCCGGCATTGCTGGTCCAGATGTGGCCGCCGATGCCGGGCGGGCGCAAGGCGATGCCCCAGGGGTTGACCAGGTCGGGGTCGACCATGACGGTGGGCTTGTACTTGGCGTCGTTGGCGACCAGGATGGTCATGTCATAGCTGTTGCGCGCGGCGGTGGCCGAGCCGGTGGCACACAGTCCGGCGGCCAGCAGGGCCGCCAACAGGGTGGTCTTGGTTTGCATGATGAAAAGGGTCTCCGCGTGTGGGCTTGGGCGTCACAATGCCTGGGCCATATGACGGTTTGTTGTCATCAAACTGCCACCCCCGTACTTGGGGGACGGGTCTTGCCTTGGCCGAAACATGCGCTCATCGCCGCCTTGCAAAGCGGGCATTGAAGGCAATCGAGACGCGCTCTTGCGCGCCCCGATGAGGACTGACCCAATGCTTCAAGTAAGAGGGGAACAGCAACAGCTGCCCAGCCCTGGGCCGCACACTGAACTTGCTGGCGAAGCAGGCTGCACCTTCGATGCTCAGGGTTCGCAGATTGGTGCGGGAGTCGATGAACTCGATCTCGCCGCTGCGCCCCTCACATTCGGGCGTGTGGACGTAGTAGCAGCCCGACCACACCCAGCCGGGGTGGTCGTGTGGCGCGTTCATGCCGCCGGGCGGCAGGATATTGATCCACCCCTCGGCCTGAATGCCGCAGCGAGCGAAGTCGAATTGAGGCGCAAGCTGCAAGGTCGCTTGACGCACCGCCTCGATGATGTGGCCGCGCAGTGCCATGCAGCCGGGCTCTTCGCGCTCAAAGAAATCGTCGTCCGAGTGCCAGCCTTCGATATTGCTGCGCGTCACGCCTGCTGAGTTGGCGCGGCGCGCCTGGGCCTCGGCCAGCAACTGGCGGTTCAAGGCCTCGGCTTGCGCCAATTCAAACCTCACCAAGGGGGTGTAAAACAAGGGCTCGATGCCGTCCAGATTCAAGCTTGGTGTCATGTCAGTTCGCGCTTGTCATCGGAGTTGCAAAGCGCATGATGGAATGCCAAACAGAAAGCGCCTGGATGAAGCCCAAAGGCCTCATCCAGGCGCTGAACGCAAGCCCGGCGACCGTTGTTCAGTCACTGGGCTTGTGTTGAGGGCGAGGCTCAGGCCCGCCCTCGGTGCGGCGATCAACGCTGAGTCTTGCGGCGAGCGGCAAAGCCCACCAGACCCAAACCGGCCAACATCAGGGCATAGGTTTCGGGTTCTGGCACGGCGGTGGTGATGTCGCTGACCATCAGTTGCAGCTGACCACCTTCCACGATACCGGCAGGGTCACCGCCGTTGAGCATGCCGGCCGTGTTCAGGCCAGCAGCGCTGGCGTGGTCTTGCGTCACGAAGAGCTGGTACTTCTTGCCCGAGGTGCCGGCGGCGTCGAAGATGTCGGTCACGTCGATGATGCCCGAGGTCTCTTCGTCGTTGGTGTGGTAGCCGGTGCTGCCGTTCGGCGTGGTCTTGCCGGTGGAGGGGCCGGTGAACACGCCGTTCACCACATCGCCAAAGCGGGTGGTGTCGGACTTGGCGACGATCTTGATGGCGCCTGTTTCCAGGTTGTATTCCCAGATCTTGCCGTTGTGGTCAGCGCCGCCGGTGTCTTCCATCAAGGTGATGGTGCCGTCCTTGTTGACCGTCATGTTGTCAAACATATTGGCGCGGCTGTTGCCCACGCCGCCGGGCATCTTGCTGCCGTCGACCAGGATGTCCAGTTTGCCACCGGCGTCAGGGTTGGCGATGTCGTCAAAAGTCATGCGCCACAGACGGGTCGCGCCGACTTGCGTGCCGCCGCTCAGCTCGGTTCCGTCCAGGCGATCGGTGGTGACGAAGTAGTAGACGTTGTGCTTGCCCGCACGCACATCCCAGGCGCCGTCTTCGGGACGCGAGAAGGTGGTCGAAGCCGTGGCGCTCAGCGTGAAGCGGCTGCCGTTGGCGATATTGGTCGCGCGGGTGCTGCTGTCAGCGATTTCGTTGCTGACGCCTGCCACATTGACGTACTTCATCACGCCATTGGTCAGGCCGGCGCGGTCCACAGCGCTGCCGACATCGGTCTTGGTGCCCACGTACACGGCCACGGCGTTGGAGGCGATGCCGGTGCCGCCGTCGTTCTGGCCCACCACCACGGTCTTCAGTTGGCTGAAGGGGTTGGCGGCCAGGTTTTCATAAGCGGAGTACTGGTTCAAACCGCTGCCGTTGGTGGCCGGGTTGAACTTGCCCAGCACGAAGCTGCTGCCCGCATCGCTGCCGGTGGCCACGTGAGCCATGGCGCGGCTGTTGGTGCTGGAACCGACTTCTTCACCGTTCAGGAAGATGCGCGAGCTGGTGCCATAGGTCTTGCCGGTGTTGGCATCGGTGTAGGTGTAGGCCGAAGCCGCGGCCAGGTCGGCCGAGCAAAAGCGCTGGAAGGACAGAGCCGAGCCGGTGACTTGGGCGCCTGTCGCTTGCGTGGCGGCATCCCAGCCGTACACGCGTTGGATCAGGTCGCCGCCCGATTTGACTTGCAGCGTGTTCTTGTCGATGACCCAGCTCGACACGAAAGCGCCCGTGCCGCCGTGAGCGCGGGTGATGCCGGCGCCAGAGCCGATTTCATGGTTCATCAGCACGGTGAAGGTGCCGTTGCCATTGTCGAAAGCGCCCAGGCCGTCGGGCAGACCGGACATGCGGTAGCCGCCGACCGCATCACCGGCGGTGATGATGGAGGTGATGTCATAGCCGGTCGCGCCTTTGATGTAGGACGAAGCCGAGCTGCTGACACCTTGGGTGAGCGAGCCGTTGAAGACTTGAGCGCTGGCTTGCGCGGCCATGGTGACGAGGGCGGCAGCAACCAGGCTGCTCAAAACGTTCGGGCGGAAGGACATGGGAAGGACTCCTGATGTTGGCGATGGCTGAAACAAGGACGTGCGACGAAGCCGGGTCCGAATCTCTGTCACCTTGGAAAGTGCCAACACATTCACACCGAAGCCCGCACAAGCTCGCGCAGCCTAGGTGGGGGGCATGTCGCCATTGCGTCCTGACGGATGGCCCGTTTGGATCAGCTCGGGCGCAGCGGTGAAGCGCAGGCGCGCGCCGGTGGGCGTTCGCAGCGCGGGAGTCCCGGGGCCAGAGCGCTGAGCCGCCCCCGCAAATCGGGGGGCGTTGTGTCTACCTGCCCGGGCTTGCGGCAGGGCCGGTGCTGGCGGCAGGCAGCATGGCCAGGATTTTTTGCATCAAGGGGCGGTAGAGCTCGTCGGGGCTGTGGCCGCTCAAGGGATCGCGGTTGGCGGCAAAGGCTTCGTCCAAGTCGCCCCAGTCCTCGGGGCGCAAGACCCGCAAGGCCAAGGGCAGGATGTCGCGCTCTTCGATGTGCATATGGTGCAGATAGCCGCGGGCATAGCGTTCGGCCAGGGTTTCGAAGCCCTGGCGGCGGGGCTCGCCCAGCATCTCAAAGGCCAGCAAGGCATGTTCCAGGTCGCGGATGGCGCGTTCGCCGCGCAGGTGATCCTCGTCCAATTTGTCCAGCACATCGCGGATTTCCGGCGCCCGCGCCCTGAGCTTGGGAAACAGCAGCTGGCTTTCTTTGGGGTGGTGCAGTTTTTCCGGGAACTCATCCACATAGAACAGGAGGGCGCGCAAGGCCGCAAAGTCCGGCAGGCTGCGCTGTCGGCGATGCTCCGCCAGCAGCAGCGGCACCGATTGAAGCAAGGTCGCCAGCGCGCGATGCTCCTCTTGGATCACCTGGATGGTCAGCGGCGTTTGGGTGCATCGGTCTTGACTCGTGTTCATGGCTGTCCCCGAGGTGGGTCCCTGGTCCTCGCTTGCGCCCCAGTGAGACCTTTCCTAAGCGTGGCAGGATTTGGCGGCCAGGCTTTGCTCCAAGTCAAGCCTTGATCAGGCGGCGCGGCTTAGGCTGTGCAGCTGTTTGTGTGGACCCGATCAGATCCCGGCGCGGGCCAAGTAAAATCCTGGGTTACCCGTAACTCCTTCTTCTCAAACCCATGGCCACTACCGCTGCTCGCAACCCCACTTTGATGGCCAACGCCATTCGTGCACTGGCCATGGACGCCGTGCAGCAAGCCAACTCCGGTCACCCCGGCGCCCCCATGGGCATGGCGGATATCGCTGTGGCTCTGTGGAGCCGCCATCTGCGCCACAACCCGGCCAACCCGCAATGGGCGAACCGCGACCGCTTTGTGCTGTCCAATGGCCACGGCTCCATGCTGATTTACGCGCTGCTGCACCTGAGCGGCTACGCCCTGCCGATTGAAGAGCTCAAGGCCTTCCGCCAGCTGCACAGCAAGACGCCCGGTCACCCCGAAGTGGGCATCACCCCGGGCGTTGAAACCACCACCGGCCCCTTGGGTCAGGGCATCACCAATGCCGTGGGCCTGGCCCTGGCTGAAAAGATGCTGGCCAAGGAATTCAATATCGACGCGCATCAGATCGTCGATCACCACACCTATGTATTCCTGGGCGACGGCTGCCTGATGGAAGGCATCAGCCATGAGGCCTGCTCGCTGGCCGGCGCCTGGAAGCTGAACAAGCTGATCGCCATCTACGACGACAACGGCATCTCCATCGACGGCCAAGTCGCCCCCTGGTTTGCCGACAACACCGCCCAGCGTTTCGAGGCCTATGGCTGGAACGTGATCGGCCCGGTGGACGGCCACGATGTCGACGCCGTGGACGCCGCCATTGCCGAAGCCAAGAAGAGCACGTCCAAGCCGACCCTGGTGATCGCCAAGACCCATATCGGCAAGGGCAGCCCGAACCGCGCCAACACCGCCAAGGCCCACGGCGAGCCACTGGGCGCCGAAGAGATCAAGCTGACCCGCGAGCAACTGGGCTGGGCTCACGAGCCCTTCGTGATCCCGCAAGAGGTGTATGCCGATTGGGACGCCAAGGACGCCGGCGCCCAGCTGGAAGCCGCCTGGGATGAGCGCTTCGACGCCTATGCCACCGCTCACCCCGAGCTGGCCGCTGAGTTCCAGCGTCGCATGGCGGGCGTCTTGCCGGCCAACTTCGCACAGACCGCGGTGGACGCCGTGGTGGCCGCTCACAGCAAGGCCGAGACCGTGGCCAGCCGCAAGGCCAGCCAGCTGGCGCTGGAAGCCTTCACCGCCGCCGTGCCCGAGCTGCTGGGCGGCAGCGCCGACCTGACCGGCTCCAATCTGACCAACACCAAGTCGACCCCGGCCTTCCGCGTGGAAGACGACGGCAGCAGCAATGCCGGCCGCCACATCAACTACGGCGTGCGCGAGTTCGGCATGGCCGCCATCATGAACGGCGTGGCCCTGCACGGCGGCTACATCCCTTACGGCGGCACCTTCCTGACCTTCAGCGACTACAGCCGCAACGCCATCCGCATGGCCGCGCTGATGAAGCAGCGCGTCATCCATGTGTTCACCCACGACTCCATCGGTCTGGGTGAAGACGGCCCCACCCACCAGTCCATCGAGCATGTGGCTTCGCTGCGCATGATTCCGGGTCTGGACGTCTGGCGCCCGGCTGACACCACCGAAACCGTGGTCGCCTGGACCATGGCCATCGGCAACGCACAGCGCCCCAGCGTGCTGGCCTTGAGCCGCCAGAACCTGCCCTACGCGCCCAAGACGGCCGTGGACGACATCGCCAAGGGCGGCTATGTGCTGAGCGAGCCCAGCGATGTGGGCGTCAAGAACAAAAAGGCCAAGGGCGTCATCATCGCCACCGGCTCTGAAGTTCAGCTGGCGCTGCGCGCCCAGGAAATGCTGGCCCTGGACGGCATTGGCGTGCGCGTGGTCTCCATGCCCTCGACCAATGTCTTCGATCGCCAAGACATCGCGTACAAAAAGTCGGTGCTGCCGGACGGCCTGCCCCGCATCGCGGTGGAAATGGGCGTGACCGACGGCTGGTGGAAGTACGGCTGCGCGGCCGTGGTGGGCATCGACAGCTACGGCGAGTCGGCCCCCGCCCCGGTGCTGTTCAAGCACTTCGGCTTTACGGCAGAGAATGTGGCCGATACCGTGCGCGTGGCGCTGGGCGTGGCCAAGCTCAAAGGCAAGAAGTCGGGCAAGTCTGGCAAGGGTGGCAAGTAAGTCTGTGATGCAAAAGGGTGCCGCGCGCACCCTTTTTTTCGCTGGTTTGTTTTGAGTTTTTTGGTTTTTTATTGAGGAGACTGAGATGACGATCAAGATTGGTATCAACGGCTTTGGCCGTATCGGCCGCATGGTGTTCCGCGCTGCCATCGCCAACTTCAAGGAAATCGAAGTGGTCGGGATCAACGACCTGCTCGAGCCTGACTACCTGGCCTACATGCTCAAGTACGACAGCGTGCACGGCAAGTTCGACGGTGAAGTTTCGGTCGAAGGCAACACCCTGGTCGTGAATGGCAAGGCCATCCGCCTGACCCAAGAGCGCGACCCCGCCAACCTGAAGTGGAATGAAGTCGGCGCCGACATCGTGGTGGAAGCCACCGGCCTGTTCCTGGACAAGGCCTCGGGCGAGAAGCACCTGGCCGCTGGCGCCAAGAAGGTGGTGTTCTCCGCACCGTCCAAGGATGACACCCCGATGTTCGTCTACGGTGTGAACCACAACACCTACGCTGGCCAAGCCATCATCTCCAACGCCTCGTGCACCACCAACTGCCTGGCCCCGCTGGCCAAGGTGCTGAACGACAAGTGGGGCATCAAGCGCGGCCTGATGACCACTGTGCACGCTGCCACCGCCACGCAAAAGACCGTGGACGGCCCGTCCAACAAAGACTGGCGCGGCGGCCGCGGCATTCTGGAAAACATCATTCCTTCGAGCACTGGCGCTGCCAAGGCCGTGGGCGTGGTGATTCCCGAGCTGAACAAGAAGCTGACCGGCATGAGCTTCCGCGTGCCGACCTCCGACGTGTCGGTGGTGGACCTGACCGTTGAGCTGAACAGCGAAGCCTCCTACAAGGACATCTGCGCCGAGTTCAAGGCACAAAGCGAAGGCGCATTGAAGGGCGTGCTGGGCTACACCGAAGAGAAGGTCGTCGCCACCGACTTCCGCGGCGATGCCCGCACCTCCATCTTCGACGCCGACGCCGGCATCGCCCTGGACGGCACTTTCGTCAAGCTGGTTGCCTGGTACGACAACGAGTGGGGCTACTCGAACAAGGTGCTCGAAATGGTGCGCGTCATCGCCAAGTAATTGGTCGATTGATCAATGCCTGCATGCCGCGGTGTCGGCATGCGCCCAAAAGGCCGACCCGTGGCAACGCGGGGCGGCCTTTTTTCTGCAGGGTGTGTTTGCAGGGGGCTCAGTGCTTTCGTCAGTCCCCCAGATTGATCTTGCCGCAGGGGATTTTGATTTTGATTTTTTGCCCGAGCACCTGGTCGAAAACCTCGGGCCCCAGGTTCATGGTGAGCGTTTCCATCCAGGCCAGGAATTCCAGCCGATTGGGGTTGGGCTCGCCGATTTGGCCGACCCGGTTCTTGAAGGCCGGCATGCCCAGACCCCACACCATCTCGAAGGGGCAACCCATGCTGTCCAGATCAAACTGCACCTTCTGACGGTCGAGGTCTTTGACGAAGCCGAGGAACTTGACGAGGTCGGTGTCTTTCAGGCTGTAGTCGTGGCTGCGGGTGGAGGCGCCATAAACGAACTGCTGCTCCACCACCAAGGCTTCGCCTGCAAGGGCGGGGCAACTCATGCGGTACTCGGACAAATAACTCAGCACGGAATTGCGCCAACTTGCGTTGCCGTTTTCGTAAAGCACTTTGACCTCGGGCGGCACATCGGGCTGGGTAAAGCGCATGCGGGCAATCAAATTGCCATTGGCCTTGCGCTTGATGTTGGAGTTGAGCGCATTGTCTTCAAAGTGGGTCAGTTGCCGGGCGGGCGTGCGGATGCAGGCGGCGGAGTAGCCACTGGTTTGTTTTGGCGCGTGGCGAAGTTCGTTCCAGTGCACGCGGCCAAACTGGTCGGCGTCGAAATTGAACTCCTGAACGGCCGACACGGTTTGCCCCGGCTGGAGGCAGGGCAGGCGGTAGCTGCGGAGGTAACGCGCTACTTCATCTTCATGTTCTTGAGCACCCGAGCGAAACAGCATTTCCTGCTTGGGCGCCTGTTCCGGGTGACTGAAGACCAGCTTGACGCGCAAAAAGCCGCCCCTGCGTTTTTCCAGCAACCGTTCGGGAAAAGCCGGTGCCTCGCCGGACTTGACCAAGCACTGCAACAACTGCGCGCTGGATTCATCCGGCACCAAGCTTTGCGCCTGCGCCGTGTTGGGCTGCCCCAGTGGCACAAGTGCCAGCAAGGTCAAGCCCAGGGCCGAGAGTGCTTTGCCGCCATCGGCGCGAGGGCGCCATTGGGGCGCTTGCGCACTGAAAAATCGTTCAACTCTTGTCCACACCGTGGCCTCCCTGGCTCTGATTTTTGGCGCGTGTGCTGCGTTTTGCTTTTGTGCGCCTTGGGGCGGCAGTATCGTTAAACAAAAACCGTCCATCACCTGGGAGTTGCCCGCCCACCGGGCATAAAGAAGGGTCAGATTTGCCCTTCTTTACGCCTGAGTTCCATGAGCGAGGACTAAACTGACGCGAACTGCGCCGGACAGGTGGCGCCGTTCAGTTTTTGGAGTCGCAGACCATGAAGTCCAAGTTCTCACCGCTGCCTCTGCAGCTTCTGCTCACTGCGACGCTTGCTTTGTCTTCAGTGTCCAGCCCTCGGGCTCAGGCGCAGACCCTCCCGGCCGCAACGGCGCCGGAAACGGCCCGCGTGATCGTGCGCTTCAAGCCCGAGGCGGCCAGCGTGCGAGCCAAGATCATGGCTGCGCGCATGAGCCGTTCCTCGGCCATGGATGTGGCCCAGACCCGCGCCACGGGCTTGGGCCTGCGCACCGGCTTGCATGCCAGCGGTGGTTTGCGGGCGCGCTTGAGCTTGGATGAGCGCACCCATGTGTTCACCGCCAGCGGCATGGATTCGGCCAGCTTGGCCAAGCGCCTGAGTCAGGACAGCGAAATCGAAATGGTGGCGGTGGACCAGCGGCGGCGCCATTTCGCGGTGACGCCGAACGACACGCTGTACGGCGGCGTGAGCCCTGCGGTGCCGGTCTACATCGGCCAGTTCCCTGACAGCCAGGGCAAGCTGCAAGCCACCTACAGCCGGACCCTGGACCAGTGGTATTTGAAAGCGCCTGCGGGCGAGGTGGTGTCCAGCATCAATGCGCCGGGCGCCTGGGATTTGGGGACCGGCAGCAGTTCCGTGGTGGTGGCGGTCTTGGACACCGGGGTTCGCAAAGACCACCCCGACCTGGCGGGGCAATTCGTGGGCGGCTATGACATGGTGGGCTTCAGCGCCTCCGCCGGCGTGGCCACGGCCAATGACGGCGACGGTGCCGATGCCGATGCCTCGGACCCGGGCGACTGGGTCAGCCAAGCCGATATCGACGGCGGCACTTTGGGCTCCGGCTGCACCTCCTCAGACATCACCAACAGCTCCTGGCACGGCACGCGGGTCTCGGGCCTGATTGCGGCGGCCAGCAACAACGGTCAAGGCATTGCTGGCGTGGCCTGGGGCGTGAAGATTCTGCCGGTGCGGGTGCTGGGTAAATGCGGCGGCTATGACTCCGACATCATGGCCGGCATGAAGTGGGCGGCCGGCATCAGCGTGCCGGGTCTGCCGACCAACCCCAACCCAGCCAAGGTCTTGAACCTGAGTTTGGGCGGCACCGGCAGCTGCGGCACCACCGGCACTGGCGCTTTGTACCGAGACACCATCAACCAGGTCAATGCGGCCAAAGCCATTGTGGTGGTGGCGGCGGGCAATAGCGAAGGCCAGGCCGTGGGCCTGCCGGGCAACTGCCCGGGCGTGATCACGGTGGCGGCCTTGCGGCATGTGGGCAGCAAAGTGGGCTTTTCCAGCGTGGGCCCCGAGGTCAGCATCTCGGCGCCCGGCGGCAACTGCATCAACCTGGCTGCCGGCTACCCCTGCCTCTACCCCATGCTCAGCACCACCAACAGCGGCACGCGCGGCCCGGTGGTGGCCGATGCGGCGTACACCAACAATTCCGCCTCGGTGGGCACCAGCTTCTCGGCGCCGATTGTGGCGGGCACGGTGGCGCTGATGGCGTCGCAGCGCCCCTCGCTGACCTCGACCGAAGTGCTCAGCCTGCTCAAGAGCACGGCGCGGCCCTTTGTGAGCAGCGGCGCAACGGCGGGCATTGCGCAATGCAAGGCGCCGACCTCGTCTGCTCAAGATGAGTGCTACTGCACCACCAGCACCTGCGGCGCCGGCATGTTGGATGCCGCTGCTGCGGTGGCGGCCGCCAAATCGCTCAATGGCGCAACAGTGACGATTGCGGCCACACCCAGCGGCGCCACCGCCGGCCAGGTGATCACGCTCAGCGCGGCCGGCAGCAGCTTGGGGGCGGGTCGCACGGTGGCCAGCTATGCCTGGACCCTGGTCGACGGCGGCGGCATCGTCAGCGCTTTTTCTTCCGCCAGCAATGCCGTCAGCACCACACTGACGGCCAGCGCTGCGGGTACCGTGACGGTGAAGGTGGAGCTGACCGATGACTTGGGCATCAAGTACAGCGCCAATAGCAGCATCAACGTGGCCGCCGCGCCTGTGGTGACGCCGCCTACGACCAGCTCTTCCTCTGGTGGCGGCGGTGGCGGCGCTTTCAGCGCGCTGTGGGTGGCCTTGTTGGGCTTGGCGACCTGGGTGCTGCGACGCCCGCAACGGCAGGCGCGGCTTCATCAGGTTTGACGGCGGCGCTTGCATCGCGCCTTGCCGGCCCTCGATTCAAGGTTTGTGCGGTGCGCTGGACGCAGCGCTTGAGCCGGCGGCACTTGCGGCCGCGGGACTGGCGGGCGCGGCGGGCGGTGTCGGGCAGGCTTTGAAGCCGGCCGCCGCCACAGCGCCGTCCTTCAGGCCCGTCACGCGGGCTTGTTGCATGCCGTCGAGCTGCGGCAGCAGCAGTTTGAAGCGCTTGCTGGGCGCTTGCAATTGCAAAACCCGCAAGCCTTTCAGCGCGCGTTGAGAGAGCGCTTCGAGCGCCGCTGCGGCGGCTTTCTCGCTGTCATGCCGGCTCAGCAGCATGGAGGGCATTTCCTCCGGCATGCCGCTGAGGTATTCAAAGCTGATCTTCAGCTTCTTGTAGGTCTCTTCTTTGCGGGCTTGGAAGTCTTTGCTGGGCAAGCGGATCGAGGCCACGGCCCAGACCCCGGCCTGCTCGCTGCTTTGCACCTGCCAGTCCGCCGCAGTCAAGCCCAGGCCTTGCAGCGCCGTCTGGGTTTCATTCAGCGCCGTTTCGCTGGGGAACAGGTCCGACTCCAGGCAAACCCGGGTTTGCAGCGCCACGGCGGCCTGGGGCTCCAGCAGTTGGATGCTTTCGGGCTTGACTTGCTGAGTCAGCCGCTCGGGCTCATGCGCACCGCCGGCTTTGAGCCCCACCACCGCGTCCAGCCACCCTTGCGTCCAGCCAAAGAACAGCGCATTGAGCAGCAGCAGGAGCAGGACCAGGGCACGCAGCATGATGGAGTCTTGATGCCTTTGAAGTGTCGTGGGTAGGGCGTCAGGGGCTTGTTGGGCTCAGACCTGGCGAGATTCTCGGCGCTGCGTCGGCTGCCGGCCCGCAGGCCAGGCGCACCGAGACTTCGCCGCCGCTGATGGTTTGCAAAGCGCCGCTTGGGGTTCGGACGAGCAACTCGCCTTGCGGGCTGATGCCCTCGGAGATGCCTTCGATCGAGCCCGCCGTCACCGGGCGGCCCAAGGTCAGGTCGCGCTGGGCATAGGCTTGGGCCCAGGCGGCAAAACCGTGTTGCTCAAAGTCCAGCACTGCGCGCACCAAGGCCGGTGCAATCAGGGCCAGCGCCTGCGGGCCGCTGCAGCCGGGGCGCAGCTCGGTCAGCGCGGCAAAGCCGGTGTTGAAGGGGCTGGCCGGGCTGTTGGTGCTGTCTGGGTCCGCGTCGTCCGAGGCGCTGGCGTCTTTGTTGCTCAGCACCAGCTCTTTGATGTTCAGGCCCACGCCGATCACGGCCATGCGGCGGTCTCCCGCCGGCACGGTTTCGATCAAGATGCCGCCGAGCTTGCGCTCGTCCAGCCAGAGGTCGTTGGGCCACTTCAAGGTGAGGCGCGGCTTGGCGCCGGGGCTGAGCTGGGCCCAGGGTTCCAGGGCCTCGGCGATGGCGCAACCCACGGCCAAAGACAGGCCCGACCAGTCGCCCGGCTGCAGGCTCAGGGCCAGCGAAAACGTCAGCGAACTGCCCGGGCTGGAAAGCCAAGCGCGGCCCAGGCGGCCTCGCCCATGGGTTTGGTGCTCGGCCACCAGCAAGCAAGGCTGCATATCGTGGGCACGGCGACCATAAGACGGGGCGCTGCCGCTGCGGCTTTCGCTGCGCACCCGGTCGAGCAGGGCAGTGTTGGTGGAGTCGGTACGGGCCAGCACCTCGATGCTGATGCCTGGCAGCAAGGGGATCAATTGCTCCCACAAGCTTTCGACGTTCCAGTTCTGGTGGCTTTCTTTCACAGCAAGCTAACTCAACGTTTCGGCGTCAGCATGGTGCCACGGCAATGGGCGCTGCCGCAGTAGCAGGCGAACTCTTTTTTCAGCTTGGGCGTGTAGCGCTCGTCGATGGTGAGGCCGTAGTCATAGAACAGCTCTTCGCCCGGCAGGATGTCGCGCAGCGCCTTGATGTACACCCGGCAGTTGACTTCGTCGGCCTCGCAATTGGGCTCGCAGGAGTGGTTGATCCAGCGCGAGCTGTTGCCACCGTGCAGCGCGTCGATGACGCTGCCGTCTTCCACATGGAAGTAAAAAGTGTGATTGGGCTGGGCCGGGTCGTGGGGGTGGCGGTCCATGGCCTCATCCCAGGAGATGCGCTCGCCGGTGTATTCAATCAGCACTTCGCCGGCATTCAGATGCGTCAGCGCATAGACTCCGCGCCCATGGACTCCGGAATTCCTGACCTGGATGCGACGGCCCTTGCTGGCTGCCGCAGGCTTGGCGGCCTTCTCGGGGGCGGCAGCAGTTTTTTTTCTTGCTGATGAGCTCATCGGCTTTTTAGGTACATTGAATTCATGGGTGTGCGCGCGTGTGTGCGAGCGTGTGTGCGTGCGCGAGGCCGGATTGTAGGCAGGGCTTGGCTCAGTTTTTCCAAGCCCCGTTCAACTGAACAGAAGAAATCATCATCACCATCATGAGCAAGACCCTGATCATTGCCGAGAAGCCTTCCGTGGCGCAGGACATCGTCCGCGCCTTGACTCCCTTGGCTGGCAAGTTCGACAAGCACGACGAATACTTCGAGAGCGAGCAGTACGTGGTGAGCTCAGCGGTGGGCCATTTGGTGGAGATCAAGGCGCCGGAGGAGTTCGACGTCAAGCGCGGCAAATGGAGCTTTGCCAATCTGCCGGTGATTCCGCCGCACTTTGACCTCAACCCCATCGACAAGGTCAAAGGCCGCCTGAATGCCTTGGTCAAGCTGATCCGCCGCAAAGACGTGAGCCAGCTGATCAACGCCTGTGACGCGGGCCGCGAAGGGGAGCTGATCTTCCGTTTGATCGTTCAATACGCGGGCACCGCCAAGGCCCCCATCAACAAACCGGTGCAGCGTTTGTGGCTGCAGTCGATGACGCCGCAGGCCATCCGAGAAGGCTTTGACAAGCTCAAGAGCGATGCGCAGATGCTGCCCCTGGCCGACGCCGCGCGCTGCCGCTCCGAGGCCGATTGGCTGGTGGGCATCAATGGCACACGCGCCATGACGGCTTTCAACTCGCGCGACGGCGGCTTCTTTTTGACCACCGTGGGCCGGGTGCAGACGCCCACGCTGTCCATCGTGGTGGAGCGCGAAGAAAAAATCCGCAAGCATGTGGCGCGCGACTATTGGGAAATCCGCGCCAACTTCGACGCCCAGGCCGGCCAGTACGAAGGCAAGTGGTTCGACCCGAAGTGGAAGAAGAACCCCGAGGATGCCGAACTGAAGGCCGACCGCGTCTGGAGCCGTGCGGAAGCCGATGCCATCGCCATGGCCGCGCTGGGCCAGCCGGCGCGGGTGACGGAAGAAAGCAAACCCACCACCTCCAGCTGCGGCGGGCTGTATGACCTCACCACCTTGCAGCGCGAGGCCAACTCACGCTTTGGCTTCTCGGCCAAGACCACGCTGGCCCTGGCCCAGGCCTTGTACGAAAAGCACAAGGTCTTGACCTACCCGCGGACCGATTCCCGCTATCTGCCCGAAGACTATCTGGCCGTGGCCAAGCAAACCGCCGAGATGATTGCCGGCGAAGACCTGCCCGGTCCGCTGCGCGAGCTGGCGGGCCACGCCCGCAAGGCGCTCAACGAGGGCTATATCAAGCCCACCAAGAAGGTGTTCGACAACACCAAGGTCTCGGACCACTTTGCCATCATCCCCACGCTGCAAGCGCCCAAGAGCCTGACCGATATCGAAGCCAAGCTCTACGACATGGTGGTCAAGCGCTTCTTGGCGGTGTTCTTCCCGCCGGCCGAGTTCTTGGTGACGACGCGCGTGTCGACTGTGACGACAGGGGGCAAGGACTACAACTTCCAAACCAATGGCAAGGTCCTGGTCAAGCCGGGCTGGTTGGCTGTTTACGGCAAAGAAGCGCAAGAAGACGACGCCAATCTGGTGGCCGTGGCTGCCGGTGAGGTGGTGCGCACCGAGAGCACCGATGTGAAGGCTTTGGCCACCAAGCCGCCGGCCCGCTACACCGAAGCGACGCTGCTGTCCGCCATGGAAGGCGCCGGCAAGCTGATCGACGACGAAGAGCTGCGTGCGGCCATGACCGAAAAAGGCCTGGGCACGCCAGCCACCCGCGCCGCCACCATCGAAGGCTTGATTCTTGAGAAGTACATCTTGCGCGATGGCCGCGAGCTGGTGCCCACCGCCAAGTCCTTCCAGCTGATGACGCTGCTGCGCGGCCTGGATGTGCAAGAGCTGACCAAGCCCGAGCTGACCGGCAACTGGGAGTTCAAACTGGCCGAGATGGAAAAAGGCCGCCTGAACCGGGATGAGTTCATGGCCGAAATCGCCGCCATGACGCAGAAAGTGGTGCAAAAGGCCAAGGAATACGACCGCGACACCATTCCTGGCGACTACGCCACCTTGAAGGCGCCCTGCCCCAAATGCGGCGGCGTGGTGAAAGAGAACTACCGCCGTTTCACCTGCCAGGGCAAGTCGGGTGAAGGCGAGGGTTGCGGCTTTTCCATCGGCAAGATCCCGGGCGGCCGCAGTTTCGAGTTGCACGAGGTGGAGCAGTTCTTGGTGGACAAGAAGATCGGGCCGCTGGAGGGCTTCCGCTCCAAGGCGGGCTGGCCTTTCACCGCGGAGCTGGCCTTGGTCTACGACGATGAAATCGCCAACTGGAAGCTGGAATTCGACTTTGGCGAAGACGCCAAAAAGGCTGAAGGCGACGGCGAGCCGGTGGACTTCAGCGCGCAGACCTCGCTGGGCGCCTGCCCCAAATGCGGCGGCGCGGTCTATGAGCATGGCAGCAACTATGTCTGCGAGCATGCGGTGGGTGCCACGGTGAGCTGCGACTTCAAGAGCGGCAAGATCATCTTGCAGCAGCCGATTGAAGTGGCGCAGATGCAAAAGCTGCTCAGCGAAGGCAAGACGGCGCTGCTGGAGAACTTCGTCTCCAACAAGACCCGCCGCAAGTTCAAGGCCTTCTTGGCTTATGACAAGAAGGAAGGCAAGGTGATGTTCGAGTTCGAGCCGCGTGCGGCCAAACCGGGGGCCAAGCCGGCAGCCGAGAAAGCGCCAGCCAAAACGGTGGCGGCCAAAAAAACGGCGACCAAAACCGCAACTAAAGCCGCGACCAAAACCGCGGTGAAGAAAGTGGCAGCCAAAAAGGCCGGCTGAGTATCAACCGCGGCCTTGATCGTTTCACCCCGGCTGCCGCCGCACAGGCGTTATGCTGCGGCATGAATGGTCGGCCGCTGTCCGAGCTGATTTGAGGGAAGCAAGAAAAAAATGCGCCAGCCCGTCACGATCGGTATCCAAACCCGCTTGATCGCCGGCATTGCGGTGATGGCTTCGGTCTTGGCCTTGGCGGTGGGCTGGTACTGGAGCAGTAGCGAGGAACGCGAACTGTCGGCCGCGCTGCTGCAAAGACAGCAGCGCATGGCCGACTTGGTGGCGCGCAGCTTTGCCGCTCCCATCTGGAACCTTGACAGCAACGCCATCGAAAACCTGCTCGATGCGGTGATGGCGGATCCTGAGGTTCAAGCCATCGAACTCACGGGCATGGGCACCAGTTCGGCACCGGTCTTGCGGCAGCGCGAAAACCCGGCCACTCAACCCTTGCGGCGTCAATTCCCCATCCTTTATCAAAGCGGGCCGGACTTGCAGCCCGCCGAGGTGGCGCAGGCGGTGTTGATCTTCAACACCGATTTGGTGGATCGGCAGGTCTCGCACATTCGACGCTTCGTCAGCGGCTTGTTGGTGGCCGTGATTGCCGCCGTGATTGGCAGCTGCTATTTGCTGGTGAATCGATTCGTCAAACAGCCGGTCGAAAAGCTCGGCGCCTTGGCGCAGCGGGTGGCCGAGGGAGAGCTGGGCGCGCAAGCAGAGGTGGCCCATGCCGATGAAATTGGGCAATTGGCGCAGCAGTTCAATTCGATGAGCGAGCGCCTGTTGGCGTCCTCACGGCGACTCACACTCAGTGAGGAGCGTTACCGCAGCCTGTTTGAGAACGCCGCCGAGGGTATTTTCCAAACCGACTCACGGGGTCGGCTCTTGGGCCTGAACCGGGCCTTGGCGCAGATGCTGGGCTTTGCTTCGCCTGAGCAGGCCTTGCGCGTGGGCACACGCTTGCGCGCCTTGGTGCAGGTGGAACGGCCGGAGTACAAACGAGTCGCCCATGCCTTGCAACGCTTTCGCCTTTTGCAGCAAGTGCCTTTGTTGATCGCCACCCGCGAGGGCCGGCAGCTGTGGGTGGAGCTGAGTGCGCATTTGGTGCCCACCACCGACGGCCAAGGCACCCGCATCGAAGGCATGGTCAGCGATATCAGCCAGCGCCGCTTGGCCGAGCAAGAGCTGACCCACCACCGGGATCACCTGGAAGACCTGGTGGCCGAGCGCACCCTGGAGCTGAGCGAAGCCAAGCGCCGCGCCGAGGCAGCCAGTGAGGCCAAGAGCCGTTTCTTGGCCACCATGAGTCATGAGTTCCGCACGCCCTTGAACGCGATTTTGGGCTTCACGCAGCTGCTGCAAATGGACAGCAGCCTGGGGCCCGCCCAGCACAGCAAGGTCGGCCTGATCCGTGACTCCGGCGAGCATTTGCTGAGTTTGATTTCCGACGTGTTGGACACGGCCAGCATCGAAGCGGGCAAGGTGCGGCTGCAACCCAGCTCGGTGGACTTGCGCGCCTTGTTGGACATGGTGTGCGACAGCGTGCGCCTGCGGCTGGAGCAAAAGCGCCTGCATTTCCTGATCGAGATCAGCCAGCAACTGCCGCCGCGGGTCTTGGTGGATGGTCAGCGTTTGCGTCAGGTGCTCTTGAATCTGCTCTCGAATGCGGTCAAGTTCACCGACCAGGGGCAGATCAGCCTGCGCGTCCAGGTGCTGGGCTTTGAGTCGGCTCAGGTGCGCTTGTCCTTCGAGGTGGGCGACACCGGCATTGGCATCGCCCAGCATCAACTGGGACGTTTGTTTCAGCCCTTTGAGCAAGTGGTGGACGGCGCACGCTGTTTGGGTGGCACTGGCCTGGGCTTGTCGATCAGCCAGCAATTGGTGCGCGAGATGGGCAGCGAGATCCGTGTGCACAGCGATTTCGGCAAGGGCAGTCAGTTCACTTTCGAACTGAGCCTGCCCACCACGGCCTGAACCGTGGGCCTGCGATTGCCGCGTCGCTGATGACGGCCCCGGTCTTCTTTAAACTGCTGGCGATCTTCATCGCCGTCGGCTTGGGCTGGTTTGTGGGGCGCATGCGCTGGTTGGGCGAAGCCGGCGCTTCAAGCGGCAACGACCCAGCACGCGTTTTGTCGAATGCGGCCTTCTACCTGTTTGTTCCGGCGCTTTTGTTTCGCACCACGGCTCGGCTCGATTGGGCCCAACTGCCTTGGCTCACCTTGGCGGCTTTTTTCGTCCCGGTCTTGTTGTTGCTGCTGGGGGTCTATGGCGTGCAGCGTTGGCGCGGGGGCGGCGCAGCGGAGCCGGCGCGGCCCAGTGTGCAAAGCATCACCACGACCTTTGGCAACACCTTGCAGATTGGGGTGCCCTTGGCGGCCGGTGTTTTTGGCGAAGCGGGCCTGGCCATCCACATCACCGTCATCAGCCTGCATGCGCTGAGCTTGTTGACCGTGCTGACCCTCTTGGTCGAATTGGACTTGGCGCGCGCCCGGCCCGATGCGCGCGGCCTGCGGGCGACCTTGCAAAACACGGTGCGCAACACCGTCATTCATCCCGTGGTGCTGCCGGTGTTGGCCGGACTGGGCTGGAATGCCACGGGCCTGCGCTTGCCCGGGGTGCTGGATGAGGTTTTGCAAATGCTGGGCACGGCGGTCGTGCCCTTGTGCCTGACCCTGATCGGCATGTCGCTGGCCTATTACGGCTGGCCCAAGACGTGGCGCCGCGTCTTGAGCCTGGTGATGTGCAAGCTGCTGCTGATGCCGGCGCTGGTGCTGCTGTTCGGCCACTGGGGCTTGGGTTTGAGCGGGACGCCCTTGGCCGTCATCGTGATGGCCGCCGCCCTGCCGACCGGTTCCAATGCACTGATTTTTGCCCAGCGCTACCGCACGCAAGAGGCCGAGACCACCGGCGCCATCGTGGCCTCCACGCTGCTCTTTGTGCTGACGGCGCCGCTGTGGTTGGCGGTGCTGAGTCAGTTGAGTCTCGGGGTTTGAGGGCTGTTTTACGAACCCGCGTCGGGCGGCAACACCAGCCCCTCGTGCTGGGCGATCCAGCTCAGTGCGGTTTCAAAGCTGGCGCGGGATTGCGCAGCGACGGTGCGCAATTGCTGGTGCAGCCGTGCATCAGCCGGGCTCAGGTTTTGGCATTCTTCGCTGTAGCGTTCGAAGTGTGAGAGCTGCATCAGCAGCTCGGCCACATGGCGCGGGCATTCGCAATCTACCGTAGAGGACAGTGCGGCAAAGTCGGCCAGGGCGGCATCGTCCCAGCGCCGCGGGGGCACCGGGGCGTCGGGTGCGGCGATGCTGGGCTCTGGGTCTTGCAAGGGCGTTTGCAAAAGGTTTTGCAGCCACTGGCCGCGTGCGCTGTCGCTTTGCGGTTCTCGCAGCAAGGCCACGCCGGCTTCGGCCAGTCGTTCGCAGCTGGCTTCGCTGGCATAGCGATAGCAAAGCGCTTGGTGGCGCCAGGGTGCGGCTGCAGCGCGGTGAAGAGCTTCGTCGCCGTGCAGGCGTGCGGCTTGTTGCAGCAGCAGGTCGACCGGCTGATTGCGCAGAGCGGCCGCCGCCTCAGCCTCGCTCTTGAAAGGCCCCAGCACTTGCAAGGGCCGGTCCAGCCGGCGCAGCAGGGCGGGGCGGCTCAACGCTTGGGCCAGTGTTGCGCCACCTGCGGGGTCCTTCGCCACCAGGGCGATGCGCCAGAAGGCCGTGCGCCTTGAATCAGCGGGGACCTTGGGGCGCTCGCGGGCGCTGTTTTCATGCGGCTTGTTTTCATGGGCGGCGCACAAGGCCTGCGCATGGGTGGCGGCAACGGCTTGCAACTGCGCCATGTCCAGTCGCGCCAGGCTGCCAATGGCATGGCCCAGGTCGCTCAGACGTTTGAGCAGGGCCAAGCGTTGCACCTCAGCGGCCGAATACAGGCGCTGCCCGCTGGGGCTGGTGGCGGGCTGGCTGAGTTGATAGCGGCGCTCCCACACCCGCAACGTGGCCACCGGCATGCGCAACATGCGCGCCACGGCGCCGCTGCGGTAAAGGGCGGCTGGGGCGGTGGCGGCCGGGGCTGAAGGAGTCGGTGATTTTTTGGGCATGTGCGGCCTTGATTGAATCGGCTTTGACGCGGAAAAAGTTGGCCTTGTTCGCGGGTATTGCTGTCGATGACCTCAGTTTGAATCGAAGCTAACTATGCTTCACGCCGCTGGTTCTTTGTCCGCATGGCGGCCAAGGACTTGCCTCCGTCCCCTCGTTAGCCATCGCAAGGAGTTCCCATGAGCCGCAACATTCAACGCCGCGTTTTCTTGATGACCGTGGCCGCCTCGGGCGCAAGCCTGAGCGCGGGCCATGCCATGGCCCAGGTTGCCGTCGATGAGAAAGACGCCCAGGCCGCAGCCCTGGGTTATGTGGCCGAGGCCAAGCGGGTGGACGCGAAAAAGTACCCCAAATTCGCGACGGGGCAGAACTGTGCCAATTGCGCCCTGTACCAAGGCAAGGCGGGCGACAAAGCGGGTGGCTGCCCCTTGTTCGCCGGCAAACAGGTGGCGGCTGCCGGCTGGTGCAGCGCCTGGGCCAAAAAGGCTTGAGCCGGGCCGCTGTCTTGAATGCCTCAGCGCCCCTGGCCATGAAAGCTGCCTCGCGTGGCAAGTCTTTTCGTGGCAACAAGTCCAGCTTGCCCAGCAAACCCTGTGTGGCGTGTGGGCGGCCGATGACCTGGCGCAAAAGCTGGGCCAAGAACTGGCGCGAAGTGAAGTTTTGTTCTGCGGCCTGCCGTAGCTGCAAGGCTTGAGGGCGATGGCGGGTCTGCGACATTTGGTGCTGGTGCTGGGCGATCAACTCGACCTGGAAGCCGCCGCCTTTGACGGTTTCGACCCCGCGCTGGATGCCGTCTGGATGGCTGAGGTGCAAGAGGAGTCCTGCCATGTGCCCTCGGCCCAGGCGCGCATTGCGCTCTTCTTGGCTGCCATGCGGCATTTCGCATACGAGCTTCAGAAATCGGGTCGCACGGTGCACTACATGTGCCTGGACCAAGCCGGCAATGCCGGCCGCTTGGCGGCGCAGTTGCAGGCCGATGTGGCCCGCCTGCGGCCCGAGCGTTTGCTGATGACGGCGCCCGGCGACTGGCGGGTGCTGCAGGCCCTGAAGTCTGCGGCGCAGGCCTGCGGCCTGCCCTTGGAGATTCGCGAAGACCGGCATTTCTTTTGCAGCGTGCGGGAGTTTGCCGCCCATGCACGGGGACGCAAGTCCTTGCGACTGGAGTACTTCTACCGCGAGCAGCGCAAAAAGCACCGCATCTTGATGGACCCGCAGCGCGAAGACGCGCCTCTGGGCGGCCAATGGAACTTTGACGCCGACAACCGCGAGAGCTTCGGTGCTGCCGGGCCGGGCTTCATGCCCGAACGTCCGCGTTTTGAGCCCGATGCCTTGACCTGCGAGGTGCTGGCCTTGGTACGCGAGCGCTTTGCCCAGCATCCGGGCAGCTTGGACAGCTTCGCTTGGCCGCTGACCCGCAGCCAGGCGCTGCAGGCCTTGCAAGCCTTTGTGACCGATCGCCTGCCCTTGTTTGGGCGCTACCAAGATGCGATGTGGCCGGGCGACCCTTGGCTCTATCACGCGCAGCTGTCAGCTGCGCTCAATCTCAAGCTGCTGAATCCCCGTGAAGTGGTGGCCGCAGCGGTGGCGGCCTATGAGCGCGGCCACGCGCCTTTGAGCAGCGTGGAGGGCTTTGTGCGTCAGATCCTGGGTTGGCGCGAATATGTGCGCGGCGTCTACTGGACGCAGATGCCTGGCTATGTGGAGCGTAATGCCTTGCAGGCCGAACAAGAATTGCCCGCCTGGTACTGGGACGGCCAGACCGAGATGGCCTGCTTGCGTGACGCCATCGGCCAGACCTTGCAATATGGCTATGCCAACCACATTCAACGCTTGATGGTGACCGGCAGCTATGCGCTGATGTTGGGCGTTCGGCCCCAGCAGGTGCACGCCTGGTACTTGGCCATGTATGTGGATGCGGTGGAGTGGGTGGAGCTGCCCAACAGCCTGGGCATGAGCCAGTTCGCCGATGGCGGCTTGATGGGCAGCAAGCCCTATGTGGCTACCGGCAAATACATTGATCGCATGAGCCCATTTTGCGCAGGCTGCCGTTTTGATCCGGCCCAGCGCGAGGGCCCGCGCGCCTGCCCCTTCACCACGCTGTACTGGGATTTTTTGATGCGACACGAACGCCGTTTGAGCGAGAACCCGCGCATGGCTTTGCAGGTGAAAAATCTGGCGCGTTTGAACGAGGCACAGCGCCGTGCCATTGGTGAGCGGGCGGCGGCGCTGCGGCGCGGCGAGGTCGGAGGCCTGCCGACTGACACAGGAGACGCCCATGCTCGCGCCGATTGAAGGCCGCTTGGCGGCGGCGCAGGCGCGCCTGCAGGCCGTGCGCCCCGCTGCCTATGCGGGCAGCCGCAATCACCTGACGGGCGCGGTGTCAGGTCTCTCGCCCTACATCACCCACGGGGTGCTGAGCCTGCCTCAGGTGCTGGCTGGGGTGCTGGCCCGAGGCGACTTGGAGGTGCAGCACAAATGGGTTTTCGAGTTGGGCTGGCGGGCGTACTTCAGGCATGTGTGGCGGCATCGCGGCGCGGCCATCTTTCGCTCGCTGCATGCCGGCCCTTTGCCGGAGGAGGCCTATGCCACCGCGCTGCCCGACGACATTCGTCAGGGGCGCAGCGGCGTGCCGGCGGTGGACGAAGCGGTGCGCTGCCTCTACGCAAGCGGCATGTTGCACAACCATGCGCGCATGTGGCTGGCCAGCTATTGCGTGCATGTGCGCAAGCTTCATTGGCGCTGCGCTGCCGATTGGATGTACGCGCATTTGCTGGACGGCGACCTCGCCAGCAACCACCTGAGCTGGCAATGGGTGGCCGGCACTGGCAGCCGCAAGCCCTATCTGTTCAATGCCGCCAATGTGGCCCGTTATGCGCCCCCTGCGTGGCACAGCCCAGGCACTGTGGTCGACGCCAGCTATGCAGCGCTGGACTCAATGGCGCGCGACCGGTTCGCAGGCGCAGCAGCCGAGACGCTGGCCCCTGCCTGGACCGGAGTGCCAGAGCCGGTGCTGCAAAGCGCGCCGCCGCAAGCCTGGGCCGCGGGCGCGGCTGAGGCCGCGCAGGTCCAGGGTCGCGAGGTCTGGCTCTTGCATCCCTGGAGCTTGGGTGACTTGCCGGCCCACCTGGCGCCGCAGACCTTGGTGCTGATGGTGTGGGTGAAAGACTTTCATCAGGCCTGGCCCTGGAGCGTGCAGCGCTGGCGATTCATTGGCGAGCGCCTGGCGGAGTTGCAGGCGCAAGCGGCCATCGTGCATTGGTGGGACGATGCGGCCTCCATCGGTCGCGCCCTGGCCGGCGCGGCCTCGGTGCGCTGCGTGATGGACTGGCACTTGCAGCCCTGGCTGGCGCAATGGGCCGACTGCGCGCCTGAGCCGCTTTTGTTTCCCGAGGTGCAGGCGCCGCAGTCGTCCTTCTTCTCCTGGTGGGCGCGCAGCACCCGGGGTCTGCGCAAGGCCTCAGAATTGCTGGCGACAGGGCCAGCCGCGCGATGAGCACCCAGCCGCCCGAGCCCCCGTCGACTGCACCGCAGGGCTTGACCGTCTTGTACGACGGGGCCTGCCCCTTGTGCCGCCGCGAGATCGGGCTGTACCAAGGGCTTTGTGCACGCGAGGCGGTGCACTACGTCGATATCAGCCAGCCCGCCACGCCCTTGCCGCCGGGCACCACGCAGGCGCAGTTGCTGGCGCGCTTTCATGTGCAGACCGCAGATGGCCACTTGTTGCAAGGGGCCGCCGCCTTCTTGGCCTTGTGGGCGCGCCTGCCGGGCTGGCGCTGCTTGGCGTGGCTGGGGGCGCTGCCGGGTGTGAGCGCGGTGATGGATTGGGCCTACGCCGTTTTTTTGCGCTGCCGCCCGGCCTTGCAGCGCTGGGCGCGCCGCTGGGACTGAAATCGCTTGAAATCGCCCGGTCTGCGCATCAGCGAAAATGCCGGAATGAGCGCAAACGACACCGATCTGAAAGCCCTGACCGTTTACATGGATGCCGTGGGCCTGGCCGCCCGCAGCGCTGCCGCCGCCATGGCCGCCGCCTCCACGGCCGCCAAGAACCAGGCGCTTTTGGCGTTGGCCCGGCGGCTCAGAGCGTCCGGCCCCGCCTTGAAAGCCGCCAATGCCCAAGACCTGGCGGCGGCCAAGGCCAACGGCCTGAAGGGCCCGATGCTGGACCGCCTCAAGCTCACGCCCGAAGTGGTGGCCACCGTGGCCGAGGGCTGTGAGCAGATCGCCGCCATGCCGGACCCGATCGGTGAGATCACAAACCTGCGCCGCCGCCCGAGCGGCATCAGCGTGGGGCAGATGCGCGTGCCGCTGGGCGTGTTCGGCATGATTTATGAAAGCCGCCCCAATGTCACCATCGAGGCGGCTTCACTGGCCATCAAGAGCGGCAACGCCTGCATCTTGCGCGGCGGCTCCGAGGCCTTACATTCGAATCTGGCCTTGGCCGAGCTGGTGTCGGCTTCCTTGCAAGAGGCCGGCCTGCCCGCCGCCGGGGTGCAATTGATCAACACGCCGGACCGTGCGGCGGTGGGCTTGTTGATCTCGCGCCCCGAGCATGTGGATGTGATCATTCCGCGCGGCGGCAAAGGCCTGATCGAGCGCATCAGCGCCGAAGCCAAGGTGCCGGTGATCAAGCATCTGGACGGCAACTGTCACTGCTATGTTGACGCCGAGGTGGACTTCGGCCAGGCCTTGACGGTGGTGATGAACGCCAAGACGCAAAAATACAGCCCCTGCAATGCGACCGAGTCGCTGCTGGTGCATGCGGAGAGCGCCTCTGACTTCTTGCCGCATATCGGCGCCTTGCTGGCCGAGAAGGGCGTGGAGATGCGGGGCTGCCCGCGCACGCTGGCGCTGCTGGGGCCCATCCCTGGCGCCCAGGTGCTGGCGGCCACCGAGGCCGATTGGAGCGAGGAATACCTGGCCCCCATCATCAGCATCAAGGTGGTGGACAGCTTGAACGAGGCCATTGCCCACATCAACCGCTATGGCTCCCATCACACCGATGCAATTTTGACGACCAACCATGCCAATGCCATGCGCTTTTTGCGCGAGGTGGACTCAGCCAGCGTGATGGTCAATGCCAGCACGCGGTTTGCCGATGGCTTTGAATACGGCCTTGGGGCCGAGATCGGCATTTCCACCGACAAGCTGCATGCGCGCGGCCCCGTCGGCCTGGAGGGCTTGACCTCGATGAAGTGGGTGGTGCTGGGCCAGGGTGAGGTGCGCGGCTGAGCCCGCCGCCGGACTGAAAAGCAATAGAAGGCGAGAGCGATGACTTCCTTGATTCACAAACCCTGCTCGGCGGCCTTGCTGGCTTTGGCGGCCCTGCTGTGCGCGCCGGCGGCACAGGCTTTTCGCTGCAATTCTTTCGTCATCGACGAGGGCATGCACAAAGCCGAAGTGCTGAAGAAATGTGGTGCCCCCAGTGCGCGCGACAGCCGCACGGAAAAGCGCATCATCCGGGTGCGAGAGGGTCAGTTCAACACGACCCGCCCAGGCACGGTGCAAGGGCAGGTCGTGGAGCAAGAGCGCGAGGTCTTGGTCAGCATTGAAGAGTGGACCTACAACTTCGGCCCCAGCCAATTCATGCAGTTGCTGATCTTCGAAGACGGCCGCCTCAAGGCCGTGCAGGATCTGGGTTATGGGAGCTGAGTGATGCCAGCCGGCTGGACGGGCGCTGGCTCGCTGGCAGCCGGGCGCGAAGCGCGTCGGCGTACGGCCGCCAGCCCCGTCAAGCCGGCCATCAGCATCAGATAAGACGCAGGCTCGGGCACCGGCAATGCTTGCAAGCTGCCGTTTTGAATCTGCACCGGCAAATCCGTCAGACTCGAATTCAGGAAGAGGGCGTCGCTGAAGTTCAGCGCGCTGCTGCCCGCGCCGGTGACATTGAAATTGATGCGCGCCAAATTGCCGCTGCCGCTCACGCCAGGCACCGCCCCCACGAGGGAATTGAAGATGAAGGACACCGTGCCCAGGCTGTTGTCGATGGTGCCGCCGTCGGCAAAGGTGTTGCCGCCGCCGCTGCTCAGGAACGAGCCCTCGCTGACGCTGCTGGCTTGCAAAATCTTGGGGTCAAAAGACAGCGAGAACTGGTAGCCATACAGATCGTTGATGCCGCTGATCAACACGTCCAGGCTGACGTTCGAGCCTTGCACGGCTGGGTTGGGCGTGGCGGTGATGGACAGCACCGGATCGGCCGCCAGGGTCGGGGCCGACAAAGCACTCAGCAGCAATGCGGCAGCCAAGGGCCTCTGCCAGCGAGTTGCTGTTTTCAAGTCTGAGGGACGACGGGCCATAGTGACTCACTCCTTTGCCTTGGCGGCGATCTGCCTGTGCGGCTTTTTGTGGATGGGCCGCTGCAGGCGCAATGCAGGGCCGACTTCATGCTGCGCATCTTTCAATGCCGACATCGTGCCAACAAGAGGGGAATCCCGGCCCGTGTTCCAGGGTGCCGGCCTTCAGTGTGTCGTTTTGAAGAGTTGCCCGGCCAAGTCTTGGATGGCGGCGACCATGGCTTGCAGCGCAGCTGGGCCGGCTGACTCGCGCTGAAAAACGGTTTTCTCCCGGCCATTGCCGCTCAGTGTGATTTGGGTCCAGCTGCCATCGCGCAAGTCAGCATCTTCGTAAACCTCGAGGAGATCCAGAAAGCCCTGTTCCAAGATGAAACGCAGCAATGTCTCAAAGTCCTCGCGGCTCAAGGGGCTGGACTGGCTTTGATCGACCGTGCCCAGGCGCGCTTGGCCCAGCACGGTGCGGGTGGCCAAGCCCTCGCGCTGCAGCACCACACGGACCCCATCTGCGCAGCCGAAGCAGCTTTTCTCCAAGCGAATACCGCTGAACTGGGGCGCTAGTTCAGTGGCGGCAAGCTCGGCCCGAGCCAGGCTTGTGCTGCTCAGAGTCAGCAGCCACAAGGCCGCGAAACAGCGGCCGTAGACGGACCATGCAGGTGTTTTTCTCATCAGGATTGACCCTCTACCTCTGGGCTTGGCTTGTCATCTATCTTCGCAGTCTTGTGAGCGCAGCGGGCATTTGCCGTTTCGCGCAGACCCCAATACGGCCTTTGTAAAGGACTTCCGATGGCAATCCAATCCTCGTCGCGCAGACTTGCCGACAAGCAAGCTTCGAGCGCCCCGCGCTTTGCTCTCAGCCGGACCGGTCGGGCCCTCGGCATGGCGGTGGCCGCTTGGGCGCTCGGCGCTGCGGCTCAGGCGGCGCCCCGCGTGCAGGCGCTGCAAGACGATGTGCAGGATGTGGTGCTGACGAATCGCGTGGCAAGCGGTGCCTTTTGGCAAGAGCAAAAGGCCACGCCGGCCAAGGTCTCCGCGCGCGGCGCCAGCCCGTCCATTCAGCCCAGCAAGTACCGTGCAGCGACTTTGGATCGTGCCGGCTTGGCCGCCTATCTGGGGGGCGCGCCGCTGGAGCGCACGGCCGCCGCGCAACTGAGCAGCTTGGAGGTCTCGCTGCCGCACCCGGATGGGGGCTTTCAGCGCTTTGCCTTGGTGGAGTCGCCGGTGATGGAGCCTGGGCTTGCGGCCAAGCATCCCGAGATCAAAACCTATGCGGGTCGCGGCATCGATGACCCGCGCGCCAGCTTGCGTTTGGACATCACGCCGCTGGGCTTGCATGCCTCGGTGCGCTCGCCCCGAGGGGCTTGGTACATCGACCCCTACTACCACTTGGACGACAGCCTTTACGTCAGCTACCACCGCGGCGACTTGTCCAATACGCGCCCACCATTGCTGGAGAGCGCCCTGAACGAGGCCCATTTGGATCTGACGCGCGGCTTCTATCACGCGGGTGATGCCGTCGAGGTGCGCGGTTTTGGTTTTGTGCCCGGCGCCACGTTGACCCTGACGATTCGCCAGCCCGAGACGGACACCTTGGCGCGCCAGACCGTCACCGCCCAGGCTGACCGCGACGGCACGCTGGTGGCCACCTTGAAGGCCGACCCGTCCCGCAATCTGGGCGCTTATGAAGTCAGCGCCTCCGATGGCCGCACCACCGCCACGGCGGCCTACCATGTGGTGGACGACAGCCAAACGCCCACCGCGTCGACGGGCAATCAGCTTCGTACCTACCGCCTGGCCCTGGTGACCGACCCGTCTTATGCCACCTACTTTGGCGGCTCGGCCAATGTGACCGCGGCCAAAGCGACCTTGGTCAACCGCATCACCCATGTCTATGAAGACGAGACCTCGATCCGCTTGGTGCTGGTCAATGACAACGACAAACTCAATCTCGACACCGCGGCCCAAATGACCGGGGCCAACGGCCCTTGCGGTGCCGCCGCTTGCTACACCACCACGCAGGCCTCGGGCTGCAGCAGCTCCACGCTGACCCGCAATCGCACGGTGGTTGGTCTGTTGATCGGCGCCAGCAACTTCGATGTGGGCCATATCGGCTTTGGCCTCAATGGGGGCGGCTTGGCCAGCTTGGGCGTGGTGGGCGGTTCCAACAAGGCCCAGGGTTGCACCGGCGTGCCCACGCCGGTGGGCGATCTTTTTGCTGTGGACTATGTGGCGCATGAGTTGGGCCACCAGTTCGCGGGCAATCACACCTTCAACGGCGTGACCGGCAGTTGCACCGGAAGCAATCGCAATGCCGGCACCTCCGTGGAGCCGGGCAGCGGTTCGTCCATCATGGCCTATGCCGGTATTTGCGGCACCGACAACTCGCAGCCGCACAGCGATGCGTATTGGTCGCAGCGCAGCTTTGATGAAATCACCACCTACACCGCCGGCGCTGAAACGACTTTGAGCGAAACCCAGCAGGCGGTCTTGACCGGCTTTGCGGGCACGGCCAAATTCCAGCTCAGCTACAACGGCAAAGCCTCGGCCGATATCGTGCGCGGTGCCAATTATTCGGTGGACGGCATCAAGGCCGCCATCGAGGCGATTCCGGGCTGGCCGGCGGGCGGCGTGGTCACGATCACCAACCTGAGTGACGCAGGCTTTACTGTGGGCTTTGGCGGCACGCTGACGGGCGTGAACGCGGCGCCGCTGGTCCTGAGCGGCTGCACCGAAGGCTGCACGGGCTATGTGGGTGAGATCGTGGCAGGGGGCGCGACGCAGCGACGCGGCGCCATCAGTGCCACCGGCAACAGCGCCCCGGTGGTGACGGCTGCAGCCAGCTACACCATCCCCTTGCGCACACCGTTTGCGCTGACCGGCTCGGCCAGCGATGCCGATGGCGACACGCTGAGCTATATGTGGGAGCAAAACGACCGCGGCGGCGCCACCGGCACCAGCCTGATCAGCAACACCAAGACCAATGGCCCGCTGTTCCGGCAGTTCGGGGTGGCCGCGCAAGTGAGCGAAGCCAACACGATTCTCTACAACTCGCCGGGCGAGAACATCGTGGGCAACGACCCCACGCGCGTGTTCCCGGATCTGGCCCAAATCTTGGCCAACAACACCAATGCTGAAACCGGCAATTGCCCGGCGGCTTCGGCCACGCCGACGCTCAAGGAAATCGAGTGCTTCTCGGAGTTCTTGCCCACCGCCGCCTACGTGGGTTTTGCTGGCGTGAATGCCAATCCTCCCTCACTGAATTTCAAGCTCACCGTCCGTGATGGCAAGGGGGGCGTCAACAGCGCCAGCACCAGCCTGATTCTGGCGGCCGGCACCGGCCCCTTCTTGGTCACATCGCCCAACACGGCGCTCACTTGGAACGCGGGCTCGACGCAAACCGTGAGCTGGGACGTGGCCGGCACCAATGCGGCGCCCATCGGCACCAGCGATGTGAAGATCAGCCTGTCCTTCGATGGCGGCTTGACCTACCCGCATGTGCTGGCGGCCAGCACGCCGAACAATGGCAGCCGTGCCGTCCTCGTGCCGGCAGTGGCCAGCAGCAAGGCGCGCGTCAAGGTTGAGGCTTTGGGCAATGTGTTCTTTGATATCTCCAATGCTGACTTCAGCATCAAGCTGCCGTTTGACCCCAACGGCGACGGCAAGATCGACTGCGCCGACCTCGCCATCGTCAAGGCCTCTTACGGCAAACGCGCCGGACAGCCCGGCTTTGACCCGCGCGCGGATGTCAACAAAGACGGCGCGGTGGATCTGCGGGACTTGAGCGCCGTGACACGTCTCTTGCCGGCCGACAGCACCTGCTCCAAATAGCCGCTGCCCTTGCCGCGCGCCGCGCGGCCTCGGCTTGAAGGCCTCGCAGCCCTGCGGCTTGCGAGGCCTTGTTGTTCATGGCCCTGTGCTTGCAAGGCTGCTGCTGCGGGCGGGGATTTGGATGCCTGCAACAGCACCGCTGCTGGCGACGCTCGACCCTGGCACACTTGCGCCCATGTCTTTGAGAAACTCCCCATGAGCACGCTTTTTTCGCCCGCCCATCAGCAACGCAAGGCCTTGGTGCTGTTTTCCGGTGGACAAGATTCAACCGCTTGTTTGGCCTGGGCCCTGGCGCGCTTTCAGCAGGTTGAGACCCTGGGTTTTGACTATGGCCAGCGCCACCGGGTCGAGCTGGCTTGCCGCCAGACGGTGCGCAGCGAGTTGATCGCTCGCTTTCCGGCCTGGGGCGCCAAGCTGGGCGAAGATCATGTGCTGGACCTGAGCCTGCTGGGGCAAATTTCGTCCACCGCTTTGACCGAGGAGCGGGCCATCGAGATGCAGGCCAATGGCTTGCCCAATACCTTTGTGCCGGGGCGCAATCTTTTGTTCCTGACCTTTGCCGCCACCCTGGCTTACCGGCGCGGCGCTTCGGTGTTGGTGGGGGGCATGTGCGAGACTGATTTTTCCGGCTACCCCGACTGCCGCGACAACACCTTGAAGGCCTTGCAGGTGGCCCTGAGCCTGGGCCTGGATGCGCCCATGACCTTGGAAACACCCTTGATGTTCATCACCAAGGCGCAGACCTGGGCCATGACCGAGCAGCTGGGTGGCGCGGCGCTGAATGAGCTGATCATCGAACACACCCATACCTGCTATCTGGGCGAGCGCACACAGCGGCACGCCTGGGGTTATGGCTGCGGCACTTGCCCGGCCTGCGAGTTGCGGGCCCGGGGTTACTTCGAATTTGAGCAGACACAACAAGCGCAGGGGGGCTATGTTTGATCTGAGCTGGCTGGGCTGGGGCATCCTGGCGCTCCTGGTCTTCTGGAGCATTGGTGCCTACAACCGCTTGATGAGCTTGCGTAATGCCATCACCACGGCTTACGCGCAGCTCGATGAACACTTGAGCGCACGCGCCAACACCTGCGCCAAGCTGCTGGCCCTTGTGCGACCGCTGCTCAGCAATGAGCAGGCCACGTTTGATGCCTTGGACGCCGCGCAGGCCGAGGCGCAAGCGGCTGCGCAAGCAGTGCGGGCACGCCCCTACGCGGGCGACCCGGTGGCCAGCCTCGGGGTGGCCAGTGCGGTGCATGCCGCGGCACTGACTCGGCTGATGTCTTTGCTCGACCACCATGCCGAGCTGCGGGAGCATGCGGAGCTGTTCGCTTTGGTCGATGAGCTGAAGATGATCGAGCGCCAGCGCAGCTTCGCGCGGCAGCTCTTCAATCAGGCGGTGGGCCGTTTCAATGAGGCCATCACCCAGTTCCCGACTCGAATCCTGGCGAGCCTGTTCGGCTTTCGTGAAGCGCGCTCGCTGTGAGCCCAGCGGCTGAGCCGCTGGCGCTTCAGTTGCAAACGATGGCGCCGGTGCTGACCAACTCGTGGAACAAGGCCATCAGCGACTTGCCGCTCATGCGGTAGGGGTTGAGTCGCCCGGTTTCGGAGTACTTCAGCAGCAAGCCTGGGTTGAGCCGGTGCAAATTGACTTGGCCCATGGACCAACCGGCAAACTGCCGCTCGCCCACTTCCTCATAGCTGAGCAAGATGACGGAATGGTGCCGCTCGTCGCTGAGGATTTGCTTGTAGCGTGCATTGACGGCATCGCGCCCGCCCTCCAGCACTTGGATGAAGATGCCATCGGTGTAGCAAAGCAGGCCGGTGAGGCCTTCGGCCGGGTTGTGCTCGCGAGACTGCTTCAAGATCAGGCTGAGGGCCTGGTCCGACATGGCGTCCGCGGCGCGGCTGGCATACATAAGGCGCACGAGCATGGCAATGACCTCCGGTGGGCGCGTGAGTTTCAGGGCTTGATCAGGGAGAGGAATTCGCGGCGCAGATTCGGGTCTTTCAGGAAAGCGCCTCGCATCACGCTATTGGTCATTTTGGACTCGTTGTCCTTGACGCCGCGCCAGTGCATGCAGAAGTGGTCGGCCTCCATCACGATGGCCAGGCCATCGGGCTGCACCCGTTCTTGCAACTCATTGGCCAACATGGTGACGGCCTCTTCCTGAATCTGTGGGCGGCTCATGATCCAGTCGCAAATGCGCGCGTACTTGGACAGACCGATCAGATTGGAATGCTCGTTCGGCAGCAAGCCGATCCAGACCTTGCCCATGATGGGGCAGAGGTGGTGCGAACAGGCGCTGCGCACGGTGATGGGCCCCACAATCATCAGCTCGTTCAAGCGGCTGACATTGGGGAACTCGGTCACCGAAGGCATGGGCTGGTAGCGGCCCTTGAAGATCTCTTGCACAAACATCTTGGCCACGCGCTTGGCGGTGTCCTGGGTGTTGTGGTCGCTGTCGGTGTCGATGACCAGCGCGCGCAAGACTCCTTGCATCTGCGCCTGCACTTCGGCCTGCAACTCGGCCAACTCGCCGTCTTCAATGAAGTCGGCGATATTGTCATTGGCGTGGTGGCGGCAGCCGGCGCTGACCAAACGGTAACGCACACGCTCCGAAGCGGGCAGGGCGGACAACTCGGCTGGGCTGAGGGAAACGTTGAGGGGCGACGGTTTGCCGGACATGGGCCTTCTCTTTCAGGGCAATAACGGCTGCATTGTGTCCGCTTTGCAAAGACCCCGCTGGCGCGGGTCTTGCATGGCTTGCGCGGGGCTGGCTCGCCTACACTGAGCCCGTGACTCAGCCATCTTCTTCCTCCTCTTCTTCGACTTCGTCCTCCCCTTTGTCCCCGCCCTTGCAGCGCTTGATGCTGCAAGTTGCCGATGCGGTGCAGGCGGTGCGCGCGGGCCGCTCGCTGACCGAAGTCCTGGCGCGCTGCCCGGCCGATTTGCGCCCGGGTACGCAGTCGCTCAGCTTTTATGTGCTGCGCCAACTGGGGGCGGCTGAAGCCGCGCGTCAGCTGCTCGCGCCCAAGGCCCCGCCGCCCAAGGTCGAGCCTTTGCTGCTCAGCGCCCTGGCATTGCTCTGGCCCAGTGAGCCGGCTGAGCGCCCCTATGCCGACCACACGGTGGTGGACCAAGTCGTCAATGCGGTGCGCAAGCGGGCGCCTGCCAGCGCGGGCTTTGTCAACGCGGTGCTGCGACGTTTTTTGCGCGAGCGCGAGGCGATTGTGTTGAGCGTGTCGGCCCAGCCCCCGGCGCGCTTCAACCATCCGGCTTGGTGGATTGAGCGCTTGCAAGGCGATTGGCCGCAAGCGTGGCCGGCGATTTTGCGAGCCAATAACCAGCACCCGCCGATGACCTTGCGGGTGAATGCACGGCGCGGCGACCCCCAAGCAGCGGCCGCAGCCTATTTGCAGCGTTTGGCGGCTGCCGGCATTGCGGCGCGTGCGCTGGGGCCTTTGGCGCCACAAGCCTTGGTCTTGGAGCGCGCGGTGCCGGTGCAGGCCCTGCCTGGTTTTGCCCAGGGCGATGTGTCGGTTCAGGACGCGGCGGCGCAGTTGGCGGCGCCCTTGCTGCTGCAGCAGGGCTTGCCGGCAGGCGCCCGCGTGTTGGACGCTTGCTCGGCGCCGGGAGGCAAGACCGCCCATCTGCTGGAGTTGGCCGATTTGGATCTGCTGGCCCTGGACAGCGACGCCAGCCGCCTTGAGCGGGTGCAAGACAATTTGCAGCGCTTGGGCCTGCAGGCCCAGACCCTGGCCGCAGACGCCCGTGACACCGGCCGCTGGTGGGATGGCCGCCTCTTCGACGCGATTTTGTTGGACGCACCTTGCAGCGCCTCGGGCATCGTGCGGCGTCACCCCGATGTGCGTTGGTTGCGCCGACCCGGAGATATCGCCAATCTGGCGCAAATCCAGGCCGGTTTGCTGGATGCCTTGTGGCTCACGCTGAAACCCGGCGGGCGTCTCGTTTACGCCACTTGTTCCATCTTCAAGGCGGAGGGGCAGGCGCAAATCGACGCATTTTTGCAACGCCAGACGGGGGCGAAGGCCTTGGATGTGGCGGGCGTCACAGGGCACTTGCTACCGCTCGCACACAATGGCGAAGACGCAGCGGCGGCCGAGCCGTCGGTGCTTGACGGCTTTTACTATGCGCTGTTGCTCAAAGAAGGAATCCCCGCGGCGCCCAGCAGCACCGGGAAACCTTAAGAAAGCTTCGGTGCAGACGTCTGGTTCTGTCGAAGAACTTTGATAGCCTTGCGCCCGTTCTACTTTTTTGTTCCTCGCCGATTTTGATTTCGCCCTTCGTCTTCGCCGCAAGCCATGGCCGTCCCGCCCCTGGGGCTGGCGTGTTCCAGCATCGGTCCGGCCCTTGGGTGCGGAGCTTGCTGGGCCTGCTCTTGGGCTTGCTGATGTGGGTGGCGCTGGTGGGTGTGGCGCACGCCGAAGGCGTGGAGCTCAATCAAATTAGCACAGCGCGAACCGAAGAGGGCTTGGAGCTGAGTTTCAGCACCCGCTTTGAGCTGCCGCCCGCGGCCGAAGAAGCTTTGAAAAAAGGCGTGCCCATTTACTTCACCGCCGAGGCTGCGGTGCTGCGCTACCGCTGGTACTGGCGTGATGCGCGCGCCACCCGGGTCAATCGCACCTGGCGCTTGGCTTGGCAGCCGCTGACCCGGCAGTTCAAGGTCAGCACGGGCGGCCTGAACCAGGGCTATGCCAGCCTGAGCGAAGCCTTGACGGCGCTGCGTGGGGTGTCAGGCTGGCGCATTGCTGAACTCAAAGACATCGAGGACGAAGGTCGCTACTACGTGGAATTCAGTTATCGGCTGGACACCAGCCAGCTGCCTCGCCCGATGCAAATCGGCCTGGGTTCGCCGCAGGGCTGGGGGCTTGCGCTGGAACGCAATCTGACCCTGAACCCCGACTTCAGCATCCGCAGCCTGGCCAGCCAGTGAGCCCAAGCGCATGAGTACAAGGGCGCGCTGGGCCTGGGTCATCTCGATGGTGATCTTCACCAGCGTATGCGGGGTGCTGGCCTTTTTGCTGTCCATTGGCGCCAGCTCGGAACGAGGATTTTTCGAGCGCCATTACCCCTGGCTGTTCTGGCTGAATGCCACGGTCGCGACTTTGCTGGTGCTGGTGATCGGCGCCGCAGCAGTGCGGCTGACCTTGCGCGTGCGCAAGGGCAAGTTCGGCAGCCAATTGCTGTTGAAACTGGCCGGCATCTTCGCCCTGGTGGGCGTGGTGCCTGGGGTCTTGATCTACGGTGTGTCGTACCAGTTCGTCAATCGCAGCATTGAAAGCTGGTTTGATGTGCGCTTGGCCAGCGCCCTGGAGGCCGGCCTCAACTTGGGGCGCGGCACCTTGGTCGGTCTGGAAAGCGATCTGGCCGGCCGGACGCAGGCGGCGGCAGTCCGACTCGCGGAAGGCAGCGGCATGCCGCAGCCGCTGGCGCTGGAGCGCCTGCGTGAACAACTGGGCGCGCGTACCGTGGCCTTGGTCAGCGGCCACGGGCAAATTTTGATGTCCTCCGGGGGGGACACCACATCCTTGATCGCCGATCGCCCCAGCGAAGCCATGTTGCGCCTGGCCCGCAATGCCAATGTGGCCAGCCAGCTCGAAGGGCTGGAGGATGAGGCGCTGGCTTTGCAAGGCCAGGCCCGCATCCGCGCCCTGGCGCTGTTGCCCAATACCGAGCTGCGGCTGGGCAGTGGCGCACTGGTGGGGGAGCGCTTCTTGATGGTGGTGCAGCGGGTGCCGCGAACGGTCTTGGCCAACGCCTTGGCGGTGCAGACGGCCAGCAGCGAGTACCAGCAGCGTGCCTTGGGGCGTGATGGCTTGCGGCGCATGTATTTGGTCACGCTGACCCTGGTGCTGATTCTGGCCGTGTTTGCTGCTTTGCTGTTGGCGGTGACCCTGGGCAACCAGTTGGCCCGGCCCTTGCTGCTGTTGGCCGATGGCGTGCGCCAGGTGGCGCAGGGCGATTTGAGCCGCAAGCCCATGCTCAGCTCGCGCGACGAGTTGGGCGGGCTGACCCGTTCTTTCGCCGACATGACCGAGCAGCTGTCCGACGCCCGCGCCATGGTCGAGCGCAGCGTGGCCGAACTGGAAAGCGCCCGCACCCATTTGCAGACCATTTTGGACAATCTGACGGCTGGCGTGATCGTGTTCGATGCGCAGCAAAGAATCGAGACCATCAACCCCGGTGCGACCCGAATCCTGCGTTTGCCGCCGAGCGCATTCCGGGGCCATCGCTTGGATGAGATCACCGAGCTGCAGCCCTTTGCGCAGGAGATCGCGCAGCGCTTTGAGCAATACAGCCCCGCTCATGAGGGCAGCGGTGAGAGTGACCATTGGCAAGATGCGTTTGAACTCAAACTCGACGCCGACGGCGATGTGTTGACCCTGCTGGTGCGTGGCGCACCGCTGCCGCATGAGGCCCGCTTGATGGTGTTTGATGACATCTCCGAGGTGGTCTCGGCGCAGCGCTCGGCCGCCTGGAGCGAAGTGGCGCGGCGCTTGGCACATGAAATCAAAAATCCATTGACGCCGATTCAGCTCTCGGCCGAGCGGCTGCAGCACAAGCTCGAAACCAAGCTTGAAGGCAGTGACCAAGCCATGCTGGTGCGCTCGGTAGCCACCATCGTCAACCAGGTGCAATCGATGAAGCAACTGGTCAATGAGTTCCGCGACTATGCGCGCCTGCCCTCGGCGCAACTCAAGCCGCTGGATTTGAATGCGCTGGTCAGTGAGGTCTTGACCCTGTACGCCGAGGCGCAGGAAACCGGGCGCCTGCGCGCCGAATTGGCCGAAGACGCCTGCCGCATTCGCGGTGATGCCACGCAACTGCGCCAAGTCATTCACAACCTGGTGCAGAACGCGCTGGACGCGGTGCAAGAGCGCGTCGATGGTCAAGTGCTGGTGCGCACCCAGCAAAGCTTCAATGAAAGCGGGCAGCCCAGTTCTTTGCGCTTGCAAATCACCGACAATGGCGCCGGCTTTGCCGAGAAGGTGCTGAAACGCGCTTTTGAGCCCTATGTCACGACCAAGACCAAGGGCACCGGTCTGGGCTTGGCCGTGGTCAAGAAAATTGCCGACGAACATGGCGCGCGCATTCGATTGAGCAACCTACATGCGGGGGGCGACGACGCCCAGCCGGTGATGGGTGCGCAAGTTTCGTTATCATTTTCAAAACTCGCGACTGCAGCAGCCGAGGCCGGCACTGCAATCAAGCCGGCGTGAATTAGGACTCCATGGCAACAATTCTTGTAGTTGACGACGAACTGGGCATTCGCGCCCTCTTGTCCGAAATCCTCAGCGATGAGGGGCACACGATCGAACTGGCAGAAAACGCAGCCCAGGCGCGTGCCGTGCGCGAACGCATGCGCCCGGATCTGGTGTTGCTGGACATCTGGATGCCCGATGTGGACGGCATCACGCTGCTGAAAGAATGGGGCGGCGCGGGCTTGCTGACCATGCCCGTCATCATGATGAGCGGCCACGGCACCATCGACACGGCGGTGGAAGCCACCAAGTTCGGCGCCATGGCCTTTCTGGAAAAGCCCATCACCCTGCAAAAACTGCTGCGCGCCGTGGAGCAATCCTTGGTTAAAACCGCGCCGCGGCCCGTGCCCCCGGTGGGCCAAGCGCCCATCAGCTACATCCGCCCGGAAACCCCCGCACCTTATGCCTCAACGCCCAGCCTGGGCATGATGCCGCAGTCGGTGCAACCCGTGTCCATGGGCTTGGCCTCAGAGCAGAGCTTCGAATTGGACCGCCCATTGCGCGAAGCCCGCGACGCGTTCGAGAAGAGCTACTTCGAGTTCCACCTGGCCAAAGAAAACGGTTCCATGACCCGCGTGGCCGAGAAAACCGGCCTGGAACGCACCCACCTGTACCGCAAGCTCAAACAATTAGGTGTGGATCTCAGTAGAAATAAGCGCGGAAGCTAAAAAAAGGTGCTATAGTCATGGTCTTCGCTGATTTGAAACAGATGTCTGAAGCAAATCAGCAAGCAAACAAGATGGCCTGGTAGCTCAGTTGGTAGAGCAGCGGATTGAAAATCCGCGTGTCGGTGGTTCGATTCCGCCCCAGGCCACCAAGAATACGCAATCGAAAAAGCACTTAGGGCTACTGGCGCTAAGTGCTTTTTTCTTGTCCGTTCAGGATGTCAGGGCGAATCTACGTAACATCCTCGCCCCGCTGTCAAAGAAACTGCCTGCCGATGGAAAGCAACGCTGATTCCGCTCCAGCCCTCTCGGCTTTGGACCCCAAGCCGGAGCCGCCGCATCAGCCGGATCTGGAGGCTTGCTGCGGCAATGGCTGCGAGCCGTGTATTTTTGATCTGCATGATCTGGCCATGGACCAGTACCGGCAGCAGCTGCGCGCCTGGACGGCGCGGCAAAGCGGCAGCGCGCACAAGGCGGCCTGAGCGGCCTGAGCGGTTTGAGCGGCGTGAGCCGCTGATTTGCGGCCGGGCGCTCACCCCGGCCGGTTTCTTGGTGTGCGGCTTACCAGCTGCCGATATTGGGCATGGAGATCCAGGGCTCGGCGGGCGGCAGGGCCGGGCCGTCTTGCAGCAGTTCGACCGAGATCAGGTCGGGCGAGCGCACAAAGGCCATGCGGCCATCGCGCGGTGGGCGCACCACCACCACGCCGTGGTCCAACAAGCGCTGGCAGGCGGCATAGATGTCGGGGACGGCAAAGGCCAGATGGCCAAAATTGCGGCCGCCGGTGTAGACCTCGCCTTGGCCGTCAGCGTCGGGCCAGTTGTAGGTCAACTCCACCTGGGGTTGGTATTTGCCGGCTTCGTCGCCGGGCGCGGCCAGATAGACCAGGGTGAAGCGGCCGGCTTCGTGTTCGCTGCGGCGCACTTCGTGCATGCCGAGGGCGTCGCGGTAAAACTTGAGCGAGGCCTCGAGGTCGGTGACGCGCACCATGGTGTGCAGGTATTTCATGGGGTCTGTGCCAAAGCAGTGGAAACAGCGGCCATTGTGGCGGGAGTCAGGGGCGGCGGCGCGGCTGGGGCTTTTTTGTCGTGCCGCCATGGCTGCCGCCGCAGGGGTCAACGCAAGGCCTCAATCGGCTGCAAGGCCAGGGCCAAGCGCACATGGCGCAGCGCCGCCAGGCCCGTGACCAGCAGGGTCAATGCGGCGGCCACGAGCAGCGGCAGCAGCAGGCCCGCGCCCAGGTCCACCCGGTCCACAAAGTCGCTCAGATAGCCTTGTCCCAGCATCCAAGCCAGCGGCAGACCGATCAAGCCCGCCAGCGTCAGGGGCAGGGCGAATTCGGCCGCCACCTCGCGGGCAATCGCGCCGTGCCCTGCGCCATGCAGACGCCGCAAGACCAGCTCGGTGCGGCGGCGCCGCAAAGTGTCGGCCACCAAGGCATAGGCGCCCAACATGGCCACGCCCACCGCCATCAAGGCCACGGCCGCCAGCAGCCAGCTGAGCAGCTTTTCCAGTCGGTACACCCCGGCGCGCTGCTCCTCGGCCGTCCACACCAAGTGGGCCAGGGGGGGGCCATGGCTGCTCCACACCGATTCCAGCGCCAGGCGCAGCGCCACGGGGTCAGGGCCATAGACGGTCAGGTCCCATTGCGGCTCATCGCTGAGCAAAAAGCCTTGCGGCCGGGCAGCCTCGCGGGCCGATTCCTGTTTGATGTCGTTCACCACGGCCAGCACCCGGCGTTGCTCTTGGCCTTCCTGGGCCAGATCGCCACCGCCCCGCAGCACCGCGCCCACCGCCGCTTGCGGTGTGGCAAAACCGAGCAGGCGAGCGGCCTTGGCATCGATGACCAGGCGTCCTTCGCCCGAGCCCTTGCGGGGGTCGCCGGCCAAGACCCGGATGCCATAGGTGTCGAAAAAGCTGGGCGAGGCCACGGTCATGCGCAGCATTTGCTTGTCACCCTTGGGGCCGACATGCAGTTCGCTGGGGCCGTCGGTGTCCATGGCCGGGCGGGCCGAGCTGAAGGCGAAATGCCGGATGGCCGGGTGTTGGCGCAGGCCTTCGGCCAAGGCGTCCATCTTGGGCACGAAGTCGCGCTCCACAATGGCGCTGAGGATGAGGCGGTTTTGCGTCTGGATGCCGCGGTCGGCCATCAGCAAATGTCGATGCTGCTGGCTCAACACCCCCGTCAAAGCCAACAGCAGCAAGGCGCCGCAAAGCTGCAGCGTGAGCAAGCCTTGCCGCACGCGCCGGCCCCAGGGGCCTTCGCTGGCGCTGCGGCCTTGCAAGGCAGGGGCGGGTACTTGACGCAAGGCCATGCCGGCCGGCAAGGCCAGGCACAAGGGCAGCAGCACCAGCACCGCCAGGCCCAGCCCTTGCAGCACGGGCCAAGGCAGGGCGTCTTGAATGGGCCGCTCGGCGCTCAGGCCCAGCCCGTCGGCCACGGCCGGCGCCATCCACCACACCAGCAGCGCCGCGCCCGCCGCGCTGATCAAGAGGCTCAGCAAGAGCTCCAAGCTCCAAAGCGCCAGCAAGTTCGAATCGGTGGCGCCCAGGCTGCGGCGCAGCGCGGTTTCACGCCGGCGTTGCAGCAGCTGCGCGGTTTGCAGATTCATGCTGTTGATGGCAGCCAGCAAGAAGAGCAGGGCGCTGGCCGCGCCCAAGGCGCTCAACAACTCCCAAATCATCGGCTGGCCTTGCAAGGGCAGCTGCGCCAGTGTCAGCACCCGGAACTCGGCCGCCTTCTTGCTGGGGCTGTTGGAGGCCCATTCGGCGGGCAGCTTGGCGTACAGCGGGTGCGCCTGGAAAGCCTGCTCCAGAAGCGGCGTCAGCGCCTCGGGCCGGGTGCCGGGGCGCAGCCGGGCATAGACCTGGGCATTGCCTTGGTGGATGGTTTCCAGCGCTTGCGGGCTGTCGATGAGGCCGCCCCGAAAATCGGTACCCACCAGCTCAAAGCTGGCCATGGCCTCATGCGCGGCATCCAAGCTGCTGCGCGTGTCAAAGGCTGGAATCACCGCCGTCACTTGATAGGCTTTGCCGCGGCATTCAACCGAGCGCCCCAAGGCTTGCGCCAGCGGCAGCTCGCCCCAGAGCTTGCGAACCAGCAGCGGCGTCAAAGCAATCGCGTCGCGCCGCCGCAGGGTGGCTTGCAGATCGCCGTGCAGCGCTTGCAGGCCCAGCAGCGGCACGAGCTCGGGGTCGGCGGCCAGCACGCGCACCACCGCCAGGCGGCTTTGCCCATCGGCCTGAAGCTGCAGGGTGAAGCCCTCGCTGCTGCTGCGGCTGATTATGTCCAGCGGCAAGCCGCGGGTCTTGAGCCAAGGCACCAAGCCCGCCGGGGAAGCCAGTTGCCAACGGGCTTCTTCGCCCACGGGATGAGGCTTGAAGTCCAGCATCACCACCCGCTCGGGCTCGGGCACGCCGGGGTCGATGGCGGCGCGCGACAGGGCCAAGACCGCCACCAAGGCACAGGCAGCCATGGCCAGCATCATGCCGCCGCAAGACACCCAAGTGGCCGAGGCACGGTGGCGCAAGCCCGCCCAGGCCTCGCTGAACAACGGCAAACGCGGGGCCCTCATGCGAGTTGCTCCGTGTGGGCGTCCACCAGAACCCGGCCGTCCAGCAGGCGCACGGTGCGCGAGGCCAGGGCCGCGTGCTCCGGGCTGTGGGTCACCATCACCAGGGTCGTGCCCTCTTCATTGAGCTCGCGCAAGAGCTGCATGACCTCGTGGCCATGGGCGCTGTCCAGGTTGCCGGTGGGTTCGTCCGCCAACAGCAGGGCCGGCCGGGCGGCAATGGCGCGGGCGATGGCCACGCGCTGCTGCTGGCCGCCGCTGAGTTGGCTGGGGCGGTGTTCGGCGCGGTGCGCCAGACCCAGGCGGTGCAAGACCTCGTCCACCCGCGCGCTTTGTGCCGCTGCCGGCATGGGGCCATAGCGCAGCGCGAGTTGGATGTTGTCGCGCACGCTCAACTCGTCCACCAGATTGAAGCTCTGGAACACAAAGCCGATGCGGCCGCGCCGAATGGCGGCCAACTCGCGCGGCGTCTTGCGGCTCACGTCTTCGCCCTCCAGCCAGTAGCTGCCGCTGCTGGGGCGGTCCAGCAGGCCCAGCAGCCCCAGCAGCGTGGACTTGCCGCAGCCCGAGGGGCCGGTGATGGCCAGGTATTCGCCCGCTTCGATGCGCAGGTCAATGGCGTTCAAGGCGGTGGTTTCGACCTCGCCTGCGCGATGCCGTTTGCTCAGTTGCTTCAGTTCGATCATGCGGTTCTCTGCGAAACAGTGGGGCGGTGAAAAAAAGTAAAAACTAGCGTCTTGGCTTCGCAGCATGGCCGCAAGCTTTGAGCCGGCCAAGCCCCCTGTCCGGTTCCGAACACCCGTCTGGCGCGCGCGCGTGTGTTGCTGCGACACTGGGCGTCGAGATGGAAGACCTTGCCGCTGATCCCCTGCTGAACCCCGCGCGCCACCGCGTGCTGCTTTTGGACGACGACCCCGGCGTCGGCCTGGCGGCGCAGCTCTTGCTGCAGCGTCGGGTCGCGCCCATCACTTGCTTGCGCCGCCCGGCGGAGTTGCTGCCCGCGCTCGACAAACTGCAGCCCAGCCTTTTGCTTTTGGACCTGAACTTTGGCCCGGGCCGTACCGACGGTGAGCAAGGCTTGAGCCTGTTGGCGCAGGTGCAGGCCCGCGTCGCGCCGCCCGTGGTGGTGGTGATGACGGCCTATGCCGACATAGAGCTCGCGGTGCAGGCCCTGCGGCGCGGCGCTTTTGACTTCATCACCAAGCCCTGGGACAACCCGCGCCTGCTCGCCACCTGCCGTGAAGCCCTGCAGCGCTATGAGGCGCAAAACCCGGGGCGAATGCCAGGGGGCGCTGCGCTTTCAGCTTCGGCTGCTGCGTCGGGTGCTGTGGAGGCCAGCAACACGCCAGACCGATCCTTGGCAGCTCAGGAGCGCGCCGCCTTGCTGGCCGCCATGGCCGCAGCCGAAGGTAATTTGAGCGCGGCGGCGCGCAGCCTGGGCCTGTCGCGTGCAGCGCTGTACCGGCGCTTGGACAAGCATGGGCTCTGAAGCCTTGCGTATGGCCCTGACGCTGATCCTGCGCTTGCTGCTGTTGACCTTGCTCTGGGGCGCAGCAGGGGCCTTGGCCTACCGTGCCGCCCTGCAAAGCCCTTGGGCCTTGCGCGATGCTGTGCCCGTGCCGCTTTTGTGGGCCGCAGGCATGGGGTTGGCCTGGCCCTTGGCGCGGGCCTGGCATCAGCGCCAAAAGCAGCCTTGGCTGCCGCTGCCTGCCGAGCCCGCGACCGCGGCGGATTTGCAGCGATTGCATCTGCTGCAGGCGCAGCTGGAACATCTGCCGGTGGCCGCCTGGGTGCGCAACCATGAGGCCGAGTTGCGCGCCCTGAGCAACCGCGCTCGGCGTTTGGCGGCGCCCGGGGGGGTGCGCGATGCTCAGGCGCTGCAAGCCCTGCTGCGCAGCGCCGAGCACAGCGGCCCACTCAGCCTGGACACCGAGCGCGGCAGCGAGCGCTGGCACTTGCAAATGCAAACGCTGTCGTTCGACGGACAGGCGCAGACCTTGCTCGTCTTGCTGCCCTTGGAGCGCGAGCTGGAAAGCGAATCACTCCAGGCTTGGCAACAGCTGGTGCAGATCCTCACCCATGAAATCATGAACTCGCTCACGCCCATCAAAAGCCTGAGCCAGACCGCTCAAATGCTGCTCGATGAGCCGCCGCTGATGGAGGCCGATTTGCGCAGCGCGCTCGACGGCATTGCGCAGCGCGCCGAGGGCTTGTCGCGTTTTGTGAGCACCTACCGGCGCGTCAGCCAATGGCCCGCGCCCGTCTTGGCCGCGGTGGATGTGCAGGCCCTGTTGCAGCGCTTGCATCGGGCCGTGGCCCCGGCATGGGAGGCGGCGGGCGGGCAGTGTGTGCTGGAGATCAGCGAACCCGGCTTGCGATTGCTGGCCGATGACGCCCAGCTGGAGCAGGCCTTGCTGGCCTTGGTCCACAACGCGGAACAAATGTGCCGCAGCCAAGCTGGGCCGCCGCGCCTGTGGCTGAGCGCGCGCCAAACACGTGGCGGGCGCTTGCAGATCAGCGTGCGCGACAACGGCCCGGGTGTGCCGCCCGGCTTGGAGCGCAAGATCTTCTTGCCCTTCTTCAGCGCCCGCGAGGGCGGCCAGGGCATTGGCCTGACCGTGGTGCGCCAGTTGGTGCATGGCATGGGCGGGCGGGTTCGGCATGTGCGCCCCTTGGAGGGGGGTGCTGCTTTTGTGCTGATCTTTTGAGTGAAAGCTGCTGCCAAGCTGAATCTGCTCGCCCAGGCGCTGGCCTCAACGTCGCGCCAACCACACCCCAAACACCGTGATGGCCATGCCCAGCAAGGCCAGACCGGTGAGCGTTTCGCCAAACAGCGCCCAGGCAAACACGGCCGTGGTCGGCGGCACCAAGTAGAACAAGCTGGCCACATGGATGGCGCTGCCCTGGCGGATCAGCACATTGAGCAAGCTCACCGCACCCAGTGAGAGCACCAAGACCAACCAGCCCAGAGCAAACACAAAGGCGCCGCTCCAGCGCACGTGCAGCGTCTCGCCGCCCAGCCAAGCCGCCAAGCCCGTCAGCAACAAGCAGGGCAGGAATTGGATCAGCGAGCCGGTGCGCAGATCAAAGCCTGGGCAAAAGCGCTTTTGGTAGAGCGTGCCGGCGGTGATGCCCAGCAAGGCCAAGATGGCGGGCAGCAGCATCTGCAGCAAGGCCGCGCTGCTGTGCCCGGCGGCGACTTTGTGCGCCAGCACCAGGCCCACTCCCAGCAAGCCCAGGGCCAGGCCTAACCATTGACTTCGGCGCACCCTCTCCCCCAGAAAAAGACCCGCCCCCAGCGCAGTCAGCAGCGGTTGCAAGCCCACCACCAGGGCGGTGATGCCGGCCGGCAAGCCGTGGCCGATTGCGGTGAACACGCCCCCCAGATACAGCCCATGCACCAGCAGGCCCGAGACCGCGATATGCCCCCAGGCGCGGCCGCGCGGTGGCCAGGGTGCCCGGCTCCACAAGACGATGGCGCCCATCAAGAACAGCACCAGGGCATAGCGCAGCGTCAAAAAGGTCAAGGGTTCGGCATCAGGCAGGCCATATTTGGCGCCGATGAAGCCGGTGCTCCAAAGGGCGACAAAGAGCCAGGGGTAGAGCCGTGTAGCGGCTTGAGTTGTTGTGGTGGCGTTGGAACTCATGTGCGACAAGTATCGCCGGTGGGCGTAGGCAACTCCGTGCACGGTGCGGCCAACAAGCGCTGCGAGGCCAACGCAAAATAGCGCCTATGAACCGACTGCAACAGGAACTGCATCGCCTTTATGGCGACGCCCAACACCCGCGCTTGGCCTTGCTTGAACTCGCCCGGCCGCCCGACTGGTCATCGCTGGCCGTGGTGTGGCGTGCAGTGCAAGCCGAGTTGGGTTTGCCCGCACCGGCCATTGCGGTTGCGGGCCCGAGTGGGTTTCAGCTTTGGTTTGCCTTGGCCGAGCCGGGTCTGGCGGCAGCTGCCGCAGAGCTTTTGCAAAGGCTTTGCCAGCGTGAGTTCTCAGCGCTGCAGCCGAAGACCTCGCGCTTGAGGATTTGGACGGCAGCCAGCAGCATCCCTGATGCGCTGCAGCCCTCAGTGTCACCGTCAGCGCCGCCTTTAGCGCAACCATTAGCGCCTCCTTCAGCGCCACCCCAAAGGCTGGCGCCGGAGCAGTGGTCGGCCTTTGTGGCGCCCGATTTGGCGCCGGTGTTCAGCGAAGAGCCTTGGCTGGATACCGAGCCCAGCCCGGATGCACAAGCCGATGTTCTGGCCCGGCTCAAGTGCATCAGCGCTGTGCAATTGCATGCCGCCCTGGCGCAACTGCGGGAGCAAGCGAGCGCAGCGCTTCCGGAGGAAGCTCCAGTGCCTTGTAATGAAGTGGCGGCGCCCACGGCCCCGGTTGCTGTTGCCCCTGCCGACCCCATGCCGATGGAGCACAAGGACCCGCGTGCGTTTTTGCTGCGCGTGATGAATGACGCGCAGCAGCCCATGGCCTTGCGCATCGAGGCTGCCAAGGCTTTGTTGGGCGCAGAAGGCAAGCAGGTTTGAGCAAAAAAATAGGCGCTCGTCCCAAGGACGGCGCCCGGCCTTCCGCGGGGGGAAGACTTACTTCTTGGCGTTGACCGCGTCTTTCAGCGCCTTGCCAGCGGTGAATTTGGGCACGGTGGCCGCTGCGATTTCCAGGGCTTCGCCGGTGGAGGGGTTCTTGCCGGTGCGGGCAGCGCGCTCGCCAACCTTGAAGGTGCCAAAGCCCACCAAGGCCACGGAGTCGCCAGCGACCAGGGCTTCGGTGATCGAGCTCAAAGCAGCATCCAGCGCGGCGCCAGCCACAGCACGGGTCGAGCCAGTCTTGGTGGCGATGCTTTCGATCAGTTCACTTTTGTTCATCAGATATCCAGTGGGGTACGCAAAAAAATCCCGAGAAGGGGGCGCGATTATCTGCTGATCGGCGTGTCTATCGCTGAACGCACCGAATCCAAGCCCGTTTTTTCACCATTTTTTACAAGTACGGGCCGCCGATTCAGCGGGGCTATCGCACCCAATTCGGGAAGTAACCCAGGGGATCTTGCACTGCGCTGTCGTGGGCCGGCACCAAGACCAGGCCAGGCTCTTGCCGCAGCAAGTCGCGCAGCTGCGCCACGGCGCGCTGGGTTTGCTCGGCATGCGCATCCACCAAAGCGCTGGCAGCCCAGAACTTGGGGGCACCCGCTTTGACGGCCGCCACCGTCCAGGCCACATCGCCAATAAAGAAGTACACCTGCCCGCTGTCCACCGTCAAAAACAAGCCGATGGAGCCCGGCGTGTGCCCGGGCATGGGCACCAGCACCACCCGCCCGTCGCCAAACAGATCCAGGCTTTGTGTATAGCCTTTGTAGGCTTGATCTTTGAACTGCAAAGCCTCCCAGGCGATGGCCGCGCTGCCAATCTGCGAGGCCCAGCTGCCGCCTGGGCCGCGCGTGGGCTGGCGCACCAAGCCCATTTCTGCGGGCGACACCAAAACCTTGGCCTCGGGAAAGTCCAGCAGCCCCCCGGCGTGGTCCCAATGGCTGTGGCTGAGGATCACACGGCTGATGGTCTTGTGCTGTGCGAAAAACCCCACTTGTTCCAACTGGTCCCGAGCCGGCCGCACCGGCGCTTCGTACTTGAAAAACGGGCGCCAGGGGCGCGGCATGTCGGCGTGGTATTGGGCGTCAATCTGTCGGCCCATGCCGGTGTCAAACAGCAAGTATTCGTCGCGGTGCTTGATCAAAAACGCTGAAAAGTTGGAGTCGATTTCCTTGCTCAAGCTGCCGCCCGGCACCAAAAGTGCCTCGCGTACCGCGACCCGCGAGGTTTTGAGGATGGCAAAGCCGAACTCGGGCAGTTCGCCTGCGGCGGCTGCGGCGGGCCGCGGTGACAGCAGCAGAAGGCTGAGCCAGCCCAAGATCAGCAAGTGGGGCAAGTTCAGAAAAAAGGCGCGCAATCGCATGGCAGGGCAGGGCGTTGTTGAAAGGCCTGCCGAGCTTAAAGATGGGTGTATAGACCAAGGTCAAGGGCGGCTTGCAGGCTGCGCCTCGACCTGGGGTGCAGGGACGGCACGGTGGTCCAGGCTCAACACGCGCGCAAGCCGCCAGCGCCCGTCTTGAAGCCGCCACACGCTGATGAACTTGGCCAAGGTGCTGGTGGCCGCACCGCGCTCATCGAAACGGTGCTCGCCGATCTGGGCCGCGCCATAGCCCGCAATGGGGTACACCCGCAAACTGCCCGGCACAATGCTTCGCTTCACGCCATGCGCACCCGGGCAGAATGCCGTCAGCCGGCGGGTGTTCTCTCGGACCTTCTCACCCACAGAGAGCCCGTCTTTGTCGTGATAGAACTCCACATCCTCCGCAAAGATGGCATTGGCCTTGGCGGCATCGCAAGACGCAAACGACGCGTCAAACAAGGCCTGGTCCATGAGTGCCAATGCGTCGAACAAGGGGCCCGCATCCAGGCCGTCGCCTGCTTGTGATGGGGGCAAAGCGGGCCTCGGCGCTTCAACTGGCGCGGCGGCGGCAGTGGAGTTTGGGCTTGGGCTTGTCGGCGTGGCGCAGCCCGTCAAGGCCAGCGCTCCGGCCATCAAGAAGGCTGAAAACAAACCTTGCATCGCATCAAGGCAGCGCTGCCAGGCTGCCCAATTGGGCCGGCCTCTGACCGGGTCGCGTTTCATCACATCAATCTCGGCGGGTTGCCGGTCCATCAACAGGTATTCCATGGCGAACTCCAGGTTTGACAAAACAGTGAGGCATTCGGCAACGCAGGCGTGCCGGGCCCGGCCTCGTGTTGCGAGGCCAGGTCCGTGAGATCAATGCCCGAGTTCGGCTGAAATCGACAAGTCGCGCGAATTTTTTATGGGTCTTTCTTTTCAGCCTGGCGGCCGCTTCGCGCCTACTCCTGCGTTCAGGCCGGCGCGGTGTCCAGCTTGAAGGCGCTGACGGCATCCACCAAGATGCGCGCTTGCTGGCTCAGGCTGTCGGCCGCAGCAGCCGACTGCTCGACCAAGGCCGCGTTTTGCTGGGTGGTCTCGTCCAGCTGAGCCACCGCAGAGTTGATCTGCCCGATGTCGCGGCTTTGCGCCTGCGAGGCCATGCCCAGATCATTGATCAGCTGCACCACGGTGGCGACCTGATGACGGATGTCTTGCATGCTGCTGCCGGCGGTGTCGACCAGGCGAGAGCCGGTTTCCACCTTTTCCACATTGCTGGTGATCAAGGCCTTGATCTCCCGCGCGGCGGTGGCCGAGCGCTGGGCCAGATTGCGCACCTCGGCCGCCACCACGGCAAAGCCGCGACCTTCTTCGCCAGCCCGCGCCGCCTCGACGGCGGCATTCAAGGCCAGGATATTGGTCTGGAAGGCGATGCCATCGATCACGCTGACGATGTCGCTGATGCGTTTGCTGGCCTCATTGATGCCCGTCATGGTGGTGATGACTTCACCCATCAGTTCAGCCCCCCGTTCGGCGGCACCGTTCGCAGCATTGGCGTAATCCGTGGCCTGGCGGGCTGTTTCCGCGCTTTGTGTGACGGTGCCGGAGAGTTGCTCCATCGACGCCGCTGTTTGCTGCAGGCTGCTGGCTTGCCGTTCGGTGCGTTGTGAAAGGTCACCGTTGCCGGTGGCGATTTGCCCCGCACCGGTGGCCACGGAATCGCTGCTGGCCCGCACCACGCCCACCAGCTGACGCAGGGCTTCTTGCATCTGGTGCAGCGAATGCATCAGCTGCCCGACCTCATCTTTCGATTCGGCCACGATGTGGCTGCTCAAATCCCCTTTGGCGATGCGCTGTGTGACATTCATGGCCGCAAGCAGCGGGCGGGTCACGCTGCGCGCCATCCAACCGGCAACGCCTGAGCCCATCAAGGCGGACAAGCTCAGCAAGCCCAGCATGGCCCAGCCCGCGCGCTGGATGGTGCGGTCCGCCTCGCGGCCGGCGTCTTCCATTTCCTTGCGCTGCAGGGCGATCAGCTCATCCAGGGCGCCAAAGTACTCGGCCTGGGCGCGGCTGACCTCGCCCACCAAAGCATCTCGCGCGGCCTCGTTTTGGCCGGCCATGCCCTTCTGAATCGCCGGGTTGATGACCTTGACATAGGCCTCACGGGTGCGGGTGACTTTTTGCAAGAGCTCGCTGCCCGCTTCGGCGGCCAACTGGGCTTGCAGCTGTTTGAGCAAGTCCTGGGTTGAGCTTCGATTGGCATCGATGCGGGCTTTCTCTTGCTGCTTGGCGGCCGAGTCCGTGAGCAGGGCAATATTGCGCGCCACCCGAGCGGTGACGTTGACATTGTCTTTGAGCTGCCCCAGCAGGCTCACGACCACCATGTGCTTGTCGGTCAGCTCATGCATTTGTTGGCCCACCTCTTTGAGCGCCGCGCGGCCGAAGGCCGCCACGGCCATGCTCATCACGATCAACAAGGCAAACCCCAAACGCATGCGTGTGGCGATGGAGCGGTCTTTCAATGCTTGCATCTTCTACTCCCTGTGACTCACGGAATGAGCGGCGAAGCTCAGGGTCAAAGAACCCCGAGGGGAGGGTGGCCGCTCGCGCCCGTCCCTGAAACCACGTTCCGAAGCTGCTGCCTTGGGGACAGATTGTGGCGAGAAAGCCGCCGCGCGACCAGCACTGATGCAGCCTGGCCCGTTTCAAAAAAGCGGTGCCCGAGCAGACGGGCATGGGAAGAGCCGGTCGACCTGGGCTTGAGTCCTTGATCGAGCGCAGGTCTTTGCGGTAGCTCAGGGCTTGGCGGGCGGCCGCTTGGCGGGCGGCTGTTTTGGCGAAAGGGATTTGCGTGCAAAGAGCAGTCGCTCCGCCAGATCGGTCACAACCCATTCCTCTGTGATGCGCGAGTTCTCGATGCGGCTCACCACCATTTCACGCCAAACCATCGGCAGACCGGTGGCCGGGAACCCTTTGAACGCACCCGTGTGTGTGGCGCGCATCGTGCGCTGCCAACTCACGGTATCGGCCGAGCTCATAAAGAACTGCAGCTCGACCTTCAGGTCAGGAAAGGCGCCCCGATACAAGCCGATGACCGATTGAATCAGCTGAGCGCCGCCGCGCCAGTCTTGTTCTGTGGTGTGAACGAGGTAGTCCGGGGCGAAGTACTCATGGACGGCCTCGACATGTCCCTCATGAAAGAGTGCATCGGTGGCGCTCCGGATCAATTCATTGGCCTGTGGCTTCATGGGGACGGAGAGGCGGGTGAACAAGGTGCTGGAACCATAACCCATCAAATCCCTGCACCCAAGCGGACATGCCCTCGGAGATGAGGAGGGCCGCGCGGCTGTGCTTTTCTTCGATGGCGAGTGCGAGGGGTGAGCTTGGGTCGTCTTGCCTTGGGGGCTCAGTCAAACCGGCGGCCAAGGCAAGCTTTTCATGATGAACAGCCAGGCGCCGGCAATCGTCCAAGGCACGATGCGCGCGGGCAGGTTGCCAAAGAGATGGTCTTTGTCGCGAGTGGACACGAGTTCAATGCGCAGGTGGGACGGCAGCGCCCCAATAAATTCGTCTCTTTGATTTTTGATTCGATCCGCCACCGAGTGAGCTGCTTGGATGCCCAGCGCCACCAGGCTGCAAACGAAGGCGGCAAGACAAGGGATGCCGTAGATGAGGGCACGCACGGCGGCTTGGTACTCCGCTTGCGTTCTCTCAATGCCGACCAGTGAGGCCGCGAAGGCGGCGACCAAGAAGGCCTGCGAACTGATCAGCCAAGTCATGCGCGTGCCCACCAGATCAAACTCCGCCTTCAAGGCGTCGCTCAGATAGCCAATTTGAACTAACAGGTGCGGCAGGTCTTCTGGCAACGAAGAGCGGTGCATCGCTGACTCCTCAAGATATCGGTCTCGAGCAGCGATTGTGCCGCGTGGTTGTGGCGTTACGTTCAGCTGGCAGGGCTCAGCTAGTCCCAATGGATCATGCGTTTTATGCGGAGTCCCATCAAGTCGCAAGCAGTCGGACGCAGCCATGGCGTCGACCTTGGCTTTGCTATGGGGTCGCCAATCTTCCTGGCTATCCGGGAGGCCGGCGAGGCAAATGCGTCCGGCGCTTTCTGGGCAGACACAAAGCGGACCACGGCGACTCGCTTGGCCGCCATCTCATCAACTGCCGCGGCGGTTCAGCTCGAGTGAACGGTTATGCCGCACCACGCGCCTCGGCAAGGTGCTTCAAGTTGCGAAGCGTTGTTGGCAGTCCGACGTTCAAATACTTTTGACAATTTGGGGCCCAGAAACATGGCCATGGCTTCGCAACGCCAGGCTGTGGGACCACATGAAAGCCCCGCTTGGTTTCACTGCGCAGCAGCCTCTGCAGGACTGCCCTTGTCGAAGATGACGCGCCACACGCCCGGCGCCTCCAGTCGCCAAATCGAGTTGAATCGCGCGATGGTTTTGCCAGAAGGATCCCTCACTGGGCCCGTGCTCAGCGCAAGTGAGCCCGACTCAAGGACTTCGACTTGATCGGGCTCCCAAGAAAAAGGTGCTTGATGGCCGACGAAAAAGCGCGCCCACCCGGCGAGCACCTGTGCTTTGCCGCGCAGAGTAGTCCGGCCAAAGAAAACCGCTTCATCGGCGATGTGCTCGGCAAAGGCCTTCTCATCTCGCTCTGCCATGGACTTCGCAAAAGCGCGCTCGGCCGCGAACACCTGTGTCTGAAGCTGCGTTGTCTGAGATTGCGCCGCCGCGCAGACAGGCAAAGCTCCGACGAGCGCCACAGCGGCGCAGAGGAGGAAGTGAGAGAGGCGGCACTGATTCATCTCATGAGGCCTAAGAAAGTTGTTCAATAACCCAAAATCCACAGGCACCCTCAACGCGGAGGGCGGCCGATGGTTTGGCAAGGCGAGTGCTTGGGTTCATCGGAGAACTGACTCTGCAGCGCGCCGCAGTTCAGCGTCGTCGCAGCAATTGTGCCGCCTGTTGGCTGTGTGACGGGCCTCTCGTTTGCCCGAGATCTACGCTTGAGATCTTCTCGACCTTGCGGGGCGGGTAACAGCGGCAACAAGACTTTGGCCTATTGAGGCGACAGGATTAGAAACTCAGGACCTGAGCCGTATTGGCCGGAAGCCAATCTTAGGTGAGGGGGTTGCCAGCGCCTGTGTCAGCCATGGCAGCCTTGGCGGCGGCGAAGGCCAAGCTGGGGTCGGGGCTGTTCGTGATGGAGCGTCCGATGATGATGTGGGTGGCACCGGCAGCCTTTGCCATTTCAGGGCTTGCAACGCGGGCCTGATCGCTGGCGCCGTCGCCCGCCAACTGAATGCCAGGGGTGACGATGAGCGTGCCCTTGGGCAGCATGGAGGCGAGGTAGGTCGCTTCGTGTGCCGAGGCCACCACCCCATGGCAGCCACACGAGATCGCCAGACGCGCCAAGCGCTCGACTTGCGCTCGAACCGAAGGCTGAAGACCGATTTCAGGGAGGTCTGAGTCCGTGAGACTGGTGATGACGGTGAGCGCCAGGACCTTGAGATCTGGGAACGCAGATGCGGCCCGGCTCGCCGCACGCAAGACAGCGGAGCCGGCGCTTGCATGCACCGAGACCATGTGAACGCCGAGATGCCCTGCAGCACTGATGGCACTGGCCACAGAGTTGGGAATTTCGTGCAGTTTGAGATCCAAGAAAACGCTGTGGCCTGCTGAGACCAAGGCTCGAACGACGGACGGGCCTTCGGCGGTGAGCAACTGCATGCCGATCTTGTAGGAAGAGCAGGCCTCGCCCAATTGCGCGACCAGGGCCAGGGCTGACGCTCGGTTGGGGAAGTCAAGAGCAACGATGACGGGGGCGACCATGGCGTATGAAGGAGTGAACAATCCGGGACAAAGAGCCTGCTTGGACAGACCCCCTTCCACAGTCACCCGCATCCTCTAGGTTGGCGCTTGACTTGCGAAGATGGGGGCTTGGGCCCATCGGTGCCTTGAAGCTGTGGCGCGCCGCAGTCCCAAGGCCATCAGACCGATTGTGCTGCGTGATGACGATGTTGATCATGCTCACGCGAGCCTTCATTTCGCGCCAAGGCATAAACCCGCTCTGTGCAGGGTTCGCCTCGGAACACGATGTCGCGCTTCTCGACATCCTTGAAGCCCAGGCGTTCCAGCAGGCGGATGCTTGGGAGATTCCGCGCATCCGTGATACCCAGCACTTGAGAGATGTTGGAAGCTTCAAACAGCAATAGGATCGCTTCTCGGACCGCACGACCGGCGACGCCATGCCCTTGTGCAGCCGGCTGGAGCGTGAACCCGACTTCACCCCAGCTTCCATCGTCAGACAGATACAGACCAATGTCCCCAACAAGCCTGTCAGCGTTGGGCTCGGCGATGCCAAGTTGAACCCACTGGCCCGGCTGGAAGAGAGGGCACAGGCTCATCTCCTCGATGAACCCCTGTGCTTCGGCCTCAGACATCGGGGTCCACCCCTGGTAGCGCCCAAGTTCGGGAAGCGAGCGATAGGCCTGGAAGGCCGCGAGGTCGCTTACTCGCAGCCGCCGCAGGCGGCCGCCGTCGAATTCGCGTGGCAGCAGTGAAGGGTTGTTCAAGAGGCTCACCACAGCTTCCACCACGGCCAGCTTTCTGGCGTGCGGCTGCCTGGGTAGTGGATGGATTCCGACGGTGGGTATCGACGCAGCACGCCGCTTCTCAAAGCCGGTGCCGAAACAATCGGCTCTGTGAGCTCGGAGGCATGTGGTGGATGGGACTGCATTTTTTTCTGCTGCTTGTTCGGTGTCGTTTCAAGCCTCTTTGACTTCCCCGGCAAAAGCGGAGGCTGATACAAATTCAGGGCATCGCCTGGGGTGGCTTTGTTGGGCTCGGTATATTGCCAGCTTTGGCGCGGCTGCGGCACCCGTGCTGACTCGGTTGAGCTTGGGATTTCCCCGCAGGGTGCGAACGTTTCTTTTCTTCATCATCGATTCACCTCACACGCTTACACCCTTGCCATGAACATCAGCCAGCTGGCTCGGGCCTGCCAAGTCTCCACCGATACCGTGCGTTACTACGAGAAGCAAGGTTTGCTTGCGGCGCCGGCGCGGCAGGAGAACGGCTACCGCAGCTACGAGCCGGCGCAGGTGGAGCAACTGCGCTTTGTTCGGGGCGCGCAGGCGCTGGGGTTTTCGCTGCAGGAGATTCGCGCCGTGCTGCCATTGCTGTCGCAGGGGCGACTGGGGCGTGCGCAGATCGAGCAGCAATTGCAGGCCAAGATGGCGCAGATCGACGCACACATCGCGCAGCTGCAGCAGTTGAAGGTCGAGCTTGCGGCGACCTTTGCCTCGCTGCGTTGTGCTCCCGACAGCCGGCTCAGCACCGAGGATGCGCTGGCGCCGGACAGCGGCAGCGGCGCCGGCGTGGCCGTGCTCAAACGCAGCTTTGCTCCGCCACCGCGAGGCAAGAAAACAAAAGCGTCTTCGGGCGAGCGCGAATAGGCCGGGCCGGGCCCTGCCATGTCGTCGCAGCCTGGCTTTGGCTTGAGGCTGAGACGCTTAACGCCTAGTCGCCGGGCACGGCATTCCACGCCTGGCGATAGGCGCGCGAGACGCGCAGCTTGGCGCCGGAGCTCAGGGTCAGCTCGGCTTCGCCGCGTGGCAGGCTTTTGATGGCCTGGATGTGGCGGGGGTTGACCGCATGCGAGCGGTGCACCCGCAAGAAGCCGCTCTCGCGCACGCTGGCATGAGCCAGAAAATCGGACAAGGTGCAGCGGTCCAGATGCTGGGCGGGTGGGGCGTGCAGCTCGATGTAGTTGTCGGCCGCGGCCACCCATTCCACCGTGGCCAGCGGCAATTTGAACAAGCCCCCGCCCGCGCCGGCGCGTTGCGGCAGCAGCCAATGGCCGGGCACCGGTTGGATTTTTTGCAAGGCGCTGAGCAAGACGCTGCGCGCCGCTGGGGGTTTGGCGGGGAGCGTGGCTGCTGGCGTTTGCAGCGCTGCCTGCGTCGGGTCTTGCCCTTGGGCGTGCAAGCGCTGCCGCAGGCGCTGCACCGTTTGCGCCAGCCGTTCAGCGGTGTAGGGCTTGAGCAGATAGTCCACCGCATTGAGCTCAAAGGCCTGCACCGCATGGGCGTCAAAAGCGGTGCAAAAAGCGCAGAGCACGCCTTCAGGCAGGCTCAGGGCTAACTCCAAGCCGCTACGGCCTGGCATTTGGATGTCCAGCAGCGCGGCGTCGGGCCGCAGGGCTTCGGCCAAGCTTTGGGCCTCGTCGGCGTGGCTGGCTTCGGCGACCACTTCAACGCCGGGCAAATCGGCCAACAGCCGGCGCAGCTTGGCGCGGGCGGGCGGTTCGTCGTCCGCGATCAGCAGTCGCAGCGGGGCGGCGGCCGCGGGCGCTGGTGCAGGGGCTTGGGCTGGGGGGCTGTTCATGCGGGAAGCTGGGTTTCGGCGGGCAGCTGCAGGCTCAAGAGCGTGCCGCCTTGCGGGTGCGGTTGCAGCGTCACTTGGGCGCGGTCGCCATAAAGGCTTTGCAGCCGCTCGCGGGTGTTGCTCATGCCCACGGCGCCCTCGCGGTGCAGGCGCTGCGGGGCGGTGCCGCTGTTGTGAACCTGCAGCTGCAATTGCCCCTGGATCACTTCGGCCTGTAGGCGCACGCTGACGGGCCCGGTGCTTTGCGCCACATCGTGGGTGATGGCGTTTTCAACCGGGGCGATCAGCAGCAGGCTGGGCAGCAGGCAGGCTTGGGCTTGTTCGCTCAGCTCGATGTGGACGCTCAGTCGCTCGCCAAAGCGTGCTTGCATGATGGACAGATAGGGCCGCACCAGGGCCAGTTCTTGGGCCAGGGTGTGACGCGGGCTTTGTTGGGCGTTGAGGGCTTGGCGCAGCAGGGTGGCCAGGTCGCACAGAATGCGGTCGGCCTGCGCCACGTCTTCATACATCACCGATGAAATCAGGTTCAAGGTGTTGAACAAAAAATGCGGCTGGATTTGCTCGGCCAAACGGGCCAGCCGCGCCTCGGCCAATTCGGCTTGCAGGCGCAGCAGGTCTTGCTCGCGCTGGCGGTGGGCGTGGTGCAAGAGCACCGCGTGGCACAGGCCGACGATGACGGCATAGCCCACCAAGTCTTTGCCCAGCTCATAGGCCAGGATGTCGGCCGCGCTGCCGGGCTCGTAGCTCTGGCCCAACAAGGCGTAGATGGCAAAACGCAGGCCAAACATGCTGCTCACATGCAGCAGCGGGTAGAGCAAGGCGCCGGCCAGGTGCAGGCCCAGGCGTTGCGGCCAGGCCTGCAGCGCCAGGCTGCGATGATGCAGCCTGAATATCAGCGGCGCCAGCAGCGAGGTGCAGGTGGTGGAGCTCAGCTCCCAAAGAAAAGGCTCCCACGGGTCTTGTCCGCCCCGGGCCAGGTAGTGCTGCAGCTCCGAGATGCTTTGCAGCAGGCCGATGGCCAAAAAGGCGGCGGCAAAGCCCCAGGCGAAATTGCGGCTCAAGCGCTGCAGTGCGGGGGATTCGGTGGACACGGTGAGGCTGGACATGGCCCTAGGGTAGCCGCTTTGGCGCGGGTGAAACGCACGCGGGGCCCCACTCGCCCCGGCGCAAGCGCTATTCGCCCCCAAAGGCGTGATTCGCCTCAAGATGTTGCCGAGTTTTCGGCGCCGACCACGCCCTCGGCAATCAGCTGATTGATTTGGCCTTCGGCATAGCCCAGGCCGGCCAGCAGCTCGCGGCTGTGTTGGCCCAGGCGCGGCGGGTCGCGGCGCAGGCCCAGGCGGGCGCCGTCGAGGCTCAGCGGTAGCAGGGGCACTTGGGTGGCGCGGCCATCGGGCAGGGTCATGGGCGCCAGCCCGCCGGTAGCCAGCAGGTGCGGGTCTTGCATCAGCTGCTCGGGTTTGGTGATCGGTGCAAAAGGCAGGCCGGCGGCTTCAAACACCGCGCCAATGTCTTGCGCCGAGCGGTCTTTGAGGCGGCTGCGCAACTCAGGCAAGAGCCAGCTGCGCGCTTGCACCCGCAGATTGTTGCTGGCCAGCCGAGCGTCGGCTTGCAAGTCGCCCAGGGCAAAGGCCTGGCAGAACACCGCCCATTGGGTGTCGCTGACCACGGCCAGAAAAATCTGCTCGCCGCCGGCCACGCTGAAGACGTCGTAAATGCCCCAGGGCGAGATGCGCTCCGGCATGGGGGCGGCGGCCTTGCCGGTGACGGCGAACTGCATCATGTGCTGGGCCACCAGGAAGATATTGTTCTCAAACAGGGCCGACTGCACCTGCTGGCCGCGCCCGCTGCTGTGGCGCTGCTGCAGCGCCGCCAGCACGCCGATGGCACCGAACATGCCGCCCATGATGTCGTTGACGCTGCTGCCGGCGCGCAGCGGGTCGCCCGGCCGGCCGGTCATATAGGCCAGGCCGCCCATCATCTGCACCACCTCGTCCAGCGCGGTGCGGTGCTCATAAGGCCCGGGCAAAAAGCCCTTGTGCGAGACGTAAATCAGCCGCTCATTCAGGCGGCTCAAAGCCTCATAGCCCAGGCCCAGCTTGTCCATGGTGCCGGCCTTGAAGTTCTCGCTGAAGACATCGGCGCCGGCCACCAGCTTGAGCACGATCTCCAGCCCGCGCGGGTCTTTCACGTTCAGGCTGAGGCTGAGCTTGTTGCGGTTGAACAAGGGGTAAAAGCCCGCGCCCGAGCCCAGCAGCTGCCGCGTGTTGTCGCCGCTCAGCGGCTCGACCTTGATGACCTCGGCGCCCAAGTCGGCCAGCACCATGCCGCAGGTGGGGCCCATCACCATATGGGTGAACTCAATCACGCGCAGGCCGGCCAGAGGCAGGGCGGCATTCACGGCGGGGGCGGGACTTTGGGCGTTGGCGGGCGTTGCACTCATCGTGGGGATTGGGGCTGGGTGGCGTGCAGCAGGGGCGCCTGTGGCCCGAACTGCAGATGGAAAAAGGCGAGGCCTCGGGAGTATCTCGCAGAGCGAGGTTGCTGCGGGGTGGCGCGGGGCCGCGCATTGGGCGTCGGTCGCTGGGCCTGTCGATTCGTCGCCCGGGCTGTCGAGCCATCGCAAGTGCCTGGGCCGGGGCGGGCCGGGCGCGCAGAGTTCAGTCCGTCAATGCATATCGCCTTGATTGAGTCAACCCGGAGTTCATTGCCATGAGCCGCCAGCAAGCCCCCGCAGTTCACCTCCCTCGCAGCCTCGACGCCCAGCGCGAGGAATTCTCTCGGCGGCGCGGCCTGGCCATGCCCTTGGCGGGCACCCTGGCTTGGGCGGGCATCGGCCTGGTGGGTTGGCTGGGCACGCCGTATCAGGCGGTGATGGCCTTGTATGCCGGCACCGGCAGCATTTTTTACTTGGGCGCATTCTTGTCGCGCTGGACCGGCGAGGACTTCTTCGCCCGCAACAAAGCCAAGAACGAGTTCGACCGGCTCTTTCTCTCAGCCGTGGCCATGTGCTTGCTGATCTTTACCATCGCCTTGCCCTGGGCCACGCAAGACTATCAATCCTTGCCGCTGAGCTTTGGGGTGCTGGCCGGGCTGATGTGGTTGCCCTACAGCTGGATCATCCAGCACTGGGTGGGCGTCTTCCATGCCTTGATGCGCAGCGTGTTGGTGCTGGGCGCTTGGTATGCCTTCCCGGCGCAGCGTTTTGTGCTGATTCCGGCGCTGGTGGTCGCGGTGTACTTGATCACCATCTGGGTGATGGAGCGCCGCTGGCGGCAGGCCCAGGCTGCGGCCCAGGCCCATGCGCCGACTCAGGCCGAGGCTCAGGGCTTGCTCAGCGCCTGAATCTCCACATTGTTCAGGCCGATGATCTGGTCCGGCGAGCTTTGCTCGGCGTTGTCGTCGACCCAGCGCAGCAGCAGCACGGCCTTGGGGGCCCAGCTGCCGCCCAGGTCCACACGGGCTTGTTTGACATGCGTCACGCCCACCGTGTTGGGCACGCTGTTCAGATCGGGGATGAGGGCCTTCACCCCCTGCCAGCTGCGCCCGTCCAGGCTGAAAAAGAGCTGGTAGCCGGGCAGCTCGTTCTCATGTGCCGCCACGGTGAAGCGGCGGGTGTCATAGCTGATGCTGATGGTTTCAATCGCCTGGCCGCTGGCATTGCTCAGTTCCAGCTGCCAGGCCAGGCCGGCAAACACGGTGGGCGAGGTGGCCAGCACCCGGTCTTTGGTTTGGTTGACGGCAAAGGCGGCGTTGTAGCCCACATGGCTGGGCGCATAAGGGGCGTTGCTGGCCAGCAGGTTGTCGCGCGAGCGGCGCATATTGGCGACGCTATGGCCGGGGCCGTTGGCGCTGATGCTCTCCGTCCAGCTGCTGCGCGAGCTGCCGGGCTCACCCACCCACAGGCTCCAGCCGTCTGGCGGGCTCACGCCGAGCACGCCCATGCTGTCAAAGTCCTCACGGTAGCCCTGTTCGCCCAGGCTGGCGGCCTGCGCCAGCGGAGCGGCCATGCCCCAAAGCGCGGCACTCAACAGCAAAGGGTTCAAAGCGAGGGTCCATCGGTTCACAAGCTTGTCTCCGGGTCTGGGTGAGGTTTCTTTTTTTTGTGCCGCCTTGGCAGGCTGGGCGCATTGTGCCTTTGGCGGGCGGGGGCGGCGATCCCTCTTCCGGGCGCTGGGCGTGACGGTCAACCCAGGGGTTCAGAACCGCTGGCTCTTGAGATAGATCAAAGCCCCAAGTGCGCCATGGTGCGAAGGTGACAGTTTTGTGACTCTCGCCTACGCACCATGAGCCCAGCCCCGAGCAAGTCGCCCGCCGTCAAGCGCAAGAAAGCGGCCGCAGCCCCTGCGCCCTCCGAAACCCGCGCCCGCCGCAGCCGCAGCGGCGATACCGCCGGCAGCCGCAGCGCCCCCGGCATTGCGCGCCATGTGGTCAAAGAGGCGGTGGCCGCCGCCCAGGCGCGCGAGCTGGCCGCGCTGGAAGACATCGTCGCCAAGGGCGGCGTGCAGGCCTTGGCCTCATCGGTGCGGGCGGTGGTGGCCGGCGCCTCGGCCGACGATGCCCAGGCCTTGCGCGAAGCCTTGCTGCAAGAGCTGCAACTCAGCCACAAGCCGCAAGGCCTGCATCCCGACGAAGAGTTGGCCGCCGATTGGCGACGCGGCGGCTACCCTTATAAAAACCTGATGTCGCGCAAGACCTATGAGCAGCAGAAGTACCAGCTGCAGGTGGAGCTGCTGAAGCTGCAAGCCTGGGTCAAGAGCACCGGGCAAAAGCTCATCATCTTGTTTGAGGGCCGCGACGCCGCGGGCAAGGGCGGCACCATCAAGCGCTATATGGAGCACCTCAATCCTCGGGGCGCGCGCGTGGTGGCACTGGAAAAACCCAGCGAGGTGGAGCGCGGCCAGTGGTACTTCCAGCGCTATGTGCAACACCTGCCCACAGCGGGCGAGATCGTTTTGTTCGACCGCAGCTGGTACAACCGCGCCGGCGTTGAGCGGGTGATGGGCTTTTGCAGCAACGACGAGTACAACGAATTCATGCGTCAGGCGCCTGAGTTCGAGCGCAATCTGGTGCGCAGCGGGGTGCATCTGGTCAAGCTCTGGTTTTCGGTGAGCCGCGAGGAGCAGCGCCGGCGTTTCAAAGAGCGAGAAGCCCATCCGCTCAAGCAGTGGAAGCTCTCGCCCATCGACCTGGCCTCACTGGACAAATGGGACAGCTACACCAAGGCCAAAGAGGCGATGTTCTTCCACACCGACATTGCCGAGGCGCCCTGGACCGTGGTCAAGTCCGACTGCAAAAAGCGCGCACGCTTGAACGCCATGCGCTACGTTTTGCACCAACTGCCCTACGCCAACAAAGACCTCAGCAAGATCGGCCAGCTCGACCCCCTGCTGGTGGGCCGCGCTAACGTGGTGTATGAGCGGGGGGAGTCGCAGGGCGCAGGCGTGATTTGAGTGTGAAAGTGTCTCAGGGGGGGGGCTTGATCGCTCCTCCTGCCGCGGGGGCGACTGCATTCAACCATGAGCGCGTAAGAGTCCGCAAGGTCGACCAAGACGGAGAAAAACCGGCCAACGCCTAGCACCGAAAGCTGGGAAGTGGCAGCTTAAAACAAGGGGTTCAAGGAAGGGGCTGAGTCCTGCTAGGCTGAATGGTCGAATCCGGGGCCTGGACGAGTCCAAGGTTCGGCCCATTGCCGCCTGCAAGGAGGGCTCATGGTCGAGAGCACGCTCAAAGTTCGCGATTGGTGTGATCAGACGATCGCTTGCATGTTCAGCGAGGGCGAGACGGCAGCCATCCTCATGGCCGAGCGCTCGATGGCGCAGTTTTCCGCGCCCCAGGACCGGGCTCGGGCCCAGGCCCTCATCGCTTTGTGCCACTACCGAGCCAGTGATGCCGGCCGCGGTGCTTTGCATTTGCAGGCCGCTCGGCATCAAGCTGCCCAGGCTGAAAGCGAGGACTGCCAGGCGGTGGAGTTGCTGGTGCGCCACGTCGAAGCCCAAGGATTGAGGCGAGCTGGCAAGCTCGAGGCTGCGCGGCAGCTGCTGTCGAATCTGCATGCACAGCGGGCGCGTCGCAGTGGCACCGAGGCTTACCTGAGCGCGGCGGCCTTGGCCACGGTCTATACGATGACCAAGAATGACGTCAAAGCCCTGGATCTGTTTTATCAGGCCCTGGACATGGCGCGCGAGACCGGCTTGGCGCCGGTCTGGGTCAACGCGCTGAACAACCTCGGGTCATTTGAGTCAGACCTCATGAATCTGGAAGCCGGTGCCCGTCATTTGCACGAGTGTTTGAACCAGGCCTTGCGATTGGGCTCGCGGCGACAAATCATTTTTGCCGCTGGCAATCTGGTGCCCTGCCTGTGCCAAATGGGTTGCGCGGAGCGGGCGCTGGAAGTGGCGCGCCTGCATTTGATGAGCCAGACCGATGCTGATCTTCCGCCTTCATTGCAAAGGCAGGAAGAGATCGCCATGGCCCTGCTGGAATGCGGCCAAGTGGATGAAGCCGCCGATGTGCTCCGCAATGCGCCCCCCACCTCGGACCCCATGAGCAATGAGAAGCTCACTTTGCGAACGAGTTTGTGGGCGCGCATTTTGTTGGCACAAGGCAAGGCACGCGAGGCTTTGGATCTGTGCCTGAAGCGCCAAGGCGTGCTGGAGCGTGCACCGGTGGCCGACACCTTGCCGGTCGAGCGGGTGAATTTGCTGCGCGTGGCGGCCCAAGCGGCCACCTGCCAGGGCGATTCGGGCCTGGGCTATCAGTTGTTGGCGCAAGCATTCGCCAAGCATGAGCAGTTGCTCGGGGTTGCGGCCAAGTCCCAGCAAATGAGCTTGCGCTTTGCGCACCGCATGCGAGAGGCCGAGCGCGAGCGGGATCTGGCCCGCAAGACCGCGGCTCAGGTGCAGCAGTTGAACCAGTCGCTGAAGCACCGCGTGGAGGAAACTGCGCGGCAGCAAAAGCTCTTGCAAGCGCAGGCGCTGGAGGATCCATTGACGCATCTGGGCAACCGGCGCCAGTTGATCGAAGCCGGCAATGCCTTGCTGACGCTGGCGATTCGCAATCACGAGGTCTTGTCGGTGGCGGTGATCGATCTGGACCATTTCAAAGAGGTCAATGACCAACACGGCCATGAAGCCGGCGACCAGGTCTTGAGGGCTTTTGGTGAACTGGCGCGCCGCATGATGCGTGCCGAAGACTTGGTTTGCCGCTATGGCGGCGAGGAGTTTGTCTTGTTGCTGCCCAAAGCGCATGCGCCTCAGGCGCTCGAGCGGGTGGCGCAGTTGTTGCGGGCGTTCACGGCTTTGCAGTTTGAAGATGGCGCATCGGGCCGCTTTGGCTGCAGCTTCTCGGCCGGTGTGGTGGACTCCGCAAGCGCAGGCGATTCGCTCGATCTGCTCTTGTCACGGGCCGACTCGGCGCTTTATGGCGCCAAAGCGGCCGGGCGTTCGCGGGTGTTGGTTTGGACGGGTGACGTCTGAGCTGGCGGGCGAGTTCCGACCTTGTCCTTGAAGAAAGCCCAGGCCAGCTCGGCGGTTTCAAAGTCCGCGCTCTGTGCGCCGACAAGCCTTGTGATCCAGCGCGGGTAGCGCCGGGTGGGGCTGGGCTCGGTGTGGCCGCTGCCTTCAACGGTGATCAGGCTGACCTGCAAACTTCCTGGCACACCGTCGTCGCCCCAGTCCTGCCTGAGCGCTGTTGTTGGGGGCAGGGCCTGCGGCAGGTTTCGCGTTGCGATCGGGGTGCACCGCGCCGGTTCGCTCAGGCCGGCCAAATTGCGCCAAACGGCCACCGAGGCCTCGATGCCTAGCATCTCGCCGGCCTGCCGCCGGTTCTTGCGAAAGCTGCCGCCCTCGTAGCGCACCAGCGGGTCATGGCGGCTGGCGATAAACATGGCCGGCAGGGCGTGGCGGGGCGGTGCGTAGCGGCTGTGGCGCGGCATCGAGGCCAGCACGGCACAAAACGCCCCCAGCTTGGGGCCTAACTCCGCAGCCAGACGCAAACTCATCATGCCGCCCTTGGAGACGCCCATCACATAGACCCGCGCGGGGTCGACCGCTTGTGTGGCGATCAAGTGATCGATCAAACGCTGGATGAAGCGGACATCGTCCGTCTTGGCGCTGGCGCTGGCATCGGCGAAGCCGTCGTTCCAGCTCTTGCCCGTACCCTCCGGTGCGGCCAGCACACAGCCTTCGCGCTCCGAAATTTCCAGCCAATGCGCCAAGGGCGAGGGCGGAAAGCCTTGGCCCAGCAGCTGCGCGCCGGTGGCGCCAAAGCCATGCAACAAGAGGACCAAGGGACGCATGCCATGCGCTGCATCCGCAGGCCGGGCGCTGGGCAAAGCCAGCTGATAGCGGCGTGGCCCCTCAGCGCCGTCCAGCTGCGCCGCGTGGATTTGCGCGCGCGGGCCGCTGATGTGTTCGCTGCCAAGGAAAAATTGTCGCAGCGCGTGGCGCAGACCGGAGCAGGGCATGGGCATCAAAAAAGCCTCAGGCCAGCTCGCCGGTCTGCAGCCGCCACAGCGCCGCATAGGCGCCGCCGCGCGCCAGCAGCTCCTCGTGGGTGCCGCTTTCCACAATGCGGCCGCGTTCCAGCAGATGGATGCAATGGGCTTGGCGCACGGTGGACAGGCGGTGGGCGATCACCAGCGTGGTGCGGCCCTGGCTCACCACATTCAGTGAGCGCTGGATGGCGGCCTCGGTTTCGTTGTCCACCGCGCTGGTGGCTTCGTCCAAGATGAGCAGCGGCGGGTTCTTCAAAATCGCACGGGCCAGGGCCAGGCGTTGACGCTGGCCACCGCTGAGCTTTTGGCCGCGCTCGCCCACTCGGGTGGCAAAGCCCAGCGGCAAACGCTCGATGAACTCCAGGCTCTCTGACAAGCGCGCCGCTTCATGGATTTGCGCATCGCTGGCCTCGGCCATGCCGTAGGCAATGTTCTCGGCGATGCTGCCGTCGGTGAGAAAGCTGTCTTGCGCCACATAGCCGATGGCGCGGCGCAGGTCTTGCAAATTCAGCTCGGCGATGGGCTTGCCGTCAAACCAGATGCGCCCTTGCTGCGGCTCGTAAAAGCGCAGCAGCAGCTTGACCAGGGTGGACTTGCCTGAGCCGGTGCTGCCCACAAAGGCGATGGTTTGGCCGGCGGGTATTTCCAGGTTCAGGCCTTGCAAGGTGGGCTGATCGGCATAGGCGAAGCTGACGTCCTCAAAACGCAGCGCCGCGCGCGCCTGGCTGACCGGGAAATGCTCGCCCTCGTAGGCGATGCGAATGGGCGTGTCCAAAAGCCCCAGGGCGCGCTGTGCGGCGGCCATGGAGCGCTGGTACATATCGGCCACCTCAGCCAGCCGGGTCAGCGGCCAGAGCAGGCGCTGGGTCAGAAACACCAGCACCGAATACGCGCCCACGGCCAAGTCGCCATGAATCGTCAGCCAGCCGCCGTAAATCAAGGTGGCGGTGAAGCCCGCCAAGATGCCCATGCGGATCACCGGCGTGATGGCCGAGCTCAGGCGGATGGCGCTGGCGTTGGACTGCAAATAGCCGCGGCTGGCCTCCTCGATATGGGCGGCCTCCAAGTTCTCGGTGGCAAAGGCCTTGATGGTGGGCAGGCCGAGCAGATTGTTGTTGAGCCGGGCCGAGACATCGCCGGCTGCTTCGCGCACCACCGCATAGCGCGGCGCCAAGCGTTTCTGGAACCAGAAGGTGCCGAACAGAATCGCCGGCACCGGCAGCAGGGCGATCACCGCCAACCCGGGCTGCAGCGCGAAAAACACCGCGCTCACCATCAGCGAGGAGCACACCACCTGGATGATTTGGTTGGCGCCGCCGTTCAAAAAGCGCTCCAACTGGTTGATGTCGTCATTCAGCACCGACATCAGCGCCCCGGTGCGCTGGTTTTCGAAGTAACTGAGCTCGAGCTTTTGCACATGGCGGTAGGTGTCCAGGCGCAACTCGTGCTGAATGTTTTGCGCCAGCCCGCGCCACTTCAGCTCCAGCAAATACTCAAAGCCCGATTCGCCCATCCACACCAACACATTCAACGCGCCCAGCACCAGCAACTGCTGCCAGGTGTCGGTGATGCCGACATTGACCAAGATGTTTTTGGCCAAAAAACTCTGTTCGCCGCGCACCACCACATCCACCGCAGCGCCGATCAGCACCTCCGGCAGGATGTCAAAGAACTTGTTGAGGATGGAGTACAGCGTGGCCAGACGGATGTCGCGCCGGTGGCCCTGGGCATAGGCCAGCAGTTTTTTGAAGGGGTGCAAGGTGCTCATGGCGCGAAGGGTAACCCAGCAAGATGGCGCTGCACGGGGCGGGTCGGCTGCCAAGGCCCGCATGCGCACAAGTGCTGTATCAAAGCCGGCGGGTCAAGGCTTAGGATGACCGCTGGCGGCCGGGCGTTCCTGATGCCCCGCCCCAATGCTTTGTTTCAACGTTTTGCAGGAGACCTCTCACCATGGCCCAACTCCATTTGAGCTACTTCGATGTTCACGGGGGCCGCGCCGAGCCGGTGCGTTTGGCCTTCCATTTGGGCGGCGTGCCCTTTGAAGACCACCGCTTCAAGTTCCCCGAGTTTGAAACCGTGCGCAAGAACACGCCCTTCGGGCAGGTGCCTGTGTTGCAAGTGGACGGGGTGCAGGTGACGCAGTGCGATGCGATCCTGCGTTATGCGGGCAAGCTGGCCGGGCTGTATCCGCAAGACCCTTTTCAAGCTCTGTTGTGCGACGAGGTGATGTATGTGGTGGAAGAGGCCTCCGTCCGGCTCAGCCCCACCTTCCGCATGACGGGCGAGGAGCAAAAGCAGGCCCGGCTGGCGCTGGTGAACGGCTCTATGCCGGTGTATTTGCGCTGGCTGGAAAAGCAGCTCCTGGCCCATGGCGGCGAGTACTTTGCCGACCAGCGCTTGACGGTGGCCGACCTGAAGGTGTTTGTCGATGTGCGCGGGCTCAACTCCGGCCGGCTCGACCATGTGCCGCGCGATTTGGTGGCCCAGGTGGCGCCGGCATTGAACGCGCATCAGCAGCGCATTGAGCAGCTGCCGGCGGTGCAGGCCTATTACGCCAAATTTGCGGCCTGACCGCAGGCGCTTGAAGGGGCGACCATTGACGCCCCTCCGAAGGCCTCAGCCAGGCCTCAGCCAGCTTTCAATCAAGCCCGGCGGCGGCGAGCCATCAGGCCCAGCGTGGTGAGGCCGCCGATCAGCAGGGCGACGCTGCTCGGCTCCGGCACCGCAGCCACATTGCGCGGGTCAAAGTCGGGGTCGATCTTGGCGTAAGGCGCCAAGAAGGCGTGGTCCTTGGCCAGGTCGGACCATTTCACGTATTTGAAGTTGGTGCCGGCCAGGGCGCCGTTGTTGAGGTTCTCGCCGTCTTGGGTGATGAAGACGCCGTCTTCAAAACCCGGCAGAGCAAAGCTGGTGACATCGGCACCGTCGGAGTGCTCCACCGCGTCATGCGCGCCGGCGCCGACGCTGAAGCTGCCCAAATAGCCAAAGCCCTTGCGGTTGAAGGCGGCGAAGCTGCTGTCGCCCTGGCTGGAGGCCAGGATCACGCCTTCGCCATTCTTGGCATAGCGAATCGTCAGGCCTTCCACGTCGGGAGTCAGCGGGCTGTTGGGGTCGAAGTTCTTGGTTTCGATCAAGGGCTTGGCGCCCAGCGTGCCGCTGTTGAGGTCAATGCCCCAAATGCCCACGTCTTCTTGGCCGACGTAAAGCATGCCGGTTTGTTGGTCCACCACCATGCCTTCGGACTGCGGCGAGTAGCTGGAGCCGGTGCTGTCAATGCCGCTCAGCAGGCTTTGGCCTTTGTAGCTGGTGGGCAGGTCCCAGCTGCGCACCAGCTGCGAACTGACCTTGCCGTCCGGGGTGGCAATCATTTCGAACTGGGCCACGCTGTGGCCCTTGACGGCGCCGCCCGCGCCGCTGCCGCCGCGCTGGGCCACCAGGCTGTAGAGCTTGTCATTGGCTTGGTCGCGCCACAGCGTCAGGCCGTAGCCGGTGGCTTGATTGGCCAAAGGCTGCTGTGGGAAGAGGCGGTTGTAGCCGGTCACCTCGCTCAGCGGTGTGCCGCTGGCGTTGATCTTGAAGACGCGCAGCGTGTCTTGGCCGCGGTCGCTGTAGATGGCCAGGTCGGCGCGGCTGCCATCGGCCATGCGGAAGTTGTACTGCACATCCACATTGTTCAGACGGCTGGCCACGCCATCGATCTTGCCGGGGGGCAAAAAGCTTTGCAGCTGCTGGCCGTTCAGGTCATACACGCGCAAGCCGGCGTTTTTGACCGAGGTGATCACCAGGCTTTTGGAAGCATCGAAGGGGTTGAGCCAAACAGCCGGGTCATCGGCATCACCGCTGCTGTCGATCGTGGGCGTTTCAATCACGGCCGAGGCGGCTTGGGCCTGCAGGCTGGCGGCCAACAAGGCGGTGCAAAGCGCGAGGGCGCGCAGGCGAAGAGGCGTGGTCATGGCTTCAAAGCTCCGGTGAGCAAGGACGATTGAGAATGGATGAAAGAAAAAAGGGCGGAGCGCGCGCAGTGAGGGTGGGCCGCATTGCCCATGCGTCTGGGCCGACCTTATCGCCCCCACATGGCCTGGGCGTGTCGCGGGCTTGATCCAAACAGTTCAAGGGCAATCCCTGAGCATGTGGGCGGCCTTGGCGCGGGCCTGCCGCCGCATGGGCGCGCATCGAACAAGGGCTTTGCCGCTTCATGGCCTTGTCATCGATTCCTTCGATGCTCAGCCCATTGAACATGTCCAAACCAAGGAGCCCTGCTCATGAACAAGCATTCTCACCGTCTGGCCGCTGTGGCGGCCATCTGCGCAGGCCTGGCCGGCAGCAGCACCCTGGCCATGGCCCAAGGCGATATCTACGGCTCGCGCCAGCAAGCCTTGCCCGCCAAGGTCTGGAACACGCTGACGGGCGATGCACCCATCGTCATCGGCCATCGCGGTGCATCGGGCTATCGGCCCGAGCACACGCTGGCCTCGTATGAGCTGGCCATTGCGCAAGGCGCCAACTACATCGAGCCCGACTTGGTCATGACCAAGGACGGCGAGCTGATCGCCCGCCACGAGCCGCTGTTGGCGCGTGTGGACCTGAATGCCGATGGCAGCATCAAGATGGTGAACGGCGCGCCGGTGCTGAACCGCACCGACAGCAGCACCAATGTCTGGCAGCTCGACAAGTACGCCGGCCGCTTGACCGTCAAGACCGTGGACGGCCAAAAGGTCGGTGGCTGGTTCGCCGAAGACTTCACCGCCGCCGAGATCCGCGCCGACATCCGTGCGCAAGAGCGTCTGCGTGATCTGCGCGTGGGCAACAACGCCTACAACGACAAGCTGGTGATCCCCACCCTGCAAGAAGTGATCGATCTGGCCAAGGCCAAGTCGCTGGAGACCGGCCGCACCATCGGCATCTATCCCGAAACCAAGCACCCCAGCTACTTCAAGAACTTCACCGACGCCAACGGTCTGAAGCGCATGGAAGACAAGTTGGTGGAAGTGCTGCACGCCAACTACGGCAATGACCGCAATGCGCCGGTCTTCATCCAGTCCTTCGAGGTGCACAACCTCGAATACATCAACAGCAAGACCGACATCAAAATCGTGCAATTGCTCAACGGCAGCGGCACGCCGTTTGACGACAGCCGCAGCTACGCTGAGCTGGCTTCCGCTGCCGGCCTGGACGCCATCAAGGCCTATGCCGATGGCGTGGGCGCCAACACCAATCTGATGATCACCCTGGTGGGCGGCAAGCTGGGCAGCCCCACGCAACTGATCGCCAACGCGCACAAGCGCGGCTTGGCGGTGCATGGCTGGACCTTCCGCGCCGAGAACGTCTTCCTGCCCAATGAGTTCGACAGCAGCGCCGACCCCGCAGCCTTCGGCAATATGGCCGGCCAAGTGAAGGCCTTTGTGGACCTGGGCATGGACGGCTTCTTCACCGACCAACCCGATCTGGGCGTGGCTGCCGTGTCCGCCCTGGCCGTGCCCGAGCCCCAGACCTATGCCCTGATGCTGGGCGGCCTGGCCGGCGTGCTGGCCGTGGCGCGCCGCCGCAAGCCGGTGCAAGCCGTTTGATGAGAGCCTTGGTGCGGCACTGAATTCAGCTGCGCCAAGCACGGCGCCGGCCTCTCAGGTGCGTCAAGCACCGGGGGGCCGGCGTCTTGTTTTGGGCGGGGGCATTGCGCGATGGCGTTGGCCTTGGCCGCCTTGACGCATACGCCGGCTCATGGCCACCGTGGAGCCGGTGTTTGCCAGTCGCGGGCACGACAAGCGTCTGAGCCGACTGAATCTTCTTGCTTGCGCCCGAGGCAGAACGCAGGCTTTGAACAGACGCGAGCCCAGTCACGGGATCAACAAGCGGCACAATCGCCCGGGCGCCGCGCAATCGCTGGCGTAGCGATTCAATCCACCGACGACTCCGCCCTGCCTCAAAAAATGAAAGTTCCGCCGCGCGCCGGCTGAATCAATCGTGGCGGTGGACCGGGGCGCTGCTGGCCAGCCTCGTTCAAGGGCAGAGCTCGCCTTTCCCCGCTCACTCGACTTTCTCTCGACATGAATAGCAACAACAACAGCAATCTCCAACCATCGGGTGCCGTCGCCTCGCAAGCAAGCCGTGCCAAAGGCGCCATGTTCTTCAGCCTTTTTGGTGGGGCTTGGTTCATTCTTTGGGCGCAAAAATTCTTCGTCGCGCCGTTTGTCCCCTGCTTGGTGATTGGCTTTGCAACACTGGGCCTGCTCGGGCTCGTCTACCGAGCCTATCGATTTCACGCGCCTGCGCTCAAGGCGGTGTCAGAAACACCGGAGAAGCGTCGCCAACGGCGTTCGTTTCGAATGGTGAATGTCGGGCAATGGGTGCTGCTGCTCGTCATTACCAATGTTCTGGCCAATCAGGGCTTGGCTCAGTGGGCGATTCCTGCTGCCATCTTCATCATTGGCGCCCATTTCATCCCGCTTGCCCGCCTGTTCAGCTACCGGCCGCACTTCCTTACCGGTGCAGCCATGATGCTGCTCGCGGCGGGCTACCCCCTGCTCGCACCCGCTGGACCTGGCAGTTCGGTGGGCTGCGTTGGCGCCGGGCTCATTTTGTGGGTCAGTGCCGCTTGGGCAATCAGCCCCGCCAAGCGTCAAATTTGAAGTCGTGAATTCGGGGTCAGATCTTGACCCTCAAGTTCCCCTGATCACGCAGGCTCAGACAGCCTCTCATGAAATCAAGCAAACGAACAAATTGGCGGCCGAGGCTGAGCCTGCCCAGCGCGTGCTATAAACCCGGCCATGCGTGAGTTCGCCCAACTGCTATCCCTACTGTCCCACCACGGGCAGAGGCGTTAGCGCGCGCACAGCAAAGCTTTCACAGATCTACGGCCCGTATGCACCTGCAGCGGGCCGTTTTTCTTTCTCCCTACCCGGGCTGCAGGTCCAAACCCCCTTCGAACCCTAAGAGGACTGACTGCAGCCATGTTGAAAAATCCCAGGACCAAGTACCGACCGTTTCCACCGATCGCGCTGCCTGAGCGCAGTTGGCCCGACGCTGTGCTGACAAAAGCCCCCATCTGGCTGTCGACCGACTTGCGCGACGGCAATCAGGCACTGATTGAGCCCATGGACATTGCGCGCAAGCTGCAAATGTTCGACGAGTTGGTGCGCATCGGCTTCAAGGAGATTGAGGTCGGCTTTCCGGCGTCCTCGCAAATCGAGTTTGATTTCCTGCGCCGCTTGATCGAGGAGCGCCGCATTCCCGACGACGTGACGATTCAAGTGATGACGCCGGCGAGGCCTGAACTCATTGCCCGCACGGTCGAATCCTTGGACGGCGCGCGCCATGCGATCGTCCACATCTACAACGCGGTCGCGCCGCTCTGGCGCGAACTTGTGTTCCAGATGACCGTGCCGCAGGTGATGACGCTGGTGCGTGAGAGCGTGGCGCTGGCGCGCCGCTTGACCGATGCACGTCCCAGCACTGATTGGACCCTGCAATATTCGCCCGAGACCTTCAGCCTCGCAGAGCTTGAAGTCTCCCTCGAAGCCTGTGAAACCGCGATTGAGGCCTGGGGCGCAAGCCGCCCCATCATTCTCAATTTGCCGACAACGGTTGAGAGCGCGACGCCCAATGTCTTTGCCGACCAGGTCGAGTGGATGCGTCGGCGTCTCGCTCGGCACGCCAACATCATCCTCTCGGTTCACCCGCACAATGACCGGGGAACCGGTACGGCGGCGGCTGAGTTCGCGCTGATGGCCGGCGCCGATCGGCTTGAGGGCTGCCTGTTCGGCAACGGCGAACGCACGGGCAACCTCGATCTCGTCAACGTCGCCTTGAATCTCTACACGCAAGGCGTGGATCCATGCCTGGACTTTTCGGACATCGATCGGGTCAAGCGCACTGTAGAGCAGTGCAACCGGTTGCCGGTCCCGCCTCGCCATCCCTATGCAGGGGATCTTGTCTACACCTCTTTCTCCGGTACTCATCAGGATGCGATCAAAAAAGCCTTCGCGCTGCGGCGCGATGCTGACTTCTGGGCGATCCCCTACTTGCCCATCGATCCACGGGATCTCGGCCGGACCTATGAGGCTGTGATTCGCGTCAACAGCCAGTCCGGTAAAGGGGGCATGGCCTATTTGTTGGCGACCGAGTTTGGACTCGAATTGCCGCGGCGACTGCAAATTGAATTCAGCCGCGTCGTGCAAGCTGCCATGGACGCGCAGGGCACAGAGTTCAGCGCCGCCGACATCTTTGCGATTTTCGAGCGTGAGTACGGGCTGCGCTCAACGCCATCCCCTCGCGACTGCCGCATGCGCCAGGTGGAGGATGGCGGCCAGGTGCAACTCAGCGCCCAAGTCCTCATTGAAGAGGATGAGCCGATCACGGTTGAAGGCTGCGGCAATGGCCCTGTGGACGCCTTTGTTGACGGGTTTGCACGGGGCTGCGGAGAAGCCATTCGTGTGCTGTCATTCCACGAGCACGCGATTGGCCATGGATCAAGGGCTCAGGCCGTGGCCTACCTGGAGCTTTGCGTTGGTGAAGAGGTGCTCTACGGCGTCGGCCAGGATTCGGACATCGTCAGCGCCTCGCTGAAAGCCATCGTTTCGGGTGTGAAGCGTGCGCGCGCGCGAGGCCAAACCAGCCAAGCGTCCGGCGCGGCTTCGCCCGCGTAAATCGGGGGCAGGGCAGTTGATCCAGCGGCTGCTTGGCCGCGCCGACTGAATTGCAAAAGGGGCCACGCCGCCCCTTTTTGTTATGGATGAAAAAAACGAAGCTCAGCCCATGGGGCGCACGCCGATCAGCGCCGCATGGCCCACAAACGCAAACACGGCCCAGGCCAGGGCGCCGATCAGTACGGTGAGGGCGGTGTTCAGGGGGCGGGCTTCAATGGCGGCGGGTGGATTGATGCGGTCGCGCTGGCGGGCGGCGCGAAAGCACAGCACAGCCCAGAGCAAAAAGCCGCCAAACAAGAACAGATCGGCCAGGGTGTTGTTGGCCAGCAGGTGCGCCAGGGCCCACACCTTGACGCTCAGCACCATGGGGTGCCCCAGCTTGGCTTTGAGCGCATTGCGCGGCACATAGGCTGCAGCCAGCAGGACAAAAGACAGCAGCGTCAGCAGCGCGGCCAGATGGTTCATACCCTTGGGCGTGGCCCACAGGACCTGGGGGTTCAGGCGGGCTTGGCTATAGCCCCAGAGGATCAGGCCAAAGCCCAGCAAAGACAGGGCGGTGTAACTCAGCTTCCAAGCGGCCTCGCCGCGTTTGGCAATCTGGGCGCTGCGCCAGCCCTCGGCCACGATGCGCACCGAGTGCACGCCCAGAAAAAGGCTCAGTCCGAGAATCAATTCCAGCATCGATCAAACTCCGGTGGGGGCTGCGCGGCCAGGCGGCCAGCATATTCAAGCAAGAAGCCGGCTTTGTACCCGATTTCGGCGGGCCTTGCTGGGCTCAGGCGGCTGGGGCGTGTGGCCCGAGCCAGGCTTGCCAGCGGGCGTCGTCCAAGCCCTCGCAGCCCGGCATCTGGGCGCGCAAGTGGTGCAGCAGGGCTTGGCGCTCGGACGGCGGGCAGGCTTGGCGCAAGAGTTGACGCAGGCCTTGGGCCGGCCAGATCAACAAAAGGCTGCTTTGGGTGGCCAGGCAGGGCAGCGGGTGCGGCTCCAGGCCCAGCAGCTGGGGCCAGCCCAAGAACTCGCCGGCATGCAGCACCCGATGCGATTGGGCCGGCGCATGGCCGAGGAATCGCTCGCGCGCAGCGCCCTGCGGCAGGTGGTGGGCCAGGGCGTGGTAGGCCAGATGCAAATCGTCGGTGAGCGCCGCAATGCGGCGGCAGCTTTGATAGGCCAGCGGGCCCATCGCCAGCGTGGCTTGGTTCAGCAGGTTCTCATAGGCTTCTTGGCCCATTTGCAAGCTCACGGCGGGGAGGGCTTCCGCCTGCAGCGCCAAAGCCTCCCATTGCTCGAGCAAGGCTTTCAATTGCGCCTGAACTTGTGTCTCGGGCAGGGGCCGTTCTTCGCGCAGCCGGCCGCTGTGCAGCAAGGCCAGGTGCGGCCCTTCGCAGCGCTCCAGTCGGCCATAACGCAAAGGCTGCGCGCAGGCCAGCAGCGCCGCCCACAGCGTTGGGCACTGTTGCGCCAAGCCGGGGGGCGCTTTGAAGCCCAGCGGGCTTGGGCGCAAGGCCGGGCTGGGTGGCTGGTCTTCCGCGCTGCCCTCGAGTGGCGCAGCTGCGGCGAACTGGCTTTGGCTCAGCGCAGCGGGGGCGCCGAGCTCAGGGTCGAACTCGCCGACGGACAGGGGCAAGAGCCGGGCGCGGCTGCCCGCTTCGCCGCGCTTGTGGCCCGGCCCTTCGTCTTCGGTGGGCCACCAGGCGCTGGGGGGCGTGGGCAGGCTCAGGTCCTCGCGTGAGAGCGCGTACCAGAAACGCTCCAAAAAGGCCGAGGCCAGGCTGCCGCGGTCCAAGAACTGCAAGGTGTAGAAGCGCGCCACATAGCGCAAGGTGCCGGTGACGGGGTCATTGCCTTGCACGATGACGCTGGGGCTGGGGTGCTCGCACAAAGCTGGCAAGCCGCTGCGCAAGACTTGCATGGCCACACGGATCACCTGGCCCGGCGGCACGGTGCTGGCCACATTGAACTGCGCTTGATGCCGGAACGGGCGCTCCGCGGGTATCACCTCGACCGTGCGGCTGGTGAATTCGCTGTTGGGCATCAAGACCGTGGAGCCGCGTTCGGTGCGCAAATACACCGAGCGCCAATTCAGCGAGACCACCTGGCCTTCAAGGTCATCGCGGCGCACATGGTCACCCACGCGCAGCGGCCGCTCGATCTCAATCGAAACACCGGCGAACAAATGCCCCAGCGTGGGCTGCAGTGCCAGGCCGATGATGACCGAGAGCATGGCCGAGGTGGCCAGCACGCTGCTGATGTCTTGCCCCAGACCCCAGCGCAAATACAGCATGGCGGCGAGCAAATACAGGCTGATGCTCATGACCGCGCGCAGCAGGTCGGAGCTGGCACTGGGCCGCTTGCCGGGCTGGCTGAACAGCAGGTGTTGCAAGCCCCGCTGCAGCACCATCACCGCGCCCAAAACACTGAAGCCCAGGGCGGTGTGATGCAAGACCTGGGAGCGCAGCAGGCCGCCGCCGGCCGCTTCCTCGCCCAAGGTCACTTGCAGCAGCCACAACATGGCCGCCAGGGCCAGCACGATCAAGGTCCACATCGAGCTCAGCTCCGCTCGGCCTTGCTTGGCGCTGCGGCTTCGGTGGCGGGCTTGCTCACAGCGCCGCTGGGTTGCGCTGAGGCCGGCCCAGTGGGCGCGTGCGGCGCCCGATCGAACAAATGCAAGGCGCGGTCCACACTGGCGCGCAGCCGCACGATGGCTTGGTTCAACTCGTCGAACTGGCCCCCCACGGCGATTGGCAGGCTGGCATCGCTGGCTTGGCTGTTGAGGCTGTTGGCATGGGCGGAGCGGGTCAAGAGCTCCAGCGGGTGGGTGACATGGCGGCGCAGCAGCAACAAAAAGATGGCGGCCGACAAGACAAACACACAACTCAGCGAGCCAATGGTCACTTGCACGCTGTTGAAGGCCTTCTCGCGCGCGGGTGCGGTGGGCACCTCCACCACTTGCAGGGCCACCACATCGCCCATCTTCCAGCCGAAGCCATTGGCCATGCCGTACTTGGCCAGCATGGCGGTGGGGGCGGCGGCTGGTGTGCTGTGGCATTGCATGCAGGCTGCTGAGCTCATGCGTATGGGGCGGGCGACGTAAAAGCGTTGGTCAGCGCCGCTGCCGACCTCGCCGACCAGTTCCTTGCGCTTAGGGTCGGCTTCGAATTCGCGCAACAGGCCCACCTCCCAATCGCTGGCGCGGTCTTGGGGGTTGGTGGGGTTGAGCGCGCTCTCGCGGTATTTGTAGTCCGGGAACTTTTGCGTCAGGCGGCGCATGGCGTTTTGCGCCGCAAACGAGGGCACTTGCGGCGCATGAAACTGCTCGCTGCCTTGCATGGCGCGCATCACCGGAGCCACTTCGTCCACGGTGTAGGCGCGCACGGCCAGGGCGGTTTCGAGCAGGATGTCGGCCTTGAGCTTGATCTCGTCGCTGGCCTGGCGGGCCTCCAAGCGGTAAGAGATGGTGCCGGCAATGGTCACGCCCAGGCAAAAGCAAAAGGCGAGAATCCAGGCAAAGCGGGTTTCGATGCGCATGCGAGGGCAGTCGGTCAGACGAGGGTTGTGCGGTAACGGCGCATTTGAGCGGATGATGTGTCGCGCGAGGCGGGGCGGGCAGGTGCGCCTTGCGCGCGCGAGGCCGGCAGTCTAGTCAGCGTGTGTGACGGCTTGAAGTCAGTTGCACGGGGTCGGCGCTGCCGGCAGTGCTTAGAATGCTGTAAATATATTTATTAATCCGCGGCAAGCGATATCAGCGTTTGGGCGGGTTCCAAGCGAGGAGACACAAAGATGGCAAGAACGGTAGGTGTGGGGGGCGCGAGCGCCCAGCAGGCGCTGGACAGCTTGAGCAACATGATGGTGGGCGCCGAGCCCATCGGCCTGGACGAATACCGCGCGCGCTTGCAAGCCGCGCAGCGCCTGATGCAGGCCCAGGGCATCGCGGCCTTGTATGCCCATGCCGGCACGAATATGCGTTACTTCAGCGGCACGGTCTGGCACCCCAGCGAGCGCTTGGTGGGCCTGATCATCCCCGCCCAGGGCGAGCCGCAGTACATCGCCCCGGCGTTTGAAGAAGGCACGCTGCGTGAGTACATGCAGCTGCCGGGCGCGCTGCACCTCTGGCATGAGCATGAGAGCCCCTATGCGCTGTGCCGTCAGGTGCTGGCCGACTTGGGTGTGCCAGCCGGTGCTCGCATCGCGGTGAGCGAGGACACGCCGCTCTTCGTGGTGGATGGTTTTCAGCGCGAGGGCATCGCTTGGGTGAACGCCAAGCCCGTGACGGCCACTTTGCGCATGCGCAAGTCCAGCGCCGAGATCGCGCTGATGCAGCGCGCCCATGACATGACCCTGGCGGTGCACCGCGCCACGGCCAGCATGCTGCATGAGGGCATCAGCAGCACTGAGGTCGAGGCCTTCATTGCCAGCGCGCACCGCAAAGTGGGCGCCCCTGGTTCCTACTTTTGCATCGTGCTTTTTGGCGTGGCCAGCTCCTTCCCGCATGGGGTCAAGGAGGCGCAGCGTTTGAAAGAGGGCGATGTGGTGTTGATCGACACCGGCTGCCTGGTGCACGGCTATATGTCGGACATCACCCGCACCTATGTGTTCGGCGAGGCCAATGCCCGCCAACGCGAAATCTGGAACCTGGAAAAGGCCGCTCAGGCGGCGGCCTTTGAAGCAGCGCAGCTGGGCGTGCCCTGCCGCGAGGTGGACCGCGCGGCGCGCCGCGTCATCGCCGCCGCAGGCCTGGGGCCGCGTTACGAGCTGCCGGGCCTGCCGCACCGCACCGGCCATGGCTGCGGCTTGGACATCCATGAGTGGCCCTATCTGGTCGACAACGACGAGACCCCGTTGGACGTGGGCATGTGCTTCAGCAATGAGCCGATGATTTGTGTGCCGGGCGAGTTCGGCATCCGGCATGAGGACCATGTCTACATGACGGCGCAAGGCCCGCGCTGGTTCAGCCAGCCGGCGCATTCGGTGGACGACCCCTTTGGCTTGATGGTTTGAAAGCCTGAACCCAGGGCGGCGCCCCGCAAGGACAGCGCGGGGCCCGATTCTTGCTAGTCTGTTTGCATGCATCCAGACCAGCTCCGATCCACCGAAACCCCGCCCCCCGGCGCAGCGGCCCACTGGCACGCCCGGCTCGACATGGACTACGCCCTGGAGGCCCGGCGCAGCGTGATGCGCCACCGCCATGATGGGCCGCTGCGCATTCTGAAAAGCCTGTATCCAGAGGGCGACGCCATCTGCCACAACGTGCTGGTGCATCCGCCCGGCGGCTTGGTCGGGGGCGACACTTTGGAGGTGCAACTGCGCGTCGCTGAAGGCGCGCATGGCCTCATCACCACGCCGGGCGCCACGCGCTTTTATCGCAGCGAGGCCGGGGCCTTGGCCACCCAATCCCTGCAGGCCGAGCTGGCCGGCGGTGCGCGGCTGGAGTGGCTGCCGCTGGAGGCGCTGGCCTATCCCGGCTGCCATGCGCTCAATGAAGCGCGCTTCACCTTGGCGCCCGGGGCCGAGATGATGGCCTGGGACATCACTGCCCTGGGCCTGCCCGCGGCCTCAGCGCCCTTTGCGCAGGGGCGCTTGACGCAACACCTGGAGGTCTGCGGCCTTTGGTTGGAGCGGGGGCTGATCGACGCCCAGGACGAGCTCTTGATGAACGGCCCGCTGGGCCTGGCTGGGCGGCGCTGCATGGCCACCTTGGTGTTTGCGGCGGGGCATGCGATCAGCCGGGCCCGGCAGGCGCAGGCGCTGGACGCCGTGCGCGCGCTGATCGAGGCGCAGGAGCGCGAGGCCGAGCCGGCGAGCGCCTTGCTGGCCGGCGCCACCGCCGCGCAAGGGCAGGTCTTGGTGCTGCGCGCGCTCAGCGCTGTGACCGAGCCCAGCTTGCAACTGCTGCGCCAGGCCTGGGCGCTGTGGCGCCAAGAGCTTTGGGGCTTGAGCGCCGCGCCGCCGCGCATCTGGTCGATGTGAGCCCCGGTGCCGGTTTCAGATGGAGACGATCTGGCGCACGTTTTGGCTCAGCATCTCACTGCGCGTGCCGGCCGAGATGACGGCGCCGCGCTCCAACACCAGATAGTCGTCGGCCAGGGCCTCGGCAAAGTCGTAGTACTGCTCGCACAGCAGCACCGCCATGGGCTGGCCGTTCAGGCCCTCGTTGGCCAGCTTGCGAATGACGCGGCCGATGTCTTTGATGATATTGGGCTGGATGCCCTCGGTCGGCTCATCCAGGATCAAAAGCTTAGGACCCGCGGCCAGGGCGCGCGCAATCGCCAACTGCTGTTGCTGGCCGCCGGAGAGGTCGCCGCCGCGGCGGTGCAGCATCTGCCGCAACACCGGGAAGAGCTCAAACAGCACCGGCGGAATGGCCGTGCCACTGGGCCGGCTGGCCAGGCCCATCTGCAGGTTTTCTTGCACCGTCAGCCGCGCAAAAATCTCGCGGCCTTGCGGCACATAGCCGATGCCGGCACGCACCCGCTCAAAGGGTTTGAGCCGGGCCAGGTCTTGGCCCTCAAATCGCAGCGTGCCGCTTTTGATGGGCAGCAAGCCCATCAGGCATTTCAGCAGCGTGGTCTTGCCCACGCCATTGCGGCCCAGCAGCACCGTCACCCGGCCGGCGCTGGCGCTGAGGCTCACATCGCGCAGGATGTGCGAGCCGCCGCTGTAAAACTGTTGGATGTTCCCGGCTTGCAGCATGGCGCTCATCTCCCCAGATAGACCTCAATGACCCGCTCGTCGGCCTGCACCTGGGCCAGCGTGCCTTGGGCCAGCAGCGCGCCTTCGCAGAGCACGCTCACGGTTTGCGCGATGCGCGCGATGAAGCTCATGTCGTGCTCCACCACGACCAGCGAATGCTGGGGCGTCAAGGACAAAAGCAACTCGGCGGTGCGCTCGGTTTCTTGGTCGGTCATGCCGGCCACCGGCTCGTCCAGCAGCAGCAGCTTGGGCGCTTGCATCAAGAGCATGCCGATCTCCAGCCATTGCTTTTGGCCGTGGCTGAGCAGGCCGGCGGGGCGCTGCCAGTGCTCGCTCAGCTGAATCAGGCCCAGCACCTCGTCCAGCCGGTCGCGCTGCTCGCCGCTCAGGCGATGCCACAGGGCCGCGGCCACGCCGCGCGGCGCCTTCAAGGCGAGTTCGAGGTTTTCAAACACCGTCAGGGCTTCAAAGACCGTGGGCTTTTGGAACTTGCGGCACAGGCCCATGCTGGCAATTTCGGCCTCGCTGTGGCGCAGCAGGTCGATGGTGCTGCCGAAGAACACGCGTCCGCTGTCGGGCCGGGTCTTGCCGGTGATGATGTCCATCAGCGTGGTCTTGCCGGCGCCGTTCGGCCCGATGATGCAGCGCAGCTCGCCAGGCGCAATGTCCAGCGAGAGTTGCTTGAGGGCCTGAAAGCCGTCAAACGACACGCTCACGTCTTCCAGGTACAGGATGCGGCCGTGGGTCAGGTCCAGCGTGCCCGGCTGGTGGGGGCGTGAATAGCCAGCCCGCCGCCCGCCGGAGCCGCCCAGGGCCGCCGCAGACGCCTCGCGGTCCCGGCGATCTTGCAGGCGCTCGCGCCCGGCGCTCATCAGTTCGGGGGTCATGTCTTGCCTCGGGCTTTGAACAGGCCGGCCAAGCCCTGCGGCAAGAACAGGGTGACGGCGATGAACAGGGCGCCCAGCACATAGAGCCAGACTTCGGGGGCGCTGACGGTCAACCAGCTCTTGGCCCCGCCGACCGCAAAAGCGCCCACCACGGGGCCCAGCAGGCTGCCGCGCCCGCCGACCGCCGTCCAAACGGCGATTTCGATGGAATTGGCCACGCTCATCTCGCTGGGGTTGATGATGCCGACCTGCGGCACATACAGCGCCCCGGCCACGCCGCACATCAGGGCCGACAGCGTCCAGATCGTCAGCTTGTAGGGCAGCGGCGAATAGCCGCAAAACATCAGTCGAGATTCGGCGTCACGCACCGCCAGCAGCACGCGGCCGAACTTGCTCTGGCTGATCCAGCGGGCCAGCAGATAAAAGCCCAGCAAGGCCAAGCCGCTGAGCACAAACAGCAGCATGCGCATGCCCGGCGTGGCAATCGCATGGCCGGCGATGCGCTTGAAGTCGGTGAAGCCGTTGTTGCCGCCAAAGCCGGTTTCATTGCGGAAGAACAGCAGCATGGCCGCATAGGTGAGGGCCTGGGTGATGATGGAGAAATACACCCCTTTGATGCGCGAGCGAAAGGCAAAGTAGCCGAACACCGAGGCCACCAAGCCCGGCACCAAGAGCACCAGCAGCAGCGTGGCGGCCAGGCTGTCGCTCAAGGCCCAGTGCCAGGGCAGGGCCTTCCAGTCCAGAAACACCATGAAGTCGGGCAGAGCGCTTTGGTACTGGCCGTCGCTGCCGATCTGGCGCATCAAATACATGCCCATCACATAGCCGCCCAGCGCAAAAAAGAGGCCGTGGCCCAAGGACAAAATGCCGGCCAAGCCCCAGATCAAGTCCATGGCCAGGGCACAGATGGCGTAGCACATGATCTTGCCGACCAGGCCCACGGCATAGTCGCTCATGTGCAAGACCTGACCCTCGGGCATCCACAGGTTCAGGGCGGGAACCAGCACGGTGATGAGCAGCAGCGCGCTGCCAAAGCCGAGCCAGGCTTGGGGGCTGAGGAGTGCTTTCGGTTTGGACGTCATGGCTGTTCTGCCCTTAGAAGTGGTGCCTGCTCGATGGTCAGGCTGACCGGGCGCTTTACTGCGCTCATGTCCCCCGGCACGGCCTCCGACCGTGCCTCCTCCTTTACTTCGCTGCGCAAAGCACCCGGCCAGCCTTCCATGGCGCCGCTTTGGCTCTGCTTCGATGAGTGGCGCCCGAGGGGCTGGGTCACGAGGGCAAGTTCAATGGGTGTCATTCAAGCCTCCACCGCCCGACCCTTCATCGCAAACAGGCCTTGCGGGCGCTTTTGGATGAAGATGATGATGAACACCAGCACGGCAATCTTGGCCAGCACCGCGCCGACCACGCCTTCCAGCAGCTTGTTCAGCAGCCCCAGGCCCAGGGCGGCGTAGACGGTGCCGGCCAACTGGCCCACGCCGCCCAGCACCACCACCATGAAGGCATCGACGATATAGCTCTGCCCCAGGTCCGGGCCCACATTGCCCACCTGGCTGAGCGCGCAGCCGGCCAGCCCGGCAATGCCCGAGCCCAGGGCGAAGGCGTAGCTGTCGATGCGGGCGGTGTTGACGCCCATGCAAGCGGCCATGGGGCGGTTTTGCGTCACGCCGCGCACAAACAGGCCCAGCCGGGTGCGCTGGATCAGCCAGCTCATGCCGCCCAAGACCAGGCCGGCAAACAGCAGAATCCACAGCCGGTTGTAGGGCAGGCTCAGATTGGGCAAGGCCTGCCAAGCCCCGCTCATCCAGGCGGGGTTTTCAACGCCGACGTTTTGCGCGCCAAACAGGCTGCGCACGCTTTGCATCAGCACCAGGCTCAAGCCCCAGGTGGCCAAGAGCGACTCCAAAGGCCGGCCATAGAGCCAGCGCAACACCAGCCGCTCCATCAAGAGGCCCACGGCCGCGGCGCTCAAAAAAGCCACCGGCACGGCCAAGAGCAGATAGGCGTTGAACCAGCTCGGCGGCAGCCACAAGCGAAAGCCCAGGTGCACCAGATAGGTGGCATAGGCGCCGATCATCATCAGCTCGCCATGCGCCATATTGATGACGCCCATCAGGCCGTAGGTGATGGCCAGGCCCAAGGCCACAAGCAGCAAGAGGCTGCCCAGGCTCAGGCCCGAGAACAGCGCGCCCAGGCGCTCGCCCCAGGCCAGCGAAGCCTGCACCTTGCGCAGCGCGAGTTGCAGTGCACTCTTGACGGCGGGGTCGCGCTCTTCGTCCAAGCGCTGGTTCAGCAAAAGCAGGGTGGCGGGGCTGTCAGACTCACCCAGCTGCTGCGCCGCGCGCAGACGCTTGGCGGCCTCGGGGCTGCCGCTCAACACGGCGGCGCGGGCCAACTGCAACTCGCTGCGCACCGCGGCATCGGGCTCTTGTGCCAGCGCTTGCTCCAAGAGCGGCAGCCGCGACTCGCTGGCGTCTTGCTGCAAGGCCTGGGCCGCGTCCAAGCGCTCTTTGGCCGTGCCATTGAAGAGTTTGAGCGCGGCCAAGGCCAGATCCAGTTCACCGCGCAAGCGGTTGTTCACCGGCACATCGTCCAGATCGGCCGGCAGGCTCGGCACCGGCTGGCCGCTGAGCGCGTCTACCGCGGCGCCGCTGGCCGGCACGATCAGCAGCTGCGCGCCGGCCTGCTTCAGTTCTTCATTGGCCAGGGCTTGCAAAAAGGGCTGCAGCCGCGCGTCGGGCTGGCGGGCAGCGGCGGCCAGGGCGGCGTTCATCGCGGCGATGCGCACCTCGCTGTCCTCGCTGGCGGCCATGGCCAGCGCCTGCTCGCGGCTCAGGGCCCAGGCCTGGCTGCCCAGCAAGCAAGCGCTGAGGATCAAGAGAAGCCCTTGCAGGCAGCGCCGCCATCGCATGGAACGCAGGGCCTTGCGCCCGGTGGAAATCATGGCAACAACTCCGTTTCAAGCCTTGGCGGTCGAGGGCGCCCTCCCCAGCCTCCTCGCACCCACGGGCCAAGGGCCGTGAGGGAGGGGCGAGGGTCAGGCAATGAAAAAGGAAGAAGGAAGAAGGAAGAAGGAAGAAGGATGGAGAAAAGCGAACAGCGCTTACTTCTTCACCGGCTCATCGGGCTTTTTGTCATTGCCTTCGATGTAGGGGCTCCATGGCTTGGCCTTGACCGGGGCGGGGGTCTTCCAGACCACATTGAACTGGCCGTCCGCCTTGATCTCACCGATGAACACCGATTTGTGCAGATGGTGGTTCTTCTCGTCCATCTTGGAGGTGATGCCCGAGGGCGCGGTGTAGGTCTGGCCGGCCATGGCGGCAATGACCTTGTCCACCTCGGTGCTCTTGGCCTTCTCCACCGCCTGCTTCCACATCTGGATGCCGATGTAAGTGGCCTCCATGGGGTCATTGGTCAGCGGCTTGTCTTTGTGGCCGGCCAGACCCTTGGCCTTGGCGTAGTCGCTCCACTTCTTGATGAACTCGGTATTGGCCGGGTTCTTGATGGACATGAAGTAGTTCCAGGCCGCCAAGTGGCCGACCAGCGGTTTGGTGTCCACGCCGCGCAGCTCTTCTTCGCCGACCGAGAAGGCCACCACCGGCACGTCCTTGGCCTTCAGCCCCGCATTACCCAGTTCTTTGTAGAAGGGCACATTGGAGTCGCCGTTGATGGTGGAGACCACCGCCGTCTTGCCACCGGCCGAGAACTTCTTGATGTCGGCCACGATGGTTTGGTAGTCGCTATGCCCGAAGGGCGTGTACTTCTCGTCGATGTCCGTATCCTTCACGCCCTTGGTTTTGAGATAGGCGCGCAAGATTTTGTTGGTGGTGCGGGGGTAGACATAGTCGGTGCCCAAAAGCACCCAGCGCTTGGCGGCACCGCCGTCCTTGCTCATCAAATAGTCCACCGCCGGGATGGCCTGCTGGTTCGGCGCGGCGCCGGTGTAGAAGACGTTTTTGCTGAGCTCTTCGCCCTCGTACTGCACCGGGTAGAAGAGCAGGCCGTTGAGTTCTTCCACCACCGGCAGCACCGATTTGCGCGACACCGAGGTCCAGCAGCCAAAGATCACCGAGACCTTGTCTTGCGTCAGCAACTGCTTGGTCTTTTCCGCAAACAGCGGCCAGTTGGAGGCAGGGTCCACCACCACCGGTTCCAGCTTTTTGCCTAGCACGCCGCCCTTGGCGTTGATCTCGTCGATGGCCATCAGCACCGTGTCCTTGAGCACGGTTTCCGAGATGGCCATGGTGCCCGAGAGGCTGTGCAACACGCCGACCTTGATGGTGTCGGCGGCTTGGGCGTTCAAGCCGCTGAAGCCCAGGCTGGCCAGGGCGCTGGCCAAGGCCAGGGTCTTGAAGGTCTTCAGCGCACGGCGGCGGGGCTGGTCTTGATGCATGGTTTCGCTCCTGTGAGGATGTGGACGGTGCTTGAGTCCGGGGCCCGAGGCCGCAAGGCGCTTCGGGCAGACGGGCTCAATGTAGGCATCCCCCGGCCCCAACGATATACGGCAGATGGCGTACAGGGCTATCAGCGATCCGCTATCCTGCCCGGGCTCCGCAGGAGCCACATGAAATTGGGGAAATTGGGGTGAGGGCGTGCAAAGCACATGGACCGAGTGAGACGACGCAGTATTTGGCTGGGCCTGGCGGCCTTGTGCCTGGTGTTGATGGTGTTTTTGCTGCAGCGCTTGTCGGCGCATGACTTGAAGGCGCAGCAGCAAATCGGCTTGAATTTCAGCCAGGACGGCTATCAGCTCTCGGGCAGCCTGCTCTTGCCGGAGGGGCCGGGCCCGCATCCGGTGGTCTTGTTTGTGCACGGCGATGGCCCGCAGGACCGGGGGCTGGATCGCTACGCCCTGTTGATGAACGCGTTTCTCAAAGCAGGCATCGCCTGCTTCAGCTGGGACAAGCCGGGCACCGGGCTTTCATTGCCCTTGAACAAGCGCCGCGAGGACTTGGGCTGGCAGGGCCAGACCATGAAGCAAAGAGCCGACGAAGTGGCGGCCGCCATGGCTGCACTGGCCCAACGCCCCGAGGTGGATGCGCGTGGGCTGGGCTTGCTGGGCTTCTCACAGGGCGCTTGGGTGCTGGCCGAGGCGGCCCAATGGCCTGCGGCGCAGCAGCCGGCCTTTTTGATCACCGTGGGCGGCGCGGTCGATTGGGCCTCTCAGGGCGAGTACTACACCCGCCAGCGCTTGCGCCGCGAAGGCCTGGCGACGCAGGAGGCCGCGGTGCAGGCCGTGCTGGCTTGGCAGCGGGCGGCGCCCCAGCCCGACCCGGCGCTGAGCTATGCCGACTATGCCCAAGCGCTGGCCGACTATCAGGCCCGCAAGCCGCCGCCTGCGGGGGCGAACACGGCGCGGCTGTCCGCCGAGCGCTATCGTTTTGTGGCGCTGAACCGCGGGGCCGATGCCAGTGCGGGCTTGCATGTGGCGACGGCGCCGTTCTTGGCCGTCTGGGGGGCGCAAGACCTGAATGTGGACGCCGCCGCTGCGGCGCAACGTTATGCCCAGCTCTTGCATGCCGGGCCTGTTGATTTATCCAACCAAGTGTTGGTGCAGCAACACCATGCGGTCAAAGTGTTTGCCGGCGGCGATCACCAGCTCTTGCGGGCCGCGCACTACCAGACCCAGCGCCCCGAGGACTGGACCTGGGCCATGAGCGCCCGCTACCTCTGGGAGGCCGAGGCCGCCTTTGTGCCCGGCTATTTGCAGCTGCTGCCCGAATGGACCCTGGCCCAGCTGCGGCGCCGCTGATACGGCGCTTTGCAAAAAGTTGGCACGAATGCTGCTAAAGCCAAGAAGTCATCGATTGTCTCCTCCGCCGTACCCACGGTGGATTCATAGCCCCAGGCCAAAAGCTTGGGGCTTTTTTTCGCCGGCAACTTTTTCAAGGGCGCTCAGGCCTGTGCGCGCGCCCCAGCGCGGGGCGAGCGCCTTTTCTTGGGGCACCAGCCTGGGGCGAGGCGGGCACTGCCTGGGCTGTCTCTGAACGCAGACGATTACAGCTCCCACTGCGGATGCAGCTGGCGGATGCGGCCCAGGGCCATGGCGGCGGCGGCGGTGCGGGTTTCGACGCCTAACTTCGCAAACACACGCTCCAGGTGTTTTTTGACGGTGGCGGGGCTGGCGCCCAAGATGTCGGCAATGTCGCGGTTGATCTTGCCTTTGATCACCCAGTACAAGACCTCGGCCTCGCGGGCGGTGAGGCGAAAGTTCAGGCCCATGGCTTCAATGATGGCGGCGTCGGAGCGCTCGCGCATGACGATCAACCAATGGCCGGCTTCTTCGGCGCTGTCGCCCGCGCTCTCGGCGCTCAGTTGCTGATGCAGGGCAAAGCTCAGCCGCCGGGGGCCGCGCTCCAGCAGCAGTCGCGGCGGCTCGATCAGCTGTTCACGCGCAGCGGGCGCGTGGCGTTGCAGCCAGTCGAGCACCGGCTCCGGCGCCCGCGTGTCGACCTTGCCAAAGTAGGCTTGCAGCAGTTCGCGCGCCAAAGGGGTCTGCCACATCAGTCGGCCGTCGCTGGCGCGCACGGTGATGCTGGCGTAGCCAAAAGCATCCAAGGCACGGCGGGTTTGCACCGCGCCTTGCGCTTGCCGAGCGCTGCGCAGATGCACTTGCATGCGTGCCAGCACTTCTTTCGGGCGTATGGGTTTGCTCACATAGTCCACCCCGCCCGCCTCGAGCGCGGCCAACAAATGCTCGATCTCCCGCAGCCCGGTCATGAAGACGATGGGGATGTGTGCGGTGGCAGCCTGGGCCTTCAGCCGGCGGGCCACTTCAAAGCCGTCCAGGCCCGGCATCACTGCATCCAAAAGCACGATGTCGGGCTGGGCTTGCAGCGCGCGTTTCAGGGCGGCCTCCCCACTGGTGGCCACCAGCACGGTGTAGCCCGACTCCTCCAAGGCGTCATGCAGCAGGTTCAGGTTGTCGGGCACATCGTCGACGATCAGCACCAGGTCGCCGCGCTGCTGCGCGAAGGCCGGGCTGTAGCTGGGGCTGCCGATGGGGCTTGTGGGCAAAAGGGCGTTGCGGTTCATGCCTCTGGGGCTCCGTTCAACAAGCGTTCCATGGCCTCAAACTCAAACTGCGCGGCCATGGCGCGCAGCTGTTCGATGAAGGCCTGGCAATCGGGCGCCAAGCGCGCCAAGGTGTCGAGCTGGGTCAAGACGCCGCGGTAATGGCCCAGCTGCAGCGCCTCGCGCAAAGCCGGCAGGGGTTCAGCCGGCAAGGCCGGGCGGGGGGGCGCCGCGCTGCGGCTGGGGGCCAAGGCCTGGGCGGCGGGCGGCAATGCAGTCAGCCACTCCAGTTGCAAGGCTTGGCCCAACCAATCCAGCAGTTCGGCGTGTCGCACCGGCTTGGTGATAAAGTCGGCCGCTGCGATGCCCAGCGCATGGGTCTGGCCTTTTTCAAACGCATTGGCCGACACAATCGCCACGCGTGGGGGTGGGCTCAAGGGCAGGGCGCGCAGGCGCCGCAGGGTCTCCCAGCCATCCATGCCGGGCATGGCCAGGTCCATCAGCACCGCGTCGGGCCGATAGCCGGCGCTGACCAGCAAGTCCAGCGCATCATGGCCGTTGCTGGCCAGGCGCAGCTCAAAGCCCAAGGGCTGCAGCAGCGCTTGCAAGAGCTGGCGGTCGGCTTCTTCGTTGTCCACCAGCAGCACACGGCGTCGCGCGCCCGCGTAGCCCAAGCGCGGCCGCGCATCCGCCGCACCGGGCGCGGCCGGGCCCTCCGCCAAAGCCGGCAGGAAGAGCTTGACGCTGAAGCAAGACCCTTCGCCCAGGCGGCTGCGAGCCGTCAACTCGCCCCCCATCAGCGCCACCAGCATCTGGGCCAGGCTCAGGCCCAGACCGGCACCGGTTTCGCCGCGGCTATTGGCGCGGGTGAAGGGGTCGAAGATGCGCGCCAGATCGGCCTCGCTGATGCCGGGGCCGCTGTCTTGCACCTCGATCCAGGCCATGTCTTGCGCATGGCGCACCCGCAGGCGCACTTCGCCCTGCTGGGTGAATTTGAGGGCGTTGCCAATCAGATTGATCAAGATCTGGCGCAGCCGTCGCTCATCGGCCCGGACCCAGACCGGCAGCTCGCCCAGCGGCTCGAAGCAAAAGCGCAAGCCCCGGGCCGCCGCTTGGGGCTCAAACATCTCGGCCAATTCATGCAGGCCATCTTCAAAGCGCATGGGGGCCAGGGCCAGGCTGAGCTTGCCGGCTTCGATGCGTGCCAGGTCCAGCGTGCCGTCGATCAGCTGCAGCAGATGCTCGCCGCTGCGCTTGATCACTTGCACCGCCTGGCGGCGTCTGGGGGGCAGGTCTTGCGCAGGGTCTTCGGCCATCAGCTGGGCATAGCCCAAGATGCTGTTGAGCGGGGTGCGCAGCTCATGGCTGATGGCGCTGACATAGCGGCTCTTGGCCTGGTTGGCGGCCTCGGCGGCGGCCTGGGCGCGCTCGGCCACGGCGCGTGCGGCCTGCAGGGCCGCATCGGTGCGTTGGTGCGAGGCAATCTCGCGCATCAAGGCTTGGGTCTGGCGGTTGGATTCTTCTTGGGCCACCTCGCGGCTTTGATGGGTGAGCACCAACCACCACGCGGCGATGCCGCTCACCACGCCCAGCAGCACATAGGCCTTGAGGAAGCCTTCGCGCAGGCTTTGCAAAGCCAGGGCGTCGGTGCTGGCGTGCAGGCCCCGCGATTCTTGGCTGTAAAGCAGCGCAAACAAAGCGGCGAGCAGCGGCAGCGCCACGCTCATCAAGAGCAGGTAGTGACTCAGGCCTTTGTCCAACAAGGGCCAGGTCTTGCGCGGCAAGAGCCAGCGCAGAGCGCCCGTCCATTGGCTGGCGAGCTTGGCTTGCGGCTTGCACAAGTCGCCGCATCGTGCGTCCAGGCTGCAGCACAGCGAGCAGATCGGGCCTTGATAGGCGGGGCAATGGGCCATATCGGGGCCTTCATAGCTGCGTTCGCAGATCACGCAGCGGCGTAGGCGCAGGCGGCTGTCGCCGGGGTCAGCGTCTGTAGCGCCGGCCGGCGCGCTGCGCGCCAGGTAGTAGCGCCCGCCGGTGGCCCAAGCGATCAGGGGCGAGGCCAGCAGGGCGCAGCCCATGGCGATCAGCGCCGAAAAGGCCTGCGCAGCGGCACCGAAGGCGCCCAGATGCGCGCTGACCGAAAGCAGCGAGGCCAGGGCCATGGCGCCCACCCCCACCGGATTGATGTCGTACAAATGGGCGCGCTTGAATTCAATGCCCGGGGGCGATAAGCCCAGCGGTTTGTTGATCAGCAGGTCGGCCACCACCGCCATCATCCACGCGATGGCCACATTGCCGTACAGCCCCAGCACCCAGCCCAGCGCCTCAAACACATTCATGGCCATCAGCAAAAAAGCGATGAAGGTGTTGAACACAACCCACACCACCCGGCCGGGGTGGCTGTGCGTCAGGCGCGAGAAGAAGTTGCTCCAAGCCAGCGAGCCGGCATAGGCATTGGTGACATTGATCTTCAGCTGCGAGACCACCACAAAGAGCGCGGTGGCGGCCACCGCCCAGCCGTAGTGCGGGAACACCGATTCATAGGCAGCCAGATACATCTGGTTCGGGTCCACCGCGCGCTCGGGCGGCACCGCATGGCTGAGCGCCAAAAAGGCCAGCAAGGCGCCGCCCAACATCTTCAACACGCCCAAGAGCACCCAGCCCGGCCCGCCCACCAGCACGGCCGCCCACCAGCGGCGTTTTTGCGAGGCACTGGCTTGAGCGGGCAGGGCCGGCATGAAGCGCAGATAGTCGGCCTGCTCGCCCATTTGCGTGATCAAGGCAATGCCAACGGTGAGCGCCGCACCGAAGTGACGCAGCTCAAAACCGGCGCTGCCCGATTGCGCGCCAATCTGGTGCGTGATGCCCGCAAACGCGGCGGGCTCGCGCAGCCACACAAAGACATAAGGCAGCACCAACATCACGAGCCACAGCGGCTGGGTGAACCATTGCAGGCGGCTGATCAAGGACACGCCATGCGTCACCCAGGGGATCACCACCAGCGCGCAAATGAGATAGCCCCAACGCGGCGGGATGTCCAGGGCCAGGTCCAGCGCATAGGCCATGACTGCGGCTTCGAGGGCGAAGAAGATGAAGGTGAAGCTGGCGTAGATCAGCGAGGTCAGCGTGGAGCCGATATAGCCAAAGCCGGCGCCGCGGGTGAGCAAATCCATGTCCACGCCGTAGCGGGCCGCGTAAACGCTGATGGGCCATCCCGCCAGAAAAATGATCAGGCCGGTGGCCAAGATCGCCCAGCAGGCATTCGCCCAGCCGTATTGCAGCAGCAAGGTGGCGCCCACCGCTTCCAGGATCAAGAAGGAGGCCGCGCCGAAGGCGGTGTTGGCAACGCGGAATTTGGACCAGCGGCGAAAGCGCTGCGGCGTGTAGCGCAGCGCATAGTCCTCCAGGGTCTCGCGGGCCACCCAGGCGTTGTAGTCGCGGCGCACCTTGATGACGCGCTGCGGCGCGCTGTGGGGCGCGGGGCTCTCAAGAGGGGGCGTGGCGGCGGCATCGCTCATGGCAAGAGCGCGTGCAGGTTTCGTGCCCGCGCAGCGGCCGCGTGAAAAAAGCGGCACGGGGCTTGCTAAGACCCTGAGACCACTGTGAATCAGGCCCTGCCATGGAATTGACGCCCCGAGAGCGCGACAAGCTGTTGATCTTCACCGCCGCCTTGCTGGCCGAGCGGCGCCGCGCCCGTGGCTTGCTGCTGAACTACCCGGAGGCGGTGGCCTTCATCAGCGCCGCCGTGATGGAAGGCGCACGCGAAGGCAAGACCGTGGCTCAGCTGATGAGCGAGGGCCGCAGCCTGCTCAGCCGCGCCGAGGTGATGGACGGTGTGGCCGAGATGATTGCCGACATCCAAGTCGAAGCGACCTTTCCCGATGGCACCAAGCTGGTCACGGTGCACCAGCCCATTGTGTGAAGCCCAAGCCCCTAGTGATTCAGTCTTCAGGAGTGTTTGCATGAAGCGTTTTTTCGTCACCGCACTGTCCGCGCTCTTGCCGGTTTTGGCCGCCTCGCACACCGGCGATGCCTTGCACAGCCATGACTTCTTCAGCGGCTTGGTCCACCCTTTGAGCGGGGCCGATCATCTCGCCGCCATGCTGGCCGTGGGGCTGTGGAGCGGCCTGGCCTTGCAGCGCCCCTGGCGCGCGCCGCTGGCCTTCGCCTTGATGCTGCTGGCCGGGGCCCTGGCGGGCTTGGGCGGCTTGGCCGAGCTGGGCTTGCCGGGGGTGGAGCCCATGATCGCCAGCTCGGTGCTGTGCCTGGGTTTGCTGGCGGCGCTGCGCCAGCGCATGGGGCCGGTTTTGGCCATGGGGCTGGTGGGCTTTTTTGCCTTTTTTCATGGCCTGGCGCATGGCAGTGAGTTGGACGGCAGCTTGGCGCTGATGGGCATGGTGGTGGCCACCTGGGGCTTGCATCTGGTGGGTCTGATGCTGGGCCTGCTCTTGCGCCGCCAGACCCGCTGGCATCTGGGCCTGAGCCGAGCCCTGGGTGGCGGCATTGCCCTGCTGGGGCTGGGCCTCTTGATGCGGGTGGCTTGAGCATGATCCCCGGCGAACTCTTCACGAACGAGGGCGAGCACCTGCTCAACCCGGGCCGCCGCACGCTGCGCTTGACGGTGCACAACACCGGCGACCGGCCCATCCAGGTGGGCTCGCACTACCACTTTGCCGAGACCAATGCGGCGCTGAGCTTCGACCGCATCGCCGCGCGCGGCATGCGGCTGAACATCGGCTCGGGCCTGGCGGTGCGCTTTGAGCCCGGGCAGCAGCGCACGGTGGAGTTGGTGGACCTGGCCGGCGAGCGCGTCGTCTACGGTTTCCGTGGCCTGGTGCAAGGAGCGTTGTGATGGCCACGGTGGGACGCCGCGCCTATGCCGAGATGTACGGCCCCACGGTGGGCGACCGCCTGCGCTTGGCCGACACCGCCTTGATCATCGAGGTCGAGCAAGACCTGACCCTGCGCGCCGGAGGCTATGGTGAAGAGGTGAAGTTCGGCGGCGGCAAGACCATACGCGACGGCATGGCGCAATCGCAGCGCGGGCGCGCTGATGGGCCGGACGGCGGGGCGGTCGACACGGTCTTGACCAATGCCTTGATCCTGGACCACTGGGGCATTGTCAAAGCCGATATCGGCTTGAAGAGCGGCCGCATTGCCGCCATCGGCAAGGCCGGCAACCCCGACACCCAGCCCGGCGTGGACATCATCATCGGCCCCGGCACCGAGGTGATTGCCTGCGAGGGGCTGATCGTGACCGCCGGCGCGGTGGACACCCACATCCATTTCATCTGCCCGCAGCAGATCGAAGAGGCGCTCAGCAGCGGCGTCACCACCATGCTGGGGGGCGGCACCGGCCCGGCCACCGGCACCTTTGCCACCACCTGCACACCGGGCGCCTGGCATCTTGAACGCATGTTGCAGGCGGCCGATGCCTTTCCGATGAATTTGGGCTTTATGGGCAAGGGCAATGCCAGCCTGCCCGGCGCGCTGCACGAGCAGATCGAGGCGGGCGCCATTGGCCTGAAGCTGCATGAGGACTGGGGCAGCACGCCGGCCGCCATCGACAACTGCCTGAACGTGGCCGAGGCCACCGACACCCAGGTGGCCATCCATACCGACACCCTCAATGAGAGCGGCTTTGTCGAAGACACCGTGGCCGCCTTCAAGGGCCGCACCATCCATACCTTCCACACCGAAGGCGCCGGCGGTGGCCATGCGCCCGATATTTTGAAGGTGGTGGGCGAGGCGAATGTGCTGCCTTCGTCCACCAACCCGACGCGGCCCTACACCATCAACACCTTGGATGAGCATGTGGACATGCTGATGGTCTGCCACCACCTGGACCCCTCGATTGCCGAAGACCTGGCTTTTGCCGAGAGCCGCATCCGCCGCGAGACCATTGCCGCTGAAGACATCTTGCATGACCTGGGGGCCATCAGCATGTTCAGCTCCGATTCGCAGGCCATGGGTCGGGTGGGCGAGGTCATCATCCGCTGCTGGCAAACGGCGCACAAAATGAAGCTGCAGCGCGGCGCTTTGCCCGACGACGGTGCTCAGAACGACAACGCGCGGGTGAAGCGTTATGTGGCCAAGCTGGCCATCAATCCGGCGATTGCGCATGGCATCAGCCATGAGGTGGGCAGCATCGAGCTTGGAAAATGGGCCGATCTGGTGATCTGGAAACCGGCCTTTTTTGGCGTCAAACCCAGCCTGATTTTGAAGGGCGGCAGCATCGCCCTGGCCGCCATGGGCGACCCCAATGCCTCGATCCCGACGCCGCAGCCGGTGCACTACCGGCCGATGTTTGGCGCCTATGGCGGCGCGCTGGCGCGAGGTTCCTTGAGCTTTGTCTCGCAAGCGGCGCTGGCCGCGGGCGTGGGCCAACGCTACGGCCTGAGCAAGACGCTGGCGGCAGTGAAAAACATCCGCGGGGTCGGCAAGCGCGACATGATCCACAACGACTATTTGCCCCGCATGGAGGTCGACGCGCAGACCTATGCGGTGCGCGCCGATGGTGAGCTGCTGACTTGCCAGCCCGCGCTTTCGCTGCCCATGGCGCAGCGCTACTTTTTGTTTTGATGGCTTTGAGATCCCATGTCTGTTCCCGCCCCTGAGTTGTTGATCCGTCTGGATGATTTGAGCGACCCGCGCATTGCGGCCTTTCTGGAGGCGCATTTGCAAGACATGCATGCGGTCTCACCGCCGGAGTCGGTGCATGCGCTCGACTTGGAGGCTTTGCGCCAGCCCGGCATCCGCTTTTGGTCGGCTTGGTGCGTGGATGCGCAGGGTGCTGAAGTCTTGGCCGGCACCGCCGCGCTGAAGCCCTTGGATGCGCAGCATGCGGAATTGAAGTCCATGCGCACCGCCGCCGCTCTACGCGGCCGAGGCTATGCGCGCACTTTGCTGGCGTATGTCTTGAGCCAAGCACGCGCCAGCGGCTTCAAGCGCCTGAGCCTGGAAACCGGCCCGCAGCCCTTTTTTGCCGCCGCACGCGGCTTGTATCTGCGCGAGGGCTTTGCCTTTTGCGGGCCTTTTGGCAGCTATGGCGAAGACCCTTACAGCGTCTTCATGAGCAAAGCCTTGTGAAAGGCTGCAGCACGATGCCAGCCTCTTTGATCATGGCCTCCAAGCGCTTGCCCGGCGGCCAGGGTTTGGCTGCCGTGCTGCTGCAGCGCGCCAGCGAGTTGCTGCTGGACTGGGACTGCCGGCAAAAGAGCCGCTTCCAGGCCCAGGACAGCCTCGGGCGCAGCCTGGGCGTGGTCTTGCCGCGCGGCACGGTCTTGCGCGGCGGCGATGTCTTGGTCGCCGAAGATGGCAGCTTGGTCCGGGTGCGTGCGGCGCCGCAAGCCCTGCTGCGCATCAGCGCCTGCCCAGCCCAGGGCTCGCCCTTCGATTTGTTGCGCGCCGCCTATCACCTGGGCAACCGCCATGTGCCGATGGAGTTGCGGCCTGAGTATCTGCAGATCGAACCCGACCATGTCTTGGCGGACATGCTGCGCGCGTTTCATTTGCAGGTGGAGGAGGTGGCGGCGCCCTTTGAGCCCGAGGGTGGGGCTTATGGCGGCGGCGGGCATGGTCATAGTCATGGGCATGGTCACTCGCATGATCATGCGCACCCGCACCCGCACCCACATCCGCATTCGCATCTGCATTCCCACCCATGAGCGCGCTGCTGCAATTGATGTGGCTGGCCTCGCCGGCGCTGCCGATCGGGGGCTTTTCATACTCCGAGGGCTTGGAGGCAGCGGTCGCACAGGGCTGGGTGCATGACGAGGCCAGCGCGGCCGAGTGCTTGTCGCAACAGCTGGCATTGACGCAGACGCGGGCCGATCTGGCCCTGGCCGCGCGCGCCTTCGCTGCCTGGCGCGCAGCCGATCTGCCGGGGCTGCAAGTCTTGAATGACTGGGTCTTGCAAACCCGCGAGAGCGCCGAGCTGCGTTTGCAGTCCGAGCAAATGGGGCGTTCGCTGCTGGACTGGCTGCGCAACCACCATACCGCCAGCGCCGAGCAGATGCAGCAATGCCAGGCCTTGGGTCAGCCGACCTACCCGCTGGTGATGGCGCTGGCGCTGGCCAGCAGCGGCGCCACGCTGGGCGATGCCTTGCAAGCCTATTGCTTTGGCTGGGCCGAGAACATGGTGGGCGCGGCCATCAAGTCCGTGCCGCTGGGCCAGCGCGCCGGGCAGCGCATCTTGGCGCGACTGGTTGCTGAAACGCCCGCTGCGGTCGCGCGCGCCATGGCGCTGGCGGAGCAAGACCAGCGCCAAGCCTTTTCGCCCATGCTCGCAATTCTTTCGGCGCGGCATGAAACCCAATACTCACGTCTGTTTCGATCATGAGCGCCACAACAACTCTTCACCCCATCCCTCAACGCAGCAAGAAGCTGCCGCCCTTGCGGGTGGGCATCGGTGGGCCGGTCGGCTCGGGCAAGACCACCTTGCTGGAGATGCTGTGCAAAGCCATGCGCGAGCGCTGGGACTTGATTGCCATCACCAATGACATCTACACCAAGGAAGACCAGCGCTTGTTGACGCTCAGCGGCGCCCTGCCGGCCGAGCGCATCTTGGGGGTGGAGACGGGCGGTTGCCCGCACACGGCGATCCGTGAAGACTGTTCCATCAATCTGGAAGCCATCGACCGCATGCTGGCCGAGTTCCCCGATGCCGACGTGGTGTTTGTGGAGTCGGGCGGTGACAACCTCGCGGCCACCTTCAGCCCCGAGTTGAGCGACCTGACGATTTATGTGATTGATGTGGCCGCCGGCGAAAAGATTCCGCGCAAGGGCGGCCCCGGCATCACCAAGAGTGATCTGTTCGTCATCAACAAAACCGATCTGGCCCCGCATGTGGGCGCGGATCTGGCCGTGATGGCGGCCGACACCTTGCGCATGCGCGGCCCACACAAGCCTTTTGTGATGAGCAATCTGAAGACCCTGGCCGGCGTGGCCGAGGTGGTGGCCTTCATCGAGCAGCGCGGCATGCTGCTCGGCTGAGCCTGGGCGCGGATTTGGGGCCGATCAGAACTGGATCAGTGCGCCAATGCCCCAAAGCAGGGCCGGGTAGGCCACGCCCCAAATCAGCGTGACCAAGGCCAAGGCCTTGAAGGTGGTGAGCGCAGCCAAGCCGCGGCGAGCAGGCGCCGGAGCCAGGGGACTCTTGATGCTGAGCTTGTTCTTGGTCATGGGGCGGTCCTTTTTCAAAAAGATGCGCAGTGCTCCAAACCCATTGCAAGTGCCGTGCCATCAAGGCCAAGCAAATCGTTGATGCACAGTCGCCCCCACATGTTTTACAAAACAAGAAAAACCATGCTATAGTCCGGCCTCTTCGCTGAACGAGCTGCAAGGCGCAACCAAGCGAAGAGACAAGAAAAAGCCCAGGTGGCGGAATTGGTAGACGCACTAGTTTCAGGTACTAGCGGGTAACTCCGTGGAGGTTCGAGTCCTCTCCTGGGCACCAAATTGAAAAAGGGTCAGCACGCAAGTGCTGACCCTTTTGTCATTCTGAAGCGCCCAGGAAGCAAAGTCCCTGCGGACTTTGCGTGAGGACGAGAAGGGCGTCCGCTTGCAAGCGGCGCCGGGGTCGCGGGACGTGACCGAGCCTCTCCTGGGCACCAAATTGAAAAAGGGTCAGCACGCAAGTGCTGACCCTTTTG